>NZ_JBFUEE010000005.1:0-520699 GCF_056404355.1 Mesorhizobium sp. P2_D5
GCCGGCCTCAGAAGGATAGCGACGCCATGACAGATACCGACCTTCCCATTCTCTCCCCTGTCGAGGCGCGCGTGCTCGGCTGCCTGATCGAGAAGAAGGAGCTGACGCCGGATGTCTATCCGCTGACGCTCAACGGCGCGCATGCCGCGGCCAACCAGAAGACGGCGCGCGAGCCGGTGATGGCGGTCGAGCTTGTCGAGGTCAGGCGGGCGCTGAGCCAGTTGGAGCAGAAGGGCCTGGTCCGGCAGGTCTTCGCCTCGCGCGTCGAGCGCTACGAGCATCAGGTGGCGCAGCGTTTCTCGCTTACCACGGCGCAGATCGCGCTGATCGGCCTGATGCTGTTGCGCGGCGCGCAGACGGCGCATGAATTGCTGGCGCGAACCGAGCGCATGGCGCGGTTTTCGTCGATCGAGGCGCTCCGCACCGACCTCGACCTGCTGATCGGCCGCAGGCCGCCGCTGGTGGTTCTGATCGAGCGCGGCCCCGGCCAGCGCGAGGAGCGTTTTATGCACCTGCTGAGCGGCGCGGTGCAGGTCGCGCCCGTCGCCATGCACCAGGCGCCGTCGGTCGCCTCATCGGTCTCCGGCCTCGAAGAGCGCGTCAGTACCCTCGAGGAAGAAGTTGCGAGGCTGCGCGCCCTCATCGAGGCACTGACCGGCGAAGGCCGCTAACAATCATTCGAGACGCTGGCGGGACAGCGCCCCCCTCTGTCCTGCCGGACATCTCCCCCTCTTGGGGGGGAGATTGGACGTCACCTCGACTTTCGCCAATCTCCGACGCTGAATGACGCAGGACGGCAAAGCTGCCAATCTCCCCCCATGAGGGGAGATGCCCGGTAGGGCAGAGGGGGTGACCCGGCGCCGGCGTTGCGAAAGATGCTTCTACAAAATGCAAAACGCCGGCCCTTGAGCCGGCGTTTCTGTATCGAACCCGAGCTCTCACCCAAGGCTGGCGTCGAGCGACACTTTTATGGCGCCGAGTGCCTTGGAGACCGGGCATTCGGCCTTGGCCTTTTCGGCCAGTTCCTTGAATTTCGCCGCATCGATGCCCGGCACCTTGCCGACCACGGTGAGGGCGCTGCCGGTGATGCCGGTGCCGGGAACCAGCGTCACCACGGCCTTGGCGTCGAGCTCGGTGGCGGGCGTGCCGTTTTCAGCCAGGAAGTGCGAGAACTGCATGGCGTAGCAGCCGGCATGCGCCGCGGCGATCAGCTCTTCCGGATTGGTGCCGGATTTGCCGCTCTCGTCCTCGAAGCGCGCCTTGAATGAATAGGGCGTGCCCTTCAGGGCCCCGCTCTGCGTATCGAGCGTGCCGTTTCCCTCTTTCAGATTGCCTTTCCAGACGGCGTTTGCGGTGCGGTCCATGAATTCCTCCTTGGTTGTCGTGGTGGGCTGTGGTGGTGGGTTGCCGGGCTTGTGATCGAGGTTGGGGCCGGCGTCCGGTCAACTATAGCGCGTGCGGACGCGAAGGCCACTGCGCTCTTTGGACCACTACACGGGTGTCGACCGCGGTTGCCTCGATTCTTTTTGAAAAAATGCGCGTGCAGAAATGTCGACTTTGATCCGCCTCGCCCGTCCTGCGGGCGGCCACCCAAGTTTGATGGCCGGATGGAGGATCACATGGATATGCTGTTTTGTGCGCATTGGAAGAAAAAAGCCGGCCGCGGAGGCGGTGGACAGGAAGCCGACTGGATGCACCAGCCCGCGCCGGCGTTCGGCCGGTTTCTGGCAGCGGTTGCCATCATCGGGGTTGCGGTGTGCATTCTCGACCACGCTGCGGCGGGCAAGGGCCGGGCCGACACGCTCGTCGCCTCGACACAGCAAGGGAGCTCGAAATGAAATATGTTTGCCTGGTCTATGGTGAGGAAAAGGATCTTCACGCGCTGACCCCGGCAGGGTCGGCCAAGCTCAACGCCGATTCGCTGGCCTATGACCGATCGCTCGAGGAGAAAGGCCTGCTGATCGTCGCCGAGGCGCTGCAATCGGTTACGTCAGCCAAAACCGTGCGCCGGCGCCAGGGCAAGCGGCTGGTCACCGACGGGCCCTTCACCGAGACCAAGGAGCAGTTGCTCGGCTTCGTCATGGTCGAGGCAAAGGATATCGACGAGGCGCTGGACATCGCCGCCGGTATTCCGCTGGCTGAACTCGGGACCATCGAGGTCCGCGCCATCTACGACATACCGGGGTCATAGATGCCTGCCATGCGTTGCGGCCATTTCGAAACCAAGGCGTTCGGTCGAGCGAACGTCTCGATTTCGCTCGCAACTTTTGCGCGTTGATGCAAGGCAAGAGTTCTCCTATCGTCACCGGGATTTTGGGGGATTCTTCATGCCTTTCCTGATTGCGATCCTTGGCGTGTTGGGCGCGGCGGCGTTCTGGTGGTACCGGATGAAGGCGATGAACGAGGCGGCGCGTGACGTTGCCGATGTCATCGGTCGGGTCCAGGGCTCCGTGCGCCGCAAGAAGCTGCGCAAGCAGGCCGCCCTGTCGCCGCTGACGGCGATCGACGATCCGGTGGTGGCGGCCGCGACGTTGATCACCGCCATCGTTTCCGAGGATGGGCCTGTGCTACCGCAGCGCGAGGCGGTCATTCGCGCGGTGATTTCCGAGATCGCCGACAAGAAGAAGACCGACGAGGCGGTGATCTACGCCAAATGGGCCGCGTCACAGATCGACGACACGACGATCGTCATCGACAAGCTGGCGCCGTTGTTGCGCGAACGGCTCGATGTGGCCGAGCGAAACGATCTGCTGCAGATGGTCAACCGCGCTGCGCAAGGTGGCGAGAAACGCCTTGAGATCGCCGACCAGCGCATATTGCGGCTGCGGCAGAAGCTGGGCTTCGAGGTCAACTAGGGTGTGCTGATATTCAGGTGAGGCCGGCCTGCGAACGGCGACTTCCTGCGCTTCCGGTGCTCACGTACCCAAAAGTACGCTCCGCTCCGGTTCTCGGAACTCACCATTCTCGGCTCGGCCTGACCTGAATCTCAACACACCCTGGCACGTCCGTGAAACGGCTCAGATTGCCTCGCCTTTCAAAAGTCTTGGCGTCCCGGCGGACAATCCCGATGCCTGGCGGATAAAAAACTCCTTCAGTCGCGGCATGCGCTCGACCAGGCCGAGCCCGATGTCACGGACGGCGCGCAGCGGGCCGATGTCGTTGGAAAACAGCCGGTTCAGCACGTCCGTGGTGATGCCCATCTGCACGGTGTCGAAGCGCCGCCACTGCTGGTAGCGTTCGAGCACGTCGAGCGCGCCGATGTCCTGGCCGAGGCGGTCGGCCTCGACGATCACTTCGGCCAGAGCGGCGACATCCTTGAAGCCGAGATTGAGGCCCTGGCCGGCGATCGGGTGGATGCCGTGGGCGGCGTCGCCGGCCAGCGCTATGCGCGGCGCGACGAAGGCGCGCGCGATGGTCAGGCCGAGCGGCCAGGCGCGCGGCTTGTCCGCGACGCGGATCTCGCCAAGCTTCAGGCTGAAACGCTGTTCGAGTTCGTGCTCGAAGACGAGATCGTCACCGGCAACCAGCTTCTCGGCATCGGGCGTGCGCTCGACCCAGACGATCGACGAACGGTTGGTGCCGTCCTCGCCGGGCTTGAGCGGCAGCGTGGCAAACGGGCCGGCCGGCAGGAAATGTTCTTCCGCGCGGCCATTGTGCGGGCGTTCATGCGCCACCGTACAGACGATGCCGGACTGGCCATATTCCCACTTCACCGTCTTGATGCCGGCCATGTCGCGCAGCTTCGAGTTGACGCCGTCGGCGGCAACCAGCAGCCGGGTCTTCAGCGTCGCACCGTCGGCAAGATGCACGGTGATGCCGGCGCCGTTGGTCTCAAAACCCTGCACGGCGACGCCTTCGATGATGTCGATGCCGAGTTTCTCGGCGCTGGCCCGCAAGGCGCCGTTCAGTACCCGGTTGGCGACCATATGGGCAAAGGGTTCGCCCGGTGCGACCTCGCCGTCGAAGGTCAGGAAGACCGGGCGCACCGGATCGGAGGTGCGCGAATCGGTGATGATCATCTCGGTGATCGCCTGGGCCTGCGGCGCGATCTCGGCCCACACGCCGAGCTGGTCGAGCATGCGGCAGGCGGCGGCGGCGATGGCCGATGCGCGGCCATCCCTTTGCCAGGCGCCGGCGGGTGCGGCATCGACCAGAGCGACGGCAAGGCCCGGACGCGCCTGCTTCAGCGAGACGGCGCTGGCCAAGCCGACATAGCCGGCACCGGCGACCAGAACATCAAGCCCGAATCTGTTTTTTGCGTCGGTCTTGCGTTCCATCTTCTTCGCTCCTTCCACGCCGACCGGGCTTGCGCCCTTGACTGCCTGTCCGTCCTGTCGGAAACCGCCATAACACTTCTGCGGCAAGGGTGCGAAAAAATGACGGCTGCCATGGACGAGCTTCTCGGCATTCTCGACCTCGAGAAGCTGGAACACAATCTGTATCGTGGTCGCAGCCCCTTGCTGGACTGGCAGCGCGTGTTCGGCGGGCAGACCATCGCCCAGGCGCTGGTGGCGGCACAGCGGACAGTCGACCCAGATCGCCACGTGCATTCGCTGCACGGCTATTTCATGCGGCCCGGCGACACCAAGGTGCCGATCGTCTACGAGGTCGACCGGATCCGCGACGGCGGCTCCTTCACCACGCGCCGCGTGGTGGCGATCCAGCATGGCCAGGCGATCTTTTCGTTAGAAGCCTCGTTCCAGCAGGACGAGGTCGGCCTCGAACACCAGGTGCCGATGCCGCAGGACGTCCCGGCGCCAGACACATTGCTGTCGCAGCGCGAATTGCTCGGCAAGTTCGGCGAGGCGGTGCCCGAAGGCATCAAGCGCTACTGGGAGCGCGACCGGCCGATCGAGATGAAGCCGGTCATGCTGAAGCACTACACCAGTCGCGAAAAGCTGGAGCCGAAGCAGAACATCTGGATCCGCACGACCGGTCCGGTGCCGGCGGATCGCGCCATCCAGGCGGCGGTGCTGGCCTATCTTTCCGACATGACGCTGCTCGACACGTCAACCTTCGCGCATGGCCGCGCCATTTTCGATCGCGACATCCAGGCGGCAAGCCTCGATCACGCCATGTGGTTTCATCGCAGCCATCCGCTCGACGACTGGATGCTCTACACGCAAGACAGCCCTTCAACTCAGGGGTCGCGCGGCTTTACGCGGGGCTCGCTGTTTGCCCGCGATGGCACGCTGATCGCCTCGGTTGCCCAGGAAGGGCTGATCCGTCTCAAGCGATCGCCTGCAGAGTAGGCATTTTGAGAAAATTGCCTAATTTTTAAGCAGTCGGTTTGCCGCTGTTGCGGGCACGTCGTCGCTTTGGCGGCCTCAATTCCTTTGTTTACAACAGGTTAACACCCTGCTTCGGCAATTGGCACGGAGCTTGAATCCTGTCGGGCACTCTCCGGCTCTTTGGGTTCGGTGAAGTCGTGCAAACGCGGGGGACCGCAACAGCAAAGGGTGAAACCTTATGAAAATCGTGATGGCAATCATCAAGCCGTTCAAGCTCGACGAGGTGCGTGAAGCGCTTACCGCCGTCGGCATCCAGGGCCTGACCGTCACCGAAGTCAAAGGCTACGGGCGTCAGAAGGGACATACGGAAATCTATCGCGGAGCGGAATACGCGGTCAGTTTCCTGCCGAAGATCAAGATCGAAGTCGCGGTCAGTGCCGACGTGGTCGACAAGGCCGTCGAGGCTATCACCGCGGCCGCCAAGACCGGCCAGATCGGCGACGGCAAGATCTTCGTTTTCGGCATCGATCAGGCGGTGCGCATCCGCACCGGCGAAACAGACACCGACGCGCTCTGAGCGGCGAACACGTATTCCAATGGAGAGTTCAATGAATATTCCTTCCACCTTGAAGACGACGGGACGCGCCGCCCTTTTAGGGTCGCTCGCTCTCGCAGCATGGGGCACGGTCGCCGCCTTCGCGCAGGAAGCCGCTCCCGCCGCGGCCGCGGCTGCACCGGCTGCTGCCCCCACCCCGGTGCTCGACACCGGCAACACCGCCTGGATGCTGACCTCGACGGCGCTGGTGCTGATGATGACCATTCCGGGCCTGGCGCTGTTTTACGGCGGCATGGTGCGCAAGAAGAACGTGCTCGCCACCATCATGCAGAGCTTTGCCATCACCTGCCTGGTGACGGTGCTCTGGTTCATGTTCGGCTATTCGCTGGCCTTCTCCGACGGTGGCGGCATGAATGCCTACCTCGGCGGCACCTCGAAATTCTTCCATCACGGCATCACCACAGCCTCGCTGTGGCTGCCGGGCGTCGCGAACATTCCTGAATTCGTCTTCTCGATGTTCCAGATGACCTTCGCCATCATCACCCCGGCGCTGATTGCCGGCGCCTTCGCCGAACGCTTCAAATTCTCGGCGCTGCTGATCTTCATGGCGCTCTGGCTGCTCGTCGTCTACGTGCCGATCGCGCATTGGGTCTGGGGTGGCGGCTTCCTCGGCACGGCTGGCGTGCTCGACTTCGCCGGCGGTACGGTCGTCCACATCAACGCCGGTGTCGCCGGTCTGGTCTGCGCGCTGGTTCTCGGCAAGCGCGAAGGCTACGGCACCACCAACATGGCGCCGCACAACCTGGTCTACTCGGTGATCGGTGCTTCCCTGCTGTGGGTCGGCTGGTTCGGCTTCAACGCCGGTTCGGAACTGGCTGCCGACGGCCTCGCCGGTGCCGCCATGCTCAACACCCAGGTTGCCACCGCAGCAGCAGCGTTGGCCTGGATGTTCGCCGAATGGATCGTCGCCAAGAAGCCCTCCGTGCTCGGCATCATCTCGGGTGCCGTTGCCGGCCTGGTCGCGGTGACGCCGGCTTCCGGCTTCGTCAACCCGACCGGCGCCTTCATCGTCGGCATCGTTGCCGGCGTCGTCTGCTATCTCTCGGCGGTCAAGGTCAAGCACATGTTCGGCTATGACGACTCGCTTGATGCGTTCGGCGTGCACGGCGTTGGCGGCATCATCGGCGCCCTGCTCACCGGCGTGCTCGCCGATCCGGCGATCAACAGCCTGTCGTCGGGTGCTTCGCTCGGCAAGCAGATCTACGGCGTCGCCGTCACCATCGTGTGGACGGCCATCGCCACCTTCGTGATCCTCTACATCGTCAAGGCGCTCGTCGGCTTGCGTCCGACGACCCAGGAAGAGGTCGAGGGCCTCGACATCTCCCAGCATGGCGAAGTGGTGCCGTAAGGCCAGCTTAGCCAAGGGGCCGGTGGAACCCTCCTCCCGCCGGCCCCCTTACCTGCCTACGCAATTCCGAACGGAAAACCACCGCACATTTTCCTGGAATTGCCTTGAAAGATCCCGTCGTGACGCTCCCGAAAGGAGGTCACGCATTGAGGCCCGGACACGTTCCGGGCCTCTTTTTTGGTACCACGCCGACAGGCGTCTTGATCGAGCCGAGGTTCGATCTTTTCTGGCGTGCCCTGTGCCCGTTGCGAGGCCGCGCGTGGACAGGGCTTAAGCAGGATCTCCCGACAAACCGTTCCGGCGGCAGCCCTATCCGCCGGCGCCGTCGTCCATCATGGTGTTTGTCAGCGTCTCATAGGCCCTGCTGCATGACTGGGAATGAGGGCAGTTCCTGACGATCATCACAGGCGCCACCGTCAGGACGGCCGCGATGAAAATCTGCAGGCCGAGCCCCAGCAACCCAAATCCCTTGCCGAAAAGACCCCTGTACAAAAAATACAGGCCTTGCATCAGACAGGCGGTGGCGAGGGTGTGCAGCAGCGGGCTGGTCGCCCTGGCAAAGGGCGTCACGTAGCCATCCGGAAAGCCCACCATGCCGAGTTCGACAAACCAGTGCAAAGCGAGCAGGAGACTGAGCCCTGCCCAGCCCAGAACCGCCACGCGAAGGATGACAGATTGCATGCCTCTACCCAAATTGGTGGCCCTGCGGCAACGTCACTGCCCTTTCTCAGGTCGCTTTCCTCGGGCAGCAAGCGGCTCAACCGGCGGTAACGAGGTTTGATCATCTCAACCTCTTATAGTTAATGCGCCCTTAACCTTCCCGCCGATAGTCTGAGACCCGAATCTGCCGGAGTGCGCCACGCACCCGCACGAAGCAATGACAGACGAGGATGAGCATGCGTTCAGGGGCTTCAGCACCGCTCGCGCTGGCCGATACGGGGCACGGCATCCAGGCGTTCGCGCGGCGCCAGGTCGGGCGGCTGGTCGGCGCCGGACTGTTCGTGCTGGCCGCATTCGGCGTCGCCAGCCTTGCCACCTGGAATGTCGCCGATCCGAGCTTCTCGCACGCGACGAACAACACCGTCACCAACGCCATGGGCTATGCCGGCGCCGTGTTCTCCGACCTGGCCATGCAGTTCTTCGGCCTTGCCGCGGTTGCTGCGCTGGTTCCGACCGTGATCTGGGGCTTTCTGCTGTTTTCCGCGCGCGGCGTCGACAGGTTGCCCAGGCGCGGGCTTTCATGGTTTGGCTTCGCCCTGCTCGCCGCGGCAATGGCCGGCTGCGTGGTGCCGCCCAAGACCTGGCCGCTGCCCACCGGCCTCGGCGGCGTGTTCGGCGACATGGTGCTTAAGATCCCCGGGATTGTGATCGGCGGCTATCCGACCGGCCTGTTCGCCAGCATCATCGCCATCTTGCTGGCCGCACCCGCGCTGTGGCTCTTTGCCCACGGTTCGGCGCTGATCGGACGCAAGAACGGCTTCGCCGTGATGGAGGACGAGCCTGCCGTCGATCCGCGTGAGGACGACCTTTTGTTCGACAATGACGAGGATGAAGGCGACGAAGGCATTCTGGCGCTTGGCGCCATCACCCACTGGTGGCTGTCGCTGCGCGCCTGGATGCACCGCCGCGCCGTGCGCCGCAGGCAGGAGCGGGAGGAGTACGAGCCGGAGATGGAGCCGCGCGCGAGCGGCTGGCGGCGCGCCGCCGAACGGGTCGAATCGGCCGAGTTCGCCGAATCGCGGATGAGCCCGGACGGTCGCGCCCGCGTTGAGCCCGAATTCTTCGCCGCCATGGTCAATGACCGCAGTGTTTCGGTCGATCTGGATGATGACGATGTCTTCGGCGATCGCTTCGATAATGGCGAAGATGCCGATTTCGACGATGAGCCCGTCGTGCAACGCCGTTCGGCGCCGACCGCGAGGGTGCAGCAGTTCCGCTCCGATGCCGCCACCCGCGTCGAGGCGCCGGCGCCGCGTCCGGCTCCAGGCGCCCGCGTCCAGCGCGAGGCGCAGACATCGCTGATCGGCTCAGAAAAATTCGAGATGCCGTCGCTGCATTTCCTGTCCGAACCGAAGAACGTGGTGCGGGATGCCAGCCTGTCCAAGGACGCGCTGGAACAGAATGCCCGCCTGCTCGAGGGCGTGCTGGAGGATTTTGGCGTCAAGGGCGAGATCATCGCCGTCCGCCCCGGTCCCGTCGTCACGCTCTATGAGCTCGAACCGGCGCCCGGCATCAAATCCTCGCGCGTCATCGGCTTGTCCGACGACATCGCCCGCTCGATGAGCGCCATCGCCTGCCGCGTCGCTGTGGTGCCCGGCCGCAACGCCATCGGCATCGAACTGCCGAACGCCAAGCGCGAAACCGTTTATCTCCGCGAGATTCTGGCCAGCCGCGACTTTGAAACGACGAAGGCCAAACTGGCGCTGGCGCTGGGCAAGACCATCAATGGCGAGGCGGTCATCGTCGACATCGCCAAGATGCCGCACGTGCTGGTCGCCGGCACCACCGGCTCGGGCAAGTCGGTCGCCATCAACACCATGATCCTGTCGCTGCTCTATCGGCTGACGCCGCAGGATTGCCGGCTGATCATGATCGATCCGAAAATGCTGGAACTGTCGGTCTATGACGGCATTCCGCATCTGCTCACGCCGGTGGTCACCGATCCGAAGAAGGCGGTGGTGGCGCTGAAATGGACCGTGCGCGAGATGGAGGACCGTTACCGCAAGATGTCGAAGGTCGGCGTGCGCAACATCGATGGTTTCAACGCCCGAGTGCAGCAAGCCGACAAGAAGGGAGAAAAGATCTCGCGCACCGTGCAGACCGGTTTCGACCGCCAGACCGGCGAGGCGATTTACGAGACCGAGAATCTCGACCTCGAGCCGATGCCCTATATCGTCGTCATCATCGACGAGATGGCCGACCTGATGATGGTCGCCGGCAAGGACATCGAAGGTGCGGTGCAACGCCTGGCGCAGATGGCGCGTGCCGCCGGCATCCACGTCATCATGGCGACACAGCGTCCCTCGGTTGACGTCATCACCGGCACCATCAAGGCCAATTTCCCGACCCGCATCTCCTTCCAGGTGACGTCGAAGATCGACAGCCGCACCATCCTGGGCGAGCAGGGCGCCGAGCAGCTGCTCGGGATGGGCGACATGCTCTACATGGCCGGCGGCGGCCGTATCCAGCGCGTGCATGGCCCGTTCGTCGCCGATGAAGAGGTCGAGAAGATCGTCGCGCATCTGAAGCTGCAGGGCGTACCGGAGTATCTCGACGCCATCACCGAGGACGACGGCGAGGACGACGACGAGCCGTCGGGCAAGGGCGGTTCGGGCGGTGGCGGCGGCAACAGCAATTTCGAGGATTCCGATGATCCTTACGATCAGGCGGTTTCCGTGGTGCTGCGCGACGGCAAGGCTTCCACCAGCTACATCCAGCGCCGGCTGGGCATCGGCTACAACCGCGCCGCCTCGATCATCGAGAAAATGGAGAAGGAAGGGATCGTCGGCCCGGCCAACCATGCCGGCAAGCGCGAGATCCTGGTGCCGACCGAAGAGGACAAGTTCTGACCTTGTGGGCAACCTTGAACCGCTCAGGGCGTTGAAGCGAATGAGGCGCGGCTGACCCGCCAAACTTCAGCCCAACTGGGGGTCCAAGCACTAGGGCAACTCAGGAATCAGATGAGAGTGACCGACATGAAAAACGATCCTTCAGCGCTCCGCAGTTTTGCTCCCACCCGGCGCCAGTTGCTCGGGCTGGGCCTGGGGTTTGCAGGGGCGGCGGCCTTCAACGTGATGCCCGGCTTCCAGTTGCTGGCTTCGGCGCAAGCGGCCGTGCCGCCGGCCGCACAGAAGATCGCCGACCATTTTTCCTCGGTCAAATCGATGAGCGGGGAATTCGTGCAGTTCGGCCCCAAGGGCGAGCAGACCGGTGGCAAGTTCTTCCTCGAACGGCCGGGCAAGATCCGCTTCAACTATGACGGCGCGTCAAATTTCCGGGTGATTTCAGACGGCAAGTCGGTGGTCATCCTCAACAAGAGGCTCAACACCTCCGATCTCTATCCGCTGTCGAAGACGCCGCTGAAGCTGCTGCTCGACGACAAGATCGATCTCTCCGGCGACCGCGTCAAAAGCGTCAAGCAGGAAGACGACCTCACCACCATCCAGCTCGCCGACAAATCGGTGTTCGGCAATTCGAAGATCACGATGATGTTCGATCCCAAATCCTACGAGCTGCGTCAGTGGACGATCACCGACGCACAGGGCAAGGACACGACGGTGATGATCTTCAACGTCAAGGAAGGCGTCAGCTTCGCCGCCGACACCTTCGCCATCGACTACAGCGCGAATCGCGAAGTCAACACCAAGGCGCGGTAGAGCATTCCAGGAAAAGTGTGAAACGGTTTTCCCGGGAAAGGCGCGTAGTGCTTTCCCTGGGGGAATCGCGTCAAAACAAGGAGATAGAGAGGTTCTGCGTTTCCGTGAAACGATGAACCGCCCCAGGACCAATCGCGTCAATAGCTGTGGAAAGCCCTGGGTCGCGCCTCGCTGGGCGGGGGCCGGCTTGTCTTTGCGGCTTGCGGCTGGCAGTTTCCCGGACTGACTCCGTCAAAAGGCGTCTTTCCCGCCAGGGCCTGTCGGTTTTGGCTGGCCATACGCTGTCCTGGATTGCCGAATGCCCTTTTCCATTGCCACCTGGAACATCAACTCTGTTCGCCTGCGCATGCCGATCGTCGAACGCCTGCTTGTCGAGCATGCGCCGGATGTGCTTTGCCTGCAGGAGACCAAGGTTCCGGACGAATTGTTTCCCGAAAAGGCGTTCCGCAAGCTCGGCTACGAGCACATCGCCTTCCACGGCCAGAAGGGCTACCACGGCGTCGCCACAGTGGCGCGGCGGCCGATCGAGGTGGTCGAAAGGCGCCGCTTCTGCGAGATCGAGGACAGCCGGCATCTGTCAGTGACGGTGCGAGCCGGCGGCAAGGCCATCCTGCTGCACAATTTCTACGTTCCGGCGGGCGGCGACGAACCGGATCCTGTCATCAACAGGAAGTTCAGGCACAAGCTCGATTTCGTCGCCGAGATGAATGCCATCCGTGCCGAGCATGACGAGGTGTCCGGCTCGGTCCTTGTCGGCGACCTCAACATCGCCCCGCTCGAACACGACGTCTGGTCGCACAAGCAGTTGCTCAACGTGGTCAGCCACACGCCGGTCGAAACGGAAAGCTTCGAGGCGATGCGGCTGGCCGGCAACTGGGTCGACCTGATGCGGCTCAATATTCCGCAGGAGCAGAAACTCTACACCTGGTGGAGCTATCGCGCGCAGGACTGGCAGGCCTCTGACCGTGGCCGGCGGCTCGATCACGTCTGGTCGTCGCCAAATCTGGTGGCTGATTTTGCCGGCTATGAGATTCTGCGCCTGGCGCGCGGCTGGGAGCGCCCGTCGGACCATGTGCCGGTCATAGCGCGCTTCGATCTCGATTAAAGCTACGTCGCGGCCAGACCTTACCCCTAAGGTCCTGGCAGCGGGATGACCAGCTCATCGCTGCCGCTAGTCAGAGAAGCGGGGCGCCAGTTCCTCGATACGGCGGATCAGTGTCTGAAATTCCTCGGAGATACGCTGGTGGAGATTCACCGCGATTTCCGGATATTCTTCGAGGATGCGGCGGAACATCTTGCGGCTGAGCCGTATCACTTCCGAATCGATTTCGGCCGACGCGCTGGTCAGCCGGTTGCTGTCGGCGATCAATGCCAGTTCGCTCAGGATCGCGCCGGGGCCGACCGAACGTATCGGGATGCGTTCGCCGTTCTGCTCTCGATAGAGCAGGATGCGCCCGCTGACCACGACATAGGCGGAATCGGCCTCGTCGTCCTCGCGGTAAAGCTTGTGGTTGGCAAGCAATATTGTGTTCTCGGCGCCGAAGGCGAGCAGACGCAACTGTTCCTGCGTGAAGCCCTCGAAGAGCCTCACGGCGGACAGGATGCGAATGTCGTCATCCAACGCCATCTAGCTGTGTCCCCGAACGGTCAGTCCATTCCCTCCCCTGCGATACGATCCACAACCCCCTCCAAATGGATCGTACCCGAATGCGGTCCCGCCCGGCCGCTGATTGGATAATGAAATGTTTAAGGAACCAGCTTGTAGCCACCGCTTTCTGTCACAAGAATTTCCGCATTGGAAGGATCGCGCTCGATCTTCTGGCGCAGCCGGTAGACGTGGGTTTCCAGCGTGTGCGTGGTGACGCCGGAATTGTAGCCCCACACCTCCTCGAGCAGCACGTCGCGTGTCACTACCTTCTGGTCGGCGCGATAGAGATATTTGATGATCGAGGCCTCCTTCTCCGTCAGCCGCACCTTGCCGCCGCGCGGGTCGATCAGCAGTTTCTGGCTGGGCTTGAAGGTGTAGGGCCCGACCGAGAACGTGGCGTCCTCGCTCTGCTCATGCTGGCGCAATTGCGCCCGGATGCGCGCCAGCAGCACGGCAAAGCGGAACGGCTTCGTCACATAGTCGTTGGCGCCGGCCTCGAGACCAAGGATCGTATCGGAATCGGTGTCGTGGCCGGTCAGCATGATGATGGGCGCCTTGTAGCCGCCCTTGCGCAGGATCTTCACCGCTTCGCGGCCATCCATGTCGGGCAGCCCGACATCCATGATGAGCAGATCGATGAGGCCGCCGCGCGCGGTCGCGACGCCTTTTGCCGCAGTGGATTCCTGCAGCACGTCAAATTCCTCGTAGAGGGACAATTGCTCGACCAGAGTGCCGCGCAGGTCGTCATCGTCGTCGACGATTAGAATGGTGCGTGAAGTCATGGATCAATCCGTTGTTTTGAAAAGAAAATTCAGTTGACCGCTGTCTCTTTATGCGGAAGCTGACCAGCACAACAGCCGATCACAGTGATTTGTTCCGTGGCACGATCATACAAGAAAAAACGCGATAGCAATGCAGCCGGCGCAATTTTGCGAAAAGGGCTGCGCGTGCTGACCGTGCGGGCGAGGCCCGGAAACCCGAGCCAGGGTCTGCTGCAGGCCGGCAGAACGGTGTTTGCGTGTGCGCTGGGGCGGGGCGGCATCTCGGCCGACAAGCGTGAGGGCGACGGCGCCACGCCGCTCGGCCCGATGCGGATCCTGTCAGGCTATTTCCGAGGAGATCAGTTCTCCAGCGGTCGCAAGACCCGTTTGGCGATGACGCCGATCGGGCCTGATCTGGGCTGGTGCGAAGTGCCTGACGACCGCAACTATAACAGGCCGGTCAAGATTCCCTATGGCGCCAGCCACGAACGCATGCGGCGCGACGACCGCCTCTATGACGCCTGCCTGGTGCTCGACTGGAATCTGGCGCCACGCCGGCGTGGGCGCGGCAGCGCCGTCTTCTTCCATCTGGCGCGGCCCGGCTTCACGCCGACTCAAGGGTGCGTGGCGGTGACCGCACGCACGATGGCGCGGCTGCTGCCACTGCTGTCGGATAGGACGGTGATGAGGGTGATGCGGTAAGTAGGGCAGTAGGGCATGTGTGTCGGTGCTGTCTTAACTCCCCCTTCTGCCGTACTGCCCTATTTCCTTACTCCCCTAATCGCCTGCCTGGCTTCTGCCAGCCGATGTCGAGCAGGCCCAGCCGACCCATTTCCCTGTCCACGGCGCGGGCGACGTTACGGCGCTCGGCGCCGATATCGCGTAGCTGGCGATCGGAGAGGTTCTCGACGTTCTGGTGGGCTATATCGTGGCGGGCGAGGCGGATGGCGACCCTGGCATGTCGAAACCAGTCAAGCACCGCGCTAAGCCAGGCCGGCGTGGATGCCGGCGCATTCAAGACAATGTGGGACATGGCGTGATCCGTTTCATCCGGATATCAAATCCGGTTTGATGGTGTTGCGATGGCTGGATCATGCCGCATTGAAATTTAAATGAGAAACGAGTAGTTCTTTCGAGATCGTCAAGTTTTATTTGAGGACGGCATGTCCCGCCTGCTGCCTGGAACGCGAGCGCTGAGGACGCTGGAAGCCGCCGCCCGGCACCTCAACTTCACGCGTGCCGCCGACGAGCTCGGCCTGACGCCGGCAGCGGTCAGCCATCAGATCAAGGAAATCGAGGATCAACTGGGCATCGTGCTGTTCACCCGCACCAGCCGCACCATCCGGCTGACTGCGGCGGGCACGGTGCTGTTCGAGGCATCGATCGATGCACTCGACCTGCTTGGCCGGGCCGTCTCGCGAGCACGCAAGCTGACCCGTGGCACGACACTGCTGAAGGTAACGCTCGACGCGCAGTTCGCTTCAAAATGGCTGATGCGGCGCGTCGACGATTTTCGCAGGCATCACCCCAATATCGAGCTCAGGTTCGACATCGCCTACGAAGTGCGGGATTTCGACCTCGACGACGTCGATGTCGGCATCCGGTTCGGCGTCGGGAAGTACCCGGGCCTCCGCGCCCATCGCCTGTTCGACAACATCATCATCCCGGTGTGCAGCCCGGGCCTGCTGACGTCCGGTCCGCCGCTGCGCGAGCCGCGTGACCTCTTCAACCACACGCTTGCCCATATCGAATGGGCGCGGCAAGGCGTGACATGGCCGAACTGGCGGATGTGGATGGCGGCGGCCGGCATCAGCGATTTCGACGACAGCCGCACCATCGTGTTCAGGAACTCCACCGATGCCGTTCAGGCGGCGATCGAGGGTAATGCCGTCGCACTCGCCGATTTCGCCATGGTGGCAAACGACCTCTCCGAAGGCAGGCTGGTGCAGCCTTTTGAACTCGGCCTGCGGGTGGGAGCCGAATTCGCCTATTTCCTGGTTTATCCCGAGAGCACCGCCGACGATCCGCGCATCGCCGCCTTTCGCGAATGGATTATCGAGGAAGTGGCAAAGACGTGAATCACGGAATAGGGCAGTAAGGCAGTAAGGCAGCAAGTAGGGATAGGCGTCGGTACCGCCTTCGCTTCCCCTATCCCCCTACTGCCTTACTGCCCTATTCCCTTTTCATTCAGCCTGCCGCCGCGCCGAACCAGCCGATGACCCCGCCGATGATCAGCAGCACGCCGAGCCAGTGGCCGCCGTCGATGAGGGTCAGGTCCCAGCCGAAATCCTGGTAGCGATGGTTGGCCGAGAGCGTTGTGGCGACGAAGCCCAGCCAAAGCACGAAGCCGAAGACAAGTCCGGCGAGCAATGTCGGCTCGCCGCCGGTCATCGCGCCGACCACCAGGGCCATTATGTAGGCCATGATCAGTTCGGCAATGAAGCTGATGACGAAGGGCAGCGGTGATTTCTTCATTGTTGCGGGATCGCGCCTGGCGGCCTTCAGCCACGGCTTGCTCAGGCCCATGTACCAGGCGGCGCCGAACAACCATGCGACGACGGCGGCGGCGATCACCGCCAGCCAGTTCACTGCTTGAAAATCCATGCGTCCCCCTCCGATGCCGATCGGATGGAACGCCTGTTCGGCGAAGGCGTCAAGCAAACCGCCAGACGGTGGTGCGCTTGACCAGTGAATCCTCCAATGCCCGGGTGACGGCCACTTCATAGACCGCAAGCGGTTCCAGCCCTGCCTTCGGCATATACGACCGGCCGGGATCGCCGACGAGGATCTCGGCGCCGCGCGCCTTCAGCGTTGCGAACCACGGCATCAGCCGGACGGCGAAGGAATTGTCGTAGAAAACGTCGCCTGCCAGGATCACGTCCCAGCCGGCATCGGTGCCGATGCAATCGGTGCCGAGGAACTCGATCCCGACATCGTTGGCTTGCGCATTGAGGCGGATCGCGGTCGCACAGAAAGGATCGATGTCGGTTGCGATCACGCCGGCAGCACCGGCCCTGGCCGCAGCAATGGCGACAAGGCCGGAGCCGGAAGCGAAGTCGAGCACACGCTTTCCCCGCACCATAGCTGGATTGTCGATGATGTAGCGGGCAAGGCCCTGGCCGCCGGCCCAGGCGAAGGCCCAGAAGGGCGGCGGCAGGCCGATCTCGACCAGCTCATCCTCCGTCCGCTGCCACAAATCATGCGCCTCGTCGGCAAGATGAAGCAGGATTTCCGGCACATGCGGTGGCGCCATCAGCGCCGTGTTGTCGAGGATGAATTGTTTCGCGCTGTCTGGTGTGAGCGCCGTCACGGAGCGGGTGTCAGGCCGCCCATGCGGCAGACTTCCTTCCACTCCGCCGGCGTCACCGGCTGCACGGAAAGCCGCCCGAGCCGCACCAGCGCCATTTCGGCAAGCTTTGGATTGGCCTTGACCTCTTCCAGCGTCGGCGGGTTCGGCACGTCCTTGAAGGCACGGATGTCGACGCATTCCCAGCGCGGGTCGTCGGTCGTGGTGTCGGGATGGGCAAGCGCGCAGACTTCGGCGATGCCGACCACGTTCAGCCCCTCGTTGGAATGGTAGAAGAAGCCGAGATCGCCGATCTGCATGGCCTTCATGTTGTTGCGCGCGGCATAGTTGCGCACGCCATCCCATTGCGTGCCGGCCTTGCCCTTCGCCTTCAGCGCCTCGAAGGAGAAGACCGAGGGTTCGGATTTGAACAGCCAGTAGTTCATTTCTTTTGCTCCTCCTTGGCGTGCGTCCGCCAGCGACCGGAATTAACTAGCCGCCGGCTTGTTGAACGTCCAGTTCCACTGGCGGATTTCGACGCTGTCGAACAGTCCGGCCTTGGCGTACGGGTCGGCGGCCGACAAGGCCTGTGCCCCTGCCAGGTCCGGGGCCTCGACGACGACGAGGCTGCCATTGGGCTTGCCTTCGGCGTCAAGGAAGGGACCGGCGAAAGCCAGTTTCTTGTCGCCGTTCAACCCTTCGAGAAAAGCGATATGCTCGGGACGCGTGTCGAGGCGTACCTGCAGGCTCCCGGGCTTGTCTTTGCAAATCAAAGCAAACAGCATGGTCTTTCTCCTGGTCGTGGGATCGATGTTGTGGGGATCAATCGTCGGTTTCGGTCTTCAGCGGCCGGGTCATCAAGGCTGTCACAGCCTGCCGGATGGTGATGGTGCCGTCCAGTATGGCCGCCACGGCGGCAATGATCGGCGCGTCGATGTTTCGCTCGGTGGCGATGCGGGCGGCGATCGCCGCCGTCGGCACGCCTTCCGCCAGCGGCAATCCGGCAAGCGGCTTGCCTTGCCCCAGCGCCAGCCCGTAGGCGAAGTTGCGCGACTGGGTCGATGAGCAGGTGAGCAGCAGGTCGCCAAGGCCAGACAGGCCCATCAGCGTTTCGGGCCTGGCGCCGAAGGCGGCACCGATGCGCCGCAGTTCGACGAAGCCGCGCGTCACCATGGCGGCCTGGGCACTGGCGCCGAGCCCCGCCCCGGTGACAGCACCTGCGGCAATGGCGAAGACGTTCTTCAAGGCGCCGCCGATCTCGACGCCGATGAGGTCGTCGCTCGAATAGCAGCGCAGATTCTCCGCCGAAAAGCGGGCGGCGAGGTCCGCTGCCAATGCCTCGTCGCGGGCGGCCACGACCACCGCAGTCGGCAGGCCCCGGGCGACATCGGTGGCAAAGCTTGGACCCGATAGAGCGGCGACCGGATTTTGCGGCAGGATATCGCCAACAATCGCCGACAGCAAGGCGCCGGTGTCGCGCTCGATGCCCTTGGCGCAGAGGACGAGCGGAATATCGGCAGGCACATGGCCTTTCGCGACCGCCAGCGTTGCCCGCAGCGATTGCGCCGGCGTCACCGCCAGCACGCAATCGGCGCGCGTGAGTGCCGCCTTGATGTCGCTCGTCGCCTCGATGCCGGGTGCGATGGCGATGCCGGGCAGATAGCGCGGGTTCTCGCCGCGATCGATCGCGGCGACGGTTTCGGGGTCGCGGGCGAACAACCGCACCGAATGGCCTGCGCGCAGCATGGCCAGCGCCAGCGCCGTGCCCCAGGCGCCACCGCCAAGCACGCTGACGCGCCAGCCGCTTTTGCCCGGGGTTTCCTTGTCTTGGCTGTTCATCTCCCGGCCATTCATGCCTTGGCTCCGCGCCGGCCGGAGCCGACCATCGGCGTCGAAATGCTGTCCAGCGGCCAGCGCGAGCGCGGCACGAAGTCGAAGCCGTTTTCCTGCGCCATGCCTTCGCGCAACCGTTCGATGCCGGCCCAGGCGATCATCGCCGCATTGTCGGTGCACAGTTTCAGCGGTGGCGCGACGAAGGTGAAGCCGGCCTCGTCGCACTGCCGCTCCAGCGTCGCCTTGATGGTGCGGTTGGCGGCGACGCCGCCGGCAACCACCAGGGCCGGATTTTTGGTTCCGGGAAACGTCTCGCGAAAGCGCGCCAGCGCACGCGCGACACGGTCGGCCAGCGCATCGGCCACCGCTGCCTGGAACGAAGCGCAGATGTCGGCGACATCCTGGTCGCTCAAGGGCGCGATGGCTGTCGCCGCCTGGCGCACGGCGGTCTTCAGGCCGGAAAAGGAGAAGTCGGGCTGGGCCGAGCCTTTCATCGGACGCGGAAAGGCAAAGCGCGACGCATCCCCGGTTTGGGCGGCCTTCTCGACATTGGGTCCGCCGGGATAGGGCAGGCCGAGCATCTTGGCGGTCTTGTCGAAGGCTTCGCCGAGCGCATCGTCGATGGTGGTTGCCCAGCGCTGATAGTCGCCGACGCCGCGCACGGCGAGGATCTGCGTGTGGCCACCGGAGACCAGGAGCAGCAGATAGGGAAAATCGAGCCCGTCGGTCAGCCTTGCGGTCAAGGCATGGCCTTCGAGATGGTTGATGGCGATCAGCGGCTTGTTCGCCGCCGCAGCGATCGCCTTGGCGGTCATCAGCCCGACAATCAGCCCGCCGACCAGACCGGGGCCGGCAGTGGCTGCGATCGCATCGATATCGGCAAGTGCTGTGCCCGAATCGGCTAGGGCTGCCTCGACGATACCGTCCAGCGCCTCGACATGGGCGCGCGCCGCGATCTCCGGTACGACGCCGCCAAAGGCGGCATGCTCCTCGATCTGGCTGAGCACGATGTTGGACAGGATTTTTGGCGCAGTGTCACCGTCCAGCCCCACGACGCTGGCGGCGGTCTCGTCACAACTCGTTTCAATGCCCAGAACGCGGATCAATTCGTCGCTGTCCCTAGAGATTGTCTGTCGGCGCTTTCCCCATTAGGAGAAAGCCCGGAAAGGCCTCGGTCTGCCCGGGGGTTATCACGGACCGCACGCCATGCAAACAATCTTGAGAATCGGAACACGCGGCAGCCCGCTGGCGCTGGCACAGGCGCATGAAACGCAGGCGCGGCTGATGGCCGCGCATGGCATGCCGGCGGAAGCGTTCGAGATCGTCGTCATCTCGACCAGCGGCGACCGCATCCAGGACCGGCCGCTGTCGGAGGCCGGCGGCAAGGGCCTGTTCACCAAAGAGATCGAGGAGTCACTGCTGGCGAGCCGGATCGACATCGCCGTGCATTCGTCGAAGGACATGCCGACTCAATTGCCCAACGGCCTGGAACTCAGCGCCTTCCTGCCGCGCGAGGACGCGCGCGACGCCTTTATCGGCAAGGCGGCGAAGACCATCGCCGACCTGCCGCATGGAGCGAAAGTCGGCTCGTCATCGCTGCGGCGACAGGCGCTGATCCGCCGGATGCGGCCGGATCTCGACGTGGTGATGTTCCGCGGCAATGTGCAGACGCGCCTGCGCAAGCTCGATGAAGGCGTCGCCGCCGGCACCATCCTGGCCTATGCCGGGCTGAAGCGGCTCGGGCTCGACCACGTCGTCACCGACCTGATGCCGCTCGACATCTTTCCGCCGGCGCCGGGACAGGGCGCGATCTGCATCGAAACCCGCATCGGCGATGGCGACGTCGAAAAGATGCTGGTGGCGATCCATCATGCGCCGACCGGCCAGGCGCTCGCCTGCGAGCGCGCCTTTCTGGCGGCGCTCGATGGTTCCTGTCGCACGCCGATCGCCGGTTACGCGGCGATCGAGGCCGGAGAGCTGTCTTTTGCCGGGTTGATCATCTCGCCCGACGGCACGCAGTCGCACACGGTCGATCTGCAGGGACCGGCGCAGGATGCTGGCCGCATCGGCCAGGAAGCCGCCCGGACCGTGCGGGCCAGGGCCGGCGAAAAGTTCTTCGACGGCTGGCTCTGAAATGCTTCGCGTCCTGGTGACGAGACCGGAACCGGGCGCCTCGCGCACGGCACAGCGGCTTCAGGAGACAGGGTTCCAGCCGATCCTTCTGCCCTTGACCGAAACGGCGGCGTTGCCGGTCGATGCCGGACTGTTTCCGGGCGATGCCGTCGCGGTGGCCATCACCAGCGCCAATGCCGTGCGGCTTGCTTCCAGGGAGCTCATCGCGGCGCTTGCCGGTCTGCCCTGCCATGCCGTGGGAACCAGGACGGCGGAAGCGGCTCGCAAAGCGGGGTTCTCCTCGGTCAGCGAAGGCCCGGGCGATGCTGAGGCGCTTGCCGCCAGTCTTGCCGGTCATCTCTCGGGGATGACCATCGTCTATCTCTGCGGACGCGTGCGCTTTCCAGTGTTCGAACAGAGGCTGAGAGCAGCAGGCGTCCAGGTCCATGCCGTCGAGACATATGACACGCTCGCGGTGGGTTATTCCGATGAAGCCATCCTCGAGCGCCTGTCCGGCCGACCCGCCGACGCGGTGCTGCTTTATTCAGCCAAGGCCGCCGCCGCGATGCAGATCCTGGCCAGGCGGACCGCTCTGCTAGGGCTCCTTGAAAAGACAAGGTTTTTCGCCCTTTCCGCGCGCATCGCGGCAGCGCTTGACGATACCGCCAATGAAAGAATCCGCGTTGCCGTGCGGCCCGACGAGGAAACGCTGCTGGCACTTTTGCGGGCGCGGCCCTGAGCCGCGTCATCACACCGCCCCTTTTCACCGCTTGGTGATGTGCTAGACCATTTTCTGAACCATCATGCGCCGCCAGGCGTTGAGACGAAGCGAATTGTGCGGAGCCCAAGCATGGTCAAGACGCCGAAGATGCGACACTCGAAAGGCCGCCGCGAGCCGGTGACCATCGATCTCGAGCCCGGCGCGGTCTCGCGCATCGCCGACGAGGACGCCGCCAAGCCCCAGGCCGGCGCCGAAGAGGCGCCGGAGGAGGCCGTCTCGCGGGCCGAGATTCCCGAAGAACCGGTGCATGCCGACCAGACCGATCTCGAGCCCTGGGAGCATGCGGACGCCCAGGCCGAATCGGAACAGCCAGCGGCGACGGCCGCAGAAGCGGCAGCCAAGGGCGCCAGCGAAGCCGAACCTGCCTATCCCGGAGCGTCCGAGGCGCCGGCCAGCAAAACCAAAGCCTTCGACTACAATTTCGAGGATGCGTCGGCGAAGCGCTCCCAGGCCGACGACAACAAGGCGAGAACCGAGACACGGGACGACAGAATGGCGCCGACACCACCGGCAAAGCGTAGCGGCCTCAATGGCATTGCCGCCGGCATCATAGGCGGCGTCATCGCGCTGCTCGGCGCGGGTGGCCTACAATATGCCGGGCTGCTCGCCGCGCCGGGGTCCAGTTCCGGCGTATCGCTCGACGGCGTCAACAGCGAGATCGCCGCGCTGAATCGCGAAATCGCCGGCCTGAAGGAAACGGGCGGCAACACCGACGCGTCGGCCAAGGTCGATGGCCTGTCGTCGGCGCTGGATCAGGTCAAGACCGATGTCGCGGCGCTGAAGTCGGCGGTCGAATCCGGTGGAGCGGGCGACACCGCCGGGCTCGCAGCGCTTGGCGACAAGATCAAGCAGATCGAAACCGAGGTCGCCGCCCTAGGTAAGGCCGGCGGCACGGCACCGGTCGATCTCGGCCCGCTCAACGAAAAACTGGCTGGTCTCGACGCGCAGGCGAAGTCAGCCGGCGAAGCGACGACGGCGCTGGATGGCCGGCTCACTGCGTTGGAGCAGTCGGTGTCGCAGCTTTCCGGCAAGGTCGAAGCGGCGGCGGGACAGCCGAAGATCGCGCTCGCCATCGCCGCGTCGGCGCTCAAGTCCGCGCTCGACCGTGGCGCGCCATTCTCGGCCGAACTCGAAACCTTTGCCGCGATTTCGCCGGATGCGCCGCAACTCGCGACACTGCGCACCTACGCTGAAAAAGGCGTGCCGACCCGCGCCGAGATCGCATCGCAAGCGGATGCCGCGGCCAATGCCATGGTCGCCGCCGCGAGGCCGGTCGATGAGAATGCCGGCTTCCTGCAGAACCTTTTGTCGAGCGCCGAATCGCTGGTCAAGGTCCGGCCGATCGGCGCCGTCGAAGGTGCCGGTGCGCCGGAAACCGTCGCGCGCATAGAAGTAGCGGTCAACCAGGGCGACTATGCCAAGGCGCTCAGCGAGTATGACGCGCTGCCCGAAGCCGTGAAGGCGGCCGGTGCCGACTTTGCCGGCAAACTGAAAGCACGCATCGAGGTCGAAACACAGGTTGACGCGCTGATCTCCGGCGCGATGAAGGCATGAGGGCAACACCATGATCCGCCTCTTGGCCTTCCTCATTGTCGTTTTCGCCCTCGGGCTGGGCTTTGCCTGGCTGGCCGACCGGCCGGGCGACATGGTCGTCACTTTCAGCGGCTACCAATACCAGGTCAGCCTGATGGTGGCGGCAGTGGCCGTCGTTGCCGTCGTCGCCGCGGTGATGATCTTCTGGTGGCTGATCAAGTCGCTGTGGAACAGCCCCTACACCATCTCGCGCTATTTCCGCGTTCGCCGCCGCGACCGTGGCTATCAGGCGCTGTCGACCGGCATGATCGCCGCCGGCGCCGGTGACGGCGCACTGGCTCGCAAGAAAACCAAGGAAGCGGCCAAGCTGATCCGCTCCGACCAGGAGCCGCTGATCCATCTGCTCGAGGCGCAGGCGTCGCTGCTCGAAGGCGATCACGAAGGCGCGCGGCAGAAATTCGAGAGCATGCTCGACGATCCCGAAATGCGGCTGCTCGGCCTGCGCGGGCTCTATCTCGAGGCCGAACGGCTCGGCGACCGCAACGCCGCCAGGCACTATGCCGGCCGCGCCGCCGTGATGGCGCCGCAACTGGCCTGGGCGGCCGAATCGACGCTGGAAGAATTGACCGCGCGCGGCGACTGGGACGGTGCCTTGAAACTGGTCGACGCGCAGAAGTCGACACGGCAGATCGAACGCGATGCCGCCAACCGCCGTCGCGCCGTGCTGTTGACGGCCAAGGCGCAGGCGCTTGCCGGTAGCGATCCGACTGCCGCCAGAACCGCGGCAATCGAGGCCAACCGGCTGCGGCCGGACTTCGCCCCCGCCGCTGTCGCCGCCGCGGCCGCGCTGTTCAAGCAGAACGACGTGCGCAAGGGCTCGAAAATCCTCGAGACGGCGTGGAGGGCCGAGCCGCATCCTGAGATCGCCGAGCTCTATACCCATGCACGGCCAGGCGATGCGGTGCTCGACCGCCTCAACCGGGCGAAAAAGCTGCAGGAGATGAAGAAGAACCACGCCGAGTCGTCGATGACGGTGGCACGCGCAGCACTTGATGCGCTGGATTTTTCGACTGCCCGCCGCGAGGCCGAGGCAGCGATCAGGATGGACCGCCGCGAGGGTGCCTATCTGCTATTGGCCGACATCGAGGAGGCCGACACCGGCGACCAGGGCAAGGTGCGGCAGCTTCTGTCCAGGGCGGTGCGGGCGCCGCGCGATCCGGCCTGGGTCGCCGATGGCGTCGTTTCGGAGCGGTGGGCGCCGGTATCGCCGGTCACCGGCCGGCTCGACGCCTTCGAGTGGCGCGCGCCGATGGAGCGTCTCGGCCAGCTGATCGACAACCATGATGATGCAGCGGCCGCCCCCGTTCCGGTCATCGAAGCGCTGGCAAAGCCGGTGAGCGAGAGGCCGGTCGAGGTGATCGATGACGCCGGCGGCGATATTTCGACGGGCAAGCAGGCTGAAAGCCGCGAGGAAGATCACGTCCGGCCGATCACGGCCGCCGCCTTCGCCGAGGTGCCGACCAACGCGGAAGCGGTCGAGCCGGCCGAGGAGCATGCGCGGCTGCCGGATGATCCCGGCGTCGATCCGGACGAGGAAGCGGAAAAATCGCCGCGTCGGTTTCGGTTGTTTTGAGTTGGGCCGGCCGTGAGGGCCCTGTAACCCAAGCAGATAGAGCATGATGTCGTCCGAAAACCGCTTCACACTTTTCGGCATCATGCTCTAAGGAATAGGATATGTTTGAACGCGTTCTGTCATTTCTGAGGGATTTGCCGGCCGGCGCCGGCACGCATGCGAGCAGCGACGATCCGCGCGTTGCGGCTTCGGCGCTCCTCTATCACGTCATGAATGCCGATGGCGTGCGCCAGGATGTCGAGTGGGAGCGGTTCAAGGCGGTGCTGGCCCAGAGCTACTCGATCAGCGGCGCCGAGCTCGAAGCGCTCGCCGCCGCCGGCGAGCGGGCCGACAATGAGGCGATCGATCTCTATGCCTTCACCAGTGTCTTGAAGCGCCATCTCGATGCTGAGGCGCGCAAGGCCTTCATCGGCCTGATGTGGGAGATCGTCTACGCCGATGGCGAGCTGCACGAGCTGGAGGACAACACGGTCTGGCGCGTCGCCGAGCTGATCGGCGTCGAACGCCGCGACCGCATCGAGGCACGTCGCAAGGCGGCGGAGCAGGCACCCGGCGCCACCGGAACATCGAGCGACGAATAGACGGATTTCGCCTGCCCATGCCGCGCCAAACGAGTTCGAAGCCAAAAATCCTGATCGTGCTGCATCAGGAGAATTCGAGCCCCGGACGTGTCGGCCACATGCTCCTGGAAGAAGGCTTCGAGCTCGACATCCGTCGCCCGCCGCTCGGCGATACGCTGCCGGAAACGCTGGACGGCCACGCCGGCACGGTGGTGTTCGGTGGACCGATGAGCGCCAATGACGAGGACGAGTTCGTCCGCCGCGAGACTGCCTGGCTGGAAGTACCGCTCAAGGAGAACCGGCCGTTCCTAGGCATCTGCCTTGGTGCGCAGATGCTGGTCAACCATCTCGGCGGCAAGGTCGAAGGTCACGGCGAAGGATTGGTCGAGATCGGCTGGTATCCGCTGAAGGCGACCGAAGCCGGCAAGACCCTGATGCATTGGCCGGAGATGGTCTATCAGTTCCACCGCGAGGGTTTTTCACTGCCCAGGGACGCGACGCTGCTGGCGACGGCCGAGACCTATCCCAACCAGGCCTTCCGCTATGGCGACAATGCCTGGGGCATCCAGTTCCATGGCGAGTTGACCAGGGCGATGATGCAGCGTTGGGTGGTGCGCGGCGCGCATCGCTTCGAGTTGCCCGGGGCGCAGCCCGGCCGCGATCATCTCGGCGGCCGGCTGATCTGGGACATGCATCTCAAGCGCTGGCTGGATGAATTCCTGCGCACGATCTTCGGCAAACCGGCGCTGCGATAGACGTCAGTTTCGCCCGTTGAGGTGGCGCACCTTGCGCAGTTGCGGGAACAGCACGATCCACAGCCCGGCGACCGCGATCGCGCCGACGCCGCCGACCACGACGGCCGGAACCGTGCCGATCAACGCCGCCATCGTGCCGGCGCGGAATTCGCCGACCTCGTTGGAGGCGCCGACGAAGACCTGGTTCACGGCATTGACTCGGCCGCGCACATGGTCGGGCGTCCACAGCTGGATCAAAGTCTCCCTGATGTAGACGCTGAACATGTCGGTAGCGCCAAGGAAGGCGAGCGCTGCGATCGACAGCCAGGTGATGGTCGACAGGCCGAACAGCACGGTGAAGGCACCGAACGCCGCAACGAAGCCGAGCATGATCAGCCCCGCATGGTTGCGGATTGGGTGGCCGGCCAGCCAGATGGCGACGCAGATGGCGCCCACGCCCGGCGCCGAGCGCAGCAGGCCTAGGCCCCAGGGGCCGAGCTGGAGGATGTCGCGCGCATAGATCGGCAGCAGTGCCGAGGCGCCCGACAAAAGCACGGCGAACAGATCGAGCGAGATGGCGCCCAGCACGATCTTCTCGCTCCAGATATAGCTGAACCCACCGAACAGGTTCTGCAGCGTCGGCTTCTCGGTCTCGGTGCGTTGCGAAGGCTTCGGGATGGTGAAGATCAGCAACCCGGACGCAAGCATAAGCACGGCGGCGGTGCCATAGGCGACTTCCGCCGACACGCCGTAGAGCAGGCCGCCGGCGACCGGGCCGACGATGGTCGCCGTCTGCCAGGCCGACGAGTTCCAGGCGATGGCGTTGGCGAAATCCTCAGGTGGCACGAGATTGGCGAACAGCGAGGCCGAGGCCGGCCCGAAAAAGGCGCGGGCGACGCCGAACATGGCAAGCACGACGAAGATCGGCAGCGGTCCGCTGATGCCATGCAGGGTCAGGAACAGCAGGGTCAGCGCGCAGATCGCCTCCATCACCACCGCCAGCGCCATGATCAGGCGGCGGCCGAAGCGGTCGGCGACGACACCGGTGACCAACACCAGCAGCAGCGACGGCAGGAACTGGACGATGCCGACCAGGCCGAGATCGAGAGGATCCCTCGTCAGGTCATACATCTGCCAGCCGACCGCGACCGACACGATCATGGTGGCGAAGGTGGTGAGGAAACGCGCCGCCCAATAGCTCAGGAAGGAGCGGTGGCGGAACGCGGCATAGCGCTGGTCCGGCGAGGTTTGTGCGGCAGTCATGGATCGAGGCCCCGTTGCGATGGCATTGGAGCGACGTGCGTCCAATCGGACGCACAAAGTACGCTCCAACACTTTGGTTTTCGCATCGTGCTTTCCGAAAATCGGAACCGATTTTCGGGCCGATGCGATGGCCGGCGGGGCACTTCCCGGATGGGCGCTGTTCCGGCCAAGGGAATTTCTAACAAAGTTCGCAGCGCGATGTGCGCCAAAATCAGCGCTGGATCAACGAAATTTCGCCCTGTTCCGTTGATTGCATGGGGACATTATTGCCTGAGCGCCGCGGAGATGGCGTCGAGGCCGCTCCTCAACTCGGCTTCCGTCGGCCAGCCAAAACCGACGCGGAAGAAGCGCTTCGGCATTTCGAACCAATGGCCGGGTCCGACATAGGCGCCATGGTTTTCCAGCAGGTTCACATAGAACCGATCGAGGTCGAAGTCGGGGTCGACGTTCAGGCGCGGGAAGCCGACGACACCGCCTTCAGGGCGCACCCAGTCGACCAGCGGCTCGCGGTCGATCCAGGCCTGGACGATGTCGCGGCGCCTGGCCATTTCTGGCAGCAGCGTCGCCAGGAACACGTCCCGCCGCTCCAGCATGCCGCGCGCGATGCCTTCGTCGATGACGCTGCCGCAGATGCCGATCTGCTCCTTGGCGGCGAGGAATTTCTCCTGAAGTTCCGCATCCCTGGTGATCAGCCAACCGATGCGGATGCCGGGAATGCCGAAGGCCTTGGACAGCGACGAGACGCTGATCGCCTTCGGGCTCAGCGATGCCGCGGACGGCAGGCGCTTGCCATAGGAGAGGTCGCGATAGGTTTCGTCGACCAGCAGATGGCAGTCCCTGCTTTCGGCGAGCGCGACCAGGGCGTCGAGGTCGGCGCGGCTCATCATCGTGCCGGTCGGGTTGTGCGGGCAGGTGACGCTGATCAGCCTGGTGTTCGGCCGTATCGCCGCCGCGACCTGGCCGACATCGATGGCGAAGCCGTCCTCGAAGGCCAGGTCGACAAAGCTGATGGCGCAGCCGATCGCCCTTGGGGTCTCGATGTTGGTGGCGTAGTTGGGTCTGATGACGACCAGATGATCACTCTGCGACAACAGCGAGGTCGAGATGATGAACAGGGCGCCAGCAGCACCAGCGGTGACCAGCACATCATCGGGCAAGACGCCGGCGTCCTGAGCGGCGATCTGCGCGCGCAATTCCTTGTCACCGCGATGCTCGCCGTAGAAGAGCGTGAGATCGGGAAAGGACAGGCCGATATCGGAGAGTTTCTGGTCGGCGATCGAACTTTCGGAAAGATTGTAGCGGATCCGGTCGTAGCCGTACTCTTCCGGCGCCTCTTTCTCGATCACCATCCTGGTGTAGTTCATGGCTTCCCCCAAAGAACCGTCCGGTTCATCCAAGCCACAAAAACATGAAGCCTGCCAAGGCGGATTCGCCGGCAGGCTTCTGTTCCAGTCGTCCTAAGTGTTGGCTCAGGACCGAATTGCTCAGGCCGAGGCCTTCTTCCTGCCCCTGCCCTTGGCGGGCACGACTTCGGCGGCCTTGCGGCCGAGGCCGATCGACTTCGCCAGCAGCGAACGCGAGGCGGCATAGTTGGGGGCGACCATGGGATAGTCAGCCGGCAAGCCCCATTTGGCGCGATAGGCGTCCGGTGTCAGGCCGAAATGCACGCCGAGGTGACGTTTCAGGGATTTGAACTTCTTGCCGTCCTCGAGGCAGATGATGAAATCCGGTGTCACCGATTTCTTGGGGTTGACCGCCGGGACCAGCGGTGCCGCCACAGGGACCGCCGGCTGGCCGAGCCCGCTTATCGAAGTGCTGACGCTGGCGATGAGATCGGCGAGACCAGAAGCGGGCAGGCGGTTCTTCTCGACGTAAGCGGACACGATGTGAGCGGTCAGCTCGAGCAGGTCGATGTCTTTACGGGCGCTGTCGTTATCGTCGGTCAATCTATTTCTCCGTCTAAAGCGAATGACCTGAAAATCGGATTCGATTCCCGGAAAGGATCATGCGCAAAATCAAAATGCTGCGGCGTCCTTTGTGCATCCACGGGACGGCAGCGTTGTTGTGGCGCGGGATTCCTAGTCGGCAAATCTGCGCAGCGCAATGACTTGATGCCGCGGCACACGTTATTTTGAACAACTATATTAAACAATAACAATATCAGACTATCAGCGCTTTGTCGCGCCACAAACGAAATCCGCCTTCAAAGGCGCGTGTGTTGTCGCCGCGCCGGCTGTCGGCGGGCAATTCATCGAGCTTCTCGACATTGCCGCCGCCAATGACGATGTAGTCAGGCTGCATGGCGGCGCGGAGCCGATCGACGACGTCGAAGACATATTTGCGCCATCTCTTCTTGCCGCGCTTTTCCAGGCCGCGTTCGCCGACATAGTCCTCGAAGCTCTTGCCCTTCTTGTAGGGAAGATGGGCGAGTTCCATCGGCTGGGCGACATTGTCGACGATCATCGCGGCACCGAGACCGGTTCCCAACCCGATGAACAGCATGCGGCCGCCTTCATAACTGCCGATGGCCTGCATCAGCGCGTCGTTGACCACCTTCACCGGCTTGCCGAATTGCGCGGCGAAATCGTAGCCTGCCCAACCCTTGCCGAGATTGGCAGGGTCGGTGAGTGGCCTGTTGTGGGTGACCGGGCCGGGGTAGCCCATCGAGATGACGTCGTAGGACAAGCCCTCGGCTAACTTCTTTACCGTATCGGTCATCTGCTGCGGCGTCAGGCCGGGCCCGGAGTCGGCGCGCCGCTCCACGCCGCCGGCGCTGCTGAGGATCTTGACATGCGAGCCGCCAATGTCGATCGCAAGCACGATCTTCTCAGCGTGCGATGCCGGTTGCTTCACCGCTTTGGCCATTGCGCCACCTCCACTCACTTTACCGGATCGATCCAGCCATTGGGCGGCCCGAACCCGGCCATCGCGTCCGCCGGACCCCATGTGAGCGGTTCATAGACGTGCGGCGGCGTGGTGTCGCCGAGCACCGGGCCGACGATGCGCCAGGCCATTTCGCTGGCGTCCTGGCGGGTGAACAACTGGCCGTTGCCGTTCATGGCATCGCCGATCAGCCGCTCATAGGGCGGCATGTCGCTCTTGCTGTCGTCGAGCGCCGTCAGTTCGACTTGTTCGCCGATCATGTCGTCGCCCGCCGCCTTGCGCTGGGCGCCGATGGCGATCACCACTTGCGGATCGATGCGGAAGCGAACGTAGTTCTGGTCGGCCGGCTTGATCGGATCGAAGACGTCGAGCGGCGGCCGCTTCAGCCGCACCACCACTTCGGTGACATGCACCGGCATGTTCTTGCCGGCGCGGATGAAGAACGGCACATCCTGCCAGCGCCAGGTGTCGACGAAGAAACGCACCGCTGCAAAGGTCTCGACCGGTGAGTTCGGTGCCACGCCGGGTTCGGCGAGATAGCCGGTGAATTGACCGCGCACGACATCGTCTTTCGCCAAGGTGCGGATCGCCCGCAGCACCTGCACCTTCTCGTCGATCAAATCGTCGGCGGAACGGCCGACGGGTGGCTCCATGGCAAGCAGCAACAGGATGTTGAGCAGATGGTTCTCGATGACGTCCCGGATGCAGCCGACATTGTCATAGAAGCGGCCACGCCCCTCGACGCCGAAATCCTCGGCCATGGTGATCTGCACGCTCTCGACGAAGTTGCGGTTCCAGATCGGCTCCAGAAAGGAATTGGCGAAGCGGAAATAAAGCAGGTTCTGGATCGCTTCCTTGCCGAGATAATGGTCGATGCGGAAGATCGACTGTTCGTCGAAAACCAGATGCAGGACCCGGTTCAGCCAGCGCGCCGATTGCAGATCGTGGCCGAAGGGCTTTTCGACCATCAGCCGTGCGCCACGAGCCGTGCCCGATTGCTCCAGTCCCTGGACGACGGTCTCGAACATGGTCGGCGGCACCGCCATGTAGTGCAGCGGCCGCTGGGCGGTGCCGAGCGCGCTTTTCAGTTTCTCGAACGTCGCCGGATCGCGGTAGTCGCCGCTGACATAGCGCAGCAGGGAGGCGAACTTGGCGAACAATTTTTCGTCGATCTTGCCGAGCGCATTGACGATGCCGTCGCGGGCGCGCGCCTGCAATTGCTGAAGGTCCCAGGCGTCGAACGCCACGCCGATCACCGGTTCGGTGAGCGTACCCTTGGCCACCATCTGGTAAAGGGCTGGAAATATCTTCTTGTGGGCGAGGTCGCCGGTGGCTCCGAAGAGCACCAGCGTGTCGGACCGTTCCGGGCTCATCGGCGTGTCTCCCCTGCCGCCGTCACGAGCCGGACTTCGGCTTCTCGACATGGCCGCCAAAGGCATAACGCATTGCCGACAGCAGCTTGTCGGAGAATTCGGACTCGCCTTGCGAGGAGAAGCGGTCGAACAGCGCCGAGGACAGAACCGGCGCCGGCACGCCGGTGTCGATCGCCGCCTTCAGCGTCCAGCGGCCTTCGCCCGAATCCGAGACGCGGCCGCCGAAATTCGCCAGGCCCGGATCATTCTTCAGCGCGCCCGCGGTGAGATCGAGCAACCAGGAGCCGATGACGCTCCCATGCCGCCAGACCTCGGCCACCTGGGGGAGGTCGACGTCGAACTGGTAGTATTGCGGGTTTTCCAGGGGGCTGGTCTCGGCGTCCGCCGTTCGTTGCCGCTTGCCGGCATTGGCCGACTTCAGGATGTTCATGCCTTCTGCATAGGCGGCCATCACGCCATATTCGATGCCGTTGTGCACCATCTTGACGAAGTGGCCGGCACCGCTCGGCCCGCAATGCAGATAGCCAAAGGGTGCGGTCCCGGCATCCTTGGGCGGATTGGAGCCGGCATCGGCACCGGGCGCCAGCGTGGCAAAGATCGAATCAAGGTGCTGCACCGCCACGTCGGGACCGCCGATCATCAGGCAATAGCCACGCTCAAGGCCCCAGACACCGCCGCTGGTTCCGACATCGACAAGATGGATACCCTTGGCAGCCAGTTTCGCGGCCTGGTCGACGGCGTCGTGATAGTAGGAATTGCCGCCGTCGATGATGATGTCGCCGGGTTCCATCAGGGCGGCCACCTGATTGATGATCTTGCCGGTGATCGCCGCCGGCAGCATCAGCCACACACAGCGCGGCTTGACCAGCTTGCCGACGAATTCTTCCATGGATGCCGTTCCTGAGGCGCCGTCGGTCACCAGAGCCGCGACGCTGGCCGGGTTGATGTCGTAGACGACGCATTCGTGGCCGTCGCGCATCAGGCGCCGGACCATGTTGGCGCCCATCCGGCCCAATCCCATCATTCCGATCTGCATGGTTTCGTCCCTGTTTCCTGGAGATTTACTGGGTTTATCGAGGAAGGATCGACTGGCTGTCCTGATCGCCTGATATGACGGAGAAGTCGACATTCTCCCAATCGCCGGCTCCGGGCCAGAAAAAAGTGAAGATCAGCGTGCTTCCGGCGGGGAGGCTGGCGGTGGGCAGATCGGCAAGATGGATGCCGAAGGCGTTCTCGATCGTCTGGCTGTCCGCGGCGGTCGCCCAGTGATCGCTGCTCCAGCGAACCGTCGCCGGAGCCAAGAGCTCAACGCGCAGCGTCTTGCCGGCCGGCAGCGTCCGGATCTTGTTGTTGAAGCGCCATGTCCTGAACGGCGACACGGTCTTGTCCTCGATGTAGCGCTTGACGCCTTGAGGTGGCATGTCGAAGACCGTGCCGTCGCGCACCGAGCGCAACAGCTTGATATGCTCCGAATGCGCCCAGACCAGCGGCATGGCGCTGCCCGAGGGGCGACCGTGCAGCAGTTCGCGCTCCGCCATGTCGGCGCCGTCCCAGACCTGTTCGGGCAGCAGGCCGCCCAGCCCGGCCGAGCCTTCCAGCGCGGCCAGCAGGTCTACAGCTCTGTCCTTGCGTCCGGCTGCAAGCTCGTAATGGGCGCGTTCGCCGGCGAGCAACGGCCACGGCCGGCCCTGGCCGGTGCCGTCGAAGGGTGCGCCATCCTCATGCTCGCCATAGCCATCGTCATTGTAGCGGTACCAGAGCGGCCCCTGCGGCAGGTCGCAGCGCAATTGCGCATCGATGATCGTGACCGTGTCGACGATACGCGGATCGTCGGCTGCCCTCAGGCCGAAGCGGACGAGAGCCAGTGCGTCCGGGCTTACGATCGCCTCGGCCGGCTGGTCGTTATCGCCTGGCGGCCGGTTCTTGATCGGGACATAGCCGTCCTTCGGCGAACCGGCCTCCGCGCTGTCGGGTGAAGCGATCCGCACGTAATAGCCGTCGACGCCGGCCTGCCTGCCGAGTGCCGTGCCGGTGACATAGGTCCAGCGCTCGACCTGGTCGTTCCAGACATCGGCGGTCTCGCGCAGATAGGTCGCGGCGACCTGCTTGCCGCAGGCGTCGAGCAGGTCGGCCGCGGCAAGCAGTGCCGCGATCTCGACGGCAAGCGTGAACGGGCTGTAGCCGGCATCCTCTTCCCAGCGGTCCTCACCGGTAACGGGTCCGTTGCGCACGACATAGCCGGCGGCGCGCTCGATCATCGGCTGAAAGGCGAGCAGCCTGGCTTGCGGCAGGTGCCCGGCGCGGTGCAGTGCATCGGCCAGCAGCAACGGGAAGGCGCATTCGTCCATCTGGATGCCTGGCCAATAGGCCGATCCGTCGAGCCAGGCGTTTTGCGGCCAGTGGCCGTCCGGCTGCTGGATGGAGCTGAGATAGTCGAGGATTTGCAGGGCCGACGCGGCATCGCCGGCGGCGAGAAAACCACCGGCGGTCTCGACCAGATCGCGCGGCCAGACCAGATGGTAGCCGCCGAGGTCGTCGTCACCCTTGTTGAAGCCCCACGGAATCGAAAGGCTGGCGACCGCCGCACCCGGTATGGCGATCGAGCGGTGGGTCGACAGAACCGCGGTCGAGACGCGATAGAAGTTGATCCCGGATTCGCCATGCCGGTCCAGCGGCAGCAGGCTCTTTTGCCACTTTCGCCATCTCTCGACGTAGGCGTTGGCGGCGGGCTCAAAGCCTTGCTTCAGGCTGGCGAAGGCATTTTCGGCCGCCTCGTCCGATGTCGCGCCAAAGCCCAGCGCCAGCAAGGCCGTTGTCTTCGAAGCGGTAAAACCGATCTCGCCGGTCAGCGCGACATTGCCGTCCTCGGCCCGTTGGCAGGCCGGATCGAGCTCGCCGGTATTGTGGAGCTGCTGCCAGCCGTCGGAGACGCCGACATAGCCGGCCGAGCCGGTGCGCCAGGGCAGTGACGATGCCAGCGCCAGGCAGGTGCCGCGCCCCGAGGCGAACAGAACAGGTTTTCCCTTGTGGTCACCGACCCAGGCGGTGTTGCCCATGCCAGCATTGACGAGATGCGGCGCCAGCAAGGTGTAGACGCGATGGTCGCCTGCGGCACCCTTGAGCGCTGTGAAGGTAATTTCCTGCAGCAAAGCGGGCCGCGCCGGGTCGGCGAGGATGCGCTTTTCGATCCGGTAGGCGCCGTCAGTCGCGGTGTTGACCAGCCTGTAGGCCGGCACGCCGTCCTCGAATGGCTCGACGGCGTGCACAGCATCGCGTTTTTCTTCGGAGAAATAGCCGTCGGGGCCGGTGACGATCAGGCCGAGGTCGCGCGTGCAGGCGCTGTCGAGGTGCGGATAGTAGATCTCGTTGAGAATGCCATGGCTGATCGTGAACCAGATATGGCCGTTTGGCGAAAGGGACGTTCCAACGCCGCTCTTGGCGCTTGACGTCCAGCGAGCCGGGATTCCCGGGGCGCCCGGAGCAACGGTTGGCGTCACTGGCATTCGATTGCGATCTCCTGGCCCTTTCCCTAGACCAGGACGCGAACCCTTTTCAATCATTGCACCGCAAGTTGATCGCCACGGCCAATGGCGCCCTCGTTGACAGGGGCGGCGCGTAGCGTCCACTATTCCCGGCACGGGAGGATCGCGAAGCCATGCCGGAGGTGTCCCTGGTCCTGATCGACCGGTTGCTGGCGATTTCGGCGGCGCTTGCCGGCCATATCGATCCCGGCACGGCGTTCCGCGCCACAGCCATCGAGATCGGCACGCTCATTCCGCACGACCATATGGATCTGGCGGTGCTGTCGCATGATGGGCGCAGGCATGCCTGTTACGAAGCCGGCTTCCACACCAGCTGGAGCGAGCTTGCCCAGCATCCGCTGCCGACCGAAGTCAGCCCGATTCGCTCGGTGCTGTGGGGTGAGGTGGCATATCTGCTCTCCGACGACGCGCTGCGCGACGAGCGCTTCCATTTCGCCACGGCCATCGACGGACCGATCTTCGCCGCCAGGCTGCGCAGCCGCATCGTCGTGCCGCTCAGGGCGCGCGGCGGCATCATCGGGGCGCTGAACATCAGCCGGCACGAGGTCGGCTGCTACACGCTTGCCGATGTCGCGGTCGCCCAGCAATGCGCCGATCTGATCGCGCCTTATATCTTTGCGCTGATCCAGACCGAGGAGGCGCGCCGCGCCATGCTTGCCGAGAGCGAGGCGCGCAACCGCGTCGAATTGCTGCGGGTCGGCGCCTCGCAACTGACCGAGGGCATGGAGCGCGAACGCCGGCGCATGGCGATGGACCTGCATGACCAGACGCTTGCCGACCTTGCCCGCATCGCACGCCAGCTTTCGGCCCTGCGCGGCCAGGGCGTGGCGCGGGCGGCGCAGCTTGCCGACCTTGAGCAGGAGGTCGCCGGCTGCCTGACGGAACTGCGCCACATCGTCGACGACATGCGGCCGAGCGTGCTCGAACTGTTCGGCCTGCGCGATGCGGTCGAAGCGCATCTCAACCGCAGCGTCGCCAGAGCCAAGCCGCCCATCGCCGTGCGCATCGCGGACACCAGCGACGGTAGCGCCGACAATCTGCCGGAGCCTGTCCGCACCGCGCTCTACCGGATCGTGCAGGAAGCCATCAACAACGCGGTTCGCCACGCCGCGCCGCGCCGCATCGATGTGCTGCTGGCGTCGACCGCAAGCGTGCTGCGGGTGATTGTCACCGATGACGGCCAGGGCTGCGGCGCTGTCGATCCGGCCGCCCATGGCGGCATTGGCCACATGCATACGCGCGCCGCGCTGATCGGTGCGCGGCTGCGCATCGGGCAGGCCGGCCGCAAGAGCGGCGGCACCCGTGTCGTCGTGGAGATCGACCGCCGGCCGTCGCGGGAGCTGCCGGTTGCGGCGGCTGCAGCGGCGCCCGGCCAGCTCGCCGCGTCGGAGGCCATATGATGCTTGTGATGATCGCCGAAAATGACGGACTGCACCGCACCTTCGCGCGGCGCACCGTCGAGCAATTGTGGCCCGGCGACGTCGAGGTGATCGAAGCGAGCGACGGCGAGGACGCCATCAACCTGGCGGCCGAGCGCGAGCCGCCGCATGTCGTACTCGACCTGCAGATGCCGAAGGCGACCGGGATCGAGGTTGCCAGGGCGATCTGGAACCGCCGCGCCGGCACGCACATCCTATTCTGGTCGAACTTCGCCGACGAGGCCTATGTGCGCGGTGTGGCGCGTATCGTGCCGCCGGGCTCGGTCTATGGCTATGTGCTGAAATCGGCAACGGAGGAAGGCATGCGCTCGGCCTTGCGCGGCGTTTTCCGCGAGGGTCACTGCATCATCGACCGCGAGATTCGCGGCATCCAGCACCGCGTCCAGGACAAGTTCGAAGGAATCACCGACGGCGAATATGAAAGCCTGATCGACATCGCGCTTGGCCTGACCGACCGGGCGATCGCCGCACGCCGCGGCCTGTCGATCCGCGGCGCGCAGAGCCGCATCAAGCATGTCTACGACAAGCTCGGTATCGTGCCGCCGGAGGACGGCGCCGGCGATGCATCCGTGTTCAACTCGCGGACGCGGGCGATCTATCTCGCCATGGCGCGCGGCCTGATCAACATCGACGCGCTGCGCCGCGAGCAGGACCGGCTCGACGCCTGGCTGGCGCAGGCTTCGCCCGATCACTGATCGCAGCCAGAGCGGTTCGGAAAGCCGTTTGACACTTTTCCTTTGCTTGGGCCCGACTGTGCAAATGCACAGTCGGGCGTGCGCTTTGACCCGTATCGCCACGCCGGTGCCGCAACTACCTTCGATCCCCAATAAGAAAACATGTCAGGGAAGCGCTCATGCCATTCGTCGCCATGCGAATTCGCACGGCTGTTCGCGCCGCCAGGCACCAGTGATGTCGGTGTCGGCGCGAGCTCGCCATTCCGGCTTCGACGACGTCGTCGGCGATGCGACGATCGAAACGCTGGCGAGCGGCTTCGGTTTCCTCGAAGGGCCGGTGTGGCACCCCTATGAAAAGTGGCTGGTTTTCTCCGACATTCCGGAAAGCCGCATGTATCGCCGCAGTCCCGCGGGCGAGATCGAACTGTTCCGCGAGCCGAGCCATAAGGCCAATGGCAATACGCTGGATCGCCAGGGACGGCTGGTCACCTGCGAGCATGCGACGAGCCGGGTGACCCGCGCCGAACCCAATGGCAGCGTCACCGTTCTTGCCACACACCACCAGGACAAGCAGCTCAACAGCCCGAACGATATCGTCGTTGCCACCGGCGGCTCGATCTACTTCACCGATCCGGGCTATGGCCGAGTGGAATTCTACGGCGTGCCGCGGCCGCAGGAATTGTCTTTCCAGGGCGTCTACCGCATCGACAGCGACGGCGCCCGGCTGACATTGCTGGCGGACGATTTCGTCCAGCCGAACGGGCTTTGCTTCTCGCTGGACGAGTCGCGGCTGTTTATCAACGACACCGAACGCGGACATATCAGGGTGTTCGGCGTCGAGGCGGATGGCGACCTCAACGGCGGCGCGGTGTGGGCGGTGACCGAAGGCGACGGGCCGGGAGCGCCGGACGGCATGAAGATCGACAGCCGCGGCAATGTCTACTGCACCGGCCCCGGCGGCATCCATGTCTTCGACGCGTCGGGTGCCATTCTGGGCGTCATCCGGACGCCGGAAGACTGCGCGAATTTCACCTTCGGCGACGATGATTTGAGAAGCCTCTACATCGCCGCATCGACGTCGCTGTACCGGCTCCGGGTGCGCGTGCCGGGATTGAGACTGTTTTGAGTTCGGGACCGTCCGTGCTCAAATCAGATTGGGAGTGAGGCCGGGGTCAAAACCGGCAGGAACTGCAGCAGTAAACATCTGGGAGGATTACGACATGAAGAAACTGTTTGTCTTGGGCGCTCTGGCGGCGATGCTCGCCTCGGGCACCGCACTTGCCGACACCAGTGGCAAGAAGATCGCCTTCTCCAACAACTACGCCGGCAATTCGTGGCGGCAGGCGATGCTCGACAGCTATGGCATCGTCACCAAGAAGGCGGTCGCCGACAAGGTCGTCGGCGCGGCCGATATCTTCACGACCGCCGACAAGGAAGTGCCGACGCAGGCGGCTCAGGTGCAGAACCTGATCCTGCAGGGCTATGACGCGATCGTCATCAACTCCGCTTCGCCGGACGCACTCAACGGCGCCATCAAGCAGGCGTGTGACGCCGGCATCACCGTCGTCTCCTTCGACGGCACCGTCACCGAACCTTGCGCCTATCGCGTCGTCGTCGACTTCAAGGACATGGGCAAGCAGGAAGTCGAGCAGATGGCCAAGTTCCAGCCCAAGGGCGGCAATCTGCTGGAAATCCGTGGCCTTGCCGGCACCTCGATCGACGACGCCATCCATGCCGGCATCCTTGAAGGTGTCGCTGCCCATCCCGAGTTCAAGATCGTCGGTTCGGTGACCGGCGATTGGGACCAGACCACGGCGCAGAAGGCGGTCGCGACCATCCTGCCGTCGCTGCCCGACGTCGTCGGCATCGTCGACCAGGGCGGTGACGGCTATGGCGCTGCGCAGGCCTTCGCCGCCGCCGGCAAGCCACGCCCGACCATCATCATGGGCAACCGCCAGGACGAATTGCAGTGGTGGAAGGAACAGAAGGACAAGGACGGCTACAAGACCTGGTCGGCGTCGATCGCGCCGGGCGTGTCGTCGCTCGCATTCTGGGTGGCGCAACAGGTGCTCGACGGCCGCACCGACATCCCGCACGATCTCTTGGTGCCGTATCTGGCCTTCACCCAGGACGATTTCGAGGCCGAACTGCCGAAGATCGTCAAGGGTGGCGTCGCAAGTCACGAATACACGCAAGAGGACGCGATCGCGGCCATCAAAGCCAACATCAAGTGAGTGTCGCAGAAGCGTTGCCGTCCGTATCGTCGAGCGGATATCGTTGAGCATGGTTGCAGGGAACGCTGATATCATCAGACTGAACGGCGCCGAAAAACATTTCGGCGCCGTTCGCGCGCTGGGCGGCGTGGATTTCCACGTTGGTCCCGGCGAATGTGTCGGGCTGGTCGGCCACAATGGCGCCGGCAAGTCGACGCTGATGCACATGGTTGCGGGCACACTGGTGCCCGACAGCGGCCAGATCGGCGTGCATGGCGGCATCGAGGATAGTTACTCGGTGTCGCGGGCGCAGCAACTGGGCATACGCTGCGTGTTCCAGGAACTGTCATTGTGTCCCAATCTCAGCGTCGCCGAAAACACGCGCATCAACCATGCGTCGCTGCGCGGCTTCGGCTGGCGGCGCAAGGCGGCCGAACTGATCGCCACAAAGCTCGACGAGATTTTTCCCGGTCACAGCATCTCGGCGTCTGACATCGTCGGCGACCTGTCGATCGGCCGGCGCCAGATGGTCGAGGTGGCGCGCGCCTTCACGGTCACGCAGGATAGGCTCGACCTCGTCATCCTGGACGAGCCGACATCGTCGCTCGACGCGCACACGGCAGGACAGTTGTTGGCCTTCGTGCGCCGCTTCGTCGCCGGCGGCAAAAGCTGCATCCTGATCTCGCATGTGCTGGGCGAGGTGTTGCGGAACGCCGACCGCATCGTGGTGATGCGCGACGGCAAGGTGGTTGTCGCCGACGCCGCTGGTGCCTTCGACCGCGACCGGCTGGTGACGGCGATGGGCGGGGCGGAAGCGCGCCAGAAGATCGCGGCGCAAGTCGCCGACGCCAAACCAGGGGCCAGCGCGCTGCGGGTGCGGGCGCGACCCGCCGTGCAGAAGGACGGCACCGACCTTGTCGCCCGTGCCGGCGAGATCATCGGCCTGGCCGGTCTGGCGGGCCATGGCCAGACCGACCTGTTGCTGGCGATCTTCGCTGCTGCATCGCGTGCCCGAGCCGGTATCGAGGTCACCGCGCCGGTGGCGCTGGTGGCCGGCGACCGCCAGTCGGACGGCATCTTCCCGCAATGGTCGATTGCGCAGAATATCGGCATCCGCTCGCTGGCGCGTTTGCGCAACGGGCTGCTGATCTCGCCGCAGCGCGAGGCCGAGCTCGCTGCAGTCTGGCAAAAGAAGATCGGCATCCGCACGCCCGACATGAACAACAACATCTTCTCGCTGTCGGGCGGTAACCAGCAGAAGGCGCTGTTTGCCCGGGCGCTTGGCTCGGACGCGCAGATCGTGCTGATGGACGACCCGATGCGCGGCGTCGATATAGGCACCAAACTGGAGGTCTATGACCTCGTACAGGAAGAGGCCCGCCGCGGCCGCACCTTCCTTTGGTACACCACGGAAACCGAAGAGCTCGACAATTGCGACCACATCTATGTCTTCAAGAACGGCCGCATCGTCGCCAATCTGCGTCGCGACGAACTGACCGAAGAGAAGATTATCCAGTCCTCGTTCGGCGATGCGGCCTGAGATGACGGCCGCCAGCCTCGACACCACTGCCAGGAGTTCCGCCGAGCGTGGCGCGCTGGCCCGTGCCCGCCTGTTGCGCGGGTTGTTGCCGGCGCTGTCGCTGGCGCTGGTGCTGCTCGCCATCGCTTGGCTCAATCCGCGGGCCATCAGCTATTTCGGCTTCAGCCTGATGCTGAACCTGGCGATCCCGATCGCCCTGGCGACGATCGCGCAGATGTTCGTCATCGCCGGCAATGAACTCGACCTGTCGATCGGCACTTTCGTCGGTTTCGTCGGCTGCGTTACCGCGACGTGGCTGAAGGACGCGCCGCTGATCGGTGTCGCCATCCTGCTCGGGTCGATCGGCGTCTATGCTTTGCTCGGCGCGCTGATCCATCTGCGCAACCTGCCTTCGATCGTGGTGACGCTTGGCATGAGCTTCGTCTGGCAAGGGCTGGCCATCCTCGTCCTGCCCAAACCCGGCGGCAAGGCGCCGGACTGGCTGCTGGCGTTCATGGCATTCAAGCCGCCTTTCGTGCCGTTCCCGATCATCGCGGCGCTGCTGATCGGCCTCATCGTCCATTTCGGGCTGATGCGTACTTCCTATGGCGTGATCTTGCGCGGTTCCGGCGGCAATCCGGCCGCCCTCGGCCGCGCCGGCTGGTCGCTGCTCAAGACCAAGATCGTGCTGTTTGCGCTGGCTGGACTGTTCGGCGTGCTGTCCGGCATGGCGCTGATTGGCATCACCACCTCGGCCGATGCCAATATCGGCAATGGCTACACGCTGCTGGCGATTGCCGGCGTCATCCTCGGCGGCGGCGAATTCGTCGGCGGCCGGGTGTCGCCGATCGGCGCGGTGATCGGCGCGCTTACGCTGGCGCTGGCCGCCTCGCCGCTGCTCACCTTCATGCACATTCCGCCCGACTGGCAGGTGGCCGCCAATGGCGCCATCCTGATCATCGTCCTGGCGGCCCGCGTCCTGATCAGCCGCAGGGAGAGGTAGCCATGGCCGCGTTGAGACCACTGCTCGCCAAACCCTGGATCTGGTCGTTCCTCGGTGCCTTGCTGGTGTGGCTGGCGACGATCGCCTTCACCGGCGGCTATGGCGCCGGCGGCATGGTCACCGCAGCACTGTCGCTGGCGGTGTTCACCGTCATTGTCGGTGTCGGCCAGATGTTCGTCATCACGCTTGGGCCCGGTAATGTCGATCTGTCGCTGCCGGCCAATATCGGCCTTGCCAGCGCCGTCGCCATGAAGGTGATGGACGGCAACGATGCCATGATCGTGGTCGGGCTTTTGGCGGCGCTCGCCACAGGTGCCGCGATCGGTGCCGCCAACTATTTGCTGATCTGGGCGCTGCGCATTCCGCCGATCATCGCCACGCTGTCGGCCAGCTTCATTATCCAGTCGATCGACATCAGCTATGGGCGCGGGCTGCAGATCAAGCCGCCGCCCGGCTTCGCCGATTTCGCCAACTGGCAGGTGCTGGGCATTCCGGTGCTGGCGATCCTCACCGTGCTGTTCACCATCGGTGCGGCCATCGCGCTGCAGCGCATGATCTATGGCCGTTCGGTGTTGGCGATCGGCCAGAACATCCGCGCGGCGTGGCTTGCCGGCGTCAATGTCGGCCGCATACGCTTCCTCACCTACACGCTGTCGGGGGCGCTCGGCGGCATCGACGGGGCGCTGCTCGCCGGCTATTTCCGTGGCGCCAATGTCGATATCGGCAACGAATATCTGCTGGCCTCGATCGCCGTGGTCGTCATTGGCGGCACCTCGGTGGCCGGCGGCAAGGCCAATGTGCCGGGCGTCTGGGGCGCGGCGCTGTTCCTGGTGCTGCTTTTGACCATGCTCAACACGTTCGGCGTCAGTGCCGGCGTGCGGTTGCTGCTGACCGGGCTTATCATCGTCGGTGTCATCACGGCCGCGGGTGGGCAGAAGGCGCTGCGGTAGTCGCGATGGCGCGCAGTGTGGCGGCGGCGGAGGCCGCCGGCAGCGCAGCGGCACGTCAAGGCCGGTAATCATTGTGCCAGGCCGGCACCCGGTTCCCATCGGCGTCGTGGCGCTGTAAATCCCGTGCGCGCGGCTGCAAGCCGCTCACCAATGCTGGGAGGTTTGCGTGTCCGATTTCCTGAAGGTCAGCCGCGACGGTGATGTCGCCATCGTCACCATCGACAATCCGCCGGTCAATGCGCTGAGTTTTCATGTTCGCGAACCGCTGATGCAGGCTCTCGTTGGGTTGCGGGATGATCCGTCGGTCGCCGCCATCGTCATCGTCTGTGCCGGCCGAACCTTCGTTGCCGGCGCCGACATCACCGAATTCGGCAAGCCGGTGCAGCAGCCCGAACTGCGCGCCATCGTGGCGACGCTGGAAACCATCGCCAAGCCGACGATCGCGGCCATCCACGGCACCGCGCTGGGCGGTGGCCTGGAGCTGGCGCTCGGCTGCCATTTCCGCGTCGCCGACACCGGCGCCAAACTCGGCCTGCCGGAAGTCAAGCTCGGTCTCTTGCCGGGTGGCGGCGGCACGGTGCGCCTGCCGCGCTTGGTCGGCGCGGTGAAGGCGCTCAGGATGATCGTTTCCGGCTCGCCGATCGGTGCAGAAGAGGCGCATGCCGCCGGTCTGGTCGACGCCGTCTTCAAAGGCGATCTGACCACGCATGCCGTGAACTTCGCCAGGGAAATAGCCCGCAAGGGTGGTCCCTTCACGCCGGTGCGCGATCGAAATGATGGGCCTAGGGAAACCGACCTGGCGGCTTTCGACGCCGAGGCGGCGGACCTTGCCAAAAAAGCGCGCGGCCTCGAAGCGCCGATCGCCTGCGCGCAGGCGGTGCGCAATGCCGTCACACTGCCGTTCGACGAGGCGCTGGCGGCAGAGCGCGCGCGGTTCGTCGAGCTCGTCGCCAGCGACCAGTCGCGCGCGCAGCGCCATCTGTTCTTCGCCGAACGTGAGGCGGCAAAGGTTCCCGGCAAGGATATCATCAAGCGCAGGATCGCGCGTATCGGCATCATCGGCGCCGGCACCATGGGCGGCGGCATCGCCATGGCTTTCGCCAATGGCGGCTATTCCGTCACCTTGCTGGAGACCAGCCAGGAGGCGCTGCAACGCGGACTGGGCACGATCGACAAGAACTATGCCGTCTCCGTCACGCGGGGATCATTGACCGAAGATGCCAAGCGGCAGCGGCTCGCCCAGTTCACGGGCTCCACCAACTATGCCGATCTCGCCGAATGCGACTTGATCGTCGAGGCGGTGTTTGAGGACATGGCGGTCAAGAAGGAGGTCTTCGGCAAGCTCGACGCGGTGGCCAAGCCCGGCGCCATCCTCGCCACCAACACCTCCTATCTCGACATCAACGAAATCGCTGCCTCGACCTCACGCCCGCAGGATGTGCTCGGACTGCATTTCTTTTCGCCGGCAAATGTCATGAAGCTCTTGGAGATCGTGCGCGCCGAGAAGACCGCTCCCGATGCGCTGGCTACCGTCGTCGACCTGGCGCGGCGGATCGGCAAGGTGGCTGTCGTCGTCGGCGTCTGCCACGGTTTTGTCGGCAACCGTATGCTGGCGGCGCGTGGCGCCGAATCCGAGGCGCTTCTGCTGGAGGGCGCAACGCCGCGCCAGATCGACCAGGCGTTCACCGATTTCGGCTGGCCGATGGGGCCGTTCCAGATGGGCGATCTCGCCGGCCTCGACATTGGCTGGCGCAACCGCAAGGCGCGCGGCCAGACGGCTGTGATCGCCGACACGCTGTGCGAGCAAGGACGGTTCGGCCAGAAGACCGGCCGTGGCTTCTATCTCTACGAGGCCGGCGCGCGCACGCCGGTCACCGACCCCCAAGTCGAGGCGCTGATCCGCGACAAGGCGGCCGAGAAGGGTATCGTGCCGCGCGCGATCGGCGCGGAAGAAATCATCGAACGCACGCTCTATCCCCTGGTCAACGAGGGCGCCAAGATCCTGGAGGAAGGCGTCGCCGCCCGCGCCTCCGACATCGATGTCGTCTGGGCCAATGGCTACGGCTTTCCCGTCGGCAAGGGTGGGCCTATGTTCTGGGCCGGCCTCGAAGGGCCGGCCAAGCTCATCGAGCGGCTCGACCATTGGCATCAGCGGACGGGCAAGGACGTATTCAAGGTCGCTCCATTGCTCAGGCGGATGGCCGAAACCGGCTCCTGGGAAACCGGGGGCTAAGGAACTACCGGACCCGTGCGTCGATGATCTCGACGAAGCGCGCGAACAGGCCGGCCTGCGACTTGATCTTGAGCTTGCGGTAGATGTTGCGGCGATGGACCTTCACGGTTCCAGGCACGATGCGCATCGCCCTGGCGATCGATTCGGTTGAATGCCCCTGCAGCACCAGGTCGACGACATGCTTTTCGCGCGGCGTCAGCGACAGGCTCTGCCAGATATGGGCGCGATCGAACTCGTTGACCGGAGCGATCGTCTCGTCCTGCTTTGTCTCGGGCGGTTCGTCGGCCGGGAGGGCAGGCCAGCGCAATCTGGCGAAGCTGATCACCGCCGGAGCCATGTCGCGCAGAAGCCTGGCATCGGCGGTGCCGAACGGACCCGACGCACGCAGCCGCATCAGCGACAACACCAGCGCGTCCTTTCCCGGCAAAGGCACGAAGAAGCCGACCTCCTCGGCCAACCTGGTCTGGCTGTAGTAGGAGCGAAAATATTCGCTGGCGTAGAAGCGGTCCGGCGCGAGTTCGCGCATGCGCCAGAACCCTTCCTTGCGCTCCACCGCCGCATGGTGGAACGGGTCGAGCAGATACGGCCCTTCCTGGTAGAGCGCGACGAAGACATGGCTTTCGGCCGGCGAAAAGGTCTCGAACAGCAGCGGCGGGCGTGCGGCACCGCGATAGCCGAAGATCACGCAGTGGTCGAAGCTGACATGCTGGCGCAGCCAATCGACCATCGCCTTGCCGAAGAGGTCGCCGCTCGTCTCCCGCGTCGCGGTGACAAGCGTTGCAAGCTGGCCGTATTCGTCGCTGCGGGACAATCCATACCCCCTTAAACGAGAAAATAGATCAGATATACCACCTGCGAGGTATATACTAGCCGCCATTGGCTCTGGTAGCGTCCTGAAATTGCCCTGTTGCTGGAGCCCGCAGCCTTGACCGCAGTGCCCGACATCGAGTTTCGCGGCGTCACCAAACGCTATGGCGCGGTGACCGCGGTCAGCGGCATCGATCTTGCCGTCCCGCCTTCCGCATTTGTCGCCCTGCTCGGACCGTCCGGCTGCGGCAAGACGACCTGCCTGCGCATGATAGGCGGCTTCGAGCAGCCGAGCGAAGGCCAGGTGTTCATTCGCGGCCAGGACATGGCCGGCACGCCGCCCTACCGGCGGCCTGTCAACATGGTGTTCCAGCAATACGCGCTGTTTCCGCATCTCGATGTCGAGGACAACGTCGCCTACGGGTTGCGCCAGGCACGGCCGCGGCTGTCGTCGCGCGAGATCGCCTCAAGGGCAGGCGAGGCGCTGGCCATGGTGCGGCTCGCCGGCTATGGCCGCCGCAAGATCCACGAACTGTCCGGCGGCCAGCAGCAGCGTGTCGCCCTGGCGCGCGCACTGGTCAACAAGCCGGCGGTGCTGCTGCTCGACGAGCCGCTGGCCGCGCTCGACAAGAAGCTGCGCACCGACATGCAGATCGAGCTGCAGAACCTGCAGCGCGAGATCGGCATCACCTTCGTGTTGGTCACCCACGACCAGGAGGAGGCGCTGTCGATGAGCGATTTCGTCTGCGTCATGAACGGCGGCCGCATCGTCCAGCTCGGACAGCCGAGTGAGATCTATGACGAGCCGGCCGATCTGTTCGTCGCCGATTTCGTCGGCAAGACCAATTTGCTGAGCGGCAAGGTCGCCGGACATTCGGGCGAACTGGTGGAAATCGCGCTTGCCGACGGCACCGTCATTGCGGCGCGCAAGCGGACGGCCTTGCGGCAGGGCGAGACCGTCTCGGTCAGCCTGCGTCCTGAATCGCTCAGTCTCGGCGCTCCGGAAAGCGGCCGGTTCAAGGGCATCGTCCGCAACCGGATTTTCCTTGGCTCGACCGCCGAATACGCGATCGAGGTCCAGGGCATCGGAACGCTGCTCGCCAAGGCCGATCACCTGATCGGCCACGGCAATCTCTTCAAGCCGGGTGAACCCGTCGCCATCGGCTTTGCCGCCGGAACGCCCTTGGCGTTTCCGGACCCCAAGAACAACGGGACCAACCAGAGGGTAACCAAACATGTCGAAATCATATCGTGATGGACTGCCGATAAGCCCTGAAAACTTCGTCGACCAGCTGATGCGCCTCAAGCGCGGCTCGATCGGCCGCCGCGACTTCCTCGGCCTCACCGGCCTCGGCATTGCGACGGCGGTGATGGCGCGCGAGATCGGCATCATGCCGACGCCGGCCTTTGCCGCTGAAAGCCTCGGCGATCGCATGTCGATCGCCACTTGGCCGAACTATCATGACCCGGCGACATTCGAGAATTTCAAGAAGGACACCGGCGTTGCCGTCGAGGTCAACGTGTTCGGCTCCAACGAGGAGATGCTGGCCAAGCTGCAGGCCGGCGCGTCCGGCTGGAGCCTGTTCGTGCCGACCAACTACACGATCTCGACCTACAAGAAGCTCGGCATCATCGAGGCGCTCGATATGGCGAAACTGCCGAATTTCGACGGCTCGCAGGAAGATCCGCGCTTCACCTCGGAAGGCACGATCGACGGGACGACCTACGCCGTGCCGAAGAACTGGGGCACCACCGGCTTTGCCGTCAACACCAAGAAGCTGGCCAAGCCGATGACCAGCTGGAAGGAGTTCTGGGACACAGCCATGGCGGAGGGCGACGGCCGCACCATGGTGCACGACTACCAGCTGACCACGATCGGCAATGCGCTGAAATACTACGGCTATTCGTTCAACTCGCTGAAACAGGACGAACTCGCAAAGGCGGAGGAATTGCTGCTGAAGGTGAAGCCGCATCTGTTTGCGGTCTCATCCGACTACCAGCCTGGAATGCGCGCGGGTGATGCCTGGATGACCATGTGCTGGACCAATGACGGCGCGCAGCTGCATCGCGACATTCCCGAGATCGCCTATGTGCTGGGCAAGGAGGGCGGCGAGATCTGGACCGATTTCTATGCCATCCCAAAGGACGCACCGAACAAGCCCGCCGGCTACGCGCTGCTCAACTACCTGATGAACCCGCAGGTCGCGGTCAAGGAGCACCTGGCCAACGGTGCGCCGTCGACCGATGCGCGGGTCAACAAGCTGCTGCCCAAGGAGGTGCTCGACAATCCGATCCTCTATCCGGCTGCGGACCTGTTGACGCCGCTCGAGTTCGGCGCAGCGGCTACACTGACCGATCCCGGCCGGGCCGAACTGATGGCCCGCTTCAAGTCGGCCTGAGCGACCGGCCTGATGCAGACAATTGACCGGCGGGCATATGTCCGCCGGCACCGGGGCGGTTTCAATGCACGGCAATAAATTTCGTCATAATCTGCTGACCGCCTTGCTGCTCGGCCCGGCGGCGGCGTGGCTTGTGGTCTTCCTGGTGCTGCCGTTCATCGCCATCGCCGTGTTCAGCGTCGGCGAGCGGGCGCCGGAAGGCGGCTACCAGGCGGCCTTTACGCTGGCGCAATATGCCAATCTTCCGGCGCGGGCGACCGCCTTCTGGAACACCATGATGCTGGCGCCGATGGGCGCGCTCGCCTGTCTTCTCGTCGCCTATCCGGTGGCCTACTATCTCGCCCTGCAGGCGCCGCAGCGCTGGCGGCTGATCCTGCTCGCGCTCGTCGTCATCCCGTTCTGGACCAGCCTTCTGATGCGGACCTATGCCTGGATGTATGTGCTGGGCGGGCGCGGCATTCCGGCTCTGCTCGCTTATGTCGGCTTCGAGGATATCAGGCTGATCAACACGCCGGGCGCCGTGCTGCTCGGCATCGTCTATGGCTATCTGCCGCTGATGATCCTGCCGATCTATGTCAGCCTCGAGCGGCTCGACCGCCGGCTGCTGGAAGCCTCCGCCGATCTCGGTGCGACGCCACTCTCCACATTCCTTGGCGTGACGCTGAAACTGTCGCTGCCGGGGGTGATGACCGGCTTCTCGCTGGTGATGATCCTGCTGCTCGGCGAGTATCTGATCCCGACGCTGCTTGGCGGCGGCAAGGTGTTCTTCATCGGCAATGCGCTGGTCGACCTGTTCCTGCAGTCGCGCAACTGGCCGTTCGGATCGGCTATCGCGATCACACTGGTGCTGGTCTCGGTGGTGGTGCTGATTGCCGCCAACCGCATCTCGACCCGGGTTTCGGGCGCCCGCCGGGTGGATCTGATCTGATGCGCGCCTTCGTCATTGCCGTCTTCGCCTTCCTCTACCTGCCGATTGCGCTTGTGGTGCTGTTCTCCTTCAACGCCGGTCACCATGCGAGCGAGTTCACCGGCTTTTCCGTGCAATGGTACGGCAAGGCGCTGGCCAACCCGTTCCTGGTCGAAGCGTTGAAGAACAGCCTGTTCATCGCCACCACCAGCGCCTCGCTGGCGGCGCTGTGCGGCACTGCGGCCGCGCTTGGCCTGGCGCGCGTCAGTGTACGGACCCGCGCTGTCTTCGATGCGCTTCTGGGTGCCGCGATCGTCGTTCCCGGGGTCGTCATCGGCATCTCGACGCTGGTCGCACTCGTCCAGCTGTTCGCGGTCGTCAACCCGTTCCTCGCCTCGATATGGCCCGACGACCAGCCGCCGCGCCTGTCGCTCGGCTATGGCTCGATCATCGCGGCGCACGGCCTGTTTTCGATGGCGCTGGTGACGATGATCGTCGGCACGCGTCTCGGCAGCCTTGACCGCAACCTGGTCGAGGCCTCGAGCGATCTCTACGCTACACCGTTGACGACGTTCCGCAGCATCGTCCTTCCCCAGATCATGCCGGCGGTGGTTGCCGGTTTCCTGCTCGCCTTCACCTTTTCCTTCGACGATTTCATCGTCGCCTTCTTCGTCGCCGGTGCGCAAACGACGCTGCCGATCTATGTCTTCGCGTCGATCCGGCGCGGCGTGACGCCGGAAATCAATGCCATCGCGACGATCGTGCTCGTCGCCTCCGTGCTGCTTGTGGTGCTTGCCCAATGGCAGCTGCGCCAACGCAAACCATCCAACTGAAAGTCGCGCCATGATCCTCAAAGACCGCATCGCCGTGGTGACGGGTGCCGGCTCCGGCATCGGGCGCGCCGGCGCCATGATCATGGCTAGGGAAGGCGCGCTGGTCGTCATCGCCGACAGGGACCGGGCCAGCGGCGAGGCGACGGCTTGCGACATCCGCGCGGCGGGTGGTCGGGCCGAGGCGCTCGCCACCGATGTCGCGGATGACGCGGCGGTCGAGCAGCTCATTGCCGGTACGCTCGACAGGCATGGGCGTATCGACATCCTGCACAATCATGCCGGCATCCAGGTCGGCGGTACGCTGACCGAAGTGGAGGTCGGTGGCATGGATGCCTCGTGGCGGGTCAATGTCCGGGCGCAATTCCTCGCGGCCAGGCTGGTCATGCCGTCGATGATCGCACAGGGCGGCGGTGTCATCCTCAACACCGCCTCGAATTCGGGCGTGTTCTACGACCGCGAGATGATCGCCTACGCCACGTCGAAACATGCGGTGGTGGCGATGACCAGGCAGATGTCGCTCGACTATGCCAGCCACAATGTCCGCGTCAACGCGCTCTGCCCAGGCTGGGTCGACACGCCGTTCAACGAGCCGTTCACCGCCCAGATGGGCGGTCGCGAGGCGATCGAGCGCTATGTCCGCACCAAGATCCCGATGGGGCGCTGGGCCAGCGCAGAAGAGATCGCCGAGGCGATCCTGTTCCTCGTTTCCGACCGTTCATCCTTCATGACCGGCCAGGCGCTTGTGATCGACGGTGGCGAAAGCATCGGCTGATGTGGCCTATTTGTTGGTGCAATTCCGAACGGAAGACCGCTACACGCTTTTCCTGGAATTGCTTCAGACATGCTTGCGGCCGCCGGTCTCGCGGAACCAGCTGTCGGGGTAGGGATACCACCAGTCCTGGATCGCCGGTTTGTGGTCGATGATCACCATCTTCGAGCGGCGGAAGGCGTCGAGGCCCTGGCGGCCAAGTTCGCGGCCGAGGCCCGAGGCCTTCCAGCCGCCGAAGGGCAAGGCGTCATTGTCGATCAGCGGGTTGTTGACCCAGACCATGCCGGCCTCGAGCCGTTCGGCGGCCTCATGCGCCTCGGCCAGATCGGTGGTGAACACCGAGGCGCCAAGCCCGAACGGGCTGTCATTGGCAAGCCGGATCGCTTCGTCGAAATCCCTGACCCGGCAGATCGCGGCGACCGGGCCAAAGCACTCCTCACGCACGATGGCCATGTCAGGGGTGACGCCGGTCAGGATCGTCGGCTCGTAGAACCAGCCGGTGTTGTGCGCTGGCGGGATGCGCCCGCCGGTAACAGCCCTGGCGCCATGCACGATCGCATCGTCGACCAACCGCATCACTTTCGCCCGCGCGCCTTCGCTGACCAGCGGGCCGATCTCGGTCTTGTCCATGCCGTTGCCGATGCGCAGCGCGCGTGTCCTTTCGGCGAACAGGTCGACAAAGCGGTCATGCACCGCGTCGACGACGAAGAAGCGCTCGGCCGAGGTGCAGACCTGGCCGGTGAGATGGAAGGCGGCGGTGACGCTGCCGGCCGCGGCGACATCGAGCGGGGCGTGTTGGCTGATGATCAGCGGATCGCTGCCGCCGGCTTCGATGACGCACGGCTTCATGCGTTCGGCACAGGCCACCGCCACTGCCTTGCCGGCGGCGACTGAGCCGGTGAAGGCGACGGCATGGGTGCGCTCGGAAGCGATCAACGCTTGCGCGGCTACTGCGCCGCCGGGCAGGCAGGAGACCAGCCCCTCCGGCAGCGAGCGGAACACGGTCATGTAATCGAGCGTCGACAGCGTCGTCGCCTCGGCCGGCTTGATGACGCAGGCGTTGCCGGCGGCGAGCGATGCCGCGACTGTCCAGCACATCAGCAGGATCGGAAAATTGTAAGGCATGATGTGGACGGAGACGCCATAGGGCTCGTAGCGCGCATACTGGAACGACCCGGCCTGCGTCGTGCCGGCGATCTTGCCGGCATCGTCGCGTGCCATCTCGGCATAATAGCGGAAGATCGGCCCGCAGTTGGCGATCTCGCCGATGGCTTCCGGATAGGGCTTGCCCATCTCGCGCACCATCAGCTCGGCGCAATGCGTGAAGTCGGCCACTTCGATGGCATTGGCGACGGCATGGAGGTGCCTGGCGCGGCTCTTGGCGTCGAGCCTTTTCCAGGCGGCCTGCGCCTTGGTCGCGGCGGTGAGCGCGGCGTCGATCTCGCCATCGCTGGCCGACGCGATGGCCCCAACTGTCTCCAGCGTTGCCGGATCGATCACCGGTTTGTTCGCGGCGGTCATCGGCCGGTAGTTCGGATTGACGAAGAAGGCCGGCCGGTCAGGGGCGAATTGCATGGACATCCCTCTCAGATCCGCTCAGCGGATCATGTAAACCTTCTTGATGGTCTCATGGACGGTGCAGACGCCTTTCCAGTCCTGCGGAAAGAACGCCGCCGTGTCCGGCTCGATCTCGATGATCTCGCCGGATTCATGGACATAGGTGCAGCGGCCCTCGAGGAAGTGGCAGAACTCGTCGCGGGTGACGTGGCAGTGCCATTTGCCGGGCGTGCAGACCCACAGGCCACATTCGGAACGGCCTTCAGGCCCTTTGTACAGCAGCTTGCCCGAAGTGTGGGATTCGCCCTCGATCATGGTCGGGATGACGCCCCAGTGGACGAGGTCGGTAATAGTGAGCGGGGACTTCATGATCGGTGTTGTCATATCGATTTTCCCTAGGTGGCATTGGTGCTCACCGGCACATGAAGGCCTTGGTCAGCGTTTCGGTGATGATGGAGATGCCGGTCCAGCCGGCGGGGAAGAACACAAGCGTGCCTGCCTCGACCGGAACCTCTTCGCCGTTCTCATGGACATAGCTGCCGCGTCCCGACAGGAAATGGCAGAACTCGTCGGCAGGAAAGGTGACCTTCCGCGTGCCTGATGTGCATGACCACAGGCCGCATTCGCTCGATCCGTCCGGGTTCTGCGACAGGATCTTGCCCGCGGCGCGCGGCGCGCCGGCGAGCGTGTTGGTGCCCGCGCCCCAATCATCCAGGTCCACTGTCGAGGCGTTTTGCCAGTGCGGTGTCGGCATATCGTGAAGCTCCGAGGATCAGGCCAGCATGTAGACGTTGCGCATGGTCTCATGCACGGTGCAGTCGCCCGCCCAGCCGGCCGGGAACATGACCACGGTTCCAGCACTGACTTCTATCACTTCGCCGACATTCGACCTGTAGGTCGCGCGGCCGGCGACGAAATGGCACAATTCATCGCGCGGGATCGCCAGCCGCCATTGGCCGGGCGTGCAGACCCAGATGCCGGATTCCGGCTGGTTGTTCGGCCCCTTGTGCACCAGCCTGCCGGTGGAATGGGACGCGCCGTCCAGTGCATCCGGCTGGGCGCCCCAGTCGACGAGATCGGTGCGGGTCGAAGCCTGATGGAGGTGTGGTGCGGAGGAGGTCACAGCAACGCCTCCAGCAACCCAGCCGCCTTTTCCGGGCCGTTCTGCGCGTGCATCTGCGCCGAGGTCTTCGCCAGTCTGGCCTTCATCGCCGGATCTGTCAGACAGGCTTCGATCTTGGCGACCAGCTCGGCATCGTTCCAGTCGTAGCGCGGCATGCCGAAGCCGTGGCCGGTCTCCTCGACGCGGGTGGCGTTGTCGTGGCCGTCCCAGACATAGGGCATGATGATGGCCGGCTTGCCGAAATAGAGGCACTCGGTGAACGAGTTGTTGCCCCCATGGTGGATCACCGCATCGACCTGCGGGATGACCGAGGGCTGCGGAAACCAGCCGTCGACGATGACGTTGCCGGGGACGTCCGTGTACTGGTCCTTGTAGCCGCCGACATTGACCAGCGCCCGGTAGCGTGTCTTGCCCAATGTCGCGATGATGCGCTTCAACAGGTCGACATCGCCGGCGCCGAGGCTGCCGAAGGAAACATAGAGCAGCGGTCCGTCATTGTTTTTCGCGAAGGTCGGCACCGTGTAGGGCTTCTCCTGCCGCACGCAGCCCTCGAGATACTGGAATTTTGCCGGGTCGAGCGGATGGCGGCGCTTGAACTTTGCCGCCTCGGGATACAGCAGCAGGTTCAGGTAGGGCGAGGCTTCGAAGAACTGGCCGATCGGATAGGGCGCCTCATCGTTGGCGGTGAGGAAGGCGTTGAAGTCGTCATGGATCGGCCTGATCACCGCGTTGAAATGGTCGCGGTAGCGCTGGTGGCCGGTATGGTCGTTCTCACCGCAGCCGGACAGATGCGGCGGGATGTCCTCGTCCTCGATCTCGTTTTCCGAGCAGGAGATGACGCGCACCCACGGCTTGCCGAACTGCTTGATTGCCGGGAACAGGATGACGTTGTCGACGCAGATGACGTCCGGCTTGATGTCAGCCAGAACGCGCGGCAGATCCTTCTGCGCCCATTTGGCGCTGTCGACGATCGCCGTCCAGCAATCCTTGACGTAATTGTCGACCTGATCATAGGGCGATTTGCGGAAATTCGGGATGTGGCCGTTGATGAAGTCCTCCCAGAACTTGGCCATCTGCTCCGGCGGCATCGGTTCGGACAGGTTCACCGGATGGGCTTCGAAGCCGTAGCCCTTGTAGACGTCGACGAAGCCGGGATCGGAGAGGAACACGGCCTTGTGTCCACGCGCTTCGACGGCCTGGGCGATGCCGACGGAATTGAGCGCCGGGCCATAGGCCGCTTCTGGAAAAAACGCGATCGTCTTCTGCGCCATCAAGCTTCTCCTTCACTCTGCGAAAATTCTGACATCGGCGGCATCCCAGCCGAGTTCGACCTGGTCGCCCGACGAGACCGGCCGGCGGTCCGCGGCATCGGCGGTAACGCGCACCAGGAACGGTTTCGGCGACAGGGGGGTGCGGACATGCAGTTGCAGGTCGAGCCCCTGATAGGCCAATGCCTCGACCGCGCCGGTGGTGCGGTTGGCGGTTTCCACCGACGGGAAAAGCCGGATGCGCTCTGGCCGCACCGAAGCGACAGCGGACGCACCGGGTGCAAGCGTGGCGGGTACCTTGCCGGCGATCCGCGTGCCATTGCCGGCCATCACGCCATGGGCGGCGGCTTTGCCCGGCACGAAATTCATCACGCCGATGAAGTCGGCAACAAAACGGTCGGCCGGATGCTCATAGACCGCATGCGGGGTGTCGCATTGCAGCAACCGGCCGTCCTTGAGCACGGCCATGCGGTCGGCCATGACAAGCGATTCTTCCTGATCGTGGGTGACGATGACGAAGGTAATGCCGACCTCGTGCTGCAGGCGCTTCAATTCCAATTGCATGGCGCCGCGCAGTTTCTTGTCGAGGGCGCCGAGCGGCTCGTCTAGCAGCAGCAGCCGGGGTCGCTTGACCAGAGCCCGGGCGAGCGCGACACGCTGCTTCTGGCCGCCCGACAATTGCTCCGGCTTGCGGTCGGCGAAGGGGACGAGTTCGGTCGTCGCCAGGATGGCATCGACTCGGGAACGGATTTCGCTAGCCGGCAAACGCTCCATTTCCAGGCCGTAGGACACATTGGCCCTGACGTTCATATGCGGAAACAGCGCGTAGGACTGGAACATCAGATTGACCGGCCGCTTGTTGGGCGGGGTCCTGGCGATGTCGCGGCCGTCCAGCAGGATGCGGCCGTCATTCGGCGTCTCGAAGCCGGCCAGCATGCGCAGCAGCGTAGTCTTGCCGCAGCCCGAAGGCCCGAGCAGGGCAAAGAACTCGTTCTCGCGGATATCGAGGGAGATGCCGTCGACAGCGGTCACGCGGCCGAAATTCTTCGACACATGATCGATGGCCAGCAGCGTGCGCGGTTCGCTCATTGGCCGATGACCCCTCGATTGAGCCGCTGCGACAAGGTCAGCGCGGTGATCGAGACCGCCATGACGATGGTCGCCAGCGCGTTGATCTCCGGCGTGATGCCGAATCGGATCATCGCGTAGATCTGCATCGGCAGCGTGGTCGAGGCGCGCCCGGCGCCGGCGGTGAAGAAGGCGATGATGAACTCGTCGACCGACAGCGTGAAGGCAAGCAGCGCGCCGGCGATGACCGCCGGCAAGATGACTGGCAATGTCACCCGCCGGAAGGTGGTGACTGCGGAGGCGCCAAGGTCGGTGGACGCCTCGACGATCGACCAGTCGAAACTTTTCAACCGGGCCCGGACCACCGAACAGACGAAGGCGAGGTTGAACACGACATGGGCAAGGATGATTGTGTGCAGACCCATGGTCAGGTTGAGCATGGAGAAGAACGACAGCAGCGCGATCGCCAGCACGATGTCGGGAATGATCATCGGCGCGAAGATCAGCGCTTCGAGACCCTTGCCATAATGCCGGCGTATCTCGACGCCGATCGCCAGCAGCGTGCCGAGCAGCGTGGCGATGGCGGTCGAAACCAGTGCCACGATCAGCGTGTTGAGCGCGGCGGAGAGGATGGCGGAATTGCCGGCCAGCGAGACATACCATTTCAGCGAAAAGCCCGACCATGCGGTCGGCAGGCCGCCCTCGTTGAAGGACAGCGCCACCAGCACGGCAATCGGGATGTAGAGGAAGGCGAAGACCAGGCTCAGTACGAGCCAGAGCGTGCGCCGCGTGGCGGGAGAGCGCTCAGCCATCGGCGCCTCCGCTCACTTGCGCGGCGCGGCCCGAGGCGCGATCGGCGGCCAGCGCCTGAGCCATCAGCACCAGCAGCATGATGGCGATCAGCATCATGGCGAGCGCCGCGCCGAAGGGCCAGTCATTGGCGGTCAGGAACTGGTCGTAGACGAGATTGCCGATCATCTGGAAGCGGCCACCGCCGAGCAGGGCCGGCGTAACGAAGTTGCCGATCGACAGCACGAAGACGAACACGGCGCCGGCGGCGATGCCGGGCACGGTCAGCGGCAGGATGACACGGCGAAAGGTGGTGATGGCCGAAGCGCCGAGGTCGCGCGAAGCCTCGGCGAGTTCTGGGTTGAGACGCGACAGCGGTGCGTAGCAGGCGAGGATGACGAAGGGCAGGTAGTTGTAGACCAGGCCGGCGATGACGGCACCTTCGGTGTAGAGCATCGATGGCGGCTCGCCGGTGTAGCCGAACCAGCGCAACAGCTGGGTGATCAGGCCCTCGCGGTTGAGCAACACGATCCACGCATAGGTGCGGATCAGATAGTTCGACCAGAATGGCAGCACGGCGAAGAACAGCAGCACCGGCTGCAGCCGGCGCGGTGCGGCTGATATGGCATAAGCGGCGGCATAGCCGATCACCACCGCGATCAGCGTCGCCGTGCCGGCGATGCGCGCCGATTTGAGGAAGATACCGGCATAGAGCGGGTCGAAAACCAGCCCGAAATTCTCCAGCGTGAAGGTGTATTCGATGCCGCCATAGATGCCGCGGCGGAAGAAGGCGAGCGCCAGCACCAGCGCGCACGGCACCACCATCAGCGCGGTCAGCCAGACCAGCGCCGGGGCCATCAGCAAGGAGGAGCGAAGTCGGGTCTGGGACAATTCTTCGGGTACCGCTCAAGGCCGGCAGCAGAAGCGCCGCCGGCCGTGATGTCTGGTTTGACGCCGCTTACTGCGCGGCCTTGATCTCGCTGACTATCTTCGAATAGTCGCGCTGGGCGTCGCCGACGTCACGCAGCTGCTCGAACTTGACGAGATCGGCCACCGGCATCGCCATGTTGGGGAATTTGGCCAGGAAATCGGCGGGCAGGCTTTCCATAGCCGGCTTGTTCGGCACCTTGTAGTCGATGTTCTGCGCCGCCCAGGCATGGTTCTTGGCGTCGAGCATGAAGTTGATGAACTGGAAGGCCGCGTCCTTGTTGGCGGAAGCCTTCATCACCACCATCGTGTCGACCCACAGATCCGAGCCTTCCTTCGGGATGACGTATTTGATCTCGGGCTTCTCGGCGATGCCGTAGTTGCACCAGCCGTCCCATGCCTGCACCATCAGCGCCTCCCCGGAAACCAGCTTCGAATAGAAGGTGGTGTCGTCATAAGCGAGCAGCGTCTTCTTGGCCGAGATCAGCAGGTCCTTGACCTCGGCCATCTTGGCCGGATCGGTCTCGTTGACCGAAAAACCCTTGTCGAGCTGGCCAGCGGCCAGCAGCCAGCGGTCGGTCGCCAGCATGGTGGTCTTGCCCTTGAGGTCGTCGGAGGGGGCGAGAAGGTCGCTCCAGCTGGTCGGCGCCACCTTCACCAGGTCGGAGCGGTAGCAGAGGCCTGTCGTGCCCCAGGTGTAGGGGACTGAAAAGGCGTTGCCGACATCATGCGGCAGCTTGGTCGCTTCAGGGTAGAGGTTGGCGAGGTTGGGCACCTTGGCGTGGTCGATCGGCTCGGTCAGGCCGAGCTTATTCAGCACCTCGGCGAAGGGCGAGGAGACGAAGACCACGTCATAGCCCTTGCCGCCGGCGGCGATGAGCTTGCCCATGATCTCTTCATTGGTGGCATGAACAACCACTTCGCCGGCGACGCCGGTGGCGGTCTTGAAGGCAGCCATGGCGTCGGGCGCCATGTAGCCGTCCCAGTTGGAAATGACCAGGTCGGCCGCAGCCGCGGGTGCGGCCAGCGCCAAGGCCAGGCCAAGTGCGATTGACGGCATCTTCAGCGAACGGTGCCGCAAGAGAGTGGTGGCGGTCATGACAGGTTCCCCATTCTGGTTGATCGTCGAATTCATTCGCCGGCTGCGACCCATGCCGCCGCCTCGATCCTGTTCCCTCGGTCTTTTTTGTGCCGATTGTCCTGACAGTACTATTGCAGAAAAAAGTACGTCAATCCATAATTTGCCAAGCGACCGTGGAATCTGGCCGATTGCGTCCGTGGGGCCGATCGGTCAAAGCATATAGGTCATGTCCGTTCACGAGCATTGTCATGCAAGCCGCCGCCCGACGACCCCGCACCAACCACCTCGACCTGGCGCAGCGCATCCTGGATGTGGCCCGGCAGCGCGGCTTCGAACCCGGTGCGCGCCTGCCGGAACAGCAGATCGCCTCGCTGTGCAATGTGTCGCGTACGCCAGTGCGGGCTGCGCTTAGCCTGCTTGTGGAACAGGGCGTTGTGCGTTGGGAAGCGGATTCCGGCTATCACCTTGCCGTCGACCTCACGAGCCAGCCGGCCGTTGCCGCTGAATTGCCGCTTACCGAGGAGGACGAACTCGCCGAGGCGATCCTGCGCGACCGGTCGGCGCGGCGGCTGGACCAGACGGTGACCGTCGCCGGGTTGATGCGGCGGTATAATGCTGAACGCAAGACGGTACTAAAATCGCTTAACAGACTAACGGAAGAGAATCTGCTCGACCGTGCGCCCGGCCAGTCCTGGCTCTTCCGCCGCGCGCCTGACGACCCGGAGGCGCAAGGCGAAAGCTATGAGTACCGCTTGCTGCTGGAGCCCGCCGCCATCCTGACCCCCGGCTTCCGGCTCGACGGCGCACGGGCCGCGGCCTTGCGCCAAGGCATGGAAGCGCTGTCGGCGCTGCCGGATGCCGCATTCGACACACGCGAGTTCCAGCGGCTGGACATCGATTTTCACGGTATGCTGGCGGAGGGCTCCGCCAATCGGTTCGTGGCCGACGCGTTGGCCGATCACCTCAGGTTGCGCCGGTTGCCGGGCATCTATGCCGGCGTCAACGTCTTCCGGCTGCGGCAATCGCTGCGTGAGCACCTGAACATACTCGACCATCTTGAAAGCCGGCAGTATGAGGTGGCTGCCGATCTGCTTCGCATTCACCTGCGGCTCTCCCGCAACCAGCGACCGCAAGCGGCCAGTCGCGGGGCGCCCGCCCTGTTCGGCATGATCAGCCGGCCGGAATGACGAGGATTAATTGACGCGAAAAGCCAGCCCGACCATCGCGCTGTTTCCCGAAGCGAGTTTCGGCGCGGCGTTGAATTGCGTCGGCATCGCGCAGGCGCTGCGGGCGAAAGGTGCCCGGCCTGTCTTCATCTGTCATGCCGGGTTCTCCGGCGTCTTTGCCGACTATGGTTTTCAGGAATACCAGCTGCCGACCGACGAGCCGCTGAGCGACAGCGAGCGGCAGAGCTACTGGCAGGCCTTCGTGCGCAGGCATCTGCCGCATTTCAGGCTGAGCCCGATCGACCAGCTCGAAACCTATGTCGCGCCGACCTGGCAGGCGATCGTCGACACCGCGGTCAACGCCGAAGCACCGCTGCGCCAATTGCTGGCGCGGCTGAAGCCGGACGCGGTGGTGCTCGACAATGTCATCATGTTCCCGGCGATCGCTGCCGCCGGCTGCCCGTGGGTGCGGGTGGTCTCCTGCGCCGAGACCGAGCTTCCGGACGCTCGGGTGCCCCCCTATCTGTCGGGGCTTGGCGCCGACGACCCGCAACGCGCGGCGTTCGAGGCCCGCTATCTCAGAGCCTCGGCGCCGGCGCATGACCGCTTCAACCGCTTTCGGACGGATGCCGGCCTGGCGCCGCTGCCGAAGGGCCTGTTTCTCGAAGCCTCGCCAGACCTCAACCTTTTGCTGACGCCGACGATCGTGCGCCGCGATCGCGCCGAGCCGCTCGACCCGGACCGCTTCGTCTATCTCGAAGGCTGCGTGCGTTCGGAAGGGCCGTTCGCAGTGCCTGTGTTCCCGCGCAATGGCGGGCCGCTTGTCTATGTGAGCTTCGGCAGTCTCGGCGCCATGGATGTCGGCCTGATCGAGCGCATGCTGGCCGTGTTCGACAGGCTGCCGGCCCGCTTCATCGTCAATGCCGGCGGCCTGCGCGACGCCTATCGCGCTGTGCCGGACAATGTCTATCTCGACGCCTGGTTTCCGCAGCCGTCGGTGGTTGCGAAGTGCGACCTGTTCATCCATCACGGCGGCAATAACAGCTTTTGCGAAGCGCTACGCTTCGGCGTGCCGTCGCTGATCATGCCCTATTGCTGGGACGGGCACGACAATGCCCGACGCGCCGAGGAAACCGGCGTTGGCGACCATATCGGCCGTGATGCCTGGACCGAAGGAGTATTGGAGAAAGCCATTCTCGGCCTGCTGGCCGATGACGCAATGCGCGCCCGCCTCAGGGACAATGCAGCCCATATGGCGCTGAAACCCGGAACGGATGTGGCCGCGCAAGCCATACTCTCTGTGATACGGACATGAACGAAATGCCTGACATGAACACGAATACTTCCCTCTCCAGTGGCAACGATCCCAAGGCCTGGCTGACCCAGCACGGCATCAACGAGGTCGAGTGCCTGGTGCCTGACATGAACGGCGTCCTGCGCGGCAAGGCCTTGCCGGCAGCCAAGTTCCTCAAGGCGCTGGAGGACCGCGCGCTCTACCTGCCGAGCAGCGCCTTTCTGGTCAGCATCGACGGCCGCTACACCGGTTCGATCGACGAGGGTTTTGCCTACTCGGACCCGGACATGCGCATGGTGCCGGATGTTTCGACGCTCACCCTGGCGCCCGGCGCCGGTGCAGGCAAGGCCTATGTCTTCGCCGATGCCTTTCACATGGACGACCGGCCATGGATGGCCTCGCCACGCCATGTGCTGAGAGCCGTGCTCGACCTCTACCGTCAGCGCGGTTGGCGGGCGATGGTGGCGCCGGAGCTCGAATTCTACCTGACCGCGCCCAATCCCGATCCCGACCGGCCTCTGACGGCACCGGTCGGCGGCAATGGCCGCGCCGAGAGCGTGCAGCATCCCTACGATATGGCGGCACTGGAGGAGTTCGAGCCGGTGGTCCGCCGCATCTATGACCATGCGGCGGCATCCGGACTGCCGCTCGACACGCTGATCCATGAATCGGGTACGGCGCAGCTGGAGATCAACTTCCTGCATGGCGACGCGCTGCCGCTGGCCGACAAGGTGCTGCTGTTCAAGCGGTTGACGCGCCAGGCCGCCCAACAGAGCGGCATGCATGCCACCTTCATGGCCAAGCCGATCGCGGCACAGGCGGGGAGCTCGATGCATCTGCACATGTCGGTCATCGACGAGGCCGGCAACACGCTGTTTGCAGGCAGCGACGATGCCGACACCGAAATGTTCGGCCATTTCATCGGCGGCTTGCAGAAATATGTCCCGGAGATCATGCCGTTGTTTGCGCCCAACGTGAACTCGTTCCGCCGCATCCGGCCGAACCACAGCGCGCCGGCCAACATCGAATGGTCGCACGACAACCGCTCCTGCGGCCTGAGGGTGCCGGCCGGTGGCCGCGCCGCGCGGCGGGTGGAGAACCGCTTGCCGGGTGCGGATTCCAATCCCTATCTGGCGATCGCCGGTTCGCTTCTCGCGGGCTATCTCGGCGTCGAGCAGAAGCTGACGCGGTCGGCCGAGGCGTCGGGCAATGCCTACAAGATCAAAAGCACGCTGCCGAAAACCATGGAGGAGGCGCTGGATCGTTTCACCGCTTGCGACCCAGTGCGGGAGCTGCTCGGCGAGGACTTCTTCCAGACCTATCTGCGCGTCAAGAGTGTCGAGCTCGACCTGTTCCAGGGCGTGGTGACGAGCTGGGAACGCGACCACCTGCTGCTGAAGGTGTAATGATGGGCTTCAATTCCGGTTTGGATATCGGCAAATCCTACTATGTCGCGACGGCAAATCCGTCGCTGGACCATCCCGCCCTGCAGGGCGATGTCGACGCCGACCTAGTTGTCGTCGGCGGCGGCTGCACCGGCCTGTCGGCGGCCCTTCACGCTGCCGAGCGCGGCCTGAAGGTGGTACTGCTCGAAGGCGGCAAGATCGGCTGGGGTGCGTCGGGCCGCAATGGCGGCCAGATGATCCCCGGCCTGCGCAAGGGCGCCAAGGGACTGGTCAAGCTCTACGGGCCCGAGCGGGCAAAGGTCCTGTTCGACCTCGCCTTCGAGGCACGCGGGCTGGTGCTCGACATCATCGAGCGCCACGCCATCGATTGCGACCTCAGGCTGACCGGCCATCTCGTCGGGGCGGTCAACGGCTCCGACCTCAAAGACCTCGAGGAAGAGGCTGAGTGCCTTGCCACAGTGATGAAGTTCCCGCATGCCGAGATCCTGTCGGCGGCGGAAGCCCGCCGCAAGGTCGACACGCCCTACCACGGTGCGATGTACGAGCCGCTTGGCGGCCACATGCATCCGCTGAACTACACCCTTGGCCTTGCCCGCGCGGCGGTTACGGCCGGTGTTACCATTCATGAGAATTCGGTCGCCGTGCGGCTGGAGCGCGAGCCATCGATCCGCGTCTCGACGGCCAAGGGTTCGGTCCGTGCAAGACACGTCGTGCTGGCGGGCGATGCGCTGCTCAACGGATTGGAGCCGCGCGTCAACAGCCGCATCATGCCGGTCGGCAACTACATCGTCGCCACCGAGCCGCTGGAGGGCAAACGCAATGTCATCCCGGCCAATGTCGCGGTGTCCGACACCCGCTTCGTCGTCAACTACTACCGCATGTCGGCCGATGGGCGTCTGCTGTTCGGCGGCGGCGAGCGCTACACGCCGTCGCCGCCGGCCGACATTGCCGGCTTTGTGCGGCCGCACATGGAAAAGACCTTTCCGCAACTTCAGGGCTGCCGCATCGATCACGCCTGGGGCGGGCTGGTGTCGGTGACGACGTCGCGGTTGCCGCATGTCGGGCACTATGGCGAGGTCTATTTCGCGCATGGCTATTCCGGCAAAGGCGTCATCCTGTCGACACTGTCGGGCAAGCTTTTGGCCGAGGCGATCACCGGCGACGCTTCGCGGCTCGACCTGTTCTCGACGCTCACGCCCATGCCATTCCCGGGCGGCACGGCGTTGCGCGGACCGCTCTATGTGCTCGGCATGCTGTGGTATGCGATGCGCGACCGCATCAAGCATTGAGGGTGAGTACGCCGCAGCTACGCATCGAAGTTCGCGCTGCCCCTCACCTGCCTGCCGGCATCCTCTCCCCGTATAGTCACGGGGAGAGGGGCGCTTTCATTTATGGCTTCGCCAATCGCCAGCGTCGCAAAAAGGCGTCGGCGTTGCGGCCAGCTACTTTCTCCCCGTCTCTATACGGAGAGAAATGCCCGGCAGGGCAATGAGGGGCGGCGCCGACGATGAGGGCTTATTCCTAAGCTCGCAAAGATCTCTTTAGACGACGAAAAAATCCTCGATGCGCTGCTTGGCCTCGAGCAGCGCCGGTAGGATTTCCCGTTCCATCTCCGCGACGGTGAAACGCGCGGACTGGGTCGAGACGTTGATGGCCGCGACCGTGCGGTCCGCGCGGTCGCGGATCGGCACGGCGATCGAGCGCAGGCCGAGCTCCAGCTCTTCGTCGACGACGGCAAAGCCATCCGCCTTGGCCTTGCCGATGGCATATGCCAGCAGCCGCGTGTCGGTGATTGTCTTTGGCGTCCGTTTCTCGATCGTCGCCTGGCCGAGAAATGCGTCCAATTCCTGGGGCGTCAGGCCGGCAAGCAGGACGCGCCCCATCGAGGTGCAATAGGCGGGCAGCCTGGTACCGACCTCGAGCGAGACGCTGAGGATGCGGCGGCCGGGAATGCGGGCGACGTAGACGACATCCTGGCCCGACAGGATCGCCGCCGAGCAGGCCTCGTTCAACTCAGCCGCCACTGCCCGCATGGTCGGGGCGGCGAAGCTCCATAGCGAGGCGCCGCCGAGCCAGGTGCGGGCGATGGTCAGCAGGCGCGGCGACAGCGAAAAGACGCGGCCGGCCTGGGTGGCGTAGCCTGTGGCGACAAGCGTCAATAGAAAGCGGCGGGCGCCGGCGCGGGTCAGGCCCGCCTCCTCGCCCATTTCCGTCAGCGTCATGCCAGAGGGATGCCGGGCCAGGATCTCCATGACGGCAAGGCCTCGCTCGAGCGAGCCGACATGGTCGCGGGAAGCCGCCTCTTCGTCCATCCCGCCTCCGCCAACGGCCGTCGCTGCCCGGATTGACTCGACGCCGTCACTCAGCATAGATGTATCACATACAAAACATATGTTCGCAATACGAACTTTTTGAACCCGGGAGCCCGATGCGATGGTCAAGTTCCTGCCGCTCAAACAGGCTGTGGCCGAGAACCTGAACAATGGCGACTCTGTCGCCTTCGAGGGCTTCACCCACCTGATCCCGACGGCGGCGGCGCATGAGGCGATCCGCCAGGGGTTTCGCGACCTGACCCTGATCCGCATGACGCCAGACCTGATCTACGACCAGATGATCGGCATGGGCATGGCGAAGAAGATCATCTTCTCCTATGTCGGTAATCCCGGCGTCGGCCTGCTGCGGCGCGCCCGCGACGCCATCGAGAACGGTTTTCCCAGATCGATCGAGATCGAGGAACACAGCCATGCCGGCATGGCCAACGCCTATGAGGCGGGTGCTGCCGGCCTGCCCTGCGCGGTGTTTCGCGGCTATCGCGGTGCCGGGCTGGCAACGGTCAATCCGAACATCAAGTCGGTGACCTGTCCGTTCACCGGCGAGGTGCTGGCAGCCGTTCCTTCGATCCGGCCCGATGTCACCTTCATCCATGCCCAGAAGGCCGACCGGAAAGGCAATGTGCTGGTCGAAGGCATCGTCGGCATCCAGAAGGAAGCGGTGCTGGCGGCTAGCCGAGCGGTCGTGACTGTCGAGGAAGTGGTCGACAATTTCGACGATCTGCACCCCAATCTAACGGTGCTGCCGCGCTGGACGATCGCGGCGATCTCCGTTGTGCCCGGCGGTTCGCATCCGTCCTACGCGCATGGCTATTACGCGCGCGACAATGCGGCCTATCTCGAATGGGACGAGATCGCCGCCGACCGAGACAAATTCCAGGAGTGGATGCAGGCGAATGTCATCGAGAAGAGCGCCGACGATTTCGCGGCCCGTGTCGAGCATCTGAGGAAAGCGGCATGAGCGACAATCCGGACTTCACCCCCAACGAGATGATGACGATCGCCGCCAGCCGCGCGCTGCGGAATGACGATGTCTGCTTTGTCGGCATCGGCGCGCCGTCCGCCGCCTGCAATGTGGCGCGGCTGACGCATGCACCTGACATCACCTTGATTTATGAGAGCGGCACGATCGGCACCGCGCCAGACGTGCTGCCGCTGTCGATCGGCGATGGCGAATTGTGCGAAACCGCGGTCACCACCGTCGCGGTGCCGGAGATGTTCCGCTACTGGCTGCAGGGCGGCCGCATCTCGATAGGCTTTTTGGGTGCTGCCCAGCTCGACAAGTTCGGCAACATCAACACCACCGTCATCGGCGACTATTTCCACCCCAAGACCCGGCTGCCCGGCGGCGGCGGCGCGCCGGAAATCGCGACGTCGTCGAAGGAGATCTACATCACCATGGCGCAGACCAGGCGCGGCATGGTCGAAAAGATCGATTTCTTCACCTCCTTCGGCCACGGCGAGGGCGGCGATCATCGAAAGCGGCTTGGCATCGACACTGCGGGCCCGACCTTGCTGATCACCGATCTCGCCATCTGGAAATCGGACCCGGTGACCAAGGAATTCACGGTCGTGTCGTTGCATCCCGGTGTCACGCGCCAGCAGGTGCAGGAGACCTGTGGCTGGATGGTAAAGTTCGCGGAGGCGCTTGACGAAACGCCGGCGCCAAGCGAACTCGAACTGACGACATTGCGCGACCTGCAGGCCCGCACCAAGGCGGCGCATGAGGGAAGCGGAAAAGCAAAGGCTGCATGAACATGGCCGAGGCCTATATCTGCGATTACATCCGCACGCCGATCGGCCGCTTCGGCGGCTCGCTGTCCTCGGTGCGCGCCGACGATCTCGGCGCCATACCCCTGAGAGCACTGGTCGAGCGCAATCCCGGTGTCGACTGGCAAGCCGTCGACGACGTCTTCTATGGCTGCGCAAACCAGGCCGGCGAGGACAACCGCAACGTGGCGCGCATGGCGCTGCTGCTGGCCGGTCTGCCGAAGGAGATCCCGGGCTCCACCGTCAACCGGCTGTGCGGCTCCGGCATGGATGCGCTGACCATCGCCGCGCGGGCGATCAAGGCCGGCGAGGCCGAACTGATGATCGCAGGCGGCGTCGAATCGATGAGTCGCGCGCCCTTCGTCATGCCCAAGGCCGACACGGCGTTTTCGCGCAACGCCGAGATCTATGACACCACCATCGGCTGGCGCTTCGTCAACCCGCTGATGAAGAAGCAGTATGGCGTCGATTCGATGCCTGAAACCGGCGAGAACGTGGCAGAAGAGTTCGCCATCTCCCGCGCGGCCCAGGACGCCTTTGCCGTGCGTAGCCAGGACAAGGCGGTCGCAGCGCAGGCCAACGGCCGGCTGGCCAAGGAAATCACGCCGGTGACCATCCCGCAGCGCAAGGGCGATGCGGTGGTCGTCTCGAGGGACGAGCATCCCCGTGCCGGCACGACGGTCGATGCGCTGGCCAAATTGCCGACGCCGTTCCGGCAAGGCGGCATGGTGACGGCCGGCAATGCCTCCGGCGTCAATGACGGGGCGGCGGCGTTGATCGTTGCCTCTGAAGCAGCCGTCAAGAAATATAGCCTGACGCCGATTGCCCGTATCCTTGGTGGCGCCGCGGCCGGTGTGGCGCCGCGCATCATGGGCATCGGCCCAGCGCCGGCGACACAAAAACTGTGCGCGCGGCTTGGGCTGACGCCGCAGCAATTCGACGTCATCGAGCTCAACGAAGCCTTTGCCTCGCAAGGCATCGCCGTGCTGCGCCAACTCGGCATCGCCGAGGATGCACAGCACGTCAATCCGAATGGCGGCGCCATCGCGCTCGGCCATCCGCTCGGCATGTCGGGCGCCCGCATATCCGGTACGGCGGCGCTGGAGCTTCGCGAACGCGGCGGCCGCTATGCGCTGGCAACCATGTGCATCGGGGTCGGCCAGGGCATCGCGATCGCGCTCGAACGGGCCTGAGCGGCAGCCTCTTCTTGGCCGGCTAAGATCGAGGCTGATTCGGGTGCGCAAATTTGACCATGTGGACAAAAGTGCGGACCCGTTCCATAGTTCCCTGTCTGACATTTTCACGAACAGCCGGCTCGACACGGCTGTCGAACAGAGGGGAATGCAATGGAAAACCGGAAGAATAGAATCCAGATAAAACGCGAAGGGCTTTCGCGACGCAATGTGCTGGAATTGGGCGCGTTTGGCCTGGCTGCGGCCATGCTGCCAGGCGCCGCCTTCGGCAAGGACAAGAAGCTGAAGGTAGCGGCGATCTTCGCCACGCCGATCGAGGAGCCATGGGACAACCAGATCCATGTCGCCTTGCAGAAGGCCGAGAAGGAACTCGGCATCGAGTACAAATGGTCGGAGAAGGTGCAGACAGCCGATTTCAGCCGCGTCATGCGCGAATATGCGCAAGGCGGCTACCAGCTGGTGCTGGGCGATGCCTTCGCAGCCGAGCGTGAATCGCGCCGCACCGCCAAGCAGTTCCCGAAGACCGCCTTCCTCTTCGGCTCCGGCGCCGGACCGGCGGAACCCAATTTCGGCGTCTTCGACAACTGGATCCACGAGCCGGCCTATCTGTCCGGCATGATCGCCGGAAAGATGTCGAAGTCGGGCACGATCGGCGCTGTCGCGGCGATGGGCATTCCGGAAGTGAACCGGCTGGTCAACGCCTTCTTCGCCGGCGCCAAGGAGGTCAATCCCAACATCAAGAAGAAGGTCGCCTTCATCGGTTCCTTCTTCGATCCGCCGAAGGCCAAGGAAGCGGCGGTCGCGCAGATCGACGCCGGTGTCGACGTGATCTATGCCGAGCGTTTCGGCGTCATCGAAGCGGCGGTGGACAAGAAGATCCTCGCCATCTCCAACATGTCCGACCAGTCGAGCCTCGGCCCCGACACGGTCATCACCGGCCCGGTCTGGGACATGTATCCGACCGTCCAGCAGGCGATCAAACTCGTCAAGGCCGGCGTCTTCACCGCGCAGGACTATGGCGATTTCTCGCGCATGGCCAAGGGCGGTTCGCAACTCGCGCCCTACCACAAGTTCGACAAGACGCTGCCGGCGGACGTCAAAGAACTGGTCGAGAAGAAGAAGGCCGAAATCCTCGAAGGCAATTTCCGCGTCGATGTGGATGAGAATACGCCGGTTTCGGATTGATTTTTCTCACCCTCCCCCTTGTGGGGGTGAGCAGCCGGTTCGCCGCAGGCGAATTCATCGTGCCAGTGGCACGATGAAGGCTAGCGAACGCCGGACGCTGCGAAGCAGCGGGGACCCGGCGGGGCTTGCCAATTATCAGCCCAGCCCTTCGCAGGCTCAGGGCGTTCGAAACTCGAAAAGCCAAGAAATTGGCTTTTCGTCCGCTACGCGGACCGTTTCTCACCCCCACAAGGGGGAGGGTGAAGAGCTGCGCCAACGCCATCTCACCGGGAGCCATCTTGCCCGCCCCACTCATCGAAATGCTCGGCATCACCAAGAGCTTCGGCGCCGTCAAGGCGAACGAGGCCGTTGATCTCAGCGTCGCGCCGGGCGAGATTCTCGGTCTTCTGGGCGAGAATGGCGCCGGCAAGACGACGCTGATGAACGTGCTGTTCGGCGCCTATGCGCCCGATGCAGGTGAGATCCTCATCCAGGGCCAGCCGGTGCGGATCGCCAGTTCGGCCGATGCGCTGGCCGCCGGCATCGGCATGGTGCATCAGCATTTCCACCTGGCGCCGAGGCTGACTGTGCTGGAAAACCTGCTCATCGGCATATCAGGCCGATCAGGGCGGATCGACCGCGCCGGCGGGATGGCGCGGCTGGCGGAGATCGGCCGCCAACATGGGTTGACGCTTGATCCCGACCTTCCGGTGTCGGCGCTGTCGGTCGGCGAGCAGCAGCGGCTCGAAATCGTCAAGGCGCTGTTTCGCGGTGCCAGGCTGTTGATCCTCGACGAGCCGACAGCGGTGCTGGCGCCAACGGAGGTCGACGGGCTGTTTTCGGCGCTGCGCTCGATGGCGGCACAGGGTCTCGGCATCATCTTCATTTCGCACAAGCTCAATGAAGTGCGGGCGCTGACCCATCGCTGCACGGTGCTGCGGCATGGCCGCGTCGCCGGCCGTGTCGATGACCCCGCCAACACGACATCTGCCGCAATGGCGCAGCTGATGTGCGGCCACGAGATCGTGCCGCCGGCGAGGGGGCCATCGACCCCCGGTGGAGCGGTGCTGACGCTCGACGGCATTTCGACATCGCGGCATTCGGGCACGGCGTTGCGCGACGTGTCGCTTTCGGTCCGCGCTGGCGAGATCCTCGGTATTGCCGGTGTCTCGGGCAATGGTCAGCGCGCCCTGGCGGAAGTGATCTCCGGCGTGCGCGTGCCCGATGCAGGCCAGATGACCATTGCCGGCCAGAAAGTGTCTGTGTATTCGCCGCGCGAGGTGCAGGCGCTCGGTCTCGGCCGCATCCCGGAAGACCGCATGACGACCGGCCTGGTCACCAACCTGCCGCTCGCCGATTCGATGGTGCTGCCGCGCATCGGCACGGCGGCGTTCAGCAGCAGGGGCCTGCTCAAGCCAGATGCGATCCGTGCCTTCGCCGAGGCGCAGATCAAGGCCTATGACATTCGCTGCCCCGGACCGATGACCCGCGCCGGGGCGCTGTCGGGCGGCAATCTGCAGAAAGCGCTGCTGGCTCGCGAACTCGCCTTCGATCCGAAGGTGCTGATCGTCTCGCAGCCGACGCGGGGCCTCGATATCGGCGCCGCCCGCTTCATCCATGAAAAATTCCTCGACATGCGGGCCAAGGGCTGCGGCATCATCGTCATCGGCGAGGATCTCGAGGAACTGCTGGTGCTCTGCGACCGCATCGCGGTGATGTATGAGGGCCGAATCGCCGGCACGCTCGACAGCGCCGATGCGACGGTGGCCCGGCTTGGGCTGATGATGACCGGCGCGGAGGGGCACAGCTGATGTTTCGCCTGGAAGTCCGCACCTCGACGCCCGCCTGGTTCAATTTGGCCCTGCCGCTGCTGGCGATCGCAGCCACGCTTGTCCTGTGCAGTGGGCTGATTGCGTTGGCCGGCGCCGGCGTCATCGATGCCTATGGCGTGATGTTCACCGCCTCGCTGGGCGACAGCTACGCCATCACCGAAACGATGGTGCGTGCCGCGCCGATGATCTTCACCGGGCTGGCGGTGGCGGTCGCCTTCCGGGCAAAATTCTGGAACATCGGTGCCGAGGGGCAATTGCTGGCCGGCGCGGTGGCCAGCTGCTTTGTCGGCGCGATCCCGATGCCGGGGCCGCTCGCCATGCTGTTGATGGCGGCGGCCGGTGCCGCTGCCGGCGCGGCGGTTGCCTTGGTGCCGGCGACACTGCGGGTCAAATTCAAGGTTGACGACGTGGTCAGCTCGCTGTTGCTCAACTCGGTCGTCTACTATGCGCTGATGGCACTGATCGAAGGGCCGTGGAAAGACAGTTTCAGCGGTTATCCAATCTCGCCGCCGATCGAGGATTCGGCGAATTTCCCGGTGCTGCTCGAAGGCACGCGGCTGCATCTCGGCGTTGTCGTGGCGCTGCTGGCGGCGCCATTGATCTGGTTCCTGATCGTGCGCACGACGCTCGGCTTCCGGATCAGGGTCACCGGCGAGAATCCCGAAGCCGCACGCTATGGCGGCATCCATGTCGAGCGGGTGCTGATCTCGACCGCGCTGCTGTCCGGGGCTCTGGCCGGGCTCGCTGGGGTCGGCGAGGTCGGCGGCGTGCATTTCCAGGTGATGAGCGACATCTCGCCGGGCTACGGCTATTCCGGCATCGTCGTCGCCATGCTGGCGCGGCTCAATCCGCTCGGCGTGGTGCCGGCGGCGATCTTCCTGGCCGCCGTGATGACCGGCGCCGAGGCGATGTCGCGCGCGACCGGAGTGCCGGCCTTCCTCAGCGATGTCATCCAAGGCACCGCATTGCTTGCCATGCTGGTGGCGCTGCTGTTCACCGCCTACCGCATCCGCCGCGTCGGAGTGACCCGATGAGTGCCGTGTTCGAACAGATCTTTCAGGTCGGCTTCCTGGCCGCGATCATCCGGATCGCCACGCCGCTTGCCTTCGCGACGCTTGGCGAAATGTTCTCCGAGCGCGCCGGCGTGCTCAATCTCGGCATCGAAGGCATCATGCTGTTGTCGGCGATGACCGGCTTCACCGCCACCAGCCTCAGCGGCAGCCTGTGGCTCGGCGTGCTCGTCGCCGTGCTGACCGGCATGCTGATGGGCGCGCTGCATGCGCTGTTCACGGTGGCGCTGGGCCTCAGCCAGCATGTCTGCGGCATTGGTGTCACGCTGTTCTCTTCGGGCCTCGCCTATTTCCTCTATCGGCTGATCTTCGGCCAGCAATCGGTGCCGCCAAGCATCAAGGGGTTCGAGACGCTGCCTATCCCGGTCCTCTCCAGCTTTCCGGTGCTCGGACCGGCGGTGTTCAACCAGTTTGCGCTGGTCTACATGGCGATCCTTGCCATTCCGCTGGCCGCCTTCGTCCTCTACCGCACGCCCTGGGGCCTGTCGGTGCGCATGGTCGGCGAAAATCCGCGCGCCGCCGATTCGGCCGGTGTCAGCGTCATCGCCACGCGCTTCCAGGCGGTCATCCTCGGCGGTGCGCTGATGGGGCTGGCCGGCGCCTTCCTGTCGATGGCGCAGTTCAACGCCTTCACCTTCGGCGTGGTGTCGGGGCGCGGCTGGGTGGCGATCGCGCTCGTCGTGTTCGGCCGCTGGGATCCGTGGCGTTCGGCAGGGGCTGCGCTGCTGTTCGCCTTTGTCGATGCCTTGCAACTGCGTATGCAGGCGAGCGGGCTGGGGCATATCCCCTACGAGGCATTCCTGATGCTGCCCTTCATCTTCACCATAGTCGCCATGGCTGTCATGTCGCGCAACGCGGTGGCGCCGTCGGCCCTGCTCAAGCCGTTTCGTCGCGAGGAGCGCTGACAGCCAAGGGCTGTCAGCGTCCAGCTGGTCACATGGCGGTAAAGCCGTTGTCGACGAACAGATGCGTGCCGTTGACGAAGCTGGATTCGTCGCTGGCCAGGTAAAGCGCGGCCCTGGCCACCTCTTCCGGCTCGCCGATACGGCCCTGCTGCGCGGCCAGTGCGGCGTCTGAGACATCGATGCCGAGCCGACCGAGATCGGCAACCTCGCGCAGGCCGTGCGGCGTGCGGATGAAGCCGGGGCAGACCGCGTTGCAGCGGATGTTGCGGTCGCGGAACTCGACGGCGATGGCGCGCGCGAACATGTGGCAGGCGCCCTTGGTGGTGTCGTAGAGCACCTCCATCGGTGTTGCCGCCACTGCCGAGATCGACGAGGTGCAGACGATCGAGCCGCCACCGGCCGATATCATGCCGGGCAGCACGGCGCGCGTCATCAGGAACATCGAGCGCACGTTGACGGCATGCAGCCAGTCCCATTCCTGCACCGTCGTCTCCAGGAACGGCTTTATGACGATGGTGCCGGCATGGTTGAACAGGACGGTGATCGGGCCGAGTTTTTCGGTCGCGCCCTTCACCGCCGCCTCGACCTGGGCTTCATCGGACACGTCGGCGACCCAGTGTTCGGCTATGTGTCCCCGCGCGCGGATCGCCACCGCGGTTGCGGCCGCCGCCTCCCCGTTGCGGTCGATGATCGCCACCTTGGCACCTTCCGCGGCGAACAGCTCCGAAGCCGCTCCGCCCATCCCCGTCGCGCCGCCCGAAATGATGGCGACCTTGCCGGCCAGTCTTGCACCCATTTTCCTGCTCCCCTGTCTGACGATTTCATGTTCGCCGATCGCGCGATGCTATCGTGCGCGCTCCGGGCGGCCAATGCATGATTTGGGTGCAGCGAGGACAAGGCCATAGGTTCATTCAGGGCAAGAGCAATGCACGGCGTGACGGGTCGAGCTGTGGCCAAAGCACGCAGTCCCAGCAACTCGGTACCAATTCCTGATCAGATGTCAGAAAATTATTCTACCCATGGTCGAAAAATAGCAATCGACAAAGTCTACAAGTTTTATAGATTAACCGGCGAGACGGAGGTCGATATGTCCTATATCCAGAACGCCCAGACGGATCGCAGCAGCCAGCGGCTGGTCAACGCCCAGGCCTTTCGTCCGGCCTATGCCGGTGCTTTCGCCTATATCGTCTTTGCCCTTGCGTTCGTGTTCACCGGGGCAGTTGTTCTGGGCCTCATTCCCTGAGTCGTCAGATCGACCGGGACTAGCCGCCCACGCTTTCAGGCAATCGGAGTTGAATGAACCGGATCCTCGGTGCGCTTTCGCGCGGCTGGGATTCGAATTTCACAGCATCAGTGATTCCAGAGATGGAGGAGATGGCAATGCCGATCGAGTTCACGCATGTCCCCAGCAAGACCGCCGACGCCGCTGTTCCCTTTTTCTACGACTTTGCCGAGACCGCGACCAAGCTCGGGCTGATCGAGGATGGCGGCTTCAGAAAGATCGTCGTCGACGATTCGGCCGGGCTGTTGACCAATATGGATCTTGCAGCCCAGGTGCTGGACCGGACGTCGTCGCTGGAAGTCGTGCTCACCCACTGGGCGGGCGTGGTCGAACCGACGGTGGCGGCGCGGCAGCTGGCGTCGATCGACAGGAAGAGCGGCGGACGGCTGGCGCTCAGGATGATCAGCGAACCGCTGAACGACGACGATGCCGAAACGCGGCCGGTCGGGCACACGGTCATCTGGCAGCGCATCGACGAATATCTAGTGCTGTTGAAGCGGCTGTGGTCGAACGACCGGCCGTTCGACCATGAAGGCGCATTCTACAGCATCAAGGGCGGTTATGTGCCGCGCAAGGGTCCGCACGGCGCCGATCTCGTCATCCGCATGGGCGGGCAGTCCGGAACGGCGCTCAAGGTGGCCGGTCGGCATGCTGATGTCTTCGAACTGGCGCCAGGCTCGATCGACGAGGTCCGGCAGCTGATGGAGCGCGTGCGGGGCGCCGCAGCCGAACATGGCCGAGCCGGCAAGCTTCGCTTTGCGCTTCCGGTCAGGATTCACCGGGGCGCTTCCGCCGCCGGCCACAAGGCGGTCGATGTTGCCGGGCCGTCGGCCCAGGCGGCCCTGTCACTACTGGCCTATGCAGCTCTCGGGATCGATGAATTCATGATTGTCGGCGTCGACACGCCGCGCGAGATTGCAACGGCCGGCCGTGAAACGATCGCCCTGCTGCGCAATTCGCTGGCGCGTCGTGAGGCGGAGGTGCCGCAGCCCGGTGCATATGCGCCGCGCGTGCCGCAAGTGGTGCGTGCAGCGGGCTGAGCAAGCGCCCTTGGCATCAACCTGTCGCGCCACTCAGCCGCGACAGGCCTTCGATGACGGCGGCAGATTCCGCCAGCGCGCCAAAGACGCCGTCCTCGACCGTCACCATATGAAGCGCTGCCTCATGGGCCTTTTGATCGCCGCTGGCACAGGCATCGGAAATCGTCAGGCACTGAAAGTTGCGGTCGCAGGCCTCGCTCAGCGTGGTGTGGACGCAGACATCCGTCGTGCAGCCGGTAAACATCAGATGTGTGATGCCTTGCGCGCGCAGCACAAGCTCGAAATCCGTATAGGTGAAGGCGCTGTTGCAGGTCTTGTCTACGATAATGTCCTGCGGCGCGACGTCGATCTCTGGAACGATCTGAAACCCCGGGCCTGAACGAAGCAGGATCTCGGTGCCTTCGAGACCGGCGCGCTTGCGGCGCCATTTCTCGTAAAGCGTCATGTCGGCCATGTCAGCCCGATAACCCTGCCTCGTGTGGATGATCCTGACACCGGCCTTGCGGGCGGCGGCGATCAGCCGGCCCACGGTCGGCAGGATCGCCCTCAGCGGCGAGGGGTCATATCCCTGCCTGGCAAAATAGCCCGTCGTCGACAGGAAATCCTGCTGCAGGTCGATGACGACAAGCGCGGTGTTTTCGGCGACCAGCCTGCCGTCATAAGGGAAGTCGAAGGGCGTCGCCTTGATCATCTTTGGCTCCCGGTTTTTGGGCCGGCACCATAGCACTTTGCAACAACGCGACGACACCAGATGCCGGCGGCGCGGATCCGAATTTCGCGCCGATATTGACGGTCGCGACCAATTATTGATCGTTACACTCACCTTCAATGTTGACTAGCAATATCATGTTTTATAATTAACCTGGCATCGGCCTGCCGACAACCAGTATCTGGAATTGCGGCGGCCGTACTGGAGAAGAGCCATGACCGTGGCTGGAATTGATGCCCAGACGGCCTTCCACATCGACGCGGTGCGCTTTGCTGTCGGCGAGCGGACGCTGCTCGCTCCGGTTTCGCTCGATCTGGAGGGCCTTCGACAGCAATGGAACTGACCTTGCCGCACGATCTGTCGCCATGGGGCATGTTCATGGCGGCCGATATCATCGTCAAGGCGGTGATGATCGGGCTGGCCTTCGCCTCCCTCGTCACCTGGACGGTATGGCTGGCCAAATCGCTGGAGATTTTCGCCGGCAAGCTGCGCATCCGTCATGCCGTACGGGCGATCAGCGATGCCGCCACCTTGAAGCAGGCCAGCCGTGCGCTCGACTGCAGCAGCGGCCCCGGCGCGCTTCTGGCGCGGGTGGCGGAAGAGGAGGTCGCACTCTCGGCCGGAGCGCTCGATCATGTCTCGGGAGACGGGCTGAAGGAACGGGTCACCTCGCGCCTGTCGCGCATCGAGGCGGCGGCGTCACGGCGCATGTCGCGCGGCACCGGCCTGCTGGCGACGATCGGCTCGACCGCGCCATTCGTCGGGTTGTTCGGTACCGTCTGGGGCATCATGAACGCCTTTATCGGCATCTCGCAGGCGCAGACCACCAATCTCGCTGTGGTCGCGCCTGGCATCGCCGAAGCGCTGCTGGCCACGGCGATGGGTCTTGTCGCTGCCATACCGGCTGTCGTCATCTACAACGTCTTTGCGCGCTCGATAGCCGGCTACCGGCAGATCCTCGCCGATGCCTCGGCGGGTGTCGAACGGCTGGTCAGCCGTGACCTCGACTTCCGCACTGTCGCGCCGGCAACGGCGTTGGCTGCGGAATGATGGCGGCGGGCTAGCGGAGCAAGGCGATGGCAAGCAGAATCCGACAGACCATGGACGACGATCTCGAGGAAAGCCACGAGATCAACGTCACCCCGTTCATCGATGTCATCCTGGTGCTGTTGATCATCTTCATGGTCGCCGCACCGCTGGCGACGGTGGATGTCAATGTCGATCTTCCGGGCTCGACCGCTACGCCCGCGCCGCGGCCGGAAACACCGTTGTTCCTGACGCTGAAGGACGATCTGACGCTGGCGATCGGCAACGACAGCGTCCCGCGCCTGGCTTTCGCCGCCACGTTGGACAGCAGGACGAAGGGCGACAAGCAAACGCGCATCTTCCTGCGCGCCGACAAGGCGGTGGCCTATGGCGACCTGATGGAGGCGATGAACCTGCTGCGCGGAGCGGGCTATCTGAAGATTGCGCTGGTCGGCCTGGAAACGGGTCCCGCGGCCGACGCCCCGGCGCCCGCCACCACCAGAGCAGCAGTGCCATGACGCAAGTGGCCGCCTTGCCCTTGGTCGAGTTGTCGCGCTTCAGCCGGCGCGACCTTGGCTTGTGGGCGGGTGCGGCCGCGCTGGTCCTTGGAGCCCATGTCGCGGTCGCCTATGCCGTGCAGACCTTCAGCATGGTTGACGAAGCCGATGGTGGCCCGCCACCGGCCCAGGTGATCGAGATGGCGGCGATGGTGGTGATGCCGGCGGTCGAGGAACAGGTGGCCGTGCTGGACGCGGTGACACCCGATCAGACCGAGCCGACGCCCGAACTGGTCGAGAAGGCACAGCCGGTTGTCGAACAGCGGCAAGTCGTCCCGCCCGATGAGACCGAACCCACCCGGACCGAGGTGGCTGAACAGGTCGACCAGCCGTCGCCGGATGAGGTCGTCCCCGATATTGTCGAGGCCGTCGCACCCGACGGGGCTATTCCATTGCCACAACCCAAGCCGGTCGAGGCCCCCAAGGACAAGAAACCGGTCGAGGCCAAGGCGAAAAAGCCTGTCGACAGACCAAAACCGCGGCCGAGGAAGGAGACGGCGGCGCCGCCGAACACGGCGAGCATCGCCAGCGCCGATGCGAGGCCGGCCGCCAGGACGGCCGCGCCGAAGTCGGCGGAATCGGTATCGCGGTCCGGCGATTCCAGCAAATGGGACTCCCGCCTGGGGGCCTGGATCAAGCGGCACACGCGCTATCCCAGTTCAGCCAAGGCCCGAGGCGTGGAAGGCAAGCCATATGTCGCCTTCACGGTCGACTCGTCCGGCCGGGTCCTGTCTGCCAGGCTCACCCGTTCCTCCGGGGATGCCGATCTGGACCGTGCTGCGCTCGCCGTGTTGCAAGGCGCCACCGTGCCGGCACCGCCGTCGGAACTTGGCGCGCGCCAAAGCCGCACGGCACCATTCGTGTTCAGCCTGCGCAACTAAGGTCTGTTGATATTCAGATGAGGCCGGCCTGCAAATGCAATCAAGGCCGCAATGGCGGCCGCATCGGACGGCCTGCCCTTGATGATGTTGGCGACCACGGTATCGGCCTGTTCGAACCAGGAGACCATGTCGGCGCTGCCGAGATCTGCGGCGGCTCTTTTCAGCAGCGGCAGCAGGCTTTGCAACGCGCACAGTGTCTCCCAACGGGTCGAACCTGCCGCCGCGCATGCGGCTGGCGCTTGCATGCGGCTACGCTCTCCTTGCGTGAGCGCGATTGTCTTTTGGCTGCGCCTTGGGGTGCAGCGGGTTGCCGCTGAGCTGCGGATGCCTGGCCGGCCGTGCGCCGCGAAGGACGTCGAAGGCTTCGGCATAGGCCATGCCCAGCAGATAGGAGATCATGGGAAAGCGGTTTGCTTCAGCCATCTGCACGAGCTCATTGGTCATCGACGAGATGTATTGAAGACTATCGATCTCCGACTGACGTAAGGATTGGTTTGGCACGTGCTTCTCCTGTCATCTGGTGGAACTCAGGGAACGCGTCACTGACATATTTAGCCGACTAATTAATCGACCGACCCACCGGAGGTGGGCAGTCTGCGGTGTCGATATGGTCATAGATCGGCGCATCGGCGAGGCGAACGAGACCAAGCAAGCGGTTGATCGCCGAATGACCGAGCGCGGCGGTGGGGCATGCCGACGGGCCATGATTGGTCGCCGCAGGCATCATGTTCTGGCCGATATCCCGGCCTGCGAAAAGAAGACAGTCTGCGTGCCGGCGGCAATCGTCAGCTTCGGAGCGGGGGTCGCTTTCTTGGCCATTTTCATCCCTTCTTGACCCTCATGGGATCCGTTGAAAGACCCTAAAAACGGGGATCCACGACAAGAAAGGTAAGGTCGAAAGAGTTAATGGTTTGTTAAAATTATAGTAAAGTAGCGCGCAAAAGGCGGTCTTGCGACTTATCTTTCCTGGCGGTTAAGTGTAAAATATCGATTTTGTTCAGATGCAGAGTTTGACAATCGTTGGTATGCGCTCTTTTGGTGCATTTTTATTCTTATTTAGCGTAAACAGCGTGGCCGGGAGGGCTTAGCCCGTCCCGGGTGAGGCTGACCACCAGCTGGTCGACGCTCGAATGGCCGAGCCTGACGACATTTTCCATGCTGATGGCGTGCCTCGGGCGGATGTTGGATATGTCGCGCCGCATGATGACGGACACGAATGCCGGCCAAGCCTCGGTCAGAAGCATGGCCTTGCCCGTCAGCGTCGGTTCGGAGATGGGGGCCTATTGCACGGAGATCAGCGACGGCTCGCCAGTCTGGCGGCGGTTGATGCCGCTGAAATAGATCCAGTTCAGACGCAAGTTCGCCTCCCCATGGTGGTTGCCGCGCGCCTGTGCCCATGCCGATCCCCGCCGTTCCGACCGTCCGGTGACCCTTCTGAAGGTGACCAGTTTCGGCTTCGCGCCGCACGAAGGTCACCGATCGCATCAACGGGTCGGGGCGGTGCGGAATCGAAAAAATAGACGAAATAGGTGCCTCCCGCGATCGATGGACTGGGAGGGCGGATCATCTGAGGGAACAGGCTCTCGGAAATTGGCGGCAGGCCACGCCCCCTGGGCTCGGGGACACCGGGATCCCGGTACAGTTCAGCTCCATCGACCCGGAAGTAGTCGCATATCAGCTTGGCGGCGGCCTTGTTAGGAACGGTCTGTGCTTGCAGGTAGCGTTCGAACCGCGGTAACGACGCCTTCTAGGCGCGCCGCGATGTTGACGCCGTCACCATGAGGTCGCCGTCGCTCTCCTCAACGACGTCTCCTGTGTGGATTCCGATGCGAAACTCAATAGGGCGCTCGATCGTAACACCTGCATTGCGTTCGAGCATGGCGGCCTGCACCTCGATGGCGTAGCGCACCGCGTCGACGATCAAGCGACCGGTCGTAGCGGCATCTCTGTCGCGGCACAGTCTGCCGCCTGTCGCGAATTGACCTTGATGTCCCCAGATGCCATTATGGAATGGTAGCTGATTGCGAAGACAAGACTTCTTGCCGCGGCGGCCGATCCCCTTAAACGCGCGGCTGGCAGCCTGCCTTAGTCGACTACCCATGCTGATTTGCGTCTTGCGGTTGGGTGACATGAATTGAGCCCAACGAACGAGGCCGACGACGGCTTTGGTGTTCAATTCTCGGACGGTTCGGTGGAGGGAGCAAATGGCCAAAGACGTAGACACAAGTGCAGCCCCGCCAAGTGCTGAGCAACTGCGATTGGCTCTTCTGAAGGAGCAGATGGCAGAGGTAGACAAGCAGGAAAAACTGCGAGCGAGAGAGAATGAGGAACTCACGAAGTTTACGAACAGTTTCCTGAAGGACCAAGTGAACGACGATGAAATCGCAATGGTCCGCCGCCTGGTGATGAACGCTGTCAAGAATGGCAAGTACGAAGCACTAGTATACAGCTTCCCTTCGGACCTGTGTACCGACAGCGGCCGAGCCATCAACAGCTCTGATCCGCAATGGACGGAAACCCTCCAGGGTAAAGCCAAGCAATTCTACCAGCGCTACCTGGACATTGGGAAGCCGCAAGGTTACAAGCTCAAAGCCATGGTTATTAACTTCCCGGGCGGAGTTCCTGGTGACATCGGCCTCTTCCTCAATTGGGCGCCGGAACGCAAATAAAAACCAGTGGTGGTTTCTGAAGTGGCTGGTCAGGACACGTCCGGCACCACGTTGCGCGGAGTTGCATCGTCCACGAAGTCGTCGGGTCGCTTTTGGCGTTTGCTGAAGTTCGGTTTTTCGAACTCGACGTGCTCATAGGGGATTGAGCTCAGAATGTGCGAGATGCAGTTGATGCGCGCGCTCTTCTTGTCGTTCGACGGCACGATCCACCAAGGCGCATGCCTTGTGTCTGTTGCACGGATCATTTCGTTGTAGGCGTGGGTGTACTCCCACCAACGATTGTATGACTCAACATCCATCGGGCTCAGTTTCCACTGCCGAAGGGGGTCGTCGGCACGCTGCCGGAAACGCCGTTCCTGCTCTTCCTCACTCACATCGAGGAAGTATTTGAGCAACGTTACGCCGCCTTCTACAATGGCGGCCTCAAGAGTCGGCACCTGTTCGAGAAAGCGTCGCGCCTGCTTGTCGCTGCAGAAACCCATGACGCGTTCGACGCCGGGACGGTTGTACCAGGAGCGGTCGAATATGACGACCTCGCCTGCCGCAGGAAAGTGCGCGAAGTAGCGCTGCATATAGAGTTGGGTCTTCTCCCGATCGGTCGGCGCCGGCAGCGCGACGACCCGGAACACCCGCGGGCTGACCCGCTCGGTCAGGCGCTTGATCACTCCCCCTTTCCCGGCGGCGTCACGGCCCTCGAAAACGATTGCGATGCGGGCGCCAGTCTTCTTCACCCAAGCCTGAAGGTGAGCAAGCTCAACATGCAACCGGGCGAGTTCTTTCGCATAATTTTTCCCTTCCGATTTTTCCTCCACATGCTCAGATACGACGGCCGACTTGTTCTTCTTCTTACCCATGGGTTCCTCCCTTCAACACAACTCACACGGTGCAAATTCCTTGAACTATCATGCGCGGGCCTCGAACGCATGATACGCGTCTTCGAGAATGTCGAAAACCATGTCTGAGCCGATGTGCTCGATCACGCCGGCCCGAACAAGGATGTCCCGCGCTTCGGCATGAAGGTCCGCTAGGCCAAACCTGATCCCGCGATTGCGCAATTCGTCAAATAGCTCCTCCAGCATTGCCGCTGCCGAGCTGTCGATCTGGGAAATTGCACTTGCATCGATCAGCAGCCAGCGGGTGTCGATCGGCAATTCCTCGGCAATGGACCGCAGCCGCGATGCGACGTAATCGGTGTTGAAGAACAGCAGGCTGCCCTGGACAAGGCAAACAGCAAGGCCGGGCACCTGACGGGCCTCGGGCGTTCGATGCAGTTTGTAGAAGCCGTCATGGCCTGGAACACGGCCGAGCATGGCGTCGCGGGGAAACATCAGCTTGCGCAGAACATAGACGAGCGTCGCACCGATCGCGATGACGACCCCGTTGAGCACGCCCAGACCGATCGGACCCCACATCGCGATCAGCGCGAAGACGAACTCCATGCGGCTGATGCGCCAAATCTGCCTAAGGGCCGCGAGATCGATCAGGCTGATTGCAGTAGCCGCAAGAATCGCCCCGAGCGCAGGGATCGGGATAATCCTTAGGGTCTGCCCGAGAAACAGCAGTGTCGCGATCAGGGCCGCGGCAGCCACGATGCTCGAAACTTGCGAGCGTCCGCCAACGGACAAGTTAACCGCCGTGCGCGAGTCGGAGGCCGTAACCGGGAAGGCGCCGAAAAGGCTCGCGCCTATGTTCGCAGCGCCAAATCCGATGAGCTCGCGATTTGGATCGACCGGGTAGCCGCCTATTGCCCCAAAGCTGCGGGCTGTAATGATGCCGGCGCCGTAGCTCACGACGAAGATCGCCGCAGCGCCGAGGACCAGCGTCTGGATCGGAAGGCCAGCAATCGCTGGCAACGACAACGAGGGCAACCCTGTCGGAATATCGCCGACTACGGCAATGCCGCGTCCTTCAAAGTCGAAGACGGCTGAAAGCACTACGGCGAGGACTACAACCAGCACTGGCCCGGGAACCGGAAAACGCATGATCCGTACGATCTGCAACAAACCGAACATCCCCATGGCCAGCAGGAGAGACTGCCAATGTATCGATCCGGCCTTGCGCAGAAGTTCGAGGACCGGTCCGAGCAGGCCTTCCGCCTCGATCTTGACTCCGGTGAAGCGACCGATTTGCCCGATCAGGATCGAAAACGAAATACCGATGAAGAACCCCGTCAGAATGGGGCGCGAGAGGAAGGTCGCAAGAACGCCGAGCCGAAGCACCCACGCCGCCAGGCACAACAGCCCAACGCCAAGTGCAAGGACTGCTGCGACCGCTGTTCGGTCCACTTCGAGTCCGACTGGCACGCTCGCTGTAACGGCAACTAAAACCGCCGCGAGCACCGTCATCGTAGCCGCGTCCGGGCCGACTATGAGCTGACGCGAGGGGCCAAAGATCGCGTAGGCCACCAGCGGCGCGATACTCGCGTAGATGCCGGTCTCTGGCGGCAGGCCCGCTATCGCGGGGTAGGCGATGGCACTGGGAAGCCCAACCGCGGCAACTGCAAGCCCGGCGGAAACATCGCTTCGCAGCCAGCCCAGTTGATAACCGGAAAGGCTTGCAGGCACGGGAAGGCGAACGCCCACCGGGTTGAATCCTTAGCTGGCATAGTAATTTTATTAGCGTAAACTAAGTCTACAGATTTGTAAAAGGCCTGACAACAATCAGCCATGAGCGAGATCGAGTTAAAATTTCTCCTCGACGAACCGACGTCGACCCAACTGAGCGCGCGCGTGAAGGCGCTTAAGCTGGCTACTGGCCACCCGAAAACCAGGACGCTCAGAAGCATCTATCTCGACACCCCTGGTCATGCGCTGAAGAAGGCAGGAGTCGCGCTCAGACTCCGGCGCGACGGGCGACGTTGGATACAGACCGTCAAGACCAAGCCAGAGCTGCATGGCGGCTTGTCGCAGGTTGGCGAGGTGGAGAATCCGGCTCCGGGCGGACGGCCATGTCTCGAAGCGATTCCCGACGCAGCGGTCCGGGAGGAGGTCATTCGCCGCGTGAACGGCGCGCCGCTTGAGCCCGTCTGCGAGACCGTGATCAGGCGTTCCGTCAGCGAGCTGTCCCTTGAGGACGGCACGCGTGCGGAACTGGCAATAGACATCGGCGAAATCCACGCGGGGGAGCGCTCGGCCGAGTTGCGTGAACTCGAGATCGAACTCATCGAGGGCAGCCTGGGCGGACTTTTCGACATCGCGCATCTACTGTTTCCTGACGGGGGCCTGAGGTTCTCCTGCCTTTCCAAGGCGGCGCGCGGCTATCTCCTCGCGGAACAGGGATGGATCGACCCGCCGCTCGCGCCCCGCAATGCCGAGGACGTTGCGCTCGATCGGGCTCAGATCGCCGAGCAGGCGGCACGCGACGTCCTTCGCGAGTGCCTCGAGCAGATCGCCACGAATGTCGTGGTCATCCGGAAGCTGGACGATCCCGAAGGGCCGCATCAGTTGCGGATCGGCCTGCGCCGATTGCGAAGCGCGTTCTCTGCCTGCGTTTCCGTTCTGAAGAGCCCGGAAATGACGCGGCTCAACATGGAAGCCCGCTGGCTTGGTCAGGAGGTCGGGCGTCTTAGGGATATCGACGTGGTGGCGAACGACATCGTGCGACGGGAGGCCGAGGCCCACGTGGATGAACCGGGTTTGCCGCCCCTGGCCGATGCTCTCTCGCAGCAGGCGGGGCGGCAGCGTGATCACCTTCGCAAGCTTCTCCCCGAGGCGCGCGTGCAGGCGTTCCTGATCGACCTGGCGCGGTTCGTGGAGGCGCGAGGCTGGCTCGTTCCTCAGGATTTTGGCCAGACCGAGCGGCTTGCAGCGCCGGTCGTCGAGTTGGCCGGCAAGGCACTCAGCAAGCGCTGGAAAAAGGTTAGCAAGCGCGCGCACGGACTTGAGACCTTGACGGTTGAGCAACGCCACGACCTGCGGAAAGAGCTGAAGACGCTGCGCTATACGGTTGAGTTCTTCTCTCCCTTGTACCCGGCGAAACGTGTTGAACAGTTCCTGAAGCAATTGAAGAAACTTCAGGCGGTCTGCGGCGACCTGAACGACGCGGCGATGGTCAGAGCCATGTTGACGGGGCCGGAAGCGCACGGCGCCGGCGATCCGACCGCGCAACGCGCCATCGGATGGGTGATCGGGGCGAGCCAGGCGCGTGCCGAATTCGGCTGGGCCGGCGCAAAAACCTTGTGGGAAAACCTGGATGAGATCCGCCCCTTCTGGAAGTAACTCGGCACCGCGACCGACATGTCTGACACAAGCGCCAATGGGTGCCTAATTAGTCTTGGTTGAAACGCGTCGTATAATGCTGAATGGCCGCCCGTACATTGGAAAATAGGCGCTCGGGTCCCAGCCGATTGGCGAAGCCTGAGGCCCGGATGTATTCAAGTACGCTGGGGTTCAGCCCTACCAGCCAACACGTCACGCCTTGCGCAGTCATGCGGCGTTCACCCTCCATCAACATCTGGAGGGCTGAATACTCGATGTCGAAAACCCGGCTCATGTCGAGCGCGAGGACACGCGGCTTGTGCTCGGCGACCAGGGTCTGGATCCGATCCGCGACCCGTTGAGCATTGGCGAAGAAGAGCCGTCCCTCAGGCCGAAGGATCAACAGGCCCTCGAATGTCTCGTCGTCCGGGTGCTCGGACGACAACGGCCGGAGTACGTCGGCCCCCCGTTTGCGGCCGATAACGTAGACGTTTGGGTTCGCCGCCTGACTGGCCAAGCCCGCCAGCGACAGGACAATCGCCACGACGATGCCCTGGAGCGTGCCGAAAGCAAGCACGCCAAGGAAGGCCGCCAGCGCCCATCGAAACTCCATTCGCCGGACCTTGCGGATGGAGATGAACTCGGCCGGCTGAATTAGTCCAATCGAGTAGACGATCACGATTGCCGCCAGCACGGACTGCGGCAACAGGCTGAGCAGAGGGGCAAGCAGCAGCATGGTGGCCGCTGCGGCGGCGGCCGTGACGAGCGACGCCATCTGCGTGTGTCCGCCGACCGCGCGGACCACGGCGGTCTGGGAGGTACCACCCCCCGCCGGCATGGCGCCGAACAAAGCGCCTGCCAGGTTGGCGGCGCCAGTTGCAAGAAGCTCGCGGTCGGGCTTGATGGGTGGCTCGGCGGGGTCGGCAAAGGCTCGGCCGGCGGCGATCGTTTCGGTGAAGCTCATCAATGCGATGCCGAGAGCGCCGGGCAAGAGTTGCTGGACAAGGCTGAGACTGGGCAAGGTGACCGACGGGAGCGACTGTGGAATGAACCCCACGGTGGCAACACCCAAGGAATCCAAGCCAAGGAACCACGAAAGCACGATCCCGGCACTCACCACGACCAGGGGAGCTGGCGAATGGGGCCAAAGCCGCTCCATGGCCAACAGCGCGAGTATTGCCGCGATGGCGATGATCAGAGTGAGCACCGACATGTCGGGCAAATGGTGCGCCACACTCAAAATGTCGCGGAGGAAGCCTTCCTTCGCAATGTGCACGCCAAGCAGCTTCGGCACCTGATCGAGTACGATCACAAGGCCGATGCCGGCCTTGAAGCCGGTTAGAACGGGAGACGAGATGAAATTGGCGATGAACCCGAGGCGAAGCACGGAGGCCCCGATCAGCAGGGCTCCGGTCAGCGCGGTGAGCGTCGCAGTCGCGGTGATCAGCCTGCCCGGGTCACCGTCCGGAACTGCGAGCCCGAGCTGTGTCCCGGCGAGGATCGCAAGTGTGGTCGTAGAGCTTACACTCAGGACGCGCGATGTGCCCAGCAGCGCATAGACGATCATCGGCACGAACGCCGTGTAAAGCCCGATACTTACCGGCAGGCCCGCAACCGTCGCGTAGGCCATCGCCTTAGGCAGGACGACGGCTGCGGCCGTCAGACCTGCGACCACATCGAGGCGTTGGACTGCAACGACCGAGGGAGTTCTCACGCCGCTTTGCCAGCGCTCGTTAATCGAGCGACCTTGTTGATGTCAGTTATGGGTTCTCAACATAGCGCGTAACTCCTCGGCAAGGAAGGGCGCTCAATTACGCACCGTCCTGGGCTCTAATCAGTTGGCAGTGCGGTCCGCCTTCAAATGAAAGCGGATGAGGCAGCGGCAGCTTGACGGGCGGGCGATCCAGTGGTGCCGGGCAGCCGAAACTATTCTGGACAATGCGGTAACAAGGGGATCATATGAAATGCACGTAGGCGTATTTGTGTTCAACCAAGTGGGGGACACTTGATATGGTTGCACAGCTCACAACAGGCGAACGCCAGCTTGCGATCGTTGTTCTCTCGCTTGTCGCCCTCCTAGGGCTGGCCATGGCTGCCGCCGGGCGCGCAGACCCAATCGGCGTGCATGGCTTCATCGTTTTGGCAATTTGCTGTGGTCTCATTTTTGTGGTGCTCGGCGCGTATTACGCACCGGAGCCGTCTCCAGAACGGCTGGAGCATTACTATGACGACCCCAGCAAGGTCGGCATTGTGCTGACGATGGCCTGGGCGGTGGTCGGCATGTTCCTCGGCGTTTGGGTCGCAAGCCTGCTCGCGTGGCCGGACCTGACCTTCGATGCAGCGTGGGCGAGCTTCGGCCGCCTGCGCCCCGCCCATACCAGCGCCGTCATCTTCGGGTTTGGCGGCAACGCGCTGATCGCCACCTCCTTCCACGTTCTCCAGCGCACGTCCCGGGCGCGGCTGCCGGACCAGTTCAGCCCATGGTTCGTGCTCATCGGCTACAATCTGTTCTGCGTGGTCGCGGCGACCGGCTACTTCATGGGCGTGACACAATCGAAGGAATACGCCGAGCCTGAATGGTATGCTGATATCTGGCTGGTCGTCGTCTGGGTAACGTATTTTGCCATCTACATCCGCACGCTGGCGCGGCGGAAGGAACCGCACATCTATGTCGCCAATTGGTACTATATGGCCTTCATCCTGGTTGTTGCGATCCTCCACATCGTGAACAATCTTGCCGTCCCGGTATCGTTCGGACACGCCAAGAGCTATTCCGTCTTTTCAGGTGTCCAGGATGCGATGGTTCAATGGTGGTACGGCCACAACGCCGTCGCGTTCTTCCTTACGGCCGGCTTTCTCGGCATGATGTATTACTACCTGCCAAAGAGGGCCGGGCGGCCTATCTATTCCTACAGGCTTTCCATTATCAGTTTCTGGGGCATCACCTTCATGTACATGTGGGCGGGTTCCCACCACCTGCTTTACACGGCGTTGCCACAATGGGTTCAGACGCTAGGCATGACCTTCTCGCTGATCCTGCTGGTACCTTCCTGGGCTTCGGCCGGAAACGCACTCGCCACGCTCAACGGCGCCTGGCACAAGGTCCGCGACGATGCGACCCTGCGCTTCATGATGGCCGCGGCGGTCTTTTACGGACTGACCACGTTCGAGGGGTCGTTCTTGGCCATTCGCCCGGTCAACTCGCTATCCCACTACACTGACTGGACCGTCGGACATGTACACGCCGGCGCGCTTGGGTGGGTCGCGCTGATAACGTTCGGCTCGATCTACTGTATTGTTCCGTGGCTCTGGAAGCGCGAGCGTATGTATTCAGCGCGGCTGGTCGAAGTCCATTTCTGGTTGGCCATTATCGGAACGGTTATCTACGTCTTCGCGATGTGGAATTCGGGCATCATCCAAGGCCTGATGTGGCGGACCTACAACGAGAACGGAACGCTGACCTACTCCTTTGTGGAGTCCATGGTCGCCATGCATCCCTACTACATCGCGCGCGCCTTTGGCGGTCTTCTGTTCCTTATGGGCGCTATCGTCGGTTCCTACAACATCTGGATGACGATCGGTGGCGAGGCGGAGGTCGCCTCTGAGTCCGCAGACCTCCCCGAGCCCAGGCTCGCGTCCGCGCCGGGGGAGTAGGACATGGCCGAATTTCATCGCAAGATTGAACGCAACGCCATGGGCTTCGTTCTGGCCATCGTCGTCGTCGCCAGCATTGGCGGCTTTGTCGAGATCGCTCCACTGTTCACGATCGACGACACGGTCGAGAACGTGCAGGACATGCGGCTCTACACCCCGCTGGAGCAGGCTGGGCGCGACATCTACACGCGCGAAGGTTGCTACGCCTGCCATTCTCAAATGATCCGAACACTGCGCGACGAGGTCGAACGCTACGGTCCTTATTCGCTCGCCGTTGAATCTAAATACGATCATCCGATGTTGTGGGGATCAAAGCGCACGGGACCGGATCTGGCCCGCATCGGCGGCAAATATTCTGACGCCTGGCAGGTCGCCCACCTGATCAATCCCCGCGACGTCGTGCCGGAATCCGTCATGCCGAAATATGGCTGGCTGCAGCGCAACGCCCTGCGCATCGACGACCTCGGCGAGCATTTGGCCGCTCTCAGGGACGTCGGCGTTCCCTATACGGACGACATGATTGCCAACGCGACCCAGGATGCTCTCGGCCAGGCCGCTCCGGACGGTGATTTCGCCGCCGGCGTTGTCAAGCGCTACGGGCAGGCAACGCAGGTCAGGGCTTTTGACGGCGATCCGGGAACCATCACGGAAATGGATGCGCTGGTCGCCTATCTCCAGATCATGGGCCATCTCACCGACGCTGCCTACAAACAGGCGGCAGCCGCGGAGCCTGCAAAATGAACTTCGACCATGACACCGTCGTCGGCTTCACGAAGAGCTGGGGGCTGTTCTACCTGATCGCTATGGCAGTTGGCGTCCTGATCTATGTTTTCTGGCCTTCGAACTTAGAGCGGTTCCACGCGGCCAAGAAGAACATCCTCGATGAGGACGACAAGCCATGGAAGTAGGCGAACGCGATCCCGTCACCGGGCAGCTGACGACGGGTCATGAATGGAACGGCATAAAGGAGCTCTACACTCCGGTACCGCGGGTCGTGATCTTGTTTCTCGTCCTCACGACCCTGTTCGCGGTGGGATACTGGATCCTTATGCCTGCTTGGCCCTTGGGGCGGACCTACACGAAGGGCCTGCTTGGGGTCGATCAGAAAACGACGGTCGAACGTCAGGTCGAAGAGGCCACCGCCGAACGCGCAGTATGGACGAAGCGGATTGACGAGATGGATTTCCCGGCGATCAGGGCGGACCCCGCGCTGATGGAAACCGTGCGCGAAGCCGGAGCGACGCTCTTCAAGGACAATTGCGCGGCGTGCCACGGAGCTCGTGGCACAGGAGGTAAGGGTTTTCCCGACCTGACGGCAGCCGCATGGCTGTGGGGCGGCAATCCAGAGACGATCGTCGAAACGCTGCGCGTTGGGATCAATTCGGCGCATGACGAAACACGGGTCTCGCAGATGCTCGCCTTCGGCCGTGACGGAATCCTCAGCCTAGCGCAGATCAACGATGTGCGTGCCTACGTTCAGTCTCTCGGCGGGTCGACCGAACCCACCGTCGCTTCGCCTGAGGCCGTTTCTCGCGGAAAGGAAGTCTTTGTCGCGAACTGTGTTGCCTGTCATGGCGAGGATGCCAAAGGCAAACAAGACGTAGGCGCTCCTGATCTCACCGATGCCAATTGGATCTATGGGGGAGATAGCCAGTCGATCCACACGTCGATCTATTCGGGGCACCAAGGACAGATGCCGTCCTGGGAGCAGCGCCTTTCGACGACCCAGCGCAAGATCCTCGCACTTTATGTCCTGTCACTTTCGGAGAAAAGATCGTGACGGTCGCCGCTGAAAAAACAGAAGCAGGGATCGCTCCACGGGCATTCTCGCGCGGCAAGGCCTTGGCGGTCGCCTTGGTTGCCGCTGGACTTGCCACATTCACCGTTGCAAACGCGCATTTCCTCTACGTGGCATTCATGTCGCAGCCGGACTGCGTTCCACACAGCAAGGTGTCACGAGCCGCCATTCCGGGAGGCCTCTACCAAGCCGCCGATCCGGCTTGCTAGGGCCTTGCGAACACGGCAATGAACCAGGCAGGGCAGGAAGGAACATCACAATGGGCAATGTCGATTTGACAGCGGATGGCCCTACCTACGTGGGGGCCCGCAATCGCCATCTTCCAGCCGGCGCCGCCCTCGGCTGGCTGCGCGCCGGTTGGCGTGACCTCATGGCAGAGCCGGGTTCCAGCCTCGCCTACGGCCTCGCTGTGTTCATCGTTTCAGTCGCGATCGTCGGAGGCCTTTTCTTCCTCGGTCTCGACTACATCCTGTTTCCCGCCATCGCTGCCTTCATGGTCGTCGGTCCGCTCGTCGCCATAGGTCTCTACGAAAAGAGCCGGCTGATCGAGGCCGGCGAGCCGGTTTCGCTGCAGCGCATGATCTTCGTCAGGCCGGCCTCCGGCGCCCAGGTCCTGTTCACCGGCGTCATCATGCTGGGGCTGGCCTTGCTGTGGATGCGAGCCGCAGTCATTATCTATGCGCTGTTCTTCGGTTTGCGGCCGTTTCCAGGCCTCGACCATGTTGCTTCGATGCTATTCACCACGGGCATCGGATGGGCCATGCTCGCCACGGGCACCGTCGTCGGCGGGGTTTTCGCGGCGTTTTCCTTTGCGATCAGCGTTTTCTCGGTGCCGATGCTCCTCGACGAGCGGACGGACGCTTTTACGGCAATGGGCATGAGCATTTCCCGCGTCTGGAACAATCGGCCTGTCATGATCGCTTGGGGAGCGATTGTGCTTGCGCTGACCGCGGTCGGCCTGCTGACAGCAATGATCGGCCTGATCGTCGTCTTTCCACTGCTCGGGCACGCTACCTGGCACGCCTACAAGGCAATCAAATGACGTCGGCTATGCTCAGGCCGCAAAAGGCTGCTGACCCATGACCTGTTGCGCGCCCGGTGCGGAGGCCGCGTTGTCGATCGCCGGGATTGATGCCGGGTCGAACCCGGCGGAGGAAATCCGGCTGGCCAGTCGTGATCTCGGTAACGGCGCCCGCCAATCCGCTCTTTCGGTTCCCGGTATTCATTGCGCGGCCTGCATCGCAACGGTCGAAAGTACCCTGTTGACATTGCCCGGTGTGGAATTTGCCCGCGTGAACCTCTCCATGAAGCGCGTCACGGTGAATTGGCGTGCGGCGGAAATCAGCTCGCCCGATCTGATCGGGGCTCTGCGCGCCGCCGGCTACGATGCACATGTATTCTCGATCGAATCCGATCCGCGCGATCCTGAGTATTCGCGGCTCATCCGGGCGCTCGCAGTTGCCGGGTTCTCGGCAATGAACATCATGATTCTGTCCGTGTCTGTGTGGTCGGGCGCCGATGCGGGCACACGTCAAGCCTTCCACTTGATATCGGCGGTGCTTGCGCTGCCTGCCTTGATCTACTCGGGGCGGATTTTCCATGCCTCTGCGTGGTCTGCGCTTCGCCAGCGACGGACCAATATGGACGTGCCGATTTCGGTCGGTGTGACGCTTGCCTTCGCACTTAGCCTCTACGACACGGTCCACAACGCCACTCATGCATATTTCGATGCTGCGACTTCGCTTCTGTTCTTCCTGCTGATCGGCCGTACACTCGACCATTTGATGCGTGAAAAGGCCCGCTCGGCGGTGGCTGGCCTGGCCAGGCTGGCGCCTGCAGGCGCAACGATCATCGAAGCCGATGGCCAGCGGCGCTACGTCCCGGTTGGCGAGATCGAGCCCGGAGCGTCCCTACTCGTTGCCGCTGGTGATCGAATCCCGCTCGACGGGGTGGTGACGGAAGGCGCTTCCGAACTCGATTGCTCGCTGGTTTCGGGCGAGGCCGCACCCAAGCACGCCGGACCAGGGACCATGATCCAGGCAGGGTTGACGAACCTTACGGGTCCGTTGACGGTCAGGACCATTGCGCGTGCGGACAGCTCATTCATTGCCGAAATGGTCCGGATGATGGAGGCAGCCGAGGGCGGACGGGCGCGTTACCGCCGGCTGGCCGACCGGGCCGCCGCCCTCTATTCTCCGGTGGTGCACGTGATGGCCCTGCTGTCGTTCCTCGGCTGGATATCGGCTACCGGCGATTGGCACGCATCGGTCACGATCGCGATAGCCGTCCTGATCATCACCTGCCCCTGCGCGCTGGGCCTTGCCGTGCCGATCGTACAGGTCGTGGCCGCGCGCCGCCTCTTCGAGAAAGGTATCATGGTCAAGGACGGCTCGGCGCTGGAGCGGCTTGCGGAAGTCGACACCGTGCTTTTCGACAAGACGGGAACCCTGACACTTGGAAAGCCGCGCCTCGTCAACGCCAGCGACATCGAGCCGTATGCCCTGGGAATCGCGGCGGCGATCGTCGCCCGTTCCAGGCATCCAATGTCTGCGGCGATCTCGGACGCTGTACAAAACGGTCAGGCATTTCCGGAGTTCGACCGGATTTCAGAACATCCGGGCTGTGGAGTGGAAGCGCGAGCGGGAAACAATATCTATCGCATCGGCCGACCGGACTGGGCGCTTGGCCGCAAAGCCGCAATTTCCGATGAGCGCGCTTTCTCCGTTTCGCTCCTCGTGAAAGACGGCGCGCCGTTGGCCAGCTTCGTATTCGAGGACGGCAATCGTCCTGATGTTCGAGAGACGGTGAGCCGGTTGCAGCGGCAAGGCCTTGCTGTCGGAATCCTCTCTGGGGACCGACGACTTGTCGTCGAAGAACTTGCGTCATCTCTCCGGATCGACAGCTTCATGCCGGAACTGCTTCCATCCGGAAAAGTTGCGCGCATCGCCGAACTGCGCAAGGCCGGAAGCACGATTCTGATGGTCGGCGACGGCCTGAACGATGCTCCAGCGCTTGCGGCCGCGCACGTGTCTATGGCGCCCGCGACGGCAGCCGATGTCGGCCGCAACGCCGCGGACTTCGTCTTCTTGCACCCGAGTCTTTCGGCTGTGACGGACGCTCTCGAAATCTCGCGCAATGCAGGAATCCTGATTCGCCAGAATTTCACCCTGGCGATCGGCTACAACATCATCGCGGTACCGGTCGCCATCCTCGGCCACGTGACTCCACTTGTGGCAGCGGTCGCGATGTCGCTGTCTTCGATTGTCGTTGTGTCCAACGCTCTTCGTCTCAGCAATCGCCCATCTCGAAAACCGCCCCGCTGGCAAGCCGCATCGACTCACGCCAACATTCAAGCGATGGCTACAGGATCATGAGCTACCTGTCCGTTCTCGTGCCGATCGCAATTCTGATGGGCCTTGCAGGGCTCGCCGCCTTCATGTGGGCGCTGCGTTCAGGACAGTATGACGATCTCGACGGGGCGGCCGAGCGAATCCTTATGGATGACGACCAGGAATGAAACAGCGAGGAAGCAAACCTTCTTGCGGACGGTCGATCTACGATTCAAATTCAAAGGGCCAGTTTAGGAGAAGTTTCGACTGAGGTGACCGGCAGCCTGCGGGGGTTGTCGAAAGGTCTGCTTCGCATCTTCCTTGGAAAATTGTGGGCACGGAAATGGACCCGGGGAGACGGGAAGCAAATACACCTGCAGAAGGCCTCGAGATCTGGACTCAGTTACGGCCGAACCAAAGAGCAAAGGGTGTAAGCCTCGGACAACACGAGGCTTTTCCGAGTAGTATTGTGGCCAAAGGTTCGCCAAAATCCGCTGGTGGAGCTGAGGAGGATCGAACTCCTGACCTCGTCATTGCGAACGACGCGCTCTCCCAGCTGAGCTACAGCCCCGTCCAGCGGATGGCGCATTTATCGGGCGCCGCGCTTTCCTGTCAAGGCGGCGTTTTGCCGAAATCCGCGGCTGCCGGTCGTCAGGCCAGCACGCGGAGGACGGCGGCCCTTGCCGGTTTCGCCTGCAATGGCTACATGTCGGCAACAATTGGAGACCGGCATGCTCGCCCTCATTCAAACAATCGTCATGGCGCTTGACCTCTATTGGTGGGTCATCATCGCTTCGGCGATCTTTTCTTGGCTCTACGCCTTCAACGTCGTCAACTCGCGCAACCAGTTCGTCGGCAGCATCGGCAACATGCTCTTCCGGCTGACGGAGCCGGCGTTGCGACCGATCCGCCGCTTCATACCGGACCTCGGCGGCATCGACATTTCGCCGATCATCCTCCTGCTGATCCTGTTCTTCCTCCGGCAGTTCCTGCTCACCACAGTGGCGCCTCTGGTCTTGTGAACCCATGACTGCATGAGCACGCCGTTCCGCCTGCGCGATGACGGTATCGACCTGTTCGTCCGGCTGACACCAAAAGCGGCGCTGGACAGGCTTGAAGGCATCGAGACCTTGGCGGATGGGCGAAGCCACCTGAAGGCCCGCGTCCGCGCAGTGCCGGAAAACGGCGCCGCCAATCAGGCGCTTGAGCGTTTGCTGGCCAAGGCGCTGGGCGTGTCGGCGTCCGCCGTCTCGATTGTCGCCGGCGGCACCGCCCGGCTGAAGACCGTGCGCATTGCAGGCGACCCGGCGACGCTGGCGAAAGGCATCGAGGCGCTCGGCCAGCAGTCCTGATGCCCTGGCGGTTCAATCCCCCAGCGGCAAACGCGGATCGTCGACTTTCAACGTGTTCACGCTCTGCTTGATGCGGCGCAGGTTTTCCAAAACCTTTGGTCCGCGCGTCTCGGCGACGGATGTGACGATCATGTCGACGATCGACAGCAGTGCATAGCGCGACGATGTCGGCTTGTAGATGTTGCCGTCCTCGAGCGACTGGAAATGGATGACCGTGTCGGCGACTTTGGCGAGTGCCGAGTCAGGCGGCGTGATGGCGATGGTGGTGGCGCCATACTGCTGGGCGACCTGCACCGCATCGATGACCGATCGGGCATAGCCGGAAACCGAAAAGGCGATCAGCGTGGTATCGGGGGTGGCAACGGCGGCGTACATGCGCTGCAGTTGCCCGTCGATCTGCGCAAGCACCGAAACGCCCAATCTGAACAGCCGGTTCTGCATCTCGGTCGCCATCATCGAGGAAATGCCGCCCGACCCGATACATAGAACGTTGCCGGAGACGGCGATGCGCGCGGCGACGGCGACCAGCGTCGTCATGTCGAGGTTTTCGCTGGCGCGCTGGATGGCTGATATCGCTGCCTCGGTGATGGCGGAAGCGATGCGCTGTTCGCGGGCATCCCGGCTCAACGGCTCCGGCGACAGATACTGGCCGCCGATGGCGATGGCTTGCGCCAGATAGAATTTGAAGTCGCGCAGGCCCTCGCAACCGAGGTTGCGGCAGAACCGGGTCACCGTTGGCTCGCTGACGCCAACGCGGGCGGCAATTTCCGAGATGGCCGCCTTGGAGACCAGATCGAGGTCGGCAAGCACGAAGGCGGCCAGCTTGCGATCCGACTTCGTGCCGTCCTGCAACATCAGTTGCAGGCGTGTGATGATGTCGGCCGGCGTCTTCATATTCGTGTTTTCATACGGGCAGACCCGTCGCCTTGTCGAACAGGTGGATGTTGCCGGGATCGACGCTCACCGGCAGCACGTCGCCCGGCCTGACCGGCACCCTGTCGCGGAACACGGCGCGCACCGTGTCGGTGCCGATGGCGCCATAGACATGGGTTTCGGAGCCGGTCGGCTCGACGACATCCACCTTGATCGCCATCGCGTCGGCGGCCTCGCCGATAACAAAATGTTCGGGCCGGATGCCGGCCTCCACCGCACTACCCGCCGACACCTGCTTGCCGGTAAGCGCGAGCCGCCCGCCACCTGTCGACTCGAACCAGGTGTTCTCAGGCGTTGTCTTGAGAGAACCGGAAACAAAACTCATCGAAGGCGAGCCGAGGAAGCTGGCGACGAATTTGTTGGCCGGTCGGTCATAGAGCTCCAGCGGCGCGCCGACCTGTTGGATCCTGCCGCGGTCCATCACGACGATGCGGTCGGCCATGGTCATGGCCTCGATCTGGTCGTGAGTGACATAGACGATCGTCGATTTCAGCCGCTGGTGCAGCGCCTTGATCTCGACGCGCATCTGCACGCGCAATTGCGCGTCGAGGTTGGACAAGGGCTCGTCGAACAGGAACACCGATGGTTCGCGCACGATGGCGCGGCCCATGGCGACGCGCTGGCGCTGGCCGCCGGATAGCTGGCGGGGATAGCGGTCGAGATAGGAGAACAGATTGAGGACGCCGGACGCCTTCTTGACCTTTGCATCGACCGTGGCGCGCGCTTCGCCGCGAATCTTCGGGCCAAAGCCGATATTGTCCGACGCCTTCAGATGCGGAAACAGCGCATAGGACTGGAACACCATGGCGATGTTGCGCTGCTGCGGCGGCAGCGCGTTGGCGCGTACGCCGCCGATCAACAGGTCGCCGGAGCTGATCGTCTCCAGCCCGGCCAGCATGCGCAGCAGGGTCGACTTGCCGCAGCCGGATGGCCCGACCAGCACGACGAACTCGCCGCTCTTGATGTCGAGGCTGACGTTTTCAAGGATCTTGTGCTGGCCGAAGGATTTCGACAGGTCGCGGAACTCGACGTCGGTCATGATCACGCTCCCAATATGTCGTCGATGAATGGCAGGCAACCGGCCGTCAGGCCAGCGTCCACCGGCATCACCACCCCAGTTACGCCCGATGCGCGATCGGAGGCAAGGAAGGCGACGGCTTCGGCCACTTCCGAAGCGTTGACGATGCGGCCGAGCGGATAGAGCCGCTGCAGCTTGCCGAGGATTTCAGGATCCTTGGCAAGGCGATGGTCCCAGGCGGCAGTGCGGATCGATCCGGGGCAAACCACATTGGCGCGCAGGCCGCTGCGGCCGAGCTCGACGGCAATCGCCTTGGCATAGGCGTTGATCCCGGCCTTGGCCGCCGCATAGGCGGGATTGCCGAAATGCGCGATTGCATTGACCGATGAGATGAAGACGATGCTGCCGGAGCCTTGGGTAGTCATCGCCTTGATCAGCGGATCGGCGAACATCATGACGCCGGTCAGGTTGAGGTCGAGTTCCTGCTCGATCTTGTCGGAGGTGAGGGCGGAAAGCGTCTCGGCACGCGTCCAGCCGGCATTGTTGATGAGAATGTCCGGCACGCCATCCCGGTCGAGGATCGCGGCGATCGCCGCGTCCATCGAAGCCCGATCGAGAAGGTCGAAGACATGGCGGGAGGCAAGGTGCGGGCTGTTCAACGCTTCGCCGGACTGGTCGCAACCGATGACCCTGGCGCCCCGTTGCGCCATCAGTGCCACGATGGCGGTGCCGAGGCCGCCGCCAGCTCCGGTCACGACGACAGTCTTGCCTTCGAACTCGGCCCTGCTTTCGAACTTGGCCCTACCTTCGAATTCGGCTTGCGAAACCACGGTGCATCATCCTCTGGGAGCTCTGACAATCGTATCCGGCCTAGTCCACGAAATGTAATTAAGCAACAGAATAATCCGCTTGCAAGGCCTGTAATCATCGATAATGTAGGAAAGTAACATAAATCTTCTGCGCCGGTCGCGAAGAGGCGCGCAGGCGCAAAATCAAAACGGGAGACATCAAATGAGCCTTGCAAAATGGACTGTCGGCCTGATGGCCGGAATGAGCATGCTGGCATTTGCGGCGCAGGCGAACGCGGGCGAGGTGCGCGTCACCGTTGCCGAGTACAGCGCCAAGACTGGCCCTTATTTCGACAGCGTCAAGAAGGAATTCGAGGCGGCAAACCCCGGCATCACCGTCAAGTTCGAAGTGGTGCCGTGGGAAGTGCTGCTGCAGAAGCTGACCACCGACATCACCGCCGGCACCAATGCGGATCTGTCGATCATCGGCACGCGCTGGCTGATCGATTTCGTCCAGCAGGATGTCGCCGCGCCGCTCGACAGCTACATCACGCCCGACTTCAAGGGCCGCTTCATCGACACCTTCCTGTCGCCTTCGATCATGGACGGCAAGACCTACGGCCTGCCGATCGCGGCCTCGGCGCGCGCGCTGTACTACAACAAGGAGCTGTTCGAGAAAGCCGGCATCGCCAATCCGCCTGCAACCTGGACCGAGCTGCAGGAAGACGCGCGCAAGATCAAGGCGCTCGGTTCCGGCACCTTCGGTTTCGGCCTGCAGGGCAAGGAGATCGAGACCGACGTCTATTACTACTATGCGATGTGGTCCCAAGGCACCGAAATCCTCAACAAGGATGGCACTTCCGGCCTTGGCACGCCGGGCGCGCTCGAAGCCGCCAAGCTCTACAAGGCGATGATCGACGAAGGCCTGACCGAGCCGGGCGTCACCTCCAACAACCGCGAGGATGTGCAAAACCTGTTCAAGCAGGGCAAGGTCGGCATGATGATCACCGCCCCCTTCCTGTCCAACCAGATCAAGGACGAGGCGCCAAAGCTGAAATATGGCGTGGCGGCCATTCCGGCCGGACCGACCGGTGCGCGCGGCACCTATGGCGTGACCGATTCCATCATCATGTTCAAGAACTCCAAGAACAAAGACGAGGCCTGGAAGCTGCTCGATTTCCTGTTCACCACCGAGCAGCGCGCCAAGTTCACGCAAGGCGAAGGCTTCCTGCCGGTGAACAAGGAAGAAGCCAAAATGGACTATTATGTGAACAATGCCGATCTGGCAGCGTTCACCGCCCTGCTGCCCGACGCCCGCTTCGCACCGATCATCCCTGGCTGGGAAGAAGTCGCCCAGATCACGTCGGACGCCATGCAGAAGATCTATCTCGGCAGCGCCGAGCCCGAGGCGGCGCTGAAGGACGCCGCGGCCAAGGCCAATGCAGTGCTGAAGAAATAGTGCTGAGGAAATAGGGCGTCTCTCCCGCGCCCGTGGCGCGCCCGACGATCGGGCGCGCCACACTTTTCCGAGGCGAATTTCGAATTCGCCGCGGAGCGGGTCATCGTTCAACAGAAAACGCCTGACAGCTCTATCTCTCCGTTTTCAACGCAATCCAGGACGGAAACCGCTCCACATTTTTCCTGGAATTGGTCTAGGTCAGCCGATGCAAAATCGCTTCTTGCCCTATCTCCTGACCTTGCCCAGCCTGTTCCTGGCGGCTGTCGTCATCTTCTGGCCGGTGTGGGACCTGATCCAGATCTCGACGCATGAAGTCAGCCGCTTCGGCCAGCTTCGCGAATTCAACGACTTCGCCAATTTCGCGGCGCTCGCTGCCGACCCCGATTTCATGGCCGCGCTCTGGCGCACCGGACAGTGGACGGTGCTGGTCGTCGGTGGTGCGCTGCTGCTGTCGATCCCGGTGGCGATGATTCTCAACACCGATTTCTATGGTCGCGGCATCGCCCGCGTCATCATCATGCTGCCCTGGGCGGTGTCGCTGACCATGACCGCCGTGGTCTGGCGCTGGGCGCTGAGCGGCGAAAGCGGCATGCTGAATTCGGCACTGATCGGCCTTGGCCTCATCGACCACAACATCCAGTGGCTGGCGAGCGCGGAGACCGCCTTTCCGATGCAGGTGCTGATCGGCATCCTGGTGACGGTGCCGTTCACGACGACGATCTTCCTCGGCGGCCTGTCGTCGATCCCCGACGACCTCTACGAGGCGGCAGCACTCGAAGGCGCGACACCGCTGCAGCAGTTCCGCGAGATCACCTTTCCGCTGCTGAAACCGTTCATCAACATCGCCATCGTGCTCAACACCATCTACGTCTTCAATTCATTCCCGATCATCTGGGTGATGACGCAGGGCGGGCCGGCCAATTCGACCGACATCCTGGTCACGCATCTCTACAAGCTGGCCTTCCGCATCGGCAAACTGGGCGAAGCTTCCGCGGTCTCGCTGGTGATGTTCGCCATATTGCTGGTCTTCACCATGATCTATGTGCGGCTGGCGATGCGGGAGCAACGCGGATGACGAGTAAGCTGAAGCGTTCGATCATTGCCTGGCTGCTGCTGGCGCCGCTGATCGTGGTGACGATCTTTCCCTTTGCGGTGATGTTCCTGACCGCGGTCAAGCCAAGACAGGAAGTGCTGTCGCCGACCTGGTGGCCGAGCGAATTCCGCTGGTCGAATTTCTCCGACATGTGGGTGGCGACCGGCTTCGGCCAGGCGCTGCTCAATTCGCTCTACGTGTCTGTTATCGCCACCGTCGGCGCCATCCTGATCTCGGTTCCGGCGGCCTATGCGATGTCGCGCTTCCGCTTTTCCGGCTACGGCGCCTTGCGCCAGTTCCTGCTGATCTCGCAGATGATCTCGCCGATCGTGCTGGTGCTCGGCCTGTTCCGGCTGATGGCGGCCTGGGGCCTGGTCGAAAGCACCACTGCGCTCGGCTTCATCTACATGGCCTTCAACGTCGCCTTCACGGTGTGGATGCTGCAAAGCTATTTCGACACCATCCCGCGCGATCTCGAGGAAGCGGCCTGGATGGAGGGTGCCGGCCGCTGGTTGACCCTGCGCAAGGTGTTCCTGCCGCTCTGCCTGCCGGCGATCGCGGTGACCGCCATCTTCACCTTCATCAACGCCTGGAACGAATTCGTCGTGGCGCTCACGATGCTGCGCAGCCAGGAAAGCTACACGCTGCCGATCCAGGTGTTTTCGCTGGTCGCCGGCCGCTACACCATCGAATGGCACCACGTCATGGCCGCCACGTTGCTGGCGACCTTGCCGGTGGCGATCCTGTTCATCTGGCTGCAGCGCTACCTCGTCAGGGGGCTGGCGCTCGGGGCGGTCAAATAGCCGCTAGAGCGGTTCATCGTTTCACCGAAACGCAGAACCGCTCTATCTCTTTGTCTTGACACAATTCCGGATGGAAAACCGTTTCACACTTTTCCTGGAATTGCTGCAGCATCGACGGAGTTCTCATGCGCATCTTCACCGCCTCGCTGGCGACGGAAACCAACACCTTCTCGCCGGTGCCGACAGATCGGGCCTCGTTCGAGATGGCGTTCTATGCCGGACCCGGCAAGCATCCGGAGACGCCGACGCTGTGTTCCTCGCCGCTGGTCGCGCTGCGCCGGCGCGCGGCGGCCGAAGGCCTGACCGTCATCGAGGGCACCGCCACCTGGGCGGAGCCCGGGGGCCTGGTGCAGCGACAGACCTACGAGGCGCTGCGCGACGAGATCCTCGGCCAGCTCAAGGCGGCACTGCCGGTCGATGCCGTCATTCTCGGCCTGCATGGTGCCATGGTGGCGCAAGGCTATGACGATTGCGAAGGCGACCTGCTCGAGCGCATCCGCGAGATGGTGGGTCCGAAGGTGGTGATCGCCTCTGAGTTCGATCCGCATAGCCATCTGACACCCAAGCGTGTCGCCGCGTCAGACATCATGACCTACTTCCTAGAGTTCCCGCACACCGATTTCTATGAGCGTGGCGAACATGTCGTCGAGCTTGGCCTCGCCGCGGCGCGTGGTGAGATCAGGCCTGTCATCTCGACCTTCGACTGCCGCATGATCCAGGTGCTGCCGACCAGCCGCGAGCCTATGCGCTCCTTCGTCGATCGCATCAAGGCGCTGCACGGCAGAGATGGCGTGCTGTCGATTTCGATCGTCCACGGCTTCATGGCGGCCGACGTGGCCGAAATGGGCACGCGCATCCTGGTCGTCACCGACAACGACAAGGCCAAGGGCGATGCGCTGGCGGAACGGCTGGGGCGAGAACTCTACGCGCTGCGCGAAGAGACGGCGATGACGATGCTGAGCGCCGCCGACGGCATCGATCGGGCGCTGGCCGCGCGCACTGAAAACCCGGGCAAGCCGGTGGTCATCGCCGACATCTGGGACAATCCCGGCGGCGGTGTGCCCGGCGACGGCACCGTCGTGCTGCGTCAGATGCTGTCGCGCGGCCTGAGCAATGTCGGCGTTGCTACAATCTGGGATCCGATCGCGGTGACCTTCTGCCTGGCGGCAGGCGAGGGTGCCGTCATCGACCTGCGTTTCGGCGGCAAGGCCGGCCCGCAGGCCGGCGAGCCGATCGACGCGCGGGTGCGGGTGCTGAAGGCCGTTCCGGAGGGCTGGCAGAGTTTCGGGCCAAGCCGGGTGACGCTCGGGCCGACGGCGCTGGTGCGCATCGAAGGCACCGAGGTCGACATCATCCTCAACACCAATCGCACGCAGGCCTTCGAGCCGGATATTTTTTCCAACATCGGTGTCGATCCGATGGCCAAGGACATCCTGCTGATCAAGTCGACCAATCATTTCTACGCCGGCTTCGAGCCGATCGCCGCCGAGATCATCTATGTCTCGGCGCCGAGTTCGTATCCGAGCAATCCGGCGGTGACCGATTACAAGAAACTGACGCGGCCGGTGTGGCCTAGGGTGGCGGACCCGTGGGCGGTATAGAGCCGGGATAAGGGTTTGCCAGTGTTGCGACCTTGCGCGGCCTGTCCTTCTCCCCCTGAGAAGGAAGAAGCAGGCGCTACACCAGCCCGCGCTTGACCATCATCGCATGGGGCGATGGCATCTTGCCGCGAAACGCTGTGTAGAGCTCTTCGGGGTCCTTCGAGCCGCCGGCGGCATAGATGTTCTTCCTCAGCTTCTCGGCGAGACCGGGGTTGAAGGGGTCGCCGGTCTCCTCGAAGGCGGCGAAGGCGTCGGCGTCGAGCACTTCCGACCACATGTAGGAGTAATAGCCAGCCGAATAACCGTCGCCGGAAAAAACATGGCCGAAATGTGGAGTGCGATGACGCATCGCGATGGTGTCCGGCATGTCGAGCTTATCAAGCGTTTCGGCTTCGAAACGAAGTGGCGATTCTGGCGCATCCGGCCGCGCGTGATAGGCCATGTCGATCAGCGCCGAAGAGGTGAATTCGACCGTGGCGAAGCCGGCGCCAAAGGTGCGCGCCGCCAGCATCTTGTCGAGCAGCGCCTTGGGCATCGGCTTGCCGGTCTTCACATGCAGCGCGTGCTTTTCCAGAACCGCCGGCACCGTCAGCCAGTGTTCGTAGAGCTGCGAGGGCAATTCGACGAAATCGCGGCTGACCGAGGTGCCGGAAACCGACGGCCAGGTGACGTCGGTCAGCATGCCGTGCAGCGCGTGGCCAAATTCATGGAACAACGTTCTCGCCTCGTCGACCGACAGCAAGGCCGGCTCGCCGGCCGGCGGCTTGGCGAAGTTCATGATGTTGTAGATCACCGGTTTCGACCCGTGGCCAAGCTTGTACCCGGACTTGAGCGCGCTCATCCAGGCGCCGGAGCGCTTTGACGGCCGCGCGAAATAATCGGCGAGGAACAGGCCGCGCTCGCTGCCATCGGCATTTTTCACCACGAAGACGCGTGCGTCCGGATGCCATACGGCAATGCCTTGCTTTTCCTCGAAGGTGATGCCGAACAGCCTTGTCGCCACGTCGAAGCAGGCGTCGATGACGCGGTCTAGCTGCAGATAGGGTTTTAGTTCGGCCTCATCGAAGGCGAACTTTTCGGCGCGCAGCTTCTCCTGGTAGAAGCGCCAATCCCAGGCGGCGAATGTCTCGTTGCTGCCGGCCTCCGTCGCCAGCCGTTGCAATTCGCTCTGGTCAGCGGCGGCTCTTTCCACTGCCTTCTCCCAGACCGGATCGAGCAGCGCATGCACTGCCTTCGGCGTCTTGGCCATGGTGTCGTCGAGCTTCAGCGCGGCAAACGAGCCGTAACCGAGCAGCTTTGCCTTTTCGGCGCGCAGCTTCAGCATGTCGCGCACGACGATTGTGTTGTCGGTGGCGCCGCCATTCTGGCCGCGCATGGTGAAGGCGCGGAAGGCGATCTCGCGCAGGTCGCGGCGTTCCGAGAAGGTCGTGAACGGCTCGTAGATCGAACGAGACAGGGTGACCGCATAGCGGCCCTTCTGGCCGCGCATCTCGGCGGCTTCGGCCATCGAGCTTTTCAGGAAGTCCGGCAGGCCGGCAAGGTCGACCGCGTCGAGGAACAGCGCCCAGTCGCGCTCGTCGGCAAGCACGTTCTGGCCGAAATTCGTGCCAAGCGAGGACAATTCCTCGTTGATCTTTGCCAGCCGCTTCTTGCCGTCGGCGCTGAGCTTCGCGCCGGAGCGTACAAACCCCTTCCAGGTCTTCTCCAGCACCCGCAGCGTCTCGGCATCGAGCTTCAGGCTTTTCCGGCGCTGGTAAAGGTCGTCGATGCGGGCAAACAGCCGCTCGTTCATCGAGATTGCCGAGAAATGTCTGGACATTTTTGGCGAGATGTCGCGCTCCAGTGCCTGGAACGTGTCATTGGTGTGTGCGCCGGCGCGGCACCAGAAGATCGACGAGACACGGTCGAGTGCCTCGCCACCGAGTTCCAGCGCCTGCAGCGTGTTGTCGATGGTCGGCGCGTCCTTGTTGCCGGCGATCGCCTCGATCTCCGCCTCATGCTCCTTCAGCGCCGCGTCGAAGGCCGGGGCAAAGTCGTCGTCGCCAATGCGGGTGAAATCAGGCAGGCCGAGCGGCCCTTGCCAAGCGGTCAGCGGATGGATGGCGAGGTCGACGGCTTTCGTGGAATGCATGGACAATCTTTCCTTGGTGAAGGCAGGCCGGGCGCCAGTGAAGGCGGTGGGCAGGGTGAGTTGGTACCGATGTAGGGCGCAGGTTTACCGCGCGCAACAGTGCCACCGGTCAGGTTTTCGTCAGTAACCGTCGCAATTCTCGGCGATCGCCGCTTGCGAGCTCGCGGTGATGCGATTGTCGGTCACCGCGAAGGTTTCCTGCATCAGCATGTCGTTGTTGGGAAAATCATAGCAGGCGATCACGGTGGTGACGCCGCCTTCGCTTTTTTCGATCCGGTGCCGGATCTCCGCACCCGCGACGGCGCCTTGCCATTCATCGATCGAGGCGATGAATTCCTGCTTGCTCTGCACGATGCCGAGGTCGTCCAGCTTGATGCGGACGTCGTCGGCGAGCAGGTCGGACAGTTCAGTGCGGTCGGCGACCAGGAGGGCCGAATACCATCGGCTGATGATGGCGCCATCGTCGGCATGGACTGGAATGATCGAAAACAGCAACGCTGCCGCGACGAAAGTGATCGAACGGCGATCTCCCATCATGTGCTGCCTCCGTCTTCCTATCGGCTATCAGCTACCCGAAGAGCCGGTTGTCACCTTTCGCTGGCGCGTTCCTTCGGTTCTGGATCATGTGTCTATGCCAACTCCGGTCGTTCGAAATCGCCGGTCTCCTTGTTCATCACCCAGAGTTCGCCGGTCGAAATGTCGAACCAGGCGCCGTGCAGCGACAGCCGCCCCTTGCCTTCGAGGATCGAGACGCAAGGAAAGGTCCTGAGATTGGCGATGGAATAGCGGATCGAAATACGCTCCAGCGCGGTCTGGCGCTCCGACGCCGTCATGAAGGTGCTGGAGGACACGGTCTCGGCCGCTGGGGCGATGAGGCTCATCCATTTGCCGATGAAGTCGCCGGGAGACAGCGGTGCGGACGTGGTGTCGAGCGCGGCGCGGATGCCGCCGCAGCGACCATGGCCCATGACGACGATGTTCTTGACCTTGAGGCTCTGCACGGCGAATTCAAGTGCGGCAGAGGTCGAATGGAACTCTCCGTCCGGCGCGTAGGGCGGCACCAGATTGCCGACATTGCGAAGCACGAAGAGTTCACCCGGGCCGGCGTCGAAGATCGCTTCGGGGGCCGCGCGGGAGTCGCAGCAGGCGACGATCATCGTTTCCGGTGCCTGGCCTTCGCGGGCAAGCTCGCGATAGCGTCCGCTCTCGGTGAGATAGCGGCCGCTCATGAAACTGCGGTAGCCGGCGAGAAGGTGGTCGGGGAGATGGGGCATGGGTGGCGTCTGGAGCCTTTCCGGGTTGGATGCGGCAGCTCGTTGCGGTCTAGAGCGGGTCACCGTTTCACGGAAACGTCGAACCGCTCTTTCTGTTTTGCTTTGGCGCAATTCCGAACGGAAAACCGCTTCACACTTTTCCTAGAATTGCTCCAGAGAGCCTCTAACGGCAAAAGCCTCTTGCGGGCAATGCCGAATTGCAGATGGCTGCCCGCCAATCGCCATCCAAGACGCATGGCTTGAGCTATTGGGTTCACGCCCAGATGGCGACGGGGATGCCAAAACCGTCGCGGCCCGGCGGGTCGGGAAATGGCCGTGCCTCACCGCCGGCAATGCGACCGGCAATCAGCATCATCGCCGCCGCATCGAGAAAATCATCGGCGGCTGCACCGCGCGGCGGCGGCTGATCGAGAAAGCCCATCTCATAGCCGTGCCGGCTCAGCAGCGCCTTGCGTTCCGCCATGCCGGCCGGATTGATGCTGCCCTTGATCTTCTTCGGCAGCTGCATGGCCTGGTCGCCGTTCAGCCGGCAGAAAGCGACTTCCGGATGCGATTCAAAGATGCGGCCACGCAATTCGGGCCGGGCGATGAGCAAGGCGCCGATCTCGCGGATCTTGGCAAAAATACCGAACGCCTGGATCGAAACGCCGCGCGGCGGGTCTGATGTGGTCATGGCCACCTCGCTTGCCCGGCGATGCGCGGCATACCATGCTTCGATGGTGGTGAAGTCGCCCGCATCGGCATAGAGCGCGGCGCGGGACGGGATCGAAAAGACGCTGGATTGCCGTTGCCCGAGCAATGGCCGCACCAGCGCTTCCGGTCCGCGCCCGCCTTTGCTCGAAAACTCGGGCAGACCGATCGGCATGTCGACGGCGAGAACCGCGTCGGCAGGCAGTGATGCAAGCAGGGCTGTGAAGCTTGCAAAGACATCGACAGAGGGTGTGGAACCGGGGCAACGAGGTATCGAGCCGGGATCGCGCCGTACTGCGATCCAGCCGGCCTTGCAGCCGTCGACGCCGACGGTCACGGCGGTCGTGGCCAGGGTCACGCCCGCCGGTCCCTCCCCGGATGCGTGAGGTGGCGAAGCTGCACCATCGCCATAGGGTTCGCTAGGCTCTGCGCATCGGTTTCGAGCTGCAGTTCGTCGCCGCCGCGCTTGGCGGTGCGCGCCAGGATCTCGTAGACCGCCGCCGTGGTCGACTGCAGCGCCTTGATCGCCGGCTGGCCGGACAGGATGCGCGCCAGATAGACGGCCGCCGTCAGGTCGCCGAGACCGTTCGGCGGCTTGTCGATTAGGCGGTGCTCGGCCAGCAGCACCTGGTTGCCGTCGAGCAGCAGGTTGCCCGTGCCACCGGTCATCAGCGACGGCGCCGAGGTGACCAGCATGGTCGATGGCCCGGCGTGAAGGGCGGCTGCGATTACCGATTTCAGGTCGGGCAAGGGTGCGCCGGCCATCCATTCCAGTTCGTACCGGTTGGGGGTGGCGATGTCGGCGATCGGCATCAGCCGATCACGCATGGCGGCAGCAGTCAGTTCCGGCACGTAGAGGCCACCCGAATCGCCCATCACCGGGTCGCAGATATAGACGGCGTCAGGCGTCTTTGCCTTGACCGCGGCGACCAGCGAGGCGACGGCCTCGGCCTGGCCGGCCTCGCCGAGATAGCCGGACAGAACGGCGCCGACTTCGCCCAGCCATGGCGCACGCTCGAGATCGGCCATCAGCGCCTTGAACTGGTCGAGCGGTGGCACGATCCGCGTCGCCCGCCCATGGCCGGGATGCCAGGGCAGGATGATCGTCGGCACCGCCCACACCGGAAAGCCCAGTGTTTCCAGCGCAAAGACAGCCGCGCGGTTGCCGACCGAGCCGCGCGCGACATGGCTGGAAATGACGATGACCGCACGCGGCGCGTCGGTTTTTTCGGCGCTCATTGTTCTTTGATTCCTAACTGCCCCGGATGACGTAAAGCACGAGCCAGACCATCAGGCCCAGCGTCAACAGCAGGCCGAGTGTGCGGCCAATGCGTGTGCCCCAGAGTTCGATCGGGTCGGCACGGTCGGCATCGGCCGCGGTGACGTGGTCGCGCATGCCTTTCGTGCTGCGCGCCACAAACGAATTGCCGGCCGGATCCGTCTCGCGCGCGATGCGCTCGAGGATACGGCGCGATTCCCTCTCGCTGTCCTGGCGGTCCGCCATGATGATGTCCCGTTTCGTCAAGATCTTATCGCGTTCGCGCGGCCAATCACAGGGCCTTGCAACGGCACCGGGCGTGCCAGGCAAGCGGCAGCCGGTCGGGCGGTTTTCTTGCCCGCTGATTGTGGTAATGCTTCGCATGCAACTTCTCCCGAGGGACCCCATCATGTTTGCCCAGCGCCTTGCTCCACCATCCATGTTCCGCACGCTGCCCGCCTTCCTGATGATGGCGATCGTGCTGCCGCTGCTGGCCGGCTGCGGTTACAACACCATCCCGACGGCGGAGGAAAACGCCAAGGCGGCATGGAGCGAGGTGCTGAACCAGTATCAGCGCCGCGCCGACCTCATCCCCAACCTGGTCGAGACGGTCAAGGGCTATGCCTCGCACGAAAAGGACACGCTCGATGCGGTGGTCGAGGCCCGCGCCAAGGCAACGCAGATAACGGTGACGCCGGAAACGCTGAAGGATCCCGAAGCCCTCAAGAAGTTCCAGGATGCCCAGGCGGGGCTGACCAGCGCGCTGTCGCGGCTGATCGCGGTATCGGAGGCCTATCCCGACCTCAAGGCCAACCAGAATTTCCTGGCGCTGCAGGCACAGCTCGAAGGCACCGAAAACCGCATTGCGGTGGCACGGCGCGACTACATCCAGGCGGTCAAGGACTACAATCTGACGCTGAAGACCTTCCCCTCGGTGCTGTGGGCGACCTTCTGGTTCCGCAGCAACCAGCCCTTCGCCAACTTCACCATCGACGATGACAAGCTGCAGACGCCGAAGGTCGATTTCGGCACCAAGCAGGGCGGGTAACGAGCGCTTGGTGAGTCTGGTCTCTGTCGACCTTGAGCTCCGTCCCACCCCCCTCTGGCCTGCCGGCCATCTCCCCCGCAAGGGGGGAGATCGGCAGCTTTGGCGCTTTCGCCAATCGTTTGCGTTGCGGAGAGTACGCTGCCTGTGATGACAGCCAATCTCCCCCCTTGCGGGTGAGATGGCCGGCAGGCCAGAGGGGGGTGGGAAGAAACGCCAACCTGGCATTCCTTGCGCTATTTCTCAGCCTCCTTTTCCTCCCGTTCTCAGCCTTTGCCGCCGAGCTGCCGGCGCTGACGGGCCGTGTCGTCGACAATGCCGGCATTATCGACGCCGCCACCAAGGCGGCGCTGACGCAAAAGCTTGCCGATTTCGAGACAAAAGGCTCCGACCAGATCGTCGTCGCCACCATCAACAGTCTCGACGGCGAGGAGATCGAACCTTACGCCAACCGGCTGTTCCGCTTCTGGAAACTCGGCCAGGCGAAGGAAAACAACGGCGTCCTGCTGCTGGTGGCCAAGGACGACCACAAGATGCGCATCGAGGTCGGTTATGGCCTGGAAGGCACGCTGACCGACCTGCACACCAAGCTGATCATCGAAAACGACATGGTGCCGGCGTTCCGCGCCGGCGACTTCTCTGGCGGCATCAGCAAGGCCGTCGACGACATGGTTATGGTGCTGGAAGGCAATCCGGAGGAGCTGGTGGCGCGTGGCGAGCGCAACCAGCAGGCGCCATTCAATTCCGACGATCTGTTCTTCGCCGTCTTCATCAGCATCTGGGCGATCATCTTCTTCGGCAGCATCGCGGTCTCCGTCCTGCCGCCGATCTTTGGCCAGAAGCTTGGTCCCGGCCGCTACCGCTGGCTCGGCATGACGTTCGAGCCACACCGGCGGTCGTCTGGTGGCGGCTGGTCGTCGGGAAGCTCCGGCGGCGGCTGGTCTTCGGGCGGTGGCGGTGGCGGCTTTTCCGGCGGCGGCGGTTCGTCCGGCGGTGGCGGTTCCTCGGGAAGCTGGTGATCGCATGACAACACGCACCGTCAGCCTGTCGAGACCCTGCCGGTTCGCCGCGGCAGTCCTGGTGGCCGTGGCGGCGCTGTTCGTCGGGTTCACGGCCTTCGCCGCCGAGCTGCCGGCGCTGACCGGCCGTGTCGTCGACAATGCCGGCATCATCGACACCGCGACCAAGGCGGCGCTGACGCAGAAACTCGCCGATTTCGAGACAAAGGGCTCCGACCAGATCGTCGTCGCCACCATCAACAGTCTCGACGGCGAGGAGATCGAACCCTACGCCAACCGGCTGTTCCGCTTCTGGAAGCTCGGTCAGGCCGGCGAGAACAATGGCGTGCTTTTGCTGGTGGCCAAGGACGACCACAAGATGCGCATCGAGGTCGGCTATGGGCTGGAAGGCACGCTGACCGACCTGCACACCAAGCTGATCATTGAAAACGACATGGTGCCGGCCTTCCGGGCCGGCGACTTCTCCGGCGGCATCAGCAAGGCCGTCGACGACATGGTTATGGTGCTGGAAGGCAATCCGGAGGAGCTGGAGGCGCGCGGTCAGCGCAATCCCGCCCATAACAGCATGCCCATCGACCCCATCGTCGCGGTGTTCCTGATCCTGTGGGGCACGATGTTCTTTGGCGGGTTGGCGATGGCGTTCCTGCCGCCGACGTTCGGCACAAAGCTGTCGCCGGGCGTATACAAATGGCTGGGCATGACGTTTCGTTACGGCCGCGGACCGAGCGGATCCTCGGGCAGCAGCTGGACAACGGGTTCGTCGTCGGGCAACGGCTGGTCGTCGGGAAGTTCCGGTGGCGGGTGGTCGTCCGGCTCAAGCGGCGGCGGGTTTTCGGGTGGCGGTGGCTCATCCGGTGGTGGCGGTTCTTCAGGAAGCTGGTGAGACATGATCATGGCGACACGACCGATCAGCCCGGAAGATCATGAGCGCATCGCCACTGCGATCCGCGCCGCCGAAACCAGGACCGATGGCGAGATCTACTGCGTCATGGCGCATGCCAGCGACGGCTATTTCTTCCCGGCCGCCTTCATGGCGACGGCAGGCATGCTGATCGTCAGCCTTGCCGTTGGTTATGGGCTGGAGGCCTGGTGGCTGTCGATCCGGCTGCCGCATTTCGTTATCGCCCAGCTGCTGGCGCTGGCCTGCGTGCTGGCCTTGTTGTGGGTGCTGCCCGGCCTGCGCATCCATCTGGTACCAAGGCGGATGCGTTATCAGGCGGCGCACGCCAATGCGATCAAGCAGTTCCTCGCCCGCAACGTCCACCGCACCGCGGCGCGCACCGGCGTGCTGGTGTTCGTCTCGATCGCCGAACGTTACGCCGAGGTGGTCGCCGATTCGGGCATCGATGCCAAAGTCGGCCAGCATGTCTGGGATGGCGTGGTGCGCGACTTGACCGCGCACGCCGGCGACGACCGGCTTGCCGATGGCTTCGTCAAAGCGATCGAAACGGTGGGCGCGGTGCTGGCCGAGCATTTCCCGGTCACGTCGGGCGACACCAACGAACTCGACGACCATCTCGTCGAGATCTGAGAGCCTGCCTGCAAACGCTACTCAGCCGGACGCCTGGCGCGGTTTTCTGGGCTTCAGATGCTCACGGACCTGAAAGTCCGCGGCGCTTCGGTTTTCGAAAACCACCCCATCCATCTCGGCTGAGCGCGTTTTCAGACAGGCTCTCGCCGATGTCACCGACGCGATGATCGTCTGTGAGAAAGCGGTCGGCGGGCCGCGCTGACTCTTGCAATCGGGCAATGCGGGTTTATGGTTAAGAAATCATGAATACGCTGACGATCGACATAAGGAAGGCCGAACCGAGCGACGCAGGCGCCATCGCCGAGGTGCACCTGCAGGCCTGGCGCGGCGCCTATTCCGGCATCATTCCACACCGCACGCTGACATCGATGATCAACCGCCGTGGCGCCGATTGGTGGGCGAATGCCATCCGCCGCGCCGCCACCGTGCTGGTTGTCGAAATCGGCGGAAAGATCGCCGGCTATGCCACGATCGGCAAGAACAGGGCCCGGGAACTCAGGCAGCAAGGCGAAATCTACGAATTGTACCTGCGCCCGGAATACCAGGGTATCGGGCTCGGCAGCCGTTTGTTCGCGGCAGCCAAGGCGCGTCTGGCCGATCACGGGCTGAAGGGCATGGTAGTGTGGGCGCTGGAAGACAACCAGAACGCGCTCGCCTTCTACGCCGGCGCCGGCGGCCGTGACGTTGCCGAGGGTGTCGAAATCTTCGAGCAGAAGGCGCTGAAGAAGGTCGCTTTCGTCTGGGAGTGACGGCCAGGCCTTTCGGCCACTGTGTCCACCTGGACCCTACCCAGCACCATTCGCCGCATTGCGCCGCCGCGCCTCGCCCGCTATCGATCTTTCATCGATAAGAGGGACAAAGCCATGCGCATTGAAGCCATAGCCAGCGGAAAGAATCCGCCTGAGGACGTCAACGTCATCATCGAGGTGCCGATCGGTGGCGAGCCGATCAAATACGAGATGGACAAGGAGGCCGGCACGCTGTTCGTCGACCGCTTCCTGCACACCTCGATGCGCTACCCCGGCAATTACGGCTTCGTGCCACACACGCTGTCGGGCGACGGCGATCCGATCGACGTGCTGGTCTGCAACACCCGTGCGCTGGTGCCGGGCTGCGTCATTAATGTCAGGCCAATCGGCGTGCTGATCATGGAAGACAATGCCGGCCAGGACGAAAAGATCATCGCCGTGCCGTCACCCAAGCTGACGCTGCGCTACGAAAACGTCACCGAGTACACGCAGCTGCCCGACATCACGCGCCAGCAGGTCCAGCACTTCTTCGAGCACTACAAGGATCTCGAGCCCGGCAAATGGGTCAAGATCGAAGGCTGGCACGATTCCAAATACGCCAAGAAGATGATCCTCGAGGCGATCGCTCGGGCCAAGGCGAGCAAGTAGCTCAGCTTCGTCATCCCACGCGCAGACCCTGGGATCCATGCCGTGATGCCTGTCGCGGACGCGGCGGAACAGAATTCTGCACCGCTACGGCGTTGTGATTTCGCGGCATGGATCCTCGGGTCTGCGCTGCGTCGCTACGCTCGTTGCTCCGCCCGTGGATGACGAAGTTGCGGACGCTGCGGCCAATCCGACGAGCTTAGTTATCGACCCGACCGAAAGCCGGCACGTTGCCGATGACGGTGTGCCGGTCCTTGCCGCAGGCGAACGTCCGCGCTTTCTCGTCGGCCAGTTTGCGCGCCTGATCGTTGGCGGCGGGATTGCCGGTGGCCAGCACCAGGCCGACCGTGCAGCCATCGCGGGCGTCCATCTGGCCGACCTTGGCGATGAGCAGCACCTCGGTCGGCTTCTTTTCGTCGTCCGGGTTGCTGATCGAGCGGCGGTGGATCGCGGCAAAGGGCACAGCCTTGTCGCCCGTGGTTTCGATGCGCCACTCGATCCTGGCGCCGGACGAATTGAAGCCGGAGAAACTCTCCCAGACCGATGTCATGTCGCTGCCGGGCGGAAAGCCATAAAACAGCGATTCGCGCGCGTCGTCATAGGCGATCAGAACGGGGTAGCCGCGATAGCCTGAACAGGCGAGATCGGCCCAGTCGCCGTCGCCTTCTTCGGCCTGCGCGTAGGTTACGCAGTCCTTCTTCCAGTCGAGATCGGTATAGGCGCTAGATATATCGCTCGCCTGCGCAGCCTGGCAGAAACCGGCCAAGACGAACGGGATCAGAAGAGCGCGCATGGCCGACAATCTCCGTTGCAAGCCATCGCAGCGTAGCGTCAAACGCTATTTCTTCAAGCTCGCTTCAATCAGCAGATCGGCGTTGCGAGCGACCGACTGCGCCGGGCCGCCGAGCCCGAACAGCTGGCCGCTGATATAGGCGCCTTCGATAAGCAGCAGCAGGCCGTCGCCCAGCGTATCGGGATCCTGCGCACCCATTGCAACCGCCATGGCGCGCAGGCGGCGGCGCAATTCCTGCTTGTTGGCCTCGCTGACCACGCGGGCCGGATGGCTGTGTTCGGGGTACTCGACCGCCGCATTGGTCATGCCGCAGCCGCGATAGTCCGCCACCTGCGTTCGCTTGCCGATGCGGGTCAGGAATGCCTTGATCTGCGCACGCGGGTCGCCGGGATGGGCGGCGACCGCCTCATCGAAACGCTCCCAGTATTCCTGGTCGTACTGCCTGAGATAGGAGGCCGCCAGCTCATCCTTGGAGGGAAAGCTGCGATAGAGGCTGGGCTTGGTGACGCCGGCGCGCTTGACGATCTCGTCGACGCCGATCGCCCTGATACCGCGTCGGTAGAACAGCTCGTAGGCCACGTCGAGGATCTTCTTGGCGGCCTTCGGTGGCGCCGATGCATGACCGTCGCTGATGGTCAGTTCAATATTTTTGTCCGTTGGCATCATGGAACTCGATTGACAATGTTACCGATCGGTACGTATACCTTCTCCCATCTGCAACGTACCGGTCAGTAACATGATAGCTCAATCCCGTCCGTTTGGCCAGCGCTACGCTTTCGTCGTGGTTGGCGTCATCTTCCTCTGCCTGCTGGTCGCGGCCGGCCTGCGCTCGGCGCCCGCCGTCATGATGCTGCCGTTGGAGAACAGTTTCGGCTGGCGCCGCGACGTCGTTTCGCTGGCCGCCGGTGTCGGCATCCTGCTCTACGGCCTGACCGGGCCGTTCGCCGCCGCCCTGATGGAGCGGATCGGGCTGCGCCGCACGCTGCTTGCCTCGCTGGTGGTGATGTCAGGCTCGACCGCGCTTAGCCTCTTGATGACCAAGCCTTGGCATCTGTTCATCACCTGGGGCGTGTTCTCGGGCATTGGTTCCGGCGCTGTCGCCAGCGTGCTCGGCGCTACCATCGTCAACCGCTGGTTCAAGACCAATCGCGGCCTTGTCATGGGGCTGATGTCGGCCTCCAGTGCCTCCGGCATGCTGGTGTTCCTGCCGCTGATCGCCTCGCTGGCACAGTCGGGCGGCTGGCAGCCGGTTGTCATCGCCGTTTCGATCGCCACCGCTGCTCTGGTGCCGCTGGTCTGGCTGCTGGTGCCGGAGCGGCCGGCTTCGATCGGCATGGTGCGCTATGGTGCCGCGGCCGACGATGTGCCGCCGGTGTCACCGGCATCGCAGGGCAATTTCCTAGCCCACACGTTCTCGACGCTGCGCCGCGCCGCCGGCACGCGCGTGTTCTGGTATCTGTTCGCCACCTTCTTCGTCTGCGGTTTCACCACCAACGGACTGGTCGGCACGCATCTGATCGCCTTCTGCGGCGACATGGGCATCGGCGAGGTGCAGGCCGCCGGCCTGCTGTCGATGATGGGCATTTTCGACCTGATCGGCACGACGCTGTCGGGCTGGCTCACCGACCGTTTCGACCCGCGCAAGCTGCTCGGCGTCTATTATGGGATCCGTGGCCTGTCGCTGATCTACCTGCCCTATTCCGGCTTCTCGGCAACCAGCCTGATCATCTTCGCGGTGCTTTACGGCCTCGACTGGATCGCCACCGTGCCGCCGACGCTGAGGCTCGCCAACGAGGCATTCGGCGATCGCAGCGGTCCGATCGTGTTCGGCTGGATCGTCGCTGGACATCAGATCGGCGCAGCTGCTGCCGCAGCCTTCGGCGGCACGATGCGCGAGCTTCAGGGCAATTACGAGCTGGCCTTCATGATCGCCGGCATGACGGCAATCGCCGCCGCCTGTATCTCGCTGTTGATCAACACCAGCCGACCGGCCTTCGATCCGGAACCGCAAGCGGCTTAAGGCGACTGGGTGCGTTCTCCCCTTCTCCCCCTGGGAGAAGGGGAGAACGTGCCCAGCCTGTTGGTTGTTATCAAACCGTCATGGTTTCGAGATGCGCCTGAAACATTGAGGCTGGACCTTGGTGGCACCGTTCAAGCCATCCAGGAGACAGCCATGAACAAGCTCTCGATGACCCGCCGTGCTTTCGTCACCTCGGCCAGCGCCGTTGGCCTGGTCGGCGTCTCCGGCCTGGCGCTGCCATACTATTCACGCGCCAGCCAGCGCCCGGCCTTCACCCATGGCGTCCAGTCGGGCGATGTCGACGCCACCAGCGGCATGGTGTGGACGCGCACGGATCGGCCGTCGCGCGTCATGTTCGAAGTGTCGTCGACCGAAAGTTTCACTGATGCCGTCCGCCTTGCGCCGCTCGATACCTCGCCGGCCAGCGACTATACGGTCAAGCGTCTGCTCACCGACCTCGCTTCCGACCAGGACATCTTCTATCGCATGACGGCGGCCGATCTCGCCGACGTCAATGCGGTTTCCGAGCCAATCACCGGCCGCTTCCGCACCGCGCCCGCTTCCAGGCGCGACATCAAGTTCGCCTGGTCGGGCGACACCGCCGGCCAAGGCTGGGGTATCGACGAGACCGGTATGAAGACTTACGCCACGATCGGCAAGCACACGCCCGACTTCTTCCTGCATTCGGGCGACACCATCTATGCCGACGGCGCGATGAAGGACGAGGTCGACCTGCCCGGGGGCGGCAAGTGGAAGAACGTCGTGCTGATCGACGGCAAGCGCAAGGTCGCCGAGACGCTGGACGAATACCGGGACCAGTGGAAATACAACATGATGGACAAGAACGTGCTGGGCCTCAGCGCTATTTGCCCGACGTTCTACCAGTGGGACGACCACGAAGTGCTGAACAACTGGTCGGATTCGAAGGATCTCAGTGCCGACAACCGGTACACCGAGAAATCCATCCATGTGCTGGCGGCACGCGCGGCGCGCGCTTTCCATGAAATGACGACGATCCGCTACGAACCGTCCGAGCCGGGCCGCGTCTATCGCAAGATTGCCTATGGGCCGCTGCTCGACGTGTTCTTCCTCGATATGCGTTCCTATCGCGGCCCCAACGGTCCGGACATGCAAGATGAGATGACGCCGCAATCGCGCATGCTCGGCGAACAGCAGACGAAATGGCTGAAGCGCGAACTGGCAAATTCGAAGGCAACCTGGAAAATCATCGCCGCCGACATGCCACTCGGCCTCGTCGTTTGGGACGATGCCGCCAAGAAAGCGGGCGCCGAAGCGGTGAGCAACGGCGACAACGGTCCGGCCAAGGGACGCGAGCTCGAGATTGCCGACCTTTTGCGGTTCATCAAGAACGCCGGCATCAGCAACACCGTCTGGCTGACCGCCGACGTGCATTACACCGCCGCGCACTACTACAATCCCCACAAGGCGCAGTTCCAGGATTTCAATCCGTTCTGGGAATTCGTCTCGGGCCCGATCCATGCAGGCACGTTCGGCCCGAACGATTTCGACATGACCTTCGGTCCAGAGCTGAAATTCATCAAGGCGCCAACTGCCGAGCAAGGCCAGAACCTGCCGCCGTCAGCTGGCCTGCAATTCTTCGGGCTGGTCGATATCAATGGCGCCAGCGAGCAGATGAGTGTGCGGCTGATGGATCGCGACGACAACGAACTCTACAAGGTCACGCTCGACCCGGTGCGGTCGGCGTAAGCCGACCTTCGTCATCTGTGGGATGACGACCGCTGCCGGCGGTCGTCAGTCGGGATAGCAGACCATCGGGACGTTCGGCCAGACGGCAGTGTCGCAGTTGGCGGCGTCCTGCCTCTGCTTGAAGGCGGCACTGACCGGGCCGGTCACCATCGGGTCGACCCCGTCGGGTGCGTCGGCAAAGACCTGCTCGGCGGATGGCGCAACGGTTGGCAAGGCAGGCCGCGCTTCCTTCTGCGTCGCAGCCGACTGCGCGGCGTTGGCCGCCAGCAGGATAGCAAAGGCAGCGGACGCGATGAGCGGCCAAAATCGGTTGAGTTTATCGGTCATGACGTTCGAACTGTCCGGGCCTCGAAAGGTTCCCGCCTTGGTTAACAAAATCATTTCACACGCAGATGCTTAAGATTTGATGAGTATTTGGTGTCGCGCGTCCTCTTTCGCAACTGCGAAAAACCCTGTATGAGCCGCGCAACCGAAAGAGGCAGCGCCTTTGGCCTGCTGCCTGCAACGCTTCCGAGACCAGAACATGAAAATTCGTAATATCGCGATCATCGCGCACGTCGACCATGGAAAAACCACCCTCGTCGACCAGTTGCTCCGGCAATCCGGCTCCTTCCGCGACAATCAGCGCGTCGCCGAGCGCGCCATGGATTCCAACGACCTCGAAAAGGAACGCGGTATCACCATCCTGGCCAAGGCGACCTCGGTCGACTGGAAGGACACCCGCATCAACATCGTCGACACCCCTGGCCACGCCGACTTTGGCGGAGAGGTCGAGCGCATCCTGTCGATGGTGGATTCGGCCATCGTGCTGGTCGACGCCGCCGAAGGGCCGATGCCGCAGACCAAATTCGTCGTCGGCAAGGCGCTCAAGGTCGGCCTGAAGCCGATCGTCGTCATCAACAAGATCGACCGTCCGGACGCCCGCCATGTCGAGGTGGTCAACGAGGTGTTCGACCTGTTCGCGGCGCTCGACGCCACCGACGAGCAGCTCGATTTCCCGATCCTCTACGGTTCAGGCCGCGATGGCTGGGTTTCGGAAAATCCGGAAGGCCCCAAGGACCAGGGCCTGGCGCCGCTGTTCGATCTCGTCATCAAGCATGTGCCGACGCCGACCGTTCATCCCGGCCCATTCCGCATGATCGGCACCATCCTGGAAGCCAATCCTTTCCTTGGCCGCATCATCACCGGCCGCATCGAGAGCGGCACGCTGAAGTCCAACCAGCCGGTCAAGGTGCTGCACCATGACGGCACGCTGGTCGAGACCGGCCGTATTTCCAAGATCCTCGCTTTCCGCGGCCTCGAGCGCCAGCCGATCGAAGAGGCCCAGGCGGGTGATATCGTCGCCATCGCCGGCCTGTCGAAGGGCACCGTCGCCGATACGTTCTGCGACCCGTCCGTGACCGAACCCCTGCATGCGCAGCCGATCGATCCGCCGACCGTGACCATGTCCTTCCTCGTCAACGACAGCCCGCTTGCCGGCACCGAAGGCGACAAGGTGACCAGCCGCGTCATCCGTGACCGCCTGCTGCGCGAGGCCGAAGGCAATGTCGCGCTGAAGATCGAGGAATCGCCGGACAAGGATTCGTTCTTCGTCTCCGGCCGTGGCGAATTGCAGCTGGCCGTGCTGATCGAGACGATGCGCCGCGAAGGCTTCGAGATCGCCGTATCGCGTCCGCGCGTCGTCATGCAGAAGGGCGAAAGCGGCGAATTGCTGGAGCCGGTCGAGGAAGTCGTCATCGACGTCGACGAGGAGCATGCCGGCATCGTCGTGCAGAAGATGTCGGAGCGCAAGGCCGAGATGGTCGAGCTGCGCCCGTCCGGCGGCAACCGCCAGCGCATCGTCTTCCACGCGCCGACGCGTGGCCTGATCGGCTATCAGTCGGAACTGCTGACCGACACGCGCGGCACCGCCGTGATGAACCGGCTGTTCCACGCCTACGAGCCCTATAAGGGCGAATTGCCGGGCCGCACCAATGGCGTGCTGATCTCCAACGAGCAGGGCGAGGCGGTGGCCTATGCCATGTGGAACCTGGAAGATCGCGGCCCGATGGTCATCGATCCCGGCGTCAAGGTCTATCAGGGCATGATCATCGGCATCCATAGCCGCGACAACGACCTCGAAGTGAACGTGCTGAAGGGCAAGAAGCTGACCAACATCCGCGCCGCCGGCAAGGACGAGGCGGTCAAGCTCACCCCGCCGATCCGCATGACGCTGGAACGCGCGCTGGCCTGGATCCAGGACGACGAGCTGGTCGAGGTGACGCCGAAGACTATCCGCCTGCGCAAGCTCTATCTCGATCCGAACGAGCGCAAGCGCTTCGAGAAGTCAGCCAAGGCAGTCGGCGCCGCATAACCTTATTTTCTTTTTCTCACAGCTGAGAGGGGCGGAGTGCACAAGTGCTTCGCCCCTCTGTTCATTCACCCGCTGGCGGCCGAGATGATGGCCTGACGATCGGGTTGGCCGGCGAGGTCGATGCGGATCGTGGTCCCCGCGCGGGCCGGCTTGCGCAGGGCTTTGGCGCCGTCAGGGTCCACGACCAGCAATCGCCTTTCTTCCAACGCCTGAAGCCGCGATCGCGGGAGGCCGAGTTCGCTCGCGAGCAGCCGGTCAAGCCGCAGCGATGTCGGCATTTCGAGCCCGAGCAGGAGTTCCAACATGGTTGCGGCCTCTTGAGGGGAGCCGAGCACTTGTTTGCGGACGACGACGTCGGCAAATTCTTCAACGCGTCCCACACGGCTCCGCAGCGCGACGACATCGAAAGCATGGCGCCGGGCGAGTGACGGATCATTGCTTTCGAGCGCCGCGAGCCGCGCCGGTTCGATATCGCGGCGGCTGCAGCGCTCCAATATGCCGAAATTCCAGGAATTGTCGCAGTCGATGCAACGGTAGATCAGCCAGACGTCGATGCGCTTGCCGTTGGCGTTGACGCGGAATTTTTCGCTGCAGCGATAGGCCTTGACGGTGCCGCAGCGATTGCAGTTGATGAGTGGTCGAGGTGCGGTCTTGGGCGCGATCGCCCAGCGGATACGCAGGAGTGCAGACATGCCGATAAGCCCTTCCCGTCGGGAAGTTCATCAGGTCGGCAATGTCGAGATGCCCATGCGGGCGCGGCGTGGCGGCAGGCTGTGGCGATCGGAAATCAGGTGTCACGGGCGGAAAGCGCGCGACAGCGGTTCAGCAGTGCCAAACCGGTCTCGAACCGCCGCCCAGAGGAACACATGAATTGAAAACAGGCACCGCGAATGCGGCGCCATGCAGTGTGTCGGGGGAGTTGACGAGACCGGCGGTTACTGAGGCAAAGTGACGCTCGAAATTGTTTCGCGGCGGCCCTTCTAGCTGCGAGATGCCAGAGGTGCAAGGCACCTGATTATCTCACGTTGGTGCTACCCTTCATTGCCGGCACCTTCTCCCCGTAAGGGATGGAGGAGAAGGGAGAAGCTCCAGCGATTATCTTGCCTTTGCCAGCGTTACAGCTGTCGGGTTAGTGTGGCGGATCGAACCTCAAGCAGAGATCCTGACCATGCACCTCACTTCGCTGCTGATCTTCGCCGCCGCCTTGTTCGTTGCCGCCGGTTCGCCGGGCCCGTCGATCGCGGCGCTCGTCGCGCGGGTCATCTCGAAAGGGTATCGTGACGTGTTCCCGTTCCTGCTCGCCATGTGGATTGGCGAGGGCATCTGGCTGTCGCTGGCGGTGTTCGGACTGGCTGTCGTGGCGCAGAGTTTTCACTTCGCCTTCGTCGTCGTGAAATGGATCGGCGTCGCCTATCTCGCTTATCTCGCCTTCAAGATGTGGACCGCGCCGGTTGACGCCAAAGAGGGCGAGATGCCGCGCGAGGATTCGCCCGCAAAACTGTTCTTCGCCGGCATGGCGGTGACGCTCGGCAATCCGAAGATCATGATGTTCTACCTGGCGCTGCTGCCGACGATCATCGACCTCGCGTCGGTGAGCATCCTCGGCTGGGTCGAATTGACGGCGACCATGGCGGTGGTCCTCATCGTCATCAATCTCGCCTGGGTGCTCGCCGCCTCGCAGGCGCGCAAGCTGTTGAAAAGCAAGCGCGCCATGAAGATCGCCAACCGCGTCAGCGCCACGACGATGGCCGGTGCCGCCGCGGCGATCGCGGCGCGGTGATAGGGCATGCATCCGAACCGAAGGACGGCGTCAGCGAAAAGCGGGAACGTTTTCTGCTTCGCAGACCCTCGGTTAGGAGGATCACGCTTAAAACGCCGCGTCACATCACTTCAATGATCGGCGCGATCTCGACGCTGAAAGCCGGGTCCATAAGGATAGGACAATCCTTGGCCTTGCCGACGGCATCGTCGATGTCTTTTGCTTCAACGATCGTATAGCCGGCGGTTGGATTGCTGCCGCCATTGTTCTCGACCTTGCCGCCGGGCAGCACCATCTTCGACATGCCGACCGGATTGCCGCCGTCGACCACGGCCGAGCCGAGCTTGCCGTACCAGTGCGTCCAGGCGTCCATTGCCGCCTGCCGTTCGGCCTCCTCGGTCGGCATCTTGCCCGAGCCGTGATAGACGTAGAGAAACTTCGCCATGTTCTCCTCCCTTGATCAGCGGCATCGAACCGGCATGCGGTCACGCCGCCTGGCAATCATCGGACCAAAGCGGCGAACATGCAACGAGAATGCGAAAGGGCTAATGTAGGGCGCGGCTGGCTCCAGCAGCTCACCTCGCCATCGCGTGGTATTCGTCGTTCGGCCGCATGTCGATTGCCGCCGCCACGCGGTTCGACATGTTGAAGAACGAAGCGGTCGAGGCGATGTCCCAGATGTCGCGATCGGTGAAGCCGGCCTTGCGCAGTCCGGCTCGATCAGCCTCGACGATCTTAGTCGGCTCTTCGGTCAGCTTGACGGCGAATTCGAGCATTGCGGTCTGCCTCGGCGATAGCTCGGCGGCGCGGAAGTTCATCACCATCATCTCGCCGAGCGTCGGGTCGCCGGAGAGCTGGCGCACCGCCGCGCCATGCGCGGTCAGGCAATAATAGCAATGGTTGATCGAGGAGACGGCGACCGCGATCATCTCGCGTTCCAGTTTCGACAGGCCGGACTCGCCCAGCATCAGGTCGTTGTACATGTCGGTGAAGGCACGCAGCTTCTTGTCGTCGAAGGCGTAGGCGCGCAGCACGTTGGGAACGAGGCCGAGCTTCTCCTCGCATTTGGCGAAATAGGTTTTTGTCGCATCGCTCAACTCTCCCGAAGCAAGGTCAAGCGCGGTGATTTTGCCGGTCATGGGGTGGCTTCTCCTCGTTGGGCGATGTCCTGTCGCCGAATTCCGATAAATCTTGGCAAGCCGTCAAACCTTTGTCGCCAAACAGCGCTCATCTGCTACCATAGTCACAAAAGCATGCGACGGGAGGAATGGCATCATGGCCAGCGTGAAATCCGCAGCGAAGTCGAAGAAAAAGGCCACCGCAGCAGCAAGGACGGAGGAAAGACCAGCCAGGCTTGCCGACTACCTGCTCGCCCGCGCGCCGGCCGAAGACATCGCCGCCTATGAGGCGGCCGACCTCGAACGCGCCGCCGATCTTGCCGGCCAGGCGGTCGCCGGCCACAAGAAGAGTGAGTGCGTCGTCGCCGTCGATGCCGATTCAGGCGTCGTCAGCCAGGGCCGCCCAGTGACGGTGATCACGGTCGTCAACGACAACATGCCGTTCCTGTTCGATTCCATCCTCGGCGAGATCACCGAAAGCGCCGGTGAACCGACCTTGGTCACCCACCCGGTCATCACCGTTCGCCGCGGCAAAGGCGGTGTGGAAGAAATCCTCGGCGACGGCAATTTCGCCAAGGACGACGGCAGCCACGACCGGCTGAGCGTCATCCATGTCCATATCCCGCGGCTGACCGCCGAGCAGGCGGCCGGATTGACCGAGCGGCTGCGCAAGATGCTCGGCCAGGTGCACGCTGCTGTCCACGACTGGCGGCCGATGCTGGCCCGCCTCGACCAGGCGATCTCGGAGTTCCGCTATTCGGCGGTGCCGCTCGACAAGAAGAGCGTTGCCGAGGCGATCGCCTTCCTGGAGTGGCTGCGCGACGACAATTTCACCTTCCTCGGCATGCGCGAGTTCAAATACACCGGCGGCGAGGAAAGCGGCACGCTGGAGCGCGCCGACAAGCCCGGTCTCGGTATCCTGTCCGATCCGGATGTGCTGGTGCTGAGGCGCGGCACGGAAGCTGTGACGACAACGCCGGAAATCCGCGCCTTCCTGCATGGGCCGGAGCCGCTGATCGTCACCAAGGCCAATGCCAAGTCTTCGGTGCACCGCCGCATCTATCTCGATTACATCGGCGTCAAGACCTACACGTCCAAGGGCACGCTGGCGGGCGAATTGCGCATCGTCGGCCTGTTCACCTCGACCGCCTACACGCGCTCCGTGATGAAGATCCCGTATCTGCGGTCGAAGGCCGAAACGATCATCGCCAAGTCCGGTTTCGATCGGCACGATCACTCCGGCAAGGCGCTGATCAATGTGCTGGAGAGCTATCCGCGCGACGAGTTGTTCCAGGTGCCGGTGCCGATCCTGAGGAAGCACGCCGCAGCCATTCTCGGCTTGGTCGAGCGGCCGCGGGTCCGGGCGCTGGTGCGTGTCGACCAGTTCGATCGCTTCGTCTCGATCCTCGTCTTCGTGCCGCGCGACCGCTACGACAGCGTCGTGCGCGAGAAGATCGGCAGCTATCTCAAGACCGTCTTCGAAGGCCGGCTGTCGGCCCATTACCCGGCCTTCCCCGAAGGCGGGCTGGCGCGCGTCCATTTCATCATCGGCCGCTCCGGCGGCAAGACGCCGAAGGTCGAGCAAGCGGCGATCGAGGCGGCGATCCGTGACATCGTGCGCACCTGGGAGGATGCCCTTTCCGATGCGGCCGACGCGAATGGCGGCAACCAGGCTTTGAAGAGCATCGCCGCACGGCTGCCGGAAAGCTACCGCGATACGTTCAGCGCAGCGGTGGCGCTGGCCGATGCGGGGCGCATCGCCAAGATCAGCGCCAGCAATCCGATCGCCATCGACTATTATCGCAATGCCGAGCAGAAGCCGCATCAGGCGTCGCTGAAGATCTATCACCACGGCAGCCCGGTGGCGTTGTCACGGCGCGTGCCGGTGCTGGAAAACATCGGCTTCCGGGTCATCAGCGAGCGCACCTTCGAGGTCGGCGACGACCAGTCCGGCATGGTCTTCATCCACGACATGGAGCTGGAGAACAGCTACGGCAAGCCGATCGACCTTGCCGATGGCGGCGCGCTGTTCGAAGACGCATTCCTGTCCGTCTGGCGCGGCGACGTCGACAATGACGGCTATAACGGCCTTGCCCAGACCGCAGGCCTGTGGTCGGGCGAGATCACCATCCTGCGCGCCTATGGCCGCTATCTGCAGCAGGTCGGCATTCCGCAAAGCCAGGACTTCATCGCCGCCGCGCTCAACCGCTATCCCGATATCGCGCGCGGCCTGCACGCCCTGTTCATCGCCCGGCTTGGCCCGACGGCCGAGACAGAAGGCGTGGTGGCGGCAAAGCACCTCAAGGCCAAGATCAAGGATGCGCTGGAAGATGTGCCGAACATCGACGACGACACCATCATCCGCCGCTACCTCAACCTGATCGAAGCCTCGCTGCGCACCAATCATTTCGTTGCCGATACGAAAGAGAAAGGCCAGTCGCTGGCGATCAAACTCGATTCGCATGCGGTCGACGGCTTGCCGGCGCCGCGGCCGTGGCGGGAGATCTTCGTCTACGGTTCCGAGGTCGAGGGGCTGCATCTGCGCTTCGGCCCTGTGGCGCGTGGCGGTCTGCGCTGGTCGGACCGCGCCCAGGACTACCGCACCGAGGTTCTCGGCCTGGTCAAGGCGCAGCAGGTCAAGAATGCCGTCATCGTGCCGGTTGGCGCCAAGGGCGGCTTTTTCCCCAAGCGCCTGCCGGCGGGCGGCAGCCGCGATGCGATCTTCGAGGCCGGCACTTCGGCCTACAAGAACTTTGTCTCCAGCCTGCTGTCGATCACCGACAATATCGGCCTCGACGGCGTCATCCCGCCGGCCGGCGTCGTGCGCCGCGACCCGGACGATCCATATTTCGTCGTTGCCGCCGACAAGGGCACGGCGACCTTCTCCGACACGGCGAACGCCATCAGCGAGAAGCATGGCTTCTGGCTCGACGACGCCTTCGCCAGCGGCGGTTCGGCCGGCTACGACCACAAGAAGATGGGCATCACCGCCAAGGGCGCCTGGGAGGCGGTCAAGCGGCATTTCCGCGAGATGAACCGCGACATCCAGACCTCACCCTTCACCGTCGTCGGTGTCGGCGACATGTCGGGCGACGTGTTCGGCAACGGCATGCTTTTGTCGCCGAAGACCAGGCTGATCGCCGCCTTCGACCATCGCGACATCTTCATCGATCCCGATCCCGACATGACGGCTTCGATGGCCGAGCGCGAGCGCATGTTCGCCCTGCCGCGTTCGAGCTGGCAAGACTACGACAAGACCAAACTGTCGGAAGGCGGCATCATCGTGTCGCGCAACCAGAAGTCGATTACCTTGCCGGCGGCGGCGGCGGCGGCGATCGGTCTGGCCAAGACGACCGCCACGCCGGTCGAGATCATGGGCGCCATCCTCAAGGCGCCGGTCGATCTGCTCTGGTTCGGCGGCATCGGCACGTATTTGAGGGCATCCGGCGAAACCAACGCCGAGGTCGGCGACCGCGCCAACGATGCCGTCCGCATCACCGCGCTCGATGTGCGCGCCAAGGTGATCGGCGAGGGCGCCAATCTCGGCGTGACGCAGCGGGCCCGCATCGAGTTCGGCATGAATGGCGGCCGCTGCAACTCGGACGCCATCGACAATTCGGGCGGCGTCAACTGCTCCGACGTCGAGGTCAATATCAAGATTGCGCTGGCTTCGGCCATGCGCAAGGGATCGTTGACGCGCCCGGCGCGCAACAAGCTGCTGGCCGAAATGACCGGGGAGGTTGGCGGACTGGTGCTGTCCAACAATTACGAGCAGACGCTGGCGCTTTCGATCGCCCGCAAGCGCGGCCTCGCTGACATCGCGCATCAAAGCCGCTTCATGACGGCGCTGGAGGGACGCGGCCTGCTCGACCGCGCCGTCGAGACGCTGCCGTCGCCGGCGGCGCTCACCGAGCGCGAAGCACGCGGCGAGCCGCTGACCAGGGCCGAGCTCGGCGTGTTGCTGGCCTATGCCAAGATCGTGCTGTTTTCCGATATCGTCGCCAGCGACGTGCCGGACGACGTGCATTTCGATCGCGACCTGATGGGCTATTTCCCGGACCGGATGGCGAAGAAATACGCAGCCGAGATCAACGACCACAGGCTGCGCCGCGAGATCATTGCCCGCGTCGTCGCCAACGACCTGGTCAATCGCGGCGGGCCGTCCTTCGTCAACAGGCTGCAGGAAGCGACAGGCCGCACCGCGGCCGACGTGGTGCGCACCTTTGCTGTGGTGCGCGACGGTTTTGCCTTGCCGGCGCTCTATCGCGAGATCGACGCGCTTGACAATCTCGTCGACGGCCAGGTGCAGCTTGATCTCTACCAGGCGGTCAGCCGGCTGATCTATGTGACCAGCGGCTGGTATCTCAAGAACGATGCCGGCACCGCACCACTTGGTCAGCGCATTGGCGAACTCATGGAAGCGCGCAAGGCACTGGAGCCCAGGCTCGTTTCGCTGCTGCCGGCCTTCTCGCGCGAGCGTATCGAGGAGAAGCGGCACGGACTGTTCAAAAGCGGCGCGCCGGAAAAGCTGGCCGGGCAATTGGCCTTGAACGAGGTGGCGGAGCTCATCCCCGACATCTCGCTGACGGCGCGCACGGCCGGCGCCGACATCGTTGCCGCGGCCAAGGCGTTCTTCGCGGTCAGCGATGCCTTCCGTATCCCGCGTGTCGAGGACGCGGCGCGTTCGATCACTCCCTCCGACTACTACGATCAGCTGGCGCTGTCGCGCGCCACCGACACGATCGGCGCAGCGCGGCGCGGCATTGCGGTGGCAGCACTCACCGGTCATGCCAAGGCCGCGGATCCGGTGGTGGCCTGGCTGGAAGCCGGCGGCGAGCGGGTGGCGCGCATCCGCGAGCGGCTTCAGGCGCTCACCGAAGGCGGCGACATCACCGTGTCGCGGCTGTCGGTCGCGTCGGGGCTGATGAGCGATCTGACGGGGATGTGAACCCATTCGCTTCACAAGGCTGGTGCTGCCCCTCATCCGGCTGCCGCCACCTTCTCCCCGTATTGTGACGGGGAGAAGGGAGCCTGTCGCGATCGTCGGCGCCTTACTACAACGCTGACCGTTGGCGAAACGTCGATGACCGCGTCTTTCTCCCGTCACTATAGGGGGAGAAATGCCCGGCAGGGCAATGAGGGGCGGCGCTATGCTTGTTCGTTTGCACCATCACGAAAAAACATGCAGACATGGCGCGCGACGCGTGGAGCAGACGCTGAGGAGGGGACATGACCGAGGTAACCGTGCAGCGTGCGTCCGGGCGCGGCATCTGGGGATGGATGTTCTTCGACTGGGCGGCGCAGCCGTTCTTCACTGTCGTCACCACCTTCATCTTCGGCCCCTATTTCGTTTCGCGCATGGCGAGCGATCCCAATACCGGCCAGGCGGTCTGGGGCTATGGCATTGCCGCGGCCGGGCTGGTCATCGCCGTGCTGTCGCCAATCCTCGGCTCGATCGCCGACCAGACCGGACCGCGCAAGCCCTGGATTGCGTTCTTCGCCGCGATCAAGATCACCAGCCTTTGCCTGTTGTGGTTCGCCGCTCCAGGCTCCAACCTGTTCCTCATCGTGGCGCTGTTCTCGCTGGCGTCGGTGGCGGCGGAATTCTCGACCGTGTTCAACGATTCGATGATGCCGCGCCTTGTGCCGAAAAGCGAAATCGGCCGCATCTCCAACATTGCCTGGGGTCTCGGTTATCTCGGCGGCATGATCGCGCTGATCTTCGTCGTCACCTGCATGGCCGGCTCGCCCGAGACCGGCAAGACGATCATCGGCCTCGACCCGCTGTTCGGCCTCGACCCGAAGCTCGGCGAGGACGCGCGCGCCACCGGGCCGCTGTCGGCCGGCTGGTACTTCCTGTTCATCCTGCCGATGTTCTTCTTCACGCCGGATGCCATCAAGGGCATCCCGATCGGGCCGGCGGTGCGCGAAGGCCTGTCGGAGTTGAAATCAACGCTGGCCGAGGTGCGCCAGCGTGGCGGTATCTTCCGCTTCCTCGTCGCCCGCATGATCTACCAGGACGGCGTCAACGCGCTGCTGGCGCTGGGCGGCACCTTCGCGGCGGCGATGTTCCACTGGTCGATCACCGAGATCGGCATGTTCGGCATCATCCTCAATGTCGTCGCAATCCTCGGCTGCTGGGTTGCGGCGCGCCTCGACACCGCGCTCGGTTCCAAGGTGGTGGTGATGATTGCGCTGGTCATGCTGTCCATCGCCACCGTTGGCGTCGTCTCGACTGGTCCGGGCTTCACGCTGCTCGGCCTGATACAGCTGTCGACGGTCGATTCGGGTGGCCTGTTCGGCACTGCGGCTGAAAAGGCCTATATCCTGTACGGCCTGTTGATCGGCTTGGCCTTCGGGCCGGTGCAGGCTTCGTCGCGCTCCTACATGGCGCGCAGCGTCACGGCGGCGGAATCCGGCCGCTATTTCGGCATCTATGCGCTGGCCGGACGGGCAACCAGCTTCCTGGCGCCGTTCCTGGTGGCAACCATCACCGCCGTCAGCGGCTCGGCGCGGCTCGGCATGGCGGTGATCATCCTGTTCCTGGGCATCGGCATGGCGATCCTGATCAGGACGCCCTATCCGGCGGACCAGCCGGTAGAGTGAGAGATCGATAATTCTACTCCGCCGGCCGCCTGGGGCGGTTTTCTGCGCTTCCGGTGCTCACGGACTTGAATGTCCGCTCCACTCCGGTTCTCGAAAACCACGCCATCCGACTCAGCGGAGCGAATTCTCAAACATCTCTCTCGCCGGCAGCTAGTGCCGGAAGTGTCTCACTCCGGTAAATACCATGGCGATGCCGTGCGCGTCGGCGGCGGCGATGACGTCGTCGTCGCGCATCGAGCCGCCGGGCTGGATGACGGCGGTGGCGCCGGCTTCGATCGCAGACAGCAATCCGTCGGCGAAGGGGAAGAACGCGTCGGAGGCGACAACCGAGCCCTTGGTCAGCGGTTCGGCGAGGCCCGCCGCCTCGGCCGCGTCGAGCGCCTTGCGCGCGGCAATGCGCGAGGAATCGACCCGGCTCATCTGGCCGGCGCCGATGCCGACGGTGGCGCCGTCCCTGGCGTAGACGATGGCGTTGGACTTGACGTGCTTGGCGATGCGGAAGGCGAATTTCAGGTCGGCCATTTCGGCCGCCGTCGGTGCGCGCTTGGTCACCACTTTCAGCTCGAGGTCGTCGACCACGGCATTGTCCCTGCCCTGGACGAGGATGCCACCGGCGACGGATTTGACTGTCGTGCCTGGGGTGCGCGGGTCCGGCAGGCCTCCGGTCACCAACAGGCGCAGGTTCTTTTTCGCCGCGACGATTGCGGCTGCCTCGTGGGTCGCGTCGGGCGCGATGATCACCTCGGTGAAGGTTTTCACGATCTCCTGGGCGGCCTCGGCGTCGAGGGTGCGATTCATGGCGACGATGCCGCCGAAGGCCGAGACCGGATCGCAGGCGAGCGCCTTGGCATAGGCTGCCTTCAGCGACGCGCCCTCGGCGACGCCGCACGGGTTGGCGTGCTTGATGATGGCGACGGCGGCGGAGCGGTTCGGATCGAATTCGCCGGCCAGTTCGAAGGCGGCGTCGGTGTCGTTGATGTTGTTGTAGGAGAGTTGCTTGCCTTGCAACTGGCGCGCCGTGGCGACGCCCGGCCGCTTGTCGCCATTGAGGTAGAAGCCGGCGCTCTGGTGCGGATTCTCGCCGTAGCGCATCACCTCGACCAGCCTGCCGCCGAAGGCGCGCCACATCGGATGCTCGATCTCGAGCGCCTCGGCGAACCAGCCGGAGATCGCCGCGTCATAGGTGGCGGTGCGGGCAAAGGCCTTGGCCGCCAGCTTCTTGCGGAAATCCAGCGACAGCGAGCCAATGTTCATCTCCAGTGCGTTCAGCACAGAGGCGTAGTCGCCAGGATCGGTGACGATAGCGACATAGGCATGGTTCTTGGCCGAGGCGCGGATCATCGCTGGGCCGCCAATGTCGATGTTCTCGACAATCGCGGCATAGTCGGCGCCGGAGCGGCGGACTTCCTCGAAGGGATAGAGATTGGAGACGACGAGATCGATCGGCTCGATGCCGTATTTGCGCATCGCAGCCGAGTGCTCGGGGTCGTCGCGCACACCAAGCAGCGCGCCATGCACGCTGGGATGCAAGGTCTTGACGCGGCCATCCATGATCTCGGGAAAGCCGGTGAGCTCGGAGACGTCACGCACCGCCAGGCCAGCCTCGGCGATCGCCTTTGCCGTGCCGCCGGTCGAGACCAGTTCGACGCCGGCAGCCGCCAGCGCCCTGGCGAAATCGATCAGCCCGGTCTTGTCGAAGACGGAGAGCAGGGCGCGACGCACCGGAACGAGGTCAGGTGCTGGAATGTTCTTGGCGGCGACGGCCATGGGCGGCGGCCTTTCACGGCTGGTGTGGTGGGTGCCCGCGCCGTAGCACATGACATCGGGAAATCAAACTGGAAGCGCTGCCGGATAGTGTCTCAGTTTGAACTTCGGCTTAGGAGTTCATGAAAGGAATTGCTACGATCAAGGCGACAAACAAAACCGCGAGAAACATGGCGAAGGCCGCGATGCCGGCAAGTATGGTGATCACTATATTTGCTGCTGCTCTCTTGCGTATATTGCTAGTCATTCCGCGCCCCTGAACGGCTCGCTTCTTGTATAGGCCACGCCGATTCGGCTTCGAGCCAACAGCATCCATCTTCTCGCAAGATTTTCCATTGGTTCAAATTGAAAAACTACCCACTGCCTTCGTAGATACGATCAGTTGTTTTCCGGGTAACCGGCGATGCTGGTGCGTGTCAGCTGCCAGTGGACTTCGGCGACGTCCGAGGCCTTGAAGGCAAGCACGATCTGGCGGCTGCGGCGCGGGCCGCCAAGGCCGGCGAAATAGATCGATTCCTCGACCTCCGGCACCACTTCGCTGGAGGTGAACACCCAGGTGTCGGCCTGATCGCCGGCCAGGACCAGCCGATCGTGCTCGTCCTGCAGCAGGTTGACGTCGGGATGGACGTGGAAGCGGATGGTGACGAAGTCGCGGCCATTGTTTCGGATCGCCGCATTGCCGGGCCGCAGAAAGCGGTCCCTGCCGGCCAGCACGTTGCCGTTCTGCGACAGTTTCAGCTCGCGCTCATGCAGGAAGCCGAAGCGCGGGACATAGCCGTCATGGCGGGCGATAAAGCCTTGAATTCCTTTCTGGTCGGTGCGCTTGCACTGCACCTGCTGCGGCCCGCCGATCAATGGTGAGCCGAGCAGGTCGTTGACGCGTAACGAATGGCTGAAGCGTGCCGACGAGGTGTCGTTGATGGTGGCGGTCGAGTGCGCGGCGGTGGCGCGCGCCAGCGGCCGGAACTCGGCGACGCCATAGGTGTCGATGCCGGCGTTGACGATGTAGTGCTGGCGGCCGGACGACAGTTCGAAGGCGAGGCAGCCGGCGTGCGCGGCGTTGGACACGTCGACCGGCGGCGGCAGGCCGGTGTCGGCGATGACGGTGGCGCCGCCCATCGACAGGCGCTCGTAGCCGGAATGCGGGGCATGCAGCAGCGGCGAGCCGGCGGTGTCGTCGTGACGCAGGATGGTGGCGATGCGATCGTGGATGGTGGCGCCCATGCCGTTGAAGCGGGCGAGGCTGCCGTCCTGATGACGGAAGAAGCGCAGCGCCGGCAGCATGCGGTCGATGGCGCCGATGAGGGCCTGCGGCGGCGTTTCGGCCTGGTTGGCATAGGTCTGGCGCAACGGCAAAAGGTCGGCGAGGATTTCCAGGACGACCATCGGATTGCGCGAAATGTGACCGCCATCGGCAAGGATCTGGCGGTCGAGCTCCGCGGCGAGGTTGCGGGTGGCGCCGCGCAGCGCCGATGCCGGCGCCGGCAAGGACAGGGCGGCGAAGGCCAGCGCGATGCGGGCGCGCAGCCTGTCCTTGCCATCCGGCATTTCGCGCGCCATCGACCTGAGGTAGCGGATCTGGACGGCAAGCGTCTTCAGGAAGGCGCGGTAGAAGGGGAATTCGGCGCCCTGCAGCACGACAGAGGAATGCTGCAGCCAGGCGATGATGCGCTTGGCCGTCGTGCCGGGCTCCCAGGCGATGCCGGAAATATGGCTGCCATGGATGGTGATCCAGTCGGAGACCAGCGCGCGGGCGTTGGCGGCGGCGAGCTCGGTGCCGGCGGCGCGCATGTGGCGCAGCCAGCGAAAGCCGTGCAGCGTCTTTTGCCAGCCATGGTTGGGCACGTTGATCTGGAAGGGCGATTTGCCGCCGGTCTCGACCAGATGCCCCGAGAGGGGATAACGGCCGTAGTAGATCTCGAGCGCGATCTGCGGGTCGGCCAGACGCAGGTCCGGCGGTGCGATCAGAACACGTTCGGGCGTGCGGCCGGAATAGCGCCAACGATAGATCGGCCCGGCACGCAAGCGCCGGCGCGTCTTGCGCCAGAACTCCTTCGCGACGAGCGTCCAGAGACGCGTCGTGTTGCTGGCAGCAAGTGCCAAATCCCCTCCTGATCGTCCTCTACCCCGGCGCAAGTTTACATGATTGCACGACTCGTGCGAAGGCGAATTCCATCGGACGGCGCCGGTTCACCCGGTGCTGCCCCCGACCTTCCCTAAAAAAGTCAGCAAATCCCGGCGGTTAAATATTTAGCCGGCTCTACGCATGCGGCCGGCGAAGAAGCCGTCGAGGCCTGAGCGTTCCGGCGCGCCGAGGTCCAGGTCGGCGGGCGTGGTGCGCAATGTGCCTTGCGGTGTCAGGAACGGATCGATGCCGGCGATCTCGCCTTGCCGCAGCGGATCGTCGGCTATTTCAGCCGTCCCAGCCAGAAAGGCGCGATAGAGGTCCTCGCCCTCGAGCGGGTCGAGCGAACAGTTGGAAAAGACGATCCTACCGCCGGGTTTTACCAGCGTGACGGCGCGGGCGAGCAGCCTGCGTTGCAGGTCGGCCAGCTTTTCGACATCGGCCGCCGTCTTGGTCCATGGTACGTCGGGATGTCGCCGCACCGTGCCGGTCGACGAGCAGGGCGCGTCGAGGAGCACGGCGTCGAACAATTCCTTCGGCTCGTATTTGGTGAGGTCGGCCTGGACGATGTCGGCGGACAGGCCGAGGCGGTCGAGATTTTGCGTCAGCCGCACCAGCCGGTTCTTCGACGTGTCGACGGCGGTGACCTTGGCGCCGGCGAGAATGAGCTGCGCGGTCTTGCCACCGGGAGCGGCGCAGAGATCGGCAACGCGAAGCCCCCTGACATCACCGAACAGCCGCGCCGGCAGGCTGGCGGCGGCGTCCTGGACCCACCAGGCGCCGTCGGCAAAGCCGGGCAATTCGGTGACGGGCCCGGCAAGCTTTTCCACCCGAATTGTGCCGGTCGGCAGAACGATGCCGCCGAGCCGCTCGGCCCACAGTTCGGGATCGGCCTTGACCGAGAAATCGACCGGCGCTTCGTGCCGATGTGCTGCGAGAATCTGCCTGGCCTTTTCATTGCCGTAGGCAGCCTTCAGCCGGTCGGAGAACCATTTGGGCGCTTCGTCGGTGGCGGCAAGGGCGGCAGGCAACTCCGTTTCCTTGGCGCGCGCGAGCGTGCGCAGCACGCCGTTGACCAGGCCGGAAAAACGCACCGTGCGCGGATCTGATTTGGCGTGGGTCACCGCTAGGTCGACGGCGGCGCTGTCGGGAATGTCGAGGAACAGGATCTGTGCCGCCGCCACATGCAATATGTGCGACAGCGCGGTGGCGTTGGGCGGCAGTGGCTTTTCCAGCCGGCGCGCCAGCAACCCGGTGATGGTCATGCGATAGCGCAGTGCGGTGATCAGGATGGCACGCACCAGGCCGCGATCGCGCAGGTCGAGCGCTCTGTACTGCGGATGGCCGTTCTCGTGGTCGGTGAGCCCGTCGAGCGGCGTCCTGGCGTCGATAACCGCGGCAAGCAGGCGTGCCGCCGCCTTGCGGGCGGCGAGACCGGCAACGAAGTCGCCGCCATCCTTGTGTTCCTGATCGCCTGAAACTGTGCGTCGAGGTCCTCTGCCCGCCACGCTCACGACCACCGGCCTTTGGGCCCGGTCGGGTTGCGCCCCCATGGATTGGGCTTCGGTTCGGCCGATTCCGCCGGCTGTTCAGGTCGCGCTGCCTGGCCCCATGGGCCTGACGGCGGCTGTTCGTCCGGCTGCCGCGGGGCCGGGGCCTGGCGTGGTGCGACCCGAGTGTCGCTGCCTTCCATCTGGCGCGCCATCGCCTGCAAGGCGGCGATGCGGTTTTCGGTGCTCGGGTGTGTGGAAAACAGACTGTCCATGCGCTCGCCGGAAAGAGGATTGATGATGAAGAGGTGCGCCATTGCCGGATTGCGCTCGGCATCGGGGTTTGGAATGCGTTCGGCGCCGCGAGCGATCTTGTCAAGGGCGGACGCCAGCCAGAGCGGGTGTCCACAGATTTCGGCACCGCGCCGATCGGCCTCGTATTCGCGGGTGCGGCTGACCGCCATCTGCACGATCATCGCCGCAAAGGGCGCCACGATCATCGCCGCCAGCACGCCGACAAAGCCGAACGGATTGCTGTCGCGATTGCCGCCAAGGAAGAAGGCGAAATTGCCAAGCATCGAGATGGCACCGGCAAAGGTGGCGACGATGGTCATGGTCAGGGTGTCGCGGTGCTGCACATGGGCGAGTTCATGCGCCATCACCGCGGCGACTTCTTCATGGCTCAGCCTCTGCAGCAGGCCGGTGGAGGCGGCGACGGCCGCATTCTGCGGGTTGCGACCGGTGGCGAAGGCGTTCGGCTGCGGATTCTCGATCAGGTAGGTCTTCGGCATCGGCAGGCCTGCCTGTTGGGCCAGTGACCGAACGATGGCGTAATATTCGGGCGCGTTCTTTTCGTCGACTTCAACGGCGCGGTTCATCGACAGCACCATCTTGTCGGCGTTCCAGTAGCTGAACAGATTGGTGCCGGCGGCAATGACCAGCGCGATCATCATGCCGCCCGATCCGCCGATCAGAAAGCCAACGCCCATGAACAGCGCCGTCATCGCGGCAAGAAGCATGGCGGTGCGAAGTGTGTTCATCGTCTGCTCCTGTCCCGGCCGCGGTGAAAAGGGGTCGATCCCTGTAAACTCATCGCTATATGATGGGAAAGGCTTGCCCCTGTTTCAATCCGCCGGAAATATCGCATGAACGACGAGACCAGTAAAACCGATGCCGACCTTGGCCATGACATCCAGCCGAAGGCGCTGACGCCGGAGGCCAGCCGTGCGCTCGCGGAAGCCGAAGCAAGACGCGTGAAGTATCTGGAGAAGGAAGCCGCGACGCCGAAGGAAATCGGCGGCCGTGGCGGCAAGGAACCCGGCCGCTACGGTGACTGGGAGGTCAAAGGCCTGACAAGCGATTTCTAATGCATGTCGCGCAAAAGTGACCTCGGTTTTGCGACAACGACATGCACAACAAGAAGGCCTAAAGCGCGTCGCTTGAAACGGTCTCAACGCGACGCGCTTCAGGAAGCCGCCGCGCTTCGTATCTGCTCCAGACCAAGCTGGCCCTGGGCGTCGGTGACCGCCGTCAGGTTGCTGTAGTCAAAAATGGTTTCGTGCGGCGTCTCCATCTTGTGCTGATGCGTCGCGGTGATCACCACCACCGTGGCGCCGGCCGCCTCGCCCGCCTGGATGCCCGGCGTCGCGTCCTCGAAAACCACGCAGTCGTGGGCGTCGAAGCCAAGCCGTTCGGCCGCCAACAGGAAGCAGTCGGGAGCAGGCTTGCCGTGAACCACGTCTTCCGCCGTGACCATTGTCGCCGGACGCGGGATGCCCGCCGCTTCGATCCGCACCAGCGCAAGCGCGAGCGGCGATGATGTTACGATGGCCCAGCGATCCGCCGGCAGTTCACCCAGGAATGCCGCGGCGCCGGCGATGGCATTGACCCCTTCGACATCGGCGATTTCGGCCCGTGTAATCTCGTTCGCCTCGTGCTGTGGGTCGATACCGGGAAGTGCCAGCCGGCGGACGGTCTCGATGGCGCGCCTGCCATGCATCGTTGGCAGGAAAGTCGCCACGTCGAGGCCGTGCCCCATCGCCCAATTGCTCCAGACGCGTTCCGCGGCCGCGGTCGAATTGAGCAGCGTGCCATCCATATCGAAGAGGAAGGCCGCGAATTTCTTGCCTGCGAACATGGTTTTCCTTGAATTGGGGGAGCGCTTATGGCGGTCGCCGAACCTAACGTTGCGTGGTCGGTAAGGGAAGGCACGAGGGCCACCTTTTCGATAGTCCCAGGGAACCACAGTCCGTCCTCTCGCGTTTGAACAAAACTGTTTTCCACGACGATCGAAGGGGGACTGCGATGCTGATCCGGCTCGGCTACGAAATCGCTATCGAGTGCACCGCGGCCACCCCGGTGATTTCGCTGCTCGAGATCCACAAGGACAGGCAGGCCGACATAAAGCGGCAGACGCGGGTGCTGACGTCGCCTGCGGTGTCGACCAGGCTCTACCACGATCTCTACGGCAATGGCTGCCGCCGCTTCACCGCGCCCGCCGGCGGTTTTCGCATCCTTTATGACGCGGTCGTCGAGGACAGCGGCGAGACCGACGAAGTCAACACGCTGGCCAGGGAAGTGCCGGTGGCGGAACTACCCGACGAGGTGCTCGGCTATCTCCTCGGCAGCCGCTATTGCGAGACCGATCACCTCAGCGGCCTAGCGTGGCAGCTTTTCGGCCATGTCCCCTCGGGTTGGGCGCGGGTGCAAGCGATCGTCGACTATGTCCACAACCGGCTATCATTCGGCTACGGCTACGCGCGTTCGACCCGCACCGCGGCACAGGCGCATGACGAGCGCGTCGGCGTCTGCCGCGACTTCGCTCATCTGGCTATAACGCTCTGCCGCTGCATGAACATTCCGGCGCGCTATGTGAACGGCTATCTCGGCGACATCGGCGTGCCGGCCGATCCGGCGCCGATGGATTTCTCGGCGTGGATGGAAGCGTTCCTCGACGGCAAATGGTACGCATTCGATCCTCGTCACAACACGCCGAGGGTCGGCCGCGTCGTCATCGCGCGCGGCCGCGACGCTACCGACGTGCCGCTGCTGCACAGCTTCGGCCCGCACCGGCTCAGCCTGTTCAAGGTGTGGACCTACGAACAGGAAGGCAATTTGTTCAATCCGCCCTATCATGCCATCGACAGGACGGTCAGCGCGCAGATGCTGGCCTGATCTCTCGGTAGCCGGGCATGTGATCCGGCAAGTTTGACGCCCTGCGGTTTCTAACAGCTGGTCCGCTTCGGCACAGAAGCCCTGTGCCGCAACAGGACGTCATCGGGCATTGCGTGATCCCTTGGCTCAATCATGGTAAGCGGCTGGTAAACGAAGCCGGAAGAGTATTTTTCTATTTACCAGTCATTCACCTTTGCGCAGCTCTCAACCTAACAAAAACAATAGGTTGTTGGCGAGCGGCTGGACTTCTGTCCCTTACCGGCGTTAACCGGCCGGAATCCTGCATTGTCCTTCCTGCGGCGACGAGGCCGAGGCGAGTGGGGGCTGCAGGATGCGGAATTTCGGGGGTCTTGTTCACGCGGCTGGCGTCTTCGCCAGGCATCGCGATGGAAATTTCGCGGTCCTGTTCGGCCTGACCGCTTCGGTCTTGGCGCTGGCTGTTGGTTTTTCCGTCAACGTAACGCAGCTCTACAATGCCAGATCGAGCCTGCAGGGCGTGGTCGACGCTGCGGTCACGTCGACGGCTCGCGACCTGACGACCGGCGTCATCAGGGAAGCCGATGCCAACAGATCGGTGCAGGCCTTTCTCGATGCCAACAGCCAGGCAGGCATCCTGCAGGCCGACCAGATCGTGCTCGACAGGCTGATTGTCAGCAGGACCGCCAAGACCGTCCAGGCGGACGCCCATGTCGATGTCGCCCTGTATTTCCCGATGTTCAACATGGGTGGCACAAAGCGCGTCGCCGCTTCCACAACGGCGCTCTACTCGGACAAGACCATCGAAGTGGCGATGATGCTCGATGTGACCGGGTCGATGGGGCCGAACATCTGGGCCAAGACCAACAAGATCGGCGACCTGCAGATTGCCGCCTCCGGGGCTGTCAAGGATCTGCTGGACAACAACATCGATCCGAGAAATCCGCGTGTGCGTGTCGCGATTGTTCCCTACGCCGAAGCTGTGAACACTGGCGGTCTTGCTGACAGTGTCTTCGTCGAGGAGAAGGGTGGGCCGGACCTGCCGCCACCCTTGGATGCTCCGGTTTCGGTGTCGGTGATACCAGCGCCCGACAAATGCGCCACCGAACGCAAGGACAAGGATGGCTATGCCGACACTTCGTCCGACGGACCTTCCACGTCGCGGTGGGACAGCAACGGCAAGGAGTACCTGGCCAAAATCAATCGGGACGATCACATGAGAACCTGCCCGACGCCGGAACTCATCCCGCTGTCGGCCGACGAAGACAGACTGCTCGACACGATCGATGATTTCAGCGCGGCTGGCGTGACCGCCGGCGGTATCGCCGCGCAGTGGGGCTATTACATGCTTTCACCCTCTTGGCGCTCGACCATCGTCAATGCCGGGCTGGGTGCGGGTCCCGCCAATTTCGATAAGAGGAAAGTCGCCAAGGTCGCCATCCTGATGACGGACGGCCAGTTCAACACAGCCTTCGCCGGCGAGCGCGGCGCACCAAAATCACAGAATGCCGGCCAGATGTCGCGCGACAATGCCGAAGGCATTTGCGACGACATGAAGCGCGTCGGCATCGAGATCTTCACGATCGGCTTCGATCTGAACGATCCAAACATGACGGCGACCGAACGGGACCAGGCAAAAAGCGTGCTCCGGGACTGCTCCACAGCGGACACGTCGTCGCTGAAGCACTACTACGAGGCAGCGACAGGTGCGGAATTGAAGCAGGCGTTCGACGACATCGTCCAGAACATCGAGAAGATCACCGTCACCAAATGAGCCGTTGAGCAGCGGACAGGTCCGCGGGTTATTTGTCCAAAAGGAAAAGGCCGCCGCTTCTCTCGAAGCCGGCGGCCTTCCGTGTTTCCGTCCGTGGCGCGGCCAATGGCGGTGACCCGTGAGGTCACCTACCGCGCATCTCGCGCCTTAACGGGAAGTCTGCTTCCCGAAAGTGCAATCCGCTGAGGCCACGTTCTGGAAAACGAAATCACTCGACATCGGATCACCTCCTTTCGATTTGTTGAACACACTGAGATGATGGGGTCTGATTTGGCAAATGGCAAGGCGTCACCCTCAAAAAGCCGGGTGTGTGTCTTTCCGGACATGGCCAGACGGGGTGGCTTGCGATCCGGGGGCAAACGGACAACATTGGCGCTCTGGCTTCGGGGAGGAAGCATGGACGCCACCGACAAGGCCGCGCGGATCGTTCGAACGGTTGTTGAAACGCTGAAGCCGGGCTTTGCCGTCAGATTGTGGACCGGCGAGCGGATCGGTCCCGCCGACGGTCCGGTGCTGGCCATCAACGACCAGGACATCGTCTGGCAATTGGCGCGCCGGCCAAATTTCTCGACGCTGCTCGAGATGTGGATTTCCAAGACGATCGACGTGGAGGACGGGTCGCTGTTCGATCTCTACGCCTTGCCCTCACAGGGCAAGCTGAGGTTGAAGGCGTTGCCGAAGCTGGCGATCCTGCGCGATCTGCCCGCAGTCCTGTTCTCGCGAAAGCAGATGACGCGCCGGGCCGATCTTGCCGGCCGCAACCCCTTCGTCAGCGGTTCGAACAAGCAGGCGATCGAGCATCATTACGATATTTCGAACGCGTTCTACGGGCTCTTCCTGGATGAACGCATGGTCTACACCTGCGCCTATTTCACCGATTTCGCCAACGGCATCGACCAGGCGCAGCAGGATAAGCTCGACCATATCTGCCGCAAACTCAGGCTGAAGCCAGGCGACCGGCTGCTCGACATCGGCTGCGGCTGGGGTGCGATGCTGATCCATGCCGCCAAGCACTATGGCGCCATCGGCCATGGGGTCTCTTTGTCGGAGGAGCAGACCCGACTGGCACGCGAGCGCATCCGCGCCGAAGGTCTCGATGATCGGATCACCATCGACATAAAATCCTATACGGAACTGAGCGGCAGCTACGACAAGATCTCGTCGATCGGCATGTTCGAGGCCGTCGGCCTCGCCAACCACGGCACCTATTTCTCGACCATCCATCGCTTGCTCAAGCCAGGCGGCATCTACCTGCACCATGCCATCACCCGACGCGGCAAGGGTAGCGCGAAGAAGACGCTGCGCAAGGGCGCGGAATACAAGGCGTTGATCAAATACATATTTCCCGGCGGCGAGGTCGACACCATAGGCATGACGCTCGGCAATCTCGAGGCGCATGGTTTTCTCGTCCATGACGTCGAAAACCTGCGTGAACACTATGCCCGCACCTGCAGGCTTTGGGCGGAACGTCTGCACGACCGGTTCGATGAGGCGATCGCCGAGGTCGGCGAAGCCAAGGCACGCCTATGGCTGCTTTACCTGACGGGCTGTTCGATCACCTTCGAACGCGCCTCGGCGCAGATTTTCCAGACCGTCGTCACCAAGCGTGCGCGGGGATCGAGCGGCTTGCCGCCGACGCGGGCGGATCTCTACCGGTGATCAGACGAATCGCATCGCAGCGCCGATTTCGACGCGGGCCGGTCGATCGACCGTGCAGTAGACGCCGAGATTGTGCGCGTTGTGGCGGACCAGATTGCGCAGGATGGCCGGGTCGTGGTCGAAACCATCCTGGGCGATGATGGTGAAGCCGCAGCGGCGGCAGGGCTCGGAGATGGTCAAGAGCAGATCGCCGATCGCCAGCTTGCGGCCGATCCATTCCGTCTCCGGGAACGATCCTTCGACCGGCGCCATGTCGACGACGATGTTGGGGCGGAAGCGGCGCGGATCAGGGACGCCTTCGGGGTGCAACGCCTTCAGCCGTGCCAGCGAAGCCGTGGTCAAAAGGTGGATCGGGGCCTTGCGGTAACGCTCGGCGGTCAGCGGTCCGGAATAGCCAGGCGCCGCGTGTTCCCTCCGAAACGGCCGGATCGAGGCCGCGAAGCCGAGATAGGCGGAAACGGCGCGATCGCTTTCGGCTCCTGGCGCCGCCAGCCAGTCGCCGTCGGGAATGGCAACCTCCAGTTCACGGGTTGGCGACAACCGGGTCCTGATGCGCGGTACCTTGTGCCATTTCGCATCGCGGTCGGGTCGCGCGATTTCGTTGTCGGTGGCATCGACGAGACCGAACATGCGGTCGCCGTCGATGCTTTCCTGATCCACCGAAATCGCGTCCAGGCGCTCGCCGGCGAGCGAACTCGCCGGGTAGCGCCAAAGCTCGATGACCGAACCCACCGCGACTGTCGATTGCATCAGCTTTTCTTGTTCTGCCGGTTGGCGATCAGGTCCTCGACGACGGCCGGATCGGCGAGTGTCGAGGTGTCGCCGAGGGCCGAAAAATCGTCCTCGGCGATCTTGCGCAGGATGCGGCGCATGATCTTGCCCGAGCGTGTCTTGGGCAGGCCGGGCGCGAACTGGACCTTGTCGGGCGAAGCGATGGCGCCGATCTCCTTGCGGACATGGGCAATCAACTCCTTGCGCAATTCCTCGCCAGGCTGTTCGCCGGCCATCAGCGTGACATAGCAGTAGATGCCCTGGCCCTTGATGTCGTGGGGGTAGCCGACGACGGCCGCTTCCGAAACCTTGTCGTGACTGACCAGTGCGGATTCGACTTCCGCCGTGCCCATGCGGTGGCCGGAGACGTTGAGGACGTCGTCGACGCGGCCGGTGATCCAGTAGTAGCCGTCGGCGTCGCGGCGGCAGCCGTCGCCGGTGAAGTACTTGCCCTTGTAGGTCGAGAAATAGGTCTGCACGAAGCGGTCGTGGTCGCCATAGACGGTGCGCATCTGGCCCGGCCAGGAATCGGTGATGCACAGATTGCCGTCAGCCGCGCCCTCCAGCACCTTGCCCTCGCCGTCGACCAGCTGCGGCTTGATGCCGAAGAAGGGCCGCGTGGCCGAACCTGCCTTGAGGTCGGTGGCGCCGGGCAGCGGGGTGATCAGGATGCCGCCGGTCTCGGTCTGCCACCAGGTGTCGACGATCGGCACCTTGCCGTTGCCGACGACGTTGAAATACCACTCCCAGGCTTCCGGATTGATCGGCTCGCCGACCGAACCCAGCACGCGCAGCGACTCGCGCGATGTCCTGGTGACATGCGCATCGCCGGCGCCCATCAGCGCGCGCAATGCCGTCGGCGCGGTGTAGAAGATGTTGACCTTGTGCTTGTCGATGACTTCCCAGAAGCGCGACTGCGACGGATAGTTCGGCACGCCCTCGAACATCAGCGTGGTGGCGCCGTTGGCAAGCGGCCCGTAGACGATATAGCTGTGGCCGGTGACCCAGCCGACATCGGCGGTGCACCAGTAGATGTCGCCGTCATGGTAATCGAAGACATATTGGTGCGTCATCGAGGCATAGACGAGATAGCCGGCGGTGGTGTGCAGCACGCCCTTCGGCTTGCCGGTCGAGCCCGAGGTGTAGAGGATGAACAGCGGATCCTCGGCCTTCATCTTCTCAGGCTTGCATTCGGCTTTCACCGAAGCGACTTCGTCGTGGTACCAGACGTCGCGGCCCGGCGCCCAGCCGACCTTGCCGCCAGTGCGGCGCACGACGACAACCTTGTTGACCATGACGAAATTCTTGGCGGCGATATCGATCGCCTTGTCGGTGTTCTCCTTCAGCGGGATGGCCTTGCCGCCGCGCAGGCCTTCGTCGGCGGTGATGACGAAGGTCGATTCGCAGTCGACGATGCGGCCGGCCAGCGCGTCGGGCGAAAAGCCGCCGAAGACGATCGAGTGGATGGCGCCGATGCGCGTGCAGGCAAGCATCGCATACGCCGCTTCCGGGATCATCGGCATGTAGATGGTGACGCGGTCGCCCTTCTTGACGCCGTGCTTCTTCATCACATTGGCGAGCCGGCAGACATGCTCGTAAAGCTCGTTGTAGGTGATCTTCTTGTCGTCGTAGGGATTGTCACCTTCCCAGATGATGGCTGTCTGGTCGCCGCGCTTCGTCAGGTGGCGGTCGATGCAGTTGTACGAGACGTTGGTTAGGCCATCCTCGAACCACTTGATCGAGACCTTGCCATCGAAGGAGGTGTTCTTGACCTTGCTGAAGGGCTTGAACCAGTCGATGCGCTTGCCATGCTTGCCCCAGAATTTGTCCGGGTTCTTGACGCTGTCGGCATACCATTTCAGGTAGGTGTTATTGTCGATCAGTGCGTTTTTCTTCCACGCCGGCTGGACGCGATGGACATGAACCTCGGACATTCTTCACTTTCCTCCCGAACCAATCCGCTGGCTTGAAACGCCGGCGGGATCGCGGCGAAGCGGCCGCGAATTCGGCGGCATTATTACCAGTTCCTCCGTTACGGCAATATTAGACATTGGGTTTGCGCGGCGGGATGCCGCAGACAGACTGTCGCCCACTGTCAGCACTCAAGCGATGCCGCTGCTAACTGCATGTTTTCGCGCGGAAAACCCGTTCTTGATCAGGAAAAATCAATAGACAGTTAAGCAACGGCGCGCACAATCCAGCGTTGGGAGGAACGGAGACTCAACCAAGGGACCGTCCAAGGGGGACTGCAATGCACGACCATTCCGAAATGGACCTGATGCTTAGGGGATATGGCCTGACCACGGCCAAGATTCTTTACCATTTTCCCGATCATCCGCATCTGCTGCAGAGCTACATCTGGCAGGACTACGACATCGCTCCGAAGTTTCCGGTGCTGATCCGGTTCATCGAATTCTGGAAGACGAGGCTCGACGGCCCCCTGCATTCGGTTGTTTACACGCACCAGAAGCTGATCGCGCCGAACGAATGGCGCAAAGTCGATGGCGAGTTCGTGCTGCATTAGGGTGTGCCGATATTCAGGTGAGGCCGGCCTGCGAATGGCGGTTTCCTGCGCTTCCGGTGCTCACGTACTTTAAGTACGCTCCGCTCCGGTTCTCGGAAGCCACCATTCTCGACTCGGCCTGACCTGAATCTCGACACACCCCGATCCCGAACGGTTGATGTGTTAAACCGCCGGCGGGTTCAGCCGGGCGAAACCTTCCTGGCGGCGATAGGGGAAATATGGGTAGGGCGCGGTGACTTCGCTTGCCGCGTCGAGTTTCCCGATCTGCTCCGGCGTCAAGGTCCAGCCGATGGCGCCGAGATTTTGGCGCAGCTGTTCTTCGTTGCGGGCGCCGATGATGACCGAGGATACGGTCGGGCGCTGTAGCAGCCAGTTGATGGCGATCTGCGGCACCGTCTTGCCGGTTTCTTCGGCCACCGCGTCGAGGGCATCCATGACCCGGTAAAGATGCTCGTCCTCGACCGGTGGGCCGAAGCTGGCGGTGTCGTGCAGCCGGCTCTTGTCCGGCAGTTTTGCTCCCCGGCGGATCTTACCGGTCAGGCGGCCCCAGCCGAGTGGGCTCCACACCAGCGCGCCGACGCCTTGGTCGAGGCCAAGCGGCATCAGCTCCCACTCATAGTCGCGGCCGACCAGCGAATAGTAGACCTGGTGCGCGACATAGCGCGGATAGCCGTTCTTGTCGGCCTGCGCCAGCGACTTCATCACTTGCCAGCCTGAGAAGTTGGAGACGCCGACATAGCGAAGCTTGCCGGAGTGCACCAGCTCGTCCAGCGTCGACAGCACCTCCTCGATCGGAGTGCCGGCATCGAAGGCATGCAGCTGCAGCAGGTCGATGTAATCGGTGCCGAGCCGCCTCAGCGCATCGTCCACGGATTTGATCAGCCGCGAACGCGACGAGCCGTAGTCGGCCGGGCCGTCGCCCATCGGCAGCGAGGTCTTGGTCGAGATCAGAACGGCATCGCGGCGGCCCTTTATCGCCTCACCAAGCACTTCTTCTGACGCGCCGTTCGAGTAGACGTCAGCGGTGTCGAACAGATTGACGCCGGCTTCGAGGCAGATGTCGACCAGCCGCCGCGCTTCCCTGGCGTCGCTGTTGCCCCAGGCGCCGAACAGTGGGCCGGAGCCGCCAAAGGTTCCCGCGCCAAATGAGAGTGCGGGCACTTTCAGGCCCGATGCACCGAGACGTCGATAGTCCATTTTCGTGGCTCCTGGTGGTTTGGAAAGGGATGTCGAAGGCGATCCGGTTTTGCCGGCGTTACGAGCGGACCGAGACAGGCTCGCCGATCGTAGGGCTGCGATCGAGGCGCAGTGCCAGTCCCGCCACGGCGAGTGCGGTGAGTGGCAGCAGGGCGGCGATCCAGGTGAGCGAACCCAAGCCGAGGCCCTGGGCGATCACCGCGCCGCCAAGCCAGGCGCCAGCGGCGTTGCCAAGATTGAAGGCGGCGATGTTGAAGGAAGAGGCAAGGCTTTGGCCCGCACCTTGCGCCTTTTCCAGCACCCACATCTGCAGCGGCGCCACGGTGCCGAAAGCGGCGGCACCCAGCAGGCCGACATAGATCACGGCCATTACCTGGCTGTGGATGGCGAAGGTCATGGTTGCGAGCACCAGGGCCAGCACCACGAGGCTGCCCAGCACGGCCGGCACCAGCCAGCGATCGGCGACCTTGCCGCCGGCGAGATTGCCGGCGATGAGACCGCCGCCGAAGACGAGCAGGATTGGCGACACGGCGGCTTCGCCAAAACCGCTGATCTGCGTCAGTAACGGAGCAATGTAGGTGAAGACGGCGAAGACGCCGGCATAGCCGAGCACGGTGGTGGCGAGGCCGAGCAGCACGGGCGTGCGGCGCAGCACGGCGAGGTCGGCGCGCAGGTCGCTCTTTTCGGGCGCCGTCTGGCTGCGTGGCACCAGAGCCAAGATGACGGCGAAGGCCGCCAGGCCAACCACGGTTACCGCCCAGAAGGTCGCCCGCCAGCCAAAGGCCTGGCCGAGCCAGGTGCCGAAGGGCACGCCGAGGATGTTGGCGATGGTCAGGCCGGTGAACATCAGTGCGATCGCCGAGGCCTTCTTGTTGGGCGCGACCAGCCCGGTGGCGACCACCGAACCGACACCGAAGAAGGTGCCATGGGCAAAGGCGGTGATGACGCGGGCGCCCATCAGCGTCCAATAGTCGGGCGCTAGCGCACAGGCGAGATTGCCAAGCGTGAAGATCGCCATCAGCGCCAGAAGCACGGTCTTGCGCGGCCAGTTGCCGGTGGCGATGGTCAGCAAGGGCGCGCCGATGACGACGCCGAGCGCATAGCCCGAAATGAGCTGGCCGGCGGCCGAGATCGAGACGCCGAGATCCTTGCTGACGTCGAGCAGCAAACCCATGATGACGAATTCGGTGACGCCAATGCCGAAGGCGCCGGCGGCGAGGGCGTAAAGAGCAAGAGGCATGGCGATTTCCACTTCGATGAGGATGAGCGCCGTCCCGCGCCCCGACCCGAAAGATCGTGTCGCCATGCATTGTGAACCAGACTTGCGCCGGGCACATTTTCTGTGAAATAGATTCACAAATGGCCAGGCCTGATATCAATCGCTCCGGCGAGATCGAAGTGTTCGTGCGCGTCGTCGAGGAAGGTAGTTTCTCTTCCGCGGCACGCGCGTTGCGCATGACGCCGTCGGCGGTCAGCAAGCTGATCGCGCGGCTGGAGGCCCGGCTTGGCGCCCGGCTGGTCAGCCGTTCGACGCGAAAACTGCAACTGACGCCGGAAGGCACCGCGTTCTACGACAGCGGCCTGCGCATCCTGGCCGACATGGCGGCGGCCGAGCAGGAAGCCGCGGCAGGGGCGGCGCCACGCGGGCGGTTGCGCGTCAACTCCTACGTTCCGTTCGGGGTGCATCGGCTGATCCCTCTTCTGCCGCGCTTCCTTGAACGTTACCCCGAGATTTCGGTCGATCTGGTGCTGACCGACAGTGTCATCGACCTGATGGCGGAACGCGCCGATGTCGCCATCCGCGCCGGGCCGCTCGGCGAATCGCGGCTGGTGGCGCGCAAGCTCGGGCAAAGCCCGGTGGTGGTCGTTGCAGCACCTTCCTACCTCGAGGCGCATGGCACGCCGCTAACCCCGGCCGATCTCGACAGGCACAACCGCATGGGCTTCGGTTTCATGCGGCATGTCGATGGCTGGCCGTTCCTCGATGCAGCCGGCAACCCCATCATGGTTCCGATCGCCGGCAACACGCTGGTCAGCGATGGCGAGGCGATGCGGCTGATGGCGCTGGCTGGCGCGGGCATTGCCCGGCTGGCGCGCTGGCACGTGGCAGCCGATATCGCGGCCGGCCGGCTGGTGCAGTTGCTCGAGGATTTCAATCCGGGCGACGAGGAGGCCACCCACGCCGTCTATGTCGGCCAGGGCCGGCATCTGCCGGCGCGGGTGCGGGCCTTTCTCGATTTCCTTGGCGAGAGCGTGCGGCCGACCTGAGGCGAGACGGCTCTCGGGAGCCAATGGGCCCCCGAGATGCCTGCGCTGGCGGCTGCTATGCTTTCGGGGTGAACGGCGCCGGGCGGCGGCCGGCCGCCTGGCGCTCCACCATCCAGCCGGGATATTCGGCCGGCAGGGCGCTGACCTCATCGAGACGGACAAGATCGTCGGCGTCGAGCTTCAGCTGGGTGGCGGCAAGGTTCTGTTCGAGCTGCTCCATGCGGCTGGCGCCGATGATGACGCTCATCACGAAGGGCTTGGCCAGGACATAGCCGAGCGCCACCGTGGCAACGCTCACATCGTGCTTCCCAGCGATCTCGCGCATGACGGCGACGGCCCCCCAGGCGCGCTCCTCGTTGACCGGCGGAAAGTTGAGGGAGGCACGACGTCCCTCGCCATTGCCGGGCGCGCCGGGGCCGTATTTGCCGGACAGCAGACCTCCGGCCATCGGCGACCATACCATCAGGCCAAGCTTTTCCTCATTGATGAGCGGCACGATTTCGCGCTCGAGATCGCGTCCGGCGATCGAATAATAGGACTGGATGGTCTCGAAACGGGCAAAGCCCTTGCGGTCGGCGATGCCGAGCGCCTTGGCGATGCGCCAGGCCTGCCAGTTGGAAACGCCGACATAGCGGACCTTGCCGCTGGCAACCAGATCGTCGAGCGCCCGCAGCGTCTCGTCGATCGGCGTCACCATGTCGGTGCCGTGCAACTGATAGAGGTCGATATGGTCGAGCTGAAGCCTCTCGAGGCTGGCATCGACCGAGTCCATGATGTGGCCGCGTGACGAGCCACGCTGGTTAGGACCGTCACCCATGGCGCCATGCACCTTGGTGGCGATGACCACTTTCTGCCTGTCGACGCCGAGATCCCTCAGCGACTGGCCGAGCAGCCGCTCAGACTCGCCAAACGAGTAGACGTCGGCCGTATCGAAGAAATTGACGCCGGCGGCGAGCGAGCGCGCAACGATCTCGTTGACGCCCTTCTGGTCGAGGCTGGCGATCAGGCCCCATTGGGCGTTTTCGCCGGCGGCGCCGAAGGTCATGGTGCCGAGGCAGAGTTCGGAGACGAACATCCCCGTATTTCCAAGCTGGTTGTAACGCATAGTGGAGGCTCCAGGAGAATGGTGATGACACCAAGCAAATAGGAACGACACGTTTCGTTTCCAGTGTTGGCACAACGAGGCTGCCTGATTGGCCTAAAGTCCGCGGTGTCAGCGGCTGCCGAAGATCGCCGAGCCGACCCGGACGCTGGTGGCGCCGAAGGCGACCGCCGTCTCGTAGTCGCCGGACATGCCCATCGACAGTTTGGCGACGCCGGCCTCATGCGCAAGCTTCTCCAGCAAAGCGAAGTGAGGACCTGGGTTCTCGTCGGCCGGCGGAATGCACATCAGGCCTTCGATGGCGAGGCCGTGGACACCACGGCAGCGGGTGACGAAGGCGACCGCATCGCGCGGTTCGATGCCGGCCTTCTGCGGCTCGGAGCCGGTGTTGACCTGGACATAGAGCTTCGGCGCGCGGCCCTGCCTGGTGATCTCCCTGGCGAGTTCGACGGCGATCTTGTCGCGATCGACCGTCTCGATGACATCGAACAGCGCCACCGCCTCCTTTGCCTTGTTCGACTGCAGCGGACCGATCAGATGCAGCTCGATGTCTGCAAAAGCCTCCTTCAGCGCCGGCCATTTGCCTTGCGCCTCCTGCACGCGGTTTTCGCCGAAGACGCGCTGGCCGGCCTCGATGACCGGGCTTATGTCAGCGGCGTCAAAGGTCTTGGAGACCGCGACCAGCGTTACCGCGCCAGGATCGCGGCCGGCTTCGCGTTCGGCGGCGGCGATCCTGGCCTTGACCGCGAAAAACTGCTGAACGGCGTCACCCATATGCAAATCCCGCTGTTTTGATCCGCGTTTTTGACCGACGCGAGACCCATATGGTTGACGGGTTTGCCAAACCATGGTGAACACCCGGACCATATCCAATGAACTGCCGAGCTGTCGCCCGCAGTCCGCATGCTTTTAAGTGAAAAACGTCCCATGGCAACCGAACGATACAATCCGCGCGCGTCAGAGCCCAAATGGCAGAAGGCCTGGGACGCCAGGAAGCTTTTCGAAGCGCACAATGACGATCCGCGCCCGAAATACTACGTGCTGGAGATGTTCCCCTATCCGTCGGGGCGCATCCATATCGGCCACACCCGCAACTACACGATGGGTGACGTGGTGGCGCGCTACAAGCGGGCCAAGGGCTTCAACGTGCTGCACCCGATGGGCTGGGACGCCTTCGGCATGCCGGCCGAGAACGCGGCGATGCAGAACAAGGTCCATCCCAAGGAATGGACCTACCAGAACATCGCCACCATGCGCGAGCAGCTCAAGGTCATGGGCCTGTCGCTGGACTGGGCGCGCGAATTCGCCACCTGCGATGTCGACTACTACCACCGCCAGCAGATGCTGTTCCTCGATTTCGTCGAGAAGGGCCTGGTGACGCGCAAATCCTCCAAGGTCAACTGGGATCCGGAGGACATGACCGTTCTCGCCAACGAGCAGGTCATCGACGGACGCGGCTGGCGTTCGGGGGCGCTGGTCGAACAGCGCGAACTGACGCAGTGGTTCTTCAGGATCACCGATTTCGCGCAAGACCTGCTGGATTCGCTCGACGGCCTCACCGAATGGCCGGAAAAAGTGAAGCTGATGCAGCAGAACTGGATCGGCCGCTCCGAGGGCCTGCTGATTCGCTGGCCGCTGGCCGACGCCATCGGCGGCGAGCATGAGCTGGAAGTCTATACAACGAGGCCCGACACCATTTTCGGCGCCTCCTTCATGGCTGTCGCCGCCGATCATCCGCTGGCCAGGAAGGCTGCCGAGACCAATCCGGCGCTGGCCAAGTTCATCGACGAGGTCCGTCATATGGGCACCTCGGTGGCGGCGCTGGAGACGGCTGAGAAGAAGGGCTTCGACACCGGCATCCGCGTCGTTCATCCGTTTGACGACAGCTGGACGCTGCCGGTCTATGTCGCCAATTTCGTGCTGATGGAATACGGTACCGGCGCTATCTTCGGCTGTCCGTCCGGCGACCAGCGCGACCTCGACTTCGCCAACAAATACGGCCTGCCGGTGATCCCGGTGGTGATGCCGGAAGGCGAGAATCCAGGCAGCTTCCAGATCATCGATGAAGCCTATGTCGGCGACGGCGTGATGATCAATTCGCGCTTCCTCGACGGCATGAAGCCGGATCAGGCGTTCGACGAGGTCGCGAAACTGCTGGAGCAGAAGACCATCGGCAACCGGCCGATGGCCGAGCGCAAGGTGAATTTCCGCCTGCGCGACTGGGGCATTTCGCGCCAGCGCTACTGGGGCTGCCCGATCCCGATGATCCATTGCGAGGATTGCGGCGTGGTGCCGGTACCGAAGGCCGACCTGCCGGTCAGGCTGCCCGACGATGTCGATTTCGACCGGCCGGGCAATCCGCTCGACCGCCATCCGACCTGGCGCCACGTCAAATGCCCGCAATGCGGCAAGGATGCGCGGCGTGAAACCGACACGATGGACACGTTCGTCGATTCGTCGTGGTATTTCGCGCGTTTCACGGCACCCAGGGCGTATGAGCCAACCGATCCCAAGGCAGCCAATGAGTGGCTGGCGGTCGACCAGTATATTGGCGGCATCGAGCACGCGATCCTGCATCTGCTCTATTCGCGCTTCTTCACCCGCGCCATGCGCGAGACCGGCCATGTCGATCTGGCCGAGCCGTTCAAGGGCCTGTTCACGCAAGGCATGGTGGTGCACGAAACCTATCGCGTCGGCTCGGCATCGAATGGTCGCTGGCTGGCGCCTACGGAAGTGCGGCTGGAGGACGTCGACGGCAAGCGCCGCGCCATCGACATCGCCACCGGCGAGGCCGTGACGATCGGCCCGCTCGAAAAGATGTCGAAGTCGAAGAAGAACACGGTGAGCCCGGAAGACATCACCGACGGCTACGGCGCCGACACGGCGCGCTGGTTCATGCTGTCGGACTCACCGCCCGAGCGCGATGTCGAATGGACCGACGATGGCGCCGCCGGCGCGCATCGCTTCATCCAGCGCATCTGGCGCCTGGTGTCGACCGCGGCCGAGACGCTGGCCGGCGTCGAGCCGGTGGCGGCCAATGCCGGCGAGGCGGGAGCGGTCTCCAAGGCGGCGCACAAGATCCTGAAGGCGGTCGGCGAGGATATCGAAAAGCTCGCCTTCAACCGCGCCATCGCCCGCATCTACGAACTGGCCAATGCGCTGACCACGCCGCTCAGCGATGTGGCCGAAGGCAAGGCCGATGCGGCGCTGAAAGGCGCTTGCCGGCAGGCCGTAGAGATACTCGTGCATCTGATCGCGCCGGTCATGCCGCATCTGGCCGAGGAGTGCTGGGAAACGCTCGGCGGCACCGATCTGGTCGCCGAACGGCCGTGGCCGATCTTCGATCCGGCACTGGTCGTCGACAACGAAGTTACCTATCCGGTACAGGTCAACGGCAAGAAGCGGGGGGATTTGACAATTGCCCGCGACGCGGACCAAGGTGCGGTCGAAAAAGCGGTATTGGCCCTCGACTTCGTGCAGAAAGCGCTCGAAGGTAAGGCTCCGCGCAAGGTGATCATCGTGCCGCAGAGGATCGTCAATGTCGTTGCCTGATCGAAAGACAGAGCTGGGCCGTTTGCTGCGCCGCGTGGCGCTTGCTGGCCTGCTCGGCTCGCTTGCGCTGGCCTCGGCCTGCACGGTGCGGCCGCTCTATTCGAGCGAGCCGTTGTCGACCAGCTCGACCGGCAGTGCCAATTCCGAACTGGCGTCGATCGGCATCAAGCCGGTCAACACGCGTTTCGGACAGCAGGTGCGCAACAATTTGATCTTCGGATTTGGACGAGGCGCTGGCGAACCGGCCTCGCCGGCCTATTCGCTCTTTCTCGGCGTGGGCGAAGCCGTCGAATCCGCGGCACTCGTGCAGGTCGGAACCGACGAAGACGAGCCGACCGCTGGTTCCGTGACGCTGACCGCCAACTACACGCTGAGCGATGCCAAGACCGGGGCGAAGATCGCGTCCGGGAGGCGCTCGATCACCTCGTCCTTCGACAGGCCGCGTCAGGAATTCGCCGCATACCGGGCGCAGATCGACGCCGAGAACCGTGCCGCGCGCGAACTGGCCGAAGCGCTGCAGCTGTCCATCGCTCAGGACCTGGTCAAGTACGGCAAGACGGCCGGCTAGCGCATCATCGTTTCGAACGCTCCCCGCCTCAAAATGCGGGTATGGCGGGCAATGGTGACGTTGATCACGCGCACAAAGTCAGTCCGCCCGAGATTCCGTGGAGGTGGCCTACCTCACGCCTTGTGGTTCCCGCAATCAGATTGCGTCGGCGTGAGTGCTGCCTGACAACGGGTCGCTGGTTGCGACCGGTACGATGACATGCTGTCCCAAGATCGTCGACGATCGCGCCGCCGGGAAGCAACTGTTAACCACTCGCTCCCTATTGCTCGGCAGGTGTTTCAGAGCGAGTCGTGAGAATGGAATCCAAGCGTTTTTCCCGGGTCAATTCATTGAAGGCAACTTCGCCCGATGACCCCGGGGTAGAGCGTTTCGAGGGCGCGGGTGGCAGGGCCGGTCGGCAAGCTCCCTCAGCCGCGACAGGCGGCCATGATCGCCAAATTCACCAGGGACAGGACGGCCGGCAGTCCGGCATACACCAGACAGGCTATTCCGCACGGGTTGTTGATCTTGGCGGTAGCAGGCGGCCCTATATGGAGCCGAGGGTTGACCATGGGACGAGCCAAGCGTCCCCGAAAATCGGCGACATCGAAAGTCCTGCCTGGCAGGAATATTTCTTCCTCGCGCCCAACGTGCGTTTTACGCGCACGCCTGACTACGAGACCAAGAAGCATCGCCAGCAGAGCGACCCTGTCGTCGAACAAGGCGCTCCAGACGCGCTCCCAACGCAACAGGCCGTCACACAGCCCATCGTTGATAAGGCACCAGTTGCTCCCTCGCTGCTGGCATTGCCGGTTTCGGTGAAAAGCCGCAATTTGGAAACAGCCCGGTTGCAGGGCAGCAGCGAACCGGCCGCATCAAGGACGTCGCCGCCGGCTGCAGCGTCCGCTGCGCCGGGGCGTGCCAACGACAAGGCACGACGTGCTCCGTCGGTACCTCCGATGACCGCCGCAACGGGACGAGCATCCGTGCGCATGGCCGCCGTCCCGGCAGGCAGCGCCGCGACTAAGACAGCCAACCCCGAGACACTGCGCTGGCCTCATCTCTCCGATCATGCCTTCTTCGAGGTCATGGCGCCCTACCTTGTCGACGTTTCGTCCCAGGCCCGGCCAGCCAGCCAAACCACTCCGGCGCCGGCCGCCGCTGCGCGAATTGGTATCAGCCCATCGATGGTGGCCGACACCACCTCGCTGTTTCGTGTGATCGAATGGCTTCCGGGCCAGCCCTCGAAGCCTTTACCCGATGTCTGGCCGTCCAACTCGAACGAAGCTGTCGCCCCGCCGCACGTGCCGGCGAGCAATGCGCCTCTGCAGGCAGAGACCGCTGTAATCCCCGCTGCGGCAAGGGATACCGTTGCCGTGCCAATCGTGCCGAGACGGGACGTCGCCGTGCGGGCCGCGGCCGCGTCCCCACGCTTGCCTCTGGCCGGCAAAATCGCACCTTCAATGGCGGGGGATTCCTATCAACTCCCCTCCGAAGAGTTGTTGCAGCAGCCACCGGAGGGGCAGGGGTTCTACATGTCGCAGGAGCGGCTTGAGCAGAACGCCGATCTTTTGGAAAGCGTGCTCGAAGACTTCGGCGTGCGCGGCGAGATTATTCATGTTCGCCCGGGCCCAGTCGTCACGCTCTATGAGTTCGAGCCAGCGCCTGGTGTCAAATCCTCTCGTGTCATCGGGCTCGCCGATGACATCGCCCGCTCCATGTCGGCGGTTTCGGCGCGCGTCGCCGTCGTGCCTGGCCGCAATGTCATCGGCATCGAGCTTCCGAACGAGATGCGCGAAACGGTCTATTTCCGCGAGCTGATCGAATCGGAAGGCTTCCGCAAGACCAGCTGCAAGCTGGCGCTTTGTCTCGGCAAGACGATCGGCGGCGAGCCTGTCATCGCCGAGTTGGCGAAGATGCCGCACCTGCTCGTGGCGGGCACCACCGGCTCCGGCAAGTCGGTCGCCATCAACACCATGATCCTGTCGTTGCTCTACCGGCTGAAGCCGGAAGAGTGCCGCCTGATCATGGTCGACCCCAAGATGCTGGAGCTCTCCGTCTATGACGGCATCCCGCATCTTTTGACCCCTGTCGTCACGGACCCCAAGAAAGCGGTCACCGCGCTCAAATGGGCGGTGCGCGAGATGGAGGACCGCTATCGCAAGATGGCGCGGCTCGGCGTGCGCAACATAGACGGCTACAATGAGCGCGCGGCTGCCGCCCGCGACAAGGGCGAGACGGTGGTGATGACCGTGCAGGCCGGCTTCGAAAAGGGCACCGGCGAGCCGCTTTTCGAACAGCAGGAAATCGACCTCGCGCCGATGCCCTATATCGTCGTCATCGTCGACGAGATGGCCGATCTGATGATGGTTGCCGGCAAGGAGATCGAAGGCGCCATCCAGCGTCTGGCGCAGATGGCCCGCGCTGCCGGCATCCACCTGATCATGGCAACGCAGCGCCCTTCGGTCGATGTCATCACCGGCACGATCAAGGCCAACTTCCCGACCCGGATTTCCTTCCAGGTGACATCCAAGATCGACAGCCGCACCATCCTGGGCGAACAGGGCGCCGAACAGCTGCTTGGCCAGGGCGACATGCTGCACATGATGGGTGGCGGGCGCATTTCGCGCGTGCATGGCCCGTTTGTTTCCGACGCGGAAGTCGAGCATGTCGTGGCGCATCTGAAGGCCCAGGGTCGCCCCGAATATCTGGAGACGGTGACAGCCGACGAGGATGAGGAAGAAGCCGAAGCCGATCAGGGTGCGGTCTTCGACAAGGGCTCCGTTGCAGCCGAAGACAATGATTCCATCTATGACGAGGCGGTCAAGGTGGTGGTGCGTGACAAGAAGTGCTCGACGTCTTACATCCAGCGCCGCCTCGGTGTCGGTTACAACCGCGCCGCATCGCTGGTGGAACGCATGGAAAAGGAAGGGCTGGTCGGTGCACCCAACCATGTCGGCAAACGCGAGATCATCATGGGCCGGCGCCAGCCGGTGAGCCCATCCGACGATGATGGCACCGATTGATCGGCAGGCGCGCCCTTGGCGATTTGAAGTCTTCGGGAGCGCAATAAAAAAGGCCGGTTGCCCGGCCTTTTCTGTTGGAAGCGGTGTGACTTCCGCCGATCGCGGTCTTAGCCGATCGATTGGCCGGTCTTTGCCCAGTCGGCGAGGAACTGTTCCAGGCCCTTGTCGGTCAGCGGATGCTTGACCAGTGCCTTCAGCGTCGCCGCCGGCACGGTGGCGACATCGGCGCCGATCAGTGCTGCCTGCTTGACGTGGTTCACGGTGCGAACCGAAGCCACCAGGATCTCGGTCTGGAAATCATAATTGTCGTAGATCTGCCGGATCTCCTGGATCAGCTCCATGCCGTCGACGCCCATGTCGTCGATGCGGCCAACGAAGGGCGAGATGAAGGACGCACCGGCCTTGGCCGCCAGCAGCGCCTGGTTGGCCGAGAAGCACAGCGTGACGTTGACCAGGCGGTTCATCTCGGTGCGGATCGTCTTGCAGGCCTTCAGGCCGTCGAGCGTCAGCGGCACCTTGATGCAGACATTGTCGGCGATCTTGGCCAGAACCTTGGCCTGCTGCATCATCTCGGAATATTCGGTGGCGGTGACTTCAGCCGAGACCGGACCCTTGACGATGTCGCAGATCTGCTTGGTGACCTCGGCGATCTTGCCGCCGGATTTCAGGATCAGTGACGGGTTGGTGGTGACGCCGTCAAGCAGGCCCAGATCGTTGAGCTCACGGATATCCTTGACGTCTGCGGTGTCGACAAAAAATTTCATGGCGGTCTCCTGACGATTTCGTCGTGCTGGGAAAGGCACGTTCAGCGTTGCCCTTTGATCTAGACCAAAGTCGGGGCAAGGTCACGCTTCATGATCGAAGATTCGCCCTTTGTCGCAGCCGCACCCGTGCTGGTGCCGATGCCCGCCGAACGCCCCTACACCTATGCAGTGCCGGCCGGCATGCGCGTGGTGCCGGGCTCGATCGTGCGCGTGCCGCTTGGCCCGCGCCAGGTTGCCGGCATCGTGTGGGATGGCGTGGTCGAGACGGTCGACGCGAAAAAGCTGCGCCCGATCGAACAGGTTTTCGATTGCCCGCCGATCGACCGCGCAATGCGCCGCTTCGTCGACTGGGTGGCGCAGTACACGCTGTCGCCGCCCGGCATGGTGGCGCGCATGCTGCTCAGGGCGCCGGAAGCGTTCGACCCCGAACCATGGATCGAGGGGCTGCAGCGCACCCTCTTGACGCCCGACCGGATGACGGGTGCGAGAGAGCGCGTGCTGGAGACGGCCGAAGGCGGACTTGCCTGGACGCGCTCCGGCCTCGCACACGCGGCCGGCGTGTCGTCGACGGTGATCGACGGCCTGAGGGCGCAAGGTGTGTTCGAGACGGTGATGATCCCGCCGCGCCCAGTGGTGGCCGCGCCGGACACCGGCTACGCCGTGCCGGAATTGATGCCGGACCAGAGCGATGCCGCACAGATGCTGCGCGCCAATGTCGCGGCCGGTGTGTTCAATGTCGCGCTGCTCGACGGCGTCACCGGGTCGGGCAAGACCGAGGTTTATTTCGAAGCGGTGGCGGCTGCTCTCGACCAGGGCAAGCAGGTGCTGATCCTGCTGCCGGAAATCGCGCTGACGCACGCCTTTCTCGAGCGTTTCCAGCAACGTTTCGGCGCCAAGCCGGGAGAATGGCATTCGGACCTGCCGCCGCGCATGCGCGAACGCGTCTGGCGGCAAGTGGCGGAAGGCGGCGTGCGCGTCGTCGCCGGTGCTCGCTCGGCGCTGTTCCTGCCGTTCAGGGAGCTTGGCCTGATCGTCGTCGACGAGGAGCATGACCCGGCCTACAAGCAGGAAGACCGCGTCTTCTACAATGCACGCGACATGGCGGTGGTGCGCGGCCATATCGGCAGCTTTCCGGTGGTGCTGGCGTCGGCAACGCCATCGGTCGAAAGCCGGGTCAATGCCAGCCAGGGCCGCTACAACAGGGCGGTGCTTTCCGCCCGCTTTGCCGAGGCGGCTCTTCCTCATCTCAAGGCGGTCGACATGCGGCGGGCGCCGCCGGCACGTGGCGGCTTCCTGTCGCCGGTGCTGCTCGACCAGATGCGCCAGACGCTGGGGAAGAAGGAGCAATCGCTGCTGTTCCTCAACCGGCGCGGCTATGCGCCGCTGACGCTGTGCCGCGTCTGCGGCCATCGCTTCGGCTGCCCGGTCTGCTCGGCCTGGCTGGTTGAGCACCGGTTTCGCGGCCAACTGGTCTGCCATCATTGCGGGCACAATGAACGCCGCCCCGAAGCCTGTCCGGAATGCGGTACGCTGGACCATCTGGTCGCTTGCGGACCCGGCGTCGAGCGCATCGCCGAAGAGGTTGTCGCGCATTTCCCGGACGCGCGCACCATCGTCTTGTCGTCCGACCTGATGGGCGGCGTGCGGCGGTTGCGGCTGGAGCTGGAAGCGATCGCCAATGGCGAGGCAGACATCGTCATCGGAACGCAGCTTGTCGCCAAGGGTCACAACTTCCCGAACATGACTTTGGTTGGCGTCGTCGATGCCGATCTCGGCCTCGCCAATGGCGATCCGCGCGCCGCCGAGCGCACCTTCCAGCTGCTGAGCCAGGTGACCGGCCGCGCCGGCCGGACCGGCAAGAAGAGCCTTGGCCTGCTGCAGACTTTTCAACCCGACCATCCGGTGATGCGGGCGATCGTCTCCGGCGACGCCGAGGCCTTTTACGAGCGCGAGATCGCCGAGCGCGAACGGGCGGCCCTGCCGCCATTCGGCCGGCTCGCCGGCGTCATCGTCAGTGCGGTGACGCGGGCCGAAGCCGAAGGCCACGCACGCGGCCTGCGCCGCGCCGCGCCCGAGGCGACCGACCTGTTCGTGCTGGGACCGGCGGAGGCCCCGCTGTCATTGCTCGGCGGGCGCCACCGTTTTCGCCTGCTGATCCAGGGTGAACGGCGCGCCGACATGCAAGGCTTCATCCGCGCCATGCTGGCCAACGGGCCAAAACAGCGCGGCTCGGTCAGGGTGCAGGTCGACATCGATCCGCAGAGTTTTTTGTAAGGGCGCGATTCGGCGCTAGGCTGCCGCCAAGCCGGCAAGACAGGAAGATCACATGAAAACCCTCGGCCTTCTGGGCGGCATGAGCTGGGAATCGACCGCCATCTACTACCGTCTGCTCAACGAGATCGTGCGCGAGCGGCTCGGCGGGCTGCATTCGGCCAAACTGCTGCTGTGGTCGTTCGATTTTGCCGAGATCGCCGAGCGGCAACATCATGGCGACTGGGACGGCGCCGGCGCGCTTCTGGCTGACGCGGCACGCAAGCTCGAGGCGGGCGGCGCGGAGGGCCTGCTTCTGTGCACCAACACCATGCACAAATTGGCCGACCAGGTGCAGGCGTCGGTATCGATCCCGTTGATCCACATAGCCGACGCCACCGCGCTTGCCGTCAAGCGTGCCGGCATGCAGCGCCCGGCGCTGCTGGCGACGCGCTTCACCATGGAGCAGGATTTCTACAAGGGCCGGCTCGCCGACAAACATGGGTTGCAGCCCATTGTGCCCGATGCCGCCGGCCGCGACATGGTGCATCGCGTCATCTACGAGGAACTGTGCCAGGGCGTCGTCACCGAAACTTCGAAGGCGGCCTACATCGCCGAGACCGAACGCCTGCGTCGCGAAGAGGCCGCCGACAGCGTCATCATGGGCTGCACCGAGATCACCATGCTGATCGGCCAGCCGGACTTCAATATACCGGTCTTCGACACGACGCGCATCCATGCCGAGGCGGCGGTGGCCTTCATGCTGCCCTGAAGCAATTCAAGGGAAATCGCGCAGCGATTTCCCTTGGGAAGTCAGAGCTCAGGGCTGGATGGCGACAGTTCCGCTGCCGACCACTTTCAGCTTCCATCCGTCTGCCTGCGTGCCGGCGAGATTGAGATGCCCGGCCAGGAAATACAGGCGATCGGTGTCGGGGCCCTTGGCGGTGCAGAATCGATCCTGCAGATAGGACGGAGGCGTCGCCTGGTAGTAGAGGTCCGCCTCGATGCTGGCAGGGCGTGCGCCCTTCGGCAAATCGGCAAGCGGTATCGAGTAGCTAAGCGTGTCGCTGCCGCCCGATACGTAGTCGGGATCGTCCTCGACGGCGGTCCCGCCGACGTCGACGGCGAGTTCCTCATCGGCGCCCAATGCCTTGGCGATTTCGAGCCGGCTTTCGATCGGCAGGAAACCCGCCGGTAGTATCCGGTTGTCCTTCACCTCCGTGCAGATCGACAGGAAGCTGGTCGTCAGTTCGCCTTCCGGCTTGGATTGCGCATTGCAGACCGGATTGGGTGTGTCGGCGGGCGGCGTTGAGACCAGTTCCTGATAGATCTGAACCTGATCCTGTCGCGTGATCTTCTGGTAGTGTGGCTGATGCGGCCGTTCGCCAGGATGGAGGCGGCCGGAACAATCGTCCTTCCACCAGAGCTCACCATCAAGCGGCTTGCCGTCGGCGCCGACGATCACACCGGCAGCATTTGTGCGGCCGGAAACCCAAAGCTGTTCGCCATTCTGGTCGAGCACGCTGAAGGTGAGGAACGCACGCCGGAAACCCACCCCGGAGGGAAACTTGTGACCGGCCAGGTTCTTCACCGTCACTTTGACATCTAGCGCGTCGGCAGTCATGGCAAGGTCGCTGACGGTGACAGTGGCTGTTGCCTGCGAGGCCTGGTCCAGCATCGCCTGCTCGGTGAGGACGAGAGGATCGAGCGCCTTCTTGCCCATCATGGGATCGCGCGTCCTGATGCCGAAAACTTCGGGAAACTGCTGCGCCATCTTGACCAGGAAGACGTTGAGACCGACGAGCGTGTGGCGGGCAAATCCCTCGCGAACCGAAAGATCCGGCGCGTTGCTGGACTCGGTCTGCGGGAAATTGAGATTTTCCTGGATGCTGGCGATCTTGCTCATCGTCGGCGATCCGTCCTGTTCCGTCGATGGCATGTGACAACCCTGGCAGCTGCGCGGCGTGGCACCGGCACCCAGTGGAAGCGGTCCGTCCGGAGTGCTGCCGGTTCGATAGGCACTGAAAGCCCATTCCGGATAGGTCGTCTGCTCGTAGATATGCGCCAGGGTGTTGGTGCCCTGCAGAAACGGCAAATGAACCGTGTGGCATGTCCCGCAGACCTCGGAGCTCATGATCGTGGCGTCGTGGACCGGTTTGATGCCGAGCGCCGTATGCATCGGCCCGACCTCCGGTTTCTCGAACGGGCCGATGAGCGTATCGGGCGAACCGACCATGAAGCTGCCGGTGAAGGTCTTGGCAAAGCCCGTCGCGTGCGGATTGAGCAGCGCCTGCCGCTCGTCGACGCAGGCGTTCTGCGGCTGATCGCCCAGCGGTCCGCTGGCCTTGCTGTTGAGCACCATGCGGTGACAGGATGTGCAGGTGATGCCATCGCGGGCAAGCATGCCGTAATTGGCGAGCGCGGCACCCGGATTGTCGGCCGGCCAGGGCGTCGCATCGACCATGTCGCGCGTGAACAATTCGCATTTGCCCGAGCGCGCCTTCTCGTCGATGTGGAACTGCCGTTCCCCGGCGATGCCGTGGCAGCCAAGGCAAACGTCCTGCACCACACCGGACATTTTGGGGTGAAAGCTTTGCGTTTCACTGGCCAGTTGCGCGAAGAATATCGGGTCGCGGCCTCCCAGCCCCATCGGCGAGGTTCGCCAGGTCGCCAGCGGAGACAGATTGATCAAGCCATCGCCATGCGGGTTTGGCCTGGTCATGTCGAACTGCAGCCCGGTGCTGCCGGCATCATGACAACCCAGGCATTGGCTCGAGGTCAGGAACGTATCGGACGCACCAGGACCCTTGGCCCCGACCCAGGTGTTGTCGTAAGTTTCAGAAGGCATTCGCGAGACGGTCTCATAGGTCGGCATCTCGCGGACGTAGGCCTGCAGGGCGGCAATCACGTCGGCGTTCGGACTGTAGAGCGGTTGGCCGAGACGCGGGTTGGCATTGACCGGCAAAACGACGGTCTGGTGCAAGGTTTCTGCCGGCGCTCCCTTGAAGAAATCCTGTGCGAGATAGTTGAGCGGCTTGCCCGGCTCACCCGCGATGTTCTTGGGCGATGCGAAAGTCAGATTGTCGGCCGCCGACGCATGGCAGTTCATGCAGTACTGGGCGAAACCCATGTTGGGCAGGCTGTTGTTGTCGGCCGGCAGGGCTGGCCAATCCGGTGTCCAGCCGCTCTGGCTGCCAAAGCCGTACCAGCCCCAGAACCAGCCATCGTAAGAGGCGCTGGCATCGCGGATCATGATCGCGGCGCCGCTGGTTGGAAAAAGTTTGAGAGGATCGATCGTCCGGCAATCCGACGCCGGCTCCGAAAACATCTCCTTGACCATGATGGCACCGTCGGGAACCGGCGGCGGATGATCGATCTCGCCCTCGGCGGAGCGATTCTTGCGAAGCCAGTCCATCATCTCCGGCGAATACCAGATCATGACAGGCGCATGGGTTCCGAAATCCTTGCCCAGCCAGGCGCCGTTGACCAGGGTCGCGATGCGGGGTCCGGCCTGGCGCACATATTTGTCGTGCACCCATCCGGCAGCTTCGTTGCGATAACAGTAACTGCCGAGATACTGGTTGAGCTTGTTCTCGTAGTCGCCCAGAGGCAGCGCCGACGGCTTCTTGATCGCGGCCTCGAGCTCATGGCAGACCAAGGGATCGGCGGGAGCCATGGCCGTCGGCCGTTCGGCGATACAGTCCGCGCGTGCACCCTGCGCGATCCCGGCAAGGGCGGCCGCTGCGATCCAGATGCTGGCCAGATGCAATGTCCGACAAAGATCCGGCATGATCGTCTCCGAATTTCGAGATCCTGCCTGCCGCACTCCCGTCCGCGCAGATTTCACAGGTGATCGCACAACATGTGAAGTTGCTAAAATAAACAAGAAGTCGACGAAAGGAACATTCGAAGCATAATACTTGCGTTACGCCGCGGCAAGACAGCGATCTATACTATCGAAGAAATTGTCCGCGTATCTCTTGTCCAAGGAATTGTTTCCCTGCCAACCGAATCGGCTGCCAAGTCGCGGCTTCCAAGCGTGAGGCGACGGCATTCCAAGGCGGCCCTGCCGAGCCCCGGCTTTCCGGGGGTGCGCTTGACTTCCTCCACGGGCGACATTCAATGCATCCGGAATTACTGTGAGGGGGTTCGAGACAAGATGGATTTTGCGCTTCCATGGCCGACGAGTCAGGGCGAATGGCTGGCGTGGTCGAGCGCCGTCGTCACCGTTCTGCAAGGGCTTTTGTTTTTTCTGGCGCCCCACCTGGCCTTCCGGATTCTTCGCTTGCAGGTAAGGCCCGAGAAGGTGGCGGCGATCGCCGAGGGGCGCGGCAGGATGTCGGGCTTCTATCTTGGCGTCGGCCTGTGCTGTCTCCTGCTCGGCCCACAGCCCTTTCTCTATATGGCTCTTGGCTTCTCCTGGCTGTTCACTGCCTTCGGCCGGCTGCTGTCGATGATGTCGGATGGCGCCAATACGCCTTTCAATTGGGTGTCCATTGTGGTGGAATTGGCATTGGCGGCGTTGCCGCTCGCCTTTGCCTTCGGCTTTCTGCCTTGAATCCCTGGGGTTTCCGGGGCGGAAGGCAGGACTCTTTTGCCGGATGCGACAATAGTGCCTGAAAACCATGCGGAACGACGCATTGCGGTCTTAAAATGCCTGTGGTAGACGGCAATCGACTTTCGGCCGGGGATAGCGGAAGCCGCGTCTCCGTGCTTGGAAAAATGCAGTAAGGTCAAAGATTTAGCCAGAGTTTTTGCTCGCGCCAACAATCTGCGGCCTGTCAGACAAGAGAAAAGACGGTCCGTGGCCCAATCGTCATCGCCAATCTCAGGTGTCGCAGAACGCTACGCGGGTTCGCTGTTCGAACTCGCCCTGCAGGCAAATTCGGTCGCCAAGGTCGAGGCAGACCTCAACAGTTTCGAGGCGATGCTCGCGGGCAGTGCCGACCTTACCCGGCTGATCAACAGCCCGGTGTTTTCCAGCGAGGATCAGGCCAAGGCCATCGCGGCGATCGCCGACAAGGCAGGGATCACCGGCCTCACCGGCAATTTCCTGCGCGTCGTGGCCCGTAACCGCCGTCTGTTCGCCATCCCCGGCATGATCAGGGCGTTCCGCCAGATCGCCGCCGAACACCGTGGCGAGACCGCTGCTGAAGTGACGTCGGCGCACGAGTTGACCGATGCCCAGCAGAACGAACTCAAGGCGGCGCTGAAAAGCGTTGCCGGCAAGGACGTGGCCATCTCTGTCACCGTCGATCCGTCACTGCTCGGCGGGCTGGTGGTCAAGATGGGCTCGCGCCAGATCGATACGTCGCTCAAAACCAAACTCAACTCGCTCAAGCTTGCACTGAAAGAGGTCGGCTGATGGACATCCGCGCCGCGGAAATTTCCGCAATTCTGAAAGACCAGATCAAGAATTTCGGCAAGGAGGCCGAGGTCTCCGAAGTTGGACAGGTGCTGTCCGTCGGTGACGGTATCGCCCGCGTCTACGGCCTCGACAATGTCCAGGCCGGCGAAATGGTCGAATTCCCCGGCGGCACTCGCGGCATGGCGCTCAACCTCGAAGCCGACAATGTCGGCGTCGTCATCTTCGGCGCCGACCGCGACATCAAGGAAGGCGACATCGTAAAGCGCACCGGCGCCATCGTCGACGTTCCGGTCGGTCCGGGTCTGCTCGGCCGCGTCGTCGACGCGCTCGGCAATCCGATCGACGGCAAGGGCCCGATCAAGGCAGTCGAGCGCAAACGCGTCGACGTCAAGGCGCCCGGCATCATCCCGCGCAAATCGGTGAACGAGCCGATGTCGACCGGCCTCAAGGCCATCGATGCACTGATCCCGGTCGGCCGCGGCCAGCGCGAGCTGGTCATCGGCGACCGCCAGACCGGCAAGACCGCCATCATCCTCGACACGATGCTCAACCAGAAGTCGGTGCACGACAACGGCCCCGAGAAGGAAAAGCTCTACTGCGTCTACGTCGCCGTCGGCCAGAAGCGCTCGACCGTGGCGCAGTTCGTCAAGGTGCTGGAAGAGCGCGGCGCGCTCGAATATTCGATCATCATCGCCGCCACCGCGTCCGACCCGGCGCCGATGCAGTATCTGGCGCCGTTCGCCGGCTGCACCATGGGCGAGTATTTCCGCGACAACGGCATGCATGCGCTGATCAGCTATGACGATCTGTCGAAGCAGGCCGTCGCCTACCGCCAGATGTCGCTGTTGCTGCGCCGCCCGCCGGGCCGCGAAGCCTATCCGGGCGACGTCTTCTACCTGCACTCGCGCCTGCTCGAGCGCGCCGCCAAGCTCAACGACGATCTGGGCGGTGGGTCGCTGACCGCCCTGCCGATCATCGAGACGCAGGCCAACGACGTGTCGGCCTATATCCCGACCAACGTGATCTCGATCACCGACGGCCAGATCTTCCTCGAAACCAACCTGTTCTTCCAGGGCATCCGTCCGGCCGTCAACGTCGGCCTGTCGGTGTCGCGCGTCGGCTCGGCCGCGCAGATCAAGGCGATGAAGCAGGTTGCCGGCTCGATCAAGGGCGAGCTCGCGCAGTATCGCGAAATGGCGGCCTTTGCGCAGTTCGGCTCCGATCTCGACGCCGCCACGCAGCGCCTGCTCAACCGCGGATCGCGCCTGACCGAACTCCTGAAGCAGCCGCAGTTCTCGCCGCTGAAGACGGAAGAGCAGGTCGCGGTGATCTTCGCCGGCGTCAACGGCTATCTCGACAAGCTGCCGGTCAACCAGGTCGGCAAGTTCGAGCATGGCCTGCTCAGCCACATGCGTGCGGCGGGCAAGGACGTGCTCGAGGCCATCCGCAAGGAAAAGGCGCTGTCGGACGATCTGCGCGCCAAGCTGAAGGCCGAGATCGACGCTTTCGCCAAGACCTTCGCCTGAGCGAAGCGCCAGTCGGGATGAGACAAGACGGGATCAGGTTTGAAGCATGCCTTCATTAAAAGACCTTCGTAACCGTATCGCCTCGGTCAAGGCGACGCAGAAGATCACCAAGGCGATGCAGATGGTCGCCGCTGCGAAGCTGCGCCGTGCGCAAGAGGCTGCCGAAGCGGCGCGCCCCTATTCGGAGCGCATGGGTTCCGTGCTGGCTAATATCACCCAGGCAATCGGCGGCGGCGGCGATGCCCCGGCGCTGATGACCGGCACCGGCAAGGACGACGTGCATCTGCTCGTCGTCTGCAGCGCCGAGCGCGGCTTGTGCGGCGGCTTCAATTCGCAGATCGCCCGCCTTGCCCGCGACCATATCCGCAAGCTTTTGGCCGACGGCAAGCAGGTCAAGATCATCTGCGTCGGCAAAAAGGGTTTCGATATCCTGCGCCGCGACTATGCGTCGATGATTCTCGATCGTGTCGATCTGCGCGAGGTCAAGACGCTCGGCTTCGTCAATGCCGACGCGATCGCCAAGAAAGTCATCCACCTCTTCAACGAGGGCGGCTTCGACATCTGCACTCTGTTCTATTCGCAGTTCAAGTCGGTGATCAGCCAGATCCCGACCGCGCAGCAGATCATTCCAGCCGGTATCGCTTCGGCTCCGGCCGAGGCGGTGGATGGCGGCAGCGCCGTCTATGAATACGAACCGGAGCCGGGCGAAATCCTCTCCGATCTCATTCCGCGCAACATCTCGGTGCAGGTTTTCCGGGCGCTGCTCGAAAACGCGGCCGGCGAAATGGGCGCCAAGATGAGCGCCATGGACAATGCGACGCGCAATGCCGGCGAGATGATCAACAAGCTGTCGATCACCTACAACCGCCAGCGGCAGGCGCAGATCACCAAGGAACTGATCGAAATCATTTCGGGCGCCGAGGCGCTCTAGGCGCGGTTTGCGGGTCATCGACCCGCGAGCGGACCGCGTGAGAAACAAAGGACGAAAAAGGGTAAAGACGATGGCGAAAGCAGCGACCCCCCAGAAGGTAACATCCAAGACGGCAGCCCCCAAGGCAGCAGCCGCGAAGACCGCAGCCCCCGTGAAGGCGGCGGCCAAGGCTCCGGCAGCAGCGGCGAAGGCAGCTCCGGCCAAGACGGCATCAGCACCGGCCAAGGCCGCCGCGACCAAGACATCGGCTGTCGCCACCAAGGCAACCGGCGTTGTCGGCAAGGTCCGTCAGGTCATCGGCGCCGTTGTCGACGTGCAGTTCGGCGATCACCTGCCGGCGATCCTGAACGCGCTCGAGACGACCAATGTCGGCAACCGCCTGGTGCTCGAAGTTGCCCAGCATCTGGGTGAAAACACCGTGCGCTGCATCGCCATGGACTCGACCGAAGGTCTGGTGCGCGGCCAGGAAGTGCGCGACACCGGCGGGCCGATCACCGTTCCGGTCGGTCCGGGCATGCTCGGCCGCATCATCAACGTCATCGGCGAGCCGGTCGACGAAGAAGGCCCGGTCGACGGGATCGAGATGCGCGCCATCCACCAGCCGGCTCCGACCTATGTCGAGCAGTCGACGGAAGCACAGATCCTGATCACCGGCATCAAGGTGCTCGACCTCCTGGCTCCCTACGCCAAGGGCGGCAAGATCGGCCTGTTCGGCGGCGCCGGCGTCGGCAAGACCGTGCTGATCCAGGAGCTGATCAACAACATCGCCAAGGCGCATGGTGGTTACTCGGTGTTCGCCGGCGTCGGCGAGCGCACTCGCGAAGGCAACGATCTCTATCACGAGTTCATCGAGTCTGGCGTCAACAAGAAGGGCGGCGGTGAAGGCTCCAAGGCCGCTCTGGTGTATGGCCAGATGAACGAGCCGCCGGGCGCCCGCGCCCGCGTCGGCCTGACCGGCCTGACGGTTGCGGAATATTTCCGCGACCAGGGCCAGGACGTGCTGTTCTTCGTCGACAACATCTTCCGCTTCACGCAGGCGGGTTCGGAAGTGTCGGCTCTGCTCGGCCGTATCCCGTCGGCCGTGGGCTATCAGCCGACGCTCGCCACCGACATGGGCGCGCTGCAGGAACGCATCACCACCACCACCAAGGGCTCGATCACCTCGGTGCAGGCGATCTACGTGCCCGCCGACGACTTGACCGACCCGGCGCCGGCGACCTCGTTCGCCCACCTCGACGCGACCACGACGCTCAACCGCGCCATTGCCGAAAAGGGCATCTACCCGGCCGTCGATCCGCTGGATTCGACTTCGCGCATGCTCGATCCGCTGGTCGTCGGTGACGAGCACTATGCCGTCGCGCGCCAGGTGCAGTCGATCCTTCAGCGCTACAAGTCGCTGCAGGACATCATCGCCATCCTGGGCATGGACGAGCTGTCGGAAGAGGACAAGCAGACGGTGGCACGCGCCCGCAAGATCGAGCGCTTCCTGTCGCAGCCCTTCTTCGTCGCCGAAGTGTTCACCGGCTCGCCTGGCAAGCTGGTCGACCTGGCCGACACCATCAAGGGCTTCAAGGGCCTCTGCAACGGCGACTATGACCACCTCCCGGAAGCCGCCTTCTACATGGTCGGCGGCATCGAGGAAGCGGTCGAGAAGGCACAGCGCCTGGCGGCCGAAGCGGCATAAGAAGCGAATAGCGAATAGGGAGTAGCGAATAGGGGTTTATGAGACGAGCGAGTTTCTTCACTACTCGCTACTCACTATTCCCCGTTTGCTAGATTGATCATGGCCGAAGCTTTCAAGTTCGAACTGGTCTCGCCGGAGCGCCTGCTTGTTTCCGAGCAGGTCGAATCCGTCGTCATTCCAGGTGCAGAGGGCGAGATGACCGTGATGGCGCATCACGCGCCGGTCATGACCACGATCAAGCCGGGTGTGGTCACTGTTAAGACCGCGTCGGGCGAGGAAGAGCGTTATGTCGTGTTCGGCGGCTTCGCCGATATCGTTCCGGCTGGCTGCACGCTGTTGGCGGAGTCGGCTGTGGCGGTGAATGATGTCGACCGCGCCGATCTCGCCCGCCGCATCCAGGAAGCCAAGGAAGACGCCGCCGACGCCAAGGACGACGAGGCCCGCAGCAAGGCCGAACAGTTCCTTAGCCAGCTTACGACGCTGGAAGGAGCCATCCTGCCGGCCTAAAATTCGCTTCAGATGAGTGAAAAGCGGGGCCTTGCCTCGCTTTTTTGTTTGGCGGACAGTCCGGCTGCCTTGGGTATGGGGGTGGCCGATGATGAAGAAACAGCTGCGCGAGAAACAGCTTCGCGATCCCGCTGGTCGACCGCTTTGGTATCCGCCTTTGGCGGTCCGTTCGGTGGGTTCCTCTGGATCGGCAGCGGCAGACTGGCGGCTGCCAGCCTAGTGGTGGTCAGTGCCATCAGCTTGGTGCTTATCTACATCGGCTTTCCGGTGTTTCCGGGCGTCGATCTGGCTTGGCTGGCCAATCTTTCAGGTATCGCTTTGATGATCGTGTGGGTGGCGCTCGTCCTGCCTTTGCGTCGCGATCTGAGCCGTATCGGGTCCCGCCTCGACTATTCACTTCCTATTCCCAACGCGGCGAAGGCCAGTGTTGAACCATCCCGTCGCAGGTGTACAAGATGGACGGCCACGAGTTCAATCAGCGTCTGGCGCTCGGCGTGGTCGCTGGCGAAGCCGGCGAGTTCGAACACCGCCGTCACGGTCTCATTCGCCGGTAGCTGCTGGCTCAAAAGCTCCGTTAATGCTGCATCGAGTGGGTCGGTGAAATGGCCCTCCGGCAAGGTCTTTCCCCGCGCAGCGCAGGCGGCGATCCAGGCGGCGACCACCAGCGTGAGATGGACCAATTCGGTGCCGGCTTCCAAGCACTCCAATGCCGATGCGACGATGCGTTGCGGCAGCTTCTGGCTGCCGTCATTGGCGATCTGCGCCGTACGGTGGGCAAGAGCGGTGTTCGAAAAACGCTCGGTAAGCTCGGCCGTATAGGCTGATGTATCGAGGCCGGCATCCTCCGGCAGCGTTGAAATGGCTTCGGCCCACAATGCATCGACGAACTGCCGGATTGCCGGGTCGGCGAAGGCGCGGTCGACGGTGGCATGACCGCTGAGCAGGCCGAGATAGGCGATGCCCGAATGCGCGCCGTTGAGCAGCCTGAGCTTCATGTCCTCGAAGGGGCCGACATCGCTGACCATGGTGACGCCGAACCGTTCCCAGGCTGGCCGGCCCTCCGGAAAATTGTCCTCGATCACCCATTGGCAGAACGGCTCGGTCATGACCGGCCAGGCGTCCTCGACGCCGAGTTCGGTAGCAATCCGCGCCCGGTCGGCGTCTGTGGTGGCCGGCACGATGCGATCGACCATGCTGGAGGGAAAAGCGACCTGGTCGGCGATGTGACTGGCGAGGCCGCTATCGGCCTTCGCTGCGTGCCTGGCATCGCCTGATTGGGCGAGCCTGGCATCGCGCAATTCGGCGAACTCGATCAGCAGCCGGTGCAGCGTCGCACCATTGGCCGGCAGGTTGTCGCAGCAGAGCACGGTGAAGGGCGGCGTGCCGGCGGCGCGTCGCCGCGCAAGCGCCTCGGCGAGAAAACCATGCGCTGTCTTCGGCATTTGCGGATTTGCCAGATCATGGACGATATCGGGATGAGCGGTGTCCAGCCCGCCGCCGGCGGCCCTGAGATAGGCCTTTTCGGTGATCGTCAGCGTCACGATGCGGGTGCGCGGATCGGTCAGCGCGGCCAGCACCGCGCCCGGGTCCTCCGGCGCCACCAGCATCGACGCGATGGAGCCGATGACGCGAAGCTTTTCCTCGCCGCTGCTCCTGATCGCCAGCGTGTAGAGCCCGTCCTGCGGCGAGAGCGCATCGCGTGTGTCGGCGCTGCGCAGTGAAACGCCGACGATACCCCAACTCGTGTCTCCTGCCGCCAGGCAGTCGTCGACATAGGCTGCCTGATGGGCGCGATGGAAGGCGCCGACGCCGAGATGCACGATACCGGGGACGACGAGGCTGCGATCATACAAAGGAGTCGCGGCCGACGCCGGCAAAGTATGTGCCGTCATCGCGGAAAGGCGCCTGGTTGGCGTGGCGCGGCTAGTCTGGCTGGACGGCATGAGATCGCCTCTGAGATGGGTTGGCAAGCGACGTAACATCCGATTTCTTGCCACACAATGGTAGGAACAGTCATCATACAACAATCTAATTTTTGTATGTTGACATTATTTCTTGCCGACCCTACCGATAGCGGCCTTGGGAGGATCGTCGTGGCACTGACCAATGCGGATTTGCTGTTTCCCGCCGACGCGCATTCGCGCTCCATCGCCCGCGATCTCTATGCCGGGATAAAGGACCTGCCTATCGTCAGCCCGCATGGTCACACCGATCCGCGCTGGTATGCGCTGAACGAGCCGTTCCCGGATCCGGCGCAATTGCTCATCGTGCCCGACCATTACATCTTCCGCATGCTGTTCAGCCAGGGCGTTCGCCTCGAGGATCTCGGCGTGGCGACCTTGGACGGCGCGCCGGTGGAAACCGATGGCAGGGCGATTTGGCGGCGTTTTGCCGACAACTACTTCCTCTTCCGCGGCACGCCGACCCGGCTGTGGTTCGACCATGTGCTGGCGCATCTGTTCGGCATCGACGAACCGCTGAACGCGGCGACTGCCGACCGTCACTACGACACCATCGCGACGGTGCTGCAATGGGAGAATTTCCGCCCGCGCGCGCTGTTCGAGCGCTTCAACATCGAGGTCATCGCAACGACGGAAGGCGCACTCGACGACCTCAAATGGCACCAGATGATCCGCGACAGCGGCTGGGAAGGCAAGGTCATCACAGCCTACCGGCCGGACGCCGTCGTCGATCCGGACTTCGAAGGGTTTTCGGCCAATCTCGACAAGCTTGGCGAAATCACCGGCTGCGACACCGGCAACTGGACCGGCTATCTCGATGCCCACCGTCAGCGACGTGCTTTCTTCAAAAGCTATGGTGCGACCTCGTCCGATCACGGCCATCCGACGGCCGAGACCGCCAATCTTTCCGATGCGGCGGCCGAGGAACTGTTCAACCGTGTGCGCCATGGTTCGGACGACGAGCGCGAAAAGCGGCTGTTCCGCGCCCAGATGCTGACCGAAATGGCCAAGATGAGCCGGGATGACGGGCTTGTGCTGCAGATCCATCCCGGTTCATGGCGAAACCATTCGCCGTCTATTTTCCAGAAGTTCGGTCGCGACAAGGGTTTCGATATCCCGACCCGGACCGACTATGTCACGGCGCTGAAGCCACTGCTTGATTGCGTCGGCCTGGAACGGGACCTGACAATCATCCTCTTCACGCTCGACGAGACCAGCTATGCGCGCGAACTGGCGCCGCTCGCCGGCACCTATCCGGCGCTGAAGCTCGGGCCGGCCTGGTGGTTCCACGACAGCCCGGAGGGCATGCGTCGCTTCCGCGAGATGACCACCGAAACGGCCGGTTTCTACAACACCGTCGGCTTCAACGACGACACCCGCGCCTTTCCGTCCATACCGGCGCGCCACGATGTGGCGCGGCGGGTCGACTGCGCGTTCCTGGCGCGTCTCGTCGCCGAGCATCGGCTGCGCGAGGACGAGGCGCACGAGCTGGCGCGGGACCTTGCCTACACGCTTGCCAAGAAGGCGTACCGGCTCTGAACTGGGGAAGCGATGCGCTCGATCCGGCGCGAGTGCCGTGGTTCTCGGGCTTATGACCTATATTCCGGCCATCTCGCTCTGGTTGCCGGCGTGTTCAAATAGGGGGGCGACATGGCATCGGATACCGCAACCGACCTCAGGGTCGAGAGAAAACCAAAGCTGTCGGAGACCGTCGTCGCGGCGATACGCAAGCAGCTGCAGGCGGGCGAGATCCTGCCGGGCCACAAATTGCCGACCGAAGGCCGGTTGACCGAGACCTTCGGCGTCAGCCGCACCGTCATCCGCGAGGCCCTGGCCAAGCTTGCCGCCGACGGCCTAGTCGAAGCGCGCCAGGGCGCCGGCGTCTTCGTCACCGAACACATCTCGACGATGTTCGGCGCGCTGGCCGCCTACATGGGCAGCAAGGATTCGATCGCGCTCAACGTGCTCGAAGTGCGGCTGGCAATCGAAATCGAATCGGCTGGGCTTGCAGCCATCCGCCGCAACGCCGCGCAAGAGGCGGCGATCCAGGAAGCCTTCTTCGAGTTCGAACGGCTGCTGCTCGCCAGCGAGCCGACCGGGCCGGCCGACCTCGCCTTCCACCGGGCGATCGCCAGCGCCACCAACAATCCCTTCTATGTCGAGATGCTCGACGTGCTCGGCCGGCGCGCCATTCCGTGTGACGTGACCTCGCCCTGGTCGACCGAGCTGGTGCAATCCGACACATATCAGCGCGGGCTGCAGCGCGAGCATCTGGTGATCCTCAATGCGATCACATCAGGCGACGCCGAAGCCGCGCGCGAAGCGATGCGCGCGCACCTCAGCGCCAGCCAGCAGCGCTACCGCGAGCGGCTGCATGCAAGGCAGGTTTTCTATGCCAGTTCGGTCAAGGCCGCTGCCGGCGAATGACCCATCTCAAATCAGGACTGCAATGAGCCAGAGCCATACCGACTACACATCGCGCTTCGCCATCGATCCCGTTGCCGCCGCGGCGATGGGAACCGACGAACTGCGGCACAATTTCCACATCGACGATCTGTTCCAGTCCGGCCGTATCAGCCTGACCTACACCCACTACGATCGCATGATCGTCGGCGGCGCCGTGCCGACTGACGCACCGCTTCAGCTGGAGGCGATCAAGCCGACCGGGACCAAGGATTTTCTTGACCGCCGCGAACTGATCGCCGTCAACATCGGCGGCGCCGGTGTCGTCACGGCCGGCGGCCAACCTCATGAATTGCAGGCGCGCGACATGGTCTATCTCGGGATGGGCAGCAAGGACGTCTCATTCGTCTCGGCGGACAATGCCGCGCCGGCCAAATTCTACCTGCTCAGCGCGCCGGCGCATCAGGCCTGGCCGAGCCGGCTTATCCGCATCGGTGACGCCAAGCGTCTCGACCTCGGCAGCAAGGATAGCTGCAACGAGCGCTCGATCTTCCAGTTCATCCATGCCGAGGGTGCAAAAACCTGCCAGCTGGTGGTTGGCATGACCCAGCTGGCGCCGGGCTCGGTCTGGAATACAATGCCGTGCCATGTGCATGACCGGCGCATGGAAGCCTATCTCTATTTTGACCTGGCCGAGACGGCGCGCGTTTTCCACTTCATGGGCGAGCCGGACGAGACGCGTCATATCGTCATGGGCAACGAGGAGGCGGTGCTGTCGCCGGGCTGGTCGATCCACTCTGGCGCCGGAACTTCGAACTACGCCTTCATCTGGGCGATGGCCGGCGACAATGTCGACTATACCGATGTGGACCCGGTGGCATTGGACGACTTGCGGTGAGCGACCTTTCCGCCTTCAGCCTGGCCGGCAAACGCATCCTCGTCACCGGCGCCAACACCGGCATCGGTCAAGGCATAGCCGTCTCGATCGCGCGTGCCGGCGGTGCGGTGATCGGCGTCGGGCGCTCGTCGATGGACGATACGGCAAGCAAGGTTGCCTCAGCCGGTGGGCAATTCGAGGCGGTAAGCGCCGACCTTGCCGACACGGCAGCCGCCGGTCCGATGCTGGACCGGATCTGGGACGAAAGCGGCCCGCTTGACGGGCTGGTCAACAATGCCGGTATCATCCGGCGCGCCGATGCCGTCGATTTGAGCGAAACCGACTGGGACGATGTCATGGACGTCAATTTGAAGACGGCCTTCCTGCTCTGCCAATCCTTCGCCAGACGCGCGCTTGCTGGCGGACGGCAAGGCAAGATCGTCAACATCGCTTCGGTGCTGAGTTTTCAGGGCGGCATCCGCGTCGCGTCCTACACCGCCTCGAAACACGGCGTGCTCGGCATCACCCGGCTGCTCGCCTGCGAATGGGCGGCAAAAGGCATCAACGTCAACGCCATCGCGCCCGGGTATATCGAGACAAACAATACGCAGGCGCTGCGTGCCGATCCCGACCGCAGTGCCGCTATCCTGGCGCGTATCCCTGCCGGGCGCTGGGGCGTAGCGGAAGACATTGGCGACGCCGCCGTCTTCCTACTGGCGTCGGCGTCGAACTACATGCATGGCGCGGTGGTGCCGGTGGATGGCGGCTGGCTGGCGCGATAAGGAGATGACGATGGCTGAGCCGAAGATTTTCGCGCATGCCGGTGAGGGCGGCTGGACGGCGACGCCGGACGGCAACAGGCGGCGCGTCCTGCTGCACACCGATGAACTGATGATGGTCGAATTCGGCTTCGACAAGGGTGGCGTCGGTGCCCTGCATTCGCACCCGCATGTCCAGGCGAGCTATGTCGCGGAGGGCCGCTTCGAGGTGACCATCGATGGCCGGACCGAAATCATCGCGGCCGGCGGCAGCTTCATCGTGCCGTCCAATCTGGTGCACGGTGTCAAGGCGCTGGAGGCGGGGCGGCTGGTCGACAGTTTCACGCCGCACCGAGCCGATTTTCTCGCCTAGTCCACGACTTGCTTGGCCAAGGCCGGGTGATCGAACGCGGGGATGACCCGCGCCCCAAGGAGGCGCGGGTTGTTGCCTGGGCGCTTTTGGCGCCGCGGTACTCAAGACATGACCGCAGGATGTGGAGCCTGCCGTATCATCGTGAACATAGGTTTAACGCGCCGTACAACCGATGGCTGTTCCAGAGCGGTTCATCGTTTCACGGATACGGAGAACCGCTCTATCCCTTTGTTTTGACGCAATTCCCTAGGGAAAGCGCTACGCGCTTTTCCCGGGAAAATCGTTTGACAACTTTTTTGGAATTGCTCGACGTCAGGTGATGTGCCGGAGCAAGCTGAAAATCCGCTCGAACGTCTTGCCATAGGGCGGACGCAGCAGGCCTCCAGCGCTCAGCCTCGACTGCAGGAAAACCGGCTTCTGCTTGCTGAAGGTGCGGAAACCCCATTCGCCGTGATAGGCGCCCATGCCGCTGGCGCCGACGCCGCCAAAGGGCTGGTTCTCCTGCACCAGATGCAGCATGCAGTCGTTGATGGTGACGCCGCCGGCGACCGTCTCGTGCAGGATACGTTGACGGTTGCCGCTGTCGCGCCCGAACCAGTAGAGCGCCAGCGGCCGGTCCGCGCGGTTCACATGGTCGATCGCCTCGTCTATCCCTGCATACTCGACGATCGGCAGCACCGGCCCGAAAATCTCCTCGCGCATCAGCCGCAGGTTCGGGCCGGCATTGCGGACCAGGGTTGGCAGCAACTTTCGGCTGGCGGTGCCGAGTTCCTCGCCGGCCGGGTTGATTTCGACGACATCGGCGCCGGTATCGCGGGCCTCAGTGATCATCTCGCGCAGGCGCTGGTGGTGCCGGTCACTGATGATGGCGGTATAGTCGGGATTGTCGCGCAAGGTCGGGTAGAGCCGCGCTATTGCCGTCGCGAGCTTCGCGGCGACGATGCCTGCCTGCCCTGACGGCACCAGCAGATAGTCCGGCGCGATACAGGTCTGCCCGGCATTCAACAGCTTGCCATAGGCGACGCTGGCTGCCGCCGCATCGAGGTCGCAGGACGGATCGAAGATCGCCGGCGACTTGCCGCCGAGTTCGAGCGTAACCGGGGTCAGGTTGGCGGCGGCGGCGATCGCAACCTGGCGGCCGACCGCGGTCGAACCGGTGAACAGCAGATGATCGAAAGGCATCGACACGAAGGCCTTGCCCATCTCCGCATCGCCGGTGATGACGCTGAGCTCGTCGGGCGCGAAATGCTGGCCGGCCAGTTGCGCCAGCAACGCCGAAAAAGCCGGCGTCAGTTCGGACGGCTTGACGAGCACGCGATTGCCGGCGGCGAGTGCGGCGGTCATCGGCGCGACGGCGAGCTGGAAGGGATAATTCCAGGGCGAGACGATCCCGACGACACCGAGCGGCTGTGCGACGAGGCGATTTCTGCCGGGCAGGAACGGCATGGTGGTGGCAACGCGACGTTCTCGCATCCAGCCCTTCAGGTGAGACAGCGTGTGGCGGATGCCGGCGCGCACGACAAACAGTTCTGCCAGACGCGTCTCGTGCGCGGAGCGGCCACCAAAGTCGGCGTCGATCGCCGCGCAGATCTCAGCCTCATGCCGCTCGGTCAGTGCCAGCAGGCGTCTCAGGCGATCCTTGCGGACGCCAATGTCCGGGAAAGGCTGCGCCTCGAAGGCGGTACGCTGCAGCTGAAACCGCTCGCCGAGAGCATCCTGTCTGGTCTGCAGCATAGCGCGCCCTCCCTAACCTAAAGGCGTGTTGATCTTCAGGTGAGGCCGGCCTGACCTGTCTCAACATGTGCCTTGGCCGGGACAAGCTTACATCGCAGCGGATGAGGGAATCCAGCGGGGTGCAGGTGTCGCAGGGGAAGGGACAGGTTCTGCCTCTAGCATGGAGCCCATCGCCGCCATGGTGCAGCCCGACGATGTCAACGAACCGAGGTTCCCGCAAAGGGCCGTTGTGGTTGGATGACGGCTGCGCTACTCCAAGGCGTCACGCGGAGAGTCGTTTTGATCGGTTTCCACATCCTCTCCAATCCACCAAAAATCGTTTCCGGCCCGGTGTCCGACTGATGCAGGCACAGGCAGCGAGCGTTCGGGCCGAGGACCCCAAGCGGCGCGTCCTGAAGGACGTGTTCGGCTTCGATGATTTTCGTCCCGGCCAGGCCGATGTCATGGACGCGCTGCTGGCCGGGCGTCATGTGTTGGCCGTCATGCCGACGGGTGCAGGCAAGTCGCTTTGCTACCAGGTGCCGGCGCTGGTTCTGGGCGGGTTAACCATCGTCGTTTCGCCGCTGGTGGCGTTGATGCAGGATCAGGTCGCCGCCTTGCGGCTCGCCGGCGTCGCCGCCGATACGATCAATTCCTCGATCGACCGCGAGGCCAATGTCGCCGCCTGGCGTCGCGTCGCGGCAGGCCAGACGCGGCTGCTCTATCTCGCGCCGGAGCGGCTGATGACCGAGCGGATGCTCCACGCGCTGGCCAGGCTCGACGTCAGCCTGATCGCCGTCGACGAGGCGCATTGCATCTCGCAATGGGGGCCGGCGTTCCGGCGCGAATATGAAGATTTGTCGCGGCTGCGCGGCATCTTCCCCAACGTGCCGATCATCGCGTTGACGGCGACGGCGGACGAGGGCACACGCACCGACATCGAGGCGCGGCTGTTCGCCGAGCGTGTCGAAACCCTGGTGCTGGGCTTCGACCGGCCGAACATCAAGCTTGGCATCGCCGCCAAGCAGGACAGCAAGCGGCAGTTGCTGAGCTTCGTCGAGCGCCACCCCGGCCGCAGCGGCATCGTCTATTGCCTGTCGCGCAAGAAGACGGAGGAAATGGCGGCCTTCCTCGAGAAGAACGGCGTCACCGCGCTCGCCTACCATGCCGGCATGAGCAAGGATGCGCGCGATGCCAACCAGAACAGCTTCATGACCCTGTCCGGTGTCGTCATGGTGGCAACCATCGCCTTCGGCATGGGCATCGACAAGCCTGATGTCGCCTATGTCTTCCACACCGATCTGCCGGGCAGTCTGGAGGCCTATTATCAGGAAATCGGCCGCGCCGGTCGCGACGGGCGACCAGCCGAGGCGCATATGCTGTTTGGCCTTGGCGATATCCGCATGCGGCGGATGTTCATCGACGACGAGGATGCGCCGGCCGAGCACAAGAGGCGCTCGCATGGCCGGCTCGACACGCTGATCGGCTATTGCGAAACAGCGCACTGCCGCCGCCAGGTGCTGCTCGGCTATTTTGGCGAGGAAGCGCCGCCTTGCGGCAATTGCGACACCTGCCTCGACCAGGCGCCGCGCGCCGATGGCGGAGCGGAGGCGCGGATCATCCTGGCGGCTGTCGCGCAGAGCGGAGAACGCTTCGGTGCCGGCCATGTCATCGATATCCTGCTCGGCCATGAAACCGAGAAGGTGCTGGCCAGGAACCACCAGAGGCTCTCAAGCTTCGGCAGCGGACTGGAGCACAAGAAGGATTTCTGGCTGTCGCTGATACGGCAGCTCGTCGCGGGTGGTTTCCTGATACCGGATCCCAGCGGCCATGGCGGCCTCGCCATCGTCGAAAAAGGCCATGCGCTTGGCCGTGGCGAAATGCCGTTCCACTACCGCGTCGAAGTGCGCAGCCCCGCCTTGCGCGGCAAGATGCGGTCCGCCCAGGCCGCGGACATGGAAGGCGTGGATGCTTCGCTGCTGGCCGCGCTGAAGACGCTGCGGCTGCGCCTCGCCAAGGAGCGCCAGGTGCCGGCCTATGTGGTGTTTTCCGATCGCACGCTGATCGACATGGCCGAGCGCCGGCCAACCGATCTCGACGCCTTCGCCGAAGTGAATGGCGTCGGGGCGGCGAAGCTCAAGGAATTCGGCCAGGTTTTTCTTGCCGTAATCGCGGGCCACCAGTCGGGTGGCTGAGGGCTGAGGGCGACACGCGTCGGCAGCAGCGCATCTCATTGTCGCACTCTTCGTGCATCCGACGGGAACAAGCGCACTGCCATTTTTCCGGCGGCGAAACCGATCCGCAAGCCGGCCATTTTCGTGGCCACCTTACAAATCCGTAATGTCGCGGGGCAGCGCCGATAAGCTAAAGATTCCAACAATGAGGCACGGAGAATGCGAAGGGTGAGCATTTGAATGGGGCAATGTCGCCATCGCCGCCGCGGGTTCATCGCAAACGGCAGACCTCCGGCTTTCGACGCGGACTGAACCGATGCGTCCATACGATCAAGTGGGCGGCGCTTCGTTGGATATTCCGCCGCGACATCGCCGCCATCCAGTCCAAACTCGGTGCCGAACCCTTCGCGGCGATCCTCGAGAAGTATCCAGACATTCCCCTGAAGCCCGTCCGATGCTACCTGACGACCTCGCTGAGGCGCGGACATCGCCGGGTCGCCGTCGTCGGTCATTACGTCGCGGCGGCGCAACTCTTCACCGACGCCGCCCTGATCAGGAGCCACACTGGCGGCCAACAGTTGCTGGATCTCTCGACCACGGCGGGCAACGTCACGGTTGAACTGACCGGCCAGGACAAGTTGTACAGGGAGGCTGAATGTCGCCTGCTCCTGCGCCTGGCCGGGCGACCAATCACCGAGATGGGCCTTGCGATTGTGGATAGACCGCTCCTGCGGCTCAGCGGGCAGGGACACGTGCTTTGGATCGGTGCGCTCAAGTCCGCATCGGTTGGAGTGCAAGGTCTTGATGATGCGCGCACGCTGACGAAGGCCATGGAAGGACTGCGACCCAAAACACTGTTGCTGCTGGTGGCCCAGGCGCTCGCACGCTCCCTCGACATTTCGGGTCTTGTTGCCGCGTCGAACGCGGGCCATGTCTTTGCAAACGACTTTGCCCTGCGCCACCGCATTTCCGCAGACTACGACAGCTTCTGGGCCGAATCCGGGGGCAGCCGGGTCCACCTGACGATGTTCGGCTGAATACAAACCGAACAAGCGGGCACAGCTACGCAGGCGCCAGCATCTCGAGCTGGAGATCGCCCGCCGCGTGGGCGAGGCGATCAAGCCATTGCGCCGCACCTGACAACTTTGCAGACCTTGCGAATTCGTACGCCGGCACCTGTCGGAAGCCGTGCCCTGGTCATCAGGCCATTCTAAGCGCGAAGGTCTGTTGTGATGCCTGCCCGATACAAAAGCACCGTCACGGTGGCGTCAACCGGTTACACAGGGCAGGAAATATCTCCGACCTTCTGGGAGGAGCGGCGTTTCAGCGTACCCAGAGGCTGCGTGGGCGTGTCGTCGGTTGGCTGTAGCGCGGCGACTGGAACGCTCCACGCCTCGCAAGCGGAATAGCGAAATCTTGTGAAGGCAAGGTCAAGCTGCGTTCTCCGTTCTGTATCGGCGACGGTCGGAGACTGGGAGAGATGGATACCATGCACGGGAGGCGTCTGGAAGTCGGCAGGGCATGGATGCGGGGCGGCCCGCGTGCAGGCGCCTGGCTGAGCAGTGAAATGACCACGCAGCGCCATCTCGCGGCGATCCTGGCTTGCGACGTGGTCGGCTATTCGCGGCTGACGGAGCGCGACGAGCGCGGCACGCTCGAGCGGCTGAAGATCTACCGTAAGGACCTCCTCGAACCGCTGGTCTCCGAGCACCAGGGTCGGATCGTCAAGCTCACCGGCGACGGCATGCTGTGCGAGTTCGCGAGCGTCGTTAACGCGGTGACCTCGGCGATGGCGATCCAGCAGGCCCTGGCAGAACACGAGGCGGAGGCGCCCGAGGAAGAGCGGATACGCTTGCGCATCGGCATCAATCTCGGCGACGTGGTCTGCGAGGAGGACGGCGACCTCTACGGGGACGGTGTCAACATCGCCGCTCGCCTCGAAAGCGTCGCCGATCCCGGCACCGTGGTCGTCTCGGGCACCGCCTACGACCACCTTGAGGGCAAGCTCGACTGCGGCTTCACGCCGCTCGGCGAGCTGCGCCTCAAGAACATCGAGCGGCCTGTGCGCGCCTACCGCGTCGAGACAGACGCCAGCGTCTCGGTGGCTGCACCGCCTGCCCTGCCCGAGAAACCCTCGATCGCGGTTCTGCCTTTCACCAACATGAGCGGCGACCCCGACCAGGAGTACTTCGCCGACGGGCTGGTGGAGGACATCATCACGGGATTGAGCCGGGTGAACTCCTTCTTCGTGATCGCCCGCAACTCGTCCTTCACCTACAAGGGCCGGGCGGTGGACCTGCGCCAGGTCGGGCGCGAACTGGGCGTCCGCTACGTGCTCGAAGGCAGCATCCGCAGAGCAGGATCGCGGGTGCGCATCAGCGGGCAGTTGGTGGACGCTATCAGCGGACACCATGTCTGGGCCGACCGCTTCGAGGGCGACTTGAGCGACATCTTCGACCTTCAGGACAAGGTGACCGAGAGCGTCGTCGGCGCTGTCGAGCCGAGCATCCGGCTGCAGGAGATCAAGCAGGCGCGCATGAAGCCGACCGACTACATCAGCGCCTACGACCTCTACCTACGCGCGCTGCCGCGCTTCTACAGCATGACGCGCGAAGGCTTTGCCGACGTGCGCCGGCTCATCAACGAGGCGCTCAGCATCGACCCTGGCTTCAACTTGGCAAAGGGACTCGGCGCCTATATCCGCAGCCTGTCCGTGAGCCAGTGCTGGCACGAGCCCGATGATGTCCGAGTCGCCGTGCGCATGGCGCGCGAGGTCCTGGCGGAAGCGCGCGACGACCCCACGAGCCTGCGCTTCGCCGCGCAGGTGATCGCCTACAGCGCGAAGGACTACGAGATGGCGCTGGGCGCGATCGAACGATCCCTGCTGCTCAACCCCAATTCGGCGCAGGGCCATACCGGCAGCGGCTGGGTGAACGCACATGCCAGCCGCCCGCTCGTCGCGATCGAGCACTTTCACAGGGCAATGCGGCTGAGCCCGGTCGACCCCGAGAAGGGCATCGCACTCTCCGGCATCGGAATGAGCTACCTGATGCTCGAGCGCTACGAGGAAGCGCTGGCATGGGGAGAACGCGCGCTGCACGAGATGCCGAACTACGGCTCCTCGCACCGGGTGGTGATCATGGCGCTGGTCAAACTCAACCGGCTGGACGAGGCACAGGCAGCGGCGCGGCGGCTGATGGAGGCGTTTCCGACCTTCACGCTCACCCTGCAGAGACAGATCAACCCGTGGCTGGACAAGGTGTTCGCCGAGCGCTACGTCGAGGCCTTGGGCATCTCCGGTGTGCCGGAGTGATCGTCGCGCCCGCTTGTCCGCGGGATGAGCGCGTAGAGCAGCCCTGAACAGCCGGCGAACTCTCTGTTGGGTTCGCGTCGAACTTCCGTGCGGCACCGCCATTTGGCGGGAGCCTAGGAAGTGAAGGCTTTTCAGATGGTTAGAGGGCCTATTGTAAAACTGGCGGAGAGGGAGGGATTCGAACCCCCGATGGGCTTGCACCCATGCCGCATTTCGAGTGCGGTGCATTCGACCACTCTGCCACCTCTCCGCGGTCATGGTCGGCCGTTGCCGGCGCGGCGCACTAGATAACGGCTGAACGGGCAGGTTACAAGGCCAATCCGCGAGTTATTTGGCTTCCTGGACAAGCGGCGGATTTGCATTGGTACCTGCGGTCAAGCCCACGCGGATTTCCGGCCGCCCGACAGATCCTCGCGTGCCGACGACGGCAACGCCGTGCGGTCGTGTCGACATGGCCAGATGCTTGCCGAGCTAATAACCGTCCCGGCAACGGCTTCGCCTTGACTTGCACCCAACCTTCGGTTAGGGACAGCGCGCAATCGGCGTGGAGGGTTCTTCCGCGCCGCTTGTTTTTTGAACCCGCAGACTGACAAAAAGACGGCCGGACCGCCAGAGGCGGTTCATCAAGGCCGACCGAACAGCGAAAGGCAAAAAATGTTCGCAGTCATTAAAACGGGTGGCAAGCAGTATCGCGTTGCCGCCAACGATCTCCTGAAGATCGAAAAAGTCGAAGCCAGTGTCGGCGATATCGTCGAAATCGGCCACGTTCTCGCGCATGGCGAGGGCGAGAATGTCACGTTCGGCGCGCCGTTCGTCGATGGCGCGGTGGTCACCGCCGAAGTCGTCGAGCAGGGCAAGAACCGCACCGTCATCGCTTTCAAGAAGCGTCGCCGGCAGAATTCGCGCCGCAAGATCGGCCATCGCCAGCTTTTGACCACCGTGCGGATCTCGGAGATCCTGCTGGGTGGCGCCAAGCCGACGAAGACGGCAGCCGTCAAGGCGCCGAAGAAGGAAGCCAAGGCAGAGGCCGCCACCGAAGCGAAGGCGGAAGCCGCGCCGAAGAAGGAGCCCAAGGCCAAGGCAGCCGAGACCGCGGCAGCGCCGCTGTTCAAGGCGCCGAAGGGCGAACCGGACGACCTGACCGTGATCAAGGGCATCGGCCCGGTCGCTGCCAAGGACCTCGGCGAGCAGGGCATCATCACCTTCGCCCAGCTCGCCAAGCTGACCGACAAGGATGTCGCCAAGATCGACGAGCACATGCCCTTCAGCGCCGACCAGATCAAGGACTGGCGCGAGCAGGCCAAGGAATTGGCGGCGAAGTAATTTTCTGGCGACTGGGTCGCCGGAATCGGACTTGAAACGGAACGCGAACGCGTTCATAAGGCCTTTTAGGCGCCTTGCGGCGCAACGGAGTTAGTTAGATGGCACACAAGAAAGCTGGCGGCTCGTCGCGCAACGGTCGCGACTCGCATTCCAAGCGTCTGGGCGTGAAGAAGTTCGGCGGCGAAGCCGTCATCCCGGGCAACATCATCATTCGTCAACGCGGCACGACCTGGCATCCCGGCGTCAATGTCGGCATGGGCACGGACCATACCCTTTTCGCGCTCGAAACCGGCGCCGTGACGTTCAACAAAAAAGCCAACGGCCGAACCTACGTATCGGTCAACCCGATTGCCAAAGCCGCGGAGTAGCCGGTTCCGCACTAGAACACCGGCGCCCATCTCGGGAACCGGTGTCTGGCAAAGCCAGGAAAAGGATCAGGGGAGATGGGTTTCCATCTCCCCTTTTTCTTGGCCTGGAGGACTTTCACATGGTTGCCGAAGCGGAAGACACCGAAGACGAAAGTTACGCGATAGACTGCCCGGTCCTGGTCACCGAGCGGCTGGTGATGCGGGCGCCCCGCGAAGGCGACATCCCGCAACTGGTCGAACTTGCCGACAACCGTCATGTCGCCGAAATGCTGGCCCGGATGCCGCACCCCTATGGTGAGGCCGAGGGACGCGCCTTCCTTGCCATGACGAAGTCGCGCCGCGCCGGCATCGCCTATGCCTTGACGCTGGCCGGCACCGACACCTTCGTCGGCTGCGCCGGTCTCAACACCACCGATCGCGGGCTGGAACTCGGCTACTGGATCGGCGAGCCTCACTGGAAGAAGGGCTATGCGACCGAAGCGGCCCACGCGCTGGTCGACCTCGCCTTCCAGAAGACGTCGATCCAGGTGCTGCATGCCTCGACGCGGGTCATCAATCCGGCCTCGCGCCGCGTCATCCACAAGTGCGGCTTCCAGTATGCCGGCCAGGGCATGTTGAACTCGATCGTCGCCGGCCAGGTGCCGGTCGAGCGCTACCGGCTCGACAGGAAGACCTGGACGAGCCTCAGGAACTGGGTGCATTTTTGAGATGCGTCGATATTCAGGTGAGGCCGGCCTGCGAATGGCGGTTTCCTGCGCTTCCGGTGCTCACGTACTTTAAGTACGCTCCGCTCCGGTTCTCGGAAGCCACCATTCTCGACTCGGCCTGACCTGAATCTCAACGCGTCTCGCGTCGCATAGAAATCATAGGTTTGAAAAAGTCAGCCCAGTTCGACCCATACCGGCAGGTGGTCCGAACCGACGGCCTGCCGGTCGACCCACAGACGCTTCAGCGATTTGGCCAGAGAAGCGCTGGTGAAGACGTAGTCGATGCGCTTATGGCGGCTGGCGTTCGCGGGCTGTTTGGGGTCGACCCAACTGACCAGCTCGTCGCCGGTGACATTGAGGCGCATTGCGGCATCGACGGCAAAGTCGGCGGTCAGCGGCATGCCGAATTCATGGTCCGGCCTGCCGGCGAGTTCGACATATTCGGGTGAGCCCGCCAGCATGTTGAAATCGCCCATGCCGACGAAGGCTTCGGGATGCGGCAATTCCGGCAGGCCGATCTCGGCGACGCCGGATAGCGCGCCGCCTTCGAGCGCATAGTTCAGCAGGCGTCGGCGCAGGAACTGAATCTGGCGGGCGCGTTCGACGGGGCTGCGGTGATCGAGATGGATGGAATAGAAGCGGATGAAACCCAACGGCGTCTCGATCAGCGCTTCCAGCGCGCCGCGCTGGAAATTCATCATCTCGAAGCTGCGGCTGCGCGGCAAAAGCAGGTTGCGCGAAAGATGAATGGGCGTTTTCGACAGCACCATATTGCCGAGTTGGAAGGTCGTGGTGATGGCGCGGCCGTTGTCGATGCGCGAGCCGATGTTGGCCTCGAAATTGCTGCCATAGACGGCGAAATAGTCGGGCAGCGCCTCGCCGATCTCGGCGACCATGTCGCGGCCGCCATTCCGGGGATTGTTGCGGGTGACCTCCTGCAGGGCGATCACGTCGGCGCCGCGCACGGCGTCAGTGATGCGACCGACATCGTACTGCCCATCGAGACCGATGCCGTACTGGACGTTGTAGGTTACAAGCTTCATTCCGACATCTCTCCAGCCGGTCCCAAGCGGCCATTGTCATAAAACGGCCTCGCCCTTCGCCGCGCCTTGGTTTAGAGCAAGGCGCTAGATTTAGAGCAATGCCGCAAAGCCACTAGCAGAAACTGCACAGCCCATGAAATTTCTCGATCAAGCCAAAGTCTACATACGCTCCGGTGACGGCGGCGCCGGCTCGGTGTCGTTCCGGCGCGAAAAATTCATCGAATTCGGCGGACCGGACGGCGGCGATGGCGGCCGTGGCGGTGATGTCTGGCTGGAGGCGGTCAACGGACTGAACACGCTGATCGATTATCGCTATCAGCAGCATTTCAAGGCCAAGACCGGCGTCCATGGCATGGGCCGCAACATGACCGGCGCCAAGGGCGCCGATGTCACGCTGAAAGTGCCGGCCGGAACGCAGGTGTTCGAGGAAGACAACGAGACGCTGATCTGCGACCTGACCGTGGTCGGCCAGCGCTTTCTGCTCGCCAAGGGTGGCAATGGCGGCTTTGGCAACCAGCATTTCAAGACCTCGACCAACCAGGCGCCGCGCCGCGCCAATCCCGGCCTTCCGGGCGAGGAGCTCAACATCTGGCTGCGGCTGAAGCTGATCGCCGATGCCGGGCTGGTCGGGCTGCCCAATGCCGGCAAGTCGACATTTCTCGCCGCCGTCACCGCGGCCAAGCCGAAGATCGCCGACTATCCCTTTACGACGCTGCATCCCGGTCTTGGCGTTGCCCGCATCGATGCGCGCGAATTCGTCATCGCCGACATTCCCGGCCTGATCGAAGGCGCGCATGAGGGCGTCGGCATCGGCGACCGCTTCCTTGGCCATGTCGAGCGCACGCGCGTGCTGCTGCACCTGGTCTCGGCTCAGGAGGAAAGCCCGGGCAAGGCCTACAAGACCGTGCGTGCCGAACTCGATGCCTATGGCAACGGCCTGACCGACAAGGTCGAGATCGTCGCGCTTTCCCAGGTCGACACGCTCGACGCCGATGCGCGCAAGAAGAAGGTCGCCTCGCTGAAGCGTGCGGCCGGCCGGGCGCCGATGCTGTTGTCGGCGGTCACTGGCGAAGGCGTCGAGGCGGTGCTGCGGGCGCTGATGGCGGTGGTGGCCGAGGCGCGGGCGCAAATCTCGGCCCCGGTCGAGACGCGCTGGGAAAAGTAAGACCATGCAGTCGCTGAAGAGATACCGGCGCATCACCGTGAAGATCGGCTCGGCGCTGCTCGTCGACCGTGCGACGGGCCTGAAGCGCGACTGGTTGTCCTCGCTGGCCGACGACATTGCCGTGCTTGCCCAGGGCGGCGCTGAAATCCTCGTCGTTTCTTCCGGCGCCATCGCGCTTGGCCGCACCATCCTTGGGCTGGGCAAGCGGGCCTTGAAGCTCGAGGAGAGCCAGGCCGCAGCCGCCGTCGGACAGATCGCGCTGGCCGGCGCCTGGTCGGATGCGCTCGGCAAGGGGAGCCTGAAATCTGGCCAGATCCTGCTGACGCTCGGCGACACCGAGGAGCGTCGCCGCTACCTCAATGCGCGGGCGACGATCTCGACGCTGCTGAAGATGAAGGCGGTGCCGGTCATTAACGAGAACGACACGGTGGCGACCTCCGAAATCCGTTATGGCGACAATGACCGGCTGGCCGCGCGCGTCGCCACCATGATGGGCGCCGATCTTTTGGTGCTGCTTTCCGATATCGACGGGCTCTACACCGCGCCGCCGGCGCGGGATCCCGGTGCAAAGTTCATTCCGGTGGTCGATCGCATCACGCCCGACATCGAGGCGATGGCGGGCGCCGCTGCGTCCGAACTGTCGCGCGGCGGCATGCGGACAAAGCTCGATGCCGGCAAGATCGCCACCGCCGCCGGCACCGCCATGATCATCACGTCGGGCACGCGATTGTCGCCGCTGATGGCGATCGAACGCGGCGAGCGCGCCACCTTCTTCCGGCCGAGCAGCAATCCGGTCAAGGGCTACAAGACCTGGATCGCCGGCCAGCTCGAACCGGCCGGCCGGCTGACGGTCGATGCCGGCGCCATCGGTGCGCTGCTGTCGGGCAAGTCGCTGCTGCCGGCCGGCGTCAAGCTGGTCAGCGGCAATTTCTCGCGCGGCGACACCGTGGCTATCCTGTCGCCCGAGGGCCGCGAGATCGCGCGCGGGCTGGTTGCCTACGATGCCGCCGATGCCGTAAGGATCGCAGGGCTGAAGACGGCCGAGATCGAAACCGTGCTCGGCTACGAGGCGCGTTCGGCGATGATCCACCGCGACGACCTTGTGGTGAGCCATCCTGGCGACCAAGTACGGGCTGGCGACCAAGTACGGGCCAGTGACGAACTACGAGCCGGTGACGAAGTATGGAGCGGAGGATGAGCCATGCTGAAGCTGCATGAAAAATCCGGGGACGACACGGTGGCGCTGATGGCCGATATCGGCCGCTGCGCCCGCGCTGCCGCCCGACCGCTGGCCATCGCCACCACCGCCGCCAAGAACACTGCACTTGTCGCCATGGCCGAGGCAATCGTCGCCGGCGAGCAGGATATTCTCGACGCCAACGCCATCGATGTCTCGAATGGCGAGGAGTCCGGGCTTTCCGCTTCGTTCATGGACCGGCTGAAGCTCAATCCGGCGCGCATCCGCGCCATGGCTGATGGCATCAGGGAAATCGCCGAACTGCGTGATCCAGTCGGCGACGTCATCGCCGCGTGGGACAGGCCGAACGGCCTCAATATCGAACGTGTGCGCACGCCGCTCGGCGTCGTCGGCGTCATCTATGAGAGCCGGCCGAACGTCACGGCGGATGCCGGCGCGCTTTGCCTCAAGGCCGGCAATCCAGTGATCCTGCGCGGCGGCTCGGATTCGCTCAATTCGTCGGCGGCCATCCATGCCTGCCTGGTCGAGGGGCTGAAGGCAGCCAGCCTGCCGCAAGACGCCATCCAGCTGGTGCCGACCACCGATCGCGCCGCTGTCGGCGAGATGCTCAAAGGGCTCGGCGGCACTCTCGACGTCATCATTCCGCGCGGCGGAAAAAGCCTTGTCGGGCGAGTGCAGACCGAGGCGAGGGTGCCGGTGTTCGCCCATCTCGAAGGTATCTGTCATCTTTACATCGACCGCTCGGCAAAGCTCGACATGGCGGTGCGGATCGCCGTCAACGCCAAGATGCGGCGCACCGGCGTCTGCGGCGCCGCCGAGACGCTGCTGGTCGACCGCGCTGCCGCCGCCACGCATCTGGTGCCTATCCTCGACGCCCTGCGCGCCGCCGGCTGCGAAATCCATGCCGATGCCGAGGTGCTGAAGGCATTTTCCGACGCCAAGCCGGCCACTGATCTCGACTGGGTGACCGAGTATCTCGATGCCATCATCGCGGTGAAGCTGGTCGATGGCGTCGCAGGTGCGATCGATCACATCGAGACCTTCTCCTCGCATCACACTGAGGCGATCGTCGCCGAGGACGCGCAGGCGGTGGAAAAATTCTTCAACGAGATCGATTCGGCGATCCTGCTGCACAATGCCTCGACGCAGTTCGCCGATGGCGGCGAGTTCGGCATGGGTGCCGAGATCGGCATCGCCACCGGCAAGATGCATGCGCGCGGGCCGGTCGGCGTCGAGCAACTGACCTCCTTCAAATACCGCGTGCGCGGGTCGGGACAGGTGAGGCCTTGAAGCTTTTCGTCGTTAGAGCCTAAAGCTTTGCGCCCAGCCACCCCCCTCTGTCCTGCCGGACATCTCCCCCGCAAGGGGGGAGATTGGCTGTCGCAACTCCCTTCGCTAGTCGCAAGTGCTGGTAGGTGGGCGCCTCCGCTAGAACTGCTAATCTCCCCCCTTGCGGGGGAGATGCCTGGCAGGGCAGAGGGGGGTGCCTGACACATGCCTTCGCAGTCCGAACACCTCGTCCGCCCCCGCTACCTCAAGATGCCGCATGCCGAAAAGGGGCTCGCTGTCGGCCTGTTCGGCGGCTCGTTCAATCCTCCTCACGCCGGCCATGCCCTTGTCGCCGAAATCGCGCTCAGACGCCTGGCGCTCGACCAGTTGTGGTGGATGGTGACGCCTGGCAATCCGCTGAAGAGCACGCGTGAACTGGCGCCGCTCGGCGAGCGGCTGCAGCTCTCGGAGCAGATCGCCAAGAACCCGAAGATCAAGGTCACCGCGTTCGAGGCGGCGCATCACGTTCGCTTCACCGCCGACGCGCTGGCGCTGGTCAAGGCGCGCAATCCCGGCGTCGACTTCGTCTGGATCATGGGCGCCGATAGCTTGCGCGATTTCCATCGCTGGCAGCGCTGGCGCGAGATCGTCATGACCTTCCCGATCGCCGTCATCGACCGTCCGGGCGCGACGCTGTCGTTCCTGTCGTCGGTCGTCGCCAAGACCTTCGACTATGCCCGCGTCGACGAAGGGGATGCGCCAAGGCTCGCCCGCATGAAGGCGCCGGCCTGGACCTTCATCCACGGCCCGCGCTCGTCGCTGTCGTCGAGCGCGATCCGCAAGCTGGCCAGGGGTTGAGCCCGCTCACCCGGCGATGTCGCTTTTATCGCTTCCTTTGCCCGTTTCATGGGCAATCCTGAGCAGGCATGTCGATCCCCAGGAAACACCGCATCGAAGCCGGGCAAGGCGATGAGCCCACGCCGCTGATCGCGATTGCCAGCGTCATCGCATCGATGGCGCTGATCGCCGTCGGCAACGGACTGATGTTTGCCTATATCCCGGTCCGGCTTGGCGCCGAGGGCTTCGATCCGACCTGGGCCGGCCTGATCATCACCGGACTTTCGGCCGGCGGCCTCGCCGGCTGTATCCTGACCGGACCGCTGGTGCGAAGGGTCGGCCATGCCCGCGCCTTCATGGTGCTGTCGGCGCTGATCGCACTGGCCAATGCCGCGGTCGGCGCCGGCCCGCATCCGTTGCTCTGGATCGCTGCCCGCGCGCTCTACGGCTTTGCCATATGCGGCCTGTTCATCGTCGCGCAGAGCTGGCTGAACGATGCCGTTGCCAATGCCATCCGTGGCCGGGTGATGGCGTTCTTCTACGTTGCCTATGTCGTCGGGCTCGGCGTCGGCTATGCGACGCTGGCCTTTGTCGACATCAGAACCGCGGACGCGCCGCTGATCGGCATCGTCTTCACGGCACTGTCGATCCTGCCCGTGGGGTTGACCAGGCTTGCTCAGCCGCCGCCACCGCAAGCGGCCTCGGTGGCGCTCGGCCGGGCCTGGCGGATTTCGCCCGTCGGCGTCGCCGGCATGCTTGCCGTCGGCGGCCTGTCGATGTCGATCGCCGGCTTCGCGCCGATCCATGCCACCGCCAAGGGCTACAGCCAGGCCGACGTCGCCCTGCTGCTTTCGGCAATGCCGGTCGGCACCCTGATCCTGCAGATCCCGCTCGGCTGGATTTCCGACCGAACCGACCGCCGCTATGTGCTGATCGCCGCGGCCGCGCTCGCCATGGTCGCCGGCCTGCTCGCGCTCGGGTTCGATGGCGGCGCGCTGGCGGCTCTGGTGGTGATCTACATCGTCTGGGATGGCGCCTCGGAATCGATCTATTCGCTGGCCAGTGCGCATGCCGCCGACCGCGCCGGCAAGGATGACCTGGTGGCGCTGTCAAGCTCGCTGTTGTTTGCCTGGTCGCTTTCGGGCTTCATCGTGCCCGGCATCGTGACCGCGCTGTCGGCCGTCTTCGGGACGCAGGCCTTCATCTATGTGGCGATCGTCATCGCCTGTGCCTTCTGCCTGTTCGTGCTTTTGCGCGTGGTGACGACGCGGGCCGTTCCCTCCGCCGAAACCGGCAGTTTCGCGCCGATGACAGCGCAGGCGCCCTTGCCGGTCGAACTCGCCTTCGGACCGGACGAGCAGCCCCGGAACCGGGGCAACTGACTAGAGCGTGATATTTTCCGAAAACCGAAAGCCGCCGTCGGGATCATGCTTTATTGCCGGCGGGCTTCCGGCGCCGGCGCTTCGGGTGGCGGGAGCGGGATCGATATGCCTTCCGCGTCGAATTCCTGCTTGGCGCGCTTGGTGAGATCGGCCTGGGTGGCAAAGAAATCCGCGGCCGATGTCCAGTAGCGCAAGGCGATGGAGACCGTGCTTTCACCCAATGTCGCGACGAAAGCGATCGGCGCCGGCTCGCGCTTGACCCGGCGATCGGTGGTGGCGATGGCAAGCAGCGTCTTCTGGGCGCGGTCGATGTCGTTCCAGGAGCCGATCGAGAGCGTGATGTCGCCGCGGCGGACGCCGTTGCGCGTGTAGTTGCGCACCGGCTGGTTCCATAGCGTCGAATTGGGCGCCAGGATGTAGACGCCGTCGGCGGTCCTGAGCCTCGTCGCGAACAGGCCGATCTCCTCGATCGAGCCGGCAATCGAACCGACCTCGACGGATTCGCCGATACGGAACGGCCGCAGCGCCAGGAGCATGATGCCGGCCGCGATATTCTGCAGCGTGCCTTGCAGCGCCAGGCCGATGGCAAGACCGATGGCGCCAATGGCGGCAATGATCGACGCTGTCTGCACGCCGAACTGGCCGAGCACCATGATGGTGACGAGGATCAGGATTGCATAGCGGACGATCTTGGAGAAGAAATGCCGCAACGTCGCGTCGAAGCCATGGATGTGGCCGAGGCCAGCGGAGATGGAACGCTCGGCAAGGCCGGCAACGATATAGCCGACAACCAGGAGGATGACGGCACCGATGGCCGAGAAGGCGTAGGAAACGATCAGAGTGCTGAGTTGCGCAAGGGCGGCCTGGACGGTGAGAAGGGTGTTCTGCGGGTCGATAGGCATGGGGAAAATCCGGTTGGTGGGCGACCCGATAACCCACGCAGGCGCCATGGGTTCCGATCTTTTTCGGCATGCGGTGGAACCGCGGGACCGACAATACGTTCGTGCGCGACAGGGCGCCGTCTTGAAACTGCAACGGAACTCTGCCTATTTAAGCGGTGTCACCTGCTTTTGGGGGTGATTTGGTTGTTCTTGCTGCGAAAGGAAATACACTGAGAACAGCACTGCGGAAGAAGGCCGATATCATGCCTTCGCCGGCCGGGATCAGCGTAAACGACGCCGTGTCCCGCGCCATCAAGACAGTCCTTGCCAGTCTGGAAGACTCCAAGGCCGAAAATATCGTCTCAATCGACATTCAGGGGAAATCGAGCCTCGGCGACTACATGGTCGTCGCGTCGGGCCGATCGCACCGTCATGTCTCGGCTGTCGCCGATCACCTGCTCAAGGCGCTCAAGGATGCCGGTCTCGGCACGGCGCGCGTCGAGGGGCTGGCAGGCGCCGACTGGGTCCTGATCGATTCAGGCGACATCATCGTCCATGTCTTCCGTCCCGAAGTCCGCGAATTCTACAATCTCGAAAAGATGTGGCAGGCGCCGGACCTCGAGGAAGAGACCATCCACTAAGCCGCCTTTGTTTTGATGCATGTCATGGCATGCATTGGCGGCTTATAGGGGCGAGGATGAAGGTATCAGTTCATGCCGTGGGCCGGATGAAAGCCGGCCCCGAGAAGCAGCTCGCCGACCGCTATTTCGAGCGCTTTGCCAAAAGCGGCCCGGCGGTGGGGCTAGAGTTTGCCGGCGTGGCCGAAATTGCCGAGGGGCGCGCGCAGACCGCCAACGAGCGCCGGCGCGACGAAGGCCAGAAGCTGCAGGGGCAGTTGCAGCCCGGCACCGCACTGATCTTGCTCGACGAACGCGGCAAGAATTTTTCCTCCGAAGACTTTGCAGGGCGCATCGGCCAGCTGCGTGATGGCGGCCGTAAGGCGCTGGTCATCGCCATCGGCGGCGCCGACGGGCACGATCAGCCGCTGCGCGATCAGGCAGAATTGGTGATGTCGTTCGGATTGCTGACCTGGCCGCACCAACTGGTCCGCGTGATGCTGGGGGAGCAGCTGTACCGGGCCGCAACCATCCTTTCCGGCCATCCCTATCATCGTTCGTAACCGGTGGTTTGGCGCGGCCATACGGATTTCCGCCCCAATGCGCCACCAGACTGCGCCAATTGGGGCTCTCGCACATGGTTTAGGGGGGCTTTCGAACATGGTTGATTGTTCGTTAACGAAGCCACGCATAGAGTCGGGCTTCAATGTCTGAAGACGGGAAATCATCAGGGACGGCCTCATGGCGCGCGCGCTGCGGCATCGCGGCGGCGGTGCTCGTGCTGTCGTTGCATACGGTGCGGGCTGAGAACACGCTCGACCTTGCCCCCGATCCGGACCAGAGCCGCGCCGAATACGAACAGGTCTCGAAGGAGATCACGCTGTCGTCCGAGCGCCTGGCCAAGCTCGCCGCCGACATCGCGACGATCAAGAAGGACCATGCCTCGATCACCGCCGCCTTGATCCAGTCGGCCATGACCGAACAGAAACTCGGCCAGGACATCGAGGATATCGGCGCCAAGCTGGAAGGGCTGAAGGGCCAGGAACAGAAGATACGCACCTCGCTTGCGGCACGGCGCGACGTGCTGGCCGAAGTGCTGGGAGCACTGCAGCGCATGGGGCTCAACCCGCCGCCGGCGATCCTGGTCAAGCCCGAGGACGCGCTGTCGTCGGTGCGTAGCGCCATTCTGCTCGGCGCTGTGGTCCCGGAACTGCGCCAGCAGACCGATAGCCTGCTGGCCGATCTCAAGGAGCAGTCGCGCGTGACGGCTTCGATCGAGGCCGAGCGGGCGCGGTTGACGGCGGCGGTTGGCGACCAGACAGCGGAAAAGAAGCGGCTCGGCATGCTGCTGGAGGCCAAGCAGAAGCTCGAAGCCGACACGCAAACGCAAATGGCCGCTGAAAAGCAGCGGTCGGAAGCGCTGGCGGCCAAGGCCGGCAGCCTGAAGGACTTGATCGCCTCGCTCGAAGCCGACAAGAGCCGCAAGGCGGCCGATGCGGCCAAGGCCGCCGAGCAGAAGACAGCGGACGGCGACAAGACGTCAGCGCCGGCGGAGACCCCAGCGGAATTGGCGTCCCTGCCTGTACCGGAAGGCAATCGACTTGCCGCAGCGGCACCCTTTTCGGCACTGCAGGGGCAGATCGCATTGCCGGTGACCGGCCGCATCAAACGGCGATTCGGCGCCGAGGACGGTAACGGGGCGGTGATGCTTGGCGACATGGTTGCGACACAATCGGGAGCCATCGTCACCGCGCCGGCGGATGGGAATGTGCTTTATGCGGGGCCGTTTCGCTCGTATGGTCAACTCTTGATCCTGAACGCAGGCGACGGTTATCATGTCGTTTTGGCGGGGATGAGCAGAATCAGCGTCGCGACTGGCCAATCAGTGCTCGCAGGAGAGCCGGTCGGCGCGATGGGAGAGGCCCGGGTGGCGAGCACCTCGGTTTCGAAGAATGTAAATGCCACACCGGAACTCTATGTCGAGTTCCGCAAGGATGGAAAACCCGTCGATCCGGCCCCATGGTGGGCGGACCGTTTTTCTGGAAGGACGTGAAATGATGCGGAAACTGTCGCTTCTGTTTGCCGGTGCGCTGATGGGCGCGTCCGCCATGAGCCTTGTTTATGGCACACCCGGCTCGGCGGCGAACGCTGCAGGGTCGGAGACCTACAAGCAACTGGCCATCTTCGGCGATATCTTCGAGCGGGTGCGGGCGCAATATGTGACGCCGCCCGACGACAAGTCGCTGGTCGAGAACGCCATCAACGGCATGCTTGCCTCGCTTGACCCGCACTCCTCCTACATGAACGCCGAGCAGGCGCAGGACATGCGCGTGCAGACCAAGGGTGAGTTCGGCGGCCTCGGCATCGAGGTCACCATGGAAAACGACCTGGTCAAGGTGATCACGCCGATCGACGACACGCCGGCCGCCAAGGCAGGCGTGCTGGCCGGCGACTATATCGCCAAGATCGACGGCGAGGAGGTTCGCGGCCTCACCCTCAACGACGCGGTCGAGAAGATGCGCGGCTTGGTCAACACGCCGATCAAGCTCACCATCCTGCGCCAGGGCGCCGACAAGCCGATCGAACTGACGGTCGTGCGCGATATCATCAAGGTCAAGGCGGTCAAGTTCCGGGTCGAAAACGACATCGGCTACATGAAGATCACCTCCTTCACCGAAAAGACCTATGACGACCTCGAGAATGCCATCGACACCATCAAGAAGCAGGTGCCGAACGACAAGCTCAAGGGCTATGTGCTCGATCTGCGCCTCAATCCGGGCGGCCTGCTCGACCAGGCGGTGAGCGTCTCCGATGCCTTCCTCAACCGCGGCGAGATCGTCTCGACGCGCGGTCGCGATCCGAAGGACGTCACCCGTTTCGACGCCAAGCCCAAGCAGGTCGACGACATCAACGGCAAGCCGATGATCGTGCTGGTCAATGGTGGCTCGGCCAGTGCGTCGGAAATCGTCGCCGGCGCGTTGCAGGATCTGCGCCGCGTCACGGTGGTCGGCACGCAGTCCTTCGGCAAGGGCTCGGTGCAGACCATCATTCCGCTCGGCGAAAACGGTGCGCTGCGGCTGACGACGGCGCTCTATTACACGCCGTCCGGCAAGTCGATCCAGGGCAAGGGCATCACGCCCGACATCAAGGTCGACCAGCCGCTGCCGCCGGAACTTCAGGGCAGGGACCTGACGCGCGGCGAATCCGACCTCAAGGGCCATATCAAGGGCGCCGACGAGAGTTCGACCGGTTCAGGCTCGGCAGCCTATGTGCCGCCGGATCCGAAGGACGATCTGCAGCTCATCTATGCCGAGCAGCTGCTGCGCGGCCAGAAGACCGATCCGGCTTTCCCGCCCAATCCGGAAAAGGCCGTTCTCAACCAGTAAAGCTCTGGAGCGGCGCAAGCGCCGCTCCAGTTTTTTGTTTTGGCATCGGATTTTCCCAAAACCGGATTCCACTTTTGGGTCCGATGCCAGGGGCCGACAACAGGTCTGGCCGCCTGATGGAAGCAATGCGATGCTGCCGGAACCGAAAGGTTCCGGCAGTTTGATTCGGGGCAAGGCGAGGCCCTGGGGTGCGGGCGCCAGGGGTGCGCCAGGATTGATGAATTCGCGCATGTCATTTCGAAGGGGTTTCGTCTTCGGAGCATGCGCCCCGGGGATGCAGCTTGGCTGACATAGGCAAGGACATCGAACGCCCGCTTGGACAGACCGTCCGATCGCCGCGCGCGGCCGGCAAGGTCAGCGCCGGCGCGATCGCGGCAACCGTGGTCGTTCTGGCGGTGGTAGGCGTCTCCGGTGCGATCGCGCTTAGGGAAAAGCCGTTCCGCAAGCCGCAAGAGGTCGCCGTTTCGACGCCGAAAGTGACGGCGGCGGCCGAGCCTGCTGCCGCGCCGGCCGCATTGGCCCCGGTGGCCGCAGCCAAGCCGGCAGCGCCCGCCAAAACCGACGGGCCGCAGATCATCCATGTGCAGACGGAGGAGGGCGACGGTCCGCCCAAGGCGGGGATCGTCATTCGCGACCCGTCAACCATGGGCCAGAACCTGAAGATCGCCCATATTCCCGACAAGGCGCTGATCGAAGCCAGCGAGACCGGGCCATTGCCTGCCCGGGCAGCCGATGGCCGGCGCCCGTTCGACGTCTATGCGCGGCCGTGGTCGGGCGCGCGTGGTGCACGGGTGGCGATCGTCATCGGCGGGCTTGCGGTTTCGCAGACAGGCACCCAGGCGGCCATCGCCAAGCTGCCGGCGGAGGTGACGCTGGCCTTCGCGCCGCAAGGCAACAGCATCGGCCGCTGGATGCAGGCGGCGCGGCAGGGCGGCCACGAGATCGTCATGCAGGTGCCGCTCGAACCGTTCGACTATCCGAACATCAACCCCGGCCGCAACACGCTGACGGTGGCGGCGAGCGCGGATGAGAATTTGAAGAACCTGCACTGGGCGCTGTCGCGGACGACAAACTACACCGGTGTCATGAACTACATGGGCGCGCGTTTTTCCGCCGATGCTACGGCGATGGAGCCGTTCATGGCCGAACTCGGCAAGCGGGGCCTGGCCTATATCGACGATGGCTCGTCGGCACGTAGCCTGGCGCCGGACCTGGCGTTGAAGGACGGCGTGCCCTTCGTCTCCGGCGACACGGCGATCGATGCCGTGCAGGATCGCGGCGCCATCCTGAAGAAACTCGACGGGCTGGAAGCCACCGCGCGCGCCAAAGGCTTTGCCGTCGGCATAGGCTCGGCCTTCGACCTGACGGTCGACACGGTGTCGACCTGGGTCACCGAGGCCAAGAAGCGCGGCATCGAGATCGTGCCGATTTCGGCGGTGGCCATCGATCCGCAAAAAGGCTAGCGATCCTCCCAAGTATCGAATTTCCAGCAACGGCCGGCACGAGGGCAAGATGGCTAAGAAGACAGTTGATCGCGAAACGCTGCCTTATCGTCCCTGTGTCGGGCTGATGATCCTCAACGCCGACGGCCTGGTCTGGGTCGGGCATCGCATTGCCGAACCGGACAGCGAATTCGCCGGCACGACACAGCTCTGGCAGATGCCACAGGGCGGCATCGACAAGGGCGAGGAGCCGTTGCAGGCGGCCGAGCGCGAGCTCTACGAAGAGACCGGCATGCGTGGCGTCTCGCTGCTCGCCGAGGCGCCGGACTGGATCAATTACGATTTGCCGGACCACCTCGTCGGCATCGCCTTCAAGGGCAGGTATCGCGGCCAGACGCAGAAATGGTTCGCCTTCCGCTTTCACGGCGATGTCGGCGAGATCCAGATCAATCCGCCGCCGGGCGGCCACACCGCCGAATTCGACAAATGGGCATGGCGACCGATGCAGGACCTGCCCGACCTGATCGTGCCGTTCAAGCGCCATGTCTACGAGGAAGTAGTGGCGGCGTTCCGGCATCTGACGCAATAGCCTCGACACGAAACGACGACAGTTGCCGCGCCGGCCTGGCGGTCCTATTGATGTCTAAAGCGCGTCGCGTTTGAACGGATTCAAGCGATACGCTTCAGGCCGTTGTTTTATGCATGTCGTTCTCCCGAAACCGGGACCACTTTTGGGCGACATGCACTATCCGCCACGAGAAGGGTCGCCATGAACGACGCCCCCAAGAGGTCGCTGCCTGAGGACATCGCTGCCACAGGCGAAGCGGTGGCGGGCGCCATCCTGACCATCGACCTTGGCGCGATCCGTGAAAACTACCGGCGGTTGAAAGCGCACCTGGGCAGCGTGCGCTGCGCCGGCGTGGTCAAGGCCGACGGCTACGGCCTCGGCGCGAGCCGGGTGGCGGCGGCACTCGCCGGCGAAGGTTGCGATATCTTCTTCGTCGCGCTTCTGGGCGAAGGCATCGCCTTGCGCCGCTCGCTCGGGCCGGGTTCCGACATCTTCGTGCTGAACGGCATTCCGCCCGGTGCCGAGCCGGACGCCGTGGCGGCAAACCTTTCCGCCGTCGTCAACAGCCCCGGACAACTGGCGGCCTGGCGTGCGGCGGCTGGCCGCGCCGGCCGAAGGCTGCCGGCGGCGATCCAGGTCGATAGCGGCATGTCGCGGCTCGGCATGGCGCCCCGGGATGTCGAGCGCGTTGCCGCCGATCCCGGTGCCTTCGATGGGATCGACGTCCGTTTTGTGATGAGCCATCTGGCCTGCGCCGACGAGCCGGAGCATCCGGCCAACGAGCGGCAGCGACTGGCGTTCGAGCGGCTGCGCGCACTGTTGCCCGAGGCGCCGGCCTCGTTCACCAATTCATCCGGCATCTTTCTTGGGCAGCGCTTTCACTATGATCTCGCCCGGCCGGGTGCCGCGCTCTACGGCATCAATCCGACACCGGCCCGATCAAACCCGATGCTGCCAGTGGTGCGGCTGCAGGCCAAAGTGGTGCAGACACGCATGCTGGAGGCCGGCGTTGGGGTCGGCTATGGCCACACCTTCCGCACCACGGCTCCGCTCACGGCCGCGACGATTTCGCTTGGCTATGCCGATGGCTGGCATCGCCGCGCGGCGTCCGCGGCCTGGTTCGAGGGCGTGCGGCTGCCCTTCCTTGGGCGGGTGTCGATGGATTCGATCATTCTCGACATTTCCGCTTTGCCACCCGGCAGGCTGGGCGAGGGCGATCTCGTCGAACTGCTCGGCTCCTCGCAAAGCGTCGACGGCGCGGCCGGCCATGCCGGCACCATCGGCTACGAAATCCTGACCAGCCTCGGCCACCGCTTTCATCGGCGTTACGTCGACGGTTGAGCGGTTTGGCCACGCTTGACAAGCATGCGCCTGTCGGCAAGGGTCGGTGCATGAGCAACCTCGCCCATATCAGAACCTTGTTCAGGGTCTGCCCGATCGCGGGATCGTAGCCCCGGCGCGGCCGCCTTCTTGGCGTCCGTCCGAACCGGGGCATCCATACATCCAACACCGCCATCAAGCCTGACAGCCCTCGCGGCTGCCGGCTTTCATCAAGCTGCCGTCAGTACGGCGGCAAGCGCGCATCTATTCGATGCGCCAATCCAAGAGGTTTGCCATGCAACATGCAACAGGACTGCACCCACAGAACCAGCTCACGGTCAGCGATGCCGACCATGACAGGCTGACAGGCCTGGCGAGAGCGTCGCTCGACCGCACGCCTGAGACTGCCGAAGAGCTGCTTTCGGAAATGGACCGGGCCGTCGTCACGGAAGCGGCGGCGATGCCTGCCGGCGTGGTGCAAATGGGCTCGACAGTGACAATCCGTGGCGAAAACGGGGACACCCAGCGCATCACGCTGGTCTACCCCGGCGATGCCGATATCACTGAAAACAGGATTTCGGTGCTGACGCCGATGGGGACGGCGCTCATCGGCGCAACCGTCGGGCAGGCGGTGTGCTGGAGCAGCCGTGGCGGCCGGGAACTGTCGGTGACCGTCGAAGCCGTCGACACGCCCGCCTCCGGCCCGCAGCGGCCCTGATCGTGGAGATGATGATGACAGGCACGAACTGTTGCTTGACGACCAAGGACTTTGCCGTCCTCGAAGTCATGCTGGAGCGTCGACGGGCATTCGCGGACCCGATGGTGGATATGCTTGAACACAAGCTTGCAAACGCCGATCTCGTCTCGATCGATGTGGTCGAACCCGATATCGTGACGCTGAACAGCAGAGTGGTGTTTAGCATCGATGCCGGCGCTGCCGAGACGCGGACCCTGGTGCAAAACGAAGTGCGCGGACCGGTCGGCTCCAGTCTGTCGATCGCCACGAGGCGCGGGCTTTGCATGCTTGGCATGGCCCAAGGCCAGACGGCCATGATCGAACAGCCCGACGGCAGGAACGAGTCGATCCTGATCAAGGCGGTGCTCTACCAGCCCGAGGCTGCGCGGCGCGCAGTCAAGGAAAAATCCCCAACCGAGGTGAGGCGACCATATGGGCTCACCCTGGTCTACAGCGCCGCGGCCGACAGGCGGCCTCTTGGCGAGACGGCTGGAATGCGGCAGACAGAGGACGACGACCCCGGTCCCTCGGCGGCGTGAACGGGCAACAGTGCATGGTCTCGAAAATCGGAATCGATTTTCGGAAAGGATCATGCGCAAATCGAAAATGCGGCCGCGTCTATGGGCGTCCGGAAGGACGCGGCACGGCAAGGAGTGAACGATGAAAATCATGGTGCTGGGCGGTGGCGTCATCGGGGTGACCACGGCGTACTATCTCGCCGAGGCCGGCCACGAGGTGACGGTGGTCGATCGCCAGAAAGGCCCGGCGCTGGAAACCAGCTTCGCCAATGCCGGCGAGATTTCGCCCGGCTATGCCTCGCCCTGGGCCGGGCCCGGCATTCCGTTGAAGGCGATCAAGTGGCTGCTGATGAAGCATGGCCCGCTGGTCGTGCGGCCGGCCTTCGATCCGCATATGTGGACATGGCTGGTCAAGATGCTGCGCAATTGCACGGCCGAGCGCTATGCGATCAACAAGGCGCGCATGGTGCCGCTGGCCGAATACAGCCGCGACACGCTGAAGGCGCTGCGCGAGGCGACCGGCATCGCTTATGACGAGCGTGCCCAGGGCACGCTGCAGCTATTTCGCACGCAGAAGCAGCTCGACGGCACCGGTGGCGATGTCGAGGTGCTGAAGAAATATGGCGTGCCCTATGAGATCCTCGACCAGGACGGCTGCATCGCGGCGGAGCCAGGCCTGGCCGGAGTGCGCGAAAAGTTCGTCGGCGGCCTCAGGCTGCCGCGCGACGAGACCGGCGACTGCAAGATGTTCACCGACCGCCTGGCCGAGCTGTGCGTGGCTCGCGGGGTCAAATTCGAATATGGTCTGACGGTTTGGCGCGTTATCCGCAGCCGCAACCGTATCGCCAATCTCAGCACCAGCAAGGGCTGGCTGACCGCCGACGCTTATGTCATGGCTATGGGCAGCTATTCGGCGGATTTCATGCGTCGGGTGAAGCGGCCAATCCCGGTCTATCCGGTCAAGGGCTATTCGATCACCGTGCCGATCCAGGATGCCGCCGTGGCGCCGGTGTCGACGGTGATGGACGAGACCTACAAGGTGGCGATCACCCGGCTGGGGAACCGCATCCGGGTCGGCGGCACGGCCGAGATTTCCGGCTTCGACCTCAGGCTGCACGAATCACGACGGCGCACGCTGGAACACTCGGTCGGCGATCTCTTTCCGGGCGCCGGCGCGATGCGGGACGCGACGTTCTGGTGTGGGCTGCGGCCGATGACGCCGGATGGTCCGCCGCTGATCGGCCGCACCGAGCTTTCCAATCTCTATCTCAACACCGGCCACGGCACGCTCGGCTGGACCATGGCCTGCGGCTCGGCCAAGGTGCTGTCCGATATCATCTCCAGCCGGGTGCCGGACATCGATGTCCGAGATCTCGCGCAGGAACGCTATCTGCGATAGGGCGCCGCGACGTCGCCCAAATTCGTCAAAACGCCTGCCTGACCCAGTCTTCGTCGAACAGCAGCCGATAGGCCCACGGGATCGTTACGTTGGTGGGAACCGGGTTGGAGTGGGCGAAATAGTCGTCATAGATCGCCTTCATCCTGGTGTAGAAGGCCGGGTCCAGCACCATCATGCCATTCTCCGAGTCGTGGAAGAAGCTGCGGTTGTTGAGATTGACCGAGGAGATGGCGACCAACCTCTCATCGATCATCATGATCTTGGAATGCAGCACGACATCGGGCGCCTTGAACTCGCGAATGTCGATGCGGTCGCCATACTTCTCGACGAACAGCTTGTTGAGCGCGGTGAGGAACCTGCCGCCAATGTCGCCTTTGAGATCGATACGGCCGACAATGTCGATCTTGACGCCGCGGGCGAGCGCCCGGTCGAACGCGTGGTTAAGTTTCGGCGTCAGGTTGAGATAGGGATTGACGATCTGGATATGGTGCTGGGCGGCGTCGACCAGCTCGACGAAATAATCCTCCAGCGCATGGCCATCCGCGTAGGGCACGGAGATGAAGTGCCGCGCGGTGCCTGACGGGCGGTGGCCGTCGGACCGAACCGGAATGGAGAAAGGCCGCGCGATGTTGGTGTCGGCGTCGCGAAGCCACACTGTCGAGAGATGCGCGGCGAGCGCCTCGACCGTGGTCCGGTCGGTGAACTCGATGTCGAAGTCGCTCCAGTTCGAATAGTAGTTCAACGAAAAGCCGTCGGTCCTGCCATATTGCTCCAGATCCGGATAGCGCGACAGATCGATCGGCTGGTGGAACAGGAAGCCGTCATGGATGTTGCGGCCGCCGATGATGACGCGCGAGCGCCCGGGGTCCTCAGCCAGCGTCGCCAGCATCTTGATGTGGTGGGTCTTGTGAAATTGTGAGATCTGCTCGTCGATCGGTGCGCCCCGATCGGCCCGCCAGCGGTACTCCTGCAACTCGACATTGGGGAACTCGGCCGCCAGCCGGTGCAGCAGCGCGTCGTCCTTGTCGCGCTCCAGCACGTCTGTGACCATGATGCGCACCTTGGTGCCGAGCGCGGCATGGTGGCGGATCAGCCGTTCGATGATGCGGCCGGAAAAATCCGCCTTGAATTCGAGCGAGGACAGATAGATCAGCTTCAGCCTTGGCGCCTTCGAGAAGTCGAGCGGCAGCTCCGGGTCGCCCCTGTCGATGGCGCTGTCGGGCAGCGGCGTTCCCATCAGCGCCTCGACCTTGGCGTTGAAGCCGTCGCGCGACTTGCGCAGCAGGCGCGGCTCTCCGATCGGCAAGGCGCAGGTCTGCGACAGCCAGCGGCTGGCGTAGAAGGCGCGGCTGAGCGGGTCGAGGCCCGTGGGGTCAGGCGTCGGGCAACGCTCGTAGCGGCTGTCGAAAGCGGCGAGCGCCGGGTCGGCGGTCTCTTCGCGCCGGATGGTGAGGGGCGCGCCGGCCGGGACAAGGCTGGAGCGGATTCTTGCGGTGCAGCGGTTCAGGCTGTCACTTGGGAACAGGCTGACCGTGTCGTCCTCGCCAGACAGGCGAAAGCGGAATGCCATGCCCGCGGCAATGGTTCGCGAACCGGCACCGTCGCGCAGCGCCAACGCGCCATCGCATGAGCCGTCGATCTCGGCCGGTTGCTTGCCCGCCTGGCGCAGCACGATCTCGACGCTGCGCGCCTGCAGGCCGGAAAAATCGAATGTCTTGGGCGCCGAAGGCCGTGCCGCGGCGTCGATGTAGAGCGTCTGCCGCGACACCCGCCAGCGCCCGTCGAAATGGCCATCGCCGCTGCCACCACCGGCCGGCGGCAGATGCGTTTCGGCAACCGGACCGGCCAGGTGCTGCAGCGTCCGGTAGGTCGCCTGGAAATCGCTGGTGCGGATGTCATGGCGGTCATGGCCGAAAGGGCCGGTGCCGTTGGCCCGGTCCATGGCGCCGAGCTGGTGGTCGGCGAGCAGCGCCAGGAATCGCTTTTCATAGTCGCTTGTGCCGGCGTCGCCAAAAAACTGAGCGGCGGCAACCTGGGGCCCCGGAGTCCTGGCCGACAGCGAGGGGCGAGCGCAGGCCTCTTGGCCCTGCAGCAGGTCACAGGCATTGCGGCCGGGCGAGCCGGCACAGCCGGCAAGGACAACGAACGTCAGCCCGGACAGGGCCACGATAATGGCTGCGCGGCGATTCACCCGGTCGCCCCGGCCTTCAGGACGCTCAGTTGTGCCGGGTCGCGCGGCGGCATGAAGCCCTGCGGGAACACCTTGCAGACGGGGATGGCGAAAGTGGCGATCAGCAGCTCCGCCTCGCCGCGCATCTTGCGGGGTGCTGTCTTGTCGTCGCGTATCGTTTTCGCCGAGGCGACGAGGGCACCATCGCAATCGCAATGATTGTGGCGAGCGATGTAGCAGGCATCATGGATCCGGCAGGCTGCGTCGAGGCGATCGACCGGCCGCGCCGACAGATCGCCGGTGCGGGTGCCGGGGCCGCAATAATTGCCGAAGACGAAAGGCGAAGGGCGGGCCATGGCGTAGCGGATCGGCTTGGGCAGGTCGGCCTCCGGCACTTTGGTCCATGGATTGGCGCATGCGGAAAGGAAGACCAGCGGCAGGATGGCAAGAACGGCTCGCATGTCTATCCGCGCCAGCTTTCTGAAAGATTTCCCACCTGGCGGTCTGCCCGTGGCGGCGCCTGCGCGCCTGATGCCACACTGGCCGGTTTTGTGGCAAGGAAAAGGCGGCGTGTCTAGACGAACAGGCTTCTCTCCTGCTCCACCGCCTTGGTGATGAAGCTGGCGACGATCTGGACGCGGCGCAGCGGCCGGACCGATTCGTGATAGACCAGCCAATAGGCCCGGCGGATGGGTGCGACCACGTCGACGGACACCAGTTCCGGCATCGAGCGGGCGACGAAGGTGTGCAGGATGCCGATGCCGGCGCCCGAGCGCACCGCTTCGGCCTGGCCGAGCGCCGAGGAGATGGCGAAGCTGGTGCGCCAGTCCGGGCTGAACTCGGCCGCATAGTCGAGCGACGGGCTGACGATCAGGTCCGGCACGTAGCCTATGAGCGTGTGCTGATCAAGCTCGGCGGCTGTCTTGGGCAAGCCATGCGCCTCGGCATAGGCGCGCGAGGCAAACAGGCCGAGCGAATAGTCGACTAGCTTTCCCGCCACCAGCCGCCCCTCCGTCGGCCGCTCGACGGTGATGGCGATGTCCGCCTCGCGTCGCGACAGGGAGAAGGAGCGCGGCACCGGCACAAGCTGGATCGTCAGTTCGCGGTGCAGGCCCGTCAGTGCGCCAAGACGCTTGGCCAGGAAAGCGACGCCAAACCCGTCCGGCGCGCCGATGCGGACCGTGCCGGAGACGTCGTCGCCCTCGCCGGCGACGGTCGAACGCGCGGCGATCATGTCGCCTTCCATGCGCTCGGCAATGTCGAGAAAGCGCTCGCCGGCCGGCGTCAGTTCGCTGCCGGTGGTCAGCCGGCGAAACAGCTTCGTCCGCAGCGCATCCTCGAGTGCGGCGATGCGGCGCGAGACGGTGGCATGGTTGAGTTCCAGCCGCCTGGCTGCGCCAAGGATCTGGCCGGCCCGCGCCACGGCCAGGAAGATGCGGACGTCATCCCAGTTCATGGGGATGGTCCGATCTAATCGTGAACGCCGCGTTCCCGCCCACCCCCCTCTGTCCTGCCGGACATCTCCCCCGCAAGGGGGGAGAGTGGCAGCTCCGCCGGCGGCATCTTTGCGGCGTCGAAGGTTTCCGAAGACGAAAGCAACATCCGATCTCCCCCCTTGCGGGGGAGATGTCCGGTAGGACAGAGGGGGGTGGGAAGAAATGCAATCTTTCAATCCTTGGAACGATCGAAGTGCCGGATATTTGCGGCAATTAATGCACAGTCGGCCTCCGTTGTCTATTTCATGCACAACGGTTGCGTTCTGGCTCGCGTTGCCATCCGCCGGGCAAAGGCGGACAATGCGCCATCACAAACCCAGGGAGAGAAATCATGATCGACTACGGTCATTTCATCGGCGGCAAGCATGTCGCCGGGACCAGCGGCCGCAAGCAAGATGTCATGCAGCCGATGGACGGTTCCGTGCGTGGCACGGTGGCGCTGGCTTCGCAGGCTGAACTGCGCGCGGCGGTCGAGAATGCCAAGGCGGCACAGCCAAAATGGGCGGCAACCAACCCGCAGCGCCGCGTGCGCGTGCTGATGAAGTTCCTCGAACTCGTCGCCCGCGACTATGACGAACTGGCCGATATCCTGGCGCGCGAGCATGGCAAGACGATCGCCGACGCCAAGGGCGACATCCAGCGCGGCCTCGAAGTGGTCGAGGTCTGCATCGGCGCACCGCATATGATGAAGGGCGAATTCACTGACGGCGCCGGCCCCGGCATCGACGTCTATTCGATGCGCCAGCCGCTCGGCGTCGTCGCCGGCATCACGCCGTTCAACTTCCCGGCGATGATCCCGCTGTGGAAGATCGCGCCGGCCATCGCCTGCGGCAATGCCTTCATCCTGAAGCCGTCGGAGCGCGACCCGGGCGTGCCGATGCGCATCGCCGAACTGTTCATCGAAGCCGGCCTGCCGGCGGGCATCCTCAACGTCGTCAATGGCGACAAGGATGTGGTCGATGCCATCCTCGACGATCCCGACATCAAGGCCATCGGCTTTGTCGGCTCGACGCCGATCGCCCACTACATCTATTCGCGCGGCACCGCCGCGGGCAAGCGCGTGCAGTGCTTCGGTGGCGCCAAGAACCACATGATCATCATGCCCGATGCCGACATGGACCAGACCGTCGACGCGCTGATCGGCGCCGGCTACGGCTCGGCCGGCGAGCGCTGCATGGCGATCTCGGTGGCTGTCCCGGTCGGCAACGACACCGCCAACCGGCTGATGGAAAAGCTCGTTCCGCGTGTCGAAAGCCTGAAGGTCGGACCTTCGACCGACTCTTCGGCCGATTTCGGCCCGCTGGTGACAGCGCAGGCGCTGGAGCGCGTCAAGGGCTACGTCGATACCGGCGTCAAGGAAGGCGCCAAGCTGGTCGTCGACGGCCGCGGCTTCTCGATGCAGGGCTACGAGGATGGCTACTACATGGGCGGCTGCCTGTTCGACAACGTCACCGCGGACATGCGCATCTACAAGGAAGAGATCTTTGGACCGGTGCTCTCGGTGGTGCGGGCGCCGACCTATGAGAGCGCGATCAAGCTCGCCAACGACCACGAGATGGGCAATGGCGTCGCCATCTTCACCCGTGACGGTGATGCGGCGCGCGACTTCGCCTCGCGGGTCCAGGTCGGCATGGTCGGCGTCAACGTGCCGATCCCGGTGCCGATCGCCTACTACACCTTCGGCGGCTGGAAGGCGTCCTCCTTCGGCGACCTCAACCAGCATGGCCCGGACGCGTTCCGCTTCTACACCAAGACCAAGACGGTCACCTCGCGCTGGCCGTCCGGCATCAAGGACGGGGCCGAGTTCGTCATCCCGACGATGAACTGAAATCCGACAGCTATTTCACAGGAAAGGGCGCGGCTTGGTCGCGCCCTTTTTTGCGTTGGATCATACGGTCAGAATGGCACTGGTCCGGAACAAGGAATCTCACCAGCTCCGCAACTTGGCAAATTCCTGATCGTTGAACCGGGAATTTCCCAGGATGGTCATGCACCGATCTCCAGCCGCGTTATCCGGCCGTCGGCCAGTGTGAAGTTGTAGTGCAGCGTCGCCGGGCTTCCGGGGAAATTGCCTGACACGATGCCGGCGATCCGCCATGCATCGCCATTGACCGTCGCGTCGACGACCTCAACGGTCACCCGGTATTTTCTCGTCGTTGCTTCCATCCAGTCGCGGATGGCGGCCGAACCCCGATGGGTTTCACCTTCGTCCTTGACCGTGGCGTCCGACGAGAAGGGCACGAGCATCGCGTCGATGTCGTGCCTGTTCTTAGCGGCAAAATAGTCTGTCAGCGGCTGCGGAAGTTTCGCGATCATGGTTTCATCTCCGGTTCCAGGTCCTGCCGTAGACGCGAAGGTCCGCGGCCTTGTCCGGCTCCTAAAATGAGATATGCTGAAAAAATGGCAAGAACCGACGAAAAAGTAAGGTACTTACCCGAAAGTAAGGTCATGTCAGAAAGGAAGTCTGGACCCGAAAGCAAGGTTGAGGCGCTGACGCCGGTGTCGGCGGCGAGCGGCGTGGAAAATGTGCTGCGCATCCTTGAAGGCCGCTGGAAGCTGGTGATCCTGTTTCACCTGTTCGGCGGCAAGGTGCTGCGCTTTTCCGATCTCGAACGGGCGATCCCGGCGATCTCGCAGAAGATGCTGATTCAACAACTGAGGCAGATGGAAGCCGACGGGATCGTGCGCCGCATCGTGCATCATCAGGTGCCGCCGAAAGTCGAGTACCGCCTGACCGACTGGGGGCAGGCGCTATGTCCGGCTCTCGACGCCCTGCTGAAATGGGCGGCGCTTCGCGACCCCGCGGAAACCTGACGCGGATCGAAGCCGTACGGCTCGCCGCCAGGGTTGAGATGCTGCTTGTTTTCGGATCGGGACCTCACCATATCGAATCCAGGGAATGCGATAAGAATTCCCTGACGACAGACCGGAAACCAGAAGGAGTGACGTGATGAAGACGTCGGACCCGGCCTGGAACGCTCCGGCATATTGAGGCTGCCCATGTGCCTCCCTTTGCCGGAACGTGAAGGCGAAGGAGGTGCCAGATGGCACACAAATTTTCATTTCTATGGATCAGGATGGCCGTGATCGGCGCCGCGCTGGCGTTGTCGACGCTGTCGGCACAAGCGCAATTCATCTGCGGCGGCCACAGGGACCTTGTCGCGGGATTGGCGCAGGCCTTCCAGCAGAAGCAGATCGGCTACGGTGTGGTCGGGCAAGCTGCCATTGTCGAGATCTATGTCTCGGCAAGTGGGACATGGACCATGCTGGTGACCGACGTGCAGGGCCGAAGCTGCATCTTCGCGACCGGTGACGGATGGGAGAATACCGTCTCCATCACCGCAACGGCGCAAGGGATCTGAACCGCCCGATCAGCGGCGGGTAGCGGCCACCTCGGCGTGGCCGCGCAGCAGGGTTATCAGCCGCTTGGCATCCTTGGCCGCGGCTTCCTCGTCGCCGTCGAGGATCGAGCGGATCAGCGCGACATGATGCTCAGCCGATTCAGCAAGCCCGGTGTCGGCCTTGTAGCGGAACCAGAAACGGCGGCTGTGGGTTTGCAAGGGAGCCGCCAGGCGGGCGGCGAAAGGATTGTCGGCGGCCAGCGCCAGCGCTTCGTCAAGCGCCTTGTCGGCCTGGATGAAGGTAAGCACGTTGCCCGAGATCACCGCCTTCTGCATGGCCAGGGCTGCTTCGTGAAACATGTCGGCGGCTTCGCGGGTGACGAAGCGGGCGGCCGACCGGGCCAGCACCACCTCGACCCCGCGGCGTGCATCGAGCACGCGCAGCCAGTCGCCGGGATGCAGCGGAGCGATTGCGATGCCGGCGCGCGGCCGCACGTCGAGCAGCCCTTCCCAGGCCAGCCGCTGGATTGCCTCGCGCACCGGTGTGCGGCCAAGCGCCAGCCTTTCGATCAAGGCGCCCTCGGTGACGAAGCTCGCCGGCGCCAGTTCGAGCGTGACGATCATGTGCTCGAGCACACGGTAGGCCTTGGCCGCCGCCGGCTCGAATGCAGTGCTTGAGTCCATGGATATCAAAGGCGATCTCCTGATATATCCAGGATATATCATAAGAGATTCCGCATTGACAAATGATTTTCTAGCAGATATACGGCTGATATATCAGATGGAGACATGACCATGTGGACCGGAGTTTTCCCCGCCGTCACGACCAAATTCACTGCCGACGATCGTCTCGACCATGCCGAGATGGAGCGCTGCTTTGGCCTGCAGATGGAGGCCGGCTGCGACGGCATCATCGTCTGCGGATCGCTCGGCGAAGGCCCGATGCTGTCGCCTGACGAGAAGATCGAGGTGCTGAAGACCGCGCAGAAGGTCGCCGGCAAGAAGCCGGTGCTGCTGACAGTCAATGAGGCCGGCACCCGCGAGGCGGCCAGCATTGCGCGCCGCGCCGCCAAGGAAGGCGCCAACGGCCTGATGGTGGTGCCGAGCCCGATCTATCACACCAATGCGGAGGAGACGGTCGCGGCGCTGCGCGCCGTCGCGGAGGCTGGCGACCTGCCGGTCATGATCTACTCCAACCGGCTCGCCTACCGCGTCGACGTCACTGTCGACCAGATGGAGGAGATGGCATCGGACAAGCGCTTCGTCGCCATCAAGGAATCCTCCGACGACATCCGCCGCTCGACCGAGATCATCAATCGCTTGGGCACTCGTTACGACCTGTTCACCGGCGTCGACAATCTCGCTTTCGAGGCGCTGTCGGTCGGCGCCATCGGCTGGGTCGCCGGACTGGTCACCGCGTTTCCGCGCGAGACTGTCGCCATCTACCAGCTGATGAAGCAGGGCCGCCGCGAAGAGGCGCTCGCCATCTATCGTTGGTTCCGGCCGTTGCTCGATCTCGACGTCTCGACCTATCTGGTGCAGAACATCAAGCTTGCCGAAGTGTTCGCCATCCAAACCAATGACCGCGTGCGCATGCCGCGCCAGCCGCTGTCGGGCGAACGCCGCAAGGCAGTCGAAAAGATCGTCAAGGACGCGCTGGCGGTTCGGCCGACACTGCCGCAGTTCTAAAGCTTTCTTCTCCCCTTCATGAGGAGAAGATGGCGGCAGCCAGAAGAGAGGCAGCGCCTACGTGCACGGAAGTTCGAAGTCGACAGAAGAGGGGCGCCGCCCCTCCGCCCTTCGGGCATCTTCTCCCCGTGAACGGGGCAAAGGGGAAGACATAGCCATCATCGGTGGCGGCATCATCGGCATCTGCGCCGCCGCCTGTCTTGCCGAGGCGGGACGAAAGGTCACGATCTTCGATCGCACCGGCATTTGCGAGGAAACGAGTTCCGGCAACGCCGCCGCCTTCGCCTTCTCCGACGTGCTGCCGATGGCGCACAAGGGCATGATCCGGCAGTTGCCGAAATGGCTGGCCGACCCGCTCGGCCCGCTCAGCATTCCACCCGCCTATCTGCCGAAGCTTCTGCCCTGGCTGTTCCGCTTCTGGCGTGCCGGCGCGCCGGCAAAATATGAAGCGAGCCTCGCCGCCCAGGCGGGCATGATGAAGCTTGCCGAAGCCGAATGGATGGGCTTGCTCGATCGCTCCGGCACGCGCGGCATGCTGCGCGAGGACGGCTCGCTCGAACTCTACGAGAGCGAGGCCGAGTTCCGCGCCTCGCTGCCCGGCTGGACCGCGCGGGAGCGCTTCGACATCGGCTTTCGCCATGTCGAGGGCGATGAACTTGCAGCCCTGCAGCCTGGGCTCTCGCCGCGCTTCGTCAAGGGCACGTTCGTGCCGGGATGGAAGACGGTCGCCGATCCAAAACTGCTCGGCAAGGCGGTATGGGCCTACGCGCAGTCCAGGGGCGCGCGCTTTGAAATGGCCCGGATCGAGCGCGTCGGGGCGGATCAGGATGGCGCGACATTGACGCTGGCCGACGGCAGCACCAAGCGAGCCCGACACCTTGTCGTCGCCGCCGGCGCCTGGTCGCATCTGCTGGCGAGGCAATTCGGCGATCGCATTCCGCTGGAGACCGAGCGCGGTTACAACACGACGCTGCCGAAGGCTGCCTTCGACGTGAAGCGGCAGCTGATCTTCTCCGGCCACGGCTTCGTCATCACGCCGCTCGAAACCGGCTTGCGCGTCGGCGGCGCGGTCGAACTCGGCGGCATCGAGAGGCCGCCCAACTATGCTCGATCGAAGGCGCTGCTGCAGAAGGCGCAAAGCTTCCTGCCGGGGCTCGATCCGGCCGGCGGGCGCGAATGGATGGGGTTCCGTCCCTCGCTGCCGGATTCGGTGCCCGTCATAGGTCGCGCGTCGGGAAGCCGGCCGGTGGTCTATGCCTTCGGCCATGGCCATCTCGGCCTGACCCAGGCGGCAGCCACCGGACGGTTGATCCGCGATCTCGTCCTGGGGCAGACTCCGCCGATCGATCTGGGGCCCTTCAGTCCACAACGATTCTGATTTTTTCGGGTTTTGATTTTTCGAGGAGCGTCATGGCCAAGAAATCCTTCTTCTGCATAGACGGCCACACCTGCGGCAATCCGGTGCGGCTGGTCGCCGGCGGCGGCCCGCTGCTGCAGGGGTCAACGATGATGGAGCGGCGCGCGCACTTCCTCGCCGAGTATGACTGGATCCGCACCGGGCTGATGTTCGAACCGCGCGGTCATGACGTGATGTCCGGCTCGATCCTCTATCCGCCGACGCGCCAGGATTGCGACATCGCCATCCTGTTCATCGAAACCTCGGGCTGCCTGCCGATGTGCGGCCATGGCACCATCGGCACGGTGACGATGGCGATCGAGCACGGGCTGATCAAGCCGAAGACGCCAGGCGTGCTCAGGCTCGACACGCCGGCCGGCCTGGTCATCGCCGAGTACAAACAGGTCGGCGACTATGTCGAGGAGGTGCGCATCACCAACGTGCCGTCCTTCCTCCATGCCGAAGGCCTGACGGTCGAGTGTCCGCAGCTCGGCGAAATCACCGTCGATGTCGCCTATGGCGGCAATTTCTACGCCATCGTCGAGCCACAGAAGAACTATCGCGACATGGCAGACTATTCGGCGGGCGACTTTATCGCCTGGAGCCCCGTGGTGCGGCAGCGGCTCAACGAAAAATATTCCTTCGTGCATCCCGAGAACCCGGGCATCAACCGGCTGTCGCACATGCTGTGGACTGGCAAGCCGACGGTGGAGGGCGCGGACGCCCGCAATGCCGTCTTCTATGGCGACAAGGCGATCGATCGCTCACCGTGCGGCACCGGCACCTCGGCGCGCATGGCGCAGCTTCATGCCAAGGGCAAGCTCAAGGCCGGCGACAGCTTCGTCCATGAATCGATCATCGGCTCGCTGTTTAAGGGCAAGGTCGAAAAGGACGTCACCGTTGCCGGCAAACCGGCCATCATTCCCTCGATCGGCGGCTGGGCGCGGATGACCGGCTTGAACACCATCTTCATCGACGACCGCGATCCGTTCGCGCATGGCTTCGTCGTCAAGTGATATCGACAGGCTTTGCATGTCGCCCAAAGGGGGCGCCGGTTTAGGCGAACGACATGCAAGGAGCTAAGGCCGATCCGCTTCGGCATCGACCGAAACCTCCCGGCGAAACCAATCGGCGAAGGTAAACGCGGCAGGCGAGGCATCCACCGACATCGTCAGGAAGTAGCCCTTGTCGCGGTTGGTTGCGAGCTGTGACAGAACAATCAGATCGCCCCGCTTCAGTTCGTCCCGAAAAACGTCCACGGGACAAAGCGCCACGCCGTGGCCGGCGATGACCGCCGTTGCCAGAATGTTGAAGTCGGCGAAGACGGGTCCGTTGCCAATGTCGACATTGGGCAGCCCGGCCTCGGAGAACCACTCGCGCCAGCCGTGACGGGTCTCGTCATGCAGCAGGTCCGCGCCCGCTATTCCCGCGGCCGTTCGCAGATGGTCCCTGCCGGCGAAATAGTAGGGGCTGCACACCGGTCGGTTCAGGCGTGAAAACAGCTTGAGGCTGGTGACGCCAGGAGTGGAATCAGCCCCAAGCGTGATCAGCACGTCGTTCTCACCATCGCCGAGCCTTTCCTCTGCCCGGGCATAAGCCACCCGCATGCCGATATCGGGATGGCTGGCGGTGAAGTCAGGCAGGCGGGGCACGAGCCAACGGCTGGCAATGGAAGGTATGCAGCCTACCGATACGGTCGCCACGGCCGCATTGCGCCTGATACGCCGGCATGTGGCGCCGAGTTCGGCAAGTGCCCCGCTCGCCGAGGCCTGCAGGATAACCCCGGCATCCGTCAGCCGTACCTTGCGCGCATCGCGATGGAAGAGCGGCACGCCCAACCACTCCTCCAGTCGCCTTATCTGGTGACTGATGGCCGGGTGAGTGACGTGCAGCTCCTCTGCGGCAGCGGAGAAACTGAGATGACGCGCGGCGGCCTCGAAAGCACGGACGGCGTTCAGCGGGATGTAGTCCATATGTAAAATTTACTAACATATCGGGTGAGAAGCAATCATTTGAAGGCGCGCATGTCTTGCGGCATTTCTGCAATCGGACTTCGGAGCAAGCTTAGATGCAACCGAAGATTCCGCGCTTTTGACGATATGCAGGGAAAACGATCATGTTCACCAGACAATTGGCTGATGTAGAAAAATCTGACTTCTTCGTGGATTGGGGCAATGGCACCAGCCACCGCCTGCTGACACAAAAGGACGGCATGGGGTTCACCGTCTGCCATACCGTTGTGCGTGCAGGCAGCGAATCGCGCCTCCACTATCGACGGCATTTCGAGGCCTGCTACTGCATCGCCGGCGCCGGCGAGGTCGAAGACATGTCCGGTGGAGTGCATCGTATCGAGCCAGGCACGATCTATGTGCTCGATGAACATGACGATCATTATCTGCGTGCCGATGCCGCCGGCGACATGATCCTGGTCAGCGTCTTCAATCCTCCGCTTGATGGCACCGAGCGGCATGTCCTGAGCGAGAATGGCGGATCCGCCTACTGAGTCCCGAGGCGCCCATCGTTGCCTCGATCGGCAGCCGGTCGCCGATGACCGGATGAACACCAGCTTCATCGACGACCACGATCCGGTTCGCGCATAGTTTTGTGGTCAGCTAAGGGGAATCCTGACCCAGGGGAAAGCAACGGAACGAAAAACGGATCGTGTCAGGAACGCAACGATTCCTCTCATCACCTAGTTTTGACGGTGATTTCTTCGAAATGGGGCGCATGATGTGGTCGAATCGTCAAAGACATTGCGTTATGCCAATGGTAGGGTCCGCGATAGTCCAAGGGGCCGGATGGGAAAAACGGGCAATCGAACGGCGTGCCGGCAAAACACGCATGACGGTTGAAAAATGACGTTGCAATCCGGGCTCGAAACTTTACGACTAGGGGAAATACGAAAAGGAATGCGTCTGCATGGGCGACATTCCAGGGGAGCCACGTACACATGCAGTACTTTGTCCAGCAGCTTATCAACGGGCTGACGCTGGGATCGATCTATGGGCTGATCGCGATCGGCTACACGATGGTCTACGGCATCATCGGCATGATCAACTTCGCCCATGGCGACATCTTCATGGTGGGCGCCTTCACGGCGCTGATCGTCTTCCTCGTCCTCGGTGCACTGTTCTATTCGGTGCCCGTCGTCATCGCGCTGCTGGTCATGATGATCGTGGCGATGCTGCTCACCAGCCTCTACAACTGGACGATCGAGAAGGTGGCCTACCGGCCGCTGCGCGGTTCGTTCCGGCTGGCGCCGCTGATCACCGCAATCGGCATGTCGATCGCGCTGTCGAACTTCGTCCAGGTGACGCAAGGACCGCGCAACAAGCCGATCCCGCCGATGGTCAGCCAGGTCTACAACATCAACGGCATCAGCGTGTCGCTGAAGCAGATCATCATCGTGCTCGTCACGGCGGCGCTCCTGGCGCTGTTCTGGTACCTGGTCAACAGGACATCGCTGGGTCGAGCGCAAAGAGCGTGCGAGCAGGACCGCAAGATGGCCGCACTGCTCGGCATCGACGTCGACCGCACGATCTCGATCACCTTCATCATGGGTGCGGCGCTCGCCGCAGTCGCTGGCACCTTGTTCCTGATGTACTACGGCGTCATTGCCTTCTCGGACGGCTTCACGCCGGGTGTCAAAGCGTTCACGGCGGCGGTGCTGGGCGGCATCGGTTCGCTGCCGGGCGCGGTGCTCGGCGGGCTGATGATCGGCTTCATCGAAAGCATGTGGTCGGCGTATTTCTCGATCGACTACAAGGACGTCGCCGCGTTCTCGATCCTGGCGATCGTGCTGATCTTCCTGCCTTCCGGCATTCTGGGCCGGCCAGAAGTCGAAAAGGTCTGAGATCATGGCGGTTACCGTATCTCCGGAAAGCGACGTCGTCGCCAGCCCTGTCCAACGCGGCCTTAAGGAAGGCTTCTATGCCGGCGCCATTTCGCTCGGCCTGTTCGTGCTGTTCATTGGCCTGAAGACCGGCCAGAACATCTCCAATGAACTGGTCGTCACCACGCGCTGGGGCTTGCTTGCCGGCGTGGTGGTCGCCACGGCTGTCGGACGCTTCCTCTATGTCGCCTATGGCCAGCCCTTCATGGCCAACCAGAAGATCGCCGACGTCGCCACCGGCCTGTTGCCGGGCAGCGTGGCGTCGCGCTTCTTCCAGGTGCCGTGGTTCATCGCGGCCGTCATCGCGGCGGTGTTGCTGTTCGTTTTTAACAACTCGCTCGCCGGATGGGTCGGAGCAGAACCGGCCGGCTATCTGCAATTCCTGCGCGCCCTGGCGATCATCTATGTGCTGGCCAGCGTGATCTACTATTTCAGGGCCTTCATCCACGCCAACTTCACCAAGCTCGGCATTGCCGCGCTTGTGCTGTACCCGATCCTCGTGGTCACGGTTTTGTCGCTGAACGCGTGGTCGATTGTCGGAGGGCTGCAGGGCTCGCTGAAATGGGTCGATAATTTCGGCATCCAGATCCTGATCTATGTGATGCTGGCCTGGGGCCTGAACATCGTTGTCGGCCTCGCCGGCCTGCTCGACCTCGGTTACGTCGCCTTTTATGCACTTGGCGCCTATGCGTATGCGCTGCTCGCCACCGAATACGGCCTGTCGTTCTGGATCCTGCTGCCAGCCGCTGGCGCCATGGCCGCCCTCTGGGGCGTGCTGCTCGGCTTCCCGGTGCTGCGCCTGCGTGGCGACTATCTGGCTATCGTGACGCTGGCCTTCGGCGAGATCATCCGCCTGGTGCTGATCAACTGGCGTGAGGTCACCAACGGGTCGGCCGGCATTTCCGGCATTCCCAAGGTCAGCTTCTTCGGCCTGATGTCCTTCAACGTGTCGGATTCGAACTACATAGCCAAGGTGCTGCACATCGCTCAGTCAGGTGCCTACTATAAGATCTTCCTTTATTATCTGATCCTGGGCCTGTGCCTGCTCACCGCCTTCGTCACCATCAGGCTGCGCCGCCTACCGGTCGGCCGTGCCTGGGAAGCGCTGCGCGAGGACGAGATCGCCTGCCGGTCCCTGGGCATCAACACGACGACGACCAAGCTTACGGCCTTTGCCACCGGGGCCATGTTCGGCGGCTTCGCCGGCTCGTTCTTCGCCGCGCGGCAAGGCTTCGTCAGCCCGGAATCCTTCGTCTTCCTGGAATCGGCCATCATCCTGGCCATCGTCGTGCTCGGCGGCATGGGCTCGCTGGTCGGCATAGCGGTTGCCGCAATGGTGATGATCGGCGGCACCGAGGCGCTGCGCGAACTCGACTTCCTCAAGCAGATCTTCGGGCCGGACTTCACCCCCGAACTCTACCGCATGCTTCTGTTCGGCATGGCCATGGTCATCGTCATGCTGTGGAAGCCGCGTGGCTTCGTCGGCAGTCGCGAGCCGACCGCCTTCCTCAAGGAACGAAGGGCTGTCTCCAGTTCCTTCACCAAGGAGGGCCACGGCTGATGAATGCGAGCACACCCATGAACGAAGCCATCCTGCAGGTCGAGCATCTGTCGATGAAGTTCGGCGGCCTGGTCGCCATCGGCGACCTGTCCTTCACCGCCAAGCGTGGCGAGATCACCGCGCTGATCGGACCCAATGGTGCCGGCAAGACAACCGTGTTTAACTGCATCACCGGCTTCTACAAGCCGTCGGAGGGCATGATCACGCTCAACCGGAACGACGGCTCAAGCTATTTGCTCGAACGTCTGCCCAACCATGAGATCCCGGCGCGCGCCAAGGTGGCGCGCACCTTCCAGAACATCCGCCTGTTCTCGGGCATGACGCTGCTGGAGAACCTTTTGGTTGCCCAGCACAACAAGCTGATGAAGGCCTCGGGCTATACGGTGCTTGGCCTGTTCGGCTTCAGCGGCTATCGCAAGGCCTCGGCCGAATCGGTCGAGCTTGCCAGGCACTGGCTGGAGAAGGCCGATCTCGTCGACCGCGCCGACGATCCGGCCGGCGACCTGCCATACGGTGCGCAGCGGCGCCTCGAGATCGCCCGCGCCATGTGCACGGGTCCGGAGCTTCTGTGCCTGGACGAGCCGGCGGCCGGCCTCAATCCGAAGGAATCGGCCTCGCTCAACGAACTGCTGATCGACATCAAGAACACATCAGGCACATCGATCCTTTTGATCGAGCATGACATGTCGGTGGTCATGCAGATATCCGACCACGTCGTGGTGCTGGAATATGGCCGCAAGATCTCGGACGGCAATCCGCAATCGGTGCGTACCGATCCGCGCGTCATCGCCGCCTATCTCGGCGTCGACGACGAGGAGGTCGAGGCGGTTCTCACCGAAGTCGGCGACGAAGACGTCATCGAACAGCTCGATACGGGACCTGATGCCGCGCACGGTCCGGGGACATCGTCCTCGTATCTCGCCGGGCCGGTGACCGACACGGTCGGCCATAGCGAGGGCGAGCGGGTCACCGTGTCGAAAGGCGCCTCCAAGGCGGCGCAGGTCGACGCAAGATCGCTCGCAGCGGCAAACAAGGGGGCCTCGCTGGCCGCCGTACCGGCGGCGAAGCCTGCTCCGAAGGCAAAGCCTGTTCCGAAATCAGCATCAAAGGCGGCAACTGGGGCGGCAGTGAAGTCGACCGCGGCGCCCGCACCGGCAAAGCCGGCGGCCAAGACGCCAGCGGCGAAGGCTCGTGCGGCGAAGGTTGGGGAAATCTCCAACCGGCTGGCGGCACCGCGCGGCGGCAAGGCCGACAATCTGACCCGCATCAAGGGCATCGGCACGGTCAACGAGAAGAAGCTCAACGAGCACGGTATCTTCCACTTCGACCAGATCGGCGCCTGGAAGAAGGCCGACGTCGAGGCCGCCGAAGCCTATCTTGCCTTCGATGGTCGCATCGCGCGTGAGGAATGGGTCAAGCAGGCCAAGCTGCTCGGCCAGGGCAAGGACACGGAATTCTCGCGCCGCGTCGACGCGGGCAAGGTGGCGACCAGCCATGCTTCCGGGAAGACCGCAAGCGCGGCTTCCGGAAAGACCGCGGCCGCCAAGCCTGCGGCGGGCAAGCGCGGAGGGGGCAAGTGATGGCCGGAAAAACGCTGCTCGATATCAAGGGCGTGCAGACCTACTACGGCAACATCCGGGCGCTGAACGGGGTCGATGTCACCGTCAACCAGGGTGAGATCGTGGCGCTGATCGGCGCCAACGGCGCCGGCAAGTCGACGCTGATGATGACCATCTTCGGCGCGCCTCGTGCGCGGGCCGGCACCATCACCTTTGCCGGCACCGACATCACCCAGATGCCGACGCACGAGATCGCGCGCATGCGCATCGCCCAATCGCCCGAAGGCCGGCGCATCTTCCCGCGCATGACGGTGATGGAAAACCTGCAAATGGGCGCCAGCCTTGACAACCTCAAGCACTATGACGAGGACGTCGAGAAGGTGTTCACGCTGTTCCCGCGGCTCAAGGAGCGCATCGCCCAGCGCGGCGGCACGCTGTCGGGCGGCGAGCAGCAGATGCTGTCGATCGGACGTGCGCTGATGGCGCGGCCGAAGTTGTTGTTGCTCGACGAACCGTCGCTGGGTCTGGCGCCGCTGATCGTCAAGCAGATCTTCGACGCAATCCGCGAACTGAACCGCACCCAGGGGCTGACCGTGTTCCTGGTCGAGCAGAACGCCTTCGGCGCGCTCAAGCTCGCCACGCGCGGCTACGTCATGGTCAACGGCAATGTGACGATGAGCGGCACCGGCAAGGAACTGCTCGCCAATCCGGAAGTGCGCGCTGCCTATCTCGAAGGCGGACACCACTGAGTTTGGAGCGGAACGTGTGCATCCGATATTCCGCTCCAAGTTGTTTGTTTGTCGCATGATCCTTGTCCGAAAAGTCTGCAACTTTTCGGGATCATGCTAGGGAGACTTCACCATGCAGGGCATTCTTTATGAGGAGCCGTCAATCTGGCAGTTCTTCTTCGTCACCTGCCTGCTCGGCGGCTGGGCGGCCTGGATGACGGGCAAGGCCAGCGCCCAGACATGGCGCAGCTTCATCCATCTGTTCGTCTATATGCTGGGCCTCGGCATCGGCATCCGCTTCATCCATCACGCGTTGTTCGGCGGCACGATGTTCTCGCTGCACTACTATATCGTCGACACCATCGTGCTGATGATCCTTGGCTTCGTCGGCTATCAATACACACGAACAAACCAGATGGTGACGCAGTATAATTGGCTCTACGAAAGAGCTTCAATCTTGAGCTGGAAGCCGAAAGGCTGAGGTTCATCATTAACGCCGCTTCGGGGATGAATCGGCGTGACAAGTGCCTGAAAATCGGCAAACTATGCTTTCTGCGATAAGGGTGGGCATCGCATGAAAGCTTCATCCACGCCCACTCCGTAAATGGGAGCGTTTAAATGAAAAAATCACTTTTGTCCGCCGTCGCCCTGACCGCGCTCGTCGCGTTCGGCGGCAGCGCGTGGGCTGATGTACTGATCGGCGTTGCCGGTCCGATCACCGGTCCGAACGCAGCCTTCGGCGCACAGCTTCAGAAGGGTGCGGAAGCGGCTGTCGCCGACATCAATGCCAAGGGCGGCATCAATGGCGAGCAGATCAAGCTCGAGGTTGGCGACGACGTCTCCGATCCGAAACAGGGCATCTCGGTCGCCAACAAGTTCGTCGGCGACGGCGTCAAGTTCGTGGTCGGCCACTTCAACTCGGGCGTCTCGATCCCGGCATCCGAAGTCTATGCGGAAAACAACATCGTCGAGATCACTCCGGCTGCAACCAACCCGCAGTTCACTGAGCGCGGCCTGTGGAACGTGTTCCGCACCTGCGGACGCGATGACCAGCAGGGTAGCATTGCCGGCGCTTATCTCGCCGCGAACTTCAAGGACGCCAAGATCGCCGTCGTGCACGACAAGACCACCTACGGTCAGGGCCTTGCCGACGAAACCAAGAAGGCGATGAACGCCAAGGGCGTGACGGAAGTCATGTATGAAGGCATCAACGTCGGCGACAAGGACTTCTCGGCACTGATCGCCAAGATGAAGGAAGCCGGCGTCTCCATCATCTATTGGGGCGGTCTGCACACCGAAGCCGGCCTGATCATCCGCCAGGCGGCCGACCAGGGCCTCAAGGCGACGCTGGTTTCCGGTGACGGCATCGTGTCGAACGAGCTGGCTTCGATCGCGGGCGACGCGGTTGCGGGCACGCTCAACACCTTCGGCCCGGATCCGCGCCTGATCCCCGCGAACAAGGAACTAGTCGAGAAGTTCCGTGCGCAGGGCTTCGAGCCGGAAGCCTACACGCTCTACGCATACGCTGCCGTGCAGGCGCTTTCGGAAGCGGCAGCAGCCGCCAAGTCGAACGACCCGCAGGAAGTTGCCAAGGCGCTGCATGCGAATGGCCCGTTCAAGACCGTGCTCGGCGACTTGTCCTATGACGCCAAGGGCGACCCGACGCTGCCCGGCTACGTCATGTACGAATGGAAGAAGGGCGACGACGGCAAGTACACCTACATCCAGAAGATGTAAGCCTGTCGGCCTCGATCTCTACAGAATGCCCGGCGCTTTGCGCCGGGCATTTTTCGTTTGAGCCCCCGCTCCCTTCCGGACGATCCGGCAAACGATAAAGCCGGCCTTTAGCCGGAAAAAGATCAAGCCTTGAGTGGCAGCACCGGGGCTTTCTTGCGCGTTCGACCGAATGCGACCGACTTTGGCGCAAAGATTCCGTTTCAATCGATTTAATTCAGCGTCAATTTTGTTTGCACTGCAGCATTTTCGCGCTAATCATGACGCCAGTTTCGTCCCCGACAATGTCCGGAGTTCGTCCTTGGCCATTACGAAGATCCTCGTCGCCAACCGATCCGAAATCGCCATTCGCGTCTTTCGCGCGGCCAACGAACTTGGTCTCAAAACCGTGGCGATCTGGGCCGAGGAGGACAAGTACTCGCTGCATCGCTTCAAGGCCGACGAGAGCTACCAGGTCGGGCGCGGACCGCACCTGACCCGCGACATGGGACCGATCGAAAGCTACCTGTCGATCGAGGAGGTGATCCGCGTCGCCAGGCTTTCGGGCGCCGATGCCATCCATCCCGGCTACGGGCTTTTGTCGGAAAGTCCCGAATTCGCCGAAGCCTGCGCGGTCGCCGGCATCACCTTCATCGGCCCGAAGCCGGACACGATGCGCCGGCTCGGCAACAAGGTTGCCGCGCGCAATCTGTCGATCGAGGTCGGCGTGCCTGTGATCCCCGCCACCGATCCGTTGCCGGACGACATTGAGGCGGTCAAGACACTGGCCAAGGAGATTGGCTATCCGGTGATGCTGAAGGCATCGTGGGGCGGCGGTGGGCGCGGCATGCGCGCCATCCGCTCCGAGGCCGATCTTGCGCGCGAGGTCATGGAAGGCAAACGCGAGGCGAAAGCCGCCTTCGGCAAGGACGAGGTCTATCTCGAAAAGCTGATCGAACGCGCCCGCCATGTCGAGGTGCAGGTGCTGGGCGACACGCATGGCAATGCCGTGCACCTGTTCGAGCGCGACTGCTCGATCCAGCGCCGCAACCAGAAGGTCGTCGAGCGGGCGCCGGCGCCCTATCTCGAAATGTCGCAACGCGAGGAGCTTTGCGGCTACGCGCTGAAGATTGCGCGCGAGACCAGCTATATCGGTGCCGGCACGGTCGAGTTCCTGCAGGATGCCGACACCGCCAAGTTCTACTTCATCGAGGTCAATCCGCGCATCCAGGTCGAGCACACCGTCACCGAGCAGGTGACCGGCATCGACATCGTCAAGGCGCAGCTCCACATCCTCGACGGCTTCGCCATCGGCACGCCGGAATCGGGCGTGCCGGCGCAGAAGGACATCCGGCTGAACGGCCATGCCTTGCAGTGCCGCATCACCACCGAAGACCCCGAGCACAATTTCATTCCCGACTACGGCCGCATCACCGCCTATCGTGGTGCCACCGGCTTCGGCATCCGCCTCGACGGCGGCACCGCCTATTCCGGCGCGGTCATCACCCGGTTCTACGATCCGCTGCTGGAGAAGGTGACGGCCTGGGCGCCGACGCCGGCCGAGACCATCGCCCGCATGAACCGGGCCTTGCGCGAGTTCCGCATCCGCGGCGTCGCCACCAACCTCACCTTCCTCGAAGCGATCATCAACCACCCGAGCTTCGCCGACAATTCCTACACGACCAAGTTCATCGACACGACGCCGGAACTGTTCCAGCAGGTGAAGCGCCAGGACCGCGCCACCAAGCTCATCAACTATCTGGCCGACGTGTCGGTCAACGGTCATCCCGAGGCGCGGGGCCGGCCACAGCCGAAGGCCGACGCGGCCGCACCCATAGTGCCTTACCTCAACGGCAATGTGCCGGGCGGCAGCAAGCAGAAGCTGGACGTGCTCGGATCGGAGAAATTCGCCGCCTGGATGCGCGCGCAAAAGGAGGTGCTGGTTACCGACACGACGATGCGCGACGGCCATCAGTCGCTGCTAGCCACCCGTGTGCGCACGCATGACATCGCCGGCATCGCCGGCACCTATGCGCGCGCCCTGCCGCAGCTTTTTTCGCTCGAATGCTGGGGCGGTGCCACCTTCGACGTCGCCATGCGCTTCCTCACCGAAGATCCATGGGAGCGGCTGTCGCTGGTGCGCGAGGCAGCGCCCAATCTGTTGCTGCAGATGTTACTGCGCGGCGCCAATGGCGTCGGCTACACCAATTATCCCGACAATGTCGTGCAGCATTTCGTCAAGCAGGCGGCCAGCGGCGGCATCGACTTGTTCCGCGTGTTCGACTGCCTGAACTGGGTCGAGAACATGCGCGTCGCCATGGACGCGGTCGGCGCCGAAGGCAAGCTGATCGAAGCGGCGATGTGTTACACCGGCGACATACTCGACCCGGCGCGAGCCAAATACGATCTCAAATACTATGTCGGCCTGGCCGGCGAATTGCAGGCGGCCGGCGCCCACATTATCGCCGTCAAGGACATGGCCGGCCTGTTGAAGCCTTCCGCCGCACGCGTGCTGTTCAAGGCGCTACGCGAGGCGACCGACCTGCCGATCCATTTCCACACCCACGACACGTCGGGTCTGTCGGCGGCGACGGTGCTGGCTGCGGTGGAGAGCGGCGTCGATGCCATCGACGCGGCGATGGATGCCTTCTCCGGGAATACATCGCAGCCTTGCCTTGGCTCGATCGTCGAGGCGCTAAAGGGCACCGAGCGCGACCCGGGCCTCGATCCGCAATGGATCCGCAAGATCTCGTTCTACTGGGAGGCGGTGCGCAACCAGTACGCCGCCTTCGAAAGCGACCTCAAGGGACCGGCCTCGGAAGTCTACCTGCATGAAATGCCGGGCGGCCAGTTCACCAATCTCAAGGAACAGGCGCGCTCGCTCGGGCTCGAGACACGCTGGCACGAGGTGGCGCAGACCTATCACGACGTCAACCTGATGTTCGGCGACATCGTCAAGGTGACACCGTCGTCCAAGGTCGTCGGCGACATGGCATTGATGATGGTCAGCCAGGACCTGACCGTCGCCGATGTCGAAAACCCGGCCAGGGATATCGCCTTTCCGGATTCGGTCGTCTCGATGCTGCGCGGCGATCTCGGCCAGTCGCCCGGCGGTTGGCCGGCAGCACTGCAGAAGAAGGCGCTGAAGGGCGACAAGCCGATCACGGTGCGGCCGGGCTCGCTGCTCAAGCCGGCCGATCTCAAGGCCAGCCGCAAGGAGATCGAGGAGAAGCTCGAACGCAAGCTTTCGGAGTTCGAATTTGCCTCGTGGCTGATGTATCCGAAGGTGTTTTCCGACTTCGCCGGCGCGCAGGAGACCTACGGGCCGGTCAGCGTCCTGCCGACGCCGACCTATTTCTACGGCATGAAGCCAGAGGACGAGATCTTCGTCGACATCGAGAAGGGCAAGACGCTCGTGGTGCGCTGTCTGGCCATCGGCGATGTCGACGACAAGGGCATGGTCACCGTGTTCTTCGAGCTCAACGGCCAGCCGCGCCGCGTGAAGGTGCCCGACAGGGCGCATGGCGCGTCCGCCGCCAAGGCCCGCCGCAAGGCCGAGCCGGGCAACGAGGCGCATGTCGGCGCGCCGATGCCTGGCGTCGTCTCGGCGCTTTCGGTTGCCGCTGGCCAGGCCGTGAAGGCCGGTGACGTGCTGCTTTCCATCGAGGCGATGAAGATGGAGACGGCGTTGCACGCCGAGCGCGACGGCACGGTCGCCGAGGTGCTGGTCAAGGCCGGCGACCAGATCGATGCCAAGGATCTGCTGATCGCCTTCAATTGAGAGCTGGCAAAGAACGGGCAGGCTGTCGGCGTCTGTCGGCAGCCTGGAGCGTGTTCCATCCCGATGGAATCGGGTTGGGGCTCCATCTCTGTGTTGGGGCATGAACTCCAGGGAAAACCGGTACCCACTTTTCGGGATCATGCCCCTGTGGCTTGTTCGATAACAGCTTGACCCGCCGCCGCCGGTCGGGCATCGAACCGGCTCAAATTTGCCGCCGTAGTCCCCCGAGTCGCGGCGCAGAAACGATGTGGAGAAAACATGGCCGACGATATCACCGAGACCAGCCAGACTGTTGCCGCCGGCCAGCTGCGTGCCTTCATCGAGCGCATAGAGCGGCTCGAGGAAGAGAAGAAGACCATTTCTGACGACATCAAGGAAGTGTTCGCCGAAGCCAAGGGGACCGGCTTCGACACCAAGGCGATGCGGACGATCATCCGGCTGCGCAAGAAGGACCAGGCAGAGCGGCAGGAGGAGGAAACCATCCTCGACCTGTACAAGGCCGCGCTCGGCATGGTGTAAGACTAACCGGCCCGGCGCCCCATGCGGTTGCCGGAGATACGGTTCGAACCATGAGCGAATTCGACTTCGGCGCCCGCCGCGCCTCTGAATTCCGCCAGCGCGGTTTCTGGACGCTGTTCGAGGAACGGCATCCGGAGGAAAAGGCTCTGTTGGCGAGGCGCGGACCCTGGTTCTGGCAGCGCGGGCTGCCCGACTTCGCATTAGTCCTTTCCATGTATGTCGCGCCGGCGCAGAACCATGTCGGCGTCTTCTTTGGGCGCAACGAGAAGTTCGGTGCCACGGGAGCGTGGGCGCGGTTGAAGCCGTTCCAGCCGGCGATCGAAGGCAAGTTGAAGCTCAGGCCCGAACAGAGTTGCCAGGGGCTCGGCATCAATTCGATGTGGCGGGTGAATTGCTTTGCCGAGGACAACTGGCCGGCGATGGCCGACTGGTTGGTGACGGAGGCCTCGCGCATCGAGCGCGCGGTCACCGAGGTTCTGGCGGACGAAGTCGGAGCGTGAGCTCGCGTTCGCCGACCGATGAGCGAGACGGGGCTTTTGCGATCAGCTCGCCTTCGCCGTATCGCGGCCGATCTCGTCCAGATGGTGCTGCAGGGTCATATGGTCGAGCGTGCCCACCGGCAGATTGACGAACAGCGAGATGCGATTGCTGAGCATGCGAAAGGCATCGGCGAAGGCGAGGTGCCCTCGGCGTCGGTGCCGTGGGCCTTGGCCGGGTCCGGTATCGCCCAAAGTGCCGTCATCGGATGGCCGGGCCATATGGGACAGGCTTCGTTCGCAGTGCTGTCGCAGACGGTGAAGACGAAGTTCATTTCCGGTGCGTCGGGCGCGGCGAATTCGTCCCAGCTTTTCGAGCGGGCGAAGCCGGTGTCGAAGCTGAGGGTTTCGAGCAGTTGAAGTGCGTAGGGATTGACCGTGCCCTTCGGCTGAGAGCCGGCGGAAAAGGCCCTGAACCTGCCGGCGCCGATCCGGTTGAGGATGGCTTCCCCCATGATGGATCGTGCCGAATTGGCGTTGCAGAGAAACAGCACGTTGTAGAAATTGTCGCTCATCTCAAGACCTCCCTGGCAGGCGACTGGATGATTGAGCGGCAAATTCCGTCGGGACGTCGCCGCTTGGCAAAAGTATATCGAAAAGAAGCGGCGTAGAAAGGTTTCACGACCGTGTGATGACATCCGGTCAGGTCACGATGTCCATCGTCGCCTGGTGTTGACAGTTTGTTGCGTTTGACGTTCCTGCCGACGCCGAAGCGAGGGTTGCGCCGATGAATGTTTCAAAGCTCCCCGAAGACGAGAACGACACGGCCAGCCGGGGCTTCTTCCGCGCACGCTGGCAAGGCCTGGTGCCGCTCGATCGGCTGTTCTGGCGCGACCTCGTCCTTGTCGGCACGGCGATCAATGTCGTATCTTCGGTGGCCGCGCTCATCCTGCTCGGACTGAAGCTGCCGCTCGCGCTGGTTCTGGCGGTGCATTTCGCGCCGGTGCCCTACAACATCTTCCTGACCTTTGCCGTATGGCGAACCACGGAAAAGGCCACCGGCGCCAAGGCCTCGCTGATGACGCTCGGCGCCACATTGTGGCTGATCCTGTCGGTCGTGGTCTGACAGTGCGGATACGGGGCACCTATCGCGCAATGAAAAAGGGCGGCCGCAGCCGCCCTTTCGATTCATCCGACGATCGGGTTAGGCCGTCGGCTCGAATTTCAGCGCCACGCCGTTGATGCAATAGCGCAGGCCGGTCGGCGGCGGGCCGTCCTCGAAGACATGGCCGAGATGGCTGCCGCAGCGGGCGCAATGGCATTCGGTGCGGACCATGCCATAGCTGCGGTCGACGGTGTTCTCGACCGAGCCCGGCACCGGGTCGTTGAAGCTCGGCCAGCCGGTGCCACTCTCGAACTTCAGCTTGGATTCGAACAGCGGCTGGTCGCAGCCGACGCAGGAAAACGTGCCGGCGCGCTTCTCGTAGAGCAAAGCGCAGCTTCCCGGCCGCTCGGTGCCATGGCCGCGCATGACGGCATATTGCTCCGGCGTCAGCCGGGCGCGCCATTCGGCGTCGGTGCGGGTGACGGGGTAGGTGTGGGTGTCCATTTGATCTCCTCAGCCTTGCCGGCTCGTTGTTGATTGCAACCTCATATTCGCACCAAGATAGGCATTTGTTACGAGGTTTGCCCGCATTTTCGATCGTGCCTTCACGCGATGGCTGCAAGATAGCGCGCGACCGATATATCGAATGCCGCTTTTGCGTCCCCAATCACATTCTGGTTCCACCATGCGCCGTAGATGTGGTTGAACTGGAAGGGCTCCAATGCCTTCGCGATGCGGCGGACGGCGGCTGCGTTGAGCGGGATATAGTTGGGATAGCTGTACATGAAGCTGACATGGCGGCGCGTCGGCGTTACCTGCAATATGTCGCCGGACAGCAGGGCGTTGCCGCCATCGCGTTCCCAATGGAGCACCTGGCCGCCGGCAAAGTGGCCACCGCAGCGGACAAGTGTCAGCGAAGGGTTGATAGGCAACGTCTCGCCCTCCCAACTGACGATCGCCTTGTGCGGCCGCATGATCCATTGGCGGTCATCGGCGTGGAGAAAGATCGGCACACCGCCAAAAGCCTCGCTCCACTCGACCATCACCGAATAATAGTGGCAGTGCGAGATGGCTATCGCTGTCAGGCCGCCACGGCGGTTGATCTCGGCCACCGCCTCGTCGCTGACCATCGAGATGCAGTCCCACAGCACATTGCCGTGCGGCGTCTGCGCCAGCAACGCGCGCTGGCCGATGGCGAAGCGCGGCTCGATGCCGAAGGCGAGAACGCCGGCATCGTCCTTGACCACGACCCGGTTTCCGTCGGCGAGCTCTTCCGGTGTGATCCAGGCCTGGCCTTCCCAGCGCACATATTGCCGCTCGTCCTCGCAGATCGGGCAGCGGTTCGGCGGTGCCTTCGTTGCCGCGAACTGGACGCCGCATTGCAGGCAGAGAAAGCAGGTCATCGTTTTTCCTGTCTGTTCAATGCTTCCTTGAAAGCTGCCTGGTCGCGCCTTCGAGCCCGGCCAGCGTCAGCGGGAACATGCGGCCGCCGAAGACGTCGCGGATCATGGCAATCGAATGGGTATAGCCCCAGTTCTTCTCGTTCTCGGGGTTCAGCCATACCGCGTTGGGCCATTGCTGCAACAGGCGGCCGAGCCAGACGGTCCCGGCCTCCGGGTTCCAGTGTTCCACCGAGCCGCCGGGTAGGGCGATCTCGTAAGGGCTCATCGAGGCGTCGCCAACGACGATCACCTTGTAGTCCGGCCCATATTTATGGATCAGGTCGAAGGTCGGGATCGTCTCGGCATGACGGCGGCGATTGTCCTTCCACACGCCCTCATAGAGGCAGTTGTGGAAATAAAAATATTCGAGCTGGCGGAATTCGGCGCGGGCGGCCGAAAACAGCTCTTCGACGCTCTTGATGTGGTCGTCCATCGAGCCGCCGACATCGAAGAACATCAAGAGCTTCACCGCGTTGCGCCGTTCGGGCCGCGTTTGTACGTCGAGATAGCCGTGTTCAGCGGTGGCGTGAATGGTGCCCGGCAGGTCGAACTCTTCCTCGGCACCCTCGCGCACCCAGCGGCGCAGGCGCTTCAGCGCGATCTTGATGTTGCGGGTGCCGAGTTCGACGGCATCGTCGAAATTCCTGAACTCGCGTCTGTCCCAGACTTTGACGGCGCGGCGGTTGCGGCTTTCGTGCTGGCCGATGCGCACGCCTTCGGGATTGTAGCCATATGCGCCGAAGGGCGAGGTGCCGCCGGTGCCAATCCATTTCGAACCGCCCTGGTGGCGGCCTTTCTGCTCCTCCAGCCGCTGTTTCAAGGTCTCCATCAGCTTTTCGAAACCGCCGAGCGCCTCGACCAGTTTTTTCTCTTCGTCGGTCATGTGCTTCTCTGCGAGCCGGCGCAGCCATTCCTCGGGAATGTTGGCGACATCGACAGCGTCCGGCCCACCCAGCGCCTCAACGCCCTTGAAGACATGGGCAAACACCTGGTCGAAGCGGTCGATGTGGCGTTCGTCCTTCACCAGCGCGGTGCGGGCCAGATAGTAGAAACCCTCGACGTCGTAGTCGACCAACCCGGCTTCCAGTCCCTCCAGCAGCGACAGATATTCCCGTAGCGAGACGGGAACACGCGCTGCCTTCAGTTCGAGGAAGAAAGGGATGAACATCGTCTATCTACAGCAGATCATACTCGATGAAGCCGGTCCGGCGCGCCACATAGTCGTAGAGCTTGCGCGCGGTGGCGTTGGTCTCGTGCGTCATCCAGTAGACATTCTTGACGCCGATTTTTGCGGCTTCCAGCTTCACCGCCTTGATCAGCTCAGCACCAATGCCCTTGCCGCGCACGTCCGGATCGGCGAACAGGTCCTGCAGATAGCAGTTGTTCTGCTCCGCCCAGCAGGAGCGGTGGTAGAGATAGTGGGTGAGGCCGACAGCCTTGCCGTCGAGCGTGGCGATGAAACCCTTCGGTTCGAACTCGCCTGCCGTGAACAACCGCTTCCAGGTAACGGCGTAGACCTCTTCCGGCAGCTTGGTCTCGTAGAAGGTCAGATAGTCGGTCCACAGGCGCCGCCAGTCGGCATGGTCGAACTGCGCAAGCGGGCGGATAGTGATCTCGGTCATTTCGATCCCCGTGAAATCTGGAACCCGATCCATACCAACAGAATCGCGATCGGGAACATCCTTGCCTATCCCGCCGGCAAATCATACTCGCGAAAAGCGGTGGCGAGCATATGCAGCGCCTCTCTTGCCCGCGGCGCCAAGGCGCGCGAATGCAAGACGATATCGGAAGAGGGAATCGGCGGCAGGCCGAGCTTGCGACCCACCTCGATCAAGCCAGGGGGAGCGACACGTTGGGCGAGGGCGCAAACGACGAAGCCGGCCGATACCGCGATGTTGACTGCCGCGCCGCCGCCGCCGACGAAAGCCTCGCTCCAGGCAATGCCTGCTCTATCCAGCGCCTCGACTGCTCTCAGCCGGTCCGGGCAGTTGCATACGGTGCTTAGAAGAGCGAGGCGCAAGGGCGTCCCGGGCCGCCATTCGAAGGCAGGGGCCGCGAACCAGCCATAATGGGTGCGCGACAAGGCTTCGCCCCGGCGACTGTCGTCTTCCTGGTGCACGATCACCGCATCGAGTTCGCCCCTATCGAAAGCCTCCTGCAGCAAAGAGCTGGTATCGATCCTGATGTTGAGGGCAAGCGACGGATCATGGGCATGAAGCTGGGCTATCAATATGGAAAGCTCGGGCCCCGCGACGTGGTCGACAAAGCCGAGAGCAAGGCGACACGGCGCCTCTGAAAACTCCGCCATGGCACGTTCATGGGCGGCAAGGAATTCGCGAGCTGCCGGGAGAAAAACCGCTCCCCTTGCCGACAGCCGCACGCGGCGCGGGGTTCGTTCGATCAGACGCGCGCCGAGCTTTTCTTCGAGCCGGCGCAGTTTGACGCTGATCGTCGCCTGGGTGCTACCCAGCGCGGCAGCCGCACGGGTGAAGCTCTGCAGATCGGCCACCATGACGAAGGTCCGCACGGCGTCGACATCAAGGCTTGCCATCTCGATCATTCCTTTTTGTCATCTCTGAAATAGAGATGCATAGTTTTTTTTTATGGTCAAGCGTCGTCTATGTCACCTCCATCGCAGTTTGAAAGCATCCGCCCTTGGCTCACCTGCGAATGCTCCGATGGAAAGGGATTGTTATGCTTCAAATCGACCGAAACACCGTTGCGCTTGCGGGCGCTTGTCTTGCCTCGCTGCTGTTCGGCCTCGAAATCTCGAGCGTACCGGTGATCCTGCCGAAACTGGAAAGCGTGCTCGCCGCCGATTTCAAGGATCTGCAGTGGATCATGAATGCCTACACCATCGCCTGCACCACGGTGCTGATGGCGACGGGGACACTGGCGGACCGGTTTGGCCGCAAACGGGTGATGGTGACCACCACCATCGCATTCGGCTTTGCCTCCCTGCTGTGCGGCCTCGCACCGAGCGCGCCAATCCTGATCATTGCGCGTTTTTTGCAGGGGCTCGCCGGAGGAGCGATGTTCACCTGCAGCGTGGCCGTGCTGTCGCACCAATTTCAGGATGGTGGTGAACGTGGCAAGGCCTTCGTTGCCTGGAGCGTCGTCTCGGGCATCGGGTTGGGTCTCGGTCCCGCCATTGGTGGATTGATCGTCGCATTCTCGAGCTGGCAATGGGTGTTCCTCATCCATGTGCCGCTCGCGATCCTCGCCCTGGTCTTCATCGTCGCCGGTGTCACGGAATCACGCGATCACAACGCCCAGAAGCTCGATCGGGCCGGCATCCTGACGCTTTCGCTGGCGGTGTTCGGCTTTTCCTATCTGATCACGCAAGGCGCCGATCTCGGGTCCGGCGCCCGTGTCGGCGTGATCGTCGCGGCGATAGCGGCCTTCATCGGGTTTCTTGTTGCCGAAAGGGTCAATCCCTATCCGATGTTCGACTTCTCCGTCTTCCGCATCCGCCAATTTTCAGGCGCGATCATGGGCGGCATCGGCATGAATTTCAGCTACTGGCCGTTCATCATCTATCTGCCGATCTATTTTTCTGGCGTTCTGGGCTATGACAGCACCACGACCGGCCTGTTGCTGCTCGTCTACACGCTTCCCCTGATGCTGATGTCCTCGACCGCCGAGCGCCTGCGCGCGCGCTATCAGGCCCGCATTGCGATCCCGCTCGGGCTGTTGACATTGGGGATCGGTTTTATCTCGATGAGGATAGGCTCCGGGCTCGAGGGAGCCAATTGGGTGACGATGCTGCCCGGTACGCTGATCGCCGGCGTTGGCATCGGCCTGACCAATTCACCGACCACCAACACCACGACCGGATCGGTATCGCCGGATCGTGCCGGCATGGCCTCGGGAATCGATATCAGCGCACGCCTGATCACGCTCGCCATCAACATCGCGGTGCTGGGCCTGCTGTTGACGCAGGGGATCGTTTCTTATCTGCGGAACGCATTTGGCACGGCCTTCGACCCCGGCGAATTGCGCACGCTGGCGGAAAAGATCGCCACCGGAAACCTCGACGGCCTGACACAGCACTCGCCCAAGCTCACGGCCCTCGACCCATCCGGCGCCATCGCGCATGCAGCCCTGGTCAACGGTTTTGGCTGGGTCATGCTCTATAGCGGGATCGGCGTTCTAGCCCTTGCCGTCATCAGCTTCATCATCTTCGGTGTGAAGACTGCCGCGCCGCAGGAGGAAAGGGGGCAGCGTTCCGCTCAGACCGTTGGCGAGGTTCGCTCGTAGCGGACACCTGCACGGACAGTCTTAGCCCTGCCGCCTCGCCATGAAGGCCAGCCGCTCGAACAGATGCACGTCCTGTTCGTTCTTCAGAAGCGCGCCGTGCAGCTTGGGCAATGCGTTCTTCGGGTCGGCGCGCAGGTCTTCCGGTGCGATGTCGTCGGCGACCAGCAGGCGGATCCAGTCGAGCGCTTCCGAGGTCGACGGCTTCTTCTTCAGGCCGGGCACATCGCGGATCTCGTAGAACTGGGTCAGCGCCGCGCGCACAAGGTTCTGCTTGATGCCGGGATAGTGCACGTCGACGATTTTGTGCAGCGTCTCGACGTCGGGAAAGCGGATGTAGTGGAAGAAGCAGCGGCGCAGGAAGGCGTCCGGCAGTTCCTTCTCGTTGTTGGAGGTGATGATGACGATCGGCCTGACCGCGGCGCGAATGGTCTCGCCGGTCTCGTAGACGAAGAACTCCATCCGATCGAGTTCCTGCAGCAAATCGTTGGGGAACTCGATATCGGCCTTGTCGATCTCGTCGATCAGAAGCACGACCTTCTTGCCGGCCGAGAACGCCTCCCAAAGCTTACCGCGCTTGATGTAGTTCCTGATGTCGTTGAAGCGCTCGTCGCCGAGCTGGCTGTCGCGCAGCCGCGACACGGCATCGTATTCGTACAGGCCCTGCTGCGCCCTGGTGGTCGACTTGACGTGCCATTCTATCAGGTCGAGGCCAAGGGCTGCCGCAACTTGCCTGGCGAGTTCGGTCTTGCCGGTGCCGGGCTCGCCCTTGACCAGCAGGGGCCGTTCCAGCGCGATCGCGGCGTTGACCGCCACCATCAGATCCTTGTCGGCGACATAGGCCGCCGTGCCTTCGAAACGCATTGTTGCTCCTTAGAGTGGTTCGCCGTTTCACGGAAACGTCGAACCGCTCTATCTCTTTGTTTTGACGCAATTCCGGACGGAAACCGTCCACACTTTTCCTGGAATTGCTCTTGGTTGGTCATGACGACCGTAAGGACGCGGCTCCGCCTGTGCAAGGGTGGCTTGTCGGCGGCAGCGAGGGGCGCGGATCCGCCACGGAAAGAATGTCATCTCTCTGGCGCTTAGCCGACCAGCAGCCTATATTGGTCGGGACGGTCTGTGCTTCCCGGCAGGAGAACATTTTCCCCGGGGCCTTAACGATCCTTAGGGAGCTGTCCCTGGGAAGACCCGTGGGTTTTCTCACACGGCGCCCACCTACTTTGTAGGTTCCCGGGATCGCTCTCTCCACCGGTTGTGTGGATCGTCACTTTTCGCAACGCATCCATGTCTTTCGGTGGATGATGCGGTAGAAAACGTCGCTCCTAAAGCTCCACCGAAATCTGACCTTTTCTATCGTCTGCACATGACATCCTCAAAACACCTGAAAAAGCAGCTTCGGCTCGAGGCACTCGGGCGCCGCGACGCGCTCGATGAATTCTGGCGAGTGGAGATCGCCCTCGAAATGGCCGAGACGGCGCGCGATCACCTCGCTGTCGAGCCGGGTCAGATCGTCTCCGGCTTCTGGCCGATGCGCTCGGAAGTCGACGTCCGGCCGCTGATGTTCGCCTTGCGCGAGAAGGGAGCCAGGCTTTGCCTGCCGGCGATCCTCGACAAGACCACCATCGTCTTTCGCGAATTGGTGCGCGGCGCGCCGATGGTCGAGATGGGTTTCGGCACTGTCGGCCCGCATGAGGAGGCCGAGGTGCTCGACCCCACGGTGATGCTGGTGCCGCTCGCCGCTTTCGACGCGCGCGGCCATCGCATCGGCTATGGTGCCGGCTACTACGACCGCGCCATCGCCAAGCTGGTCGACAAGGGGCTGCCGCCCAGATTGATCGGCATCGCCTTCGACTGCCAGGAGGTGGGGCTGGTGCCAGATGAGGACCACGACGTCGTCATCCCGGAAATACTCACGGAGAGTGGGTTGCGCCGCTTCGCGCCAAAATTGTAGACAAGCGCAATGGACGCATGATCTTTTCACAGACGTCATGCAGCTTTTGCTTCGCTGACATTCGGTGCGGGATCATATGAGACTTCTCTTCCTCGGCGACATGGTTGGAAAAACGGGACGCACGGCAGTGTGGGAACAACTGCCGGGACTGATCTCCGATTTCAAACTCGATTTCGTCATCGTCAACGGCGAGAATGCCGCCGGCGGCTTTGGCATCACCGAAGAGATCTTTCGCGAAACGATCGCGGCGGGCGCCGATGTTGTCACCACCGGCAACCATGTCTGGGACCAGCGCGACGCGCTGGCCTTCGCGCCGCGCGAAGAGCGCTTTCTGCGCCCCTCCAATTTCCCCAAGGGCACGCCCGGACGCGGCTCCGGCGTCTACATCGCCAGGAGCGGTGCGCGCGTGCTGGTCGCCAACATCATGGGCCGGGTGTTCATGCACCCCGAACTCGACGATCCGTTCCAGGCCGGTGAGCGCGAACTGGCCGCCTGTCCGCTCGGCGAGCAGGCGGATGCCGTGATCATCGACTTCCATGCCGAGGCGACTTCGGAAAAGATGTGCTTTGCGCATTTCGTCGATGGCCGCGCCAGTCTCGTCGTCGGCACCCACACGCACCAGCCGACCGGCGATCACCAGATCCTCAATGGCGGCACGGGTTACATTTCCGACGCCGGCATGTGTGGCGACTACGATTCCTCGCTCGGCATGGACAAGGAGGAACCGCTCAACCGGTTCCTGTCGAAAGTGCCGAAAGGGCGTTTCGAGGCAGCAACCGGACCGGCGACATTGTGCGGCGTCGGCGTCGATATTTCCGACCGCACGGGGCTTACCGAGAGGATCGCGCCGTTTCGTCGCGGCCCGCGGCTGGAGGAAACCGCACCGTCCTTCTGGTCGCGACATTGATATGGACGCAAGCAGTACCTAATTGCCGGCGACACTGCTCTAGATCGTAGAGGGGACGACCTCCATGCAGCTCATCGAATTCCTGGCGCCGCATTTTCACTTTGTCTCCGATCCAACGGCCTGGGTCGCGCTGCTGACGCTGGTGGTGCTGGAGATCGTGCTCGGCATCGACAATCTGATCTTCATCTCGATCCTGACCAACAAGCTGCCGGAAGCGCAAAGGGCGCGCGCCCGCCGGCTCGGCATCTCGGCGGCGCTGATCATGCGGCTGGTGCTGCTGGCCACGATTTCGATCATCGTCCAGCTGACGACGCCGGTGTTCACCGCCTTCGGTCACGGGTTTTCCTGGCGCGACCTGATCCTGATTGCCGGCGGCCTGTTCCTGGTTTGGAAGGCGACCAAGGAGATCCATCACACGGTCGATCCCGACGATCACCGGGACACGATGCTGGGTGAGACCCTGCAGATCAGCCTCGCCGGCGCGATCTTCCAGATCCTGCTGCTCGACCTCGTCTTCTCCATAGATTCGATCATCACCGCCGTCGGCATGACCGACGAGATCGCCATCATGTACATTGCCGTGATCGTCGCGGTCAGCGTGATGATGCTGGCGGCCGGACCGCTGGCAAATTTCATCGCCAAGAACCCGAGCATCGTCATGTTGGCGCTGGGCTTCCTGCTGATGATCGGCATGACGCTGATCGCCGACGGCATGGGCTACCATGTGCCCAAGGGTTACATCTACGCGGCGATGGGTTTTTCGGCCTTGGTCGAAGGGCTCAACATGCTGGCGCGGCGACGGAGAAAAGCGAAGTCCGGCGAGGGACATTGAGGTTGGCAAGAGCATAGCCGCGTCACGAGACCTTGGAGTTTGTCGCTGTCGCGTAGGATCGCTGGATCAGCCGACATGCCAGCCCTGCGATCAGCATCATAGACCGGCTGAAGTCCGACCTGAAGGCGTGAGCGATTGCGGCGGCCTCGCGGCTGGACGAATTGAGCCGATTTATCTATAAGCCGGCCATTCCGACAGAGAACGCCGTGCTTCCACGAGTTGCACCTGGGACGCTCTGAAATTTTGAATTCGAGCATTTTGCAGAAGACGAGGTGAGATCGCCCCGCTTCGGGATGCTCTAGCCGAGAAGACGACAGGGGTGCCATGGCTGGCCATTCACAGTTCAAGAACATCATGCACCGCAAGGGCCGCCAGGATGCGGTGCGGTCGAAAATGTTTTCCAAGCTGGCGCGCGAAATCACCGTTGCCGCCAAAAGCGGGACGCCCGATCCATCGATGAACCCGCGCCTGCGCCTGGCCGTGCAGAACGCCAAGGCGGTGTCGATGCCGAAGGACAACATCCAGCGCGCCATCAACAAGGCCTCGATGGGCGATGCCGAGAATTACGAAGCCGTGCGCTATGAGGGCTACGGACCCGGCGGCGTCGCGGTCATCGTCGAAGCGCTGACCGACAACCGCAACCGTTCGGCCTCGAACGTGCGCGCCGCCTTCACCAAGGCCGGCGGGGCGATGGGCGAAACCGGTTCGGTGTCGTTCATGTGGGATCGTGCCGGCGAGATCTATTATCCGGCATCGGCTAGCAGCGCCGACAAGGTGATGGACGCGGCGATCGAAGCCGGCGCCGATGACGTGGAATCCGATGAGGAAGGCCACACGATCTACTGCGCTTTCGAGAATCTCGGCGAAGTGTCGAAGGCGCTGGAAGCCTCGCTCGGCGAAGCTGAATCGGTGAAGCCGATCTGGAAGCCGCAGAACAGCGTTCCGGTCGACGAGGATCGGGCACAGTCGCTGATGAAGCTGGTCGCCACGCTCGAGGATGACGATGACGTTCAAAGCGTCTACGCCAACTTCGAAGTCGACGACGAGACGATGGCCAAGCTCAGCGCGGCATAGATAGCCAGCCGCTGGGTAGCGCATGCCAACATAGTTATCCAGTGACGTATCGCTGATACAAATCTGTCAGCTATCAATGGGGGGTAGATGACTGACCTTGAGCACGCTCAGTTCGCCAGCGCCATGTCATGGCCCCGCCGGGGTGGCTTTTGGCGCCGGTTCATCGCTTCGTTCATAGATTATCTTGTAGTCCTGATACCTATTTTTGCACTGGTGGCGACTTTGTTTTCGCTGACTGATGGCGGAGTGAAAGGCAGTTTTTGGCTGAACTGGAGAATATGCCAAGAAGGTACGCTACATGGAAATCCGTCGCTCACCCGCTACAATTGGCAGGTGTGTAGAACATCAGTGTTCGGTTTGACGGTTGCAGAATGGGCCGTAGGGACGACATCGGATGCGCAGACGGAAGGAAGCTCTGCCATTTCGATTGACCTCGACCCGCTAGGAAATTTCCGATCGGCTGCGATGGATGCGGGTTTCCTCGAAATGCTCGTTCTAACGACGTATCTATTTCTCATGGAATTGAAGTCCGGCCAATCGCTAGGCAAGCGAGTCATGACCATCATGGTGCATGACCAAGATGACAAAAGCAGGGTCGGCCTACCAGTTCAAAAGGCTATGCGCCGACAGGCTATGAAGCTTCTCGGCCCTTTGTCCATGGCGCTAACTGGAGGCTGGTTCGCTTTTCGGGCATGGGGCAATGCTCCGGGAGTCGCGCAAGACTTCTCTTGGCTGGAAATTACGGGTGCATACGCCGCATTCGTTTTGGCCTTGATCTGGCCGATCTGGATCGCGATATCCATAGCTCTTGGCAATGAACCTATACATGATCGCTTTGCCGGGACCACAGTTCGCGCATATGAGATCCTGGCATGAGCTTGCCGCATGAACCTCGGGTTATTGTCACCTATTGCACGCAGTGCCAGTGGCTGCTGCGTGCCGGCTGGATGGCGCAGGAGCTGCTGTCGACCTTCGGCACCGACCTCGGCGAAGTGACGCTGGTGCCAGGCACCGGCGGCATCTTCACCATTTCCTGCAATGATACGCTGATCTGGGACCGCAAGCGTGACGGCGGCTTTCCGGAAGCGGCCAAGCTTAAGCAACTGGTCCGCGATGTCATCGACCCGGATCGCGATCTCGGCCATTCCGACCGGAAGGGTCATACGCAAAAAGACCCCGCCTGAGCAGGATCTTTTGCATTTCGCAGAACGCTTCTCACTTTGTCTCGACGCAAATCCGGACGGCCACGCACTTTTCCTGGAGTTGCTTAGAGCAATGAGAGAATGAAGCAGGCCATCGCCATGATGGCGGTGATGGTGCGGACGTGGTTCCACATCACCCATTGGCTCAGATGGTTCGCCCACACAGCGGCGCCGTTGCTGCTGGCCGGGTCGACGGCGGCGAGCGCATCGTTGAGCGGCACGTTGAAGATCATGGTCACGATCGGGTTGCCGATCAGGTAGATCACCGCGCCGGCAAGCAACCAGTACGAGCCGGACTGGCTCCAGCCCATGATGGCGGCGGCGATGAGCACCAGACAGAGCAGGCCGGTACCGAAAAGCGCCGTCATGAAGGTCGGGGTGATCACCGTGACGTTGATCGAATTCATCGCCGCGATGCCGCTGGGGACGGGCAGTCGGGCAAGCGCCGCCATGACGAAATTGGAAAAGGCGAAAAACACGCCGCCGACGACCCCCGAGCCGATTGCGGCAATGATGGTAAGGGTGGGAAGAAGCTTGATCATGTCAGTTGCTCCAGATGCCGGTTGCTGCGGTTTCATATGCGTAGGCGGAGAAGTCTCTTGGCTGGCGGCCAAGCACGCGCTGGACGCCGTCGGCTAGCGTCTCGTTGCGGCCGTCAAGCACTTCGGTGAACAGCTCGTTGAGCAACCAGGCGAATTCGGGCGGCAGGTCGTGCGCGGTCACGGCGGCGGTGAATTCGTCATGCGAAATCCTGACAAAGCGGATGTCGCGCCCGGCGGCCTTTCCGATCTCGGCGACGGCGTCGGCGAAGCTCAGCAGCCGCGGCCCGGTCAGTTCGTAGAGCTGGCCGGCATGCCCCGGCTCAGTCAGCACGGCAAAGGCGACGTCGGCGATGTCATCGGCATCGACAAACGGCTCGCCGACATTGCCGACCGGCAAAGCCACTTCGCCCTCAGCCAAGGGCTCGACAAGAAAGCCTTCGCTGAAGTTCTGCGAGAACCAGGCGCAGCGCAGGATCGTCCAGTCGGCGCCAGAAGCCTTCAGCATCTCTTCGGAACGTTGGGCTTCTGCCTCGCCACGCCCCGACAGCAGCACCAGCCGGGTGATGCCGTTCTGTACGGCAAGCCTGGCGAAGGCGCCGATCACGTCGGCGGCACCCGGCACCGCTAGATCGGGATAGTAGCTGATGTAGACGGCGCTGACGCCCTGCATTGCAGGGCCCCAGGTCGCCGGGACTTCCCAGTCGAAGTGCGGGGTGCCCGAACGCGAGCCGATGCGCACCGGCACGCCATGCGCAGTCAGTCGCTCGGCAAGGCGGCGGCCGGTCTTGCCGGTGCCGCCGAGGATCAGGATGGGGTTTGGTGTCGTGTTGTTCATGGCTGGTTTCCTCTGTTTCAAAACATGAGTAATCCTCACATTTGCAAAACGTGATAAACCCTCGTATTTTGCGAGTCAAGCGATTTTGTTGGCATTGGAGACAGCCATGGAAGACACCGCCGCGCCGGTTTCGTCACAGGAGCAGATTGCTTCGCCGCGCCGGGCGCCGAGCCAGCAGCGCAGCCGCGAGCGGGTCGAACGCATGCTCGCCGCTGCCTCGGCACTGATTGCCGAGCAAGGCAGCGACGCCATGCGCATGGGCGAAGTGGCGGAACGGGCAGGGGTGTCGATCGGCTCGCTCTACCAGTTCTTTCCGGACAAGCGGGCGATCGTCTGGGCGCTGGCCGAGCGCTACACCGCCGAAAGCCAGGCGTGCATCTCGGCGGCACTCGCCGATGTCGGCGACGCCGAAGGCCTGCGCCAAGCGTTTTCGGAGCTGGTCGATATCTACTACGGGCTGTTCCTGGCCGAGCCGGTGATGCGCGACATCTGGTCGGGCACGCAGGCCGACAAGGCGCTGCGCCAGCTCGAACTCGCCGACAGCCGGGCCAACGCCGAATTCCTCACCGCGGTGCTGAAGCGGCTGCGGCCGGCAGCCGATCCGACGGCGCTGGAAACCACGGCGTTCCTGGTCTGGCAGATGGGCGAGGCCGCCGTCCGGCTGGCGATCTCGGTCGACAGGCAAGAGGGCGACAGACTGGTCTCGGCTTACAAGCGGATGGCGCTGCGGGAACTGTTGGCGGAGTAAGGCTAGCGGCCGAGATAGTTCCGTAACATTTCAGCGCGCTCGTCCTCCGTGCACATTGCCATCCGGGCTAGGCCGAGACTGCCTCGATGAAGCGCAACAACAGCCAACGCATATGTCACTGTCGCTTCGTCGGCCTCAGTTTCCAGATCTCGCAACGCCAAATGGAAAAGCAACTGCCAGGCGGCTTTGTAGTGCGGTTCGATCCAACCTGGAATTGGCGGGTTTCGGCTGTCGAGCAATCGCGCTTCTTCGATTACCGCGGCCAGACTGTAGACTCCCCAATTCACTGGAGAGCGTTCTGCAGAGATTCGAACGATTTCTGGGATTGCGGCGTAGGATGCGTCTCCGACATCGCCTTGATGATGCAATTCATTCCAAAGTTCGCCCCACGCCGTCTCGTCATCATACCGAAGGGTCAGCGCTCGCAACGCCGGTCGGGGATCATAGACAACCTTGTACCCACCCGTGAGACCGGACCACCGCTTGTCGTTGAGCATAGACATATCGCTCTCCCTGGCCGACTGCGTCCCACTACGGCGACTCGCGGTCAACAAAAAACCCGCCACAAGGGCGGGCTTTTCGATCTGCGAAAAGGTCGTCGGGCTTAGAGGCCGAAACCTTCAAAACGCTTCTTGAACTTCGACAAGCGACCACCGCGGTCGAGCAGGGTCTGCTGGCCGCCGGTCCAGGCCGGGTGGGTGGTCGGGTCGATATCGAGGTTCATCGTATCGCCTTCCTTGCCCCAGGTCGAACGGGTCATGTATTCGGTGCCGTCGGTCATGACGACCTTGATGGTGTGGTAATCGGGATGGATGTCGGTCTTCATGGTTCGGTTCCTGGCTTGCCGGCGCTGCCGACGGGCATAAGCCTGCGTCGATGCGCCCCTTTTTAAAACTCGAAGCCGCAGCTATTGAGGAGCCACGGCTTCTAAAACGGTCGGCGAGCCTATACATCAGCCGGAATTGAATCACAAGGCCGCGGCAAGCGCATATATTGAGGCGCATAGCCGAGAGGCGGCTAGAGGAAACGCAGGAATGGCGCAAACCAGCAGCGCAGACGAGCGCCGGCGCTCGCTCAAGCCGCTCAGGCGCCTGTTCCCGTATATCACGCATTATCGCACGCTCGTCGTCGGCGCGCTGATTTCGCTGGTCATCGCAGCGGCAACGACGCTGGCGCTGCCGCTGGCCGTGCGGCGCATGATCGATCATGGTTTCTCGTCGGCCAACACCATCTTCATCGCCGAATATTTCGCAGCCTTGGTGGCGATGGCCGCCGTGCTGGCGGCCGCCTCGGCCAGCCGCTACTATTTCGTCATCACGCTCGGCGAGCGAGTCGTCGCCGATATCAGGCGCGATGTTTTTACCCATGTGACGACGCTGTCGCCGTCCTTTTTCGACACCGCCCAGTCGGGCGAGATCGTGTCGCGGCTCGCCGCAGACACGACGCAGGTCAAGTCGGCGGTCGGGGCGACGGCATCGGTGGCGCTGCGCAACGTCATTCTCGGCCTTGGCGCGTTGGGGATGATGGTCGTCACCAGCCCGAAACTGTCCGGCCTGGTCATTGCGGCCATTCCGGTCATCGTGCTGCCGCTGGTCGCCTTCGGCCGCTCGGTGCGGCGCAAGTCGCGGCAGGCGCAGGATACACTTGCCGATGCCACCGCCTATGCCAGCGAACAGATCGGCGCGGTGCGCACCTTGCAGGCCTTCACCAATGAAAAGCTCGTCACCGGGCATTTCTCCGGCGCGGTGGAAGCCACTTTCGAGGCGGCGCGTACCTCGATCTTCGCGCGCTCCTTCCTCACCTTTTTTGCCATTTTCACCATCTTCTCGTCCGTCGTGGCGGTGCTGTGGTTCGGCTCGCGTGACGTGCTTGACGGCAATCTGTCGCCGGGCACGCTCGGCCAGTTCCTGCTCTATTCGGTGTTTGCCGCCGGTGCGCTCGGCGCGCTGTCCGAAGTCTGGGGCGAGCTTGCGCAAGCGGCGGGTGCTGCCGAACGGCTGACCGAGATCCTGGCCGAGAAGCCGGCAATCCAGGCGCCGGCCGATCCGAAGCCGCTGCCTGCCGTCGCCAAGGGCGCGATCGCCTTCGATGACGTCTCCTTCTCCTATCCGGCAAGGCCCGACCGCGCTGCCGTGCACGGCTTGAGCTTTCAGGTCATGCCCGGCGAGACGGTGGCGATCGTCGGTCCATCAGGGGCCGGCAAGAGCACGGTCTTTTCGCTGATCCTGCGCTTCTACGATCCTGAAACCGGCAAGATCCTGATCGATGGCGTCGATGTGCGCGAAGCCGATCCGGTCTCGGTCCGCGAGCGCATCGCCATCGTGCCGCAGGACGTCACCATTTTCGCGGCAAGCGCGCGCGACAATATCGGCTTTGGCCGGCCGGGCGCCAGCGAGGCCCAGATCGAGACGGCGGCGAAGGATGCGCTCGCCGACGAATTCATCCTCAAGCTCGAGAAAGGCTATGACAGCCAGGTCGGCGAGCGCGGGGTGACGCTGTCCGGCGGTCAGCGCCAACGGGTGGCGATCGCTCGCGCCATCCTGCGCGACGCGCCGATCCTGCTGCTCGACGAGGCGACCTCGGCCCTCGACGCCGAAAGCGAGACGCTGGTGCAGATGGCGCTGGAACGCCTGATGCAGGGCCGCACCACCATCGTCATCGCCCACCGGCTGGCGACGGTGCTGAAGGCCGACAGGATCCTGGTCATGGATGGCGGCCGCATCGTCGAGGAAGGCACGCATCAGAGCCTCGTCGCCAAGGGCGGCATCTATGCGCGGCTGGCCAAGCTGCAGTTCGAAACCGGCGCCAGCGCCTTCAGGGGCGCAGCGGAGTAGTCGCAAACATCTGCCTCCTGATGTGCCGACCTCCCCTCAAGCCGCTCCGTATCGCTGCTTCAGATGGTTGACGAAATAGCTGGCGTCGAGCTTTTCGCCGGTGGCGCGTTCGAGCAGGTCCGGGGTCGACCAGCGAGACCCCTGCGACCAGATTTTTTCGCGACGCCATGCGTTGATTGACGCGAAATTGCCTTTGGCGAGATCGTCATCGGCGGCAGGATGCTCGCGTGTCAGCGCCGCCCATTGCTGCGCCGCCATCATCGCGCCCAGCGTGTAGGAGGGGAAGTAGCCGAAGGCGGCACCCGGCCAGTGCACGTCCTGCATCGGCCCGTCGGCCGGATTGTCGATGGTGGAGAGGCCGAGATAGTCGCGCATCTTGGCGTCCCAGGCTTCTGGCAGTTCTGCCACCTCCAGCCTGCCCGAGACGAGCTCCTGCTCCAGCTCGTAGCGCAGGATGACATGCAGCGGGTAGGTCACCTCGTCGGCATCGACACGGATCAGGCCGCGCTCGACGTGATGCACATGCGGCAGGATGTCGTCGAGCGACCAGGCTTCGCCGAGATGCTTTTCGACCACCGGCAGCGCCCAGCGCCAGAAGGCCGGGTTGCGGCCGAGCTGCTTTTCGACGAACAGGCTCTGGCTTTCATGCACGGCCATGCCGCGCGCCTTGCCGAGCGGCCAGTGCGCCCATGCCTTCGGCAGGTTCTGTTCATACAGCGCATGGCCGGCCTCGTGCAGCACGCCCATCAATGCCGACAGGAAGTCCGAGGTCTTGTAGCGGGTGGTGATGCGCACGTCGCTCGGCACGCCGCCGCAGAAGGGATGGTGCGACACCGACAGCGACCCATGCGTGAGGTCGAAGCCGACCGCCGTCATCATGGCAAGGCCGAGCTCGCGTTGCCGGTCGATCGCATAGGTGCCCGAAAGCGGCTTCAGCGGGCGCTTGCGCAGCCGGGCTTCCTGTATCGCCAGCGCCTCCGGCACGAAGCCTTTCAGGAAAGCCTTGAGGTCGGTGAAGACAGGCGTGATGTCGGCGGCGCGGTTGCCGGGGTCGTATTGCTCCATGAGCGCGTCATAAGGGGCAAGACCGAGCACGTCGGCACGCAGCGCCGCCTCTTCGCGCACCAGCGCCACCACGCCCTCCAGCGCCGGCAGGAAGCCCGCCCAGTCGTTCTTGGCGCGCAGGTCGCGCCACAGCTGCTCGCAACGCATGCGCGCGGTGGTCTGACGTTCGACGAACTCGACCGGCAGGCAGGTCAGGTTGGTGTACTGTCGCCGCAATTCGGCGACCGCGGCCCGTTGCTCCTCACTCAACGCTTCCTGTTCGGCCGCGGCGAGCCAGTCGGCGATTTCCGGGGCCGTTGCCCTGGTGTGGTACATGCCGGCCAGCGCCGACATTGCCTCGGCGCGCTTCTCGCCGCCGCCGACAGCCATGTGGGTGGCCTCGTCAGCGCCGAGGATGGCCAGCGCATGCTCAAGCGCTTCGAGCTTGTGACCGAGATCATCGAGTTTCTGAAAGGACATGGCGGCTTCCGTGATTGAGGACGGCGCGAAAAGATACCAACGCAAAAGCGTTTGCAAGCCTGCGGCACTGTGCGGCGGATGCATCTTGCACAGGTGAGGTCACGCGTGAAATGCTGCTGGCCTCGCCTGAAGGGGGAACAACATGATCGGCAACATCCTGGTCGGACTGGTGGCCTTGATCCATGTCTACATCGTCTATCTCGAAATGGTGCTGTGGGACACGCCGCGTGGGCACAAGGCGTTCAATCTGAAGCCGGAATTCGCCAGCGCCTCGAAGGTGCTCGCCGCCAATCAGGGTCTCTACAACGGCTTCCTCGCCGCGGGCCTGATCTGGGGGCTTTACCTCGGGACAGCCGGTTTTCAGGTCAAGGTTTTCTTCCTGTTGTGCGTGGCCATCGCTGGCCTCTATGGCGCGGCAACGGTTGGCCGCAAGATCCTGTTCATTCAGACCGTGCCGGCGGTCGTCGCCCTGATTGCCGTCTGGCTTGGTTGGTAGGAAACTGGGCTGGCAGGAACCTGGGCTGGTAGCAACCTGGGCTAAGGGAAAAAGGACGCCCGCGGGAGAGGGGGCCCCGAGGGCGCCAGGTGGTCCTTTCCTGGCGCAGGATCTCGGAAGGAATCATGCGCGAGATCGAAGTGCTAGAGCTTGGTGTTCAAGCTTTCAGCCGTTCGGATAGTTTCCGCCGTCGGAGCCATCGCCCATCAGGAAATCGCTGCCAATACCGGCCCTCAGGCGCTGGTCGACATTGTCGAGACGGCGCAGCAGCTCATGGTATTGCGCGGCCGGTATCCTGCCGTGATCCGATGCCGCTATCTTCTCGGCCGCCTGACTGATGCGGACCGTCCGCATTTCCAGGCGTTCGGCGACGGCGGGCGTGATGTTGTTGGCCTGCCTTGCATCGACTATGCCCTGGCGGACGCCTTGAACCTGTTGGATGAGTCCTTCGACGCGCGGCCCCGTAAAGTCGGTCGGGTCGCCGGCGTCGAGAGCGCCTCTGTGATGGCCCGCGGCATAGGCGCCGGCAAGCGGAACGGCGATGAGGACCGCCGTGAGTGTTGCAGTTCTAAGCGAGGTGCTGGGAAAAAAAGAGCGCATCGTCGCGTTCTCCTCCTGAAGAGGAAGGCGGCGATTGTCTCGCCTGCCCTCCGGGTGCGGGCCGTCCGGTTCCGTCGCGTCGCGATGGGGTTCATCGCCGGCGGTTCTCGGCCCAGGCGGGGAAGCTAGGACCGCAATTCGACGATGTGTAATTAAAAAAAGATAATCTTTTCAGGCCTTGCCGGCCTCGCTCTACGCCCTAGAGTTGAGCCGGCGAACAAATTCGCGTGATGCCGCGTGATGATGGATCAACGTTCGGTGAGCTTCAGTTCAATACGCCGGTTCTTGTTGCGCGCCTCTTCGGTGTCGGCGGGGTCGAGCGGCTGGAACTCGCCGAAGCCGGCGGCGACCAGGCGGTTGGCCGGCACGCCGTTCTCGATCAGGAACTTCACCACCGAGGTCGAACGCGCCGTCGACAGCTCCCAGTTGTCGCGGTAGCGGCCGGTGCCGGAGAGCGGCTTGTTGTCGGTATGGCCGTCGACGCGCAGCACCCAGTTGATCTCGGGCGGGATTTCCTTCTGCAATTCGATGATGGCGTCGGCAAGTTTCTTCATCTCCACCTTGCCGGCATCGTTGATCACTTCGGAGCCGGTCGGGAACAGCACTTCGGACTGGAAGACGAAGCGGTCGCCGACGATGCGGATGTTCTCGCGGTCGGCGAGGATCTCGCGCAAGCGGCCGAAGAAGTCGGAGCGGTAGCGGTTCAATTCCTGGACGCGCTGCGCCAGTGCGACGTTCAGGCGGCGGCCGAGATCGGCGATCTTGGTGTTGGAATCACGATCGCGGGTTTCGGAGACGTTGAGCGCATCCTCGAGCGCACCGATCTGCTTGCGCAGTGCTGCAATCTGCTGGTTGAGAATCTCGACCTGGCTCAGCGCCTGCTGACTGATCTGGCGCTGGCTGTCGAGTTCGCCCGAAAGTGCTACGGCACGCTGGTTGGCGGCGTCTCCGGCGCCGGCACCTTGCGCCAGCAATTGTTCGAGCCGGCTCTTTTCCGCTTCCGCCGCCGACAGCGAAGCCTGCAGATTGGCGAGCGAATCTTCCTTGTCCTGTGCCGTCGAGCGCTCCAGCGCCAGAAGCTGGGTCAACTCGTTGATCTGCGAATTGAGTCGCGAGAGCGCCGTGTCCTTGCCGGAGATTTCGCGGCCCAGCAGGAACTGCGCCAGCACGAAGACGGTGAGCAGGAACATGATCGCCAGAAGCAGCGTCGACAGCGCGTCGACGAAGCCCGGCCAGTAATCGATGCGGCGATCGGTGCGCCGTCCACGCGCCAGCGCCACGTCAATGCACCCCGGGCTTCTTCAGGGCGTCGGCAATCTTTTCCAGCGTGTTGCGCATCGCCTTCTGCTCGTCGGACTGGGCCTCGACCCAGTCGCGCATGATCTGCTGCTCCGAGCGCATGTTCTTGACCAGGCCGGAAATGCCGTCGGCGAGATTGGCCATGGCGGTGGCGACGCGCGGATTGGAGCCGCCGCCATTCTCCTGCATGCTGCGCAGCCTTTCCGACAAGACCCGGATCTCGTCCGAGGATTCGGTCTTGGCCTGGTCGGAGACGACGATGTCGGACGACAGATCGGTGACCGAGGACAGCCAGTTTTCCAGTTCGGTGTAGAAGCGCGTCTGGGCGCGGCCGGCCTGCAGGTCGAGGAAGCCGAGCACCAGCGAGCCGGACAGGCCGAACAGCGAGGACGAGAAGGCCGTCCCCATGCCGGCCAGCGGCGCCGAAAGGCCTTGCTTCAGCGAATCGAGCACCGCAGCGGCATCGCCCGTACCTGGATCGAGCGATTCGATGGTCTCACGGATCGAGGCGATGGTGTTCAACAGACCCCAGAAGGTGCCGAGCAGGCCGAGGAACACCAGCAGGCCGACGAGATAGCGCGACGTGTCACGGCTTTCGTCGAGCCGCGTGGCAATGGAATCGAGCATGGTGCGCATTGAACTGGTCGAGAAGGCCGTCGCCGAGGAGCGGCCGATCATCGCCTTCATCGGCGCCAGCAGCACCGGTTCGGTGGTCTCCGAGCCGGCACGGAACGAATTCACCCAGCGCACTTCGCGAAACAGCCGTCCGACCTGAGCGAAGGCCAAGAGGATGCCGACCACCAACACGCCGACGATCAGGCCGTTGAGGCCGGGATTGCTGCCAAAGGCGGTCGAGATCTGGCGGGTCAGGATGGCGGCTATGAAGGCGACGATGACCAGGAAGATCATCATGGTCAGCAGAAAGACCTGCGGGCTCGACAGTTTATGCGGATCGTAGATCAGGACATCAGAGCGTCTGCCCATGCCGAAGGATCTGAGAAAAGCCATCCGTGCCCCGTTTCCGATGCCGCCGCCGATCACGTAGACCGCGACTCTAAACGGAATTGTGACCAAATTGAATGGCGCTTGGCAATATTGCCGCGTCTATAAGCCTGTGTCAGAGGCGATTGATGACCAGACAGTCGACCATGGCGGCCAGATGCAGGCCGGCGCCGGTGACGACGAAGCCGTGCCACAGCGCATTGTGGAAGCGCAATCCCTTCCAGGCAAAGAAGATGACGCCGCAGGAATAGACGATGCCGCCGGCAACGATCAGCGCGATCGACGTCGTCGGCAGGGTCTGGACAAGCGGCTTTACCAGGACGATGCCGCTCCAGCCGATGGCGAGATAGAAGACGATCGCCAGCCGGTCGAAACGGCCGGGAAAAAACACCTTGATGGCGATGCCCAGCGCTGCAGCGGCCCAGACGAGGACAATCATCCAGTGCGCCAGCGGCGAGCCTTCGAGCTGAGCCAGGAAAGGCGTGTAGGTCGCGGCGATCAGGAGATAGATCGCGGCATGGTCGAAGCGCCGCAGGATCCATTTCGCCGGCGACGACACCGGCCACAAATTGTAGGTCAGCGACACCGACAGCACGGTGAGCAGCGAAACCACATAGAAGGCAGCGGCGATGTATTCGCCCGGCCCGACGCGAAACGCCGCTAGCGCCAGCAGCGCCGAACCCGCCGAGATCGCCAGCACGATGCCGACCGCATGGACGATGCCGTCGGCGATCATCTCGGCACGCGAATAGTGCCAGCGTCCGATGAACGGGATGTCGTGGTGGGGCTTGATGTCGTTCACTGCCGGGTTCCTGCGCCGCGCACTATGATCTGGGCGCTTGCCGGGCAGTATTTCAAGCTTCCATTGCGGTTTTGCGACTGCGGCGCATCAGCGCGGCGTGTCAGTCAGCGTGCCGAGAGCGGCTTCTTCACGGCCTTCAGCAAAGCGCGCTGGATGACCTCGTTGCCGGCGACCACCGAGCCGTTGTCGAGCATGTCCTGACCACCGTCCATATCCGAAACGAAGCCACCCGCCTCGCGGATCAGCAGCAGGCCGGCGGCGACGTCCCAGGCCGACAGGCCGGTTTCCCAAAACCCGTCCATGCGGCCGGCGGCGACATAGGCGAGATCGAGCGAGACGGCCCCCAAGCGGCGCACGCCGGAGACCTCAGCCATGACGTTGCGCAGTTCGACGAGGAAATTGCCGTGGTGGCCGCGGCCGAGATGCGGCACGCCGCAACCGATCACCGTATCGACCAGCTTGATGCGGCCGGCGACGCGCAGCCGGCGGTCGTTCATGAAGGCGCCGCCGCCGCGTTCGGCGGTGTAGAGCTCGTCCATTGCCGGATTGTAGATGACGCCGGCAACGATCTGCCCCTGGCGTTCCAGGGCGATCGAAACGGCAAAGAGCGGGATGCCGTGCAGGAAATTGGTGGTGCCGTCGAGCGGGTCGACGATCCAGCGGTGCTGGCCGTCGTCGCCTTCGACCACGCCGCGCTCCTCCATCAGGAAAGCGTAGCCCGGCCGTGCCTTCGACAGTTCGGCAAAGACGATCTCCTCGGCCTTGCGGTCGGCCTGGCTGACATAGTCACCAGGGCCTTTCATCGAGACCTGCAGGTTCTGCACCTCGCCGAAGTCGCGCGACAGCGAGCGGCCGGCTTTCATTGCGGCCTGGACCATGACGTTGAGAAGGGCTGAGCGTGCCATCGTGCTTCTTCCTGCTGCTGCGCTTCAAGCGCTGTCTTGATGCATGTCGGTGACCCAAAACCGGGGCCACTTTTGGGCGGCATGCATCAGTCTGCGCGGCGCACGTAAGTGATTTCGTTGGTGTCGACGATGATGCGTTCGCCGGCGCCGATGAACGGCGGTACCAGCACACGGATGCCGTTCTCCAGTACCGCCGGCTTGTAGGAGGACGCGGCCGTCTGACCCTTTACCACGGGATCGGCCTCGGTGATGGTCAGCGTCACATAGTCGGGCAGAGAAATGCCGATCGGCCTTTCTTCATAAAGCTGGACCGTGACCATCATGCCGTCCTGCAGGAAGGCGGCGCGATCGCCGACGAAGTCCTTCGCCAATTCGAGCTGCTCGTAGCTCTGGGTGTCCATGAACACCAGCGCGTCTTCCTGCGCGTAGAGGAAGGAAAAATCCTTGAGATCGAGCCGGATCTGCTCGACGGTCTCGGCCGAGCGGAAGCGCTCGTTGAGCTTGGTGCCGTTGATGAGGTTCTTCAGTTCGACCTGGTTGTAGGCGCCGCCCTTGCCTGGCTTGACGGTGTTGGTCCTGACCGCCACCCACAGGCCGCCGTCATGCTCGATGACGTAGCCGGGACGGATTTCGTTGCCATTGATCTTGGCCATAGTGATCTGATCCGGGAATGAGATGTTCGCTGGGAAAGCGATTTCGGGCTCCCAAGACCACAAATCGCCAGAAGAGGCAAGGGAGCGGGGCAGGCTGGGGCCAAGCGGCAGGGATGAAACACCCAGGCGGGGTCTGGAGATGCGGTGCCGAAGAAGGCCGGGTCAGGCATTCTGGTCGATGACCGCACCGACCGATTTGGCGATCGCATCGGCGACGCGCATCACGCCCTTCGGCAGATGCTGAGGGAGTAGATGCATGGGCATGAGGCCGAGCCCGTGACCCCGGTGCACCCACTCCATCTGCATGGCCGGGTCCTGGATTCCCGGTCAGGGCAGGCGGTTCGCCTTCTGCAGCGCCTGCTTGGTCTGGTCGTCATCCAACCCCTGCAGGAAGTCGTCCATCTGCGGGTCGATGAGACCGGCGCGGCGGGCGACGATGTACCAGGCCGCGGCGAGGACAAGATCCGGATCGGTGCCCATGCCTTGCATATAGAGCTTGGCAAGGCGGTTCTGCGCGGCGACATTGCCGCCCTCCGCAGCTCGCTTCATCCAGCCGAAGGCGGATTTCAGGTCACGGCCGCCACCGCGTCCCTCGATCATCCAGGCTGCGAGATCGATCTGCGCGGTGTCGTAATTCTGGCGTGCAGCCTGCGCCAGCAGGCGCCTTGCCTGCGCGTCGTCGCGCGGCTTGCCGCCGACGCCATTGGCATAGATCTGCGACATTGCATATTGCGCGTCGGCGAGGCCGGTGGCGGCGGCACGCTCGTAGTAGGAGACCGCCCTGGCGAGGCCGGCGTCGCCGGGGTCCTGCTGGACCAGCATCTGCCCGAAATTGAACTGCGCCAGCTGGTTGCCGGCTTCGGCGGCTGCCTGCATCAGCGCATAGGCCCCTTTCTCGTCCTTCTTGACGTACCGGCCATCGAGCAGCATCAGCGCGTATTGGAACTGCGATTCCGGCACACCCTGCTCGGCGGCAAGCGCGTACCATTTCGCCGCTTCCGCGGCATTGAGCGGTACTCCCAGCCCGCGCGACAGGATCTCGGCGACCAGCGTCTGCGCCGCCGGGTCGCCGTTTTGCGCGCGGATCAACGCGAGATTATAGGCCGTCTTGTATAGCCCGCGCTGGAAAGCGCCATAGGCGGCGTCGGCAGGCTTTGCGCCGAAGCGATCGGGGTTGATGGCATCGGCCGATGGCAGCGGCGCCGGCTCGGCCGTGGTGGCGGGTTGCGGCAGCGGCTTGTCGATCGGCTTGTCCGTATGCACGCCGGCTTCCGGCTTGGGTTGCGGCAGCGGGATGTTCTCCGCGGCCGCTGCCTGGACCATGAGCACCGCAAGCAGAGCCTGGAGGGGAAGCGTCGCCGAAGGCACGTCAGTCCTCGAAACGCGGCGCGGTCTCGTCGAGCAGCGCGTTGGCGCTGGCGACCGCTGCCCTGGGGTCGGCGGCGTCGGCGAACACGGCACTCGACAGTGCCACGAATTCGGCGCCGGTGGCGCCCACCGCTTCCACCGAGGCGATGTCGGATCCGGCCATGACGATGCAAGGGATCTGGATCATGTCGGCCCACCATTTGCCGAGCGACAGGTTGCGCGGGTGCGGTTGGGGCTTGTTGTCGTAGCCGAAGCGACCGAAGAAGATATAGTCGGGCCGTGTCTCGCCAAGCTCGAGCGCGTCGTCACGTGTCTTGGCGCCGCCGGCGCCGACCATCATCTTTGCCTGGAAATGTTCGATCGTCTCGGCGAGTTCGGCCTTGGAGACCTCGACATGGATACCGTCGGCCTGGACGCGGCCGGCTATGCGGGTGTCGCCGGCGATGACGACAGCGACGCCCGCGGCCTGCGCGGCCGGCACGATCTGTTCGGCGAAAGCCTGGAAGGAGGCCTCGTCCATCCCGTTCTCCGGCAGGATCAGCGAGGCGACATCGCCGCCTTCGAATGCCGCGGCGATACGGGCCGCCGGCACGCCGGGCGGCGCGATCAGCACGATGCGACAGCGGTTGGGGGGCGTTGCGTCATTCATGGTTCTTCGATCCCGCGTTTCGCCTATGCCGGGCGAAGATGGTTGGATTGCGGCATAGAGCAAAGTGCCCGCTTTGAACAGGCGGGCAGCCGGGATCGCGATTGTGACCCGCCGGGCCGCCGGCGGGCCTGTGTCACTTGATCGGGTGCGGGCTCGCGACGGGCGCCTTCGACTTCCAGAGCGTCCAGCCGAGATTCATGCCGGCGGCGGCGATCAGGATGGCGGTGGCGCCGACAATCTGGCTCAGATGCAGCCGATGGCCGAAGGCCACGACATCGACCAGGATCGCCACCACCGGGTAGATGAAGGACAGCGACCCCTGCAGATGCGTCGGCAGCTTCTGGATGGCGCCGTACATCAGGATGTACATCAGGCCGGTGTGGACGATGCCGAGCGTCGCCAGCATGGCCCAGCTCCACGCATCGGCGGGAAGCTGGGAAAGATTTGCGAAGGGCGCCAACATGACGACGCCGACGCAGACCTGGATCAGCGCGATCAGGTGCGGCGGCGTGCCCTTGAGTTTCTTGGTGACGATGGCGGCGACGGCCCAGAAGAAAGCCGCGCCCAACGCCATGACGATGCCGGTAAAGTAATCGGTGCCGACATCGCCGGCATCAGGGGCGGCCTGCACGATCAGCACCATGCCGGCGAAGGCGATGGCCAGCCAGGTCAGCTTGGTCAGGGTCAGTCGCTCGGCGAAGAACAGCGCGCCGAAGCCGACCAGCATGAAGGGCTGCGTGTTGTAGACGGCGGTGGCGATCGAGATCGACGCGCGCGAGAACGCGCTGAACAGCAGCAGCCAGTTGACGACGATGGCGACGCCGCCGAGCGCGGCGAAGCCGATGATGCGCAGCGACAAGCTGTTGCGCAGCAACCCCAGCCCGGCGCAGATGACAAGCAGCGTCAGCGCGCCGAACGCGCAACGCCAGAACACCACGTCCATGATCGGCTGGCCGGACATGACGACGAACCATCCGATCGTCCCCAGGATCGCCATTGCGGCGGACATTTCGACCGTACCGCGCACTGTATCGTTCACGACAAACCTCCGAACCCGTTGAGCCGGTATAATCTCATGCGGCAACGAAGCTTTCCATCTGATGAGAAAGGTAGTATAGACGATTGACCTAATTATATTAGGCCTCGCCTCCAAATTTGCGGGAAATGTAAAATGCTTGACGATCTCGACCGACGCCTCCTCGAAATTCTGATCAAGGACGCGCGGACTTCGCTGAAGGAATTGGCTGCCCAAGTTGGGCTGTCATCGCCGAGCGTCTCGGAACGGCTTCGACGGCTCGAGGAACGCGGCGTCATCCGGGCGTTCACCGTCGAGATCGATCCGCTGGCGCTAGGCTATACGTTGCAGGCCATCGTGCGCATCCGGCCTTTGCCGGGCAAGCTGCACATCGTCCAGAAGCTGATCGAGGAGATCCCCGAATTTGGCGAATGCGACAAGGTGACGGGCGATGACTGCTTCGTCGCCCGGCTGTTCGTGCGCTCGATCGGCGATCTCGACGGCATTCTCGACCGCGTCGCCGACAAGGCTGAGACGAGCACCGCCATCATCAAGGCGCAGCCGATCCGGCGGCGGCCGCCACCTCTCGACGTAACCGCCCCGCGTGACAAGGCAAAGATCTTGCAGGCTTCCTGATCGACGCCGGGTGAAACGCCGGCGGTCGGTGCGGTATATTTGCTGTCGCTCCGCTGGGGAATCTGGGCTATCCAGACGTCGATACGCTTTCCCTCCAGCCCAGCCCCTCCCCATGTCAGGCCTGCTTCTCGAACCGTGGTTCTACGCGGCCGCCATTCCGGCGGTCATTCTGGTCGGCCTGTCCAAGGGCGGCTTCGGCGGCGCCGTTGGTTTCGTCGGCGTGCCCTTGATGGCGCTGACCATGCCGCCGGTGCAGGCGGCGGCGATCCTCCTGCCGATCCTGTGCCTGATGGACATCGTGTCGGTGTGGACATGGTGGGGTGTCTACGACCGCAAGATGCTGGTCGACATGATGCCGGGCGCGGTCGTCGGCATCGGACTCGGCTGGCTGACGGCAGCACTGGTCACCGAGGAGGCGGTACGGCTGATCGTCGGCGCCGTCGCCATCATCTTCGTCCTGCGCTGGCTCTATCTGCAGTTTCGCCATGGCGCCGACCACGCGGTCGCGCCCAACCGCGTCGCTGCTGCCATCTGGGGAACGGTCGCCGGCTTCACCAGCTTCGTCGCCCATGTCGGCGGCCCGCCGTTCCAGGTCTATGCCTTGCCGATCCGGCTCGATCCCAAAATTCTGTCGGGCACCGCGGCGATCTTTTTTGCCGCAACCAATGCGCTGAAGCTCATTCCCTATTTCGCGCTCGGCCAGTTCGACACCGCCAATCTGACGGCGTCGGCGGTGCTGATGCCGCTGGCGCCGCTCTCGACCGTCGCCGGCGCCTGGCTGGTGCGGCGCATGCGCCCGGAAACCTTCTATCCCTTCACCTACGCAACCGTGGCGGTGGTGGCGCTGAAGCTACTGTGGGACGGCATCGCCGGCCTCATGTAGAGGGGGGCGGCCGTGCAGCCGCCCGCATCATCACGGCGGTGTCAGGCGGCGCTCGGCACGAGGCGACGGTCGACGCCAAGGGCCAGTGTGGCGCTGACCACGACGACCAGCACCATGCCAGCAAGAATACCGATGTCATGCACACTCGGCTTGAGCACCATGTCGGCGATGACTACCAGCATCACTGCGTAGTCGAAGCGTGCGGCGCTCATCATGCGCTGGCCGATGGCCAGAACAGCAGGCGTGATACCATCCTTGGCGATCATCGCTCCCATGCGCTCGCCCGTTGGCTTGAAGATGAACATGCCGATCGAAAAGGTCGTCGCGTAGCCGACCAGACCGATGATGATCCATAGATCCGAGAAGCCAACCCAGAAACTGCACATGATGAGGCCGAAGATCAGGGTCAGCATCGACATCGGCGCGAAGAAACGGCCACCCAACTGCCCGCTGGCGCGCATCGCCTGCAACTTTTCCTCGATGTTGCCGGCGCGCTCGGCAAGCACGCCGAGGAGGAACAACACGAAGCCGCCTCCGACCCATAAAATGGCCGTGACGACATGGAGGAATTTTACGATCGAGTACCAGTCCATGGTTGCTCCTGGAGTGTTCTGGAGGGGATGCGGCAGGGGCGATTTGCGCCGGCCGTCAGAGGAGCGAGCGTTTAGCGCCGCGCCCGTTTCGGAACGATGTCGCGAAAAGCCGGTTCTGTTTCAGTTTGCCGCCAGCACACGAAGCCACTGAGATGGCGAATGCGCTGCCTGGTTTTCTGCTATTGGGAGAAGTGTCGGGAGGGGTTGGCGCGACATCGTCTGGAAACAGTGCCGATGCTAGTGCGCCAATGCCGGGAGCCCGGTGGCGACAAGATTCGCCTGACAATCAACCCATTCCCGCACACGGGAAGAGGCATTCGAGGGGACATTATGCAAGGGGTAGCACGGAATTTCTTCACGCTGGCCATCATCTATTCGCTGTGCGGGATGGCGCTCGGCCTGCACATGGCGATCAGCCAGGACCATAGCCAGATGCCGACCCACGCCCACACGATGGTGGCCGGATGGCTGATGTCGGCAGTCTTCGCCTTCTTCTACCATCTGTTTCCGGCAGTCGGACAAAAGATGCTCGCCACCATCCATTTCTGGCTGACGGCAATCAGCGGCATCGGCCTGTTGATCGGTCTCTATTTCCTGCTTGCCGGCAATGCCGCGATCGAACCGCTGGTCGGGATTTCTTCGATGGGCTTCTACGCGGCCATGCTGCTGTTTGCCTTCATCGCCTTGCCGGCCGTCTGGAAGAAAGCCTGAGCCGAGAGCGCGTCTGGAAACTCTACTCTGTCGGCCATCTGATGGGGTTTTCTGCGCTTCAGGTGCTCGCGGACCAAATGTCCGCTCCGCTCCGGTTCTCGAAACCACCACCATGTGACTCGCCAGAGCGAATTTCGAAACAGACGCTGAAGCGAGGTTCCGGGCTGTGCTGTTCCGGCACAGGACGGCGGCTTTGGATCAAAAAACACGCGCGCCGTTAAGGCTTCATTAAGCTTTACAGGTGTTTACTATGTCCATCCAGTGATCTGGATTCTTACCGAGTGGTTGGAGCCACTTTGTTTGACGCCTCCCTGTTAAACTCCTGAGAGCCGCCTTATCCGCGGCTCTTTTTTTGTCTGGATTCCGGGGGCGTCCGATGTCGGCTCGCCGTTAACCTTCTGTTAAACATGTGCTTGCCATCGCGGGTGACGAAGCGCATTTTGAAGCTTCAGTCATATAGGCTGCCGGGTGTATCGGCAGTGAGCCGAATCAGCCGGCTGTAGGTGCAGGGGCGTAGCAAATGAACGAGCCTTCGACGGGCAGTGCGAAAACCGTCAAGCTGGCGGAGCGCCGGGTTTTCACGCAATCCTTCAAGCCGCTTTACCAGGAAGGTATGGGCCTGGTCGAACAGGCGGCGGAGTATCTCGACGGCAAGGGCCGGGCCGAGGCAAAGAAATTGTCCAGGCTGGGGGCCACGCTCTATGCGGCCGAATCGATGCGGCTGACCACAAGGCTGATGCAGGTTGCCTCGTGGCTGCTTTTGCAGCGCGCCGCGAATTCCGGTGAGATGACCCGCGACCAGGTTGCGTCTGAGAAGTCCAAGGTGCGCCTTGACACCGCTTCCGCCCATGACGAAGCCGCGGGCTGGGCCGAACTGCCCAAGGATTTCCTCGACCTCGTCACCCGCTCGCTGCGCCTGCAGGCGCTGGTGCGCCGCATGGACGAGGAGATCTACGGCTCCGACGGCGTGGTAGACATGCAACCGGCGGCCCGCCGCCCCAATCCGGTTTCCGACCAGATCAGCCTGCTGAACACGGCTTTCGCTCGCGGCTAACGTAGGCGGCCATTCGTTTCCGGTTTGTTCACATTTCGCTGGCATCGCTGTCCGTCGGAGGTAGACTGACAGCATGGGGGAAGCGATTCGCATCATCGGTATCGATCCGGGGCTCAGGCGTACCGGTTGGGGCATCGTCGAGAGCCTCGGCAATTCGCTGCGCTTCGTTGCCTCAGGCACCGTGCGTTCCGACGACAAGGCGGCTCTGGCGACGCGGCTTTGCCAATTGCATGACGGGCTCGCCGAAATCCTGCACACCGCCATGCCGCACGAGGCAGCGGTCGAACAGACCTTCGTCAACAAGGACGCGGTGGCGACACTGAAGCTCGGCCAGGCGCGTGGCATCGCCATGCTGGTGCCGGCGCGCGCTGGTCTCGTCGTCGCCGAATATGCGCCCAACGCCGTCAAGAAGGCGGTGATCGGTGTCGGCCATGGCGACAAGAAACAGATCCACATGATGGTGAAGGTGCTTTTGCCAAAGGCCACCTTCGATACCGAACACGCCGCCGACGCTCTCGCCATCGCCATCTGCCATGCGCATCACCGGCAAAGTGTCGCCTATCGGATGGCGCTCGCCGGGTAGCAATGTTCTTGACTTGTTCCCGTTCCTGCGATAAGTAATACTTCAGAGGTATTACCATGCGCGTGACCACCAAGGGGCAAGTCACAATCCCCAAACAGATAAGAGACCATCTGGGAATCGGCCCGGGCTCCGAGGTGGAGTTCGTGGCCACCGACGAGGGCGCTCGTCTTGTCGCCGTCAACGAAAACCTGTCCGAGGAAGAGGCATCCCGCAGGTTCAGTGATGTGCTTGACCGGATGGAGGGGACTCTGGATCTGGGAGGCATGACGACCGACGAATACATGGACTGGTTGAGGGGGCCGCGTGAAGATCTCGACGTTGATTGACACAAATGTCCTGATCGACGTCTGGGGACCGGCCGGACCGCTGACAAAATGGTCGGCATCGGCGATTGTTTCCTGTCGCCGCGATGGAGCCTTGCTGATCAATACGATCATCTGGTCCGAGCTCGCGCCGCTGATAGCGACAGAGACGGCGCTTCGAAAAGCAGTCGACATGCTTGAGATGGATCGTGAGTTCCTGCCTTGGGACGCGGCATTCCTTGCAGGCGTTACGCATTCCCGCTATCGCCGTGCTGGCGGGGTTCGCGAGCGGACGTTGCCAGACTTTTTCATCGGAGCCCATGCGACCGTTGCCGGACATCGTCTGCTGACCCGCGACGCTGCCCGCTATCGCAGTTACTTCCCGGATCTCGACATCATCTCTCCTCAAACGTACCCATGAGGGCCCATCTTCCATGAAAGATCTGGCATGATCGGCAAACTCAAGGGCACGCTGGACGAAATCGACGAGGATCATTGCCTCGTCGATATCCACGGTGTCGGTTATGTCGCCTATTGCTCGGCGCGTACGCTGGCCGCATTGCCGGCGCCGGGCGAAGCGGTGGTGCTGTTCATCGAGACCTATGTGCGCGAGGACATGCTGCGGCTCTACGGCTTCCAGTCGCAGCTGGAGCGCGAATGGTTCCGGCTGCTGATGAACAATGTGCCAGGCGTCGGCGCCAAGGTGGCGCTGGCCATCCTGTCGACATTGGCGCCGGCCGATCTCGCCAACGCCATTGCGCTGCGCGACATCGCCATGGTCTCTCGTGCGCCTGGTGTCGGCAAGAAGGTGGCCGAGCGCATCGTCACCGAGTTGAAGAACAAGGCGCCGGCCTATGCGGGCACCGCCTCCGGCACCATCGGCTTGAAGCAGGAACTCGGCGAAGGCGTCGCTCCCGCGCCGATCACCGACGCCGTCTCGGCGCTGGTCAATCTCGGCTATTCGCGCGACACAGCCGCCAATGCGGTGGCGGCGGCGCTTAAGACTGCGGGCGAGGATGCCGATGCACCGAAGCTGATCCGTTTCGGTCTGAAGGAACTGGCGCGGTGAGGCGTCGCTTGTTCAGGTCCTTGCCGCGTGCAAGGAAGGTGCCATGAGCCTGTCACCCCGTCTCATTACGCCCGAAAAACGCGGCGAGGATGCCGAGCAGACCTTGCGGCCGCAGACACTTGACGATTTCGTCGGCCAGGCGGCGGTGCGGGCCAATCTCAAAGTGTTCATCGAAGCCGCCAAGGGCCGCAACGAAGCGCTCGACCATGTGCTGTTCGTCGGGCCGCCGGGTCTCGGCAAGACGACGCTGGCGCAGATCATGGCGCGCGAGCTCGGCGTCAATTTCCGCTCGACCTCCGGCCCGGTCATCGCCAAGGCCGGCGATCTCGCGGCCCTGCTCACCAATCTCGAAGAAGGCGACGTGCTGTTCATCGACGAGATCCACCGGCTGAGCCCGGCGGTGGAGGAAATCCTCTATCCGGCAATGGAGGATTTCCAGCTCGACCTGATCATCGGCGAGGGACCGGCGGCGCGCTCGGTCAAGATCGACCTTGCTCGCTTTACCCTGGTCGCCGCCACCACGCGGCTTGGCCTGCTGACCAATCCGCTGCGCGACCGATTCGGCATTCCGGTACGACTGAATTTCTATACGGTCGATGAACTGGAACAGATCGTCCGGCGTGGCGCCCGCATCCTGCAAATGCCGCTCGGCGACGATGGCGCGCTGGAGATCGCGCGGCGCGCACGCGGTACGCCCCGCATTGCCGGACGGCTGCTGCGCCGGGTGCGCGATTTCGCCTCGGTCGCCGGCGATGGCCATGTCGATCGCCAGATTGCCGATGAGGCGCTCACCCGGCTGGAGGTCGACGCGCTCGGCCTCGACGCCCTCGACCGCCGGTATCTGTCGATGATCGCCCGCAATTTCGGCGGCGGCCCGGTCGGCATCGAGACGATCGCAGCCGGCCTGTCCGAGCCGCGCGACGCCATCGAGGACATCATCGAGCCCTATCTGATCCAGCAGGGCTTCATCCAACGCACGCCGCGCGGCCGGATGCTGACGGCCAATGCCTGGCGGCACCTCGGCCTCGATGCGCCGAAGGATCTGGCGCAGCAGCAGATCAACCTGTTCCAGGAAGAGTAGCGGTCCGGACGATTGGACTGGGATCGGCGATCAAGGATCCGTGACCGTCCTTGCGCAAAATCTCCTCAGCTTCGCCGGTTTGCCGGCGCAATCATGGACTTTAACGCGGCCTTGGCGACTGTCGCCGCGATCTTGTCCGGAGCCGAGCATGATAACCAGACGCGGGTTCCTGCGCTTCGTCGGCGGGTCGTTTCTGTCGGTCGCCGCGCTCAGCGCCTATGCGGTCGGCATCGAACCGATGCTGCTGACGCATTTGAAGCGCTACGCGCTGACGCCGCCGCATTGGCCGGCGGGATTGAAGCTGCGCATCGTCGCGCTCGCCGACATCCATGCCTGCCGGCCGTGGATGACACCGGAGCGGATCGCTTCGCTTGTCGAAGACGCGAATGCGCAGCAAGCGGACCTGATCGTCCTGCTTGGCGACTATATCGCCGGCATGCCCCTGGTGACCGGGCCGGTGACGCCGTCACAATGGGCATCGGCGTTGTCGGGCCTCGAGGCACCGCTCGGGGTGCTGTCGATCCTTGGCAACCACGACTGGTGGGGCGATGGCTTCGCGCAGCGGGCCGGCGCCGGCCCGACCATAGCGCGTAAAGCCTTGGAGAAAGTCGGCATCCCGGTCCTGGAGAACGACGTCATGCGCCTGGAGAAGGACGGGCATGGCGTCTGGATCGCCGGGCTCGCCGATCAGCTGGCCCTGCTGCCGACTAGGGCTCGCGCCGGCTTCAAGGGGCTTGACGATCTTGACGGCACGCTGGCCAAGGTCACCGATGCCTCGCCGGTTATCCTGCTCGCGCATGAACCCGATATTTTTCCCATCGTACCGTCGCGGGTGTCGCTGACCCTGTCGGGCCACACCCATGGCGGACAGGTACGGCTGTTCGGCTACTCGCCGGTCGTGCCGTCGCGGTTCGGCAATCGCTATGCCTATGGCCATGTCGTCGAGAACGACCGCAATCTGATCGTCTCGGGCGGGCTTGGCTTCAGCATTGTGCCGGTGCGTTTCGGGATGCGCCCTGAAATCCTGTCGATCGACCTTGGCTGAGCGGTCAATGCAGGGCGCGGATCACATCCATCACCTCAGGCTCGGCTCTGTCGCCGTTGAAGGCATCGACGATGCCGAAGGCGCCGCCATAGCTCCACACCGACCATGAGAACCCGTGCGCCTCGGCTCGTGCGATCATGTCCCTGACATAGGCGGCGCGGTACGCGGCCGGCATCACATAGGCGTTGCCATATTCCTGGCGGATCATGCCGAATTCGCCCAGCGTGACGTTCTGCGGCTTGATGCCGTTTGCCTTCGCCCACGCCTCGACTTGTCTGAATGGCGCATCCATCAGGCCGAGCAGCTTGTCGGGGCTGTCCATACTGGCGACCTGTTCGTCGAGATAGGCAAGCAGGCCGCCCTGCCGCATCCATGGCGCCTCGGCCTTGATCTTGGCGCGGATGGTGTCGAGCGTCACCTCGAGCTGTGCCTGTGGCACCGCGGTCAGCGGAAAGGGCAGGCCGGTCACATAGGGGATGAAGTCGCCGGCCCAGGTCGCGCCCTGATGGGTGAGCAGGAACGGATCGTAGGAGTGGAAGGTCCAGATGACATTGTCGTCAGGGATCGTCTTGGGATCGATCTTCTCGAGTGAAGTCGCGGCCGAATAACAGGCGCCGGTCAGCACCAGGGTCAGTTTCGTCGCCGAGGAGCGCGCTGCCGCGAACAGCTTCGGCTGGCGCTCCGGCCAGAGGCTGGTGCCGTCGCTGTCGCAGTCGACGATCGGCTCGTTCATGGGCTCGAAGGCGACCTTTTCGGGATCTTCGCTGGCCAGCGTGCGGGCCATCTCGCGCACCATGTCGACATAAGCGTCGAAGGTCCGCGGGTCATCCATCACTTGGCTCATGCCGATCTTGCGGCTGCCGCCGGCCGGGATCAGGTGCATGTCGACGATCACCTTCAAGCCGGCGCGGTTGATCATGCGCACAGAGTCCAGCACGCTGGCATAGAGGTCGTCGCGCAAGGCCACGGTCTGGCCGGACAGGAAAGGTGACGGATCGACCGGCATGCGCAGGAAATCGAAGCCCGCATCCTTGAGCGCCTCGAGGTCGTCATCCCGAAGGAATTTGCGCCATTCCGGATAGGGCAGGATCGCCTTGGCATCGCCCCACCGGTCCTCGCCCGGCCACGTCGTCCACTGGTCGAGATTGAGGCCGCGCTTCATCGAGAAGGTGGCCGCCTGGCCAGGCAGCGACAGAGCCACCAGCATGAACAGCGCCGCCATCAAGGTCTTGATCATCGCCGTCAACAGTGCCATCCGATGCTATGTCGCGCGGAAAACACGTGCCCGGTCGGGACTGAAAAAGGAAGCGCAATGGACGATCATGGTGAATCGGCGGCGTTGCTGGCAGGGCTTTCCGGCGCGTTGACGGAGTTCGGCCACCGGCTGATGGCGCGCGTCTATTACGCCGACACCGATTTCTCCGGCGTCGTCTACCATGCGCGCTATCTCGAATTCTTCGAACGCGGCCGCTCCGACTATCTCAGGCTGACCGGCGTGCATCACACCGAACTCGCCGACGGCAAGCATGGCGAGAAGATCGTCTGGGTGGTGCGTCGCATGGAGATCAATTTTCGCGGCCCCGCCCGCATCGACGACATCCTGACGATCGATACCCGCACCGAGGACATTTCCGGTGCGCGCATCTTCATGGCGCAGCAGCTCAAACGCGGCGACGAGGTGCTGGTCGAGGCCAAGGTCGAAGCGGCGATCATCGGCGAGAATGGCAGGCCAAGGCGCTTTCCCCGGGAATGGGTGGCGGCATTCATGCCACGGGTACGCTGATATTCAGGTGATGCCGGCCTGCAAACGGCGGTTTCCTACGCTTCCGGTGCTCACGTACTTCAAGTACGCTCCGCTCCGGTTCTCGGAAACCACCGTTTTCGGCTCGGTCTGACTCGGTCTGACCTGAATCTCAGCACACCCTGGTCCAGGCATCGAAGCGACGGCATTGCGATGGCGGGACGCGGCAATGCGCCGCGCCTTAGGAACTAACCCATCCTTAACCATAACGGTTCATGAAGAGATTGGTGAAGATTGGCGTTATCAAGCGCCTTCCTTTCACCAATATTTGCCCCGAAAAGGCCACCAAAGGCACGGTTTGGGGTTGTTCCGGTAGCTGCGTGCGAACCGACCACAAGGGATGCCAGGGGCCAGCCGCCAGCTTCGCCCGGAAAATCTTAAGGACGATAACGATGGAAAATATCGCACTCGCCGAACCGGGCGCGCAATTGTCGATTTGGGCGCTGTTCATGCAGGCCAGCTGGGTGGTCAAGCTGGTCATGATCGGTTTGCTCTGCGCGTCGGTCTGGACCTGGGCAATCATCGTCGACAAGCTGGTTGCCTATGCCCGCATGCGGCTGTCACTCAACCGGTTCGAGCAGGTGTTCTGGTCCGGGCAGTCGCTGGAGGAACTTTACCGCACGCTCGCCGACCGCAAGACCACCGGCATGGGCGCCATTTTCGTGGCGGCGATGCGCGAGTGGAAGAAAAGCTTCGAGAAGGGCGCCAAGTCGCCGCTCGGCCTGCAGACCCGCATCGACAAGGCGATGGACCTGGCGCTGACCCGCGAGATGGAAAAGCTGGAGGGGCGCCTCGGCTTCCTCGCCACCACCGGCTCAGCGGCACCCTTCATCGGCCTGTTCGGCACGGTCATCGGCATCATGACCTCGTTCCAGGCGATCGCCGGCTCCAAGAACACCAGTCTCGCGGTGGTCGCGCCCGGCATTGCCGAAGCGCTGCTGGCGACGGCCATCGGCCTGCTCGCCGCCATCCCCGCCGTCATCGCCTACAACAAACTGTCGTCCGACGCGAGCAAGATAGCGGTGCGCATGGAAGGGTTCTCCGACGAGTTCTCCGCCATACTCTCGCGCCAAATCGATGAAAAAGTGGCCCCCAAGGCCTGAGGAGTAACTGATGGGTATGTCCGTTGGCATGGGAGGACGCGGTGGGCGCGGCCACAGGCGGCGCGGCCGTCACCATGCACTGATGTCTGAGATCAACGTCACACCGATGGTCGACGTGATGCTGGTGCTGCTGATCATCTTCATGGTCGCGGCACCGATGCTGACGGTCGGCGTGCCGATCGACCTGCCGGACACGCAGGCCAAGGCGATGAACGCCGACACGCAGCCGATCACCGTCTCGATCAACGCCGCCGGCCAGATCTATCTGCAGGAAACCGAGATCCCGATCGAGGAACTGGTGGCCAAGCTGCAGGCGATCTCGAAGACCGGCTATGAAGAGCGCATCTTCATCCGTGGCGACAAGACCACCGACTATGGCACGGCGATGAAGGTGATGGCCCGCATTTCGGCCGCTGGCTACAAGAATATCGGCCTGGTTTCACTGCAGGAACAGGATCAATAGACGCGAGATGAAGACCGGCCTCACCACATCGGTGATCTTGCATACGGCGGTGCTGGCCTTCGGTCTGTTCACGCTGTCGGCGCCGGCTGCACTCCCGTCCGCCGATGTCGAGTCGGTCGCGGTCGACATCGTGCCGATGGAAGCTATTGCGCAGACGTTGCAGGGCGACAAGAAGGCCGTGATGCATGAAAAGCCGGCCCCTGTGCCGACCCAGCGCCCGGACATCGTGCCGGTATCGCAGAAGGTCGGCGAGAACAGCGTCGACACCGACAAGCCGGTAACGCCGGAGGCCAAGCCGAAGCCGGTGGACATGACTTCGGCTCCGCCGCCGGCGCCGACCCCGGTCGAAAAGCCGAAGCCCGAGGACGTGCCCAAGCCGCAGGAAAAGCCGAAGCCCATTCCGGCAACGGAAGTGGCGCCGGCGCCGACGCCCAAGGAAGAGGTGAAGCCCGAGCCTGTCAAGCAGGCGGACCCCAAGCCGACACCGGCCAAGCCGGCGCCGACCCCGCCGCCGCAGGACAGGACCGCTGCCATCGATCCGACGCCCGAGGTCAAGCCTGACGCAGTCGCCGAAGCCATAGCCAAGGATCGGCCCACCGAAGAGACGCAGCTGCCGAACTCGGCGCCCGCGCCGGAAGCGCGGCCGAAGCCGCAGCCGGCGCAGGCCGAAAGCGCCAAGGCGCCGGAGCGCAAGGATGCCGACAAGCCGGTCAAGGAAGCCTCGTCGAAGCCGAAGTCCGAAGACAAGCAATTCAACGCCGACGAAATCTCGGCTCTCCTCGACAAGCAGAAGCCGTCCGGCGGCGGCGCCAAGCGCTCGACCCAGCAGGCCTCGCTCGGCGGCGACAAGGATCAGGGCCAGAAGCTGTCGAAATCGGAAATGGGCGCCCTTGAGAGCCAGCTCGGCGGCTGCTGGACCCTTCCGGTTGGCCTTGAAGGTTCGGAAAACTTCGTCGTCGTCGTCCGCTTCAACCTGGACGCCTCCGGCAAGCTGGATGGCCGCCCGAATGTCGAAAAGTCGAGCGGAAACCGCCAGTTCGACGAAAGTGCCGTTCGCGCCGTGCAGAAATGCGATGTCACCGGCCTGCAGGTCCCCGCGGGCAAGCAGGACATCTGGGCCGACGTCCGCGTCACCTTCGATCCAAGGGAGATGCTGGGCCTGTAGGCCCGAGTATCCGAAAATCAGTACGAGAAGCGAGAAGACATGAAATCAATCCTCAAGCCGCTCCTGATGATCGCAGCTATGGCGATGGGCATGACTGCTGCCGGCACGTTGCCGGCCCTGGCGCTCGTCGAGCTCAACGTCAACAAGGGCAATGTCGAACCGCTGCCGATCGCCATCACCGACTTCCAGGGCGGCGACGCGCTTGGCGCCCAGATCTCCGAAATCGTCACCGCCGATCTGAAGCGCTCGGGACTGTTCGCGCCGATCGACAAGAGTGCCTTTATCGAGAAGATCTCCAATCCGGATGCAGCACCGCGCTTCGACGACTGGAAAGTGATCAATGCGCAGGCGCTGGTCACCGGCAGCGTCGGCAAGGAGGCTGACGGCCGCATTCGCGCCCAGTACCGGCTGTGGGACACCTTTGCCGGCCAGCAGATGTCCGGCGAGCAGTTCTTCGCCAACGATGCCAATACGAGGCGCGTCGCCCACATCATCGCCGACGCGATCTACGAACGCCTGACCGGCGAGAAGGGTTATTTCGACACCCGCGTCGTCTTCATCGACGAATCCGGCGCCAAGAATGCGCGCAAGAAGCGCCTCGCCATCATGGATCAGGACGGCGCCAACGTCCGCTATCTCTCCGACGGCAAGTCGATCGTGCTGACACCGCGCTTCTCGCCGAACCGCCAGGAAATCACCTACATGTCCTATGAAAGCGGTCAGCCGCGGGTCTACCTGCTGCAGATCGAGACCGGCCAGCGCGAACTGGTCGGCAATTTTCCCGGCATGACCTTTGCGCCGCGCTTTTCGCCCGACGGCCAGAAGGTGATCATGAGCCTGCTGCGCGACGACGGCAATTCCAACATCTTCGCCATGGACTTGCGGAGCCGTTCGACGACGCGGTTGACCAATTCGACCGCCATCGACACCTCGCCGTCCTATTCGCCCGACGGCAGCCAGGTGGTGTTCACCTCCGATCGGGGCGGGCGCGCGCAGATCTATGTGATGGGCGCCGATGGCTCGGGCCAGAACCGCATCTCCTTCGGCGACGGCGTCTATTCGACGCCGGTGTGGTCGCCGCGCGGCGACCTCATCGCCTTCACCAAACAGACAGGCGGCGAATTCCAGATCGGCGTCATGAAGACCGATGGCTCGGGCGAGCGAATCCTGTCGTCCGGTTTCCAGCAGGAAGGGCCGACCTGGGCGCCGAACGGTCGCGTGCTGATGTTCTTCCGGGATTCCGCCGGTGGACCGAAGCTGGTCTCCGTCGACCTCACCGGCCGCAACGAACAGTCGATCCCGACGACGAATTTTGCTTCGGATCCGGCCTGGTCGCCCTTGCTCGAATAGACCAGGCTGGGTTTTCGGTCGAGCATCCGCTCGCTTCGTTGCAACTTGGCAACAATACCTCAAAAGCCCCATTTCGGGGCTTTTTTTACGCCAAGGTCGCGTTTTGGCCGCATTTCCGCCTACGGTCCGCACGCATTGTGGCGCTCTGTTCCCCTCGGGACGAGACAGCTGCGGACGGGCAGCCTAAACCAATTTTTAACCGTGTTTCTTGAATGCCGGTTAACCCAAACGTGGTTACTGGGTGATCAACGAAATCACTCGAAATGCGAAGGAGAGGCGGCATGGGCCGTATCGCAGCACTTACCAGAAACCCGGTCATGATCGCGTTGGTGGCGATGCTCGCCATCGCCGGTTGCGCCTCGAAGAAGACGCCTAACAATGCCGCCGACCTTGGCCTCAACGGCGCCGGCGCGGCAACGCCCGGCTCGGCGAAGGACTTTACCGTCAACATCGGCGACCGCATCTTCTTCGATACGGACTCGACCTCGATCCGTGCCGATGCGCAGACGACGCTTTCGCGCCAGGCGCAGTGGCTGAACCAGTACAAGCAGTATGCCATCGTCATCGAAGGCCATGCCGACGAACGCGGCACGCGCGAGTACAATCTGGCGCTCGGCGCCCGCCGCGCCGCCGCCACCCGCGACTTCCTCGTCGCCAAGGGCGTTTCGGCGAGCCGGTTGAAGACGATTTCCTACGGCAAGGAGCGTCCGGTCGCGGTGTGCGACGACATCTCCTGCTGGTCGCAGAACCGCCGCGCGGTCACCACGCTCAGCGGCGCGGGTTCCTGAGCCTTCGTGCTGCCGACCGGAGCGTCAAGGAGGCGCGACGGTCTAGCGGCAGAAATGCCACACACCTATGCGAAAGGCGGCCCCAGGGCCGCCTTTTTCATATCCGGATGCCCGAAACAAAATTTGGCCGAAGTCTCGGCTCCTGCTATGAGCCGAGGGCGCTTGGCTGGTCCCACTCTGATTGGAAGGCGCGAACAAGCTAACGAAATCACGGCGAGAGGCACATGCATTTGAGATCGGTTCTAAGCGGCACCCTTGCGCTGTTGCTCCTATCAGGCGTCACCGCCCTGGCGGGCACAGGGCAATCGACCGACAGCGGCTTTTCCTTCCATCTGCCCAGCATCGAATTGCCCGGCATTTTCGGCCAGAAGAAGAAACCGGATCAGGTCCAGCTGGTGCAGTCCGACGGTACCGCCGTGACCGGGCTGGAAGAGCAACTGCGGCAGATGAACGGCAAGATCGAGGAACTCAATTTCCAGGTCCTGCAGATGCAGGAGCAGATCCGCAAGCAGCAGGAAGACAACGAGTTCCGCTTCCAGCAGCTTGAAGGCGGCACGCAAGGCGGGCAGCCGCCGGCACAGAAGAAATCGGACGCCACCACCACGACGGATAGCAACACCGATGTGGCAGCGGCTCCGGCAACGCAGGCGCCGGCCGATGCGGGCACCGCGCCCGCCGCCGGCCAGGAGGTCATCGTCGAATCGCCCACTGGCGACCCCGGCAAGGTGATTCCCGGAACGGGAGCGCCGGAAAAGACTTTCGGCACCATCACCGTCGACAAGAACGGCAATGTCATCGATGCCGGCGGCAGCACCCAGGCGATCGCGCCGGTGCAGGACACCGCGCCAGCCAGCGGCGCTCCGGCCAAGGCCGGCAAGTCCGACGGCACGGTGGTGGCGGCATTGCCCGCCACCAACGACCCCGAGGAACTCTACCGCAACTCCTATCAGTTCATCCTCTCGGGCGACTACAGCACCGCCGAGCAGGGTTTTCGCGATCATATCTCCCGCTTCCCCAAGGATGCGAAGGCGGCGGATGCGCATTACTGGCTTGGCGAGTCCTTGCTCGGCCAGCAGAAATATCGCGACGCGGCCGAGACTTTCCTTTCCGCCAGCAAGGACTATCCCAAGGCCAAGAAAGCTCCCGACATGTTGCTGAAGCTCGGCGTTTCGCTGGTCGGCCTGAAGCAGCATGACGTGGCCTGCGCCACCTTCAGCGAGATCGGCAAGCGCTACCCCGACATCTCCGGCGCGCTCAAGGAACGCGTCAAGCAGGAAAAGGCGCTGGCGGCGTGCTGATCCTTTCCGTGCATGTCGTTGCCCCGAAACCGGGACCATCTTTGGGCGACATGCATTGATGCTCGATATCGAGCCTGACCTCTCGAAGAGCCTTTTTTCGCATATCGATTTTACCAGCGGCGCCGTGGCGGCCGTGTCCGGCGGCAGCGACTCGACCGCCCTGCTCCTCCTTCTCAAACACCATCTCGATCGCACTGCGCCGGCAACGAAGCTGCTGGCAGTGACGATCGACCACGATTTGCGGCCCGGTTCGGCAGCGGAAGCGCAGGGGATGGCGAGGCTGTGCGCCAAGCACGCCATTGCGCATCGCATCCTGACATGGTCCGGCCCCAAGCCATCGACCGGTCTGCCCGCCGCGGCCCGGGAAGCGCGTTACCGGCTGCTGGCCGAGGCGGCACTGGCGCAAGGCATCGGCCTGATCCTGACCGGCCATACCGCCGACGACCAGGCGGAAACGGTGTTGATGCGGCAGGTCCGTGATGAGGGCCGGGGCCATGCCGACACGGCAGGTCGCGGGCTTGCCGGCATGGCGCCGGCCACCTTGTATGACTGGCGCAGCTGTATCGTGCGGCCGCTTCTCGGCACGCGCCGCGCGGCCTTGCGCAACGTCCTGCGACGTCAACATGTCGGCTGGGCCGACGACCCGACCAATGTCGACGAGGCGTTCGAGCGACCGCGCCTGCGCGCGACGCTAGCCGACGAGAACGGCATGCAGCGCATCGACGATGCGCTGGCGCTGGCCGCGCATGAGGGCAACGCGCGCTGGCAGCTTGGCCTGGCTGCCGCGGACCTGATCCGCCGTTTCGCGACCCAGCCGGCGGCGGGGCTCATTCGTCTTGATCCTGGCTTGCTGACCGCCGGGGAGGAGCATGCCGCCGTCTACGCACTGCGCCTTCTGCTGGCCACGACCGGCGGGATTGCCTTTCTGCCGGACCAGGCCCGCAGCGAGGCGCTGTTTGGCCGGCTGAAGGCCGGATTTCTTTGCGCCACATTGTCGCGGACGGTGGTCGATTCCCGGCGCGCCGGCATTTTCCTGCGCCGCGAGGCGCGCGGCCTGCCGCCCGCCGCCGCAGTCACCGAGGGCACCCTCTGGGATGGCCGCCGGCGCATCACATTGAACGACAGCAGCGGCGCATTGTTGATCGCCCCGTTCGGCGCAGCAGCAAAGCGGCCGCCGATCGGCGAGGGGCAAACCCCGCCAAGCCTGATGCGCGCCGCGCTCGCCGCCGAGCCGGCGCTATGGCGAGCCGGTGAATGCTTGGGTTTGCCGGGGAGCATCCGGGCCCCTGCTGTGGTCGAGGCACGGCCGGCCGTTGCCCCCTTTGCCCGCTTCCTGCCGTCCTTCGACCTGGCACCGGCGCGGGCCGTCGCCAGGCTGATTGGCGCGGCCCCGCTTCCCGCCTTGCCTTTCAGTGGCCACAGTGCCTGACGATGTTGGGCGAAAGCTTAACCCAGACCTGCTGTTCTGCTTGGCAAGGGGAGGCGCTCTCCCTATGTTAGGCGCAAGTTTCCTCTCATGACGTGTGTCCGACGCGCGGACGCCAACGGGACAATTGATGAATCCGAACTATCGCAACCTCGCGCTCTGGGCGATCATAGCGGTCTTGCTCATCGCCCTGTTCAATCTGTTCCAGACGCCGCAGACGCGAGGGGCTTCCAGCGATGTGCCTTATTCGCAGTTCCTGCAGGACGTCGCGGCGGGCCGGGTCAAGACGGTGACCATTGCGGGCGCTCGCATCACCGGCACCTACACCGACAATGCCAGCGGCTTCCAGACCTATTCGCCCGGCGATCCGTCGCTGGTCTCGCGGCTGCAGGACAAGAACGTCACCATCAATGCGCGGCCTGAGAGCGACGGTTCCAATTCGCTGTTCGGCTATCTGATTTCGTGGCTGCCGATGATCCTCATCCTCGGCGTCTGGATATTCTTCATGCGCCAGATGCAGTCCGGCTCCGGACGAGCCATGGGGTTCGGCAAGTCGAAGGCCAAGCTGTTGACTGAGGCGCATGGCCGCGTCACCTTCCAGGATGTTGCCGGCGTCGATGAAGCCAAGGAAGACCTGGAAGAGATCGTCGAGTTCCTGCGCGATCCGCAGAAGTTCCAGCGGCTCGGCGGCAAGATTCCGCGCGGCGTGCTGCTTGTCGGCCCTCCGGGAACCGGCAAGACGCTGCTCGCCCGCTCGGTTGCCGGCGAAGCCAATGTGCCGTTCTTCACCATCTCCGGTTCGGACTTCGTCGAGATGTTCGTCGGCGTCGGCGCCAGCCGCGTCCGCGACATGTTCGACCAGGCCAAGAAGAACGCGCCCTGCATTATCTTCATCGACGAAATCGATGCCGTCGGCCGCCATCGCGGCGCCGGTCTCGGCGGCGGCAATGACGAGCGCGAGCAGACGCTGAACCAGCTGCTGGTCGAGATGGACGGCTTCGAGTCCAACGAAAGCATCATCCTGATCGCCGCCACCAACCGGCCCGACGTGCTCGACCCAGCGCTGTTGCGGCCGGGCCGCTTCGACCGCCAGGTGGTGGTGCCGAACCCCGACATCGTCGGCCGCGAAAAGATCCTCAAGGTGCATGTGCGCAACGTGCCTCTGGCACCGAATGTCGACCTCAAGGTCGTCGCTCGCGGTACGCCGGGCTTCTCCGGCGCCGACCTGATGAACCTCGTCAACGAATCGGCGCTGATGGCCGCTCGGCGCAACAAGCGCCTGGTGACGATGGCCGAGTTCGAGGACGCCAAGGACAAGATCATGATGGGCGCCGAGCGTCGCTCGTCGGCGATGACCCAGGCCGAGAAGGCGCTGACCGCCTATCACGAGGCCGGCCACGCCATCCTGGCGCTCAACGTGCCGTCGGCCGATCCGCTGCACAAGGCCACCATCATCCCGCGTGGCCGGGCGCTCGGCATGGTCATGCAGTTGCCGGAAGGCGACCGCTACTCGATGAGCTACAAATACATGATCTCGCGGCTCGCCATCATGATGGGCGGCCGTGTCGCCGAGGAGTTCAAGTTCGGCAAGGAAAACATCACCTCGGGCGCCTCCTCGGACATCGAGCAGGCGACCAAGCTGGCGCGCGCCATGGTCACGCGCTGGGGCTTTTCCGACAAGCTCGGCCACGTCGCCTATGGCGACAACCAGGAGGAAGTGTTCCTCGGCCATTCGGTGGCGCGTACGCAAAACGTCTCGGAAGAGACCGCGCAGATCATCGACGCCGAAGTGCGCCGCCTGATCGACGAGGCCTATTCGACGGCAAAATCCATCCTGACCAAGAAGAAGAAGGAATGGATTGCACTGGCGGAAGGGCTGCTCGAATACGAGACGCTGTCGGGCGAAGAGATCAAGCAGTTGATCGCCGGGCAGAAGCCTTCGCGCGACCTTGGCGACGACACGCCGCCCAGCCGTGGGTCGGCGGTGCCGAAGTCCGGTGGCCGGCGCAAGAAGGGGCCGGAGCCCGAAGGCGGCATGGAACCGCAGCCGTCAAGCTGACAGGGGCCACTGATTTTTGAGAAACAAACGCCGCGGCTTCAACCCGCGGCGTTTTGCTGTTCGGCGTTGGTCACAGGCCGTGCGGCGCGAGCGCGCTTGCCTTGCCGTGGCCTTGCCCGTCGGACCGGCCGGCATGTTGCTTGCCCCATCTGGCGAGCGGGATCAGGGCATTGTCCAGCTCGATACCGAATTCGGTGATCGAGTATTCGACCCGGGGCGGAACTTCGGGGAAGACCTCGCGGTGGACGATGCCGTCGGCCTCCATTTCGCGCAGCTGCTGGATCAGCATCTTTTCAATGATGTCGGGCACCAGGCGCTTCAGTTCACCGAAGCGCGCCGGCGCCTTGTGGATCTGCCAGAGTAGCAAAGCTTTCCATTTGCCGCCGATCACCTCCAGCGCCGGTCCCAATCCGCAACTATCTGGCTGTTTCTTTCCCATATTTCATCCAATTCTGAGCAATCGGTGGGTGGCTTACATTTTTGTCGGTACTTGAGAAAAACCAAGCCGGTCCATAACTTCAAACCAGATCGCCGGCACCGGCAAACAGCACAACAACATATCGGTACCTTGCTTCGGCCTGCAAAGGCCGTCGGTGGTCGAATTTTGGCGAAAGGGATGGATCATGACACGATACGCAAACAAGAAGGCCGTGGTGATCGGCGGAACGCACGGCATGGGGCTTGCCGTGGCGGAGGCGCTGGTCGAAGGCGGCGCCAACGTGCTGGTCACCGGCCGCGATCACCGCAACATCGAAGCCGCCCGCGCGAAGTTGTTTTCGCGCGCCCATGTCGTGCAGTCGGACATCGGCGACATGGCCGATATCGTCACGCTCGGGGCCGAAGTGGGCCAGAAGCTCGGCCAGATCGACTTCCTTCACATCAATGCCGGGGTTGCCAATCTCGAGCCGGTGGAGCGGGTCACCGAGGACAGCTACGACCGCATCTTCAGCGTCAACACGAAAGGCGCCTTCTTCACCGCACAGCGCCTGTTGCCGCTGATTAAGGATGGTGGTGCGATCGTCTTCACCTCATCGATCGCCGATGAATCCGGCAACGGCGGAATGAGCGTCTATTCCGGGTCGAAGGCAGCACTTCGCGCTTTCGCCAAGGTCCTCGCCGCCGAGCTCCTGCCGCGCCGGATCCGCGTGAATGTGGTCAGCCCCGGCTTCATCGATACGCCGACAATGGGCGTGGCGAGCGCTTCCGCCGAGGAGCGGGCGGCCTTCATGGCGATTGGCGACGCGGTCACGCCTATGAGGCGTCACGGCACCATCGATGAGGTGGCGCATGCGGTGCTGTTCCTGGCTTTCGACGCAACCTTCACCACAGGCGCGCGACTGACCGTCGATGGCGGACTTGGCCAGGACCTGAGCCCCTTGCCGGTGTGACCTGGCAAACCCGAACCACGGAGAGACACAAGATGAGCGATATGACCGTAATCGGCCTTGGCGCCATGGGCACGGCTCTCACCGAGGCCTTCCTCGACAAAGGCCATGTGGTGACCGTGTGGAACCGTTCTCCAGCAAAGGCGCACGCTTTGGCGGCCAAGGGTGCTGTCGTGGCTGCCAGCGTCGAGGAGGCCGTCAGGTCGAGCCCGCTGATCGTGGTGTGTCTTCTCGTCTACGACACGGTCCACGAGGCCCTTGCTCCCGCGCGGGAAGCGCTGTCTGGCCGCACACTGGTCAATCTCACCAACGGCACGCCCGAGCAGGCGCGGGCGATGTCGCAGTGGGCCCTCACGCACGGCGCCAACTATGTCGATGGCGGCATCATGGCGGTGCCGCCGATGATCGGCGGGCGGCACGCCCTAGTCCTCTACAGCGGCTCCAAGCAGGGGTTCGACATGCACTCGGAACAACTCGATGCGCTCGGCACCAGCAAATATCTGGGCGAAGATGCCGGCCTGGCGCCGCTTCACGATATCGCGCTGCTGGCGGGCATGTATGGCCTGTTCGGGGGTGTGATCCAAGCGCTGGCGCTGACGGGATCGGCGGGAATTCCAGCCGGTGTATTCATGCCGCTGCTGACGTCATGGCTGCAAGCGATGCAAGGTGGGTTGCCAAAATGGGCCGAGCAGATCGACGCCGGCGACCACACCAGCAATGTCGCCTCCAATCTCGGCATGCAGGCCGAGGCCTATGTCAATCTGATCGATGCCAGCAAGGCCGCAGGCATCAGCACCGAACTCATGCTGCCGATGCAAGGCCTGATGAAGCGCGGCGTGGCGGCCGGCAAGGCTAGCGCCGATCTCACCAGCCTGGTCGAGCTTCTGCAGTCACAGAACAGGTCGATTGAGACTGTTTGAACGCAACAAAAGGCCCGCGAAGCTGATGCCTCGCGGGCCTTTGTGTTTGTCTGGCTATATGGCGCTCAGGTCTTCAGCTTGGCGTTGCAGAGGCTGTAGAAGCCGCCGCCCTTCTGGATCCACTTGAGGCCGCCAAGCGCGTTCGCGTCCTTGAGGGCATAGTACTGGTCGAGACAGGTATGCATGCGGCCCTTTCCGGGGGTCTCGCTGGCGTATTTCGGCGAGATAGCCGACGGGAAAGTGACGCCCTTCGGTGCAGCCGTCGTCGGCTTTGCCGGCTCTTTGGTGTAGTTTGCCTCACTCGGAGCCGGCACCGTGTCGTCATCCGACGCGGCGGCACCGCATTCGGTCTTGCGGAAGTCGTTCCACTTCATGCCTTTCAGCGTGTTGGCCGTCTTGGCAGCCTGATACTTGGTGCTGCATTCGGCCATGGTCAGACCCTTGCTGTCGGCGGGAGCCGCGGCAGCCTTGGTGGTTGCCGGCTTGGTGTCGGCGGCGGCTGATGCGCCGGCGGCGCACTCGGCCTTGCGGAAGTCGTTCCACTTCATGCCGTTCAGGGTGCCGGCAGCCTTCGCCGCCTGGTACTTGGCGCTGCATTCCTTTGCCGTCAGGCCCTTGGCGGTGCTGTCGGTTGCCGCGGCGGTGGTCGTCTTGGCTGCCTTGGCCGGCTTCGTTTCAGCTGCCTTCTTGGTGTCGGCTGGCTTGGTATCGGTTGTCGCGGCGGCATCGGTGCCGCATTGCGCCTTGCGGAACTGGTTCCAGGTCGCTCCGGCGAGTGTCCCCGCGTCCTTGGCGGCGTTATACTTCGTGCTGCACTCGGCCATCGTCAGCGCGTTGGCTGGCGAAGCCAGGAACAAGGTCGCGACGGCGAGGCCGGTCAAAGTGGCAAGTCGGTGGATGAGCATAGCGTTTCTCCGTTGCAGCAGCCCATGATACGTCCCTGCAAATCAATAACGCTCAACGGTCGGTTGCGCCAGATGCTAAGTGGCGTATATACCGCCCAAAGCTGGCTCCTCCCGATAAGGTGATGAAATTGTTGCCTGTTGCTGGATTGCGAGCAAGATTTTTCCAGGTGCATCCGCGCTGAAATGCTCGCATGACTGGTATAGTGCAGCGTGGCAGTCTCAGCAATTGGGTTGCAGTCATGCTGTGTGCAGTGCACAACAATGATTTTCTAAGGATTGGTAACATACAATCACACAATGTGATCATGGCGCCCTGGCCAATTGTGGCATGACGTGCCGGCAAAGAACTGTCGAGGAATCTGGTAAGCATGGCAGGGAATTATTTCGGCACGGACGGCATTCGCGGGCGCGCCAACAAATTTCCGATGACCGCTGAAATCGCGATGCGGGTCGGCATGGCCGCCGGCCTCTCGTTCCAGCGCGGCAGTCATCGTCATCGCGTCGTGCTCGGCAAGGATACCAGGCTTTCGGGTTACATGATCGAGAATGCGATGGTGTCCGGCCTGTGCGCAGCCGGCATGGACGTGTTCCTCCTCGGCCCGATCCCGACGCCAGCCGTCGCCATGCTGGTGCGTTCGCTGCGTGCCGATATCGGCGTCATGATCTCGGCCTCGCACAATCCCTACTACGACAACGGCATCAAGCTGTTCGGCCCCGACGGCTACAAGCTCTCCGACGAGATCGAAGAGCGCATCGAGGGCATGCTCGACAAGGACATCGAACTGACGCTCGCCGATTCAGACGGGCTTGGCCGCGCCAAGCGCGTCGACGGCGTGCATGACCGCTACATCGAATTCGCCAAACGCACCTTGCCGCGCTCGATGTCGCTTTCGGGCCTCAGGATCGTCGTCGACTGCGCCAATGGCGCCGCCTACAAGGTGGCGCCCGAGGCACTGTGGGAACTGGGTGCCGAAGTCGTCGCCATCAATGTCGAACCCAACGGCTTCAACATCAACAAGGAATGCGGTTCGACCCATCCCGCGGGTCTGCAGAAGAAAGTGCACGAAGTGCGCGCCGACATCGGCATCGCGCTCGACGGCGATGCCGACCGTGTGGTCATTGTCGATGAGAACGGGGCGATCGTCGATGGCGATCAGATCATGGCGCTAATCGCCGAATCCTGGCACCAGAGCGGGCGGCTTGCCGGCGGCGGCGTCGTGTCGACGGTCATGTCCAATCTCGGCCTCGAACGTTTCCTCGGCGACATGAAGCTGCAATTGCACCGCACCAAGGTCGGCGACCGCTATGTCGTGGAGCATATGCGCGCGCATGGGCTCAATGTCGGCGGCGAACAGTCGGGCCATATCGTGCTGTCGGATTTCTCGACCACCGGCGACGGCCTCGTTTCGGCGCTGCAGGTGCTGGCCTGCATCAAACGGCAGGGTCGGCCGGTCAGCGAGCTGTCGAAGAAATTCGAACCGGTGCCGCAGCTTCTAAAGAACGTCCATATTTCCGGCGGCAAGCCCCTCGAGGAAGCGCCCGTCAAGGCAGCCATCGAGGACGCCCGTCACCGCCTGGGCAAGGCCGGGCGGTTGGTCATCCGGCCATCCGGCACCGAGCCGCTGATCCGCGTCATGGCCGAGGGCGACGACCCGCAACTGGTCGAGGCCGTCGTCAACGACATCGTCGAAGTCATCTCGGAAACACGCAGCGCCGCCTGATCCTAGCGCGCCCGAAGGGCGTCGCGCCCAGCGCGCCCGAAGGGCGTCGCCAAGCGCCCACGCAGGCGTCGCGCCTCAGCATATCCACCCGCAAAAAAGGCCCGCCCTTCTGGCGGGCTTTTTGTTGGCCAGCAGTCGCTCCCGGTCTCGAAAGTCGCGCCCCGATTCCTCGAAGTGTAGAGATTCGTGGTTAAGCAACAGGGTTAAACGCCTTTTAACCTTTGCAATTCATTATCCACGACTGAAAGCAATCGCATTTCGGACACGATCGCCGTTCCGAACTTCCTAGGGGTGACAAGCATGTTCAATACAGCAAGAAAGGCCCTGCTCGCTACGCTGTTCGCGGGGCTGACCGGGCCGGTTTTCGCAGCCGACCTCCCGGTGGTCGAAGAGGCTCCGCCGCCGGTCTACGAGCAGCCGGCCGATATTGGCGGCTGGTATATTCGCGGCGATATCGACTATCACAAGTCGGATGTGCGCGGCGTCGACTACATGACTTACTCCATCGATCCCTGTAATTGCCTGATCACACCCGGCAACAAGAGCTTCGATTTCGCCAATCTCAAGGGCGGTTTCTCGCTCGGCGGCGGTGTTGGTTACAAGGTCAATGATTACTTCCGCACGGACTTGACTGCCGACTACTGGTTCAAGTCGAACTTCGACGGCGGCACTTCGGATGCCGTCTCGACATCGACCGAAGAGTCAAAGATGAGCGCATTGCTCCTGCTGGCAAACGCCTATGCCGATCTCGGCACATACCATGGCATCACACCCTATGTCGGCGCCGGCATCGGCGGCGCGCATGTCAAATGGGATGATCTCAGGGACCCGAACACCACCGAGTTCAACTCCGGCTCGTCCAACTGGCGCTTCGCCTACGCTCTGATGGCCGGTGCTTCCTACTGCCTGACCGACAAGATCATCCTTGATGCCGGTTATCGCTACAGCCACATCCAGGGCGGTCGCATGTTCGAATGGGACGCAAGCAGCGCCGGCCCTGGCTTCGACGGCGGCATCAACACCCACGAGGTGCGCGGTGGCCTGCGCTATCAGTTCGGCGGGAACAACGGTTGCGCGGCGCCGGTGGTTGCCTATCAGCCTGAACCCGAGCCGGTCTACACCAAGTAACGCTAGCATTCCCAGCAAGTTCGCGAACCGCCCGGCATCGACCGGGCGGTTTTCGTTTGAGCGGTTCTGCGTTTCATGGAAACGCAGAACCGCTCTATCTCTTTGTCTTGACGCGATCCGTTTGACACTTTTCCTGGAATTTCTCGTGGGTCGCCTGCAATGAAAGTTTCCGCCGGAAATGAATTTGCTAACGCTCTGTTAGCCTTAACCGGCACTTAACCACTATGGTTAACAATGCTTCCTGAAACGATGGCTGCCGTTGCAATAGCTGGCGGCGCCAAATTCGGGAGTCGGGTCCATGACAGTTACTTCGCGTATAGCGCTGGCGCTCGGCGCACTTGCCCTTATGCCGCTGACGCCCACGCTCGCCGCCGACTATGATCCGCCGATCTACGTCGACCAGGCGCCGGACTATGTGCCCGTCGAGGTCGGCTCGGGCTGGTATCTGCGCGGCGATGTCTCCTATCTGGTGCAGAAGAGCTTCGAAAATGAGGATTTCACCTTCACGCCGGCGAGCTACGACGACAAGGAAGATCCCATCTTTGTCAGCATCGGCTTTGGCTACCATTTCAACGACTATCTGCGTGCCGATCTCAATCTCGGCTACCTGCCCGGCAACAAGATCAGCGTCGGCTATGACAATTCAGCAATCGTGACGCCGCCGGTAGAGTCGACCGTGGCATCGGCATCGCTGAAGAACTACGCCTTCTCGGGCATGCTCAATGGCTATGTCGACCTTGGTACCTATGTCGGGATCACGCCGTACCTCGGCGCCGGTATCGGCGTTGTCCGCAGCACGCGCAAGCTTTCGGCTAGCTTCATCGACAACAATGACCCGACCAGCCAGTTGATCCAGCAGGATGACCAGACCAAGTACTCGTTGGCCTACACGTTGAATGCGGGCCTTGCCTATCAGGTGTCCAAGAATGTTTCCGTCGATCTGGGCTATCAGTATTTTTCCGCCCCCGACGCGGAATATGTGACTGCCGAAAGCCTGACTTCCTTCCCGGTCCACAAGGGGATCAGCAATCACCAGCTCAAGCTCGGGCTACGCTACGATCTCTGGTAGCAGGCTCGGTACACATCAAAACACTGGCGGCGGATCTTCGGATCCGCCGTTTGCGTTCGAGGTCGCGACATCCTGATCACGGATCGCCGGTATCCTGCCAACGACAAAAACTTTCCTCTTGACGCCCGAAGCCTGAACGCATATCGCCGTCCGTGGGCCACCCCTCCCCAACGAGGGGCCACTATCTGGAAGGATAGACCACGATGACGGCACATACGAAGCCCGGACTCCGTCCGGCAAATCCCAATTTCTCCTCAGGTCCCTGCGCAAAACGCCCCGGCTGGTCGGTCGAGGCGCTGAAAGCTGCCGCGCTCGGCCGTTCGCACCGCGCCAAGATCGGCAAGGCCAAGCTTGAACAGGCGATCGAGCTGACGCGGGAAATTCTCCAGGTTCCGGCGGACTACCGCATCGGCATCGTGCCGGCGTCGGACACCGGCGCGGTCGAGATGGCGCTGTGGTCGCTGCTCGGCGAGCGCGGCGTCGACATGGTCGCCTGGGAGAGCTTCGGCTCCGGTTGGGTCACCGATGTGGTCAAGCAACTCAGGCTTGCCGACGTGCGCAAGATCGAGGCCGGCTACGGCCAATTGCCCGACCTGGCGAAGATCGACTTCGATCGCGATGTGGTCTTCACATGGAACGGCACCACGTCGGGCGTGCGGGTGCCTAACGGCGATTTCATTCCCGCGGATCGCAAGGGCCTGACCATTTGCGACGCGACCTCGGCCGCCTTTGCGCAAAGGCTCGACTTCCATAAGCTGGATGTCGTCACCTTCTCCTGGCAGAAGGTGCTGGGCGGCGAGGGCGCGCATGGCATGCTGATCCTGTCGCCTCGCGCCGTCGAGCGGCTGGAGACCTACAAGCCGGCCTGGCCGCTGCCGAAGATCTTCCGCCTGACCTCGGGCGGCAAGCTTATCGAAGGCATCTTCAAGGGCGAGACGATCAACACGCCGTCGATGCTGTGCGTCGAGGATTACCTCGACGCGCTACACTGGGCGAAGTCGATCGGCGGCCTCGAGGCGCTGATCGCCAGGGCCGATGCCAATGCCGCCGTCATCGATCGCTTTGTCGGCGAGTCCTCATGGCTCGGTCATCTCGCCGTCGAGCCGGCGACGCGGTCGAACACCTCGGTCTGCCTGTCCTTCAGCGACCCGGACGTGTCCGCGCTCGACGCCGACGGGCAGGCGGCTTTCGCCAAGGGGCTGGTCTCAGTGCTCGACAAGGAAGGTGTCGCCTATGACATCGGCGCCTATCGTGACGCACCGCCCGGCCTGCGCATCTGGTGCGGTGCGACGGTGGAGACCGCCGATCTCGAAGCGCTGCTGTCCTGGCTCGACTGGGCCTTTGCCGCGCAAAAGGCCTCGCTCAAGGCCGCGGCCTGACTCCGAAGGGCCGGGTGGGGTCGCCTCCACCCAGCTCAACGATCCAACATCCAGAAGATCAGGCCATATTCGGCCACAAGGACCCAATCCCGGCGCTTTCGCGCCGACCCTCCCCTCAAAGTGGAGGGACGCCAATCGCAAAGGATCAAATCCATGCCTCGCGTTCTCGTCTCAGACAAACTTTCTCCCACCGCCGTGCAGATCTTCAAGGATCGCGGCGTCGAGGTCGACTATCTGCCCGACCTCGGCAAGGACAAGGAAAAGCTCGCCGAAGTGATCGGCCAGTATGACGGCCTCGCCATCCGCTCGGCGACCAAGGTCACCGAAAAGCTGATCAATGCCGCCACCAATCTCAAGGTCATCGGCCGCGCCGGCATCGGCGTCGACAATGTCGATATCCCGGCGGCGAGCCGCAAGGGCATCATCGTGATGAACACGCCCTTCGGCAATTCGATCACCACCGCCGAACATGCGGTGGCGATGATCTTCGCGCTGGCGCGCCAGATCCCGGAAGCCAACGCCTCGACCCATGCCGGCAAATGGGAAAAGAACCGCTTCATGGGCGTCGAGATCACCGGCAAGACGCTGGGCATCATCGGCTGCGGCAACATCGGCTCGATCGTCGCCACGCGCGGCGTCGGCCTCAAGATGCATGTCATTGCCTTCGACCCGTTCCTGTCGGACAAGCGGGCCGAAGAGCTTGGCGTCGACAAGGTCGAGCTGGATGAGCTTTTCGCCCGCGCCGACTTCATCACGCTGCACACGCCGCTGACCGACAAGACGCGAAACATCATCGACGCAGCTGCGATCGCCAAGATGAAGAACGGCGTGCGCATCATCAACTGCGCGCGTGGCGGGCTGGTCGTCGAAGCCGACCTGATCGCGGCGCTGAAGAGCGGCAAGGTGGCTGGTGTCGGCATCGACGTTTTCGAGGTCGAGCCGGCCGAGCAGAACGCGTTGTTCGGCATGGAGAATGTGGTGGCAACGCCGCATCTCGGCGCCTCGACGGCGGAAGCGCAGGAGAATGTCGCGCTGCAGGTCGCCGAACAGATGGCCGACTACCTGATCAAGGGAGCCGTCTCCAACGCCATCAACATGCCGTCGATCACCGCCGAGGAAGCGCCGCGGCTGAAGCCCTTCGTCAAGCTCGCCGAAGTGCTCGGCGCCTTTGTCGGCCAGGTCACCGAAGACCCGATCACGGAGGTCGAGATACTGTTCGACGGCTCGACCGCGACGATGAACACGCGTGCGCTGATCAGTGCCACCCTTGCTGGGCTGATCCGGCCGCAGGTCTCCGACGTCAACATGGTGTCGGCGCCGATCATGGTGAAGGAGCGTGGCATCATCGTTGCCGAGGTCAAGCGCGACAAGTCCGGCGTGTTCGACGGTTACATCAAGCTGACGGTCAAGACCGAGCACAAGACACGCTCGATCGCCGGCACCTGCTTCTCAGACGGCAAGCCGCGTTTCATCCAGATCAAGGGCATCAATCTCGACGCCGAGGTCGGCCAGCACATGCTCTATACGACCAATGCCGACGCGCCGGGCATCATCGGCCTGCTCGGCACGGTGTGCGGCGAGAACGGCGTCAACATCGCCAACTTCCAGCTTGGCCGCAACCGGCCGGGCGGCGATGCCATCGCGCTGCTCTATCTCGATGCGCCGTTCCCGGAAAACGTGCTGGAGCAGGTCAAGGCGCACAAGTCGATCGACTCGGCCAAGCGGTTGCAGTTCGACGTCAACGCGATGTGACCCCGCGACTTGCTGCGAAAGATCGAAAGGCGCGGCCTGGTCCGCGCCTTTCGTTTGTTCAGCGTGTCCTGGCCGACCGCAGCGCTGCCTTGCGCCCGCTGTATTCGGCAAGCCCGATGCCGCCCACCACAAGCACCAGAGCCAGCGCCTGGTAGAGTTGGAATGTCTCGCCGACAATGAGCACCGAAAGCAGCGTGCCGAAGATCGGTACCAGGTTGATGAACAGGCCGGCGCGGTTGGCGCCGATCAGTTCGTTGCCCCTGATGTAGAAGATCTGCGAGATGGCCGAGGCGCCGACCGCGGTATAGACGATGACCAGCCAGCCGCGCGCGTCGGGCACGATGACCTTGCCGGCGGCGATCTCCCACAGGAAGAAGGGCAGCGAGGTGACAAGTGCAGCAACCGACAGGGCCAGGATCAGGCTCTGCCAGTGCATCACCGGCTTCAGCCGCAGCCCGACCGAATAGCCGCTGTAGAGAAACACCGCGACCAGCATGATGGCGTCGCCGAAATTGAGCTCCAGCGTCAACAGCCGGCGCGGGTCGCCGTGGCATGCGGTCAGGACCACGCCGGCGATGGTCAGCACGACGCCGACAATCTGCGCCCCGTTCACGCGCAAGCGGAAGAAGACGAAATTGGCGACGATGATCAGGATCGGCATCGCCGCCTGTTCGATCGAGACGTTGATCGCCGTCGTGTAGTTGAGCGCCGTGTAGAAGATCGTGTTGAACAAGGTGAAGCCGCTGGCGCCAAGGGCCGCCAGCACGAGCCAGTGCTTGCGCACCACCGGCCAGTCCTTGCGGATCGTCTGAAGGCCGATCGGCAGCAAGATCGCCACGGCCAGCACCCAGCGCAGGAAGACGAGTGTCATCGGCGAAACGTGATCGACCGCCAGCTTGCCGGCCACCGAGTTGCCGCCCCACAGCAAGGTGGTGAGCAGCAGGAATATGTAGGCGCGTCGATGCATGGCGGGATTCCGGCCGCCAGAGGTGAGCTGCGGTGTTTGCCGGCCTATTGCCCCCGTCTGCTCAAGTAAATGATGTCAAAGCCGAAAATTGTTGTGCCTCAGCGCAATTTTGGCGGCAAAGAAAGGTCGCGCTCACGAGGTCTTGACGTTATAGAGGCCTGTCGTTTCGAACCATATTCAAGCCGCTCGGCGGCGTCTCAAGGGAAAAGAAACATGGCCAATGTGGTGGTCGTCGGCTCGCAGTGGGGCGACGAGGGCAAGGGCAAGATCGTCGACTGGCTGTCGGAGCGCGCCGATGTCGTGGTGCGTTTCCAAGGTGGCCACAATGCAGGCCACACGCTGGTCGTCGACGGCAAGGTCTACAAATTGTCGTTGCTTCCGTCCGGGGTCGTGCGCCAGGGAAAGCTGTCCATCATCGGCAATGGCGTCGTTTTCGACCCGCATGCTTTCGTCGCCGAAGTTGCGAAGCTCAAGGCGCAAGGCGTCGAAGTGGCGCCGGATCGCCTGAAAATAGCCGAAAACACAGCGCTTATCCTGTCGCTGCATCGGGAGCTGGACGGATTCCGCGAGGACGCCGCCTCCAATTCCGGAACGAAGATTGGCACGACCCGCCGTGGCATCGGCCCGGCCTATGAAGACAAGGTGGGCCGGCGCGCGGTCAGGGTGATGGATTTGGCGGATTTGGAAACGCTGCCCTTGAAGGTCGACAGGCTGCTGACGCACCACAACGCGCTGCGTCGCGGGCTTGGCCATGCCGAAGTCACGCATGATGCGATCATGCATGAGCTGACCTCGGTCGCGGCCGAGATCCTGCCCTACATGGACCGGGTGTGGAAAATCCTGGACGACAAGCGCCGCGCCGGCGAACGCATCCTGTTCGAGGGCGCGCAAGGCACGTTGCTCGATATCGACCACGGCACCTATCCGTTCGTCACCTCGTCGAACACGGTCGCCGGGCAGGCAGCCGCCGGTTCGGGTGTCGGCCCGGGCGCCATCGGCTATGTGCTCGGCATCACCAAGGCCTACACGACGCGCGTCGGCGAAGGTCCGTTCCCGACCGAGCAGAAGAACGAGATCGGCGAGTTCCTCGGCACGCGCGGCCATGAATTCGGCGTCGTTACCGGCCGCAAGCGCCGCTGCGGCTGGTTCGACGCGGTGCTGGTGCGCCAGGCCGTCGCCGTCAATGGCATCAAGGGCATCGCGCTGACCAAGCTCGACGTGCTCGATGGGCTGGACGAGATCAAGGTCTGCACCGGCTACCGTCTCGACGGCGAGATGATCGACTATCTGCCGGCCAGCCAGGGCGCGCAGGCACGCGTCGAACCGGTCTACGAGACGCTCGAGGGCTGGAAAGGCACCACCGCCGGCGCACGCAGCTGGAACGATCTTCCGGCCCAGGCCGTCAAATATGTCCGCTACATCGAGGAGCTGATCGGCGCCCCGGTCGCGCTCCTGTCCACCAGCCCGGAACGGGATGACACGATACTTGTGACCGATCCGTTTCAAGACTAGTTTCTCAGCCTTTCCGGGCATCGCGGCTGATTTGCGGGGGCCGGCCCGGGAGCAAAATACAGGTCGACCGAAGCATGGCAGATTTCGTTTCTGTTCTGAAAAGGCAGCTCGACAAGCACGGCGAGCCGGGACTCGATACGCGCAAGCGGATCTATGACGGTGCGCGTACCGCGCTCGAAAAGAGGCTTGCGGAGTTTTCGCCGCCGCTGTCCGCCGAGGTCATAGCCAAGCAGAAGCGCTCCCTGGAAGACGCTGTCGCGAGTGTCGAGCGGGACTATGCCAAGAGCGCCCCGGACACCGACCCGCTTGCGGAGCTGGAACACATCTTTTCCTCGATCGACCGCAACAAGAACCAGCCGAGCCATGCACGGCACCCGGCGAAGGAAGAGCCAACCTGGCCGGCACCGCCCGCGGCCAAGCCGGAACCCTATCGACCGGCGCCACCACCTGCCGCCAAGGTCGAGCCAAGCTGGCAAAAGCCGACGCCAGCGCCTTCTGCTCGCACAGAAACGCCCCTTGCGGGGATGGACAGCGAGGAGGCCGAGGACGACGGGGTCGATGTCTTTTCAACCAACGAAGAGCCGGTGTCGGACACTTTCCAGCGCCTGAGGCCCGCCGAACGCAGGCGCAGCTATGGCGGCTTGATCGCTGTCGTCGTCGCCTTGCTGGTCGTTGCCGGTGGTGGCTATGGCATCTGGCTGAACAAGGACGCCTTCGGCAAGATGCTGGGGCTCGACGGCAGCACCAAGGTCGTGAAGACGGAACCGGTGAAGCCGGCGCCGGCCAAGCCGGCAACAGATGCCGCGGCAGCGCCGCCAGCACCCGCGGCCGGCGGCACCGAAAGCGAAGCCCCGAAATTCACCCAGCGGCTGACGCCGCAGGGCAGCGAAGTCGACCCCGGCCCGGCCGGCGGACAGAGCGGCATCGGCGAAGGCGAATCGGTCGCCGCGCTGACCACGCCGCCCTCGGCGACGAACGCGCCAGCGGTTTCCGCGCCGGCTGCCGGCACTCCGCCCGCGGCCGCACCCGCCACAACGCCGCCACCCGGTACGGCACCGGCACCGGCGACGCCTCCTGCAGCGGAGGCCGCACCTGCGGCGCCCGCTGCAGCCGCCACGCCGCCAGCACCGGCAGCCGCCACGCCGCCAGCACCGGCAGCAGCACCGCCGCCAGCACCGGCAGGCGCCGCGCCGGCACCTGCAGCCGCGGCGGCCGCGCCTGCGGAAACCGCGTTGCCGGTGGGCCAAAAGGCAATCTTCTATGAGGAGCGCACCAGCACCGCCCAGGGTTCGGCGGAGCCCGGCAGCATCGTCTGGTCGCTGGTGCAGGAATCGCCCGGTGGCGACCTGCCACCGGAACCGGCGATCCGTGCTGAGGCAACCATTCCCGGCAAGGACATCCAGTTGCGCATGACCATCCGTCGCAACACCGACCAGACACTGCCGGCCAGCCATATCATCGAGATGATCTTCCTGACGCCCGACGGCTTCGAAGGCGGCGGTGTCGACAACATCCTGCGCGTCGCGATGAAGAGTTCAGAACAGGATGCCGGCAGCCCGCTGATCGGCATTCCGGCCAAGATCGCCGACGGTTTCTTCCTCGTTGCGCTCAACGACACAAAGGCCGATGAGGACGCCAACATGACCTTGCTTCGCGGGCAGGACTGGATCGACGTGCCGGTCGTCTACAAGACCGGACGGCGGGCGCTGCTGACCATGGAAAAGGGCATCCCCGGCGAGAAGGTGTTCGACGAGGCGATCAAGGCCTGGCAGGCGAAGACGGCGGGCTGAGCAGGGCGTCGGGCGCGGCGCCCGCTGTCTCAAAAGCCCTGGAACAGCATGTCGAGCGCGGCGACGATGACGTCGTGGTGCTTCGCCAGGTTCAGTCGACTATCACCCAATTCGCTGGCAGCCAGGGTTGCGATCAGATGGGTGGCCATGACCAGTTATCGCCCGTTGATTTCGAAGGTGGGATGGAGCTCTCGCATCGGCGGCGGCGCCGTTGCGACCGGTAGAAGCGGAACCACCACCCGTGTTTTGAAATTGTCGAGCAAGTCGGATTGAACGTCGAGCAAATAGCTGCCTTCGATGCGCCCCGCGAAGACATCGAAACGTGCCATCAGAACTGCCGCGAGTCTTCCAGCGGGATGCCGTGTTTTTCGACATAGTCGTTCCACGCATCCATGGTGGCGCGATTCTCAAGTTTCCACAGCCGTGTTTTTTCGACCGCCACCGCTTCCGCGATGCCAGCCTCCGCGGCGCGCGAGACATTCACGTCAAGGCCCTTGGCTTCCCTCATGAGGTTCGAATCGATCGACAGGTTTGCTGGCTGACGGATCGCATTCAAGGCAATCTTGCGCATAGTAGCCTCCACAGCATGCGCATAATGTATGCGCATTTCCGCCTTGGGGAAATCCGGCCCTTCGCTATGGCCCCGGGCGTTCGTCACTTCAATCGACAAATCGTTGTCGATTGATAGGCCTGCGGCCGAACGCTCCACTACCCTTCCATCTCTTCGCGCAGCATCTCCAGTTCCAGCCACTCTTCCTCCAATGCGGCCAGCGTCGCGCGCTCCTTGTCGAGGGCGGCAATGGTCTTCTGGAACGAGGCCGGATCGCGCTCGTAATAGGCCGGATCGGCGATGTTGTTCTCAAGCCTCGAGATCGACCCCATCACGGCTTCGATTTTCTTGGGCAGGGTTTCCAGCGCGAATTTCTGCTTGAACGACAGCTTCTTCGCCGGCCCCTTTGGCGCGGCGGCTTCATTCTTGGTCGCGACCGGGGCTTCGCCGGCTTCGGCTTTCGTCCGCGCCTTGCGATCGTCTAGCCTGGTGCCGCCGCGCTGCGCCAGCATGTCCGAATAGCCGCCGGCATATTCGATCCAGCGGCCGCCTCCGTCCGGCGCAATGATGCTGGTCACGGTGCGGTCGAGGAAATCGCGGTCGTGGCTGACCAGGATGACGGTGCCGGCAAAGCCGGCAACCAGTTCCTGCAGCAATTCCAGCGTCTCCATGTCGAGATCGTTGGTCGGCTCATCGAGCACCAGAAGGTTTGCCGGCCGCGCCAGCACGCGCGCCAGCAAGAGCCGCGCCCGTTCGCCACCGGAAAGCTCGCGCACCGGCGTGCGTGCCTGCTCGGCCTTGAACAGGAAATCCTTCATGTAGGAGACGACATGGCGCTGCTCGCCATTGATGACGAGGTTCTCGCCGCGTCCGTCGGTGAGATATTGCGCCAGCGTCTCCTGTGGATCGACCGCTTCGCGCTTCTGGTCGAGCGTGGCGATCTCCAGATTGGTGCCGAGCCGTACCGACCCGGCGTCGGGCTTCAACTCACCGGTCAGCATCTTCAGCAGCGTCGTCTTGCCGGCGCCGTTCGGCCCGACGAGGCCGACGCGATCGCCGCGCTGGATGCGGGTCGAGAATCCCTTGACCACGGTGAGGTCGCCGAAGCTCTTCTCGATGTTTTTCGCCTCGATCACCAGCTTGCCGGATTCGGCGGCGTCGCTCGCCACCATGGTTGCCGAGCCTTCGGCGCCGCGATGGCCACGAAAACGCTGGCGCATGGTCTGCAATTCGCCAAGGCGGCGCATGTTGCGCTTGCGCCGTGCCGTCACGCCGTAGCGCAGCCAGTGCTCCTCGCGCACGATCTGGCGGCCGAGCTTGTGCTGTTCGCGCTCTTCCTCCTCCAGCACGAGGTCGCGCCATTCCTCGAAATGGCCAAAGCCCTTGTCCAGCCTGCGGGTCTGGCCGCGGTCGAGCCAGACGGTGGCGCGCGATACGTGCTCGAGGAAACGGCGGTCGTGCGAGATGACGACGAGCGCCGAGGAGGTGCGGACGAGCTCTTCTTCCAGCCATTCGATCACCGAGAGATCGAGATGGTTGGTCGGCTCATCAAGCAGCAGAATATCGGGCTCCGGCGCCATGACGCGGGCGAGTGCCGCGCGCCTGGCCTCACCGCCGGAAAGATCGTTCGGCCGCTCCTCGCCCGACAGGCCGAGATGCTCCATGAGATAGCTGGCGCGGTATGGATCGTCGGCAGGTCCGAGCCCGGCCTCGACATAGGCGCGCACCGTCGCAAAACCCTCCATGTCGGGCATCTGCGGCAAATAGCGGATTGTCGCCGAAGGCTGCCGGAATACCTCGCCGTCCTGTGGCTCGATCAGGCCGGCGGCGATCTTCAGCAGCGTCGACTTGCCAGACCCGTTGCGGCCGACCAGCGCGATCTTGTCGCCGGCAGAAGCGGTCAAGGCGGCGCCATCGATCAGCGGCGTGCCACCGAAGGTCAGTTTTATCCCGTCGAGATTGAGAAGGGGCGGGGCCATATCAGCTTTCAGGTAGTGGATAAGGGTGGGCGAGCAACAGCGCGCGGCCCTGGCCGAGTGTGATTTCGAGGCGGCCCTTGACCTCGTTGGAGATTGTCAATGAGGAGCCGAACGCCACCTTGACACGGTCGAGCGGCCATTTGGCGCCGGTGACGGTCAGGCCGGAAAGATCGGAAAAGCCAAGCACCGAAAACAACGTGCCGTCGGCATAGTCGAAGCCGGCTTTCCCGTGCAGCAGTGGAACGCCTTCCTGCGCGCCACTGGTCAAAACTATCTCTGTTCCGGCTTCGGCCAGCCGCAGGGCAAGCGCCAGATGCAGGAAGGCGTGGTCGGCGCGCTTGCCGCCGAAAGCGCCGGCGAGCACCAGGCTGGTCGCGCCGCGCTCCAGTGCGGCGGCGACCGCAAGTTCGCCATCGGTCTGGTCCTTCTCCGCCGGAAAGGTCCGACGGGGCACGGCGGCGAGGTCGTCCGGCAGGTTGGCCGGCACGGAATCGAAATCACCCACCCACAGTTCCGGGACAAGGCCCAGCAGCCGCGCATGGCCGATGCCGGCGTCGGCGGCGATGACGCGGGAGCCTTCGACCTGGTGGTCGAGCCGTGGCGTGCGGATGAGATCGCCGCCAAGCAGGATGGTGAATGTGCTCATATCGTGTGGCCCTTACCAGCCCGGCACGGGAAACGGAAGGCCGGCAAACTGCCACTTGCGTGAGGGATCGGCCCGGCCTATGTCTCGAAACGCTCTAACGGGGTGCCGGACGCGATCTTCGCGGACCGGCTGAGAGGCAATCTCGCCAACCCGCTGAACCTGATCCGGTTTGTACCGGCGGAGGGATTAGACGTTTCGGACAGTCCGGCGCCTCAATTCCTTTCAATTCGAATGAAGGAGGCGCCGATGCGCACGCTTTTCTACTCCCTTGCCGCAGCCATGGTTGTGGCCCTGTCCGGACCTGCCTGGGCCAAGGACAAGCTCACCGTCTACACCTATGAGAGTTTCACCGCCGACTGGGGTCCAGGTCCCGTGGTGAAGAAGGAATTCGAGGCCGAGTGCGGCTGCGATGTCGAGTTCGTCTCCGTCGCCGACGGCGTCGCGCTGCTCAACCGCGTCAGGCTGGAAGGGGCATCGACCAAGGCCGACATCGTGCTTGGCCTCGACACCAATCTCACCGCCGATGCCAAGGCCACGGGCCTGTTTGCGCCGCATGGCGCGGTGTCCGACGTCAATGTGCCGGGCGGCTGGAGCGACGATACTTTCGTTCCTTTCGACTATGGCTATTTCGCCGTCGTCTACGACACTGAAAAGCTGAAGAGCCCGCCGAAGAGCCTGAAGGACCTGGTCGAAGGCAGCGCCGACGACAAGATCGTCATCCAGGATCCGCGCACCTCGACCCCGGGTCTCGGCCTGCTGTTGTGGGTCAAGTCGGTCTATGGCGACAAGGCGCCGGAAGCTTGGGCCAAGCTCAAGTCGAAAGTGCTGACCGTGACGCCGGGCTGGAGCGAGGCCTATGGCCTGTTCACCAAGGGCGAGGCGCCGATGGTGTTGTCCTACACGACGTCGCCGGCCTATCACATGGTCGCCGAGAACACCGAGCGCTACCAGGCAGCGTCGTTCGAAGAGGGCGAATATCTGCAGATCGAGGTTGCCGGCATCACCACGACAGGGGCGAAGAACCCGCTGGCGGAAAAGTTCCTGGCTTTCATGACCGGACCGAAATTCCAGGATGCCATCCCCGAGACCAACTGGATGTTCCCGGCCGGCAAGACCGACAAGCCGCTCAACCCGGCCTTCGACAAATTGGTCAAGCCGACCAAGACCTTGCTGTTCAGCCCCGAGGAGGTCGCCGCCAACCGCAAGGCCTGGGTCGATGAGTGGCTGGCGGCGATGAGCAAGTAGGATTCAAGCTTCGCCATATGTTTGTGCCAAGTCACCCCCCTCTGGCCTGCCGGCCATCTCCCCCGCAAGGAGGGAGATCGGCAGCTCTGTCGCGTCGCTCATTCCTGCCATTTTGGAATTTGGCCTGGGTGGCGAAACGAGCAATCTCCCCCCTTGCGGGGGAGATGTCCGGTAGGACAGAGGGGGGTGGGCGGGAACTAGACCTTAGCCAAGCATTTCAATCAATTGACACCCATGACAGCGTTGGGTAGCGCGACATGCCCACGCGCCATCCAGCTGACCCCCGCATCACCGCCGGCATCATCGCGCTCGCCGCCATCGCGCTGCTGATCGGCGGCGCGTTTGCCGGGCTGCTTTTCGAAGGCGCTCACGACTTCTCTGGCGCTTGGGCAGCCTTCGATCCTTATCTGCTGCGCGTCGTTCGCTTCACGCTCTTGCAAGCGGCGCTCTCGACGCTGCTTTCGGTCGGGTCGGCGCTGTTGGTGGCGCGCGCGCTGTCGCGGCATCCACGCTTCCCTGGCCGCTCCTTCATCCTGCAACTGTTCGCCGTACCGTTGGCGCTGCCGGCGATCGTCGCGGCACTCGGCATTCTCGCTCTCTATGGCCGTGCCGGTTATTTCGCTGGCGTGTTCGCAGTGATCGGCGGTGGGAGCTGGCCGGGCATCTATGGCCTGTCAGGCATCCTCGTCGCGCATGTCTTCTTCAACCTGCCGTTCAGCGTGCGGCTGTTCCTCGAGGCATTGCAGACCATTCCCGCCGATCAGTGGCGGTTGGCCAGCCAGCTCGGCATGGGCGCGCGGCCGGCGTTCCGGTTGATCGAATGGCCAACGCTGCGTGCGGCGTTGCCGGGTGTCGCCGGGCTTGTGTTCATGCTCTGCATCACATCCTTCACGATCGTGCTGACGCTTGGCGGCGGGCCGGCCGCGACGACGCTGGAGGTCGGCATCTACCAGGCGCTGCGCTTCGATTTCGATCCCGCTCGAGCCGTCACGCTGACCTTACTGCAGATCGCCTTGACGTTTGTCGTCGTGCTGGCGTTGACGCGGCTTGGCGCCAATGTGGTCGGCGACACCAACCTGCCGGTGGCGCCACGCCGCTACCTCGCCGTCAATGGGACCGAGACCTTGCTGAACGTCGTGATCATCGTGCTGGCGTTGCTGTTTGTCGTCGGACCGATGGCGGCCACGGTGATGGCCGGGCTTGGCGCCGATCTCGGCCGGCTGGCCGGCGAGGCCGTCGTTCGGCGGGCGACGCTGACCAGTGCGGTGCTCGCCTTCCTGTCGGCCCTGCTTTCCGTGACGCTGTCGCTGGCGCTGACCATGGCGCGCCGGGCGCTGGCGCTGAACCGCCGCTCCGGTACAAAGACGATGCTCGAACATGCCGCCGATACCGGCGCCGGTTTTGTCCTCGTCGTGCCGCCGATCGTCGTCGGCGCCGGCTGGTTCCTGTTGCTGCGCCATGTCGGCGATGTCTTTGCCATCGCCCCGGTCATGGTCGTCACCGTCAACGCAGTGATGGCAATGCCGTTCGCGCTGCGCGCTGTCCGTCCCGCCTATGATGCGGCGAGCGAGCGTCACGAACGGCTCTGTGCTCAGCTCGGAATCACGGGCTGGAACCGGTTGATGCTGGTCGACTGGCCGTCGCTGCGGCGGCCGCTCGCCACCGCCTTTGCTTTCGCCATGGCGCTGTCGCTCGGCGATCTCGGCGTCATCGCGCTGTTCGGCAGTGATTCCGTGCAGACCTTGCCTTACCTTCTGTTGGCGCGCATGGGCAGCTACCGCACGCAGGACGCTGCCGGCCTGGCGCTCCTGCTCGGCCTCGTCTGCCTCGCGTTGATCATGGCGGCGCACTGGCTGGGAACGGAGAAGGACCGGGATGCCTGACGGGGTGGCCATCAGGACTGCAAAGGGCGCCCCGGTGCGGCTGGACCAGGTGTCGTTCAGCTATGGCGAGGCGCCGCTCGTTTTCGATGTCGATTTCGCCGCGGCGAAAATCACCGCCATCATGGGGCCTAGCGGTTCTGGCAAGTCGACGCTGCTCAACCTGGTGGCGGGGTTCGAGACGCCGCGGTCGGGCCGCGTGCTGATCGGCGGGGCCGATGTCAGCGCTGAGCCACCGTCCGCGCGGCCCGTGTCGATGGTGTTCCAGGAAAACAATCTCTTTGCCCATCTCTCAGTGGAGCAAAATGTCGGGCTTGGCCGCTCGCCATCCTTGCTGCTGACCGACACGGACCGCGCCGCGATCGCCGAGGCGCTCGAACGCACCGGCCTTGCCGGCAAGGAAAAGCGCCTGCCGCGCGAACTCTCCGGCGGTGAGCGCCAGCGCGTCGCCCTGGCCCGGGTCCTGGTGCGCGACCGGCCAGTGCTCCTGCTCGACGAACCCTTCGCCTCGCTCGGACCGGCGCTGCGCGACGACATGCTGGATCTGGTCGCCGCGGTGCATGCCGAACGAGGCATGACGGTGCTGTTCGTCACCCACCAGCCGGAGGATGCCCGCCGAATCGGCGAGCACGTGGTGTTTCTGGACAATGGCGTTGTCGCGGCAACCGGCAAGGCGGACGAATTCTTCACCGGGGCTGGCCCGGAAGTGTTCCGGCGCTATATCGGCACGGGTGCCGGGGATGCCGTATCACGAGATGTTGCCCGGAAGCGGACATAATTTACGGTCAAACCGGCTCCAGGCGATGCGGCGCTTGCTTGCCATGGCTGGAGGAGTGTGGCTAGGTCCGCCCTACTGGTCCGGCACAGGCCGTGATTTGCCTGCAGCATCCGCCGCTCGCCCCCGAGGGGACGCGCGACGGATGCTGCAGCAGTTTGAGATAGCGCATGACATTTTCCGAAGATCGCCCCCGATTTTCGTGGTCATGCGCCGGGACCCGAAAGGAAGCCGTTCTGGCGATCGGCGTTGACAAACTACGAATGAATCCGCTGGCGCGCTTTCTTGCGTTGGCCGGCTTTGCCGTGGCGCTGGCGAGCTGCCAGATGTTCACGCCTCCCGAGGTTCAGGAATCCGGCTTCCAGCCTTCCGACAGGCCGATCACTGTCGACAATGTCGCTGCCAACAGCAAGCTCGCCGAACTGGCCAAGGCGCAGCATCCGCGCATCCTGGCCACCTATGGTGGCGAATATTCCGATCCCAAGCTCGAGCGCATGGTCGCCAAGGTGGTCGGCAATCTGACCGTCGTGTCGGCCAATCCGACGCAGACCTATCGCATCACCATTTTGAATTCGCCCAACGTCAACGCCTTCGCGCTGCCGGGCGGTTATCTCTACATCACGCGCGGTCTGCTGGCGCTGGCCAATGATTCGGCCGAGCTTGCCGCCGTCATCGCGCATGAGATGGGCCACGTCACCGCCAACCATGGCTTGCAGCGCCAGCAGCTGGAAGCCGAGGAAGGCCTGGCGACCAAGGTGGTTTCGGATGTGCTCGGCGACAGCCCGACCGCCAAGGCGGCCTTGATCCGCGGCAAGCTGAGACTGGCGCAATTCTCGCGCAACCAGGAACTGGAGGCTGACGCCATCGGCATCAAGTCGATCGGCGAAGCCGGGTACGATCCTTTCGCCGCCGGCCGCTTCCTGCAGTCGATGTCGGCCTATACCGATTTCCGCTCGATCAGCGGCGCCACCGACGCCAGCCTCGACTTCCTGGCCACCCACCCCAACACGCCGCAGCGTATCGATCTGGCGCAGCGCCATGCCCGCCAGTTCGGCGCGCCCGGCTTCGGCACGCGCGACCGCGATTCCTTCCTCGCCGGCATAGACGGCCTGCTCTATGGCGACACGCCCGAGGAAGGCTATGTGCGCGGCGAAACCTTCCTGCATCCGGGCCTCGGCGTGTCCTTCTCGGTGCCGCAGGGCTTCATCATCGACAATTCGGCGGCGGCGGTGACGGCAACCGGGCCTGGTGACATGGCAATCCGTTTCGACGGTGTTTCGATCGACAAGAACCGGGCGCTCACCGACTATATCCGCAGCGGCTGGGTGGCTGGGCTGGACGACAGCACCGTCAAGCAGGAAACGATCAACGGCAACGAGGCGGCGACCGCGCATGCCGGCGCCGAGGGCTGGCAGTTCGATATTGCCGTGATCCGCGCCGGCGGCCAAGTCTACCGGCTGCTGACCGCAGCGCCGTCGGCCAGCACCTCGCTGGATGCGGTGGCACGTTCGGTGAGCGGATCGTTCCGTATCCTCAGTGCCGCGGAAAAGGCGGCGCTGAAGCCGCTGCATATCCGCGTCGTCACCGTTCAACCCGGCCAGACGATGGGTTCGCTTTCCGCCCAGATGGTTGGTGTCGATCGCAAGCTCGACCTGTTCCGCGTGCTGAATGCGCTGTCGCCAGGTGCCGCAGTCTCGGCCGGCGACAAGGTCAAGATCGTCACCGACAAGTAAGACGCCTGCCGCGGGTCAGGCGGCAGTCGCCAGAAATTCCGGATTCTGCTTCACCAGCGCCACCTTGAGCTTTTCCATGGCGCGCGCCTCGATCTGGCGGACGCGTTCCTTGGAGATGCCAAGCGTCTCGCCAAGCGCTTCCAGCGTTGCACCTTCGTCGCTCAACCGGCGTTCCTCGATGATCCGGAGCTCGCGGGCGTTGAGGGCGGCGAGCGCCGCTTTCAACCACACGGAGCGGCGCTCGACATCGATCGTGTCGCCGACGACCTCGTCGGGCAGAGGATCGTCCGAGACGAGGAAATCCATGCGCTCGTTCGAACCCCCGTCATCGGCAACCGGCATGTTGAGCGAGGAGTCGGGCGCCGACAGCCGCGAATCCATCATCGCCACGTCGGCCTCGGAGACGCCGAGCGCTTGCGATACCTCGCGATAGAGCGTTGCGTTGGACAGCGGTTCGGTGCCGTTGGCCAGCCGCGCGCGCAAGCGGCGCAGGTTGAAGAAAAGTGCCTTCTGCGCCGAGCTGGTGCCGCCGCGCACGATCGACCAGTTGCGCAGGATGTAGTCCTGCATCGAGGCGCGGATCCACCACGTCGCGTAAGTCGAAAACCGCACCTCGCGTTCAGGCTCGAAGCGGGCGGCCGCTTCAAGCAGGCCGACATGCCCTTCCTGGATCAGATCGCCGAGCGGCAGACCGTAGTGGCGGAATTTGGAAGCCATGGAAATGACCAGCCGCATATGCGCAACCGTGATGCTATGCAGCGCGTTCTGGTCGTTGTCTTGTTTCCAGAGCAAAGCGAGCCGATGCTCTTCTTCACGTTCGAGGTAGGGAGCCCTCATTGCCGCGCGGACCATGATCCGTCCTGCAGTGTCTTCCATCATGAGGCGCTCCCTGGCTCAGGCGATGCGGATGACTTTGCAAACTTGGCAGGGCGCCCGGGTTGAAATCGCAGCGTCGTGCCCTAGAAATCCAGAACGTGCCATGCAGGAAAATGGTTCCGTAGCCGTTGGCGGCTGGATTTGTTGCCTGAGGGATCTCGGCGATGATCGGCGACCCTGTCGATTGCGGCTAAAAAACACTATTTCGAGAATCTGATTTCAGAAGTTGGTTGTTTTTGAAATCCTGTTCCTTATTTTTTCGACTTGTATCTGTCAGTTTCCAACCCTCACAACATGCCGGACAGCCGGCCAAGGACGGGATCACAGAAAAATGAAATGGCTCAAGTCGCTTATCATCGCCGGAACACTGCAGGCTCTGGCTGTCACGTCGGGCCATGCCGGCGCCAATCTCGACCAGATCAAGCAGGCGGGCGTCATCAAGGTCGGTACGGAAGGCACCTATGCGCCGTTCACCTATCATGACACTTCGGGCGCGCTGGTCGGCTTCGACGTCGAAATCGCCAAGGCCATTGCCGACAAGCTCGGCGTCAAGGCCGAGTTCCTCGAAGGCAAGTGGGACGGGCTGATCGCCGGTCTCGACGCCAATCGCTATGATACCGTCATCAACGAAGTCGGCATCACCGACGCGCGCAAGGCCAAATATGACTTCTCCGATCCCTACATCGCCTCCAAGGCGGTGCTGATCGTGCGCGGCGACAACACCGACATCAAGACCTTCGCTGATCTCAAGGGCAAGAAATCGGCGCAGTCGCTGACCTCGAATTTCGGCAAGCTCGCAGAGACCAACGGCGCCGAACTCGTCGGCACCGACGGCTTCGACCAGTCGATCCAGCTGCTTCTGACCGGCCGTGCCGACGCCACCATCAATGACAGCCTGTCGTTCCTCGACTTCAAGAAGCACAAGCCCGACGCCAATGTGAAGATCGCCGCGCAAGAGGAAAACGCCGACTATTCCGGCGTCATCGTGCGCAAGGGCGATCCGGAACTGGTTGCGGCGATCAACAAGGCGCTGGCCGACATCAAGGCCGACGGCACCTACAAGAAGATCGCCGACACCTATTTCGGCCAGGACGTTTCGAAGTAATTCATGCGTGAGGCCGGTCTCCGGCTGATGAGATATCAAGCGGCGAGCCGTCTTTGACGGTCCGCCGCTTTTGTCGTGATATGCCGAGCGCATTCGCGCTCTGATCAAGCCGCCTCGACCATTTGGAGGGTCTTACGTGCCGCACTGGCTGCAACTGATGCTGGAGTCGCTGCCTTCGCTGTTGTGGGCGGCCCTGATCTTCACCGTGCCGTTGACACTGCTGTCCTTCGTTCTCGGCTTGACGGTCGGACTCGGTGCAGCGCTTGCCCGGCTGTTCGGTCCGAAGCCGCTGGTCGCGCTTGTGCGCTTCTATGTCTGGATATTCCGCGGCACGCCGCTGCTGGTGCAGCTGTTCCTGATCTTCTACGGCCTGCCGTCGGTCGGCATCCTGCTTGACGCCTTCACCGCCGCATTGATCGGCTTCACGCTCAACATCGGCGCCTACACGTCGGAGATCATCCGCGCAGCAATAGGCTCGGTGCCGAAGGGCCAGTGGGAAGCCGCCTACTCGATAGGCATGACCTGGAGCCAGGCGATGCGGCGCACCATACTGCCGCAGGCCGGACGGGTCGCGGTGCCGCCGCTCTCCAACACCTTCATCTCGCTGGTCAAGGATACGTCGCTGGCCGCCGCCATCACCGTGCCGGAGATGTTCCAGGCGGCGCAGCGCATCGTCGCCACAACCTATGAGCCGCTGATCCTCTATGTCGAGGCGGCGATCCTCTATCTGGCGATGAGCTCGGTGCTGTCGGCCTTGCAGACGCGGCTGGAAGAACGACTCAACCGCTATGGCGGCTTCCTGGAGGCGCGCTCATGATCGGCCTCACCAACATCGAAAAGCGTTTCGGCGACAATCTCGTGCTGAAGGGCGTGACGGTCACCATCGCCGAAGGCAGCGTCACGGCGCTGGTCGGCCCTTCGGGTGGCGGCAAGAGCACGCTGCTGCGCTGCATCAACCTGCTGGAGATCCCGACATCCGGCACGGTGCGGATCGGCGACGAGACGCTCGAATTCCACCCCGGCAGCAAGGTTCCGTCCAGGGATATCCAGCGCCTGCGTCTGCAAACCGGCATGGTCTTCCAAAACTTCCAGCTGTTTCCGCATCGCACCGCGATCGAGAATGTCATGGAGGGGCTGGTGACGGTGCTGAAATGGCCAACGGAGCGGGCGCGCGAGCGGGCGCTCGCTTTGCTGGAAAAGGTCGGCATGGCACACAAGGCCGATGCTTGGCCGGCAACCCTGTCGGGCGGCCAGCAGCAGCGCGTGGCGATCGCCCGCGCGCTCGCCCCGTCGCCGAAAGTGCTGCTGTGCGACGAGCCGACCTCGGCGCTCGACCCGGAACTGGCGCAAGAGGTGGTCGACGTGCTCGGCAAGCTCGCCAGCGAAGGGACGACCATGGTGATGGCGACGCATGATCTGCGCCTCGCCTCCAAGATCGCCCAGGAGGTGGTCTTCCTCGATGCTGGCGTCATCGTCGAGAAAGGCCCGGCGGCCCTGCTGTTCGGCAATCCGGAACACCAGCGGACCAGGCGTTTCATTGCGACGCTGAAGCAAGAAGCGGAGAGGGAAGGCGGCGGCGAGGGGTAGGCGGCTACACGCTTCAGCCTATTGTCCCAGAAACAAAAAACCCGGCGCGAGGCCGGGTTTTTCATGGATTCAAAGCTGAAAAAGTTCAGGCAGCTTCTTCCTGCTCGGCTTCCTCATTATCGGCCTTGGCGCCCCGCTTAGGGCCCTTGTTGAGGTTGATCTCGATCAGGCGCACGGCTTCGGTTTCCGACATCCGGTTGACGGCCGCAATCTCGCGGGCCATGCGGTCGAGTGCCGCCTCGTAGAGCTGGCGTTCGGAATAGGACTGCTCGGGCTGGTTGTCGGCGCGGTAGAGGTCGCGCACAACTTCCGAGATCGAGATCAGGTCGCCGGAATTGATCTTCGCATCATACTCCTGGGCGCGGCGCGACCACATGGTGCGCTTGACGCGGGCGCGGCCCTGCACGACTTTCAGCGCGCGCTCGACATAATCCTCTTCCGACAGCTTGCGCATGCCGATGGAGGTCGCCTTGGCGACCGGCACCTTCAGACGCATCTTGTCCTTCTGGAAGTCGATGACGAACAGTTCCAGCTTGTGCCCAGCGACTTCCTGCTCGTCGATCGAGACGATCTGGCCGACGCCATGCGCCGGATAGACAATGTACTCGCCGGTCTTGAAACCGTGACGCGCAGCGGTGGACTTCTTCTGCGGGGTTATCGTTGCCATTGCGCCCTGAACTCCTTGTTGTGGTACCGGCGTCCTGCCGGCCCGAACTCGCGCGATCGGGGAAACCGATCGTTAGCCGCACAACAGATGAACCCATCCGGAAAAGCCGGGACCGGCAAACCGCAATAGTGCGACCGCCTGGCCCAGATTGCTCTGGTCCGGAATGAGATTTTCACCTTTCAGTGATTTGGGGCGTCTGCGCCATAAATCGACGTTGTGTCACCGGCATGTTTGGCTGATGTAACACAAAAAGTCGGAAGAATCAAGGTTTTGCTGCATAAGCGAAGGCCACAGTTAAGCGCCGCCTGTCAAGGCGCTTTATGTGACCTGTCTCTTACCCAACGTAATACCAGCCTTTGCGGACCTGTTGTCAATCGCCTTCGCCGGGCTCGGCCGAGAAGTATTTCTCGAACTTACCGGCCTCGCCGTCGAAGGATTTGGCGTCGGCCGGAGGTTCCTTCTTGGCGGTGATATTGGGCCATTTCTCGGCGTATTCGGTGTTGATCTGCAACCATTTGTCGAGCCCTGACTCAGTGTCGGGCTTGATCGCGTCGGCCGGGCATTCCGGCTCGCAGACGCCGCAGTCGATGCACTCGTCGGGGTGGATGACGAGCATGTTCTCGCCTTCGTAGAAACAATCGACCGGACAGACCTCGATGCAGTCCATATATTTGCATTTGATGCAATTGTCGGTCACGACATAGGTCATCGGTCGGCTCCGGGACGTCCCATTTTGTTGGGCTTTTTCCGTGAGGTAACGCCTTTGCCCGCCGCTTGCAAGGGCAGCCATGCCTGGTGGCATCGGCGTTTCCGAAATGGAATTCCAGACTGCAGGCCCGGTAGGGATCGGTCAGGTCCCGCGAAGTGCCTTGTTTGCCGGGTTCAGGGTTCGTTTTGTGCGTCTCGTTGCCCCAAAATCGTCGCGCACTTTTTGGCCGACCCATCAGTCATCACCAAGCAAGCGGTCGGTCTGGCGGCGTTCCTTCTTCGTCGGGCGGCCGCTGCCGGCCTCGCGCAGCGCCGGAATTGCATCGGGAGGGGCTTCGCCCGTCGGCGCGGGCGGCGGCGAGATATCCTCGTACAGCGTGCGTGCCTCCTCGGCCGGACCACGCCGCACGCCGGCGGTCAGCACCTTCCAGACGAAGATCCGACGATCAAGTGTGATGGTCAGGACGTCTCCAGGCTTGACCAGATCGGAGGCCTGCGCTGCTTTGTCGCGATTGATGCGAACCCGGCCGGCGACCACAAGTTTCGCCGCCAGCGAGCGCGATTTCACGGCGCGCGAGAAGAACAGCCATTTGTCGATGCGCTGGCGGTCTCGGGCAGCCGTTGGGGCAACCATCGACGCGAGCCCTGAGTCTACTTCTTCAGCTGGTCGCGCAAAGCCGCGAGCTTGGCGAAGGGCGAGTCCGGATCGAAGCGCACCGGGCGCTCCTCGCGCGGCTTCGGCTGGAAGGTCGGCTTTCCGCCGCCCTTGCCTCGATCGGGGCCGCCACCCTTGCCATCCGGCCTGCCGCCCTTCCAGTCGGGCCGACCTTCGCGTCGGTCGGGGCGCTCGCCTTGTGGGCGGCCTTCACGACGCTGCTCGCCCTCGCCCTGCGGCTTGGGCTTGAACTTCGAGCGGTCGAAGCGCGGCTTGCCGGTGCCGTCGCGCCGCCCCTCGTGGGCAGGACGTTCTCCAGGCGTGGCTGCGGCCGGCGCACCGGCAGCATCCGCAGGCGCGTCGTTTCGGCCGCGCGCCTGTCCGTTGCGCGAGCGATTGTTGCGGCCGGGATGGCGGGGGCGCTGTTCGAAACGGCCCTGACGCCACAACAGGATCGGCTTTGGGGCCTCGGCTTCCGGAGCGGGCTCGCTGGCGGCTGCATCGGCTACCACGACAGGCTCGTCCGACGTCACTTCAGCCGCGGGCGCAGCTTCGGAAACTGGCTCGGCCGATGCAGTCGCGACAGGTTCGGCTTCCGTCTCTGGCTCGGCAGCCAGCACGGGTTTGGCGACCGCGTCGGCGACGGCCTCCGTTGCTGCTTCTTCCGTGGCTTCGGCCGGCGCTTCGGGTTGTTCTTCCGCGACCGGCTCGGCCGCCGCTTCCGCTATGGTTTCGACAGGAATTTCGGCGGTGGCCTCGACAGCGGCAGCCGGCTCCGAACCTTCGACCGGCGCCTCCGCAGCCGCGTCGACCGCCGTGGCTTCCGCTGCCTTGGCCTGCTCGGCCCGTGTGGCCTCTTCAGCCGCGGCCTTCGCCGCCGCCGCTTCGCGCGCGGCATTGTCCTGCGCCTCGAGCCGCGCCTTGACCTCGACGGCCGGCTTCGGCTCGGCACGGTAGCCGAGACCTTTCAGGATCTCTTCCATGTCGTCGGCGGTGGCGCCGAGGATCGACATCATCGGCGGCGTCACCATGAAGGACTGGCCGTCATAGGCGCCGTCCGGCCGTTGGCCGAGACCAGGCTTCCAGTTGGTCGCCGGGCGGATCAAATCCGCCAGCCGCTCCAGAATGTCGATGCGCACCGCGCGGCGGCCGAGATTGCGGTAGCCGGCAAGCTTGTAGAAGGTCTTGTCGAAAGTGGGATCGATGACCACCGAGGTGCGGCCGGAGGCGAGTGCATGGACCACGTCGCCAAAGCCCGGCTTGTCCTTGCCGTCGTTCTTCAGCGCCCACAGCAGCGTCACCAGTCCGGCTGGCGCCGGCTTGATCAGCGCCGGCACGAAGACATGGTAGGCGCCGAAGCGCACGCCGAGCCGTCGAAGGGCTGCACGGCCCTCCTGGTCGAGCGACTTCATCTCCTCGGCAATGTCGCGGCGGTTGATGAGGCCGAAATTCTCAACCAGTTGGAAGGCGATACCGCGGCCGATGCCGGCAATCTGATCGCCGTTCTTCAGGTCGACCAGCGGCTTCAGCAGCAACTCGATCTGGAAATTGACGAAACGTTCGGCACGCGCCGCGACCTTGTCGCGCGCCGGGCCGGTCAACTGTTCGTCGGCCAGCAGCACGAGGCGCGGCTTGAGCGTGTCTTCGCCGGCAACCAGTGTGCCGATCGGCGCGCCGATCCAGCGCAGCGTGCCATCCGAGCCAAGTGCGATGTCGCCATTGGCGCTAGCACCGAAGCGTTCGGCGCGCGCCTCGAATTCGGCGGCCAGCGCCTTCTGGGCGGCGGTGCGCACCGCCTTGGCGTCTTCGCCGCCGGCGGTCTGGTCGGCGGTGAAGCGGAACCCTTGCAACTCGCCGACATGGTGGCCTTCGACAAGGACGGTTCCGGTAGGACTAATTTCGGCTTCAGGCATGGTATTTTCTCTAAGGCGCCGCATGAGGACGGAAGTCCTGCGGTCTACGAAGCGTTTCGTCAACCGCTCATGCAGCGCATCCGACAATCTGTCTTCGATTTCGCGCGTCTTTTCCTGCCAGTGTGCCTGATCGGCCAGCCAGCCGGGCCGGTTCGACACGAATGTCCAGGTGCGGATCTGGGCAATGCGATGCGACAGCGTGTCGATGTCGCCTTCGGTGGTGTCGGCGCGGCGCACCTGCTCGGCCATGTAATTTTCATCGACATGGCCATGCCGGGCGAGGTCCGTATAGATCGAAGCAATGAGGTCGGCATGCTGGGCCGGCGCGATCTTGCGGTAGTCGGGCAGCGCGCAGGCTTCCCACAGCAGCGCCACGCGTTTGGCGTTGGTGGCGAGTGCGCGGATGTCCTCGTCGCGCGACAAGTGCTCGAGCGCCTGCGCATCGACGGCAGGCAGTGCCCGCGTCAGCCCCTCGACCGGGGCGTTGGTCTCGATCGAGCGTTTCAGCGCGTCGAGGCTGGCGAAGTCGAAATGCGCGGTGCGCCACTGCAGCACCTTCACCGGGTCGAAGTCGTGGCCTTCGATCTTCTTGACCAGATCCTCGTCCAGCGGATCGACCTGGCCGGTGACGCCAAACGTGCCGTCGCGAAGATGCCGGCCGGCGCGGCCGGCGATCTGGCCAAGCTCGGCCGCCGTCAGGTTGCGATACTGATAGCCGTCGAACTTGCGGTTCTGGGCGAAGGCGACATGATCGAGATCAAGGTTGAGACCCATGCCGATGGCGTCGGTGGCGATCAGATAGTCGACGTCGCCCGACTGGAACAGCGCCACCTGGGCGTTGCGGGTGCGAGGCGACAGCGCGCCGAGCACGACGGCGGCGCCGCCCTGCTGGCGGCGGATCAATTCAGCGATGGCATAGACCTCGTCGGCGGAGAACGCGACGATCGCCGTGCGCCGCGGCAGCCGCGTCAGCTTCTTCGAGCCGGCATAGGCGAGATGCGAAAGCCTCGGCCGCGTCACCACGGAGACGCCCTTCAAGAGGCGCTGGAGGATGCCGTGCATGGTGGCCGCACCCAGCAGCAGCGTTTCCTGGCGGCCGCGCAGGTGCAGGATGCGGTCGGTGAAGATGTGGCCGCGCTCGAGATCGCTGGCCAACTGCACCTCGTCGATGGCGACGAAGGCGGCGTCGGTCTCGCGCGGCATGGCCTCGACGGTGCAGACCGAATATTTGGCGCCGGGCGGCTGGATCTTCTCCTCGCCGGTGATCAGCGCGACCTTGTGGGCGCCGACCTTTTCGCAGACGCGGCCATAGACCTCACGCGCAAGCAGCCTGAGCGGCAGGCCGATGATGCCGCTCTCGTGCGCCACCATGCGCTCGATGGCGAGATGGGTCTTGCCGGTGTTGGTCGGCCCAAGCACGGCGGTCACGTCACGGCCCGACAGGATCAGCGGCTCGGTATGTTTCGACTGGATGTTCATCGACCTGGAAATAAGGCTTTCTGGTCTCTCGTTGTCGGGAGCGTGCCTCAAGTGGCGCGTATGACAGGCGACACATAAGGATTTCGAGCGCGAAGCGAAAGCGGAATGTTCCACCGGCGGCTCGAAGTCGTCTCCAGTCAGGCTCCAGATTGGCTGCGGGTTAACAGTTGGAACGAGTCTGGAACGAATCGGACACGAATCAGTGACTCGACCAGATTCAGCTTTTGTTCACGGCTACATATGGATTTTGTGACCATGAGTCTCACCACATGCTGAATCAACGAACTGGCCCGTTTCATGCAGGGCGAGCTCTGCCGTTAACCTTTGCCGGCGAACGACTGGAATGCCTTGGTCAGCCTCATCCAAGATTATGAAATTGTTAACCTTTCCTAAACGGCGTTAAGGATTTGACGGGCGATTCCGGCTGTCGTCGTTAACACTCCGCTCAAAGCCGGAACGAACCGGCTACGAATCGGCGATGCCAGAATCTTCCCGTTTTGTTCACCCCAATATCTTGTGTTGCGAACAGCTTATCCACCAAGAATCCACAGGCTGCAGAGCCGCTTTTGCACAAGGCGGCCGGTGGCTGTTAACCTCTGCGTGCCGGATTGGGTCAGCAGCCGGCGTGGGGCAGGCCGAAGGCATAAAGCCGCCGGCAAAAGACGGACCGGTTTGCCGGCCCGTCGATCTCGCCACTCACACCGGCGCTTCTGCCGTCTGGACAGAAAATCGCTTCACACTTTTCCTGGGATGCTTCAGGCGAAGTGAATTGCTTCAGGCGAAGTATTGGCCGCCATTGGCTGTGATGGTCGAGCCGGTGATGAAGCCTGCATCTTCGGATGCGAGGAAGACGACGCAGCGCGCGATCTCTTCCGGCTCGCCGAGGCGACCGATCGGGATCTGCGGGATGATGCGCTCGTTGAGCACCTTCTCGTCGATCGCCTTGACCATTTCGGTGGCGATATAGCCGGGGCAGATGACATTGACGGTGATGCCGGCGCGGGCCCCTTCCTGGGCGAGCGCCTTCGAAAAGCCGATGTCGCCGGCCTTGGCGGCGGAATAATTCACCTGTCCGGCCTGGCCCTTCTGGCCGTTGATCGAGGAGATGGTGATGACACGGCCGAACTTGCGGTCGCGCATGCCGCTCCACAGCGGATGCGTCATGTTGAAGACGCCCGACAAATTGGTGTCGATGACCTCTTTCCACTGTTCGCGCGTGATCTTGTGGAACATGGCGTCGCGTGTGATGCCGGCATTGTTGACCAACACCGAGACCGGACCGAGATCAGCCTCGACCTGCTTGATGCCGGCGGTGCAGGAATCATAGTCGGCGACCGACCATTTGTAGACCGGGATGCCGGTCTCGGCCTTGAATTTCGCCGCCGCGTCGTCATTGCCGGCGTAGTTGGCGGCAACCGAATAGCCGGCGTTCTTCAATGCGATCGAGATCGCCGCGCCGATGCCGCGCGATCCGCCTGTGACGATTGCTACCTTGGTCATGCGTTTCCCCTATTTTGATATCGCCCTGTTGTCGGGCTTGGCAGGCACTGCATACCGACCGGGCGGCTCGCGCCGCCCGTTCAGGTGATATCCCTAGAGCGCTTCCACGCACATGGCGACGCCCATGCCGCCGCCGATGCACAGGGTGGCGAGGCCTTTCTTGGCGCCGCGCCGGCGCATCTCGAAAACCAGCGTGTTGAAGATGCGGGCACCCGACGCACCGATCGGATGGCCAATGGCAATGGCGCCGCCATTGACGTTGACGATCGAGGGATCCCAGCCCATGTCCTTGTTGACGGCGCAAGCCTGGGCGGCAAAGGCCTCGTTGGCCTCGATCAGGTCGAGATCGCCGACCGACCAGCCGGCCTTCTCCAATGCCTTGCGCGAAGCCGGTATCGGACCGGTGCCCATGATCTGGGGGTCGACGCCGGCGGTTGCCCAGGACACGATGCGCGCCAGCGGGGTGATGCCGCGCCTCACCGCTTCGGCTTCGCTCATCAGCACCGCACCGGCGGCGCCGTCATTGATGCCGGAGGCGTTGGCGGCGGTCACCGTACCGTCCTTGTCGAAAGCCGGCTTCAGCTTGGTCATGGCGTCGAGCGTGGCGCCGTGGCGGATGTACTCGTCCTGGTCGACAATGGTGTCGCCCTTCCTGCCCTTGATGGTGACGGCGACGATCTCGTCCTTGAACTTGCCGGCCTTCTGCGCCGCCTCGGCCTTGTTCTGCGAGGCGAGCGCGAACTGGTCCTGATCGTCGCGGGTGATCTGGAACTGACGAGCGACGTTTTCGGCGGTGTTGCCCATGTGGTAGCCGTTGAAGGCATCCCACAGTCCGTCCTTGATCATGGTGTCGATCAGCTTGAAGTCGCCCATCTTGACGCCGGCGCGCAGGTGCTGGGCATGCGCCGAAAGCGACATCGATTCCTGTCCGCCGGCGATGACCACCTTGGCATCGCCGGTGGCGATCTGCTGCATGCCGAGCGCAATGGCGCGAAGGCCCGAGCCGCAAACCTGGTTGAGGCCCCAGGCCGTGGTTTCCTTGGGCAAGCCGGCATTGATCGATGCCTGGCGGGCCGGGTTCTGACCCTGAGCGGCGGTCAGCACCTGGCCGAGGATGACCTCGTCGACCTCGCCTGGTTCGACACCGGCACGCGACAGCAGTTCCTTGATGACGATAGCACCGAGCTCATGCGCCGGGGTGGTGGCGAAAGCGCCGTTGAAGGAGCCGACCGGCGTGCGCGCCGCACTGGCAATGACGATGGAAGCGGACATTTTCTTCTCCAGACTTCAAGGGTGTTGTTCTGTCGTTGAGGACTTTTCTTGCCCTTTCCAGAACCCAAGTCAAACCGGAAATGGGCATGGCGCCCATGCGCTGCAAGCACATCGCACCTTGCGATGGCGCTACTCTGTCCGTTGCTGCGCAGCATATTTTGCCTGCTATGCAGCATTTAATGATGCCGCAGTGCACAAACTGCTTGGAATTGTGAGGCTTTTGCGCATATCCTCAAAAAAGGCACAATCGTTACCGGCGGCTTACTCGGGGGCGCCGGTGTCCCGGGGAGGATGCAGATGGCCGCGAAAGACGATCCGATCATCATCAAGAAATACGCCAATCGCCGCCTCTACAACACCGGCACCAGCACCTATGTGACGCTCGAGGACCTCGCCGAGATGGTCAAGAAGGGCGAGGAGTTCACCGTCCAGGACGCCAAGACCGGTGACGACATCACCCATCCGGTGCTGACCCAGATCATCTTCGAGCTGGAGAACAAGGATGGGCAGAACATGCTGCCGATCCCGTTCCTGCGCCAGCTGATCGCCTATTACGGCGACCAGATGCAGATGATCGTGCCAAGCTTCCTCGAACAGTCCATGCTGGCCTTCTCCAAGGAGCAGGAACGCTTTCGCGAGCAGATGAAGGGTGCGCTCGGCAAGTCGCCGCTGGACATGATGAAGATCACCACGCCGATCAAGGCGCTGGAGGAGCAGACGCGCCGCAACATGGAAATGTTCCAGAATGCAATGCGGCTGTTCACGCCCTTCCCGCCGCCGGGTTCCGCGCCAGCCGCGGCCCCGGCCGAGCCGGCCAGGAAGGAAACACCGGAAAAGCCCGACGACCTTCAGGATCTGAAGGATCAGATCGCCGCCATGCAGCGCAAGCTCGACACGATGTCGTGAGCGGTTCCGATCGAAAGACCCGCTAGCCGGCACATGCCGCTATAGCGGCAGCAATCCCTCATAGCGGCCGCGTGGCCTGATGACACTTCCACTTGTCAATTGTTCGATCGTGTGCGCGGCCCAGCCGACGCTGCGTGCGAGTGCGAACAGGCGGAACGGTGCATCGCGCGGCAAGCCAAGGCCACGTGTCAGCACGGCCAATGCGAAGTCGATGTTCGGGCGCGCGCCGGTCGCGGCAAGGGCCGCATCACGCAGCGATTGAGAGAGATCATCGATGTCGATCACGCTCAGTAATGCCGCCGCGCGGGGATCGCCGTCGGGATAGAGCGGATGGCCGAAGCTCGGCAGCGGCCGGTCATGGCTGAGCCAGCGCCGGATCGCCGCCTCGGCACCGTGCCGCCCCGCATCCTCGGCCAGTTGCATCACCGCTTCGCCGGCGCCGCCATGGCGAGGGCCTGACAGTGTCGCCAACCCAGCGAGCAGGCAAGCGGCCATCGGCGCTCCGGTCGAGGCCGCGACGCGGGCGGCGAAGGTCGATGCGTTGAGTTCGTGGTCGGCGAGCAGGACGAGCGCGCGGCGGATCGCATCGGCTCCCGCTGCATCCACCGACCAGTCCCGCGCCAATCGCCGATGAACTGGGTCTGGTCCCGCTGATGCGCCCAAGGCGCTGGCCAACACGCCGACCGCGTGCGTGGCATCGGCATGCAGCGAGGTGGCGCTGCGCCCGAGTGAAGGCCGCCCCTGGCCGGCAAGCACGGCAAGTCGCGCAAAGGCCGAGGCCCTGCAGGGTTGGTGGGCCGCATCCGCCGCCGGCGCCCGGAAGGCCACCGGTTCTGGCAGCGCCCAGAGCACTGCCGCTGTTTCTTCCAGCGTGGCACTCGCTGAAAGCGCAACGGCGTCCTGGCCACGATAGACAAGATGACCGTGCAGGACGGTCGAGATCGAGGTGACGATCGACGGTTCGCCCCAGGCAATGGCGCTTTCGGCGATGGCCGACGGGCTGCGTCCACGCGCCCTTCGCGTTGCCAGTATCGCTATGTCGTCGGCACGATATTGGCTGCGGCGCGGATCGGCGCGGTCCGGTTGCATGCCGATGCGGCCGCGGCTGACATAGGCGTAGAGTGTCTGGGGCCGCACCTTGAGCCTTTCCAGCGCCTCTTCCCGCGACAACCACTCGGACATATCGAACTCTGATATTGATTATATTGATCAAGATTGATCGGCAGATTGCCTAGCCTTATCTCTGATACGGAAATGGATCAAGGAGGCAGGCTATGGCGAATGGGCTCGACGACGTTGTGGCGGCTGAAACCGTTCTCTCCGATGTGGATGGTCTTGGCGGCCATCTGACCATCCGCGGCCATTCCCTGCGGGACCTGGCCGGACGCTGGAGCTACGCGCAAGTGGTCAGCCTGCTGCTCGATGGCTTCTTCGAAGACCTTCCCGGCGATGCCGAACTGGCGCGAGCGCTGGGCCAGGCGCGCGCAGAAGTGTTCGAGCGGCTTTTGCCCTCATTGCCCTTGCTGACTCCGCTCGACGTCTACAGCGCCATGCGCGCCGGCATGGCGTTGCTGCCGGACGGCGAGACTTTGCCGGACGCGCTACGGCTGGTTGCGGCGCCTGCGGTGCTGACGCCGGCCCTGCTTCGCCTACGGCGCGATGAGACGCCCATCGCGCCGGACAGCCTGTGCGATCATGCCGCCGACATGTTGAGGATGCTCAGCGGTCGTGCCGCCTCGCCGGCGCTGGCGAAGGCGCTCGACACCTATCTGGTGACAGTCTGCGATCATGGCCTCAATGCCTCGACCTTCGCCACCCGCGTGGTCGCGTCGACGCAGGCCGGCTTGACATCGTCTGTGCTGGCCGGGCTCGGCGCGCTCAAGGGGCCGCTGCATGGCGGCGCGCCCGGTCCGGTGATCGAGATGCTGGATGCGATCGAGGCGCATGGCGATGCCGCCGGCTGGCTGCGCGACGAGGTCGCGCATGGCGAGCGCATCATGGGCTTCGGCCATCGCATCTACCGCGTGCGCGATCCGCGTGCCGACGTGCTGAAAGCGGTCGTGCGGCAACTCGGCGGCGAGAGCGAAACCGGTCGCCGGCTGGCCTTCGCGGAGACAGTGGAGCAGGCCGCGCTCGACGTGCTGCGGATCGCCAAGCCGTCGCGCTCATTGCAGACCAATGTCGAGTTCTACACCGCGCTGCTGCTGGAGGCGGCGGGTTTCCCCAAAGAGGCATTCAGCAACGTCTTCGCCGCCGGGCGTGTCGCCGGCTGGATTGCGCACGCCCGTGAACAGCAGACGACCGGACGGTTGATCCGGCCGCAGTCGCGCTATGTCGGGCCGGTGCCGGACCTCGTTGCCTGAGGCTGTCTGGCTGTTTCGATGGATGCCGCCTCCTCCGCTCCGAAGCGGCGAGGCGGTTCTTCATGAACGAAATTTCATGTGATCACGCGACCGTGTTCGTGTTCTTGCCTTGGTCAGGACTTATATGCTGCACTGCAACATAAGTCCGCTGTAACCGAACCGTCCCGATCCTCGGGCGTGATGAGGCCTGCAGCATCCAAAACGACAGGAACGCCATGACGAAAAACGGCAAGGCGGAGGAAACCAAGAAGATCAACATCGCGCTTCAGGGCGGCGGCTCGCACGGGGCCTTTTCCTGGGGTGTGCTCGACCGGCTGCTGGAGGATGGCAGGCTGGAGATCGCAGCGGTGTCCGGGACCAGCGCCGGCGCCATGAACGCGGTGGCGCTAGCCGACGGCTTCGTGCGTGGCGGCGTCGAGGGAGCACGGCAAAAGCTCGATGATTTCTGGCGCGCGGTGGCGGCAAAGGGCCGGTTCAGCCCGGTGCAGCGCATGCCGTGGGATGTCGCCTGGGGCAATTGGTCGATCGAGAACACGCCGGGCTATGTCTTCTTCGACACCATGTCGCGGGTATTTTCGCCTTATGTCGCCAATCCGCTCGGCCTCAACCCGCTGCGTGACGTCGTGCAGAAGGAGATTAATTTCGCCAATGTTCGCGCTTGCAAGTCGATGGAACTGTTCATTTCGGCGACCAATGTCGAAACCGGGCAGTTGCGCGTCTTTTCCGACGGCGAGATCGATCTCGACACGGTGATGGCCTCGGCTTGCCTGCCGCAACTGTTCCGCGCCGTCGAGATCAAGGGCGTACCCTATTGGGATGGCGGCTATGGCGGCAATCCGGCGCTTTATCCGTTCTTCAAGACGGCGGCGACCGAGGACGTGCTTCTGGTGCAGATCAATCCGGTGGTGCGGGAAGGAACGCCAAGGAGCGCCAACGAGATCCAGAACCGCATCGACGAGGTCACCTTCAACGCCGGGCTGTTGCGCGAATTCCGCTCGATCGCCTTTGTCAAGGAGCTGATCGCCGCCGGCCGCCTGCCGCATGGCGAGTACCGCGACATCCGCATGCACCGCATCGATGCCGACGAGGCGTTCAAGGACCTGTCGGCGTCGTCGAAGGTCAATGCCGAATGGGCGTTCCTGAGCTATATGCGCGATCTCGGCCGCACCGCCGCCAGCGACTGGCTGGAGGAGAATTACGATGCGGTCGGCAAGCGCCCGACGCTCGACCTGTCAGGGGAGCTCGATGACGGCTTCAAGCCGGTGCGTGGTCCCGCACCTGGCCGGCGGGTCAAGGAATTCCTCGCTGTGCGCAAGAACCCGGAGGCAGAGCGCCGTCGCGCCTGACCCGAAAACACAGCCTGGCTTCTTGGCTTCATCCAGCTTTTAGGGTCAGGTCGATCACCCTGATCAGGGCGGCGGCGGCCTGCCGCTGCCCGCCTGGATCGCTGATCCGCGCCTTCATGCCCTCCAGCCCGTCGAGCAGCATGTCGGCAAGCAGTTGCGCCGACAGGCCCTTGGCGGTGAGATCGGCGCCGTTCCTGGCAGCCTCGCCGTCGATCGCGGCGGCGATATGTTCGACAAGACCGCCGCGCCAGCAGCCGACCAGATCGCCAAGGCTCGATTTCATGTCCAGCAATTCGGCGCCGTGCGGCGAGGCAACGACCGCGCTCATCATCGAGATGAACGCCTCGTCGATGGCTCGCGTCATGCGTTCAGTGAAAGCGCCATCGCCGGCCAGGGCCATTTTCGCCGACTCGACCGAGCGCGACAGCACCATCATGGCGATGGCGCGGAAAATGTCGGTCTTGTTCTTGAACAGGAGATAGAGCGCCGGCCGCGACATGTCGGCGGCGCGGGCGATGTCGTCCATGGTGGTGCGGGAGAAGCCATAAGCCAAAAACACCTTCATTGCGCCGTCCAGGATACGGACGCGTTTGGGGTCAGCGGCGGCGATGTCTTCGATCTGATTCATGAGACAACATTATCCTGTAAAAATCTCAATTGACAAAATGACGTAATTTGTCAATCTGTATCGAGACGAAGCGACCCAAGAGGACGCTTCGCCTTTGGGCTGTGGACGACAACAAAAGGGTATCCCCATGCGCCTCACCGTCGATGGGCAGTCATTCGACATCAACGCCGATCCCGACATGCCGCTGCTGTGGGCGTTGCGCGATCTCATTGGCAAGACCGGACCGAAGTACGGCTGCGGCATCGCCGCCTGCGGCGCCTGCGCCGTGCATGTCGACGGTCAACCGGTGCGCTCCTGCTCGCTCCCGGTCGGCGAGGTCAGCGGCGCCGTCACCACCATTGAAGGCATTGGCACGGCGGACAAGCTCCATCCCGTGCAGCAGGCATGGCTGGAGGAACAGGTCGCGCAATGCGGCTACTGCCAGGCCGGCCAGATCATGAGCGCGGTGGCACTGCTCGACGAGGTCGCCGATCCCAGCGACGCCGACATCGACAACGCCATGGGCGGCAATCTCTGCCGCTGCGGCACCTATCCGAAGATCCGCTCGGCTATCAAGAAGGCTGCCGCACTCAAGACGGCGGGGCGCTGACCATGGCCAGTGTCGGAAAGATTGCTCGCCGCACGTTCCTGATCGGCGCGGCTGCCGTGGCGGGCGGCGTGGCCGTCGGCTACTACTATTATCGCAAACCGTTTCCGAACCCGCTCGAGACCGACCTCGGCAAGGGTGAGGCGACGTTCAACCCCTATGTGAAGATCGGCGCCGACAACACCATCACCATCGTGGCGCCGCGCGCCGAGATGGGGCAAGGCATTTCGACGACGCTGGCCGTCATGGTCGCCGAAGAGCTCGATGTCGGTCTCGATCAGGTCAAGGTCGAGCCCGGCCCGGCCTCCTATGCCTATTACAACGCCGCGATCCTCGAAGAGGGCGGCCCGTTCGCCTTCTTCGACGAGAGCATGACCGCGCAGGCGGTGCGCTCAGGTCTCGGCGTGGTCGGCAAGCTCCTTGCTATCCAGGCCACCGGCGGCTCGGCTTCGGTGCGCGACGGTTTCGACAAGATGCGCCAGGCGGGCGCCGCAGCCCGCCAATTGCTGATCGCCGCGGCGGCGCAGAAACTCGGCGTTGCCGCCGCCGACCTGGAAACGGCCAATGGGTCGATCCTGCATAAGGCATCTGGCAAGTCGCTGACCTATGGCGCGGTTGCCGCGGCTGCCGCCGCCATGGCACCGCCGGCCGAAGTCAGGCTCAAGGACAGGGCCGACTGGAAACTGCTGGGAAAGCCGCAGAAGCGCATCGACATGCTGACCAAGGTCACCGGGGCACCGATCTTCGGCATCGATGTCAGGCTGCCAGACATGCTCTACGGCACGGTCAAGATGAGCCCGCGCTTCTGGGCCAAGCCGGTCAAGGCGGATCTCGCCAAAGCCGAAAAAATGCCCGGCGTGATCAAGATCGTAGCGCTCGAGACGAATTACGGTCATGGCTTCGGCATCATCGCGGAAAATACCTGGGCGGCCTTCAAGGCGGCCGATGCCATCGACGCCCAATGGGCGGATCCCGAATATCCGCTCAGCAGCGCCGCCATTTCCGACGTGCTCAAACAGGCGCTCGGCACCAAGGGTTCGGCGATGCGTGACAATGGCGATGTCGATACCGCGTTTGCCGACGCGCCACGCGAAAGGATGGTCGAGGCAGACTATGCGGTGCCCTATCTGGCGCATGCGACGATGGAGCCGATGAACGCCACGGTGCGCTTCAAGGACGGTGCCCTCGACATCTGGTGCGGCAACCAGGCGCCGACCCTGGTGCGGCAGCTTTGCGCCAACGCGGTCGGCATCGAGCAAGACAAGGTCGCCGTGCACACCACCTTCATGGGCGGTGGTTTCGGCCGCCGCGTCGAGATGGACTACGCGCTGTGCGCCGCACTGATGGCGAAGGCGACAGACGGGCGTCCGGTCAAGGTGACGTGGACGCGTGAAGAAGACATGCGCCACGACGCCTACCGGCCGGCCGCAGTCGGCAAGTTCCAGGCGCGGCTCGGCGACGACGGCATGCCGGTCGCCGTCGACATGAAGATCGCCTCGCCATCCATGATAGCCAGCACCTTGCGCCGGCTTTTCCCCTCGATATCGCCGCTTGGACCCGACAAAAGCATCGTCGACGGCGCCTATGACCAGCCCTACACCATCCCGAACTATCGGGTGAGCGGTGTCGCCGCCCCTGTCTCCATTCCCGTCGGCTCCTGGCGATCGGTCGGCAGTTCGATCAACGGTTTCTTCCATGAGGGCTTCATGGACGAGATCGCCACAGCCGGCAAAATCGATCCGGTCGAGATGCGCAAGAGGCTGATGGCCGCCTATCCCTCGGCGGTGAAGGTGGTGGAGAAAGTCGCGGCGATGGCGAAATGGGGCGAGGCGCTGCCCGCCGGCAAGGCCAAGGGCATGGCCTTCACGCTGTCCTTCGGCAGTTGGGTCGGCGAGATCATCCAGGTGGCGGACACTCCGGCCGGCATCCGCATCGAAAAGGTGTGGATCGCCGCCGATGTCGGCACCGCGCTCGATCCGGGCATCATCGAGGCGCAGCTGATTTCCGCCGCTATCTACGGTCTTTCAGCGGCCATGGGACAGGAGATCACCTTCGCCGACGGTATGGTCGAACAGTCGAACTTCCACGATTTCGACGCCATGCGGATCTTTCAGTGCCCGGTCTTCGAAGTCGCCATCCTGGAAAATTTCCACAAGATCGGCGGCGTCGGCGAGGTTGGCACTCCGCCGGCCGCGCCGGCGCTGGCCAATGCCATCTTCGCGCTCACCGGCAAGCGCATCCGCACGCTGCCTTTATCGAAAACGGTGGCCTTCGCGTGAAGTGGCTCCTCATCATGCTGACGCCTGCTGCCATGCTCGTCCTCGCGGCGCCGTTCGCAACCGCACAGGAGAGCCAAACACCACCGAGCCAGACAGTCGACACGACCAAGGGCCTGTCCGAATGGGACAAGATTTATGCGGTGTTCTCACATCCGCGCTGCGCCGATTGTCATGTAGCGGACGACCGGCCGCGCTGGTCGGGTGCGCATTATGGCGGCACGCGCGTGCACGCCTTCAATGTCCAGCGCGGTGACGACGGATCGGGCTTCGGCAATCCTGGTCTGCGCTGCACGACTTGCCATTTCTCAAGCAATTCCAACGCATTGCACGGGCCGCCCGGAGCCGAGAACTGGCGCCTGGCGCCGGCCGAGATGGCCTGGTTCGGGAAATCCTCCGCCGAAATCTGCGCCCAGATCAAGGACCCGGCGCGCAATGGCGGTCGCAGTTTGGACGATATCGCGCTGCATGTTCGCGACGACAGGTTGGTCGGCTGGGGCTGGGCGCCGGGGTCGAACCGTGAGCCGGCTCCGGGTTCGGCTGAAACAACCTTTCAAGCGATCGAAAACTGGATGGCGGTGGGTTCACCTTGCCCTGTGCCGTAATGGTCTTGCAACTTTAAGGCTATATCGCGGTGCAACTTTGATGTAGAAGCGCGCTTCGCCGATCACGGCAAATTGAAGATGGCCCGGCGCGCACCCATATCGGCGACGCGCCCGCGTTATGAGGACGCTGGCCGAATCCGCAGTGGAAAAAACGACGATGAGAATCAGGTTTCACAAGCTTGCAGCCGTTGTTGTGCTCATTGGTTTCGCGGCCTGGATGGCGACGGGCGAGTTTTCGTCGGTCGGCAGCGTAGCCGCCAACAAAGCCAAGGCTGCCGAAGTCGAGAAGGGCAAGGCGCCGGACGCGAACAAGCCCAAGGCGGCTGAAGCCGAGCCGAAGGCCCCGTTGCGCACCGTCGCGGTGGTGACGCCGCCGCGCAAGACCTATGCGCGCGCCATTCGCATTTCCGGGTTGACCGAAGCCGACAAGCGGGCCGTGCTGGGGACGCGCGTTGCCGGTGTCATCGACAAGTTGCCGGTCAAGCAGGGCCAGCACGTCAAGACCGGGGATCTGGTGCTGATGCTTGCGGCCGAGGAAAAGATCTCCATGGTCGACAACGCCAAGCAATTGGTAGTGCAGCGCCAGGCTGAGTTGGACGCAGCTCTGCGACTGATGAAGTCAGGCAATTTGCCGAAGCTGCAGCTCGATACAGCGCGCTCGAACCTGACTTCTGCGCAGTCGATGCTGGAAACGGCACAGGCCTTACTCGAGCGCAATGAGGTGAGGGCACCTTTCGACGGCGTTATCGACCGAGTGCCGGTGGAACTCGGCAGTTCCATCATGGAGGGCGGCGAGGTGGCAACCATCCTCAAGCTTGACCCGGTGATCGCCCGCGGCGAAATCAGCGAGCGCGACCTCGGCTACCTCAAGCTCGGCGACAAGGCCAATGTCCGGCTGGTCAGCGGCCAGACGGTCGAAGGCACCGTGCGCTACATCAGCCGCGACGCCTCGTCGGCGACCCGCACTTTCCGCGTCGAGGTGGCGATCCCCAATGGCGACGGCTCCGTGCCCGCCGGCATGACGGCGGAAATCGCGCTCAACGCTCAACCGACCGACGCGGTCGTGCTGCCGCGCTCGGTGGTGACGCTGGGCGACAAGGGCGACCTCGGCATCCGTGCCGTCGGCAAGGACAACAAAGTGGCGTTCTTCCCGATCGACCTCGTCGACGACACACCGACCGGCCTTGTGCTCGGCGGCATCCCGGCCGACGCGCGCATCATCGTCGCCGGCCAGGAACTGGTGAAGGAAGGCGATGTGGTCAATCCGGTCGAGGCCGACCAGGCGACCCTCCGGAAGCTGCTGGGCGAGGCGACCGCCGGGACGCAGTAGCAGGGGTCGCGACGGACCAGCCCTGGGCGGGGACAATCGGCTGCGACGCAGCTCCTGAAATTCGAAAACAGGCGTTAGCCATGGATATCGTCAGACTCGCAATCAACAATGCCCGCCTGACCATCTCGGTTCTGGTCTTCCTTCTGCTCGCAGGCTGGGTTGCTTATCAGTCAACGCCAAAGGAAGCGGAACCAGACGTTCCGATTCCGATGATGTATGTCAGCCTGATCTATCAAGGCATTTCGCCCGAGGATTCGGAGCGTCTTCTGCTGCGGCCGATGGAAAGCAAGCTGAAGAGCCTGAAGGGCCTCAAGGAAATGCGCTCAGCCGCCTTCCAGGGCGGCGGCTACGTGCTGGTCGAGTTCCAGCCGCAGACCAATCTGGCGACGGCACTGCAGGACACGCGCAGCAAGGTGCAGGATGGCAAGGCCGACCTCCCGCAGGCGGCTGAAGAACCTGTTGTTACCGAGGTCAATATCTCCGAATTCCCCGTCCTCGTCGTCACCCTGTCAGGCGAATTGCCCGAGCGTGTGCTGACCGCTGCCGCGCGCGAACTGCGCGACCGCATCGAAGAAGTGCCCGGCGTTCTCGAAGGCTCGCTGCAGGGCGCGCGCGACGACCTCGTCGAGGTCGTCATCGACCCGATGAAGCTGTCTTCCTACGGGCTGCAGCTCGATCAGCTGATCGGTGCGGTCGGCAACTCCAACAGCCTGGTCGCCGCCGGCAATATCGAGGGCTCCGAGGGCAAGTACGCCGTCAAGGTGCCGTCGCTGATCGAGACGCCCGAGGATGTGGCGGCGCTGCCGGTGGTCGCCGGCCCCAATGCCGTGGTTCAGGCCAAGGACATCGCGACGATCCGCTCCACCTTCAAGGATGCCGAGACGGTGACCCGCCTCAACGGCAAGCCTGCCATCGCCATCGAAGTGAAAAAGCGCATCGGCGCCAACCTGATCGACACGCTCGCCAAGGTCAGGGAGGTCTCCGACGCCTTCGTCAAGACCATGCCGCAAGGCATGAATGTCACCTACACGCAGGACAAGTCGGTCTTCGTCAACCAACTGCTCGGCGATCTGCAGAACCATGTGATGATCGCCGTCATCCTGGTGTTCATCGTCATCCTCTACGCGCTGTCCGGCCGTGCCTCATTGTTGATCGGCCTGGCCATTCCATCATCGTTCCTGATCGGCATCCTGTTGCTTGCGATGATGGGTTACACGATCAACATGATCGTGCTGTTCAGCCTGATCCTGGCGGTCGGCATGCTTGTCGACGATGCCATCATCGTCACCGAATTCGCCGAGCGGCGGATGGGCGAGGGCATGCCGAAGGCGGAAGCTTTCGCGCTTGCTGCCAAGCGCATGGCCGGTCCGGTCATCGCCGCGACGATGACGCGCATCGCCGCCTTCTCGCCGCTGCTGTTCTGGCCGGGCATCATCGGCGACTTCATGAAGTACATGCCGATCACGCTGATTGTCACGCTGTCGGCGTCGATGCTCTACGCGCTGGTGTTCGCGCCGACGCTGGGGGCGATCTTCGCCAAGGCACCCGAGCACCATGCGGATGACAATCGCGACGGCTGGTACATGGCCATCGTCAAGCAGGCGGTGCGGTTCCCCATCACCGTGCTGGTGCTGACCGTGGCGCTGCTGTTCGGCGTCGGCTTTGCCTATTCGAAATATGGCGCCGGTGTCGAGTTTTTCCCCAGTGTCGAGCCAGACTACGGCCTGCTCTACGTGCACGCTCGCGGCAACCTTTCGCTGGCCGAAATGGATACCGCGACCAAGACCGCCGAAAACAGGCTGCTCGGCTGGCCCGGCATCAAATCGGTCTACACCCGCGTCGGCAAGACGCAAGGCGGCGGGCAGGATGTTCCGGAAGACGTGGTCGGCGTCATTCAGTATGAATTCATCGACTGGCGCGAGCGCAAGTCGGCGAACCAGATCCTGAGCGATTTGCGCGGCGTCATGGCCGGCATTCCCGGTGTCGATGTCGAGGTTCGTGTACCTGAAGCCGGTCCGCCAACCGGCAAGCCGATCCAGATCAGGCTTTCGGCGATCGATCCCAAGGGGCTTGACGACAAGGCGCGCGCCGTCGCGGCGCGCATTGCCAAGGTGCCCGGCGTCATCGACATTTCCGACGGCCTGCCGCCGCCCGGCGTCGACTGGGCGCTCGAGGTCGACCGCGCCAAGGCGGCGCAGTACGGCATCAGCCCGACTTCCGTGGGAACCGTGGTGCAACTGGTGACCAACGGCCTGAAGCTCTCGGAATACCGGCCGGCCGGCGCCGACGATGCCGTCGACATCCGGCTGCGCCTGCCCGAAGACCGGCGCACACTGTCGACGCTCGACGAGTTGAGGGTACAGACCTCGCAAGGTTCGGTGCCGATCTCGAATTTCGTCGTGCGTAAGCCCGAACCGACCGTTGGTATCCTCAACCGCATCGACGGCGCCCGCACGGTGGTCGTCCAAGCAAACGTCGCCGCCGGCACCCAGGTCGCGGCCGTGCAGCAGGAGGTCACCAAGGCTGTCGCCGATATGGATCTCGGCAGCGGCATACGCTGGAAGCTGGCCGGTTCCAACGAGGACAGTGCGGAGGCCAGCGCCTTCCTCGGCAAGGCCTTCGGCGCGGCCATCTTCCTGATCTTCCTCGTACTGCTGATGCAGTTCAACAAATTCACCAGCGTGCTGATGGTGCTGTCCTGCGTGGTCATGGCGACGATCGGCGTGTTCCTGGGGCTGCTGTTGACGGGAGAGGCCTTCGGCATCGTGATGTCGGGCATCGGCGTGATCGCGCTGGCCGGTGTGGTGGTGAACAACAACATCGTGCTGATCGACACCTATGACCGGCTGCGTGAAGAAGGCTGGGACAAGATGGAAGCGGTGCTGCAGACCTGCCGCGAACGGGCCCGTCCCGTGGTGCTGACGGCGGTGTCGGCGATCCTCGGCGTGCTGCCGATCGCCTTTGGCCTCGGTCTCGAAATCTTCCATCATGAGACGACCATCAACGCGCCGTCGACGCAATGGTGGATCTCGCTGTCGTCGGCGATCGTCTTCGGCCTGTCCTTTGCGACCTTGCTGACGCTGGTGGTGACGCCGTCGATGCTGATGATCTTCACGCGCAGCAAGAACAGCCGCTTCTACGCGTTTTTCCGTCGGTTATTCCGGCGCGGCAAGGGAAAGGTCTCGTCGACCGAGACGCCCGATACGGATGTGGGCAGCGAGCCGGCTATCGCCTTTCCGAAGGCAGCCGAATAGACCTGCCTGCGAACCTCCGACGCAAAGGCCGCCCGGAACAACCGGGCGGCCTTTTGCATTGTCCCTTGAGCAAAATGTCAGTGCGGGGAGTTCTTTATGCCGATCACCACCATCCTCATCATCGTCCTGATCCTTGTCCTCATTGGCGCGATACCGGCCTGGCCGCATTCGCGCTCCTGGGGTTATGGGCCGTCGGGCATTGTCGGTGTCGTGCTGGTGGTGCTTCTGGTGCTGCTGTTGATGGGGCGGCTCTGAGCCGCCCTCATTCGGTGGCGAGATGGGTGTGGACAGACGGGCGGGCATAGCTGCGCCCGCCGACGTGCCTATCACGCAGCTTTCGCAACGCCATTCACCGTGGCGATGCCGATGTCCTCGAGAGCCTCGGCGACCGCCTGATCCAACGGCGTGTGCGGAGTCTCGCCGATGATATGTTCCAGCCGCGTCGAGACCAGCCGATGCGGCTCGAAGCGCAGATAGGACATCGAGACGATCTCGCGCCACATCGCCACGAACGGGCTGCCGGCACGCAGCACCCACCAAGGCATCGAGGTCATCTTGAGTGCTCGGCCAAGCGCCTTCTCTGACGCGGCCTTGAGTTCCAGATCGGTGATTGCATGGCCTGGAAAGTTCAGCGCCTCATAGAAGCCGAGCTTGTCGAGATTGCGCGCCAACGCGACGAAGCCTACGGCGAAGTCCGGCAGGTAAGCCCATTCATGCACCAGATCGACCGGACCGGGCGCGGTATAGATGCCCTTGTTCATCTTGGCGGCGACGACCAGATCGAACCATGACCCGCTGCCGGTGCCGCCGAAGAAGTCGCCGGCCCGCAAGAGAATGGTGCGGACACGTCCGGCCTTCGCCTCGCGGCGGAATAGGTCTTCCATGGCACAGCGGATGCGGCCCTTTTCCGTCGTCGGGTGGAAGGGCGTGTCCTCGGTGATCACCGCCGGCATCGGCGAGCCGTAATTGTAGACGGTGCCGGGGAAGAGGTGCAGCGCGCCGTTCGCGTGGCAGGCGGCCATGACGTTTTCGGCCATCGGCAGGCACTTGCCCCAGTCGGTGTAGATCGGGTTGAGGCCGTTGAAGATGATGTCGACGCCTTGCGTGGCGCGGATCAGGGCTTCGCGGTCGAGCGCGTCGCCGGCAACGGCCGTGGCGCCCTTGAGTTCGGCCGGCACCTTACCGCTGCGGGTGATGGCGCGGACGTCATAACCCGCATCGATGAAGGCCCTGGCGACCACACGGCCGAGCCGGCCATTGGCACCGAGAATTGCGATCTTGGTCATTTTTTGTCTCCGTGTCGATGTTTTGCAGCTCGAATATGGTCTCCTCGTGGGCGAATGGAAATTGACTATGTATGGAGGTTTGATATTCATAAATGAATGAAAGAAATCGACTGGAACTTGATCAAGAGCTTTGTCACTGTGGCTGAGACCGGCAGCCTGTCGGCCGCCGCTCGGAAGCTCTCGGCCAGCCAGCCGACGCTTGGCCGCCATATCGCCGAGCTTGAGCAGGCGCTTGACATCACGCTGTTCCGGCGTGGGCGCCGCGGCTATGAACTGACGGAAGCCGGCAGCACGCTGTTCGAGCGCGGCAAGGCGGTGAGCGAGCAGGCAAGCGCCTTTTCGCTGCTGGCGCTGGGGTCGGTCGAGGCGATCGAAGGCACGGTGCGCATTGCCGCCAGCGAGGTGGTGGCAGCTTATGTGCTGCCGGAGATAACGGCGCGGCTCGGCATCGAGGAGCCCGGCATCGAGGTCGAGATCGTTGCTTCGAACCAGGTCGAGAACCTGTTGCGCCGCGATGCCGACATCGCCATCCGCATGGTCAAGCCGGGGCAGAACGAGTTGCTGGCGCGCAAGGTCTGCGATATCAGGCTCTGCGCCTGCGCGGCCAAATCCTATCTCGACAGGCGCGGCCGCCCGCTGGAGCCTGCCGACCTTGTCGAGCACGCCCTTATCGGCTTCGACCGCAGTGACGAGATGATCAGGGGCTTCACCCAGTATAGTATCCCTGTCACCCGGAACAGCTTCCGCTTCAGGGCCGACAACCAGATCGTCTTGTGGGAAGCTGTGCGGGCGGGAAACGGCATTGGCCTCGGCCAGGAGCCGCTGGCCGACCGTGATCCATTGATGGAAAAGGTGCTGCCTGGCCTGCCGCTGCCGGTGCTGCCGGTATGGCTGGCCATGCATCGCGACGTGCGCACCAGCGTGCGCATCCGCCGCGTGGCGGATTTCCTCTACGAGGAACTCAAATGCTACTCGGCCGGCGTGGCGTCGGGCGCGAATTCGGCGCGGTGAGCAAGCCCGGCCATCAGCAGCACGACGACCAGTAGCCCCGACATGGCGATGAAGATCGGGCCGAAGCTGAAATGCTCGGCAACGAAACCGATCGCCGACGGTGCCACCAAAATGCCGGAATAGCCCATGGTGGTGACCACGCTCATGCCGGTGCCCGACGACATGCCTTCCTGGTTGCCGCCAGCCGAAAAGATGATCGGCACCATGTTGGCGATGCCGAAGCCGCACAAGGCAAAGGCCGCGATAGCAAGCCAGGGCGAGGGTGACAGCCCGGCGATCAGCATGCCGGTGGCAGCGACGAGCGCCGACGCGCGCAACGTCATCACCGCGCCGAGGCGGTTGCGAACGCCGTCGCCGAAGAAGCGCATGATCGCCATGACACCTGAGAAGGCTGCATAGGCGAGACCGGCAACGGCAAGGTCTGCACCAAGTTCCTGCCTGAGATACAGTGCCGCCCAGTCGAGCACCGCGCCTTCGGAGATCATCGTCAGCAGCGCCATCAGGCCGACGAGGTAGACCAGCGGATTTCCCGGCAGCGCGAATTTGTGATGCTCGGTCGCCTGCGGCCTGTCCTCGGCGACCAGATGGCGAACCGCCACCGCGATCACCGCGAAGGCGAGCGCTGTCACCACCGCAGCGTGAGCGAGGTGGCCGTAGTGCTGGATGGCAAAGCCGCCAAGGCCGCCGCCGGCGAAACCGCCAAGGCTCCAGAAGCCGTGCGAGGATGACATGATGGCGCGCGAAAGCCGCCGTTCGACCACCACCGCATTGGCATTCATGGCGACGTCCATGCCGCCGATCGAGCCGCCGAAGATGAACATGGCGATAGCCGCCAGCGGCACGTTGGGGGCCAGCGCCACAACCAGCAGCCCAAGGCTGCCGCAAAGACCGAACCAGCGCAGCACGGTGCGCGAACCATGTTTCGAGATTAGGTGGCCGCACCAGGTCATAGCGGTGACCGCGCCGGCGCCGAACAGCAGGATCAGCAGGCCGAGCGTGAACTTCGTGATCTCCAGCCGTGTCAGAAACACCGGGATCTGCGGCGCCCAGCTGCCGGTCAGGAAGCCGTTGGCAAGGAAAATGGCTGCCACGGCCCATCGTCCGCGAATGGCAGTCTGGATGGCGTTTTGCGCGTCCATGGCTCGAATCCGGTCAAGAAATAGCTTTGCGCGGCAAATTAGATCGATTCAATTTTCAGTCAAGCGGTCTTTCGGAAAAGCATTTGGGCCAAACACAGCCTTGGAAATGGCCGGTAATGTCGAGGGCTAATTAGTGGTCCTTGGGCCGCCGCGCCTCGAATTCAGCCTTCTTGGCATCGGAGGCCTCGGTCTGGTTGAGCGCCTGCCATTCAGCATAGGGCATGCCGTAGACGATCTCGCGCGACTGGTCCTTGGACAGGCCGACGCCTTCGGCCTCAGCGGCTTCGCGATACCAGTTCGACAGGCAGTTGCGGCAGAAGCCGGCGAGGTTCATCAAGTCGATGTTCTGTACGTCGTTGCGCTCGCGCAGGTGTTCGACCAGCCGGCGAAAGGCGGCAGCCTCGAAATCGCGCTTCTGCTCGTCGCTGAGTTCGGTCATCGAAACCTCCTTGCGGCTTTAAAGCGGCCCGGTGCGGGAGCCGAATTGCTTGACCACATGTATATCGGGACGGCGGTCGATCGCGTCAACGATCGGCGCCAGGCGCTGCGCCCAGGCGATCGCGCCCGTCTGGTCCGATATCAGGTCCTGGCGGATCTCGATCAGCGCATGGGCGAAGCCGTTGATGATGGCGTGCTTGTACATGGTGTCGCCGCGCAACGCGCCGTCATAGGGTTCGTTGTCGCCAACCACGAGGCTCTTGTCGGCGGCCAGCATGTCGATCAGCGGCCGCGCCACCCGGTCATCCCGATCCCACAGGATGCCGACATGCCAGGGACGTTGGATCCCTTGCATGGCCGGGGTGAAGGAATGCACCGAGAAGATGAAGGGCGTCTGGGCAGAGGCCTGCGCGACCGAGGCAATCATGGCGCCGACGGCGTCGTGATAGGGCCGGTAGAAGGCGTCGAGCCGCCTTTCGCGCTCCTCGGCAGCAATTGGGTAATTCCCGGGCACGACGGTGCCGTCATAAAGCTGGCGAATGAGCGTCGGATCGTCCTCGCCGCGGTTGGGGTCGATCAGCAGCCGCGAGAAATTGGCGAGCACCGCCGGCACGCCGAGCAAGGCAGCCAGTTCGCGCGTCACCGCCTCGACGCCGATATCATAGGCGATGTGACGGTCGAACTCCGCGGCCGGCAGGCCGAGGCTGCCATAGTTCTCCGGCAGATCGCGGCGGGCATGGTCGCCCAGAAGCACAATGCCTCGCTTGCGGTCGCCTTCGACGATGTCGAAAGGCGCGAAAACTGTGGATCGGGTCATTGGCGGGAAATGGTCTGTTCGCTGGCTTCCGGGGAGGGTGCTATCGTCATTCCACGAAGACGACGCTTGCGCAATGCCGTTGTTTGGCCAAGGTTTCCCGGGAAATCTGGCAGAAGTCGGCGAATTGTGCGCCGGAGCCTTTCTAAATCGATTGGAATTGGACAAAACGGCGCGTTGACATGCGCCCGGACTTTTCCGAAAAGGGGCGCAGAGAGATGCAGATGTGGTTCTTGAGGGGTTTTCGGATGGGTTCCGCCGGCAGGCAGCGCGGGCGCTCTGCCTTTGCCACGCCGCTCCTGATCCTTGCCGTGGGCCTGTCGGCGATGGTCATGGCCTCGCCGGCGCGCGCCGATTTCCGTGTCTGCAACGCCACGCAGAACCTGGTCGGCGTCGGCATCGGCTATCGCGCCAAGGCCGGCTGGATCACCGAGGGCTGGTGGCACATCGAGGGATCGAGCTGCAAGACGCTGATCGAAGGGCCGCTGTCATCAAGGTTTTACTATCTTTATGCAGAAGACGCCGAACGCGGTGGACGCTGGGACGGCCCGATCAACATGTGCGTGGCTGAAAAAGAGTTCAAGATCGCGGGCGTAACCGATTGCGTCGCACGGGGCTTTCAGCGCGCCGGATTCCAGGAATATGACACGGGCGAACAGGCAAGCTGGATGGTCCAGCTGACCGATGAGCCCGCAACGGGAGGCGCTCCAGCCACCCCGGGAACAAACAGTCAATGAGACGTAGCCGCAAGGTCAAGATCCTAGCCACCATCGGTCCGGCCTCCTCGTCGGAGGAGATGCTGAAGAAATTGTTCGAAGCGGGCGCCGATGTGTTCCGCATCAATATGAGCCATACCGATCACGAGCTGATGCGCACGCTGGTCGGACGCATCCGTACCGTCGAGGAAGCGGTCGGCCGGCCGATCGGTATTCTGGCCGACCTGCAAGGCCCCAAGCTGCGCGTCGGCAAGTTCGCCAATGGCAAGGAAGTGCTGACCGTCGGCCAGACCTTCACGCTCGACAACAATCCCGAGCCGGGCACATCAACCAGGGTCTACCTGCCGCATCCCGAAATCCTGAGCTCGGTAGAAGCTGGTCATCGCTTGCTGATCGATGACGGCAAGCTCGAATTGAAGGCGGTGAGAAGCGACGGCAAGTCGATCGTCTGCACGGTCATTGCCGGCACCACGATTTCCGACAAGAAAGGCGTCAGCCTGCCAGATACCGATCTGCCGGTCGGCGCGCTGACCGAGAAGGACCGCAAGGATCTCGATGCCGTTCTGTCGACGGGCGTCGACTGGGTTGCGCTGTCGTTCGTGCAGCGGCCGGAGGATCTGGCCGAAGCGCGCAAGATCGCGCGCGGCCGGGCACTGATCATGGCCAAGATCGAAAAGCCGCAGGCCGTTGCGCGGCTGGCCGAGATCATCGAACTGTCCGATGCACTGATGGTCGCCCGCGGCGATCTCGGTGTCGAAATGCCGCTCGAGGCGGTGCCTGGCATCCAGAAGCAGATCACGCGCGCCGCGCGCCGCGCCGGCAAGCCGGTGGTGGTTGCGACGCAGATGCTGGAATCGATGATCACCGCCCCTGTGCCGACCCGCGCCGAGGTGTCCGATGTTTCGATCGCCGTCTTCGAAGGCGCCGACGCCATCATGCTGTCAGCGGAATCCGCCGCCGGTGCCTATCCGGTCGAGGCGGTGGCGATGATGGACCGCATCGCCACCAAGGTCGAAACCGATCCGACCTATGCCGGGATCATCAACGCGCAGCGCTCCGAGCCGGAAGCAACCGGCGCCGACGCCATTTCGCTGGCCGCCCGCGAGATCGCCGAGACGCTGAAACTGTCGGCGATCATCACCTATACGGCGTCCGGCACCACCGGCCTGCGCGCCGCCCGCGAGCGTCCGCAGGTGCCGATCATCGCGCTATCGCCGATCCTCAACACGGCGCGGCGGCTGTCGCTGCTGTGGGGCACGCATTGCGTCGTCTCGCCCGATGCCAGCGACCTCGACGACATGGTCAACCGCGCCTGCCGCATCGCCTTCGACGAAGGTTTCGGCAAGCCGGGCGATCGTGTCATCATCACCGCCGGCGTGCCACTGAGGACCCCCGGTTCGACCAACATGCTGCGCATCGCCTATGTCGGGTCGGACGTGCAAAGCACCCGTTAGATCGGTTCGCCTGGACCAGCAAGCGTGATCAGGTCGGCGCGAGTTCGGCCTGCGGCACCTTGAGGTCGGCGCATTTGCCGGCGCCGTAAGCGTCGCCGGCGATACGCGCTTCCACAGTCCTGGCCATCCCCTGCAGGTCGATATTCTTGCCGGCGGCCTTCTCGATGGCGCCGACGACCAGGTCGGGAGCAATCCAGTCCGGCTTATGGCCGAGATTGTGCACCCAGACCAGCTCGGCGCCGGCAATGTCGCGGACGAGGCCGACCGAGTGAATCTGCGCATAGACGACCTTGTCGCGGTCGCCCGAAATGACCACGGTCGGCGCCTTGATCTCGGCGTAGCGGGGGGCGGCACCAAGGGCATAGCGATAGAGCCCCGCGACGTCGGTGGCGTTGGCGCGAAAGGCCGGTGGCCGCAGCACCAGCGGGATCGAGGCCGTGACGAGATAGTTGTCCGGCACTTTGTTGGGCGAGAAGACGCAGGTCGTGGCATCAGCCATCTGCAGCGTTCCCGCGGGATAGCTCAGCGTCTCGGTGAACAGCCAGCCGATCACCGGAATGGTCGTCAGATCATAGTACCAGGAGGTGGCACCGCCAGGCCAAGGATGGGTCGCCGGCGCAAGAAAGACCAGCCCAAGCGTCTTGTCGGCATGCTCGCGGCCAAACGCGGTGGTCGCAGCGGCGCCAAAGGAATGGCCGACGACGACAGCTTTCTTCATGCCGAGACGGTCCATCAGCGCGGCGATGGTGTTGGCCTGGGCCGATGGGCTTTCGTTGTTGCCCGGGCCACGCCCCGACCAGCCGAAACCCGGCCGGTCGAGGAACAGCATTTCGGCACGGCCTTCGAGCAGCGGCCGCAGCGGCAGCAACTGATCCCTGAGATTGGCGCTGGCGCCGTGGATGAAGACGATAGCCGGCAGCGAGGCATTCGCAGGCGCCGGAATATGCACATAGTGGATGCGGGCGCCATTGATGTTGGCGAAGTCGCCGATCGGCGGATTGCGCCGCTCGATAAGCCAAGAGCCGACGCGGGTGACGCCGACAAGGCCGAAGACAAGCGCCATCAGGAAGGCGAGGGCAGCGTAGATCAGGTTCATGCGGGGAAAATACGGGCTGGAGCGGAATTAGTTCTGGGGCATGCTGATGTTCAGGTGGGGCTGGCCTGCAAACGGCCGGGCCTGACCTGAATCTCAGCATACCCCGGCTCGGAGATCAGAGGCATCAAATGCCTTCGCCGGCAAGCTCTTCCGACAGTGAGGCGACCTGGTCCTGGGCGCTGCGCATCATCGGATAGATGGCCAGCACCTTTTGCCAGGCCTCGAGCGCCGATTGCTTGTGGCCGGTCAGGGCCATGATCTGCGCCAGGCCGGACAGCGCTCCGAAATGGCGCGGCTCGAGCTGCAGCGTATGGTCGATGTCGGACATCGACTTACCATAGTTCTTCATCATGAAATGCACGGTGGCGCGCCGGTTCCAGCCTTCGGCATAGGTCGGCTGCAGGGTCACCACCTGATCGAGGAAATCGAGCGCGACATCGAATTTCTGGCCTTCGATGGCCTTTTGCGACCACATCATCATCAGGTCGATCGAGGCGCTGCCGGATTGGAACCACTCGCTCCAGATGTTGCCGGCAATGCGCTCGGCAGCCTTTTCGTTGCGCTCGCGCTTCAGGTCGCTGAACAGCTGGTCGAGATGGGCCTGTTTCGTCATCACCGGCGGCGGGGCATCCGGGGCCGCCGGCGCAGCCGCCTGATCATCCGCCCGAGCCGGTAAGGCGACGGCACCGGAAACGAGAAAGATCGCCACAAATGCAAAAAGAATCCGCATCGCCCGACTCTAATCCCGGGCGGCGGAACATCAAAGTGATTTTAGCGTGAGAAGGTCGGAGGACCGGCGACAAGCATCAATTGGCGGAGGCACGAAGCCTCCGGCCGAAAGCTCAGCCCTGGCGTGCCTTGTAGCGCGGGGCGGTCTTGTTGATGATGTAGACGCGGCCCTTGCGGCGAACCAGCTGGTTGTCGCGATGACGCGCCTTCAGCGCCTTGAGCGAATTCTTGATCTTCATGGTCTTGCCTGTCGGTGTGGACCCGTCCGGGTCGAAATTATAAAGCGCGCCAGAAGACGCGCCTTTGAACTGTGGGTGGCTCATAAACGAGGAGCCTTGTCCGTGTCAACCGCAAGCGTGCTCTACCTCGCCATATCATCAAATATCCGCCATGTCGGCCTGGCGGCATTGCGCGGCCTCCGGCCGGCTGGGATGATGCGGCCGCCGTGAAGTGATTTGGGGATGAATATGCGCCGGATTTTCCTGTCCGCCTGCCTTGTCTTGCTGGCGGGAGCTTCGGCTGCCCGGGCGCAGGAATGCGACCGCAGCGACGACAGCCAGCAGATGATGAACATCTGTGCCGGGGAGGACTATCAGGCCGCCGACGCCAGATTGAACAAGGCCTACCAGGACCTCATCAGCTCGGACGATGCCGACAGCAAGAAGTTGCTGCAGGCGGCGCAACGCGCCTGGGTCGCCTTCCGCGACGCCGAATGTGCTCACTCTACCGCGGCCAGCGCGGGCGGCTCGATCCATTCGATGGAAGTATCGCAATGCCTGACCAGGCTGACCAATGACCGCACCAAGCAGCTCGCTGCCGCGGCCAATTGCGAGGAGGGTGACGCGAGTTGCGCCAGTCCTGACGAGGACCAGAGCGGTGACGTACAATAACGCGCGTTTGTGAAGTCAGGCGCGAAGGCTGACCCGGGTGAAATGGCCCATCTTGCGGCTGGGCCGGGCCTCGGCCTTGCCATAAAGATGCAGCATCAGATCGGGCTCGGCGAGCAATTCGGCGACGCGCAGCACATCGTCACCGATCAGGTTTTCCATCACGCAGTCAAAATGGCGTTTCGGGTCTCCCAGCGGTAAGCCGGCGACGGCGCGGATGTGCTGCTCAAACTGCGAGACGATGCAGGCGGCTTCCGTCCAATGGCCGGAATTGTGCACCCGCGGAGCGATCTCGTTGGCCAGCAGCGAACCGTCGGCCAGCACGAAGAACTCGACGCCGATGACGCCGACATAGTCGAGCGCCGACAATATCTTCGATGCTGCCGCCTGTGCCGCGACGGCTGTCTCGGGCCTAATGGCGGCCGGCAAGGTCGATGTGTGGAGTATGCCTTTGCGGTGGACATTTTCGGCCGGATCGTAGGCGGCGACGGCGCGGTCCAGCCCTCGCGCCGCGATCACCGAAATCTCGCGCTCGAACGGCACGAAGCTCTCCAGGATCAGCGGTACATTGCCCATCGCCTCGCAAGTACCGGCGAAACCGCCAGCCTCCATGTTGCGGAAGACGCGCTGGCCCTTGCCGTCGTAGCCCATGCGGCGTGTCTTCAATATGCCACTGCCGCCGAATGCTTTCAGCGCCGCCGTCAGCTCGTCGTCATTGTCGACGGGGCGGAAATCCGCGGTGGCAATGCCGATGCCATTGAGGAATGTCTTCTCGCTCACCCGGTCCTGCGCGACTTCAAGCGCGCGAGCCGGCGGATAGACCGGAACCTTGGCGGCCAGTGCGCTCGCAGCCGCAACCGGCACGTTCTCGAACTCGTAGGTGATGACGGAACTCGCCGCCGCCAGCTCGGCAAGTGCGGCCGGGTCGTCATAGGCAGCCGTTATCTGCCGGTTGGCGACCTGTGCTGCCGGGCAATCCGCTTGCGGCTCCAGCACCACCGTGCGGTAGCCAAGGCGAGCAGCCGCCATCGCCAGCATGCGGCCGAGCTGGCCGCCGCCAATGATGCCGATGGTCGATCCGGCGGGCAGGCTCACGCTGCATCCGTCGGTTCGACCGCGACCTTGGCGGTCTGCGAGGCGCGCCAGGCATCCAGCCGTGTGGCGAGCTTGTCGTCGTAAAGCGCGAGCACGGCGGCAGCCAGAAGTGCAGCGTTGGTCGCACCGGCCTTGCCGATGGCCAGCGTTCCGACGGGAATGCCGGCCGGCATCTGGACGATGGAGAGCAGCGAATCCTGCCCCGAGAGCGCCTTCGATTCCACCGGCACGCCGAACACCGGCAGCGGCGTCATCGCAGCGGTCATGCCGGGCAGATGCGCCGCGCCGCCGGCACCGGCGATGATCACCTTGTAACCGGCAGCCTTGGCGCCCTTGGCGAATTCATAGAGACGGTCGGGTGTGCGATGCGCGGAGACGATCAGCCGCTTGTGCGGGATGCCGAGTGCCTCCAGCGTCTCAGCCGCATGGCGCATGGTTGCCCAGTCGGACTGGCTGCCCATGATGATGGCGACATCGGCGCGTTGATCGTCCAAGTCCTTGCTCCCCGGCGACAAAGGCGCGCCTTAGCGGAATTCGGGCGAAGCCGCAAGGATAGGCGGCCGCCGCTGCCGTTTGGCAAGACGGAAAGTGGGTCCTCCGGAGTCCAGACGTCAGATGCTGCCGCGCTCGGCCTCGGGTGTCGAAACCAGCAAGGCCGAAGCGGCGTTGGCCGCGGTGACGGCGGCCCGCATGGCCTCTCCACGGGCAAGTGCGGCGGCCAGCGCACCAACGAATTCATCGCCCGCGCCATGCGTACTGACGACCTTGACCGGGATGGCCGGCAACGCGAAGGCGGCTCCGGTCCGGTCGCAACAAGCGACGCCCTCGCCGCCTGCCGTGACGATTACGGTTGGGCAGAGATCGACCAGAAGCCGCGCCGCTTGCGCGGCTCCTTCCAGTATTTCAACCACCTTTAGGCCGGCAAGGAATTCCGCTTCGATGGCGTTGACCACCAGGATGTCCACGAGCGCGATCAAATCGCCTGAGAGTTTGCGCGCAGGGGCGGCGTTGAGCAGGACGCGGCCGCCATGTCTCTTCACCTCGCGCGCGGCGGCAATGTTGGCGGCTTCCGGTATCTCGTTCTGCAAAAGCAGCACGGACGTTTGTGCCACTACCTCGGACGCAGCCGCGATGTCCCTGTCGCCGAGCGTCAGATTACTGCCCGAAACGATCACCGCGCCGTAGTCGCCGCTTTCGTCGAAGATCGCCACGCTCATGCCGGAGCCGGCGCCCGGCGCCACCCGAACGAAGCGACCGTCGACGCCGGTACGATCGAGATTGGCCAGCAGCGCCGTGCCGAAATCATCGTCACCGACGGCGCCGATCATCGCCACGCGCATACCGGCCCTTGCCACTGAAACCGCCTGGTTGCCGCCCTTGCCACCGCATTTCGGGTGCCAGGCATGGCCGGTCACCGTCTCGCCCTTGCGAGGCCGGTCGGGGGCGTCGACCATGATGTCATAGTGCAGGCTGCCGAACACGGTGACCAGCGGCGTTGTCCTCATGAGCCCCGGTCTTTTCTTTTCGATGCCACCGCCGACATGGTGCGGCCGAGATTGCGTTCCGCCGCCTGGTAGTCGCGCTGCGCCACCGCCACGAACAACGCGTCGAGGATGTTGAGCTGGGCAATGCGCGCCGCCGCGTTCTCCCCCATCAGCGGCGAGCCCTGCGCGGTCGAGCACAGCACAATGTCGGCGACCGTGGCCAACGGCGAATTGTTGTAGTTGGTGATGGCAAGCGTGCGTGCGCCGTTCTTGCGGGCAAGCTGGATGGCGTCGATGACAGCCGACGTGTTGCCGGAATGCGAGAAGCCGATGGCGATGTCGTCTGGGCCGAGCAGCGAGGCCGACATCAGCATCATATGCGAATCGTCGTAGACCGATGCTCGGATGCCGATGCGCAGGAATTTGTGCGAGACGTCGCGCGCGATCTGCGCCGAACCGCCGACGCCGTAGAAGTCACGATTTCCGGCGCGGTAGAGCAGATCGGCGGCGCGGTCGAAATCCTCGATGTCGAGGATGGCCAGCGTCTCCTCCAGCGCCTGGATGGAGGTGCGGAACACCTTCTGCACGATCTCGGCCGAACTGTCGTCCGACGACAGTTCCTGGTGCATCTCTGCGGTCGGCAGGCGGCTGTATTCATAGACGGCGGTGCGGAAGTCGCGATAGCCGGAGAAGCCGAGCTTCTTAGCGATCTTGACGACCATCGCCTCCGACACGCCGGATTCTTCGGCGATGCGCTTCAGCGGAATGCTCTCGTCGAAGCCGCGTCGGCCAAAGACCGTTTCCACCACCTTCGCCTCCAGCGGTGTGAGATGCGGCATCATCATGCGGATGCGCGGTCCCACCGCTTTCAGGTCCAGCCCGCTCAAGGTCATCCACGCCCCCTCGTCATACGTCAGGCCCGAGCATGATTTCCTGGATGATGGCCTGCGACGCCACCGCGTCCTGGCGCTCGATGGCGGCGGACAGCCGGTTGTCCTGGTCGATCCGGTCGACGACCTGCAGCATGCGCTTGACGGTGGCAATATTGACCTCGCACTCATGCACCGGATCGAGACCCGTCATGTCGGGGAAGGTGTCGAAATAGATAGCGCCGGCATAGCCGTCCCTGCGGATCTGCCGGAGCAGTTCGATGGTCTGCAGCGTATGCACGGCGCCGACCATCAGGCCGTCGTCGCGTTTGGCGTAGCCGTCATTGAGATGCACGCCGAGCAGCCTGCTGTGACGCGCCACCAGGGCGGCGGCGAAGGCCGGCTGCTCATCGGCATAGAGCACATGGGCGAAATCGAGCGTGACGCCGAGGTTGGGCAGTCCGACATCGCGGATTGCCAGCAAGGTCGTCGCCGCGTCCGGCATCAGGCTGTAGGAGCGCGGCTCGTTTGGCTTGTACTCCAGGCTGATCTGGCAGCCGGGGTCATGCGCGGCTACTTCACGAATTCCGTCAATTTCGTGTTGCCAGAGTGTCGCATAGTCGGCCTGGAAGGCGTAATCGAAGCCATCCTGTCCGAGCCACAGCGTCATCAGGCTGGCGCCGGCCTCGCGCACGGCGCCGATGCCGGCCTTGGTCAGGTCGATGGCTTCGCGGCGTACCGCCGGATCCGGATTGGTGAAGGCGCCGAGCTTGAAGGCCGAGTTGGAGTAGTAACGCATGGCGAAGCCATTGATAGAAAGTCCGATGTCACCAAGCTTGCGCGCGATCGCCGAAGGCTTTTCACCGACATGGTCGGGAAAATTCAGATCGAGGTCGGTCAGCCCTGCAACCCTGGCAGCGCGCGCTGCCATCTGCATTAGTGACGGCTTGCCGGTGAGATCCGGCCATTCGGCCTGCGGCTGCGAGGCAAAGGAATTCAGGCGCGTGGCGAAACGATTGGCTGTCATGATTGACCCTTCGACGCTCATAACTTCACACAAAGGCGGATATTTGTAAAGTTATTGCTTTGAAGAATTAGAGCAACAGTCAGGCTGCAATCCCGGCCCGGCCGAGCCACGCAAACGCGCGCCGGGAAGCGGCGATTTCTTGACTGGCGCCGTGGGTCGGAGAACCTGTCAGGGCGGCGGGATCAGTGACGAGGCTGGACCTCCTCACACCGCCGCCTTGCGGAAGCGGGCGACGAAGTCGTCGAGTTCGGGGCGCTCCATGTCGGAGATCGCCCAGTAGGAGAACGCGCCGTCGCTCCAGTGCACCAGCGAGAAGCCGCCTGACGAGAGATCGTCAGGTGCTGTGATGCCGCCGCCTTGCTGCGGTTCGGCGACCAGTGTGATCAGATGCTCGCGGTGGCGGTAGACCAGCGCCGGTACCGGCCGGCCGGCGATCACCTCGACCCGACCGCCGATCAATGCGTAGCCATCCTGGGCGAGGTCCGGCGCCGGCGGCGACACGCCGATCCGAGCATCTAGCCACGGCTTCACCGTGTGGCGGTCGGACGAGACGATGTCGATCGGGCTCGCCGCAAGCAGGCTGCGGCGATGGCCGCTGGCGACCGCCGCGGCAAAGCTGTCGGACGCGCTGTTGACCATCACCCATTGCGTCGCGCCGCTTGCCAGCACGGCGCTGATCATGATCGACGCTGCCATGGCACGCCAGTCGAACGAGCCGAAGCGGCGTGCCCTAGGCAGGACCCGCGTCTGCGACGGACGTGTTCCTGCGTCTCGCCTCTGGCCTCCACCGATCGAGGCAATCAACCCCGGTTGCGACGGCGGCGCGCCCTGCTGCGGCTCCGCCGGCTCGTCTTGCGTCTGTTGTGCCGTGGCTGCAACGCCGATCGCCGCGATGCGGGCCTGAAAGGCGTCGCTGACATCGGGGCGCGGCAAGCCGCTGACGACCGCCTGCAAGGCGACGATGCGAGCGTATTCGGCGGCAAGCTGCGGGTCGGCGGCGATGCGCCGCTCCACCGCCAGCGCCGCGGCCGCGTCGAGCTCGCCATCAACGAGGGCATGGATCATCAGCCTGATACCTTCGGGATCGTTGGGCAGTCCGTCGTCATGGTCGGTCATGGCGCTCTCCCCAGTTCAGACACAAGCAGGCCGCGGGCACGGGCCAGCCGCGACATCACGGTGCCCATCGGCACGCCGAGCATCGCCGCTATCTCGCGATAGCTGAGACCGTTGATATCGCGCAGCACCAGCGTCTCGCGAAACGGCTGCGGCAGTGCCGCAATCGCCGCTTCCAGTGCCGCCGTATCGGCCCTGGCCATCAGGCTCGCCTCCGGACCGTCTTCGTCCGGCAGCCTGGTACCGTGCGCAGCCGCCATCTCGTCGAGATCGCCGAGGTCACCGACGGCCAGCATGCCGCGCGGCCGGTTACGCGACATCCAGGTGTAGGCGGTGTTGCGCACGATGGTCAGCAGCCACGCGCGGGCATTGCCGCCGGCATAACCGGCAATGCCGACATGTGCCTTCACGCAGGCTTCCTGCACAACATCCTCGGCATCGGCGGCATTGCCGGTCAACCAGCGGGCGAGCGCAAGCGCATCGCCGAGATGGGGCAGCACCACCTCACCGAAGCGCTCGGCCAGGGCCTTCTCGCTCAACACCGCAGCATGATCCGGCACTCCGGGCAGGTTCTGCCATGCGCCCTCAAGGCGCGACGGTGATCTTGCCCTGCATGTGCGGGTGGAGCCCGCAGAAATAGGCAAAGTCGCCTGCTTTGGTGAAGGTGAATTCATATGTGTCACCGGTGTCAAGCGCCTTGGGGGAGGGACTGACGACGATCATGCACTCCGGCGCGAGACGACAGCTGGTGCCATGGTCGCTGTCATCCTCGCAATGATGGGGCATGTCAGGCTCCTCAACGCCTGCAATGGCGTATGTCGAGGAGACTTGTTCCAGTGACGGTTTATTCCCGCCGCATGCAAATGCGGCCGTTCACAGTCGCGTGATCAGCCGGTCGTAGCCGGTGCATTTTTGGATGTATGTCGGTTTGGCGCTCAATCCGGCCAGCGCAATGAGCCGGAGGAATCCTTGCGGGCAGGCTTCATGGCGTCGATGGGTCGGTCGGCCGCGGTCAATACGGCTCGCAGCCGTTCGGCGACGATCTCCGCTTCGCCTGGGTGCAGATTGCACGGGTCGAGGAAGAAATGGCCGCGCTCCACCTCGTGGTTGCGCACAATGATGGGCGGCGGGCCTGCGGCCAGGCCCGAGGCGAGGCCGGCGGCGGTGAACCGGCTCTCGGGCGACACGAAGATCTGCAGCCGGTCGAGCGGATTGGCGGTCGGATCAGGGATGATCTGCGCGACGATGCCAGGCAGTTCCTGCAACGTGTCCTTCCACAGCTTGAGGGCTGCTTCTTCGCGCCGGCGGATGCCGGCATGGTCGCGCTTTTCCCAGGCTTCCAGTGCCGCCATGGTGCCAGCGATGCTCTCCTTGCCGACCTTCATGGCGCGTGCGACGCCGCGGTTCTGCAGATAGGCGGCGCGCACCAGATCCTTGCGCCCGGTGACGATGCCGCTCGTCGGCCCGCTGAGGAATTTGTGACCGCTGTAGATGACGATGTCGGCGCCGCGCGCCAGGAAGCCGCGCAGATCATATTCGGACGCCGCGTCGACAATCACCGGGACGCCCCTGGCGTGACAGATTTCGCAGAATTCCTCCAGCGACAGCATGCCGTACTGCACGGTGTGGTGCGCGACGACATAGAGGCCCGCCGCCGTGCGATCGCGGATCGCGTCGCGCACATGATAGTCCTGGGTCACGCTGACCGTGCCGGCGGGAATGGTTCTTGCTCCGGCCAGCCGGATCGACTGGTCGATCGGCGCGCCGTAATTGACGATGTGCCCGAGCTGGACGATGACTTCCGACTTGAGATCCTCTGTGTCGTCCGGCAGGCGCTCGATGGCGAGCAGGTTGGTTCCGGTCATCGCGCCGGCGATCGCCATGGTGATGCCGCTGGCGCAGCAAGCGGTGATGAAACCGGCCTCGCCGCCCGTGAGGCGGGCAACGATCGTGCTTGCGGCGCGCTGCAGATCGTCCATCTCCACCCATTGCGAGGCCATTTCAGCCATGGCGCTGATCGCTTCCGGGACGATGATCGATGCGCCAAGCGCAGTCATCGTGCCGGAAACATTGATGATCGGGCGAAGGCCGAGCCGTTCGCGGATGGTGGTGTTGGAGCCGTCGGCGGAATAGGTGTTCATCTCTCGGATTCCATTTCTAAAGGTCAGGCGGCGATCTCGACAACCGCCTCGATTTCAACGGTGATATTTCCGGGCAAGGAACCGACCCCGATCGCCGAGCGGGCATGACCGCCAATATTGTCGAAGACATCGGCGAACAGGTCGGAACAGCCGTTGACCACCTTTGGGTGATCGCTGAAGGTCGGTATCGCGTTGACGAAGCCGAGCAGCTTGACGATGCGCACGATGCGACCGAGGTCGCCGGCGGCTGCGTGCATGACGGCGAGTAAATTGAGGCCAGTGAGGCGGGCATGTTGATAGGCCTCCTCGACGGTGACATCGTCTCCCACCTTGCCGGTGAACAGTGTGCCGTCGGCCCGCAGCGGTCCCTGACCGGACAGGAAAATCAATCGCCCGCTTTCGGCATGGGTGACGAAGTTGGCGATCGGGGTCGGCGGCTCGGGCAGCGTCAAGCCGAGTTCGGCGAGCCGGATGTAGGGCGTCATCAAATGCTCCTTGCGAACAGCTTTCGCTGTCCAGTGTCAGAAATGCGAGGCGCGGAAGCGCGCCAGGAAAGTGCGGAGGCGCTCGTTGGTGGTCTCTGCCGCGAGAATCTCCTTCGGTGGGCCGACGGCGCTGACGCCACCATCGGCCATGAAGACGATGCGGCTCGAAGCATCGCGGGCGAAGGCCATCTCATGTGTCACCATCAGCATGGTCATGCCGTCCTCGGCGAGGCTGCGCACGACGGCCAGCACTTCGCCGACGAGTTCGGGATCGAGCGCCGAGGTTATCTCGTCAAGCAACAGGATCTTCGGCTCCATAGCCACGGCCCGCGCAATACCGACGCGCTGCTGCTGGCCGCCTGACAGTTCGGCGGGGAGGCTGTCGGCCTTGTGGGCGAGGCCGACGCGGCCGAGCCAGTGCTCGGCGATCGAGCGCGCCTCGGCTTCGCTTTTTCCACGCACCTTGCGCAGCCCGAGCATGATGTTGCCGGCCGCCGTCAGGTGCGGAAACAGGTTGAAGCTCTGGAACACCATCCCGGTTTCGGCACGCATCGCGGCGAGATCGCGTTCGCTGCGGCGCTGACGGGTTCCCGGGTCGCGAAAGCCCACCTCCTTGCCGTCGATGCGGATCGAGCCGCTGTCGTAGCTTTCCAGGAAGTTGACGCAACGCAGTAGCGTCGTCTTGCCGCTGCCCGAGGGGCCGATGACCGTCACCACCTCGCCGCGCGCCACCTCCAGGCTGACCGAACGCAGGACCTGGACGGCGCCAAAGGATTTGGAAACGTCGCGGACGTCGAGAAGGGCCGGCGTGTCGTTCGAACTTGTGGACATTGCTATTCCCGGATGAAGGAGAAACGCCGCTCGAGCCGCCGGCTGGCGAGCGAAAGGGCGTAGTTGACCGCGAAGTAGATGAGCGCACCGAGGATATAGAGCGGCATGGCCTCGTAGGTACGGCCGATGACCTGGTTGATGGCCTGCATCAGATCGGTGATGCCGAGCAGCGACACCAGTGCGCTGCCCTTGACCGCATCCGTGACGCCGTTGATCCAGGGTGGCAGGAAGCGCCTGAACGCCTGCGGGAAGATGACGTAGGCCAAGCGCTGGCGAAAGGTCAGCCCGATCGCCATCGCGGCTTCCGACTGCCCTTTCGGGATCGAGCCGACTGCACCCCTGAGATACTCGATGACCTGCGCCGTCTTGAACAAGGTGAGAGCAAGCACGGCGGCCCAGAACGACGGCAGATGAAGCCCGATCGCGGGCAAGCCGTAATAGACGAAGAACATCAGCACCAGGATCGGAATGCCGCGGATCGTGTCGCTGAAGATGCGTACCGCCCAGCGCAGCGGCGCGGGACCATAAACCAGGCCGACGCCGAGCAGGACGCCGGCGATGAGCGACAGGACCACGACCAGAAGCGACACCCACAAGGTCAAGGCAAAGCCCTGGGCGAGAAACGGTAAGGCATAGGCGATCTGGGTGAGCATGTCAGCGCGCCGCCCTGAATCGGCGCTCGACCAACCGCAACCCGAAAAGCAGCGCATAGCCGGTCAAGAGATACATCGCCGTCGTGACCAGGTAGACCTCGACGATGCGGAAGGTGTTGAAATTGATCCACTGGGCGCCGTAGGTCAGCTCCGGCACCGAAATGACCGAGGCTATCGAAGTGTCCTTGAACAGCGAGATGAAGGTGTTGGACAGCGCCGGCAATGTGATGCGCAGCATGGTCGGCAGGCGCACATGGACCAGTCGCTGCCATGGCGTCAGGCCAATCGCCTTGCCGGCGTCAAGCTGCCCACGTGGGACGGCTTCGAGCCCGGAGCGGAACACCTCGACCAGATAGGCGCCGCTATAGACCGACAGCGTCAAGATGAACGAGGTCGGGGCGCTGTAGGCAAGATCGACCACCGTCGGCAGGCCGTAGAACACCAGATAGACGAGCAGGATCAGCGGCACGTTGCGGATGAATTCGACATAGGCGGCGATGATGGTGCGCACCACGCGCCCGGCCGAGACGTACCAGACCGCCAGAACCAGGCCGATGACGATGCCGATGGCAATCGAGATCACAGCGAGTTCCAGGCTGAGCAGCAGGCCGCCCCACAGCTTGTCGAAATGCCGCCAGATCAGGTTGAAATTCAGGGCATAGCCCATGCGTCAGCCTCAGTGCGAAGGGCGTCGAGGAGAAGCTGGCGGAAGGGCGCTGAATGCCGCCCTTCCGCCAACTGGATCAGATAACCGGAAAACCGGGATGACGAGCCGGCGGCTCCTGTCCGAAGTAATCCTTGAACGCCGCGTCATAGAGCGCCGTTTCGTGACCGAACATGGCGATGGTGAAGGTCTGATTGACGAAGGTCAGCCAGTCGAGATCGCCTTGCCGGAGTGCCGCACCGTACAGCATCGAGAACCAGCTCTTGCCGGCGTCGAAGTATTTGTCCGGATTGCGCGAGGCAAGCCAACGCACCGTCGACAAATCCACCGCGGCAGCGTCGACACGCTTGGCTTCCAGTGCCTGCAACACGTTGGCCTGGGTATCGATCTGCATCACCTGCGACTGCGGCAGAGCTATGTGCACCGATGCTTCGGCATCAACGTTCTGCAGGATGGAGACGCGTGTCGCCGAACCGGCGGCAAGCAATTTGTCGAAAGTCTTGTTCTCGGCGGTCGGAAGGGTCAGCAGCGCGACGCCTTCGACGTAGTAAGGTCGGGAAAAGTTGATGAGCTGCGAGCGCTGGGCGCTCATCGTCATGAACTGGATGGTGATGTCGACCTTGTTGGTGGTGACGTTCGGAATGCGCTGCGCCGGATCCTGCATGACGAACTCGACCTTGGTCGGATCGTCGAAAAGGCCCTTGGCAAGGATACGTCCCATGGTGATGTCCATGCCGACCAGTTCGCCGGCATCGTTTTCGAAGTGCCAGGGCGCATTGGTGCTGCCAGTGCCGACAATCAGCTTGCCGCGGTCGAGCACGGTGCGCAGCAGGCTGTCGGATGCTGCCTGAGCGGCAGCCTTCTGGGCATCGACGGTTGCAAGCACGCCAGCCGTGGCCAGTCCCGCCATTCCAAATTTCAGAAAATCACGTCTTCCGGATGTGTCGTTCACGGCGACCTCCTTTCGTGTTGTGTTCCCCTATGCACAGGAAATTCACGCATCGTCGATTTTCAGAGCGATTGTCTCTTACAAGAGACGTATGTATCCTGTACAAGACAGATACTAGCATCAGGAATCGACAATGCAAGACGGCAATGCCCCAGCAGTTTCAGCCGACGAGAAGATTTCGGGGTCCCGCGAAAAAGGCCTCAACCGGGTGCTCGAGATCCTGGAGTTTCTGCACACGACGCAGCGCGCGATCGGCATTGGCGATCTTGCCAAGGGGGTGAACGCACCCCGCTCGACGACCTACACGCTTGTGCGGTCGCTGGTGGATGCCGGCCTGCTGGAAATGGCCGGCGACGGCAATCGCGTCTATTTCGGCAAGAAGCTCTATCTCTACGGAATGGATTATGTGCGGGGCAACGACCTCTTGAGGCGCGGGCGCCAGGAGGTCGACAATCTGTCGCGCGAAACGGGCGAGACCTCGGAACTGTGTATGCTGCAGAGCGGCCGCTATACGATCGTCCATTCAAGCCCGGGCACCAGGCCGTTCCGCATCAGCTCCGCCACCGGCCTGCAGATACCGCTGCCCTGGACCGCTTCGGGACGGCTGCTGCTGGCGGGCTTCCAACAGGCCCAGATCGAAGACATGGTGTCCGAAGATGATCTCGTCCTGCCGGATGGCCGCAGATTGCTTCTCAATGACTTCATCGCCGACATAGCGAAGGCCGAAGCCACAGGCTATTGCGTCACCTCGGGCCTTGTCGATGCCTATACGAAATGCCTCGCCGCGCCCGTCTTTTCAGGACCTGGCAAGGTCGAGGCGACGATGTGCCTGGTGGTTCCCATCGACACGTCCGAGGAACGGACCGGCAGTCTCATCGGTCTGCTGCGCGACCGCGCCGCCAGGCTTTCGATCGCCGGATAGGCGCAAGCGATCAGGATCGACCCCGGCTCGCCGTCTCACGCAATGATGTCGGGGATGATCTTGTCTTCCAGCGCCATCAGCCGGTCCTTGAGGAACAGCTTCTTCTTTTTCATGCGCTGGATCTGCAGCGGGTCGCAGTTCGTGGCGATCATTGCGTTGATCGCCGCATCGAAATCGGCGTGTTCCTGCTTCAGCCGGGAAAATTCGAGGCGAATATCGGCCTGTTCCTGATCGGACATTCTCTACCGTCTGCACGTCTGCGGCGCCCAAAAACTGGGCCTGATTGGGCGGGACCGGCAACTTCTGCCGCTGGCGCGCAGCCCATATCACATTTCACATTGTCGTGGAATGCTACCACGCAGCATTCGACATCGCCGCCGGATGGTGGCACAGTGTCATTGTGCCGTCACAGAAGCGAACCTGCGGTGGACGCGCCGTGACGGTTGCAATCGAGGAAAACCATGAAAGGGAGAACCAATCATGTCTCTTGCTTCCCATCTTGATGAGTTGCAGCGGAAACACGGCGACATCGAGCGCGAGATCGATGACGCGATGAACCATCCGTCGGTGGACGACCTCGAAATCGTGAATCTGAAGCGACGCAAGCTGGCACTCAAGGACGAGATTGAAAAACTGAGAGCACAACCGACCACGCATTGATGCCCTCCTGATATAGACGATCACGATCCACGGCCCTTTGCCGGCGGCAATTGTCGCCGGTGTGGTGGGTTTTGATTTCCAGCGCGGCGATCGCCCAGGCTGGACTTCCGTTCAGGTCAATTGTCGCTTCGGCCGTCGCCGGATCACCGATTGTTTTTGATCCCGGCGGCGAGCCAAATGCGGCCAGTGGCGACCTGTCGCCATTGACAAGCCATCTTTGCTCCTCCACCTCATGCCCGGACTTAGCGCATCGGCCCGGGGCGTTTGTGTGCGTCCGAGTGGACGCATGACGCTCCAGAGACAAAAGGCTGCCGGGCATGACCGGATATTTTTCCTCTCCCTTCCCCCGCCGCACCTCGGTCGGCGTCGATGTCGGCGGCGTGGTCGTCGGCGGCGGCGCGCCGGTTGTCGTGCAGTCGATGACCAACACCGATACGGCCGATGTCGACCAGACGGTTGCGCAAGTTGCGGCGCTGCACCGCGCCGGCTCCGAGATCGTGCGCATCACCGTCGATCGCGACGAGAGCGCTGCGGCCGTGCCGCGCATCCACGAAAGGCTGGCGCGGCTCGGCGTCGACGTTCCGCTGGTCGGCGATTTCCACTATATCGGCCACAAGCTTTTGGCCGACCATCCGGCCTGCGCCGAGGCGCTGGCCAAATACCGCATCAATCCGGGCAATGTCGGCTTCAAGGACAAGAAGGATCGGCAGTTCGCTGCGATCGTCGAGATGGCGATCAAATATGACAAGCCGGTGCGCATCGGCGTCAACTGGGGTTCGCTCGACCAGGAGCTTTTGACCCGGCTGATGGACGACAACCAGGCCAAGGGCTTTCCGCTGACGGCGCAGGAAGTGACGCGCGAGGCGATCGTGCAGTCGGCGATCCTGTCGGCCGAAATGGCGGAAGAGATCGGCCTTGGCCGTGAAAAAATCATCCTGTCGGCCAAGGTCAGCGGCGTGCAGGACCTGATCGCCGTCTATACCGAACTCGCCACCCGCTCCAACCACGCACTGCATCTTGGCCTGACCGAGGCCGGCATGGGTTCGAAAGGCATCGTGGCCTCGTCCGCCGCCATGGGCATCCTGCTCCAGCAAGGCATCGGCGACACCATCCGTATCTCGCTGACGCCGGAGCCGAACGGCGATCGCACGCGTGAAGTGCAGGTGTCGCAGGAACTGTTGCAGACGATGGGGTTCAGGCAGTTCGTGCCGATCGTCGCGGCCTGTCCGGGCTGCGGCCGAACGACCTCCACCGTGTTCCAGGAACTTGCCCAGAACATCCAGGCGGATCTCAGGAAGAACATGCCGGTGTGGCGCGAAAAATATCCCGGCGTCGAGAACCTCAAGGTCGCGGTGATGGGTTGCATCGTCAACGGCCCGGGTGAGTCCAAGCATGCCGATATCGGCATTTCGCTGCCCGGCACCGGCGAGACGCCGACGGCGCCTGTCTTCGTCGACGGCAAGAAGGCAGCGACGCTGCGCGGGCCGTCGATCGCGGCGGATTTCGAAAAAATGGTCGCAGACTATATCGAGCAACGGTTTGGTCGCGGCAAGGCCGCGGCCGAGTAGGCGCCATGCAGCGTTTCCTGTGGGCGGCGCTGATCTTGATGTTCGGAGTGGGCTGGTCGACGCTGGTTCAGGCAGACCCTCCTCAATCCGCCAAGCAGCGGCTCATCGACAAGGTCTGCACCCTGATCCAGGCCCATGCCGACCAGAACGGCTTGCCCAGGGATTTCTTCGCCCGGCTGATCTGGAAGGAAAGCCGCTTCGATCCCAACGCCGTCAGTCCGGTCGGCGCCGAAGGCATCGCCCAGTTCATGCCGGGCACCGCCAAGATGCGCGGCCTTGCCAACTCCTTCGACATCAACCAGGCGATCCCTGCCTCGGCGAGATATCTCGCCGAGATGAAGGGTGCCTACGGCAATCTCGGCCTGGCGGCCGCCGCCTACAATGCCGGCGAAAGCCGGGTGTCGCGCTGGCTCGGTTCCGGCGGCTTCCTGCCGATGGAGACCGAGAGCTATGTTTTCGACATCATGGGCGAGCCGGTCGATAAGTTCACCGATCCAGCTTATGCCGGAAAGGTCGAGCCGCTCGATCAGAAGGCGGATTTTGCCGTTGCTTGCCGCAGGCTGCCGGTGATCATGTCGCAGACCGTGGCAATGGCTTCGATCAACATAAAACCATGGGGTATCCAAGTGGCCGGCAACTTCCGCCGCAGCGCCGCGATCAGTCAGTGGCTGCGGGTGAGGAGCCGCTTCCCGGCCTTGCTCAGCGGCCATGATCCGGTGGTCAGCCGGGTGCGCACGCCAATCGGCCGGCGCGGCATCTACGCGGTCAGGATCGGTGTCGACGACCGCGCCGCTGCCAATGTCATCTGCCAGAAATTGCAAAGCGTCGGCGGAGCGTGCGTGGTGGTGCGCAACCGGTAGTCTGACCCGTGGCGGGCAAGATGTTCTGGCCGAAAAGGGGCGATGACGTGAAAGCCAGCATCATTCTGCTCAATGGCGTCGGCAGTGCCGGCAAGAGCTCCATCGCAAGGGCGTTGCAACAGATCACCGCCGCGCCCTTCCTGCATGTCCAGATGGACACTTTCATCGAGATGCTGCCAGACGCCTTGCAGGACCATGCGGATGGCTTTTCGTATGAGACCATCCGGCAGGACGGCAAGCCTGCGGTCGTGATCAGAACCGGACCGGTGGGGGCGCGGACCCTGCGCGGCATGCGCCACGCCATCGCCGCCATGGCTGGGCAAGGCAACAACCTCATCGTCGACGAAGTGCTTTGCAACGGCGAAATGTCCGAATATCTCGAACTGCTGTCGGCCTTCGACCTCCATGTGGTTGCTGTCCTGGCGCCGCTGGAGGTGCTGGAGGCGCGCGAAGCCCAGCGTGCCGATCGGCTGCCGGGCCTGGCGCGCTGGCAATATGGGCGCGTGCACGAGAACATTCGCTACGACCTCGAAGTCGACACCAGCGTCCTGACCTCGCAGGAGTGTGCCCGTCGCATCCAGCAAAGATTTCAGCTATAGCGCGACCATTCTTGCCAAGGGGCGACAGCCTTGCCACCGACGAACCGCGAGAGCCGTGACATGTTTGACGGATACATCATCTGTGGCACGCCGAGGACCGGAAGCACTTTGCTGTGCAAGCTTCTGGCGTCCACGAAGACGGCTGGCAATCCTCACTCATTTTATCGGCGGCAGGATTTGTCGGAGTGGGCCGAAGAGTGGGGCCTGCCCGATCGCGACACGATGAGCGAGCTCGACTTCAATGCCGCCTATCTCAAGGCGGCGATCGCCAATGGCAGGGGTGGGACAGGCATTTTCGGTCTTCGTCTGATGCGGGAAAACCTGGATGAGCTTTCAGCGATCCTCGACCAGGTTTTCCCAAAACTTCCATCGGACAGAGCGCGGTTCGAGAAAGCATTCGGCCGTGTTCTCTACATGCATCTCTCGCGTGAGAACAAGCTTGCGCAGGCTGTTTCCCTGGTCAAGGCAGAGCAAACCGGTCCTTGGCATATCGCTCCCGACGGAACCGAGATCGAAAGGGTCGCACCCGCGAAAGAACCGCAATATGATTTCGAGCGGCTCAAACGTGAGGTCACGGAGCTCGAGGCCTATGATGCCGCGTGGAACATTTGGTTCGTAGAGCAAGGCATAATTCCGCTGCGGCTTGGCTACGAGCGCCTTGCCGCCAACCCGGCCGCGACATTGCTAGACATCTGCGGAGCCTTGGGCGTTCAAGCGCCGATCGCCGATGACATAAAGCCAGGTGTTGCAAAGCTCGCCGACGAGACGAGCCTTGACTGGATGCGCCGCTATCGTCTGGACGCTGCCGCCTGATGTGCCGATGGCTGCGGGCTAAGCCGTCTTCGCCACCACAGTCTCGCTGAGCCAGGTGCCGATCTTGGTGCCGAGGCGGTCGGGTGAAACCGGCTTGGGCAGATAGTCGTCCATGCCGGCCTCGATGCACTTGTCGCGATCGCCCTTCAGCGTGTGCGCGGTGACGCCGATGATCGGGATGTGCGTGCCCGACGAGGTCTCCATCGCACGGATGGCGCGGGTCGCTTCGTAGCCGTTCATCTCCGGCATCGAGACGTCCATCAGGATCAGCCTGGGGCGCAGCGCCCGGTACATCTCGACCGCCGTGCGGCCGTTGCCGGCAATGCGATAGCTGAGGCCAAGGCCGTTAAGGATCTGGCCGAAAACCAACTGGTTCACGTCGTTGTCCTCGGCAATGAGGATGTCGATCGGACCGTTCAGCGTAGCCGTCGATTCCGGTGCTGCGGCAACCGGTATAGCCGGGCCCCGGATAACGGTGAAAGCGGGTGGCGCAGCCGGGGGAATCGGCACGATCGGTTCGCGGACGAACTGGGCCTTGCCTACCTGCGAGCGGGCCCTCTGGATGACCGAGATGACGGTGCCGAGCAGGACAGCGGAACGCGCCGGCTTGGTCAGGTGCGCGGCGATGCCGAAGTCGATGATCATCTTGCCGAAATCGACCTGGTCGACCGAGGTGAGCAACACCACCGGAATGGAAGCCAGCCGGCTATCGGAAGCGATGGCCCTGGCAACGTCGGCGCCGTTCATGCCCGGCATCTGGTAGTCGAGGATGATGCAGTCGACGGCGGCGCCCAGCTGGAAGGCGCGATCGAGGAAGGCCAGGCCCACGGCACCACTTTCGGCGGCGGCACAGTCGAAGCTCCAGCTTCTCAGCTGCTCGAGCAGGATTTCGCGGTTGACCGGATTGTCGTCGATGACCAGCACGCGCGCGCCGGTGACGTCGACCGGCACGATTTCGTCGCGCGCCAGGGCGTGGTGCGCCGGCAGCGGCACCGCGAACCAGAACACCGAGCCGCGGCCGATCTCGCTCTCGACGCCGATCTTGCCCGCCATCAGATCGACGAGGCGCGCGGCGATGGCGAGGCCAAGGCCAGTGCCCTCGTGGCGGCGGGTCGACGACCCGTCGACCTGGGCGAATTTCTCGAAAACGTTCTGCAGTTTTTCGGCCGGTATGCCGATGCCGGTGTCCTCGACGCGAACCTTGAGCTGGACCACGTCGTTGACGATCTCGCCGCCGACATCGATCAGCACGTGACCCTTTTCGGTGAACTTTACCGCATTGCCGAGCAGGTTGGTGACGATCTGCCGGAACCGTCCGGCGTCGCCGACGACATAGGCCGGCAGCCGCGGGTCGACACGCACGATCAGTTCGAGGTTCTTCTCGGCGACGCGCGCCGACACCAGCGTCGCCACGTCCTCGACCGCCTCGGAGAGACGGAAGGGAGCCGGATCGAGGGTCAGCTGGCCGGCATTGATCTTGGAGAAATCGAGGATGTCGTTGATGATGGTGAGCAACGCGTTGCCGGATTTGACGATGACGTCCGTAAAGGTTTTTTGGCGCGCCGTCAGGTCGGTCTTGGCCAGCAGCTCGGCCATCCCCAGCACACCGTTCATCGGCGTGCGGATTTCGTGACTCATATTGGCCAGGAATTCCGACTTGGCGCGGTCGGCGGCCTCGGCCTTGAACAGGGATTCGGCGGACTCGGCAAAGGCGCGGCGGATGGCCACTTCCATCGGGCGAAAGATCCAGAAGGCGACGATGGCAAGGGCGGCGAACAGGATGCCGCTCGCCCACAGCAACAGCCTGTCGCTGGAGACATCGGCCAGATGGCGCTCGTCGTCCATCGCGGTGCGGACGCGGACCAGCATGGGTTGGGCGAACAGGTCATTCTGGTTGCGGATTTCGCGATAGCTCCATTCATCGACCTTCTGCGCCATCGACATCAGGTTGAAGTTGCGCACCATGTCGCGCGGCGACCAGAACAGGTCGCCGTTGACGGAAGCGGTTTCGAGCTCGTTGATGGTCTTCACCGAAAGGCGCGGCTTGATCGCGGCAAGCTGAGCGGTCAGCATTTCGATCTCGCCGGTCAGGCGCTCCGAATGACCGCGCGCCGATGAGGTGAGGGCATCGCGCGTCTCCGCCCGCCATGCAGTACCGGTCGTCTCGGCAAAGCTGGTCGCGTTGCGCAGGTCGCGGGTGAAAACGACGAGGTTGCTGCTTAGCGCATCGATGTCATGACGAAAGGAATTGACCCGATCGAGCGCGATCACGATGGCGGCGGAAGCCAGCGCAAAGATCAGCAACCCTGAAATATAGCGGGCCCGGACCGAACGGATGAAGGACGAATATTCCGGCATGCGCAACCCCAACACATACGCATCATTTTAATGACCGGGATTACGCTTCATTTACATTAAAATTTCGTTCGTCGGGCGAACCATGCGCCGGCGCGAAGCTCGAACGGCTGACGGAAACGCTGTCGGCAAGTCGGCTTGATTGTATCCGGCCTGAAACAGACCACCAGCGACCCGGCTTAAGGCTGAAACGAAAGGATCATATCGATGGCCACCAACAACTAAGCGCCCATGAACTCAAGCACCCGGGAAGCGTTCGCCACGGCCAGTTTCGCCATCGTGGCTCGTGCATACCTCGATCGTCAAGGTGCTGCCTGACGCGCAAGACCGAGACACAGCTGATGACGCCAACCGCAGTAACGAAGTGTAACCGGGTTTCCGCTACCACTACGCTCAAACCGCGTAAGACCGTTGATTGATCGGACCAGGACTTCAACGGCCTTGCCCAATGGAAGTCGCCGCCATGGACATCTCTCCGAACAATCATACGAACAGTCATCTGATGATGACACGGCGCTTTGCGCCTCTCTTCTGGACGCAGTTCCTGTCTGCCTTCAACGACAATTTCCTGAAGAACACGCTGGTGTTCCTTATTCTGTTCACGCTGGCGGCGGACAAGGCGGCATCACTGGTCACCCTGGCCGGTGCCGTCTTCATGGCTCCCTTCCTGCTCTTGTCAGCCCTTGGCGGCGAGATCGCCGACCGCTTCGACAAGGCCCTCATCGCCCGTCGGCTGAAATTCACCGAGATCGCCGCTGCTGGCGTCGCGGTCGTCGGCATCGCGCTGTCGTCGATACCGGTGCTGATGGTGGCGTTGTTGATGTTCGGCATCATCTCGGCGCTGTTCGGACCGATCAAATACGGCATCCTGCCGGATCATCTCGAGCGCAAGGAATTGCCCGGCGCCAACGCATGGATCGAATCGGCGACCTTCGCCGCCATCCTCGGTGGCACCATCGCCGGCGGCATCGTCTCGGCCGATGGCATAGGCGTCTCGGTCTTCGGGCCGATCATGATGATCCTCGCCGTGAGTTGCTGGATCGTCAGCCGCTACATCCCGTCCACCGGTTCTGCCGCCCCCGACCTCGTCATCGACAAAAACGTCTTTCGCTCGACCTGGCGGCAGGTCAACGGATTGCGTGGCGACAAGCGGATCTGGCGCGCCGGGCTGATGACGTCCTGGTTCTGGCTGATCGGCGCCATCGTTCTTTCGATCCTGCCGACCTTGATCAAGGATTCGCTCGGCGGCAACGAGATCGCCGTGACTGCCTATCTCGCGGTGTTCGCCGTTTCGATCGCCATTGGCTCGGCCATTGCCGCGTGGATGTCGCAGGGACGCATCGTGCTGTTGCCTGCACCGGTCGGCACGGCGCTGCTGGCGCTGTTTGGACTGGACCTGGCCTGGACCATCTGGAGCATGCAGCCTTCGCCCAGGACTGAGACCCTTGCCCTGTTCTTCGCCGGGCCAAACACGATCCATGTCGCGATCGACCTCGCCGGCATGGCGATTGCCAGCGCCTTCCTCGTGGTGCCGACCTTTGCTGCCGTACAGGCATGGTCGCCCGAAGCGAGTCGTGCCCGCGTCGTCGCCGCCGTCAGCATCGTCAACGCAGGCTTCATGACGGTCGGCGGCATACTCGTCGCCGCGATCCAGTCAGCCGGCGTCTCTACCGGAGCCATCCTGTTCGGCCTTGCTGCGGCCAACGCCATCGCCGCCTGGCTGATGCTGAAATACCTGCCGACCAACGCTTTCCGCGATTTTGTCTCCATTCTGTTTCGGGCCTTCCACCGCCTCGAAGTCGAGGGCATGGAAAACCTCAAGGCCGCCGGCCCGGCACCTATCCTGGCGCTCAACCATGTCAGCTTCCTCGATGGTCCCCTGGCCTTGACCCTGACCGATGAGGAGCCGGTCTTCGCCATCGACCACACCATCGCCCAGGCCTGGTGGATGAAGCCGTTCATGAAACTCGCCCGCGCGCTGCCGCTCAACCCATCCAAGCCGATGTCGACCCGCACGCTGATCAAGATCGTTCAGGGCGGCGACCCGCTTGTCATCTTCCCGGAAGGCCGCATCACCGTCACCGGCGGCCTGATGAAGGTTTATGACGGCGCCGCCATGGTCGCCGACAAGACCGGTTCGATGGTCGTACCGGTGCGCATCGACGGGCTGGAGAAAAGCTACTTTTCACGGCTGACCTCGCAGCATGTGCGCCGCCGGCTGTTCCCAAAGGTCAAGGTGACCATCCTTGAGCCGGTAAGGCTGGAAGTGCTGCAGGACCTAAAGGGCCGCAAGCGCCGCGCCGCGGCGGGCGCTGCCCTCTATCAGGTAATGTCGGACCTCGTCTTCCGTACCCAGGACATCGACAAGACGGTGCTGGAAAAGATCATCCAGACGGCGAACGAACGCGGCATGAGAGAGCTCGCCGTGCAGGATCCGGTCACCGGTTCGCTGAGCTACGGAAAGCTGCTCACGGCCGCTGCGGTGCTCGGCGAGAAATTCCAGAACCTCTATGCCGGCCAGCAGACGCTCGGCATCATGCTGCCGAACGCCAACGGCTCCTGCGCGACGCTGCTCGGCGTCATGTCGGCCGGAAAGGTTCCGGCGATGATGAACTTCACCGCCGGTGCGGCAAACATCCTGTCCGCCTGCAAGGCGGCCGAAGTGCGCACCGTGCTCACCTCGCGCGCCTTTGTCGAGCAGGCAAAGCTCGGTGCGGTGGTCGAGGAAATCGGCCGCTCGGTCGACATCGTCTGGCTCGACGATTTGCGCGGCACCGTCGGCCTCAGGGACAAGCTGCTGGGCTTGCTGCGCAAGAGCACGCCACGCGCGCCGCGCAAGCCCGACGATGCCGCGGTGATCCTGTTCACCTCGGGTTCGGAAGGCACGCCGAAGGGCGTCGTGCTCACCCACCGCAACATCCTGGCCAATGCCGCCCAAGCTGCCTCGCGCATCGACTTCCATTCGGGCGACAAGGTGTTCAACGTGTTGCCGATCTTCCATTCGTTCGGCATGACGGCGGGCACGGTGCTGCCGCTGATCTCCGGCGTGCCGGTCTATTTCTACCCCTCGCCGCTGCACTACCGCATCGTGCCAGAACTGATCTACGCCTCGAACGCGACGATCATCTTCGGCACCGACACGTTCCTCGCCGGCTATGCGCGCACCGCACACCCCTATGACTTCCGCTCGATACGTTATTGCTTTGCCGGCGCGGAGCCGGTCAAGGCAGCGACGCGCATGACCTATATGGAGAAGTTCGGCGTGCGCATCCTCGAGGGTTACGGCGTCACCGAAACAGCACCTGTGATCTCGATCAACACGCCGATGTACAACCGCTCCGGAACCGTCGGCAAAATCATGCCCGGCATGGAATATCGCCTCGATCCGGTGCCCGGTGTCGACGATGGCGGACGGCTTTTCGTGCGTGGGCCCAATGTCATGGCCGGCTATCTCAGGGCCGAGAAGCCCGGTGTGCTCGAACCACTCGAAGACGGCTGGCATGACACCGGCGACGTCGTCGCCGTCGACGACGTCGGCTTCATCACCATTCGCGGCCGGGCCAAGCGCTTTGCCAAGATCGGCGGCGAGATGATATCGCTGGCTGCTATCGAGGCGCTGGCCGGCGAATTGTGGAAAGGTTCGCTCTCTGCGGTCGCTACTGTGCCGGATGCGCGCAAGGGCGAAAAGCTGATCCTGATCACCGAGGCCGCCAACGCCACGCGCGCCGAATTCCTGACTTTCGCCAAGGCGAACGGCGCCATGGACCTGATGGTGCCGGCCGAAGTCCGCGCCGTTGCAAAAGTGCCGGTCCTCGGTTCCGGCAAGCTCGACTTCGCCGCTGTGACCAAAATGGTGCGCGGCGAAGAAGAGATGAAGATCAAGGTGGCTTGAAGCGCTTGAACATCGATTGATCTCTCAGACCGCCAGCGAGTAGCCCAGATCGCGCAATGGCAGTCGGCGCACGCGCTCTCCGGTGGCGGCGAAGATGGCGTTGCCCAGCGCGGGCGCCAGCGCCGGGAAAGCAGGTTCGCCCATGCCGGTCGGTGAATTGTCCGACTGGATGAAATAGGCATCGATCGTCATTGGTGCGAAAGGCATGCGCAGGATCGGATAGGCATTGTAATTCTGCTCCTGCACGCGGCCGTTTTCGATGTTGATCTTGAGACCCATGGCCGTTGAGAGTGCGTCGGTCGACGCTCCCTGCGCCTGGGCTTCGGACCCTGCCATGTCAATGATGGGGCCGACATCGAGCACCACCACGATGCGCGCGATCTTGATCCGCTTGTCGGTGTCCACGCTGATCTCAATCGACTGTGCGACATGGCCGGCGTGGGAATAGCACCAGGCCAGGCCCAAACCGCTCCCATTCGCCAACTTCTTGCCCCACCCGGCCTTCTCGGAGCACATCCTGATCACGTCGGTGGCCCGCTTGGGGCTGAAGTTGACGCTTTTGTCCTTGGGCGCCAGACCAGGCACGTCGCGGTTCACGGCGTCGATAAGGAAATCGACATGATCGCGGCCGGAAGCGAGCGACAGTTCGTGCATGAAGCTCTGGGCAGCGAAGACCTGGGCATTGTCGCCCGGCGCGCGCCACGCTCCGGTGGGAATCTTCAAGGGGAACATTGTCTTGGCGCGGCGCAGATTGGGCGCCTTGATCGAATATCTCAGATTGTCGGTGAGGTTGGCGCCCGTGGCTTCCTTCTTGCCGTCGGCGGTGAAGGTGATGAAATGTTCCTGCCAGGCGTCGAGCCTGCCGCCTCTGTCGATCGCGCCCTTGAACTGATGGTAGCCGGCGGGCCGGTAGAAATCGTGGGCGAAATCGTCTTCGCGGGTCCATTGCAGCTTGACCGGGGCACTGACCTTCTTGGCGATAGCCGCCGCCTCGCAGGCATAGTCATTGACCAGCCGTCGTCCGAAGCCGCCGCCGACGCGGGTCTGGTGCATCACGACTTTCTCCGGCGGAATGTCTGCAGCCTTTGCAATCAGCGGCAAGCCACGATCGGGCTGTTGGGTAGGCACCCACATCTCCATCACCCCGTCATGGTAGTGCGCCGTGGTGTTCATCGGTTCAAGCGGCACATGGGCGGCGAAAGGATACTCGTAGTAGGCCTCCACGGTCTTGGCGGCATTGCCGAAGGCCCTATCCACGTCGCCGACATTGTCGTCGGGCTTTTCCGGGAAATTTGTCGCCAGCTTCCTGGCCTGGGCCGAGAATTGCGACGTGGAGTCTTTCGAGGCCATGCTCAGGTCCCAATCCACCTGAAGCTTGTTCTTGGCCTGGAAAGCGCTCCAGGTGTCCCTGGCGACGATAGCGACGCCCGGCATCACTTCGACCGCCATGCCCGTGCCGTCCACGGCGAAGGCGTCGAGCACGCCGCGTTGCGCCTTGATCTCGTCGATGTTGAAGGATTTGACCTTGCCGCCCGCCGCCGGACATTTGGTGTAGGTCGCATAGACCATGCCGGGGAGTTGAACATCGATGCCGAACAGCGGCTTGCCACTGACGACCTTGGGATCGTCAACACCGCGATAGCGCTTGCCTATCAAGCGATACTCGGCGCGAACCTTCAGCTTCAAGCTCTTGGGATCGGGCACTGGCATTTTCGACGCCGCGGCGGCAAGTGACCCATAGGTTGCGGACCGACCGCTGGCGGCATGGGTCAAGATCGAGTCCCTGGCGGTGATCTGCGACGGGTCCACCTTCCATTGCCCGGCCGCTGCGGCGATGAGCATCGCCTTTGCGCCGGCACCGGCCTGACGCAGCTGGTCCCAGGCATGCGGGATGGATGTCGAGCCTCCCGCGCCTTGACTGCCATAGACCTTGGGATTGATGTCCGCCTGCTCCATCACGACGTGGTTCCAATCTGCGTCGAGTTCATCGGCAATGATGACGCCGAAGGAGGTCTTGATGCCCTGGCCGATCTCCGGGCATTTGGAATAAATTGTGATCGTGTTGTCCGGGGCGATACGGATGAAAGCGTTCATCGCCTGGTCCTTGGTGCTTGCCGTATCGACGTTCGCACCATCCGCCGCGAACGCTGCGTCTCCAAGGTGAAAGCCCAGCACCAGCCCCGCTACGCCCGCGCCGGCCAACTTGAAGAAGGTGCGTCGTCCCATTGTCACCGACGCACTGGTCGGCGGGACCGAACGGACCTCGCGTATCAGCGCCGAGAGGTAGGCATCGGACTGGGCAAAGTTGGACTGAATGTCAGCCATTGGGTGCCTCCTTAGATTGCTGGGACGCCTGCTTTCGCAGACCGGCCACATCCTTGCCTGCCAAATGTGCGCCTTCGGCACCAAACCGGGCGGTGACATAGTTGGCCACGGCCGCGATGTCGTCGTCCGAATAGCCCTCACCAAAGGCCGGCATGAAGATCGTGTCTTCGGCGGTCTTGCGGTTGACGCCATTGATGATCGTCTGCGCTACATTCGTGGCACTGGGGTCGTTTACCGCGCGCACGCCGGTCAGGGTGGCATAGCCGGTGACCGGGCTCACGCCGGTCCAGTCGTGGCAGCTGGCGCAGGCGCCGGCGAAGATCTTTTCACCACGCGAATTGACATCCGCCGCCACGCCCTCCTTGTACGACGCCGGCGCTGCGGTCGTGACCGTGCGGGGCAGGTCACTCGCATGGGCGGGTATGCTGCGCAGGTACGCCATCAAGGCATGGGTGTCGTCGGGCAACAGATAGCTCAGGCTGTCATCGGTGGCCTCACCCATCGGCCCAGCAGCGCCGCCATGACCGTTGGCATGACCGGTGGAAAGATAGGAATAGAGATCCTGGTCGCTCCAGTCGCCGATGCCTGAAGCCTTGTCGCCGGTGACGTTGTAGGCGCGCCAGCCCGCGGTCAGCGCGCCGGCGAATTTGCCGTGATTGTCCAGCCCATATGCCAGGTTGCGCGGTGTATGGCATTCGCCGCAATGGCCCAATGCCTCGGCAAGATAGGCGCCTCTGTTCCATTGCGGGCTCTGGCCGGCGTTGGGGCGGAAACGATTGTCGGGATTGAACATGACATCCCAGAGCACCAGCAGGCTGCGCTGGCTGAAGGGCCAGGAAAGCTGGTCTTGCCTTGTTGGGGCGTGCACCGGCGCCAGCGAGAAGAGGTACGCCTTGATGGCCAGCGCGTCGGCGTCGGTCATGTAGGTGTAGGAGCTGTAGGGCATGGCGGGATAGAGCTTTTCGCCATCGGCGCGAATGCCCTTGTGCACAGCGGCCAGGAACTGCGCGTCAGTGTAGTTGCCAATGCCGGTTTGCTTGTCCGGGGTGATGTTGGTGGAATAGATCGTGCCGAACGGCATGTTGAAGGCGAAACCTCCCGAGAAGGGCGCGCCGCCCGGCGCGGTATGGCAGGCTTGGCAGTCTGCGGCATGGGCGAGGTATTCGCCGCGCTTGACCAGATCGGCACTGGCGAGCTGGGCCGGAACACCGGTGATATCGGCGCCATGGTAATCCGCCAGCGCAACGGTCGAGCCGCCGGCAAAGGACATCGGATCGCGGCCGAGGAACAGCCAGCCGGCGAAACCAAGCGCTGCGATGACAATGACAGCAAAGACAGTGCCGATGATTTTCTGCATGGTCAGGCCGGCTTGGCAGCGGCGTTCTTGATTGCTCGGCGGATGCGGATATAGGTCCCGCAGCGGCAGAGATTGCCCGCCATGGCCGCGTCAATGTCGGAGTCGTCGGGTTGCGGGTTGCTGTCCAGCAGCGCCGTGGCCGACATGATCTGGCCGGCCTGGCAATAGCCGCATTGCGGCACTTCGGCTTCCATCCAGGCCTGCTGGACCTTGGCGCCGTTGGGCGTGTTGCCGATCCCTTCAATGGTGACGACGGCGCGGGTGCCGACATCGCCAATTGTCAGTTGGCAGGAACGCACAGGCTTGCCGGCCACATGCACCGTGCAAACGCCGCATTGGGCGATGCCGCAACCATATTTGGTGCCGACCAGATTGAGATGGTCGCGCAGCACCCACAGAAGCGGCATGTCTTCCGGTACATCGACCGTGCGCAATTGTCCGTTGACCGTGAGGGTAACCATAAGTCCATACCTGCCTGACCATGAAGCCGTCGCATAAGCGCCTCTTCAAATTGTAGGGGGCCGGAGCTCCGCAGGTAGGATCGGTTGGATCACATTTAAGGGATCGCCGCTGGGCGGCCCGTGCAATCGGCAAACCGAGCGGTTGTTTGCAAAGTTGAAAGCAGTGGCGAGGGTGCCGCCTCCTTGTGCGCCGCGGGTCCCCATTGTCTGGAAGCGGTGGCGACGGATTTCGCAATCCGATCGCGCCGACGTCTTGGCTGGCCCAACGTCAGTTGTTACGGGTCGCCACGAATGTCGCCGCTTCTTTCAGCAGCGCCGCCTGCTCCCCGTAAGGCGCGAGCAATTCATGCGCCTGGTCGACGAGGCCGTGAAGCTGGCTGCGCGCCCAGTTCGCGCCGTGCAGCGCCACTAGCGTCGCCTTGCCGGCGGCTGCATCCTTGCCGGTCGCCTTGCCCATCTGGCTGGCATCGGCGGTCAGGTCGAGCAGGTCGTCGGCAAGCTGGAAGGCAAGGCCGATCGCCGAGCCGAATTCGGCCAGCCGCTCGCGGTCCTCGGCCGGAGCGCCGGCGACCAGCGCCCCCGCCTCGCAGGCGAAGCGGATCAGCGCGCCGGTCTTCATCGCCTGCAGCCGGATGATGCCGGCCTCGTCAGGCGGCGCCTGTTCGGCCTCGAGGTCGAGCTTCTGGCCGCCGACCATGCCGCCGGCCCCGGCCGCGCGGGCCAGCGCCAGCACCAGGGCTGCGCGCCGCTCCGCCGGCAGCATGGTCGCCTCATCGGCAATGATGTCGAAGGCCAGCGTCAGCAAGGCATCGCCGGCCAGGATGGCGGTTGCCTCGTCGAAGGCCTTGTGCACCGTCGGCTGGCCGCGACGCAGGTCATCGTCGTCCATGGCGGGCAGATCATCGTGGATCAGCGAATAGCAATGCACGCATTCAAGGGCGGCCGCGACGCGCAGTGCTGCCTCGCCATCGGCGGAAAAAAGGGCGGCGCTTTCCATGACCAGGAAAGGGCGCAGGCGCTTGCCGCCGTTGAGCACGCCGTGGCGCATCGCCGCCATCAGGCGGTCGGGTCGCGTGATCTCGCCCGAAAGCGCGCGGTCGTCGAGCAACCGCCGCAGCAGCACCTCGACGGCGGCGGCCCGTCGGATGAGCGCCATTTCGAACGCCATTTCGTCCTCATTCGTCATGGTCGGGACCGGTAGCCGACACTCAGACGTTGCGCAAGAAGCCAAGCGCCATTATGCCGGAGCAGGGAGAAGTACGGGTTGGGCGGCTTGGCGGAACCGATCGTCGATCATGAAACCGAAAAGCTGGACATGGCGACCAGATCGCGGAGCGTGAACCGCCGCGGTCTCAAGCGCTGGGTCCGGCGCGGGATCGTCGTGGCCGCGGTACTGGCGCTCATACCAACGGTGCTGACGTTCCTCTATCTGCCGTCCTTCGTGCATCCGGTCTCGACGCTGATGCTGAAGGACCTGGCGGCATTCTCGGGTTATGACCGCCGCTGGGTGTCGATCGACGACGTCGCACCTGTGCTGGCCAATTCGGTCATCATGTCGGAGGACGGGCAGTTCTGCTTTCATCGCGGCGTCGATCTCGGCGAACTGAGGGGCGTCGTCGACGATGCGCTGGCCGGCGAAGCAACGCGCGGCGCCTCGACCATCACCATGCAGACGGTCAAGAACCTCTTTCTCTGGTCACGACCGCTGGGCTCGGTGCGCAAGGTGGTCGAATTGCCGCTGGCAGTCTATTTCGACGCGGTGATGTCGAAACGGCGCATCATGGAGATCTATCTCAACATCGCCGAGTGGGGGCCGGGCATCTATGGCATCGAAGCCGCCGCACAGCACCATTTCGGCGTTTCGGCAAAACAATTGTCGCGACGGCAGGCCGCCCTGCTCGCCGTCTCCCTGCCAAATCCGATCGCCCGCAATCCGGCAAAGCCCGGGCCCGGCCTGAGACGGCTTGCCAACCTGATCGAGCGGCGGGCCGGCCGCTCCGGCGCGTATGTCGGCTGTCTGCAGTAGCCAGCTCAAAAAAATTCGCGGCAGTGCTGGCCAAAACGGCGTAGGGCGTGTATAGGCACCCGACTTTCTCAGATTCCGGCCCCGACACGGCCCTTTCACGAGGGCGGGCGGGGCTTTTTGACCATGTAATGGAGCATATCCATGGCCGTTCCGAAACGAAAAACCTCTCCGTCCAAGCGCGGCATGCGCCGCTCGGCCGACGCCCTCAAGGCCCCGACCTATGTCGAGGACAAGAATTCCGGCGAAATGCGCCGTCCGCACCACATCGACCTGAAGACCGGCATGTATCGCGGCCGCCAGGTGTTGACGCCCAAGGAAAGCTGAGACCAGCTTTTCGACGTATTGAGCATTCGAAAGACCGGCCGGTGGCCGGTCTTTTGCGTTGGGTGGGCCGATAACCGGGCAGCCCGCATTGTCGCTTGGCCGCTCACCCTATCCCAAACGCCAAATGCCTGCCGTGGGCGATATTCATCAGGATCGTTGTGCCGAGGGCTGACATGGTTGTTGCATCCGGTCTTCGACCGTGTTCGTGGCATTTTACGAAAATTCTTGACGGCATGCCTGTGGCGCATTCTACAGAGATTGCCCCCATATGGAGACGCCAGATGTTCGGTGCCGTCCCGCTTTTGATCGTGCCATTCGTGCTCTACAATCTCGGCCTGCTCGGAATATTCGGCGGCGGCGACGATCCGTGGGCGAGCGAAATCTTCTCCTTCCGCATGATGTCGGGCGGAGTGTTCTCGATGACTCTCGGCGACCTGATAGTGCTGATCGGGCTGATTTCCCTTTTCGCCGAAATGGTGAAGTCAGCGCGCACGACCGGCGCCTCGATCATGGATCATCTGTTGTCGACGCTGGTCTTCGTCGCGTTCCTGGTCGAGTTCCTGCTGGTGAAGGGCGCGGCACATTCCATCTTCTTCACGCTGATGGTCATCGCGCTGTTCGACGTGCTGGCGGGGTTTGCGGTGTCGATGCGGTCGGCGAGCAGGGACATCAATCTGAATTAAGGCTGCATTGATCTTCAGGTGATGCCGGCCTGCAAACGGCGGCCTCCTGTACTTCCGGTGCTCACGTACCCAAAAGTACGCTCCGCTACGGTTCTCGGATGCCACCGTTTTCGACTCGGCCTTACCTGAATCTCAACGCAGCCTTGGCCGCAATATTTGTTAAAGCTCAGCCCGGATCGGCAGTGAAGCCGGCGGCTTCGATGCCGGCGATGGCCGCCGCTTCGTCATTGTCCGACGTATCGCCGGAAATGCCGACAGCGCCGATGATGCCGCCGGCCTTGTCGCGGATCAGCACACCGCCGACGACCGGCAGCACGCGGCCGCCGGACACGTCCGAGATACCGGCGACGAGGTGCGGGCGCTCCTTGGCGAAGGCCTCGACGCGACGCGAGCCCATGCCGATGGCGAGCGCGCCATAGGCCTTGCCGGCCGACATTTGCGGGCGCAGGAACGAGGCGCCGTCCTGGCGCTGGAAGGCGACCAGATGTCCGCCGGCGTCAAGCACCGAGATGCCCAGCGGCTTGAGCTTGAGATCGGCGCCCCTGGCAAAGGCGGCATCGATGATTTGCTTGGCTTTTTCGAGCGGCAGCGCGGTCATGGCAGTCTCCTGTTTGAAAACGCGCCGATCATCGACCGTCGGCGGGCACGGCAAAATCCCGGTTTCGGTTGAAATTGCTTCGCGTTAAGAGGTGGAATGGAAAGATCCGGATATGGCGTTGCCATTTTGCAGCTTCCGGACCGGCAGTCGATCGTGCCGGCCGGCAACGCTATTTTTTCTTGGCGCGGGCAGGCTTCTTGGCGGGTGCCACCGGTGCGTTGGCAAGGTCTTCCGCTTCCTTGGCGAGACGCAGCGCCCGCAGCTTGTTGGTCTTGGCCTGGCGGGCGTCGCTCTCGGCGACGTATTCGGCCATCGCCTTCTGGCGGACGGTTGCCGCCTCTTCCTGCTTCTTGAAACGCAGGTCAGCACGCGCGCGGGCAGCATCCCGAGAGTTCTCAACCAAGACCTTATCCAATCCCGTGAATTGTGGTTTTCCGCCCCTTCTAGCAGAGCCGGGCCTCAAACGGGAAAATATGTTGCTCAAGCGGCCGGGCTGGCGCCGGGGGCCTTGCCGGCGACCACGGCCTCATAGGCGGCCTGCAGGGTCGCACGGACAGAAGGGCCAGCCGATGTATCGAGCGGCATGCCGAGATGCTCGTGGCGCAACTCGTCCATGAACTTGTCCCACATCGGCGGCCCGCCATTTTCAAGAAGTTCAGCGCGGATCGAGAGTTCCGCGCTGACCGGCAACCAGACGCGGCCCCAGGCACCGAGGTGGGCCAGGATCGGCACCAGGGTGATCGCCATCTCGGTCAGGCTGTAGATCGCCTTCTGCTTGTGGCTGGGGTCGTCGGCCTTGGTAAGCATGCCCAGTCCCATCAGTCGCTTCAGCCGGTCAGCGAGGATGTTGGAGGCAATGCCTTCCATCGATCCGTTGAGCAGCTCGCGAAAGTGGCGCCTGCCGCCAAAAATCATGTCGCGAAGGATGATCAGGCTCCAGCGGTCGCCGAACACTTCGAGCGACAGGTTGATCGGGCATCCGGACCGGCGATCCATGCTCATGGGATTTTCTCCGCAAAACCGGTTGCATTATCGTATCAGTTTTATTATCGTGCAACCGATTGCAAAAAGCAATCAGTAGTGCTGAGGAGGAGGCCGAGCCATGACAACCATCGAGCGCCCCGAGATCGTATCCGAGGCCTTTGGCGATCCGGCAAACCCGTCGCTGTTGCTGATCATGGGATCGATGGCCTCGATGCTCTGGTGGCCGGAGGCGCTGTGCCGGAAACTGGCCGATGGCGGCCTGTTCGTCATCCGCTATGACAATCGCGATACCGGGCGTTCGACCAAATATCCGCCGGGCGAGCCACCCTACACATTCGACGACATGGCTGACGACGCGATGCGCGTTCTCGACGACCACGGCGTCGGCAAGGCGCATGTCGTCGGCATGTCCATGGGCGGCATGATCGCCCAGCTTGTGGCCCTCAAGCACCCGTCCCGTGTCGCTTCGCTGACCGTGATCAGCAGCTCGCCCCTGGGGATCGACACATCGCATCTGCCACAAACGAGCGATGTCTATATCAAGCATTCGGCGGACGGCGCGAAAGTCGATTGGTCGGACCGTGGCCAAGTGGTCGATTTCATGGTCAAGGATACGCGGGCGATCGCTAGCACCGTACATCCATTCGATGAGACCGGGATGCGGGCCTTCATCGAACAGGATTACGATCGATCCGGCAGTTTGCTGAGCGCGACGAACCACTTCATGGTCAAGGGCGGCGAGGCATGGAAGGGTCGCCTGCGCGAGATGACGGCGCCGCTGCTGGTCATCCATGGCACCACCGATCCGATCTTTCCGGTCGAGCACGGCGAGGCACTGACCGAGACTGTCGCCGGTGCGAAAATCCTTCGGATCGAAGGTGGCGGCCACGAGCTGCACCCGGACGACTGGACGGTGATATCTTCCGCCATCGTCGACCACGCTCAAGCCAATTGAGCCATCCTGCGCGGGCCTTGACGAGCAAGGCCCGCCACAATAGTTAAGTAAATGCTTCAGTGTCAATCCTGGCAAGCAGCATGGTACCGACCACTGGCGCATCTCGAAACAGACGAGCAAAAGAATGTCCCTGACGCTTCATTTCCATCCGCTGGCCTCCTTCTGCTGGAAGCCGCTGATCGCGCTGTATGAGAACGGCATACCGTTCGCGCCGGTCATCGTCGATCTCGGCGACACCGAGTCGCGCGCGGCCTTCCTGAAGATTTCGCCGACCGGCAAGATGCCGGTCCTGCGCGACGATGCGCGCGACCGCACGGTGCTGGAATCGACCATCGTCGTCGAGTACCTGGCCGCCCATTATCCGGGGCCAGTCCACCTCGTTCCGGCCGACATCGACCTGGCGCTGGCGGTCCGGCAGTCCGATCGTTTCTATGATTTCTATGTGCAGGAACCGATGCAGAAGATCGTCGGCGACCGGTTGCGGCCGCAGGACAAGACCGATCCGTTCGGCGTCGAGCAGGCCCGCGCCCAGCTGCGCAATTCCTACGCCATCGTCGAAGAGGAGATGCAGACGAAGACCTGGGCGGTGGGCGACGCCTTCAGCATGGCCGATTGCTCGGCGTCTCCCGCACTCTTCTACGCCAACAAGGTCGAGCCGTTCGGCGACAAATACCCGGCCGTCAAGCGATACCATGACCGCCTGGTGCAGCGCGCCGCTTTCGCCCGCGTGATCGAGGAGGCGCAGCCCTACTTCAAGTACTTTCCCTACAACAACGGCTGATCGCAATGCTGCACGATCCTGCCCAGCTCGATCTGATGTTCCAGGCGCTCGCCGATCCGGCGCGGCGGCAGATGGTCGACCGGCTGTCGCGCGGCCCGGCCTCGGTCAGCCAGCTGGCCGAGCCGCTGGCGATGTCGCTGTCGGCCGTCGTCCAGCATCTGAACCTTTTGGAGGCAAGCGGCCTCGTGCGCACGCAGAAGGTCGGTCGGGTGCGCACCTGCCAGATCGAACCCAAGGCCCTGAGAGCAGCCGAACACTGGATCAATGAACGGCGTCTCGTCTGGGAGCGCCGGCTGGACCGGCTCGGCGATTTTCTGGCTGAGACCAAGGACAAAAGCTGAAGGAGGCAATTATGACGGAACGTTCCGTGATTCATTCGACCATCGTGTTGGAGCGCACCTACGACGCTGTGCCGGCGCGCGTGTTCCAGGCCTTTGCCGACCCGAAGGCCCGCATGCGCTGGGGCACGCCATCAAAGACTGCCGAACTGGTCTACGACAAGGCCGATTTCCGCGTCGGCGGGCTGGATGTCAGCCGCTGCGGTCCGCGTGGCAGTCTGATCTACCGGGTCGAAAACCGCTACGTCGATATCGTGCCTGAGCAGCGCATCGTCTCGACCGAACTCGTCTGCGAAGGGTGGGACCGGCTGTCCGCCTCGCTGATCACGATCGAGTTTCAGCCGCTCGGTGCGTCCACGCGGCTGGTGCTGACCGACCAGATCGCTGCCTTCGGCGGCAAGGACATGATCGCCGGCAGCGAGGCCGGATTCAGCGCGGCGCTGGACAATCTGGCTGCCGAATTCGTGCCCGAGACCGCCGGTGCATGACGATCCCTCGATGAGGATCATGCTCTGAATTCAATCCATCCAACGAGGAGAATCCATGACCGAACGTTCCGTCGTCCATTCCACCTTCGTCATCGAGCGCAGCTACCCAGCGTCGCCCGCAAAAGTCTACTTTGCCCTGAGCAATCCGGCGGCCAAACGGCGCTGGTTCGCCGATCCGCACGATCCGACGCCCAGCAGGCATGAAATGGATTTCCGTATCGGCGGCAAGGAGGTCAATGCCGGCTGTCCGAGCGATGGCCAGATGCATTTTTTCAATGCTGTCTATCAAGACATCGTGCCGGACCAGCGCATCGTCTACAGCTATGAGTTGTTGTTCGGCGAAACCCGTGTCTCGGTGTCACTGGCCACGATCGAGCTGCTTGCCGAGGGCGACGGGACGCGGCTTGTGATGACGGAACAGGGAGCCTTCCTCGACGGCCACGATACGTCGGCCACACGCGAGCATGGCACAGGCGAGCTGCTCGATGCGCTCGGCGCTTTCTTGCGCGAGGAAGCTTGAACTGCGTTGCCGATACGGCGGGGCCGTCAGGCTTCCCAGAACTGATCGAGCCAGATGTTGAGTTTGAGGAAGCCGGGATTGCTCACCGTATAGACGCGCCTGGTGCCTTCGGCCTTGGCGTTGACCAGCCCGGCATCGAGCAGCACTTTCAAATGTTGCGAAACGGCCGGGCGCGATACAGGCAAACCCGCAGCCAACTCGTTGACGGTTTTCGGGCCGCGGCGAAGTTCTTCCAGAAGATGGCGCCGGTTGGGATCGGCAATCGCCATGAAGGCGTCGGAAAACATCATGCCTTTATTAGTGAGGCAAAGCCTTTCGAATCTCAACTGTCTGCTTCTGCTTTTCTTCTGGGATCAAGCCGCAATGCTTCCGGCGTCACCGACCGGTCGGCCGGTTGCGTCTTGAAGGCGTCACGATCTTCGATCGGCACCGGAGCACGGCGGCTGATGCGCAGCAACGTATAGGCCGCGAGGCAGACATGCGCGAAAGCGGTCGCCAGGAACAGGCCTTCCGGGCGCGTCCAGCCCATCAAGGCGGCTGCCAGCAGCGGTCCGATCATCGTGCCGAAGCCGTAGAGCAGAAGCAGGCCGCCCGACACCTTGACGAAATCCTCGGCGCGGGCGTGGTCGTTGGCATGCGCCACCGCGATCGAATAGAGCGTATAGGCGAAGCCGCCATAGGCGGCCGTGAAGACGATGACGAAGACGCTGGAGCGTGGCTCGAACACGAAGATGGCAAGTGCAACCAAGGCCGCGCCGAAGGCAGCACCTGCCAGCACGAAACGCCGGTCGGTCTTGTCCGAGAGGCGCCCGGCCGGAAGCTGCATGGCGGCACCGGCAACGACCACCAGGCTCATCATCAGGGCGATCTCGGCCGTGGGAATGCGGATGCGGGCGCCATAGACGGCGCCAAGCGTGCCCCAGGCGCCGTTGGCGATGCCGATCAGGACGCAAGCGACAGCCGACACCGGCGAATTGACATAAAGGCCTTTGACGTCGAGCGAGACATCCTGCAGCGGCTTGGGGTGGGAAGCGGTCGAAACCGCGGTCGGGAGCAGTGACAGGCAAAACAGGATGCCGGTGATCATGAACAGGGAGGCCGACTTCACGTCGCCGCCAGCGACGATCATCTGTCCGCCCATGATCGAGGCATAGGTGACCATCATATAGAGGCCGAAGATGGTGCCGCGGTTCTCGTTGGTGGCCTTTTCGTTCAGCCAGCTTTCGATGACCATGAAGGCGCCGGCCATGGTGAAGCCGGTGAAGGCGCGCAGCAGGATCCAGACATACTCGTCGATGATCAGTCCGGTGAGCAGCGCCACGATGGCGCCCGATGCGGCAAAGGCGCCGAAGGCGCGCACGTGCCCGGCACGGCGCACGATGCGCGGTGCAAAGAAACAGCCGGTGACGAAGCCGCCGGCCCAGGCCGTGCCCATCAGGCCGAGCGATGCGGTCGAGAAGCCTTCCAGCTGACCCCGCAGCGGCAACAGCAGCCCGTGCAATCCAGACGCCGCGAGCAGGAAGGCAGTGCCGCGAAGCAGCGAGAGGATCGGTCGGTAGGTTGCGAACATTGTTTGATCCGGCTCGGGTTGGCGGGGACGCTGGGTCTGAAGACAGTCGCATTCGGGCTTTTCGGCGGCGGGCCCTGCGCCAGCCTCTATCCGCGACGGAACAGTGCTTCGGCGGCCGATTTGGTGCTGTCCTTGGCCTTGAGCTCGTTTTCGAGGCGGGTGATCTCATCGCGCAGGATACCGATCCGCTCGGTCAATTCACCGACCGAAAGCAGCGACAGGTCCTGCCCGATCTCGTGCGGGCGCGCCTTCTTCTTGGGTTCGTCGTCGAAGATCGCCATCGTCGCTCCTCCCACATTGGCCATTTGCCTGATTTGGCAATCAGCATACATAGGGCAGGGGCGTCGATGCAAACAGCCGGTCGGATAGCGGCGAGGAAAGACGGGAAATCACATGGCGAGCGGACAGAAAATTCCGGCAAGAATGACGGCCATCGCGATCTCGGTGCCGGGCGGCCCCCGGGTGCTGAAACCCGAAACGCGCGACGTGCCGCAGCCGGGCCCCGGCGAGATCCTGATCAAGGTGCACGCCGCCGGCGTGAACCGGCCCGACATCCAGCAGCGCAAGGGCGCCTACCCGCCGCCGGCCGGCGCGTCCGACCTGCCCGGCCTCGAGGTGTCGGGCGAAGTGGCCGCCCTTGGCGATGACATATCGCGCTGGCGCATCGGCGACCGCGTCTGCGCGCTCACACCCGGCGGAGGCTATGCCGAATATGTCAAGGTTCACGCCGGCAGTGTGCTGCCGCTGCCGGCCGGCTTTACCCACACCGAAGCCGCGGCGGTGCCGGAGAACTACTTCACCGTCTGGCACAATGCGTTCGAGCGCGGCGGCCTGAAGAGCGGCGAGACACTGCTCGTCCATGGCGGCTCGTCCGGCATCGGCACCACGGCGATCCAGCTTGGCTCGGCTTTCGGCGCTAATGTCATCACCACCGCCGGCAGCAAGGAGAAGTGCGACGCCTGCCTGAAGCTCGGCGCCGACCGGGCGATCAACTATCGCGAGGAGGATTTCGTCGCTGCGGTCAAGGAGGCGACCGCTGGCAAAGGCGCCAATGTCATCCTCGACATGGTCGGCGGTGACTATGTGGCGCGCAACTACGAGGCCGCGGCGATTGAGGGTCGCATTGTGCAGATTGCCGTGCAGGGCGGCGCCGTGGCGAGCGCCGACTTCTCGAAGATCATGGTCAAGCGGCTGACCCATACGGGGTCGACGCTGAGGCCGCGCACCGTTGAATTCAAGGCGGCGATCGCGGCAGCGCTGGAGGCGCAGGTGTGGCCGTTGCTCGGCACGCGCAAGGTCGCTCCCGTGATGGACATGATCTTCCCGCTCAGCGAGGCCTGGCGGGCGCATGAGCGGATGGAGGAGGGCGAGCACATCGGCAAGATCGTGCTCGACGTCGGCTAGGCCGCATCGAGTTTCAGCTGCTGCGGGACTGACCTGAATCTCGACACATCCTGATCGTGCGCCTCGCTGCCTACAAGATGAACAGAGGCTTAATGGTGCAATGCAGCATTTGCATCATTGCTATGCAAAAACGGCCGTTCAAGTCCTGATCGATGATGACTATTTGAGCATCACCGAAACGAACAACCCATTTGGAGGACTACCATGAACCCGATCCGCGCTTTCCGTAACTGGCGTAGGTACACCGAGACTGTGCGCGAACTGAACAGTCTCAACGCACGTCAGCTCAACGATCTCGGCATCAACCGCGCCGACATCGAAAAGATCGCCCGCAAGGCCATCTAAAGCCGAGCACGGTCCGCGCAGGCGGACGGTGCCGTAGAAGCCAGAGCCGCATCAGACGGATCCCGTCGCGGTTCCGAGCCCGCTGGACCCAGTCCGGCGGGTTTTGTCGTTCTGGGGGTCGGACGACCAGAGCCGGTCGACCGCGGCCTCCGTCGGCAAAGCCAGTTTGTCGCTGCTCAAGAGCGCGGAGCCGTTCCAGTGGTCGCGGGCCACGGTTTCTGGCCGATGACATCCAAAAACATTGCGAAGCGGCGACGGAGCGGCTATACAGGCCGCGAATTTCCCATTTTGGTGGCTCTAAACCACCGCCCGCGCGGGAACGCGGGCGAACGAGAAGGATTTTTAGAATGGCCAATACGCTGCTGATGCCCAAGGCGACTGCCGTCTGGCTGGTCGACAACACCGCGCTTTCTTTCGAGCAGATCGCGCAGTTCTGTGGGCTGCATCCGCTCGAGGTCAAGGCGATCGCCGACGGCGAATCGGCGCAAGGCATCAAGGGCATGGATCCGATCATGACCGGCCAGTTGACCCGCGACGAGATTGCGCGCGCCGAAAAGGATCCGAACCAGCGCCTGAAGCTTTCGGACCCCAAGGTGCGGGTGCCGGAATCCAAGCGCAAGGGTCCGCGCTACACGCCTCTGTCTAAGCGCCAGGACCGGCCGAATGCCATTCTGTGGCTGGTGCGCAACCATCCCGAACTGAAAGATGCGCAGATCTCCCGCCTCGTCGGCACCACCAAGTCGACGATCGAGCAGATCCGCGAGCGCAAGCACTGGAACTCGGCCAATCTGCAGCCGATGGACCCGGTGACGCTGGGTCTCGCCTCGCAGATCGACCTCGACATGGAAGTCAACCGCGCTTCGCGTGGCCGCGAACAGGCGCAGCCGGTCGGCGACACGCTTTTGCCAGCGGCCTTGACCGAGCGGCTGGTGCCGGCTCCGGAGAAGCCGAAGGACGAGGACGCCGAGCTCGACGCCAACGCCGTTTTCGCCAAGCTCTCGGCCCTGAAGTCGAAGAACACGGACAACGACGACGAGTGATATTTCCGACACCCAACAAAAAGCCCGCTTCGAGCGGGCTTTTTTTGTGCGGTCCGGCAGTTCCTTTTTACTTTGACGCCGTTCACCCATTTCCTGGAGTTGCTCTAGGTCCGCGCAGCACGGTCCGGCGCCATGCCGTAATCCTCGCTGCGCTCCACTGCCCGATAGAAGTCGGCAAGCTGCTTGCCTCGCTCCGGCTTGAAGATGCGGCCGGCGATGACCACCGAAGCGATGCGATCGATGCGGAAGGCGCGAAAGTCGTCACGCATCTCGCACCAGGCGACCAGCGTCCACACCTTGCCCCAGAACCACAGGCCGAGCGGACGGATATCGCGTGCGGTGCCGCGGCCGGCCTCGTCGCTATAGTCGATGGTCAGAACCTGGCGCTTTTCGACCGCGCGCTCGATCAGGTCGATCGCTTCGCGGGCGGCGTCGCTGACCACCCACATCGGCGTGTGGATCTCGGTGCGGGCGATGCGGTCCTTCTCGGCATCCGGCAGCACCGCACCGATCTTGACCAGCGCCTCGTCGGCAGCGCGCGCCATGGCGGCGCCGCCAAAGGCGCGCACCATGCGGGCGCCGGCAACCAGCGCGACGATCTCGTCACGCGTGAACATCAGCGGCGGAAGGTCGAAACCCTCCCTCATCATGTAGCCAACCCCGGCCTCGCCGTCGATAGGCACTCCGGTCGACTGCAGGTCGGCGATATCGCGGTAGATGGTTCGCTCGGAAACCTCGAGCCATGTGCCGAGCTTCTGGGCGGTGACCAGACGGCCACCGCGCAGATGCTGCACGATCTGGAAGAGCCTGTCGGCGCGGCGCATCGTTTGGTCCCTCGGCGTTGTTTCTATGCATGCCGCCCAAAACCGCAGAACAGTTTTGGGGCGGCATGCATCATGGTTTCAGCCCTTCGCGCTTGCGCTGCGCGGCGACGAATGCCGCGCCGAAGGACAGTTTTCTCGTGGTCGGCGTGTTCGAGTCGAGCACGCGCCAGAACGGCGCAATATCGCTCAGTGTCATGCCGCGCTCGAGATCCTCGTTGGCGGCCTCGGCAACAGTGCGCAGATGATAGCCGATGGTGACCGGGCATGTCACTTCGGCGCCGTGCTCGATGGCAAGCGCCGTGCGCAGGGCGCGGACATCCATCTCCACGCCTTCCGGGATCGAGCGGATGAAATCATCGACCTGGCGTGCAGTCGGCACCAGCATCGGCTGGCCCTCGATGACATCGGCCATCGTGCGCGGCGTCGGCTTCACGCCGTTGATACCGGGCGTATTCAGCCTGTCGTTCCAGCTCTTCACCATTCCGCGAGGCCCTTCCCGTAGAAGGCTCCTGTCCTGTCCATGTCAGTGACGGGAATCTGGAACCAGGCCGAAGCTTTTGCAGCAATGGAAGCCATGCGTTTCTCCCGAAGTGAGTTTGCTCGCGACACCTATTGCACGTCTATCCTGACAGCATACTGTCAGGAGGCTTCAGCATACTCCTTGGCGAACAGCGTCCGCATCTGCGCGAGATCGCTGCTTCTTTCCGGATAGAGCGTCTTCAGAAAGGCGAGCGCGAATGTGCCCGGCGCCGAGCCCGGCGCGGAAACCACAGCGCCGTCGGCAACGGCATGCGGCACGTCCTGATAGTTGCCGTTGCCGGGATAGCCGGCTTCATGACTGTTGATCCAATCGCGGCCATTGCTGGTGTGCCTGGCCTTCTCGAACAGGCCGGCTCGGGCCAGCGCCAACGTGCCGGCGCAGACACCGCCAACGACGCCGCCGCGCGACGCAACAGCGGTGAGCAGGTCTGCCGCATCCGGTGGCGCCTTGCCTGTCCACTGGTCGGAGCCGATGACGACGATGGCGTCGAGATCGGCATTCTCCCCAGCTTCAGCAGAGCGATCTGGTGTCAACTGAAAACCGCTGATCCCGGTCACTGGCTTGCCACCGGGCGTCAGCGATACGGCGCGCGCACCGAACCATTCGACCGCCGAGGCCGCCAGCAGCCCATATTCCCAGTCGGCAAAGCCGTCGATGAAAAGAAAGCCGATCTGCTTCTGTTTGGGCATGAGCTCGCTCCTCCCTTGCGCGCCGGACTTATTATCTGGGCCTTGGGGCGCCCACATCCAACCGCTGTGTCGAAAAATTCGTCTCAATTGCCGCGGTAGCGACGTTCGGCATACATGTCCGGCCAGCCGATATCCTTGCGAATGTCCGCCGGCAGCGAGTTCATGAACCGCTGGGTGCGGATCTCGTTGCGCATCGTCCGTATCTTGCCGACATAGTGCTGCACGCCGCGCAGAAGGGTGGAACCGTTCATAGCTAGTCTCCTCTCTTTAACTGGAGGCAGTATCGCATACCCCTCCTGACAGCAGTCTGTCAGGAGGGTGGCAGGGCGCGGACGATAGTTGTGATCGCAGTGTACCCCGAGAGAAGACATCGTTTTCGCTGCATCAAGTCGAGGCCATGCAGCACGCTTGCCGGTCGGGATTGTTCACCGAGCGAATATCGATCGAGGGTCCATTGTTCAATCCTGAGCGACGGACTGTCAGGATACGCGGTCTTCAGCGACGTGGCCGAAGTTCTGATATGGAGGGAGAAAATTATTCCCCAAAAACAGGGAGACGACCATGAGCCTGCAACTGACAGGAATCCACCATCTGACGGCAATCACCGCCAATGCGCCTGGAAATCTTCATTTCTACACAAAGGTGCTGGGCTTGCGGCTGGTCAAGAAGACGGTGAACCAGGACGACACCTCGGCTTACCACCTCTTCTATGCCGACGGCGAAGCGACACCGGGCACCGATCTTACCTTCTTCGACTGGCCGGTTGGCCAGGAGCGGCGCGGCACCCATAGCATCGTGCGGACCAGCCTCAGGGTCGGCAGGCAGGAAAGCCTTGCCTGGTGGAAGCAGCACCTGACCAGCGAAAACATCGCGACGAGTGAGATCGCCGACATCGGCGGCTACCCCAGCCTGGATTTTGAGGATCCCGAGGGCCAGCGTCTGCGCCTCATCAGCGATGACGGCGAGGGCGACAGCCACCCCTGGGCGCACAGCCCGGTGCCGGCTGAGCATCAGATTCGCGGGCTCGGGCCGATCGTCATCAGCGTTCCCGACATCACCAACACCGAGGCGATGGTGACGCAAGTGATGAACATGCGCAAGGCCCGCGACTATGCCTCGCCGGAAGGTCAGGTTCACGTCTTCGAAATGGGCAAGGGCGGACCGGCGGCGGAGCTTCATGTCCTTGTGCAGCCTGGACTGGCGCCGGCAAGGCAAGGCGCCGGTGCGGTCCATCACGTCGCCTTCAGGGCGCCGGACCAGGAGACGCTGCATCAATGGACGGCGCGGCTGGCCGAATTCCGACTGCCGTCGAGCGGCGAGGTCGAGCGCTATTACTTCCGTTCGCTCTATTTCCGCGAGCCGAACGGCATCCTGTTCGAGATCGCCACCGATGGGCCGGGGTTCACCGCCGACGAGCCGCTGGAGACGCTGGGTGAAAAGCTGGCCTTGCCGCCGTTCCTCGAACCGAAGCGCGCCTCGATCGAGGCCGGCCTCAAGCCGCTGAAGTAGATCGTTCCTCAGTCAAGGCGGGCGCCGCGTTCCGGCTCGGGATCGCGGCGCCCATTCTTCTCGGGCAACGACGACGTGCTTTGACAGCCGGCCGTGTTGCTGGTCAAAGGCGGCATGTCGAAACTCCTCGCGCTCGTCATTGTTGGCATCATGGTCATCCAGCTGATCAAGCCGCTCGGCTGGCCGGGGCTGAAACGGCGCAGCGACTTCTGGAAGCTGGCGCTGCTGGCGATGGCGGCGATTTCCATAACAGCCGTGCTCGGACACTGGACATAAGCCTGCGCCAACCAAGCCCGGCTCCAGTTCAGCTGGCAAGTACCAGGCCGGCGAGATGCTCAGCCCATGCCCGGTAGCCGGCTTCCGAGGCGTGAAAACCGTCGGAGGCAAAACCCTCTTCAGGATTTGTGATCGGCAGGCGCGGCGCCGGCACCGCGCCGCGTTCCAGGCAAAGGCGTTCGCCCATCCGGTTCATCTCCGCGGCACGGATCTCCAGGATCTTGCCGAGCAGCGACGGCATGGCCGGTGCCCGCGTGAACTCCAGCACCGGAGACCACACCACGCGCGCTTCCGGCCATTTGGCGCGCAGCGCATAGAGCAGGCCGCCGAACTCCTTCTTGAAGCGCGGCACCGAGTGAAAATTCTTGGTGTCGTTGGTGCCGATGGCGAGCACGATATGTGTCCACGGATCGGCCGACAGATTGGGCAGGACATGGTCGCGGATCTGGCCCGACGTTGCCGAATTGAAGCCGGCCGCCCGCCAGCGCACGGCGCGGCCGGTGTCCTGCGCAATCAGCACGGCGAGTTGCGCGGCAAGCCCGTTCTCCGAATTGCCGATGCCAACCGAAGCGGCCGAGGAATCCCCCAGCACCAGAAGCGAGATTGGCGGCGCCTTGCCCTGGATATCGTGCATGACCGGACCCTGCGCCGGCAGCATGCGCGTGGTACGGCGGCGCACGCCGAGGCCTTGCCAGACATAGACCGGGTAGGCGAGCCAGGTGAGAAGGGCGAGAGGGCGCTGCATGCGCACCCTTTAGCGCATGTTGCGCCCGAGGTGAACGACCGGCTCGCCGACACGCTGATCGCAACAGGTTTCCTGCACTCCAGACCGGTCGCCATATTCATCGTGCAGCCGCACCCAGTCCATCAGGCCATGATAGGGGCCGGTCTCGTTGCGGCCCTTCGGCGTCATGTCGAGATAATCATATGTGCCGATCAGCGCTTCGCCCCCGCGGGCGCGCGACATGAACGTGAGAAAGATGTCGCCGTTCTCGTCTCGGTAGAAAACGCTGGTGCCGGGAAGTTCCTTCGACGTCCGGGGAATTGTCTCGAAATTGTAAGTGGTGTCGCCAGCCGCGATCTGCTTGTCGGTGAAGGAGACCTGCATGTCGAAGTTGAAATCCGAGGCATAGGACGACACCCAGTCGAACTTCCAGCCCATGCGCTGCTTGTAGGGCAGCAATTCGGCCAGCGGCGCCCGCGAGATCACGACCAGCGACACGTCGTGATGCCTGAGATGCTGGTTGGCCCCGTCGATATGGTCGGCAAGGAACGAGCAACCCTCGCAATGATGGTTGCACCCCGGCCCGAACATGAAGTGGTAGACGATCAACTGGCTGTTGCCGGCAAACAAGTCCGCCAGTTTCTTCGGCCCTTGCCCGGTCTCGAAGACATAGTCCTTGCGGATCTTCAGCCAGGGCAGTTCACGCCGTTCGGCGGCGATGCGCTCGCGAAGCTTGGTGAGTTGTTTCTCGCGCGCCAGATGCGCCTTGTGCGCCTGAAACCAGTCTTCGCGCGAAACGACCTTGTTGCGGTTCATGAACCTCTCCCTGTCTGTCATCCCAAGGACGTTCGGGACGGGCGAAAACCGACATCGCCGGTTGTTTGTTTTTGAGCATGATCTTGCGAAACCGGATTCCAGTTTCGGGATCACGCTCCAGCGCCGGAGAGGAAGTAGGGATGCAGGCGAGCCGTCCCAAGCCCAGGCAAGCCACAAACAAAAACCCGGGCGCAGCGGCCCGGGTTCGAAGGAAGACGGAAAAAGCCCCGATCAGGCGGCCTGCTCCAGGCTCGCCTTCCATTTCCCAAGTGCGGCCAGATGGTTCATGTGGGCACGGTGGGTGAAGGCGGCCTGGCCGGCGGCGACGTTCGAGGCCTTGCCGCTCCACGCTTTCTGCGGTGCGGCCTGCAGGGCGCGGCCATAGGAGAAGGTCAGCTTCCACGGGTGCGGCCCGATGGCGTTGATGGCGTTGAGGTTGGCGGTCGCTTCCTCGTCCTCCTGGCCGCCGGAGAGGAAGGCGATGCCAGGCACCGCTGCCGGCACAGTCTCGCGGAACAGTTTTATCGTCATTTCCGCGACTTCTTCCGGGCTGCTCACCTTGCCCGATTTCCTGCCGGCCAGCACCATGTTGGGCTTCAGGATCGTGCCTTCGAGCACGACGCGTGCCGCATGGAGCTCGTCATAGAGCTTGATCAGCGTCGCCTTCGAAATCGCGTAGCAGGTGTCGATGTCGTGGGCGCCGTCCATCAGCACTTCCGGCTCCACGATCGGCACGATGCCGGCTTCCTGGCAAAGTGCTGCATAGCGGGCGAGCGCATGGGCGTTCGAGCTGATCGAATTGGCCGAAGGCACGCCCTTGCCGGTGTCGATGTCGATCACCGCGCGCCATTTGGCGAAGCGGGCGCCGAGCTTGTAGTAGTCGGCAAGGCGCTCACGCAGGCCCTCGAGGCCCTCGGTGACGGTGTCGCCGGGGAAACCGGCCAGAGGCTTGGCGCCGGCATCGACCTTGATGCCGGGGATGGCGCCGGCCGCCTTGATGATATCGACCAGCGGCGTGCCGTCGGCGGCCTTCTGGCGGATCGTCTCGTCGTAGAGGATGACGCCGGAAATATACCGGGTCATCGCCTCCCTGGCGCGGAACATCATCTCGCGGTAGTCGCGACGGCTGTCGGCGGTCGATTCGACGCCGATGACGTCGAAGCGCTTCTTTATGGTGCCGGAACTTTCGTCGGCGGCCAGCAGGCCCTTGCCATCGGCCACGATCGCGGCGGCAATGTCTTCGAGACGTTCGCTCATTCTGCTTCTCCTGAAACGGTTGTCTTCCGCGCTTAACGGAAGTCTACCGCCAAAGGAATGGCATCGGAAAGCTCGAATCGATTGAAAGTCTCGAGAGCCCTTGCCCGCTCTCTTTGTGTTGATCGAGGCGTTCGGTTTAGCCGCATTTCCGCGGCGCCAGGCGTTTCCGCCTAGCTGAAGAATGCTCTAGTGCTTCAGCACGTCGACGCCGGGCAGCGGCTTGCCTTCCATCCATTCCAGGAAAGCGCCGCCGGCGGTCGAGACATAGGTGAAGTCGTCGGCGACGCCGGCATGGTTGAGTGCCGCCACCGTGTCGCCACCGCCGGCGACCGAGACCAGCTTGCCGGCCTTGGTGCGCGCCGCCGCGTGCTTCGCTGCCGCCACCGTCGCATGGTCGAAGGGCGCGATCTCGAAAGCGCCGAGCGGGCCATTCCAGACCAGCGTTGCGGCGCGGTCGATCCATTCGCCAATGGTCGTTACGGTTTTGGCGCCGACATCGAGGATCATGCCGTCGGCCGGCACCTCCGAGATGGCGACGGTCTCGCAGGCCGCACCGGCCTTGAATTCCTTCGCGACGACGCCGTCGACCGGCAGGATGATGGCGCAGCCGGCCTCGGCCGCTTCGATCATGATCTGCTTGGCAGTGCTGGCGAGATCATGCTCGCACAGCGATTTGCCGACATCGGTGCCGCGCGCGGCAAGGAACGTGTTGGCCATGCCGCCGCCGATGACCAGCGCGTCGACCTTCTTCACCAGATTCATCAACAGGTCGATCTTGGTCGAGACCTTGGCACCGCCGACAATGGCAACCACCGGACGGACCGGATTTCCCAGACCCCTCTCCAGCGCCTCGAGCTCAGCCTGCATGGTGCGGCCGGCGAAGGCCGGCAACAGACGCGCCAGCCCCTCGGTCGAGGCGTGGGCGCGGTGCGCCGCGGAAAAGGCGTCGTTGACGAAGATGTCGCCGCAGGCGGCGAGCCTTTCGGTGAAGGCCGGATCGTTTTTCTCCTCGGCCTTGTAGAAGCGGGTGTTTTCGAGCAGCAGCACGTCGCCCTTGTCCATGGCGGCGATGGCGCTTCCCGCCGTGTCACCGACGCAATCGCTGGCGAAGCCAACGGGCCGGCCAAGCACATCGGCTGTCGCCCTGGCGATCGGCTCCAGCGAGAATTCGGGCGAGGGGCCATCCTTGGGCCGACCGAAATGGGCGAGCAGGATAACCTTGGCGCCCTTGGCGGACAGCTCCGCGATGGTCGGCGCGATGCGTTCGATGCGGGTGGCGTCGGTGACCTTGCCGTCGGCGACAGGCACGTTGAGGTCGACGCGCACCAGCACGCGCTTGCCGCTGATGTTGCCGATGTCGTCGAGAGTCTTGAAGGCGGCCATGCAGGTTCCTTTCGCAAAAAATCGGGGGACCATACCCCGCGCCAACGATGATGCAAGGCTTAGGCTGGGTTCGATACGAAATTTTGAAGCCGGTACCAGGGCCGTGCCGGCAGCGGGTGAGGGGCAGCGCAGCGATCGCCGTGTCAGCTCTCGGTCGCAGCCTTCTCCGCTGCCGGTTCCGGCGCCGGCTTCTCGCCCGCCCGCGCCTCGGCCAATTGCGTCTCGGTCGGTTTGCGCCAGTTGCGGATAAAGGCAGAGAGCCGGTCGCCGATTTCGCCGGCGCTCAGGAAAACCGGCACCCGCGCCACCGGTGCGGTCGGCTCGAAGGAAAGGCCGAGGCCCATGATCTTGCCCTTATCGTCGACGTCGCGGACGATCAGCTCGATCGGACCGAGCAGTACACGGTCGGCATATTCGGCATGGCCGCCGAGCCGCCCAGTGACCAGCGCGCCGACGGTGAGCTTTTGCTCCGCTTCAGTCAGACCGGGCGCATAGGCGGCCTCCAGTTCGGCGGCGGAGCGCGCGGGGTCCACGGCGAAGGCGCCGAAGAAATCCGCATCCTCGGGATCGACCACCGCGCGGCTGGCGAACAGCTTGTCGAGCAGGCGAGGATAGCGATCCGGCACGAAAATATAGACCTGGTCGCCGGCGGCGAGCCTGCCCATGTCCTGGAAGCGCATCGAGCGCCCGTCGCGCAGCACCAGCGAGGGCCGCGCCCAGCGCGGAATGCGCTCGCCGCGCGCCACCGGACTGCCGTGTGCCACGCGATAGGCAAGAAGCTCGTGATGGGCCGAGCCCGGCAATTCCAGCTCGACCTTGTCTAGTGGGCCGAGCCGCGCCGGCACGATTAGGCCGAGACGGCGCGCCAGCGGCCCGACGGTCCAGCCCTGGATGACCAGTGAGACCAGCACGATGATGAAGGCGGTGTTGAAGATGATACGGCCGTTTTCCAACCCGCCGAGCAGCGGGGTGATGGCGAGCAGGATCGACACCGCGCCACGCAGGCCGACCCAGGAGACGAAGGCGACTTCGGGACGCGGCAATCGGAACGGGATCAGGCAGAGCCAGACCGCGATCGGGCGGGCGACAAACATCAGGAACAGGCCGAGCGCTATCGCCGGCACCATGATCGCGGGAAATTGCGATGGCGTCGCGAACAGGCCGAGGATCAGGAACATGATGATCTGCGCCAGCCATGACATACCGTCCTGGAAGCGCTTGAGGATGGTGACGGCGCGGATGTCGGAATTGCCGGCGATCAAGCCCGCGAGATAAACCGCCAGGAAGCCCGAGCCGCCGATGGCACCGGCGGCGGCAAAGATCATCAGCGACAAGGTCAGCACGAAGATCGGCAGCAAGCCGTGATCGAGATTGAGCCGGTCGACGAGGCGCACGATGGCGAGGCCGCCAAGCGCGCCGACGACGGCGCCGAGGCCCATGTTGATGAGGAAGCCTAGGGCCAGGCTGGTGACCAGCACATTGGCCTCGGGGTTGGCGTGAGCGGCGATGATCTCGACCAGCGTGATGGTCAGGAAGATGGCGATCGGGTCGTTGGTGCCGGATTCCACCTCGAGCGTGGAGCGCACGCGCTCGCGCAGATTGATTTCGCCGGCGCGCAGCAGGAAGAACACCGCCGCGGCATCGGTGGAGGCGACGGCGGCGCCGAGCAGGAACGATTCGAGCCAGGTGAGGTCGAGCAGGTAGTGGGCGGCGGCGCCAAACAGGCCGGTGGTGAGAAGGACGCCGAAGGTCGCCAGCGACAGCGCCGGTCCCGCCGCCTGCCGCAAGGCGTTGAGCGGCGTGCCGAAACCGGAATCGAACAGGATGACGGCCAAAGCCAGTGAGCCGGCAAAATATGCGATGCGGGCGTTGTCGAACTCGATGCCGAGGCCATCGGTGCCGGTGGCCAATCCGATGCAGAGAAACAGAAGCAGAAGCGGGGCGCCGAAGCGGAAGGCGATCAGGCTCGAAAACGCGGCGGCGACGACAAGTGCTGTGCCGACCAGCGTGACGAGATAGATCGCATGCTCCATCCTGAAATCAGCCCCTCAAATTCGTCTGTCTCCTGGTTTATGGCAGAGTGGGGCGAAGACGTGACCAGTGCAAGGCGGCGGGGTGGTTTTTTGCCCTATGCCCCTGATTTTCGAACGCTTTGGCGCTCGGGGCACGATTTGAGAAGGCGCCCGGCGCTCGCATGAAAAACGCCCGGACAAAGCCGGGCGTTCCAGGTCTCGAAGGAAGGCGTCGCGATCAGGCGATGGTCTTGCTGAAGGCGACCGCCGTGTCGGCCATGCGGTTGGAGAAGCCCCATTCATTGTCGTACCAGGACAGCACCGAAACGAAGTTGCCGTCCATGACCTTGGTCTGGTCGAGCGCCATGATCGAGGAGCGCGGATCGTGGTTGAAGTCGATCGAGACGTTCGGGTGATGGGTGACGCCGAGAATGCCCTTCAGCTTGCCGTTGGACGCGGCGATGACCGCATCGTTGATCTCCTGGACGGTGGTCGGCCGCTTGGCGATGAACTTGAAATCGACGACCGAGACGTTCGGGGTCGGCACGCGGATCGAGATGCCGTCGAGCTTGCCCTTGAGGTCGGGCAAGACGAGGCCGATTGCCTTGGCGGCACCGGTCGAGGTCGGGATCTGCGACAAAGCGGCGGCGCGGGCGCGGTAGAGATCCTTGTGCATGGTGTCCAGCGTTGGCTGGTCGCCGGTATAGGAATGGATCGTCGTCATCATGCCCTTTTCGATGCCGACCGTCTCGTGCAGCACGGCGGCCAGCGGCGCCAGGCAGTTGGTGGTGCACGACGCGTTCGAGATGACGATGTGGTCCTTGGTCAGCTTGTCGTGGTTGATGCCGTAGACGACGGTGAGGTCGGCGCCTTCGGCCGGCGCCGAGACCAGCACGCGCTTGGCGCCGGCGGTCAGGTGCGCAGCGGCCTTGTCACGGGCGGTGAAGATGCCGGTGCATTCGAGCGCGATGTCGACGCCGAGTTCCTTCCACGGCAGTTGCGTCGGATCCTTGATCGCGGTGACCTTGAACTTTTCCTTGCCGACGGTGATCTGGTCGCCGGAGACCGAAACCTCGTGCGGGAAGCGGCCATGCACGCTGTCGAAGCGCAGGAGATGGGCATTGGTCTCGACCGGGCCGAGATCGTTGACGGCGACGACGTCGATGTCCTTGCGGCCTGATTCATGGATGGCGCGCAGGATGTTGCGGCCGATGCGGCCGAATCCGTTGATGGCAACTCTGACGGTCATTTTTCTCTCCCGGGGAGCTGGAGGGCAGACGATGGGTCCGCAGCTTCATAGCGGCGGAAGCGGAAAGAATCCAGCCGCAGCGACATGGATTTAAATCGATTAGGTTGGGCCAGTCCGGCGAAATCGCTTTGTGCGGTTTCGCCGGGGCATTTTTTGCTTCAGCCTGTCGTTGTCCAAAACCGCGATACGCTTTTGGGCGACATGCAAGACCTTACTTGCCGTGCAAGCGGGCTTCCGCTGCCTTGGCGGCAGCATCGGCGGTGATGCCGAAATGCGGATAGAGCTGTTCGATGGTGCCGCTGGCGCCGAAGCCGGTCATGCCGATGAAGATGCCGTCGGAGCCGATGAGATGATCCCAGCCCTGGCGGATGCCGGCTTCGATCGCCATCTTGATTGGCGCGTTGCCGATCGTCTTCTTGCGGTAGTCGTCGCTCTGCTTGTCGAACAATTCGAAGCAAGGCATCGACACGACGCGGGTCGGATGACCATGCTTCTCCAGCAACTCGCGGGCGGCAAGCGCAATCTCGACCTCGGAGCCGCTGGCGAAGATCGTCACCGCGGCCTCCCCGCTGGCTGCGGCCAGTTCGTAGCCGCCCTGGCTACTCAGGTTCTTGGCCGAGAATTCGGTGCGCACCGTCGGCAGGTTCTGGCGGGTCAGCGCCAAAGTCGAAGGCGTCTTTTCCGACTCGAGAGCGATCTGCCAGCATTCGGCGGTTTCCACCGCATCGGCCGGACGGAAGACATTGTGGTTGGGAATGGCGCGCAGTGCCGCCAGATGCTCGACCGGCTGGTGGGTCGGGCCGTCTTCGCCCAGACCGATGGAATCATGGGTCATGACGAAGATCGAACGGATGCCCATCAGCGAGGCCAGCCGCATCGACGGACGGGCATAATCGGAGAAGCACATGAAGGTGCCGCCATAGGCGATGAGGCCGCCATGCAGCGTCAGTCCATTGAGTGCGGCGGCCATGCCATGCTCGCGGATGCCATAGTGGACGTAGCGCTGGCCATAATCGTCCGGCGTGATGTTCTTGGTCTGGCTGGTCTTGGTGTTGTTGGAGCCGGTCAGGTCGGCGGAGCCACCGATGGTCTCGGGCACGGCGCCGTTGATGACCTCCAGCGCCATTTCCGACGATTTGCGGGTGGCGACCTTCGGCTTGTCGACAGAGAGCGTCTTCTTGTAGTCGGCAATGACGGCGTCGAAGTTGGACGGCAGCTTGCCGGCGATGCGGCGCTCGAACTCAGCCTTCAGCTTCGCTTCGGCCTTGGCGAGGCGGCCTTCCCAGTCGGTGCGCGCGTTGACGCCGGCCTTGCCGGCGGTGCGCCATGCGTCGAGGATGTCGGCCGGAATCTCGAAGGGCGGCGAATCCCAGTTGAAGAACTTCCGCGCGCCGGCAATCTCGTCGGCGCCGAGCGGCGAGCCGTGTGCCTTGTTGGTGCCGGCCTTGGTCGGCGCGCCGAAGCCGATGGTCGTCTTGCAGGCGATCATCGTCGGCTTGTCGGAATGGCGGGCGGCTTCGATGGCATAGGCGATCGCTTCCGGATCCGTGCCGTCGATGTGGCTGGCGTTCCAGCCGGATGCTTGGAAGCGGGCAACCTGGTCGGTGTTGTCGGCGAGCGACACCGGGCCATCGATCGAGATGTTGTTGTTGTCCCAGAAGACGATCAGCTTGTTGAGCTTGAGGTGCCCGGCAAGCGCGATGGCCTCCTGGCTGACGCCTTCCATCAGGCAGCCGTCGCCGGCCAGCACATAGGTGTAGTGATTGATGAGGTCGTTGCCGAAGGCGGCGTTCATGATGCGCTCGCCGAGCGCGAAGCCGACCGAATTGGCGAGACCCTGGCCGAGCGGGCCGGTCGTCGTCTCGATGCCGGTGGCGTGACCATATTCAGGGTGGCCGGCGGTCTTCGAGCCCAACTGGCGGAAATGCTTGATCTGGTCGATGGTCATGTCTTCATAGCCGGTCAGATGCAGCAGCGAATAGAGCAGCATCGAGCCGTGACCGGCCGACAGGATGAAGCGGTCGCGATCGGGCCAGTGCGGGGCCTTGGGATCATATTTCAGGAAGCGTGTGAACAGCACCGTGGCGATGTCGGCGCAGCCCATGGGCAGGCCGGGATGGCCGGACTGAGCCTTCTCGACGGCGTCCATGGAGAGAAAACGGATCGCATTGGCCATCCGGTCATGTTGTTCACGCGACGTCATGGTTCCTCCAGAAATGGGGGTTTGAGGGCTGGGGAGAGCCCTGGAAAAGGGTGCGCGACACATAGCAGGCGCGGGCTTTTAGTCAACAAATCGGTGCGTATTTGCCGGTCTTATGATGCCGATGGCGGGCCTACATTAGCGTTAGCAGGGGACAGTCGCGAGAGCTTTGTTGACGTTGCCTTCACCCGGTGCCTAATGTTTCGCGGATAACGCGTTCTGAACGCGAACGATTCGGTGATGGGCAGGGCACAGGACGAAGGCCATGACCGGGGAAACCACGCTCAAGGAAGTCATCTCCAGGCTGAGTAAGGCCATCGAGGGGCTGGAAAATGCCGTCGCGGCCAAGCTCGAGCATGAACGCGATTACTCGGAAGCCGAGGCCGAGGTACAGCGGATGAATGCCGACAGATCCCGGTTGGCGCAAGAACTCGACAATTCCGAAGCGCGCGCCGAAAGGCTGGAAGACGCCAACAAGGAAGTGTCGCGACGGCTGGTGACCGCCATGGAAACCATCCGCGCTGTGTTGGACAGATAGGGCTGGACAGGTAGGCTCATGGCACAGGTCACGGTTTCCATCGACGGCAAGCAGTATCGGATGGCCTGCGACGAAGGCCAGGAAGAGCATCTGATCGATCTTGCCGAACGCTTCGACCGCTATGTCTTGCATCTGAAGGACTCATTTGGCGAGATCGGCGACCAGCGGCTGACCGTCATGGCCGGCATCATGGTGATGGACGAGCTCTCGGAGTTGCAGAAGCGCGTCAAGGGCATGGAAAGTGAAGTGCTGACCTTGCGCAAGACGCGCGACGATGCGCTGACCAAGGCCGACAAGAACGACAGTGTGCTGACCAACGCGCTTGGTGCACTGGCGCAGCGTATGGAAGATCTGACGGAGACGCTGGCGGTCAACAAGGCCTGAGGCGCACGGAGCCTTCCTGCCCACACGTGGCTCGTGGCTCGCATGCGCTGGCGTTGCCGTCTGCAGCACAAAAATGTTCGTTCTGCCGCCGACAAGAGTTTCATATTATCTCGCGGCCGCGATTTTTGCGCTAAGATGCAGCAATGCCGGAGCGTGGGGACGCCTTGATGGCGGCATGGTTTGCCGCCCGTAGCCCTCTCTGCTGGCAGAATTTGTTTCAGGGGAGATGTGCCATGAGCCTTCGTATCAACGACATCGCGCCGGACTTCACCGCCGAGACCACGCAAGGGACGATCAAGTTCCATGAATGGATCGGTGACGGCTGGGCGATCCTGTTCAGCCACCCGAAGAATTTCACCCCGGTCTGCACGACCGAGCTTGGCACGATGGCCGGGCTGGAGGGCGAGTTCAAGAAACGCAATGTCAAGATCATCGGCATTTCGGTCGATCCGGTCGAAAGCCACGGCAAATGGCAGGACGACATCAAGACGGCGACCGGCCACTCGGTGAACTATCCGCTGATCGGCGACAGGGACCTCAAGGTCGCCAAGCTCTACGACATGCTGCCGGGCGGCGCCGGCGAGACGTCGGAGGGTCGCACGCCCGCCGACAACGCCACGGTGCGCTCGGTCTATGTCATCGGGCCGGACAAGAAGATCAAGCTGGTGCTCACCTACCCAATGACCACGGGCCGTAACTTCGACGAGATCCTGCGCGCAGTCGATTCCATGCAGCTGACCGCCAAACACCAGGTAGCGACGCCGGCGAACTGGAAGCAGGGGGAGGATGTCATCATCACCGCCGCCGTCTCCAATGAGGATGCAATCAAGCGTTTCGGCGCCTACGAGACCATCCTGCCCTATCTCAGGAAGACCAAGCAGCCATCCGCCTGAGCGCTTCGGAACGGTTTTTGGCTTTCTCGCCGCAGCGGGCGAAATGATACTTGACTGGGTCGCGCGAGGGGGCAACCATGCTCTCCTTGGGTGCCGGTAGAGAAAATCATTCCTGCCGACCAAAGCGCGTCGTTTCTGAACGGATTGAGACGGCGTGCCGAGGTCTGAGTTGTTATGCATGTCGTTCTCCCAAAGCCGGGGCCACTTTTGGGCGACATGCATCAAGGGTTGGGGGAGCTGAAATTGGACCTAGCTTTGGCCAGGCCGCAGGTCAGCGGCTTCTATGATAAGTCGACCGGGGCCATCCAGTATGTCGTCGCCGACCCGGCGACGAAACGATGCGCCATCATCGATCCGATCCTCGACTTCGACGAGAGGTCCGGCGCCACGGCGACGAAGAGCGCCGATGCTCTGCTCGACTTCGTCAGCGAGCAGGGGCTGGGCGTCGAGTGGATCCTCGATACCCATCCGCATGCCGATCATTTCTCGTCGGCGCACTATCTGAAGCAGAAGACCGGCGCGCCCACGGCGATCGGCGAGAGGATCGTCGACGTCCAGAAACTGTGGAAGGCGATCTACAACTGGCCGAATTTTCCCGCCGACGGTTCGCAATGGGACAGGCTGTTCGGAGGAGGCGAAACCTTCCGGATCGGCACCCTTCCAGTCACCGTGCTGTTCTCCCCCGGGCACACGCTGGCCTCGATCACCTATGTGATCGGCGATGCCGCCTTCGTCCACGATACGCTGTTCGTGCCCGACAGCGGCACCGCGAGGGCGGACTTTCCCGGCGGCAGTGCAGCGCGGTTGTGGCACTCGATCCAGGACATCCTGGCATTGCCGGACGAGACGCGCGTTTTCGTCGGCCATGACTATCAGCCCGGCGGACGAGAGCCGTTGTGGGAAAGCACGGTCGCGATGCAGAAGGCCAGCAATACCCACCTCGTTGCCGCGCGCACCGAGGCTGATTTCGTTGCCCTGCGCGAAACCCGCGACAGGACACTGCCGATGCCGAGGCTGATCCTGCATGCGCTGCAGGTCAACATGAATGGCGGACGGTTGCCGGACCCGGAAGCCAATGGCCGGCGGTATCTGAAATTTCCGCTGGACTCGCTTTGACCTGACGGCGCCAGAGCGGTTCACCGTTTCACGGAAACGCCGAACCGCTCTATCTCTTTGTTTTGACGCAGTTCCCAAAGGGAAAGCGCTATGCGCTTTTCCCGGGAAAACCGTTTCACACTTTTCCTGGAATTGCTCTAGACAGCGCTACAAAAAAGGCGGCGTCAGTTTCCTGACGCCGCCTTTGTATTTTTGTTGCCGAGCTGGCCTTAAGCCGCCGGCTGCGCCTCGATGGTGCGCAGCGCCTGGGTCTGGCGCTTGGCGGCGGCCTTGACCGCGTCCTGCACCTTCTCGAAGGCGCGCACCTCGATCTGGCGCACGCGCTCGCGGCTGATGTCGAACTCGGCCGACAGCTCTTCCAGGGTCAGCGGCTCCTCGGCGAGGCGACGAGCCTCGAAGATGCGCCGCTCGCGCTCGTTGAGCACGGCAAGAGCGCCCGACAGCATGCCGCGCCGGTTTTCCAGCTCGTCCTGCTCGATCAGCATCTCTTCCTGGCTTTCATGGTCGTCGACCAGCCAGTCCTGCCATTCGCCGGATTCGCCTTCGCTCGCCCGGATCGGGGCGTTGAGCGAGGCGTCGCCCGACAGGCGGCGGTTCATCGACACCACTTCGGCTTCGGAAACGTTCAGCCTTGTGGCGATCTCGGCGATCTGGTCGGGCTTGAGGTCGCCGTCATCCAGCGCCTGGATCTTGCCCTTCACCTTGCGCAGGTTGAAGAACAGGCGCTTCTGGTTGGCGGTCGTGCCCATCTTGACCAGGCTCCACGAGCGCAGGATGTACTCCTGGATCGAGGCCTTGATCCACCACATGGCATAAGTCGCGAGGCGGAAGCCGCGCTCCGGTTCGAATTTCTTGACGGCCTGCATCAGGCCGACATTGCCTTCCGAGATCACCTCGCCGATCGGCAGGCCGTAGCCGCGATAGCCCATGGCGATCTTGGCGACGAGCCGGAGGTGGCTGGTGACGAGCTTGTGCGCGGCCGTGGTGTCCTCATGCTCGGCATAACGCTTTGCGAGCATGTACTCTTCCTGCGGCTGCAGCATGGGAAAGCGGCGGATTTCTTCCAGGTAGCGGCTGAGGCCGCCTTCGCCGGAAACAATACTGGGTAGTGACTGGGCCATGATAGCGCCCCCTCTCTATTGGAGTGATGCCCCCGAAACGCGGCGGGCATGTGACGCGAGCACCAAAAGGCTCGCCCGCGACATCAGATATATACAGGAACAAAACCAGAAAAGACAGGCGTTTGTTCAACACGAAACAGTGTGTCACGCTGAAGTGAACAATGCCAGTCAGGTTTTTTGATGGCTAGCTTGAAGCTTGTTGGTGACCGGTTCAGAGCTTGCGGAAACCGCCGACGAGTTCCTCCATGTCCCTCGGTATCGGCGCCTCGAAACTCATCGTTAAATGGGTAGTCGGGTGGCGAAATGCAAGCAGCCAGGCATGCAAAGCCTGCCGGGAAAATGCCTTGACCTGGCTTTTCAGCGGTTCAGGCAGCCGGTTGGCCTTGGTGCGGAAGGCCTGGCCATAGTCGGGGTCGCCAATCACCGGATGGCCGATATGCGCCATGTGGACGCGGATCTGGTGGGTGCGGCCGGTCTCGAGCCGGCATTCGACCAGGCTGGCCGTGGCGAATTCCTGCTGATCGACGCCGAAGCGCTCTCGCACGGTAAAGTGGGTGACGGCATGGCGAGCGTCGTCGCGTCCTTCCGGCACCACGGCGCGGCGCACGCGGTCGGCGGCGCGGCCGAGCGGCGCGTCGACCGTGCCCGTCGGCCGCTGCGGTATGCCCCAGACCAAAGCCAGATAGGCGCGTTCGAGATCGCCGGTCAGGCCGTGATCGGCGAAGGCTTCGGACAGCGACTTGTGGGCGCGATCGGTCTTGGCGACCACCATGACGCCGCTGGTCTCCTTGTCGAGGCGGTGGACGATGCCCGGACGGCGCACGCCGCCGATGCCGGAAAGGCTGTCGCCGCAATGATGGATCAGCGCGTTGACCAGCGTGCCGGTCCAATTGCCGGCGCCGGGATGCACGACAAGGCCAGCCGGCTTGTTGATGACGATCAATTCGTCGTCCTCATAGAGCACATCGAGCGCGATGTTCTCGCCCTGTGGCTCCGCTGGTTCCGGCTCCGGCATGGCGACCGAGACGCTTTCGCCCGGCGTCATCTTGCGTTTGGTCTCGTCGACCGGCTTGCCGTCAATCGAAACCGCGCCCTGCCTGATCAGCATCTGCACGCGGCTGCGCGACATGTCCGGGCCGAGGCTCGCAGCCAGCCATTGGTCGAGGCGCTGACCGGCCGCATCCGCGCGCGCCACCAGCACGGTGGGCGCCGCCGCTATGAATTGGTCCTCTATCAATTCAGGGGCCTCTTCGCTATGAGCGCTCATTGAAAAACCGTTCCGGACTATTTGCCATGGCCAGCCCAATTGCCGAGGAAGATCAGGAGAAACCGCTCGACCCCGAGGTCGAAAAGGTGCGCAGGAAACTCGTCCGCTTCGTCGGGATCAATCTCGGCCTGCTGTTCCTTGCCCTTATGGTGGTGATCGGCGCCCTTGTCTACAAAGCGCGCAACGCGCCGCCGGCGAACCCGCCGCTGGCCGGCGACATCCAGATGCCGGCCGGCGAGCCAGTCAGCGGCGACATCGTGCTGCCGGTCGGGGCCAAGGTGGTCAGCCAGTCGCTGTCCGGCAACCGCGTGTCCATAGACACCGAGCTTGCCGACGGCAGCCGCACGATCTTCGTCTACGACATGACAGAGCGCCGTGTGATCGGCCGCTTTGCAATCCGCAACAAATGACCGGGTTCGCCGAATATCGTCGCATCGCGACCGTCGCCCTGGTCGTCGCCAACTATGACGAGGCGATTGCCTGGTATGTCGAGCGGCTGGGCTTCCTCCTCGTCGAGGATGTCGATCTCGGCGGCGGCAAGCGCTGGGTCACGGTGGCGCCGGCCGACGGGCACGGCGCGAAGCTGTTGCTGGCCGAGGCTTCCGACGAGGCACAAAAGAAAAGCATCGGTAACCAGGCCGGTGGCCGTGTCTTCCTGTTCCTCGAAACCGACGACTTTGCCCGCGACCATGCGGCGATGCTGGAGAAGGGCGTCGAATTTCGCGAGACACCGCGCTTCGAGCCCTATGGCACGGTGGCGGTTTTCGCCGATCTGCATGGCAATCTCTGGGATCTGATCGAGCCGAAACGGTAGGCCTGTGGCCGGTTTTTCCGCGATGCGGTAAAGCGGCGAAGCCCAGTTGCTTTTTCCCAGCCGTGAGCCTATATCGCCGGTTCTTGAACGCGCCCATCGTCTAGCGGTCAGGACACCGCCCTCTCACGGCGGGAACAGGGGTTCGATTCCCCTTGGGCGTACCATTCTCTCCATCAATCATCCGATCTCTCTGCTCTCGTCGCTTCTGGCGCGGCGGGGCCGATTGCATTAGCATTGCGGCGTGGATCCTAAGGCACGGCTCAAGCGGCGCGCAGAACGCTGGGTGCAGGGCAGGTCCAGACTGGCAGTTGATGCCACGCGGGGAGGAAGGCCAATGCAGAAACTGCAATCGCAGGGCGTGCATCACATCACGCTGGTCGGCGCCGGGCGCCAGACCTCGATCGATTTTTGGGAAGGCGTGCTCGGCATGCCGTTCATTTTCGAGCAGCCCAACCTCGACAAGGCAAAAGAGAGCCACCTCTATTTCGATCCGGGCGACGGCCGGCTGATCACCATCTTCACCGATGAGAGCCGCACGCCGGAGAAGCGACGCACGCCGACGGATCCGGGTTGCGTCCACCACATCGCCTTTTCGGTGTCGCGCGTCACCTTCCTGCAGGCGGTTGGCCGGCTCGACGAGCGCGGCATCAAGCACAGCGGCGTCAAGGATCGCGGCTTCATGGATTCGATCTATTTCGAGGATCCGCTCGGCCTGCTGATCGAACTTGCCTCCTACCGCTTCGAGCCGCCAGCGGGGTTCACCCATGCCGACGTGCTGATGGAAGCGCACAGGCTGCGTGTCGGGCGCGGCGACTACAACATTGCGGAAGTGCATCTCGCCGATGCGATCCAGGCGCTCGTCGAGCGTTCCCGCGCAACCTTGTCGGACGACCGGGCACCGAAGAACCCATACTGAACAAGCCAGAGGGAGGAACAAATGGCCAAGACAGCTACGAAGAGCGCGAAAAAACCGGCGGCCAAGGTGGCCGCAAAACCGGCGGCGAAAGCGGCGGCAAAACCAGCGGCGAAGGCTGCTGCCAAGCCCGCCGCGAAGGCCAAGGCGAAGCCGGCTAAGAAACCTGCAGTGAAGCTGAGCATGCTGAAGCCCAGCGTTAACAACATGACCGTGCGGGTGTTCGCGCGCGCGGCCGGGCTGGGCGCCGACGAGACCGATGCCTGGGGCCACACCCGCTCGCCCGAATTCACGGCGCGAAACCCCTCGCATTTGACGCCAATGATCGAGGACAAGGGCCTTCCCAGGGGCGTGTTGTGGGAAAGCTGCGCCATCATGCAGTATCTGGCGAACAAGCACGGGCTGGAGAAATTCTATCCCAAGGCGCCGGCCAAGCGGGCGATGATCGACAGTGCCATGTTCTATCTGGTCGGTACGCTCTACCCCTATGTGGCGCGCGCCACCTATCCGTTCCTTGGCTTCCCGCAATATGCCGGCGAGGTCGGCCATAGCGACGCGCACCCCGACAAGAAGTCCGAAGCCCAGAAGGCCGCGATGGCCGCGATTGCCGAGCCGCTGGAGGTCTTCCACAGTTTCTTCAGGGACGGCAAGCCATTCATCGGCGGCAAGAACCCGTCGATCGCCGACATCCGCCTGGCGGCGACGCTCGAGTTCCTGGCGGTCGTCGATTATCCTCTGCCCAAATGGGCCAAGGAGTATATGGCGGCGATCGAGAAGAAGCTCGGCAAGGCGTACGCCGAGCCTGCCGGCGACGTGCGCGGCTACATCGCCTATGTGAGATCGCAAGCCAAGGCCTGAGGTTAAAGGGGGCCAGGTTAAGGATTCGTTAACCAAAGCCCTGTCTACTACCGATAATTCACCCCGCGACCACGGATGTACTGGCGCCGAGGTGGGAAGGAAAGGTCGGCGCAATGCCGGCCTTTTTGCTTTCGCTCACTGTCGATGTGACGTCCTATCTTCTTGTTTTAACGCAATTCCAGACGGAAAACCCGTTTCACACCTTTCATGGAATTGCTCCGGTGTTGCATTTTCGGCGTCAACTTTTTGCCCAGAGATATTGTCATTGCCGGCGTTGGCCTTACCATCCATTTCGGCAGTCGGCATGGACTGCCGGTCAGGAGTGAGACGAGGGCTGGCGATGAAAAGCGTTGCGAGGCAGGCTGTGGTTGCGGGGATGATGCTGGCAGGCGCCGTTCATCCTTCAAATGCCGCTGAACTCAACACCATGAGCGATGTCGGGGCTGCGATCCAGGCATGCTGGACGCCGCCGGCGGATGCCGGAACTGCCAGCGTTACCTTGAGCTTCAGCTTCAAGCGGGACGGCACGCTGATCGGCCCCCCGAGGCCGACAGCCATCCATGTGAACGGCGACGCCAAGGCGAAAAAATCATTTGTCGACGCGGCGACGACGGCCTTGCAGAATTGCCTGCCCCTGACCTTCTCGTCGAAGCTGGCGCAAGGGGTCGCCGGCAACGTGTTCACGTTACAATTCACGTCTCCCAAGTAAAGGCGACAGGGAAGCCGGAACCGCCTTGCCACGGCGGTGCGCTCAGCTCTTGGGGTATGCTGGTTCAGTGGTGACTGCGCCTCGCCTCGGCATGCCGGGCAAGGTCAGGCGTCTCGAAGACATAATCGTTCCAGGCCGATTCCGGAATCTGGCCGGCCAGATAACATTCCAGCAACAGGCTTTGCTCGGCATTGAGGGGCCTTGGTGCACGCTCGTGATCCAGCCCCAGCGAGTGAAACAGGTTCCTTGTCAGGTCCGAAACCGTGAAGTGGATCGACATCTGCGTTCTCCTCTCTCCTGGCCATTCAACGCTGAAGCCCAGGCAAAGGTTTCAAGCTCAAACACAAATAAAGGATGGTCTGGAACACAAGGACAGTTGGAACAGAGGGACGCTCACGGCGTTGTGATCGACATCAGCCAGGAGAAACGCCATGGCAACGTTCAGGGAAATGAGGGTGCTGGAGATCGTCGAAGACGGCTCCCTGACCACCGAACAGAAAATCGCTGAACTGCGCGAGATCGAATCCGAGGCTCGTGGGCTGCAGCGGGCTGCGTCGGAGAGCCCGATGGGCGACGATGATGGCTGGCAGGACGATTTGCGTCAGGTACGTCTCGCACTCGACAAGCTCGGTGCGAGAGAACCCAAAAAGGGCGCTGCCTCGCTCTGAACGCAGAGCTTGATGACAGGCATTTGCCAATCGATCGCTATTCGCAGACCATGCGAGCTCTCTTGCCGGGCTCGGTGACGTTTCTGCACGTCAGCAGCTTCGCCGGTTCAGACGCGGAGGCCGGTGCGGTCGAGACCCTCGTCCGGTGCCGTCTTGGCGGGGCATGGGTCACCACCCTGCGCTCGGAAAGTCGCTGCGGCGGCTGCGGCGCCACCGGAAAGGCGCCGTCTTCAACCTGCTCGTATTCGACACGCGGTGGCGGCCGATCCCAGAAACGCCTGACATCGAGCGGCCTCGGGATGACCACGGTGCCATCATAGGTGCGCGAGCAGCCGCTGCCGAAAAGCAGCATCAGCCCCATGAAGCAAGGCGAGATCCGTCCAACCATCCGCAATATCCCTTGAAGCTTATATAGCGGCTTCGATCCTGCCGGCAAGCCGGCGGAACAACGCAGGCCGTGTCGACCGAAATATCTAACCGCCCGTTAAGGTTAGCGGATCGTTAATGCTTGTCGGGCACATTCCGGCGACGAACCGCGGGGGAGGGTTCGGCCTTGGTTTTCGGGTGGGACGGCATGGCGGAAGCGGACGACACAATTGGCGCGCGCGGCAAGCGCGGGCCTCGCAAATCGGCAGCGCATGGCGACGATGCATTACCGTCCCCTGCGGACAGGGATTCGACCGACACGCTTCGCCAGCTGGTCGAAGCCGGTTCGGACTGGGTCTGGGAGACCGACGCTGAACTGCGCTTCTCCTGGCTCTCGCAAAACTACCAGGCAGCCACCGGCATCGATCCGGCTGACGTGCTTGGCCGGTTCCGCGTCGACTTCCTCGACCAGGTGAACGGCGACCGCAGCGGTGCCGCGCATCTGGCGGATCTGCAGGCGCATCGGCCGTTTCGCGACTTCGTCCACGAGCTGAAAGGCGGCCGCGCCGATTGCCGCTGGATCTTGACGTCGGGCTTTCCAAGGTTCGATGGCGAGGGAGGATTTGCCGGCTATCGCGGCATTGGCCGCAACGTCACGGCGCTGGCCGGCGCCTTCGGGGCCTTGGAGCGGAAGCCTGCGGCGGATAGCGAGCCCGTCCAGCATCTTGCCGATCTCGAGCGGACGATGGACGCCATGCACATGGGCGTCGTGCTTCTGGACGCGAGGCTCGATACGCTGATCGTCAACAAGGCTTATCGCGACCTCTCCAGGATCCCGCACGGTGCCGTGACCGTCGGCGCCCCGTTCAGCCTGTTGATGGAACTCAACCGCCGCAACGGCATCTATGGCGATATCGACGAACAGCAATGGCAGCGTTACCTCGCCACCCGCATCGAGGAGATCCGCGCCGGCTCCGTTGCGCCACGCGAGTTCCCCCATGCCGACGGCAGGACCATGATGTTCTCGGTCACCGCCCTGTCCGGCGGCAAGCGCCTGCTCACCTACTACGACATCACCGATCTGAAGCTTCGCGACGCCGAAGTCGAGAAAGCCAATGCCAGGACCGCGGAGACCTTCGCCAACCTTCGCGCAATGGTCGACCAGATGCCGATCGGTGTCCTCGTCCTCGACGCCGATTTGCGCGCCGAAGTCATCAACCGTGCCTTCTATGATTTCTGGCAGATCGACGCCCGGCGCGCCGAGATCGGCTGCAGCTTCCGCGAGCTGATGGACGCCAGCCGCGACGTCGACCCGTATGGTGCCGACGAGGCGACATGGCAGCGGCATATGGCCGATCGCGAGGCGGAAATCAGGGCCGGCACGGCCGGATCGCGACAGTTCCCGCGCAATGATGGCCGCACGCTGATCTCGTCGATGGCGCCGCTGGCCGGCGGCAAGCGGCTGATCTCCTATGTCGACGTCACCGACATGAAGGATCGCGAGGCCGAACTTGCCGACGCGCTGGAGAAAGCGCGGCTGGCGGAAGCGGTGATCAACGCCGTCAAGGATCCGATCTTCGTCAAGGACGACCAGTTGCGGTTTGTGTTCGTCAACGAGGCGTTCGCCGCCTTGTTTGGCCAGACGCCGCAAGCCATGCTTGGCAAGCCCGGCGGCGATTTCGTCTCAGGCAGCAATGTCGCGCTTTTCGAACAGAGCGAACGGGACGTGCTTGCCAGCGGACGTGCCTACGAAGTCGAAGAAAATTTCGAGGCCGATGGCGCCAGCCGCTCGCGGATCGTCAGGAAGAGCCGCGTCGGCATGGCCAGCGGCCGCAACTACGTCGCCGGCTTCCTGTTCGACATTTCCGACATGAAGCGCCGCGAGACCGAGGCCGAAGATGCGCGCAAGCATCTCGCCAGCGTGCTGGAATCCCTGCCGGCGGCCGTCATCATCTACGATCGCGACGACAAGTTCGTTTTCGCCAACCGCAAGATCCAGGACACGCTGCCGGCTTTGAGACCGGTATGGCAGCCCGGCTGCACACTCCGCGAGGCGCTGGCTCTCGGCCGTTCGAACGGCTACTTCCGCAACAGCGGCGACCCGCAAGTCGACACGCTCTACGACGGCGACCCCGATCTCTGGCTGGACGCGATCCTTGCCCGCTATCGCCTGTCCAGTTCCTCGTTCGAACGTCACAACCCCGACGGCCGCTGGTATCAGGTCTACGACATGCGGACCGACGATGGCACGTTCATCGGCGTTCGCGTCGACATCTCCGAGATCAAGAGCCGCGAGAAGGCGTTGCGCGACTCGATGCGCCAGATCGATCTGTTCCGCCACGTGCTGGACGAGCTACCGGTGGCTGCCTTCATCAAGGCGCAGGACCTGAGCATCGAGTTCGTCAACAAGGCCTGGTGCGCGATAACAGGTCTCGCCAAGGAAGAGGTCATCGGCCGCACCGACCGCCAGCTGTTCGGTGGGCAGGACGGCGATAGCTACAGCCATGACGACACCGAGGTCGCCGTGACGGGCGCCGTCAAGGAGGTCGAGGAACCCGTCACCCATCGCGACGGCACGGTCCGGCAATTGATGACGCGCAAGAGCCGCCTGGTGGCGCTGGACGGATCGGTGCATCTGGTCGGTTCGAGCACCGACATCACCGAGGTCAAGGCGCGCGAGCGCGCGCTGGAAGAAAGCATGCGCGAGAACGAGGTGTTCCGCAGCCTGATCGACAACGTACCGGTGTCGATCTACGCCAAGCGCTCCGATCTGAGGCAGTTCTATGTCAACAAGGGCTGGTGCGACCTGACCGGCTTCGCCAAGGAAGAGGCGATTGGCAAGACCGACATCGAGATCTTCGGGCCGGATGGCGAAGCCTTTGTCGGCAGCGACCTTGCGGTGCTGCGCACCGGTGAAACCCAGGAGGTCGAAGAGACTGTGACGTTGGGCGACGGCACCGTCAGGCATCAGTTCGCCCGCAAGGGCGCGATGATCGCCTCCGACGGTTCGCTCTACCTGATCGGATCGACCACCGACATCACCGAATTGAAGACGCGCGAGGCCGAACTGCGCGAGGCACGGCAGCGCGCCGTGCTCGCCGACCGCGCCAAGTCGGAATTCCTCGCCAATATGAGCCACGAGATCCGCACGCCGATGAACGGCGTGCTCGGCATGGCGGAACTGCTGGCCAAATCGGACCTCAACTCGAAACAGAAGACGTTCACCGACATCATCGTCAAATCGGGCAACGCGCTGCTCACCATCATCAACGACATCCTGGATTTCTCCAAGATCGACGCCGGCCAGCTGGTGCTCGATCCGGCGCCGTTCAACCTTGCCGAGGCGATCGAGGATGTGGCGACACTGGTGTCGACACGCGCCAAGGAGAAGGATCTCGAGCTCATCGTGCGCATCGAGCCTCGTCTCGAGAGCCTGTTCGTGGGCGATGTCGGCCGCATCAGGCAGATCGTCACCAACCTGCTCGGCAACGCGGTGAAGTTCACCGATGAAGGCCATGTGCTGGTCGATGTCACCGGCGAAAGGGTTCCGACCGGGACGAAACTGACGATCTCGGTCACCGATACCGGCATAGGTATCCCCGAGGAAAAGCTGAAACTCGTGTTCGAGAAATTCAGCCAGGTCGACACCTCGTCGACGAGGCGGCACGAGGGAACCGGCCTTGGTCTTGCCATCACTTCGCGGCTCGTCGAACTGATGGGCGGCGACATCGGTGTCGAGAGCGCCGAAGGCAAGGGTTCGACCTTCTGGTTCACCGTCACGCTGCCTCGGGCCGGACAGCAGAACGCGCAACGCATCACGCCTGTCGACGTGACCGGCGCGCGCGTGCTGATCGTCGACGACAACGCCGTCAACCGGGCCATCCTGACCGAGCAGATGACATCGTGGACGTTCGATTCCTGCGCGGCCGAAAGCGGCGCCGAGGGTCTCAAGGTGCTGATCGCGGCCGCCGCCTATGGCGTGCCGGTCGACTGCGTCGTGCTCGACTACCAGATGCCGGGCATGAGTGGCGCCGAAATGGCGCGGATCGTGCGCAACACCGCTGGCCTTGCCGGCACGCCGATCATCATGCTGACCTCGGTCGACCAGTCGCTCGCCAACACCAGCTATCGCGATCTCGGCATCGATGCGCAGCTGATCAAGCCGGCGCGGTCATCGGTGCTGCTGGAAACGCTGGTTGCGACGATCCAGCGGCATCGCCACAACACGGCCGACACCCATCCGCCGGCAGCCGACATCCCTCCAGGCAAGGTTGTGCGGCCACCGCCGCCGGCGTCGGAACAACGGGCGCTGTTGCAGCCGCCCTTGGTCCGCCCCCGGCCACCCGCGACGGCCGGCGGCGAAAGGCTGGATATACTGGTGGCCGAGGACAATGAGGTGAACCAGATGGTGTTCACCCAGATTCTCGGCGAGACCGGCTATGGTTTCGAGATCGTCGGCAATGGCCGCAAGGCGCTCGACGCCTTCGGCCGGCTCAATCCGTGCATGATCCTGATGGATGTCTCGATGCCGGAGATGAACGGGCTCGAAGCCACCGCCGCCATTCGCCGGCTGGAGGAAGAAACCGGCACGCATGTGCCGATCGTGGGCGTCACCGCGCATGCGCTGAAGGGCGATCGCGAACGCTGCCTGGAGGCCGGCATGGACGACTACCTGCCCAAGCCGATCAGCCCAAGGGCCCTGCTCGAGAAGGTCGAGCGCTGGGTCGGTGCCAGCCGCCAGGCTCAGCGCAACGTCGGGTAAGGCCGGCGTCGCACCCCTGACGGCCCGAGGGAACACGGCGGAGATTCGCGACCCCCGTTGAGGCAAGACTATGGCGCGATCGCACCATATCCAAAGCGACGCCCAGCCGAGACAATGGCCACATTCGAATTCCGCTCTTCCAGTTACGGGCGGGAGCAGCGACCGCCGGCATGAGACAGCGTCAACCTACCCCAACGGACCTGTTTTCGGCGATGGCCCGGCCACGACAAATGGCTGAGAGCAACGCGTTCCCGTCCGGATTTTCTTTGCCGAGGCGTTGATCGCGAAACCGCAGGTCACTCTCGGCATGAAAAGGCGCAAGTGCCTGATTCCGGGCACAAAGCCGGGCTCCGCCGCAAGCGCCGGCCGGCCGGCATTTTCCCCGCCCCGATGACGCGTTACCGGGGTGACATGAAACTGTCATGCGACTGTTATAATCGAAGGCTATTGGCCTCAGCGGGCGCCGAGAGGATGGCGCCGAGAGACCATCTTCCGAACAGGAGCAGGCCACATGAGACATTTCATCCGCTCAGCGGTCGTTGCGATTGCAATGGCCACAGCGTCTACCGTCACCCTTTCTGCAGCCATGGCCGCGGACCTTTCCGGCGCCGGCTCGACCTTCATCTATCCGGTGTTCGCCAAGTGGGCCGACACCTACAAGAAAGACACCGGCGTCGGCCTCAACTACCAGTCGATCGGTTCGGGCGGCGGCATCAAGCAGGTCATCGCCAAGACCGTGACCTTCGGCGCCACCGACAAGCCGATGTCCGATGCCGATCTGGAAAAGAACGGCCTCGTGCAGTTCCCGATGGTGATGGGCGGCATCGTGCCGATCGTCAACCTGACGGGCGTCAAGCCGGGCGAACTCATCCTTGACGGCAAGACGATCGCGCAGATCTACCTTGGCGCCATCACCACCTGGGACGACGCCGCGATCAAGGCGCTGAACCCGACCCTGACCCTGCCGTCGACGGCGATCGCCGTCGTCCACCGTTCGGACGGCTCGGGCACGACCTTCAACTTCACCAACTATCTGGTCAAGCTGTCCCCCGACTGGAAGGACAAGGTTGGTTCGGACACCGCCGTCGAATGGCCGACCGGCGTCGGCGCAAAGGGCAGCGAAGGCGTTGCCAACACCGTCAAGCAGACCGACGGCGGCATCGGCTACGTCGAGTATGCCTACGCCAAGCAGAACAACCTGTCGTACTCCAAGATGTTGAACGCCGCGGGCAAGGTCGTCGAGCCGTCGCTCGAATCCTTCGGCTCGGCTGCTTCGAATGCCGACTTCAAGGGCGCGAAGAACTTCAACGTCATCATCACCAACGAACCCGGCGATACCACCTGGCCGATCGCTGCTTCGACCTGGGTGCTGATCCACAAGACCCCCGACGATGCTGCCGCGACCGGCGAAGCGCTGAAGTTCTTTGCCTGGGCCTACAAGGACGGCAAGGAAACCGCCAAGGGTCTCGACTACGTCTCGATCCCCGACAGCGTCGTCGACCTGATCAAGGCTTCGTGGAAGGCCGACATCCAGGCTGACGGCAAGCCCGTCTACGTCGGCGAATAACGTCCCTTGGAAGGAGCGCCGCGCCGCGGCGCTCCTTTTCCCTCAACTCAAAAAAGCCGAGCTTCACATGAGTGCTGTCCAGGAAGCCTTGCCAGCCATTCGAGGTTCGCGCGACGCGACTGTCAGACGTTTCGCGCTGACCGACGCGATCTTTCACGGAATGACCCGTGCCGCAGCCATACTGGTGCTGGTCTTGCTCGGCGGTGTTGCGATCTCGCTGTTTGCCGGCTCCTGGCAAGCCCTGTCGACCTTCGGTTTCTCCTTCCTGACCAGCGAAAGCTGGAATCCGGTGACCGAGAAATTCGGCGCGCTGGCGCCGATCTATGGCACCATCATCACGTCCGCCATCGCCATCCTGATTGCCGTGCCGCTCGGCATCGGCATCGCCATCTTCCTCACCGAGCTTTGCCCGCGCCCGCTGCGGCGCCCGATCGGCATGGCGGTTGAGCTGCTCGCCGGCATCCCTTCGATCATCTACGGCATCTGGGGCCTGTTCGTGCTGGCGCCCTTCCTGCAGACGACCGTGCAGCCCTTCATCATCAGCGTGTTCCACGGCATTCCCGGCCTCAACAGCCTGTTTGCCGGTCCGCCCTACGGCATCGGCCTTTTGACGTCGTCGCTGATCCTTGCCATCATGGTGCTGCCTTTCATCACCTCGATCACCAAGGACGTCTTCGACACGGTGCCGCCGGTGCTGAAAGAGTCCGCCTACGGCATCGGCTGCACGACCTGGGAAGTGACCCGCCGCGTGGTCATTCCCTACACAAGGATCGGCATCATGGGCGGCGTCATGCTCGGCCTCGGCCGCGCGCTCGGCGAAACCATGGCAGTGACCTTCGTCATCGGCAACGCGCATCGCATCAGCACCTCGCTGTTCGCGCCGGCAACGACGATCTCCGCAACCATCGCCAACGAATTCACCGAAGCCGTTGGCGATCTCTACACCTCTTCGCTGGTGGCGCTCGGCCTGATCCTGTTCGTCATCACCTTCCTGATCCTCGCCATCGCACGCTACATGCTGATGCGCATTGACGCCCGCACGGGAGCCTGACCGATGTCGACAGCCACATCGCTTCATCAGAGCCGCAAGAGGAAGAATTCCGTGATGATGACGCTGTGCGTCGCCGCCGCGGGCATCGGACTTGCCTGGCTGGCGCTCATCCTCGGCGCCCTGCTCTACAAGGGCCTGTCCGGCGTCAATCTTGCGGTGTTCACCGAAATGACGCCGCCGCCCGGCGATGCCGGTGGCCTGCTCAACGCCATCTACGGCAGCATCGTGATGACCATTATCGGCGTCGTCGTCGGTACACCAATCGGCGTGCTGGCCGGCACCTACATGGCCGAGTACGGACGCTTTTCGAAGCTCACCACCGTGGTGCGCTTCATCAACGACATCCTTTTGTCGGCGCCGTCGATCATCATCGGCCTGTTCGTCTACGAACTGATGGTCCGGCCGATGGGGCATTTCTCGGCGATCGCCGGCGCCGTCGCGCTTGCCATCCTGGTCATCCCGGTCGTCGTGCGCACCACCGAGGACATGCTCAACCTGGTGCCGAACGCGTTGCGCGAAGCCGGCACTGCGATCGGCGCGCCGCGCTGGGTGGTCATCAAGTCGGTCGCTTACCGCGCCGCCCTTTCCGGCATCGTCACCGGCATATTGCTGTCGATCGCCCGTATCTCCGGCGAGACGGCGCCACTGCTCTTTACAGCGCTCAACAACCAGTTCTGGTCGAGCAATCTCAACGCGCCGATGGCCAGCCTGCCTGTGACCATCTTCCAGTTTGCTCTCAGCCCTTACGAGGAATGGCAGCAACTGGCCTGGACCGGTGCACTCATCATCACATTGACGGTTCTCGCGCTCAGCATCTTTGCTCGCAGCCTGACCGGACGCAGAGAGGACAAATGAGCCAGATGTTGTCTCCAGACATGACGATCGCCGCCGAGGCAATTGCCGGCAAGGCCAAGATCGAGGTCAAGAACCTCAACTTCTACTACGGCCAGAGCAAGGCGCTGAAGGACATCACGCTGTCGCTGCCCGAGCGCAGCGTCACCGCCTTCATCGGACCTTCGGGCTGCGGGAAGTCGACGCTGCTGCGCGTCTTCAACCGCATCTACGAGCTCTATCCCAAGCAGACCGCCGAGGGCCAGGTGCTGCTCGACGGCCAGAACGTTCTCGACCGCTCGCAGGACCTCAATCTGCTGCGGACCAAGATCGGCATGGTATTCCAGAAGCCGACGCCGTTCCCGATGTCGATCTATGAAAACATCGCCTTCGGCGTCAGGCTCTACGAGAAGATCAGCAAGTCCGAGATGGACGGCCGTGTCGAGCAGGCGCTGAAGCGCGCCGCACTGTGGACTGAGGTCAAGGACAAGCTCAACGCCAGCGGCCTCAGCCTCTCCGGCGGCCAGCAGCAGCGACTCTGCATCGCCCGCACCGTGGCGGTGAAGCCGGAAGTCATCCTGCTCGACGAGCCGGCCTCGGCGCTTGACCCGCTGTCGACCGCCAAGATCGAAGAGCTGATCGACGAGTTGCAAGCCGACTACACGATCGTCATCGTCACCCACAACATGCAGCAGGCGGCGCGCGTGTCGAAGCAGACCGCCTTCATGTATCTGGGCGAACTGGTCGAGTTCGACCGCACCGAGAAGATCTTCACGTCGCCCCGCGAGAAGCGCACGCAGGACTACATCACCGGCCGCTTCGGCTGAGCTCAGGCATACGAGGACTAAGATCATGGGCGAACACACAGTCGCTTCTTTCGACGAGGATCTCGGACAGATCAGCAGGCTGATCCGCGACATGGGCGACCTCGCCGGCTCGATGGTCGGCGGCGCCACCAAGGCGCTGTTGAATTCCGACAACGCCCTGGCGCAGCGTGTCGTCTCCGACGATGCGATCATGGACGCGCGCCAGCGCGAGCTCGACGACCGCGCCATCACACTGATCGCCAAGCGTCAGCCGATGGCCGACGATCTGCGTCATGTCGTCGGTTCGATCCGCATGGCCGGCGACCTCGAGCGCATTGGCGACCTTGCCAAGAACATCGCCAAGCGCGTCGGCACCGTCGGCCTCAGCGTCACCCCGCGCGACCTGTCGCACTCCATCGACGCAATGGCGCAGCTGGTGCTGATCCAGGTGCAGGGCGTCATCGAGGAATATACGGCGCGCGACGCCGCGGCGCTGGCGAAGCTGCGCGCCGACGACGAGCGCATCGACGTCAAGTACACCTCGGTGTTCCGCGAACTCCTGACCTATATGATGGAAGACCCGCGCAACATCACCGCCTGCACGCATCTTTTGTTCTGCGCCAAGAACCTCGAACGCATCGGCGATCACGTCACCAACATTGCGGAAAATGCGTATTATGTTTTGACCGGTACGCAGCTGCCCGCCAATCGTCCGAAGCAGGACGAGACGGCGATGTCCGCGCCGGCGGCATGACGGCAGGGGTGACCAGTCGATGATCGCGCCACGCATCATGGTGGTGGAGGACGAGGAGCCGCTTGGCGTGCTCCTGCGCTACAATCTCGAGTCCGAGGGATACCAGGTCGAGGTGGTGACGCGCGGCGACGAAGCCGAAATCCGCCTCCAGGAAAACGTGCCTGACCTGCTGGTGCTCGACTGGATGGTGCCAGCAGTGTCCGGCATCGAACTCTGTCGCCGGCTAAGAATGCGGCCCGAGACCGAGCGGCTGCCGATCATCATGCTGACCGCGCGTGGCGAGGAAAGCGATCGTGTGCGCGGCCTCTCGACCGGCGCCGACGATTATCTGGTCAAGCCGTTCTCGACGCCGGAGTTCATGGCCAGGGTCAAGGCGCTGCTGCGCCGCGCCAAGCCGGAAGTGCTGTCCAGCGTGCTCAAGGTCGGCGACATCGTGCTCGATCGTGAATCGCACAGGGTCTATCGCAAGAAGAGCGAGATTCGGCTCGGACCGACCGAATTCCGCCTGCTCGAATTCATGATGCGCCATCCCGGCCGTGTGTTCTCGCGCAGCCAACTGCTCGACAATGTCTGGGGCGAGACGATCTACATCGACGAACGCACGGTCGACGTGCATGTCGGCCGGCTGCGCAAGGCGGTCAACAATGGCCGCATGCCCGATGTCATCCGCACCATCCGCGGGGCGGGCTACGCAATCCGGGAAGATTAGGGATATGCTGATATTCAGGTGATGCCGGCCTGCGAACGGCAGTTTCCTGCGCTTCCGGTACTCACGGATCCAAATGTCCGCTCCGCTCCGGTTCTTGGAACCCGCCATTCTCGACTCGGCCTAACCTGAATCTCAAAACATCCAGGCGCGCCATTCACGCGACGTTCTTGCCGCCGAGGCCGGACCTCGCCTGCGTGCCGGGCGCGAAAATCTCCTGGTCGACAAAGGTCAATGCCCGCGTGGCGCAGCCTTCGCGGATCAGTGGAAGTTCGTTCGGTTCGGTGTCGAAAGAAATCGATTGCGAATGCTGCCCGCCGGCGGTCTGCGCAATCGCCTCGCGCAATGCCGGCTCGATCAGGTCAAAGGCGGCGGCGCTGACGCCGACCATGGCGACGGGCGCCGGGTCGATCAGCGCGAACAGGCTGCCGAGACCGTAGCCGAGTGCCTCGCCGGCTTTGCGATAGGCCTCGCGCTCGGGTCCATCCCTCTCGCGGGCCGCGGTCGCCAGCGCGCGCATGTCAGCGTCACTGACATCGGCGACCGGTTCCGCGTCCTCACTCATCTGCCTTGCGTTGCGCCAGATGGCGTAGTTGCCGGCATAGGCCTCGACGCAGCCGCGCCGCCCGCAGCGGCACAGCGCGCCGTGTGGCCGATGGATCATATGGCCGAACTCGCCGCCCGAGGAATGAGTGCCGGTGAACAGCTCGCCCTTCAGCACCAGACCCATGCCGATGCCGTGCGACAACAGGATGGCGATGAAGTCGTCGCGGTAGCGATCAGGGTCGCGCCAGCGCAACGCTATCGCCATCATATTGCAGTCGTTCTCCATGGTGGCAGGGATGCCGAACTCGTCCTCGAGTATGTCGGCGAAGGCGATATCGGTGTGCGGCGTGATCGGCGACCACAGCATGGCGCGGGCACGTGTGTCGGTGATGCCCTGGATCGCCAGCGCGATGCGGGCGACACTGCGGACGTCGAGGTCGGGGTCTTCGAGACGACGCCGTACGATGGCAACGCATTCACCGACCAGCGCGTCGCGCGACATGGTCAGCGTGTCCAGCCGGCGCTGTTCCTCGGCGATCACCTGGCCGGCATAGTCGATGACGGCGACCGAGAGGAAGTTCAGTGACAGCACCACGGTCATCACCGCCGCCGCTTCCGGATTGAGGCCGAGGCCGACCTGCGGCCGGCCGCGTTTGAGCGAGCCGGCCTCGCTCGGCTTGCTCTCAGTCAGGATGCCTTCGCCGATGAGGTCGGAGGAGATCGCCGATATGGTCGAATGGCTGAGGCCCGTGGTCGCGGCGATCTCGGTGCGGGACGGCTGTCCGGCGCGGCGCACGGCCGCAATCACCATCGCCCGGTTGCGGCGGCGCAGATCGTCGTGGCGGATTCCGACCGACATGCTTTTTCACATCCTCCCGGTCGCTGTAGCCTTTCGTGCCTCCCGAAGGCCATCAGCGAAGCCTGAAAGCGCGACGCGCTTCAGGCACTTGTTTCTGCGCGTGTCGTTGCCCCAAAACCGCTGCGCACTTTTGGGGCGACATGCGCCAAGCCAAATTCTGGCAGAACCCCACCATCATGTCATTATTTATTCCGGAGCTCGAAAAAAACTCGAAGAGACGTCAAAATCCATCAGAATCGATGTTGACAGCGTTCGGGCGTTGGATCACTATTTTTTCGAGGCTCGAAAAAATAGAGCCTCTGTGCCGGCCTACGGGTCAGTTTGGTCGCGCCATACGCGGCGCAGGGAGGATATTATGAAAAAATTCACAGCCGCCATCCTGGCGGGTGTCGCCATGTCGCTGACGCTGGTGTCGGTCGCGCAGGCGAAGGACAAGGTCATCGGCGTTTCGTGGTCCAACTTCCAGGAAGAGCGCTGGAAGACCGACGAAGCGGCGATGAAGAAGGCCATCGAGGCGGCTGGTGACAAATACATTTCCGCTGATGCGCAGTCCAATCCGGGCAAGCAGCTCACCGACGTCGAGAGCCTGATTTCGCAGGGCGCCAACGCGCTGATCATCCTGGCGCAGGATGCCTCGGCCATCGGCCCGGCGGTGCAGAAGGCATTGGACGAAGGCATTCCGGTCGTCGGCTATGACCGGCTGATCGAGAACAAGAACGTGTTCTACCTGACCTTCGACAACAAGGAAGTCGGCCGCATGCAGGCCCGCGAAGTATTCAAGGTCAAGCCGGAAGGCAACTACGTCTTCATCAAGGGCTCGGGCGCCGATCCGAATGCCGATTTCCTGTTCGCAGGCTCCATGGAAGTGCTCAAGGCAGCCATCGACAGCGGCAAGATCAAGAATGTCGGCGAAGCCTATACGGATGGCTGGCTGCCCGCCAATGCCCAGAAGAACATGGAACAGTTCCTCACCGCCAACGACAACAAGGTCGATGCCGTGGTGGCAGCCAATGATGGCACCGCCGGCGGCGTCGTCGCCGCACTGACGGCGCAAGGGCTGGCAGGATCGGTTCCGGTGTCCGGCCAGGACGGCGACCATGCCGCACTGAACCGCGTCGCACTCGGCACACAGACCGTGTCGGTGTGGAAGGACGCACGCGAACTCGGCAAGAACGCCGCCGAGATCGCCTCGCAGCTGGCCGCTGGCACTGCCCTGGACAGGATCCCGAACGCCGTGAAGTTCACCACGCCCGGCGGCAACGAGACCAACTCGCTGTTCCTGACCCCGATCGCGATCACCAAGGACAATCTCAACGTCGTCATCGACGCCGGCTGGATCAAGAAGGACGAAGTCTGTGCAGGCGTCGCCGCCGGCACCGTCGCGGCCTGCAACTAAAACCGAACGGGATCCCGGTTCGATCTCAGCGCCGCGGCCCCTGGGCCGCGGCGTTTCTCAAGGGGCATTCCGCTTCAAATGATCGCGGAAAGCAAATAGCATCGTGGTTCCGGCATCCGCGCCAGACGGCAAACCGGTGGGAGGACATCATGACCGACACGGCCTCTAACACGCCTGCCGCGAATACGCCCGCAGACCGGGCGCGTGCGTCCGAATTGAGCGCCGTCGGACGCTTCCTCAAGGCGACCGAACTCGATACGCGCATGCTTGGCATGGTCGGTGCGTTGCTGGTCATCTGGGTCGGCATTCATATCCTGTCGGGCGGACTTTTCCTGACGCCGCGCAATCTCTGGAACCTGTCGGTGCAGACTTCCTCGGTCGCGATCATGGCGACCGGCATGGTGCTGGTCATCGTCATGCGCAACATCGACCTTTCGGTTGGTTCCGTCGAAGGCGTGATCGGTATGATCATGGGTGTGGCGCAAGCCGAATTCCTCATTCGCGTCATCGGCTTCCAGCTTGGAAATCCATGGCTCTGGATCATCGCACTGGCGGTCGGCGTGGTGCTCGGTCTTGTGATCGGCGCCTTCCAGGGCTTCATCATCGCCTATCTCGAAGTTCCTGCCTTCATCGTGACGCTGGGCGGTCTGTTGGTCTGGCGCGGCATGGCATGGCTGATCACCAACGGGCGCACGGTCGCGCCACTCGACGCTACATTCCAGTTGATGGGCGGCGGACCGCGAGGCTCGGTCGGCGCCACCGCCAGCTGGATCATCGGCATCGTCGCTTGCGTGGCTGTGGCTTTCGCGTTGCTCAACGGCCGGTCGCAGCGCAAACGGTTCAACTTTCCACTGCGCCCCGTGTGGGCGGAAACCTTTCTCGGTGTGGTCAGTTGCGCTGCCATCCTTGGGGCCGTCTGGATCGCCAATTCCTATCCGTGGCCAATCGGCATCGTGCGCCAGTATGCACAGCAGAACGGCATCACCATTCCCGAAGGCGGGCTGTTCATCGCCCACGGCATCGCCATACCGGTGCTGATGGCTGTCGCGGTCGGTATCGTCATGACCTTCATCACCAAGCGCACCCGTTTCGGCCGCTATGTCTTTGCCATCGGCGGCAATCCAGAGGCCGCCAATCTCGCCGGCATCAACACCCGCTGGGTGACCATGAAGGTGTTCATGATCATGGGTGTACTGGCCGCGATCAGCGCGGCGATCTCGTCGGCCCGCCTCAACGCGTCGACCAATGCGCTGGGCACGTTGGACGAGCTGCTGGTGATCGCCGCCGCCGTCATCGGCGGCACCTCGCTTGCCGGCGGCTCGGGAACGGTGCTCGGCGCCATGCTCGGCGCGTTGCTGATGCAGTCGCTGCAGTCCGGCATGGTGCTGCTCGGCATCGACTCGCCGCTGCAGAGCATCGTCGTCGGCGCCGTGCTGGTCGTCGCGGTCTGGCTCGATACCGTCTATCGCAAGCGCGTCTAGGGGAGGACAAGGATCATGGCAGACAAGACCGCTCCTACCAGCACTGCGCTGATCGACATGCGCAACATCTCGATCGCCTTTGGCGGCATCCGCGCCGTCGACGACGCCTCGATCGACCTTTTCCCCGGTGAGGTCGTGGCGCTGCTGGGACACAACGGCGCCGGCAAGTCGACGCTGATCAAGATCCTGTCCGGCGCCTACAAGCGCGACGCGGGCCATATCTTCGTCAACGGCGAGGAGGCATCGATCTCCAACCCGCGCGACGCCAAGAAATACGGCATCGAGACGATCTACCAGACGCTGGCTTTGGCCGACAATGTCGATGCCGCCGCCAATTTGTTCCTCGGCCGGGAACTGATGACCGCCTGGGGCACACTCGACGACGTTGCCATGGAGGCCGAGGCGCGCAAGGTGATGGGCCGGCTCAATCCGCGCTTCCAGCGGTTCAAGGAGCCGGTGATCAAGCTGTCTGGCGGTCAGCGGCAGTCGGTGGCGATCGCGCGCGCGATCCTGTTCAATGCGCGCATCCTGATCATGGACGAGCCGACGGCGGCACTTGGTCCGCAGGAAACGGCGCAGGTCGGCGAACTGGTCAAGCAGCTCAAGTCCGACGGCATCGGCATCTTCCTGATCAGCCACGACATCCACGACGTGTTCGAGCTAGCCGATCGGGTCTGTGTCATGAAGAACGGCCAGGTCGTCGGCACCGCGCGCACCACCGATGTGACCCAGGACGAGGTGCTCGGCATGATCATTCTGGGCAAATGCCCGCCTGGCGCCATTCCCGGACCAGGCGCCCTGAAGATCGCCGCCTAGAACTCCAGCGGATCTTCCAAAAAAATCTTGCTACGTCTCGATCCGTTTCTGCCCGTCGGATCGTCCTTGGTGTGTCCAAACAGAAGGAGACATGCCATGTCCGACGAGTCCGTCATCTTGATCAATCTGCTTAAGGTCGAACCCGGGAAGCAGGATGCGCTGATCGCGCTCTTGAAGCAGAACACCGATACGGTGGTCCGCACGCTCCGCGGCTGGAAGACGACCCGGCTGATCGCGGCGCAAGACGGCGCCGGCGTCGTCATCTACTCCGAGTGGGAGACCCCCGCAGCCGTCGAGGCGATGCGCAGCGATCCGCGTATGAAAGCCTATTTCCCGAAGATATTGGAGCTGGCGAGCCTGGACTCGATCATGGGCTCGGCGGTGTTGAGCGAAACACACAAGTAAGAATGCCTCACACAAGCAACAAAGGAGAACCACAATGGCTCGGATGGTTGTGATTTACCCGACACCGGAGAACGTCGAGGCGTTTGACCGGCATTACTTCGAAATCCACGTGCCTCTCGCCAAGAAGCTTCCGGGCCTCAGGAAATACGAAGTCAGCAATGGCCCTATCGCAACGCCGGTAGGACCCTCCAATGTTCACCGGATCGGAACGCTGTATTTCGACGACCTTGCGGCGATCGAAAAGGCGTTTGCAAGCCCGGAGGGGCAGGCGGCCGGGGCGGATCGCCGCCTTTTTGCGCCTGATGACTCGGGCGTTCAAATGTTCCTTTTCGACAACAGGGAAGTTTGAACCCTCTTCCTTGTTCGTCTCGGGTAAAATGACGACGAAAGAGCGCGCAGGCGCGGTAGGTCTCGATACATGAACGGGAATGAATTCGAGGATCGTCTGAAAGCGCTGCGGCCACGCCTTCACCGCTACTGCGCGCGCATGACGGGATCGGCGGTCAATGGCGAGGACGTATTGCAGGACACCCTCGTCAAGGCCCTTCACGCGCGAGCCCAGGGCGCTGGAGTGGATAACCTCGAGGGCTGGCTGTTCCGCATCGCCCACAATGCGAGCCTCGATTTCCTGCGCGCCAAATCCCGGAACACGGTCGTCCCGCTTACCGAAGACGTCGAAGCGGCGCCCATACCTGAGGCGGACATCGTCGCGATCAGCTTTCAGACGTTTCTGCGGCTACCCGAACTTCAGCGCTGCGCGGTGATCCTCAAGGATGTTCTGGGTCATTCGGTCGACGAGATCGCAAGCATAGCAGGGTGCTCTCCGACAGCCGCAAAATCGGCGCTTCAGCGCGGGCGCGCTGCGCTGCGGCTTTTCGCACAGGCGCCCGAAGACACAAGGCTGCCGCTGATGTCCGATTCGGACCGGCGCAAGATCGCCGCTTATGTCCATCTGTTCCGGAGCGGCGATTTCGACGCAATCCGGGTCATGCTTGCCGACGACGTGAAGCTTGATCTGGTGAACCGGATCCAACTGGAGGGGCGCGACAAAATCGGCATCTATTTCACGCGCTATGCGCAAGAGACGAAATGGCGGTTCGCCCTCGGCGCTGTCGAAGGGAAGCCGGCTATGCTGGTCTTCGACAGCACCGGCCGGATGGAAAGACCTGCGCATTTTGTCCTGATCGACTGGTCGGAAAGCCGGATCATCGAGATCCGCGATTTCTTGTTCGCTCCCTATGTGCTCGAAGCCACAGATTGGGTGCGGTTGGACTAGTGTCTACGGTACCACCCTGGCCGGACGAACCGTACCTGGCCGCTGGTTGCCGGTCATGTGATGTGCCAGCCGTCATGATGGCTTGGCCTTGCCATTGTGTTGGCACATCGACTTGCCCATAAAGGTCCGACATTGCCCATGGACCGCATCATCCGTTGAAGAAGCTTTTTCCAATCGTCGCGTTCGTCGCCGTTGCACTGATCAGCATGACGATGGCGGGCTTTGCCTATTTCGCGACGCAGGAAGCCGCCCGCATCAAATTCGAAGCGACGGCCGACGATGCGCTCAACCGGATCGAGAGCCGCATCGACTTGCATCTGTCGCTGCTGCGGTCGACGCAGGCCCTGTTCGATGCCCGCAACGGCGATATCTCGCAGAACGAGTTCAAGGCGTTCTTCAACGCGCTCGATGTCGACAACAATTTCGCCGGCTTGCGCGGTATCGGCTTTCTCAGGCTGGTGAAGACGGGGGACGAGGCGGCGGTCGAACGCGACATGCTGCACGACCTTGGTGTCAGCCATCCGATCTATCCGGACACCACGCAACCCTGGCGCGCGCCCATCGTGATGTTCGAGCCGCTGGATCCATCCAACCAGGCCGCCATCGGCTACGACATGTTCAGCGAACCGGTGCGACGCGTGGCCATCGAAAAGGCAATGTCCGACGATGAGCAGCACGCCAGCGCGCTGGTGCAGCTCGGCCAGAGCACGGGTGCCGCGCAGACGTTCCCGGGCTTCCTGGTCTTCGTGCGGCTCAATGTCGAAACCGCTCCCGATGTCATCAATGCGTCCAGGTCCTCCACGGCCGGCTTCCTCTACGCGGCTTTTCGGGCACGGGACCTGTTCCAGATAGCGCTCAGCCGGTCGCCGCTGCTGCCGGTCAACACCGAAATCTATGACGGCGCTGTGAGTGGCGACAATCTCTTGTTCCGGTCGGAGACGCCGCCAGTGTCATCCTTCGGGGACAGGCTGCTGGTCACCCGCAAGATCATGGTGGCCGGCCAACCATGGACGGTCCTGTTTCGACCGACAAGCGCCTTCACGCAGCCGTCGTCGCGGGCAATTCCGGTGATGCTGGGGCTGTTCGGCTTGCTGCTGGCGGGCGCCATCGCTCTGGTGGCGCGCTATCAGGAGCGGGCCTATGAGGCGGCGTCGCGCTTGCATGAGACGACGGAAAAGAGCCTGCTCGAAAAAGACCTGATGCTGCAGGAGATGAAGCATCGCATCAAGAATTCGATCACCCGAGTGCTGGCGATCGCGCGCCAGACGGCTTCGCGGGCCACTGACGTCAACGAATTTTCCTCGTCCTTCTCGGCCAGGCTGCAGGCGATGGCGGCGTCTCAGGACATGCTGACGCGCTCGCGCTGGCAGAAGGCAGACCTTGGCGATCTCCTGCGCATCGAGCTCGGTCAGGTGTTCGGCAAGGAGCTGCCGGAAGAGCTTCTGTCGGGGCCGGAGGTGCTGCTCGACGAAACCACGACGCAGGCGCTCGGCCTGACGTTCCACGAACTGGCGACGAATGCATTGAAATATGGCGAAACCGGCAATTCAGCCAATTCGCTCAAGGGAGATTGGGCGCTCAAGGTCGACTGGTCGCTCGAAGGACGCGGGCGCGACAGGGTGCTGGTTCTCAACTGGCGCGAAACCGGACAGAAGAAACTCGAAGCGCCGGCCAAGACAGGATTCGGCACCAAGCTGATCGATCTCAACGTCACGCGCGAATTGCGTGGCACGATCAACCGCGATTATCGCGATGATGGGTTGAATGTGGAGATCAGGATTCCGCTGACGGGCTAGATCAGTTTCACTGAAACGTAGAGCCGCTCTATCTTCTTGTTTTGACGCAAAATTCCGGACGGAAAACCGTTTCATCAAGCGAACAGAAATGGTGCGTCCAGACGTCGAAAATCCGGAGGCCGGCGGACCGGTCTCCGGATCGACGTTTCGATTATCGCCGAACTAGTTGCAGCGAGCCGTGTAGATCCGGCCGCGATGATCGCGATACTGGCAATAGCCGTTGCGCAGGTTGCGCACCAGCAGGCCGGAACCGGCGCCCACAGCCGCGCCGATCAGCGCGCCCTTGCCGCCACCGACCAAGCCGCCGACGCCGGCGCCAATCAAGCCGCCGCCGACCACGTCCTTCTCGGTGCTGGTGCAGCCGCTGAGGGCAGCCACCGCAATCATGGCAATAATCATCTTCCGCATAGAGTCACTCCTCGCTTTGTGTCCACACTTTGGTAAGCTCCAGCAGCCATTTAGCATGAAATGGCCGCCTTTGCTGCTGCAATCTATTGTTGGCGAAGATAGTCTTTTTCTGGGCGCGCGGCGCTCGATGCCATGACGACGTTGGAGATTGCCAGGGAAGCGTCGAGCGTGCCGTCCGGGCGAACGTTCCAGACGATCTGGTCGTAGTCGTCTTCCAGCGCCGGATCGACGGCAAGGCACTTGGCGACGATGTGCTGAGCCTGCCCCTGCACGTCGCCCAGCGCGAATGGCCGTTCGGCGACGCATTGGTCGGCGGTTTCGAAAACGCTTACCGGTACCTGCAATTCATGGCAGTCGGCCATCGTGTTCGAGCAACCGATGACCAGCAACAATGCAGCAATGTGTTCCATGGCGACATGTCCTCTCGCCACAGTAACGGTCCATAGCCGCCAAAGTTCCTCGGCCGCAGGGCGACCAGCGAAATAACGCGGCGCAACGGGCAATTCCGGCGCCGACCGCGACAGCAGACGCAGTCGGCGGACGTCCGGAGACCAACTTCAACGCGGCAATGTTCGACGGTCCAGCAGGTTCCAGCGGTACCTGGGAAAACAGAATCCGCTTTTATGGTGAATAGCCGGTTAAGGATGGATGATCAGACGAGAGGCGCGGCCGCTCACTCGGTCTCGAAATTGCCGTGCGGAACGACAAGGCGGTATTCAAGGCGACCGGGCATCAGCTCCAGCGTCGCCGTTCCGTTCAGGGAGGCGGGCACGACCCGCTCGAGCGCGACACTGCCGAAGCGCTTCTCACTGTGCTCGACGTCGCTCGCCGGTATCGCTTCGGACCATGTCAGCGACAGCGCCAGGCCGCCGGCAGCAGCATTGAGATCGGCCGTAACGTCAACGAAGCCATCTGGACGTGAGAGAGCGCCATAGCTGACCGAGTTGACGGCGAGTTCATGCATGGCAAGGCCGATGTGCAGCGCGGCGTTGGGATTGAGATAGGGATTTGCGCCGCGGAAGCGCAGGCCGTGCGACGGATTCACCCCGTTGCGACTGACCTGGCCCGACACCAGCTCGCGAAGTGCGGCGCCGCGCCAATTTGAGGAGGTCACCAGATCCTGGGACGAGGCCAGCGACTGCAGCCGGCCGCGAAAGCGCGTCAGGAAATCAGCGATGCCATCGGAATAGCGCCCGGTCTGGGTGGCTATGCTTTGAATGATCGCCAGGAGGTTCTTCGAGCGATGACTGACTTCGCGCAACAGCGTCGTCAGGGTCTGCTCGCGGCGCTTCTGATCGGTCGTTTCGACCATGGTGGTGACGACACCTTGCACCGTTCCACCATCGCCATGGTCGGCGTCGACCCAGACCTGAAACCAGCGAAAGCCGTCCTCGGCGGGGACGCTGATTTCAAGGCGTTGCGGATTGCCGGATGCGATGACGTCACGCTTTGCCGCGCCGATGCGGTCGATCTGCGCCGCGGGCAGGATGCCGTTGCCGTCCGCGGTGTCGGAAACCCACTGCGCACGCATATTGCGCGCCCATACCGTTTTCAGCTCGCGATCCTGATAGAGAACGGAAATGCCGGCATTGTGCAGCGCGTGGAGAAGAGCCCGGCCAAGTTGCATGCCACTTTCGGCGGGATGCAGGGCGATGACTTCATCGCTTGGCACGTCGTCTTTCCTATCTCCGGCCCTGGAACGCATCGCCAATCTGTCCACCCAACTCAGGCTGAACGGCTCACCGCGGAATGGGTTCCAGAGGGCTTCCCGAAAACCCGCCTCCAAAAGCGGTCCGCCGAGCGGTATCCGTTGAAGGATGCCGCCCGGCGGTGGCTGGAAACCGTTTGAGGGGTGCGGCTTCCAGTGTTCGCTCGGATGATCGTTCGGTCCTCACGCCCGTTTGAACAGGCCGGCAAGAAGCGAAATGACCAGGAAAGCGAGAAAGATGAAAAACAATATCTGCGCTATGCCGGCAGACGTGCCGGCGATGCCGCCGAAACCAAGCGCGCCGGCTATGATTGCCACGACGAGAAATACGAGCGCCCAGTAAAGCATGATCCATCTCCTTCGAATGGTGTGATGAAAACGTGGGTAGATGCGGTTTGTTCCACCATTTGCCGAAAAAGACGATGCTTGCCAATCGTTCCAGACAAGGGTGGCGCCGGGAATTCGCTGATGACGGGGTCCCGGCATGTCAAAGGCCGCCTGATGCATCGCATCAGACGGCCTTTTGATATCGCGTCGTGCCTGCCGCTGCCCCTAGGCGGCGGCTTTCGCCTGGCGATCGAAGAACAGCGCCTGGCTGATAAGAGCCTTAACCATGTCGGGGTTGAACGGCTTGGTGACCAGGAATGCCGGCTCGGGGCGTTCGCCGGTCAAAAGACGCTCGGGGAAGGCGGTGATGAAGATGACCGGCACCGACGTCGACGACAGGATCTCGTTCACGGCCTCGATGCCCGAGCTGCCGTCGGCAAGCTGGATGTCGGCAAGCACCATCTTGGGCCGCGTCTTGCCGAACATCGTCACCGCCTCGGCATGCGTGCGCGCCGTTCCGACGACGCGGTGACCGAGGCTCTCGACCATTTCCTCTATGTCCATAGCGATCAGCGGTTCATCCTCGATGATCAGCACGTCCGTTGCCACCTGGCGGGATATTTCGTTGCTTGCCTGGGCAAGCAGCTCTGAAAACTCCTGGTCGCCGGCATCGAGGATCTCGGCCGCCTCGTCTTCACTGAAACCTTCGACGGCGACCAGCAGGAAGGCCTGGCGGGGACGCGGCGCAATCGCGTTCAGATTGGCGGCGGCGCGCTGTTCCCATGGCGACTGCGCCTGCTCCTGCGGGACGCGGATAGCGACCGACGTAAACAGCTTGGCGAACACCTTGTAAAGCGCGATGCGGTCGCTCGAGGCCTCGGGAAAGATATCGATATCGGCGATGATGGCTTCCAGCATCGCGGCGACCAGCGCGTCGCCACTTTCCTGCGATCCGGAAACGGCCCGGGAGAAGCGGCGCAGGAACGGCAGATGTGGTGCGATGGTGGCTGATAAGCTCATGGTAAGACGTCTCCCTCAGAATGACGTGGTTGCATAGAGTGCAGGTCAAGCTGATTGCAAGCCCCGGTCAAACAACGCCGGTCTTGAGAAAAAGTTCCGACCTTGATGGAACTAACGCGCCGGGACGGCGTTTGAAGTTCGGACGGGCAACCAGACGAGGGGGCCGCTTGCGTTGTGTTGAGTAGTGTGATGAGCGGCTTGGGCGCTGGGAATACAAGGGCAAAATGAAGGATATGACGAAAGATATTCTGGCTGGCGTCGCGGGCAGGCGCCGGAACGGGTCCAGTGACGCACTCGGGCCGAATTCCGAAATCGGACGCAAACTCAAACAATATTACGATGAGCTGGTCTCTGACGATGTGCCGGATCGCTTTGCACAGTTGCTCAGTCAACTGGAGCAGGCCGAACCCGCACAGAAGAAGGACTGAAGCATGGCAGCGGTCTCCCAAGGCTTCAAGACCGATCTGCTTGGGGCAATCCCGAGCTTGCGCGCCTTTGCCGTGTCGCTGACGCAAAATGCCGACAAGGCGGACGATCTCGTCCAGGAAACACTGGTCAAGGCCTGGGACAAGCATGAGAGCTTCCAGCCCGGCACCAATCTCAAGGCGTGGCTGTTCACCATCCTGCGCAATGAATTCTATTCGCAGATGCGCAAGCGCGGGCGCGAGGTGCAAGACAGCGACGGTATCATGACGGCCAGGCTTGCCGTTCATCCGGCCCAGCATGGCCAGCTCGACCTGAAGGATTTTCGCGGCGCCCTCGAGCAATTGCCGGAAGATCAGCGCGAAGCCATCATCCTCATCGGTGCGTCGGGCTTCTCCTACGAGGAGGCGGCCGAAATCTGCGGTTGCGCGGTCGGGACGATCAAGAGCCGGGTCAGCCGGGCCCGCACGCGCTTGCAGGAGATCCTGAAGATATCCGGCGAAGACGAGTATGGTCCGGATGCGATTTCGACTCAGGTCACGGGCTCGCCGGCCAACTGAGCTGCGATCGCAAGGTGCGATCCGCAGAAGTTGGATCGCGTCTCAGCCGGGAGAACCCCGCCCGCAGGCCGCCGCCACCGCTTGCATGAGGTCCTCACCCGAATAGGGCTTGCCGACCAGCCTGACGCCCGGAAACGATGTCTTGATTTCATCGGGATCCGAATAGCCCGAGGCAAACACGAACGGCACGCCCGCCGCGCGTAGGCCCGACGCGAAATCGAGTGTCGAGGCGCCACCCAGCATAAGGTCGACAATGGCGGCGTCGAAGTGCGTGGCGATTTGTCGATCGTCGATCTCGGCCAGATCGCGGGCGATCACCACCTCGCCCGCACCATGATCGCGGCAAAGCTGCTCGACATCCATGGCGATGAGAAACTCATCCTCCAGGACCAGAATCCGCAATCCATCAAGCAAAGGGGACACAGGCAAGGGCTCCTTGTAACGGATGGAGTCATGATCGCTATTTGGCAAGCTGTCATTTAAAAAAGACATGTGCCCGTGCGGAACCTCGATCCGCGCGACGCGTTGGGACGCAGCCTTGTGCGGGCTTTCGAAGAGGGGTCGAAATGTCGGGCCAGAGCGGTCGTGCTTTCTCAAGTCGCCAGTATCCTTGCGAGAACTGCCCGTTGCGGCCGTTACCGGTCTTCCGCGACTTCGAAAAACAGGAACTGGCCTTCATCAGCAAATTCAAGAAGGGCGAACTCGCCGTCGACAAGGGCGCCACGGTCCTGGTGGAGGGAAGCCACAGCGCCCATCTCTACACCGTGCTCTCCGGCTGGGCGTTCCGCTACAAGCTGTTGCAGGACGGCCGCCGCCAGATCCTCAACTATCTGATGCCCGGCGATCTGATCGGCCTGCAGGGCAGCGTGATGGGCGAAATGCAGCATTCCGTCGAGGCCCTGTCGCCGATGCTGCTGTGCGTTTTCGAACGCGAGTCTCTCCACGAGCTCTACCGCAATCATCCTGGGCTCGCCTACGACATCACCTGGATCGCGTCGCGCGAAGAGCGCATGCTGGACGAGAATCTGCTCAGCCTCGGGCGGCGCAGCGCCATCGAGCGCGCAGCCTATCTTATCGCCTTCATCGGCAGCCGGGCAAAGGTCGTTGGGCTGAATGGCAAGCAATCCGTTCAGATACCGATTACCCAACAGCACATCGCCGACACGCTCGGCCTGTCGCTGGTCCACACCAACAAGACGATCCGCAAGCTGATGGACCGCAAGCTGATTGTCTGGCGCGACGGCGGTTGCGAGGTCACCGATAATGAAGGGCTCAAGCAACTCGCCGGCTGGGAAGGGCTGGGCGAGGCGCGCCGGCCGCTGATCTGACGAAGTGCCTTTTTGTCAGCGCCAGCGGATCGGGTGCACACGCACGCGTTTTCGGCTACTTTGTCCCTAATGCCGGAACCTTGAGACATGCGGCGCGTTTGAAATCAAGCAATCACAAGGAGTTAAGCAATGGCAACTGCCGCAGGAAAGACCGCAACCGAAGGCCCGTCGAATTCAGATCTCGAAGCCGATATCAGGCAATTGAAGGCCGATATCGACAAGCTCACCAAGCAGTTGGCCAAGACCGGAGAGCATGGCTACGGCACCGCGCGCCGTGCGGCTACGGAAGGGGTCGAGCAATTGCGTGCGCAGGGCGAAGCAGCCTTTGACAGCCTGCGCGGCAATGCCAAGGATATCGAAGCGCAGTTGATGGCGAGCGTGCGCGAAAAGCCGGTGACGTCACTGGCGATCGCCGCCGGCGTCGGCTTCCTCTTCGCGCTCCTCGCGCGTCGCTAGTCGCATTCCAGATGGGAATGCTCGCATCCCTGATTGCAGGTCTGGCATCGGGCGAAACCGCCGCCGCCATACGCCGGGCGCGCACGGCGGCAATCGTCTATGGGCTCGCCATATCCGTGGCGCTCTGCGGCCTCGGCTTTCTGGTCGGGGCAGCCTATATCTGGACGGCAAGTCGCTACGGATCGCTTGCCGCCGCGCTGGGCTTTGGCGCCGGTTTCATGTTGCTTGCCGGGCTGATCCTGCTGATTTTCCAGATATCCGCAGGCTCACGTGCCCGGCGCCGCGCACAACAGCGCAATGCCGACATGAAAGCGATCGGCATCACCGCGGCGCTTGCCGTGCTGCCGGCGCTGCTCAAGGGCAAGGGCGGTCTCGGCGTCATTCTGGGTCCTGCCGTGGCGCTGGCTGCCTACGCCATCTACCGCGAAAACGTGAAACCAGACGATCCGGAAGAAGACGAGCGGAAGTAAGGTCGGTTCTCTCTTTGACCATGATCTCTTCCGAAAACCGGCTTCAACTTTGCGTCGCGGCCTTTTGGTTCGGCATCATGGCTTGTCACTAGGCAGATCTTCCAGCGGCATCGATATTTCGGCAAACACGCCTTCCGGCCGGAACTCATGGGTCACTTCGCTTGAAATGACCTTGGCAAGGCTGCGTCGGATGAGGATCGAGCCGAAGCCGTGTCGCTCCGGCGGGGCGACTTGCGGGCCGCCGCTTTCGCGCCAGGTCAGCACGAGGCGTCGGGTCCCCTTTCTGCCTTTCGTCCTCCAGCCGAGATCAACCTTGCCTGACGCCACCGACAGCGAGCCATATTGCAGCGCATTGCTTGCCAGTTCATGCAGGATCAGGCCAAGCCCGACAGCCTGGTCTGGCGACAGCAACAAATCGTCGCCGGAGATCGTCATGCGCGGCTGGTCGGCGGTGTCGAAAGGCCTGACCTCGATCTGGACGAGTTCACGGATGCCGATGCCGCGCCACTCGCGGTCGGACAACAAATTGTGGGCGATGCCCAGGGCCTGAAGCCGGGCACCAAAGGCTTCGAGGAACTCGCTGGGCTGGCGGGCATGGCGCACAGTCTGCGTCGCCAGTGCCTGGACGGTCGCCAGCGTGTTCTTGACGCGGTGGTTGAGCTCGCGCAGCAGCAGCCGTTGCCGCTCGTCGCCAAGCTTGCGCTCGGAGATGTCGTAGTTGACGCCGAAGATCAGGGTCGGCTTGCCGTCGCCGTCGCGCTCGATGACGCGGCCGCGCGTGGCGAGCCAGCGCGGCGGATGAAAGCCCTTCACCCGGTATTCGCCGAAATAGTCGTCGCTGCCGGTCAAGGCATCGCGAAAGCGGGTTTCGGTCTGGTAGACGTCGCGTGGATCGATGACGGTGAGGATGTCGCGCGCCCGCAGCCGGTTCGAGCGCGGCAGGTTGAACAGCTCCGACAGCAAGATATCGCATTCGATGATGTCGGTGCGGATGTCCCATGCCCAGCTGGCGAGCGAAGCTGCGTCGAGCGCAATGGCGCGCCGCTTTTCCTCACGCACAAGTGCTGCCTCGGCGATAGCGCCGCTGCGGGTCGCATCCTTCAAAGTGAACAGGCTGCCGGCGAGGCCGGCGAGCGCCTTCAACTGCTTGAGCATGGCGCTAGACGGAAAGGCATGCGGCTTGCGGTCGAGCACGCACAGCGTGCCGATGCGGGCGCCAGCCACGATCATCGGCGCGCCGGCGTAGAAGTGGAGATGATGCTTGCCGGTGACCAGCGGGTTGGTCTTGAAACGTGGGTCCGTCGTGGCATCCGCCACCACCATCGGCTCGTCGCCGGCGGCAATCGCATGGGCGCAGAAGGAGATGTCGGTCGCGGTTTCGGTCTCGTCCAGACCGATACAGGATTTGAACCATTGGCGCTTGTGGTCGACGAGCGTCACCAAGGCGATCGGAACCTGCATAGCCGCCGCGGCAAGGCTGCTTATGCGGTCGAAATCCGGATCGGCCGCCGTATCCAACGCCTCCAGACCGTGCAGCACGGCCAGCCGGTCCTCGTCCTTGACCGCGCGCGCAACTTCGGCCGGCAGATTCGGCACTGTTTCCGCCTTGCTGTTCACCCAAGTCCCCAATGGCCCGTCCCGGCCTTCGCTGCTTCCCGCACCTGCCGGCTCATGACCAGCCGGCGTCCCCGGAACCATCCTAGCGAGGAACCGTTACCCGACCGTGTTTTGCCGACCGCGCCAGTTGGCGAATAACGAGACAAGGACCGATCATGACCAAGATCATCCCCGAAAACAAAGCGCGTCAGGGGCGGTGGGGCTGGCACGGCTTGCGTATCCTGATTGCAGCGCTGCTTTTGGCCTTCGCGGCCTGGGGCATCGCCGAAATCTATGGTGAAATGGCCAAGACGCCGGTGACGGAGCAAGGAAGCGCGCCAAGCGGCTAGATTTTCGGCCTTCATCGTTGGAGATCGCATCAGGCAGCCTTCGCCTCTGCGATGCGGGCCGGTACCAGGACATTGAGTGCGCCAGGCCGGATTTCGATCGTCGTCTCACGGTCAAGCCTGACCAGTTCACCGTCGATGACGGCACGGAACTTTCTGCTGCCCGAATGGATTTTCAGGACCGTTCGGTCAGCTTGATGGATTTCCACGTGTTCGTTGTCGCGCCATTTTCCGCGCGCCATGTTGAAGAAGAATTTGACCAGTTCGGCACGCTGCTGCGCCACCGTGACATAGACGCCAAGCACGCCGCCCGCCGGGTTGTCGGCGTAGGGCAGGTGGCCTTCGCCGAACAGATTGTTGGTGATGCCGATGCCGGTGATGCGGGCCGCCATCTCGGCGTTGCCGATGCTGAGCGTCACGTTCATCGCCGGTGGATTGTTGATCGTCGCCCAGGCCGCCTTGGCCGAGGCGCCGATCTTTCCCAGACGTGAACCGAATTCCATTTTCTGGCGCAGCTGCACCATCTTGGCATGCATGCCGATTGAGAACTGATGAACGAAGGGCCGGCCGTTTGCCGTGGCCACGTCGACCGCGATGATCTCGCCATCGGCGAAGGATTTCAGCGCGGCATCGAGGGACTGCGGAATACCCAGTCCGCGTGCGAACAGATTCATCGTGCCGGCCGGCAATATGGCAAGCGCCTTCCTGGTGCCCATCAGCCGGGCGGCGGCGGCGGAAATGGTTCCATCACCGCCGCCGGCCAGCACGACATCGACAGCGCGTCGCGATGCAGCGCCATCAAGCGTCTCCACCACGTCCTTGCCGGCAACGACATCAATGCTGAGGGAGTGGCCTGCCGTCTCCAGGGTCTGGCGCATTCTGTCGGAAAAGACGGCAAGGTCCGTCGTGCGCAAGGTGCCGCCGTCCCGGTTCAGCACCGCAGCAAATTTCATGCCCCGCTCCGCCATTCCATCACGATAGGGCCGGGATAGACCCAGCCACGGGCTGAAACGCGACCAAGCGGGAAAGGTTCCGTTTTGAGAAACCGCCGGCGCTTCGCCGCTTCTTGGCTTCGGCACGACGCGAAGTGTTTTGTCGGAACAACAGCATGGTCACGACGTTGTGAAGAAGATGCCGCGTCCGAACCTCCTCAGCGACGGTTCAACCGAGCGCGGCGCGTACGAAATCACCCACGAGGAGAGATCATCATGACCCGCAACCTCTTAGCCACGACCGCACTCGCAGCGCTGGTCGCGACCGGGGCCTATGCGCAGAATGCGACATCCCCGGCGCCGGCCCAGACCCCCGCTGTTCAGGAGCCAGCCGCCACTCCGGTGCGCACCGAAGGCAGCATCGTCACCAACATCATCGGTGAAACCGTGTACAACGGCACCGGCGACGATGCCGAGAACATCGGCAAGGTCAGCGATGTCGTCTTCGACAAGGATGGCCAGGCCAAGTCCGTCGTCATCGGCGTTGGCGGTTTTCTGGGTGTGGGAGCGAAGAATGTCGCCTTCGATTACGACAAGCTGCAATGGGCCGAAAGGAACGGCGACCGCTGGCTGGTTGCCCAGGCGACCAAGGACGAACTGACGGCGCAGCCGGAGTTCGACAGCAAGCCCTATGCACCGGCTCCGGCACCGGCCGCATCGACGGACGCAAAGGCTCCGGCTGCATCCGCGCCGGCTGACACCGCGCAGACACCCGTCGACATGAATGCTGCGCCGGCCGAACCGGTGAAGCGCGCCGACGGCAATCTCGCCACCAACATCATTGGCGAAACCGTCTACAACGGCACCGGCGATGACGCGCAGAACATCGGCAGCGTCAACGACATTGTTCTGACAAATGAAGGCAAGGCCGAGTCGCTGGTCATCGGCGTCGGCGGCTTCCTCGGCCTTGGCGCCAAGAATGTCACCTATGATTTCGGCAAGGCCCAGTGGGCCGAGAAGAACGGCGACCGCTGGCTGGTGGCCCAGACCACCAAGGAGGAACTTCAGGCGCAGCCGGATTTCAACCGCAAGGCCTATGATCCGGCACCGGCAACGACGGCTTCCAATGAGCCGGCTGCAACCGCACCGGCTGCTGCACCGTCCGATGCCACGGCTCCTGCCGTCGCACCGGCTGACAAGACGGCTGAGGCTCCTGCTGCTTCGACACCCGATGCCTCGGCACCCGACCAGACCCAGACGGCGGCAATCGACAAGTCGACCTTAACCGAGATGCCTGTCGGCGAGATTCGCGCCGAGGACCTGAAGGGCACGACCGTTTACGGTGCCAATGACACCAAGGTCGGCGAAATCGGTGACGTCGTGCTGGCGCCCGACAACAAGACCGACGCTGTGATCGTCGATGTCGGTGGCTTCCTCGGCATTGGCGAGAAGGAAGTCGCGGTCGGCATGGATAATCTCAAATTCATGACCGACAAGGATAGCAGGAAGTACCTGTACACGACCTTCACCAAGGAACAGCTCGAGGCTCAGACTGCTTACGACAAGGGCAGCTATACGGAGAAGCGTGACCAGCAGCGCATTATCGTGCAGTAGGATAGCAGGGCAGTAGGGCAGTAGGGCAGTAGGGCAGTAGGGCAGTAGGGTGCGGCGTAGTCCAAGCCTACCGCTCTACTGCCTTGATCCCCTGCTAACATGGCCGGCAACACCGTGCTCGGTCAGTTCGGCCAGTGCCAGCGACTGGTCGAGATGTTCGGCTCGCCAGGCAAGCAGCCTTTCGGCGAACTCCAGCCGCACGGCCAGGTGGGCCGGATCGGCGGCGAGGTTGTTCAATTCGCCCGGATCGCCTTCCAGGTCGAACAGCAGCGGCGGCAAGTTACCGCCGAAATGCACATATTTGAATTTTTCCGTGCGGATGACGGCGAGATTGCATTGGCGTGAGGCGACGCCGAAATGCCGTTCGGCTTCGCCCTCGGCAATCGAGCGGAAATCGAATTCCCAATGCGCGGCATCGCGCCAGGCTGCAGGGCTCCCACCGCTCAGGAACGGCTTCAGCGAGCATCCGTCGAGATGCGGTTGTGGGGCTTCGCCGAGCAGGTCGAGAAGCGTCGGCAAAATGTCCACCGCTTCGGTGAACCGATCGACACTGCCGCCGGCAGCCTTGCCGTGACGCGGGTCGCGGATGATCAGCGGAATGTGGTAGCTGCCGTCGAAATAGCCGCCCTTGCCCAGCATGAAATGGTCGCCCATCATCTCGGCGTGGTCCGAGGTCAGCACGATGATGGTGTTGTCCCACCCGCCCGCGGCGTTGACCGCTTGCCAGATACGGCCGAGCTGCGCGTCGACCTCCGAGATCATGCCGTAGTAGATCGCGCGGATGCGACGAAAATCGTCGCCGCTCCAATCATGCACCTTGCCACTGGCCTCGGGACGGAACTTGGCCTGCTTCTGCCGACCGAGATCATAGGCGAGATAGGGGTGGCTCTCTGCCTCTGCCTGCCAGCTTGCCGCACGGTGGAAGGCGGGACCGTCAGCCGGATCATACAGCGTGTTGTATGGCTCCGGCGCGATGAAGGGAGGGTGCGGGCTGATGAAGGAAAGATGGGCAAACCATGGTGTATCGCCCTCCTGCTCGCCGAGCCAGCGCGTGAATTCGCCGGTCAGAAAGGAGGCTGGGGTTTCGTCCTTCGAGTAAACGGGCGGTGCGTTGCTGACGGCCTTGCCGCCTTCGTTCACCGGGCGATGGATATCCGGCGATCCGACGCTGGTATCGATGCCCCGCTGCTTGAGCCAGGACAGCCATTGCTTCTGATGCTCGGGCAGCAGCTGGCGCACCGCAAATCCAGGCAGCACGCCTTCATAGCTTTGCAGCCGTGGGTCGCCCGGCGCCAGCAGGCGCGGGTCGAGCGATACGTCGGTGTAGCCGAACAGCGTCGGATCATAGCCGAGGCTGCGGGCATGCAGCGCGATGTTGCCATGACGGGCGTCGAGCGGCGTGCCGTTGCGGCAGACGCGGTTGTTCATCTGGTAGAGGCCGGTGTAGAGGCAGGCGCGGGCCGGCGAGCAAGGTGCCGCACCACCATAGTGCCGCTTGAACAGCACACCCTCGGCGGCCAGCGCGTCGGCATTCGGCGTCTTCACAACCGGATGGCCGGCAGCCGACATGCAATCGCCGCGCCACTGGTCGCATGTGATCAGAAGAACATTCGGGCGCCTGGCTTTTCCGGTCACTCGCGATACCCTTATCCTGTATGGTCGAACGCCGCTCATGGAACCGAATTCCGGCGACGGCGCAAGCCTGACATGTTCGTCAATTGGTGAACGAAGTTGTTTGGATTGTTCACTATTAAAGCACAGTCCATTCTGTGTTTGCCGCCTTTGCCGCAGGCGGTGGTGTCCTCATATAGGCGTGGACAGCGGCAAGGGCCGCACAAGCACCAAGGGAAGGAGCAAAACCATGCTCGATCAGATCAAGGGCCTGCATCACGTCACCTCGATGGCCAGGGATGCCCGCCAGAACAACGAGTTCTTCACCAGGAAACTCGGCCAGCGCCGGGTCAAGAAGACCGTCAATTTCGATGCGCCTGACGTTTACCATCTCTACTATGGCGACGAGGCCGGCACGCCGGGTTCGGTGATGACCTATTTTCCGTTTCCCAACATCGGCAAGGGCCGTCATGGCGTCGGCGAAGTCGGCACCACGGTCTACTCCGTGCCGGAAGGCACGCTCGCTTATTGGGAGAAGCGTTTTGCCGATGAAGGCGTCTCGGGCCTGTCGCGCGACGAGATATTCGGCGAGAAGCGCCTGGCCTTTGCCGGACCGGACGGCGATGGTTTCGCCCTGGTCGAGGACAAGGCCGACGCCAGAAAGCCATGGGCGAAAGGCGGCATCCCCACCGATGAGGCGATCCGCGGCTTTCACTCCGTGTCGCTCAGGCTGAAGGATGGCGGCGCCACCGAGGAGCTGCTCAAGTTCATGGGCTACGAGGAGATCGACAAGTCTGGAAATGTCAGGCGGCTGGCAGTGAAGAACGGCAATGGCGCCGACGTCGTCGACATCGAATCGCTGCCCGGCGCCGCCTTCGCCGATCTTGGCGCCGGCTCCGTCCACCATGTCGCCTTCGCCGTCGAGAACCGCGCCAAGCAGCTTGAAGTACGCAAGGCGTTGATGGACACCGGCTATCAGGTGACGCCGGTGATCGACCGCGATTATTTCTGGGCGATCTATTTCCGCACGCCGGGCGGCGTGCTGTTCGAAGTCGCCACCAACGAACCGGGTTTCGATCGCGATGAGGATACCGCTCATCTCGGTGAGGCGCTGAAGCTGCCGACGCAGCATCAGCATCTGCGGCCCTATCTCGAACAGCATTTGCAGAAGCTGGAAGGCTGAGACCATGAGCAAGGACGCTTACACTTACAAGGTGCTGCCCGGTTCGCCGGGCGGTCCGCTGCTCTTCGTCTTCCACGGCACGGGGGGCGATGAGAACCAGCTTCTGTCGCTGGGGCGCGATCTCTTGCCCCAGGCAACCATCATCTCGCCACGCGGCGATGTGGCGGAACATGGTGCGGCGCGCTTCTTCCGCCGCACCGGCGAAGGCGTCTACGACATGGGCGATCTGGCGCGGGCGACGGACAAGATGGCCGGCTTCATCAAGGCCCATATCGAGGCGGCGAAGCCGTCAGCCGCGTTCGGCCTTGGCTATTCCAACGGCGCCAACATCCTGGCCTCGGTGGTGTTTGCGGCGCCGGCGATGTTCGATGCCACGGTGCTGATGCATCCGCTGATCCCGTTCGAACCCGAGATCAACGGCAGTCTCGCCGGGCGTCATATTCTCGTGACCGCAGGCAGGCGCGATCCGATCTGTCCGCCGAACCTGACCACGCGGCTCGAAGCCTATTTGCGTGCCGACGGCGCCGATGTCACAGTGGAGTGGCATGACGGCGGGCACGAGGTGCGGCCAAACGAAATCGAGGCGGCACGGCATGACTTTGCCGGCGCCACCCAGGGAGTATAGCGATGCCGGACCAACTGCCTGAAATCGAACTGGAAGATCGCGGTTCCAAGGGTCGCTATGTCCTGCGCGGGCCAGACGGCGCCGAGGCCGAGATGACCTTCACCAAGATCGGCGAGCACCAGATCATCATCGACCATACAGAAGTGCCGGACGTCTTCCGCGGTCAGGGTGCCGGGCTTCGGCTCGTCACCCGCGCCGTCGAGGATGCGCGCGCGGCGGGCAAGAAGATCATCCCGCTTTGCCCGTTCGCCAACGCCCAGTTCCGCCGCCACCATGAGTGGGCAGACGTGCTGAAGCAGTAGGATCGGCCGGCATTTCGTCGATCGGAACGGGCGCGACATCAGGCTGTCGTCCCGCTTCGATGGCTTTGGCATTTGCACGGGTAGCGCATCTTGCCTAAGTGGATATGATCTATCGCAGCCACCGCGCCGACAAACGAACCGAATGATCCCCTAATGACCGAAACCGACCTCGTTCCCGTCTTCGACGGCCACAACGACACGTTGCTCAGACTCTACCAGTCAAAAGACACGGACGTCGAAAAGCTGTTCATCGAGGGGAAATCGGGCGGTCATATCGACCTGCCGCGCGCGAAAGCCGGTGGCTTTGCCGGCGGCATGTTCGCCATCTTTCCGCCGCCTGTCGAGAAAACCAGGCGCAGCGCCGTGCCGCTGGCGCCGAGCGATGCCGAGCCACTGCCGCCCGAGGTCCCGCGGGCCGATGCGTTGACCTCGACGATCGCGATGGCCTCGATCCTGTTCAGGCTGGAACGAGCCGGAGGGCTCACCGTCTGCCGCAGTGCCGGCGATGTCCGCAACGCCATGGCGCAAGGCTCGATCGCGGCGGTGTTCCACATCGAAGGGGTCGAGGCGATCGATCCCGAACTCACAATGCTCGACGTGTTGCATGCTGCCGGCCTGCGCTCGCTCGGCATCGTCTGGAGCCGGCCGAACGCCTTCGGCCACGGCGTGCCGTTCCGCTTTCCATCCTCACCCGACACCGGCCCCGGGCTGACCGATGCTGGCAAGGCGCTGGTCAAGGCCTGCAACCAGCTGAAGATCATGATCGACCTGTCGCATCTCAACGAGAAGGGCTTTCGCGATGTCGCCGGGCTCAGCGACGCCCCGCTGGTCGCCACTCATTCCAACGTCCACGCGATCTGCGGCCATTCGCGCAACCTCACTGACTGGCAGCTCGGCGCGATCCGCGAATCCGGCGGCATGGTCGGGCTGAACTTCGCCACCGGATTCCTGCGTGAGGACGGCCGCATGAATGCCGACACCAGCCTCGACATCATGGTGCGCCATGTCGATTCGCTGCTGCAGGCGCTGGGCGAGGACGGTGTCGGCCTTGGCTCGGATTTCGACGGCGCCATGATCCCAGCCGTCATCGGCGATGTCGCCGGCCTACCGAAGCTGATCGATGCATTGGCGGCGCGCGGTTTCGGCCGCGCGCTGATCGAAAAGATCGCCTATCGCAACTGGCTCAGCATGCTGGAGAGAACCATCGGGTAGAAAGACCTATTCGAAACCCACGCGCTTGAGCCAGTCCTTGCCGACACCGCGATCGCGGATGATCGGCAGCGGATCTTCCGAATCGAGCCGCGCGCAGATGCGGTAGACTTCGAGCGTCTCGGCGCTCATCTCGCCGCCCTTGTAGAAGAACATGGCGGCGGCATAGCGCGTGCGGCCCGACCATTTCTCGCCGAGCGGCGTGTTGACCAGCTCCCATTGCTCGGCGGCTTCGAGTTCGGCTTCGTCGGTCATGGTCAGAAATCCGCCGGCGGATTGGCAGTGCGGCGGTCGAGCTTGATGAAGGGCCGCGCCACCACCTTGGCCCGCTTCATCAGCTTCTGATACTGCAGCTCGCGCATGGCGTAGATCTCGACCCAGAGGTCCTCGACCATGGTGTCACCATACGGCCGCGCCAGCGAGGCGATGGCGATGTTGCGCTTGGCCATTGGCGACCACATGGCGGCGCTGACCAGGCCGACCTCCTGGCTTTTCTTGTGGTAGACGATGGCGTGTTCGGCGGGGATGTTGCCTTCGATCTCCAGCCCGACCAGCACGTGGCGCAGCCTGCGTTTCGCCCGGGCTTCGAGGATGGCGCGGCGACCGTTGAAATGACCTTTCTCCGGATCGATCATGAAGCCGAGGCCGATCTCGTCCGGCATGCGCAGGCGATCGGCGCGGATGGCGTGCTCGGCTGTGGTGAAATCCGCATTGGCGACGATCAACCCGGCTTCGAGCCGGGCGCGATTGAGCGCGGTGTAGCCGATGGCGCGGATACCGCGCAGTTGGCCGGCCGCCATCAAGCGGTCCCACAGGCTGAGCGCCCTATCGGCCGAGACGAGCAGTTCGTAGCCGAGATCGCCGGTGAAGCCGGTGCGAGAAATGCCGACGGTGCCGCCATCATGCTGGAAATCGGCGAGGTCGAATATTTTCAGCTTCTCGACGCCGCTGAAGCCGGCATCACGCAGCACCGCAAACGAGGTCGGCCCTTGCAGCGCGAGCCCGGCGACGGTCTCGGTTTCCTCCGCGACGGTGACATCGAAGCCAATCGCGCTGTCGAGCAGCCACGGCAGATGCCGCTCCTGCGAACACAGCCGGAAGCGTGTCGGCGACAGCCGGAACAGCGTGCCGTCATCGAGGACGAAGCCCTCGTCGTCGCACCACGCCGTGTAGTGGACACGGCCCGGTTTCAGCTTGGTGACATCGCGCAAGGTGACGCGGTCGAGGAAGGCTTCGGCGTCCGGCCCTTCGATCCGGTATTTGGTCATCGGCGAAATGTCGAACAGGGCGGCCTGGCTGCGGATGGCGAAATATTCGAGTTCCTCGTCCCACAGCGAATGTGGCGCGCGGTAGCCGGCCCAATTGTACCAGTCCTGGGTCTTGGCCAGCGCGTCGATGCGCGGCTGGAACGGCGTGCCAAGCCGCAGCGTGCGGAAATGGTCCTGCGCGGCGATGCGGGCGGAAACAGCCGCGCTGACTGTGTTCGAGACGGGCTTCTTCCTGGTTGACTGGGCCATGGCTTACCCCTTCATCGCAATGATGCGTCGCGCGGCGTTGAGGCCGGGAGCGCCGGAGACGCCGCCGCCGGGATGTGAGCCGGCGCTGGCCAGGAACAGCCCTTCGAGTGGTGTGTCATAGCCCGACCAGCCGGACACTGGTCGCGAGATCAGCATCTGGTCGGCCTGCAATTCGCCGTGGTGCCAGTGGCCGCCCGGCATGCGGTAGCGCGTTTCGATGTCGGCCGGCGTCAGAAGCTCGGCGTGGACCACGCTTTTGCCGATGCCAGGCGCATAGGCTTCGAGCTGGGCCATGATCGCCTTGAGGAATTTCGGCTTGCCGGCATCCCAACCCTCTTTCAGCGCGTAGGGCGCGTATTGCACGACCGCCGACAGCACGCAGGCGCCGCTCGGCGCGAGCGACGGGTCGGCGAGGCTGGGCAGCGTGATCTCCATCACCGGCTCGGGTGAGAACTCGCCATATTTGGATGGGTTGAAGGCGCGCTCGACATGGTCGGGCGAGGGTGCGATCACCAGGCGGCCCTTGTGGCCGGCGGCATCGACGCCGGTGAATAGCGGCGGCCGGTCGAGCGCCAGATTGAGCTTGGCCGCATCGCCTTTCATGCGAATGTTTTTCACCTTGCGCACAAAGCCGGTATCGATCTCGCGCGGCCCGACAAGGTCGAGGAAGGTGGTCGCCGGATTGATGGCCGAGACGATCGTCCTGGCACGCAGCACCTCGCCAGTGTGGAGCGCAACACCGACTGCGCGGCCTTTCTCGACGATGATCTTCGCTACCGGCGTCGACGTGCGGATGGTGACGCCGGCCTTTTCCGCCGCGGCTTGGATGGCAGCGACAACCGCGCCCATGCCGCCTTGCGGAAGTATCTGCGCGCCGGCCTTGCCGCCGGTCTCGCCGGCCAGCCGGTAGTAGAGGCCGAGCAATGAGGTCGGCGAGCGGGGGCCGAGATGGCTGCCCAGCGTCGCATCGAAAGCGAGCAGGCCTTTTAGCCTGATATCAGCCAACTGCTCGTCGAGCAGGTCGGCAACATTCATCAGCAGCACGCGCAGGAAGTCGCGCATGTCTTCCTTGCCGAGCTTCTTCAGCGCCAGCGCGGTCTGGCCGAGCGAGGCGGTCTCGATCAGCGACATGCCGGCGAGATCGGGCGGGCGGCGGGAGAGGAACGGCTTCAATATGCCGGCATAGCGCAGCAGCTGCGCGCGCAGCTCCTTCCAGGTCGACTGCTCGGACGAGTTGGCGCCGGTCAGCACCTCGCCATAGGCGCCATGCAAGGCCAGCGGCGGGCCGTCCCTCGACAGCGCAACCGACGGCATGAAGTCGGCGCGCGCGAATTGCAGCCCGTGCTTGTCCAGGTCCAGCGCCTTGACCACATCGGGATGCAGCCGGTTCAGCAGATGGGCGATTGACGAGACACGAAAGCCCGGCGCGAATTCATCGGTGCGCGCGGCGCCGCCGACTTCGCTTCCGGCTTCGAGCACCAGCACCTTCCGGCCGGCTTTCGCCAGCGCGGCCGCGGCGACGAGGCCGTTGTGGCCGCCGCCAATGACGATTGTCTCAGATGACGTCATGGGCAGCGCTCATATGCGAGGTGGATTTGGCGAGGTCGCGCAGGATTTCCGCCGCGGCGTTGCGCCCGGGCGCTCCCATGACGCCACCGCCGGGGTGGGTTGAGGAGCCGCACATATAGAGGCCGCCGACCGGCGAGCGGTACTGCGCGTAACCCGGCACGGGCCTGTTGAACAAAAGCTGGTCGAAGGTCAGTTCACCCTGGAAGATGTTGCCTTCGGTGAGGCCGACCTCGGCTTCGATCTCGCGCGGCGTGCGCACTTCCATATGAACGATGCGATCGCGAAAGCCCGGCGAGTATTCCGCGATCTGCGAAATCACGCTCTCGGCAAAGCCGTCGCGGTCGGCATCGGTCCACTCGGCTCCTGCTATCCTGGGGGGCGCGTATTGCACGAAGCAGCTCATGAAGTGCTTGCCGGCCGGCGCCATGGTCGGGTCGAGGGTCGTTGGAATGACCATGTCGAGGAACGGATCGGCCGACCAGCGCCCGGCCTTCCAGTCGTCATAGGCGCGCTCCATGCGCTCCATCGAATCGGTGAAATGCATGTCGCCGCGATAGACCGGCGAATCCTTCGGCAGCGCCGGGAATTCCGGCAGCGAGTCGAGAGCGATGTTGACCTTGCCGGACGAGCCGCGGATCTTGAAGTTCCTGACCCGGCGCAGGAAAATATCGGGCAGTTCCTTTTCCTCGACCAGCTTCAGGAAGGTGCGCTTCACGTCGGCATTGGAGACGACGAGCTTGCCATGAATCTCCTCGCCGCCGGCCAGCACCACGCCCTTGGCCTTGCCCCTGCCAACCAGCACATGGTCGACCTCGGCACCGGTGCGGATGGTGCCGCCCGACGCCTTGAACGACGCGGCCAGCGCCTTGGTGACCGCGCCCATGCCGCCGCGCGCATAACCCCAGGCGCCGACCGAGCCATCGACCTCGCCCATATAGTGGTGCAGCAGCACGTAGGCGGTGCCGGGCGACATCGGCCCGAGCGCGGTGCCGATGATGCCGGACAATGCGAAGTTCGCCTTGATGACGTCGGTCTCGAAATATTCGTCGAGGAACTCCGAGATCGACATGGTCCAGAAGCGCAGCGTCAGCGCCATTTCCTGCGCCGAAAGGCCGGCGAATTTCCTGCCGAGATAGAGCAGTTCACCGACGTCGCGTGGCCGCAGGCTGGTTGGATCGGGTGCGGTGCGCATCAGGAGCGGCTGGATGAAGCGGCACTGCCGCGTCACGTCGCGGGCGTAGCGGTCATAGGCTTCGGCATCGCGCTTCGAGAAGCGGGCGAACTCGCGCCGGTGGGCATCGTGGTCGCGGTAGTTGGCGAGGTAGTCACCGTCACGCGTGAACACCGCGCCGCCCTCATAGGAGATGACCTGCAGTCCGAAGCGCGGCAATTCGAGGTCGCGCATGATCTCGGGGCGAAAAAGCGAGCAGACATAGGAGCAGTTGGAATAGAGGAAGCCCGGCGTCAATTCCCGGCTGGTGGCGGCACCGCCGATCCAGTCGTTCTTCTCGATCACCAGCACGTCTAGGCCGGCGCGCTGCAGATAGCAGGCGTTGACCAGGCCGTTGTGTCCGCCGCCGATGATGATCGCATCCCAAGCTTTCATTTTGGCCCAGTCTTCCCGTGCGACCCGCTCTTCATTTTTGCGTGATCTGTTCCCGAATGAACGGAATTTGGCATGGCAACCGTCATTTTGTCCAGCCATATTGAATGAATGTTCAACAAATGGTGTTGCGTTTTACCCTGTATGCGCTACGCTTTGCCGGCAATCGAAAGTGCTCAAATCGGCTGACGGGGCCGAGGTGCGATGATCGAAACGGCAGCTGCCGAGCCTGAGTATGACGACACCGCCATCCGCTTCCTCGAAGCGCTGTGGGGCGACGGCTACCTGTCGCCGGGCGGGCCGGACGAGGTCGATCGGGTGGTCCAAGGGCTCTCGCTCCAGGGCAAGACAATCCTCGACATCGGCTGCGGCTCGGGCGGCATCACGCTTCATCTGGTCGAGCGCCATGGCGCTGCCCACGCCACCGGCTTCGATGTCGAACAGCCGGTGATCGAGACAGCCCGGCGCCGCGCCGCCGCGCGTGGGCTCGCGGATCGTGTCAGCTTCATCCAGGCGCCACCGGGCTCGCTGCCTTTCGCCGACCATTCCTTCGATGTCGTCTTCTCCAAGGATGCGCTGCTGCATGTGCCCGACAAGGATGGCCTGTTCGCCGAAATCTTCCGCGTACTGAAGCCGGGCGGTGTCTTTGCCGCCTCCAACTGGATGATCTCGCATGACGGCGAACCGTCGCCCGAGATGAGGGCCTACATCGCCGCCGAAGGCCTGTCCTTCGCCATGGCATCGCCCTCCCGCTATGCGCAGGCGATGCGCCGGGCCGGCTTTGCCGATGTCACCGTCAAGGACCGCAATCCCTGGTATCGCGACGTCGCGCGTGGTGAGTTGGAAAGGCTGAAAGGACCGCTCTATCCGACTGTGGCCGCGGTGGTCGGCGCCGCCTATGTCGACAAGAACATACGAACCTGGGAAGCCATGCAGAAGGTGCTTGACAGTGGCGAACACCGTCCCACTCATCTTCGCGGTCGGAAGCCGGTTGGATAGCCGGCGATGCTGGAGACCATCAGACCCATGAAGACGGCAGACGCCAGGGAAACCCTCCTTGAACCAATGCGGAAAGCTGAATCCGAGAAGCGCGGACGCAAGGCCTCGAAGGAGGTCAGGCAGCTTCAGCTCATCGAGGCGACGATCGATTCACTGGCCAAGCGCGGCTATTCGGAGACGACGATGGCCGATGTCGCCGATGGCGCGGGCCTGTCGCGCGGCATCGTCAATTTCCATTTCGAGAGCAAGGAAAAGCTGCTCATCGCGACCTTGCAGCATATGTATGACGAGTACTCGGCGCATTGGCGCAATGCCCTGCAGAAGGCGGGCGATGATCCCGCTCGGCAACTCCAGGCGCTGGTCGCGGCCGATTTCGATCGCTCGATCTGCAACAAGCGCAAGCTCGCCGCCTGGTGCGCCTTCTGGGGCGAGGCCAAGTCGCGGCCGACCTATCAGGCGCTGAGCAGTGCCCGCGATGCCGTCTACCAAAACATCTTCATCGACCTTTGCGCGGCGCTGAAGCAGAGCGGCGACTATGCCTATGAGCCGCAGGTCATGGCGCTGGCACTCAGTGCCATGACCGAAGGGTTGTGGCTGCGGTTGATGATGGGCACCGAGGACACCACCCGTGAAACCGCCTTGCAGGCGGCCAATGAATTCCTGTCGGCGGCATTCCCCAAACACTATCCGTGGAAGGCGGCCGGCGCGGCGAAACCATAAGAAAACCACAGAGGATGGAACAATGAAAACACTGACGAGACGCCTGACACTGACCTTGGCGCTGGCCGGAACGCTGGCGGCATCGGCCGCCGCACTTGCGGTCGCCGCCGACAAGGACTTGATCGTGTTCGACTGGTCCGGCTACGAAGACCCGAGCTTCCACCCGAAATATGTCGAGAAGAACGGCGACTCGCCGACCTTCGCCTTCTTCGGCGACGAAGACGAGGCGTTCGAGAAGGTGCGCTCCGGCTTCAAGGCCGACCTCGGCCATCCCTGCTCGCAGAGCGTGGTGAAATGGCGCGAGGCGGGCCTCTTGCAGCCGCTCGACACGTCGAAGATCACGGGCTGGAAGGACCTCAATCCCGGCATCATGGCGATGAAGGATCTTGCCACCACGCCGGACGGCAAGGCGTGGTTCATGCCTTGGGATTGGGGCAACACCCAGCTCACCTACAACACCTCCAAGATCGACGCCAAGGACGTGCAGTCGCTGAAGGCCTTCGCCGATCCCAAGTTCAAAGGCAGGGTGTCGATCGGTGACAATGTCGACGACGCCTATGCGCTTGCCAGTCTGGCCATCGGCCTCAAGGACTGGACCAAGATGACCGACGACCAGTTCAAGCAGGCTTCGGATTTCCTGCGCCAGGTGCACAAGAACGTGCGCTCCTACTGGACCGACACCACCGACGTCGTGCAGTTGCTGAGCGGTGGCGAGGTCGACCTCGCTTGGGCATGGAATGACGCGACGGTGCAGTCGGTGGCGGCCGGTGTGCCGATCATGTCCAAGAAGGACACCGACGAAGGCATTTCGACCTGGGTCTGCGGCTACGTGCTGTTCAAGGACGCGCCCGACAATATCGACAAGGCCTATGACTATCTGAACGCCGTCAACGATCCGGAGACCGCCAAGGTGCTGGTCAAGGACTGGGGCTATGGCCAGGCCAATGCCAAGGGCATGGCTGGCGTCGATCAGGCGGTGCTGAAGGAAAAGGGTTATGACGACGTGCAGAAATTCGTCGACAAGACGCTGTTCCAGTCGCCGGTTCCTTCCGAACTCAAGCTCAAGATGATCGCCGAATTCGAGAAGATCAAAGCCGGCTATTGAGCCTGTCTCGCCGGTCCGTCCGCCCGTCGACATGGCGGGCGGACGGGCTCGCCAAAGAAGCCGAATTCTCCTAACGTCGCAGCAACCTTTTTCGCGACGGGGGAGTTTTCGAGCCATGAAGTCAGTGCTACGCCGCCTTGCCCTTGCCGCCGCGTGTTTGATCGGCGCAGGCTCCGTCCATGCCTTGGCGGAGGGTGGTGGCGACCTCGTGGTGTTCGACTGGTCGGGCTATGAAGATCCGCTGCTGCACCCCACCTACGCTGCCAAATACGGCGCCGAACCGACCTTCGCTTTCTTTGGTGACGAGGACGAAGCCTTCGAGAAGATGCGGGCGGGCTTCAAGGCCGACATTGCCCACCCCTGTTCGCAAAGCGTGGTCAAGTGGCGCGAGGCCGGCATGCTGCAGCCGCTCGACACGTCGAAGATCATGGGCTGGAAGGACCTCAATCCCGGGATCATGGCGATGAAGGATCTCGCCACCACCGCCGACGGCAAGGCCTGGTTCATGCCGTTCGACTGGGGCAACACCTCGCTGCTCTACCGCACCGACAAGGTGACGGCCGAACAGGCGCAGTCGCTCAGGATTTTTGCCGATCCCAATTTCAAAGGCCGCGTCACCATCGGTGACAATGTCGACGACGCCTATGCGCTGGCGAGCCTCGTCATCGGCCTCAAGGACTGGACCAAGATGACCGATGCGCAGTTCCAGGAGGCATCCGCTTTCTTGCGCGACGTGCACAAGAACATCCGCTTCTACTGGACCGACGACACCGACCTCAACCAGGCCTTTATCGGCAACGAGGTCGACCTCGTCTGGGGCTGGAACGAGACCTTCGTGACGCTGAAGGGGCAAGGCATGCCGATCGCCATGAACCGCGACACCAAGGAAGGCATTTCGACCTGGGTGTGCGGCTATGTGCTGATGAAGGATGCGCCGCGCAAGCTCGACGAAGCCTATGATTTCTTGAACTCCGTCAATGCACCCGCCGTGTCGGACTACTTGGTCAAGACCTTCGGGTATGGCCATGGCAATGGCGCCGGCATGGCGGCGATCGACCACAAGGTGCTGGTCGACCGCGGCTTCGACAATCTCGACAAATTCCTCGACAAGACGCTGTTCCAGCAGCCGGTGGCGCCGGAGCTCAAGCAGCGCATGGTCGCTGAGTTCGAGAAGATCAAGGCCGGCTATTGACGAGCGAACCGCAAAGAACCGACGTCGTCATCGTCGGTGCCGGCTTTACCGGCCTGTCGGCAGCGCTCGAGCTGAAGGCGGTCGGCATCGACTTCCGGCTGCTCGAAGCGCGTGACCGCGTCGGCGGGCGCGTCGAGTCCAGGCAGAATGGGCTTGGCGAGCGCGTCGACAGCGGCGGTCAGTTCCTGTGCGAGGACATGCCGGAGCTGATGGCCCTCGTCGCGGCGCGCGGCAAGACGCTGGTCGAGACTTATCTGGATGGCGACTTCGTCGCCCAACCGGCGATGTCTGCGAGGGAGGCGGAACGAACTTATGCCGGCTCGATGGCGATCCGCGACCGCATGAATGCGATCTCGCCTGATGATCCGGCAATTGCCGGCCTGACCGTAGCCACATGGCTCGCTGGCCAGAGCGATCCTGACGACGCCAAGGCGGTGTTCCGCTCGATGATCGAAGGCCTGTGGTGTCAGGCTCTGGAAAAGCTGCCGTTGTGGCACCTGATCGACAATGACCGGCGCATCACCAACGAGGTGACGGAGCTGCAGTATTTCGTGCGCGAAACCATGCATGCGCTGGCCGACGATCTGGCTCTCGATCTCGGCGACCGGCTGCGGTTGAGCAGAGCGGTTACGGGGATCGAACATGGGCCGGGAAGGGTCCGTCTCGCATCGGCGGCGGGCACCATCGAGGCGCGGACGGTGTTGATCGCCGTACCGCCGACGATGGCCGCGAAACTGGATTTTGCGCCGCCGCTGCCGGCTGGCCTGCAAAGAGCTCTGGCGGTCTGGCAAAGCGGCGCGGTGATCAAGGTGCTGGTGCGCTATCCCACCGCTTTCTGGCGCGACCGAGGCCTGAGCGGCATGGTGATGTGGCGCGACCTGCCGGGGCTTTTTGCCTGTGATGTCAGCAAGGACGACGATGACGCCGCGCTGGTGGTCTTCGTCGGCGGGCCGCTCGCCTTGCGCTGGCGCGAATTCGGCGATGCGGCACTGCGCGCCGAAATAGCGAAAAAGCTGGTGGAGGCCTTGGGGCCCGAGGCGGCCGGCATCCTCGATCTCAGCTATCGCGACTGGACGGATGACCGCTGGAGCGGCGGCGCCTACGGCGATCTCATCATCGATGCGAAGGCAACCGACGCCGAGCGCACGCTTCTGACCGGTGCTGCGCCGGTGTATTTCGCCAGTTCAGAACTGTCGCCGTCATTTCCGGGTTATGTCGAAGGCGCCATCGTTGCCGGGCGCATCGCCGCGCGCAAGATCATGGCCGAGCTTCAATCGGCCATCGCCACCAGCGCCTCGGGATCGTAGGCAAGGCGGATCGAGGTGCCGACCGGGATGTCGTCGGCGCCGAAATCGTTGGTCTCGGTCACTGACAGCGGCTTTTCCAGGCCCGGTATCTCGACGATCAAATGGGTGATCTCGCCGAAATAGTGGCGTTCAACGACTTTGCCTGCGACCTCGAACTTGGCCGTCGCGTTGTCCCACAGCACGCGCAGGCGTTCCGGCCTGATGCCGAGCGTGGCTGCGCCACCATTGCGCACGAAGGCCTTGGGCTTGTCGGTCTTGACGCGGCCGAAGCCCAGCGTGTCGACAACCAATGAGGCGCCATTCTCCTCGACGATCTCAGCCTTGACGAAGTTCATGCCGCCGAGGAAGTCGGCGACTTGGCGATTGACCGGCCGCTGGTAGATTTCCTTGGGCGAGGCGACCTGCGCGATTTTTCCACCGAACATCACGGCGATGCGGTCGGACATGGCGAGCGCCTCATACTGGTCGTGGGTGACCAGCACGAAGGTGATGCCGACAGCCTGCTGCAGGCGGCGCAGCTCGACCTGCATCTGCTCGCGCAGTTTCTTGTCGAGCGCCGACAGCGGTTCGTCGAGCAGCAGCACCTTGGGCCGCATGACTAGCGCACGGGCGAGCGCCACGCGCTGGCGCTGGCCGCCGGAAAGTTCTGTGGCCAGGCGCTTGCCGAGGCCGGTCAGCGACACCTGCGCCAGCGCTTCCTCGACGCGGCGTTTCTCCTCGCCGCCTTGCAGCTTGAGCCGCTTCAGCCCGTAGGCAACGTTCTGCTCGACATTGAGATGCGGGAAGATCGCATAGCTCTGGAAGACCATATTGGTCGGCCGGCGATTGGCCGGGATGCCTTCCATCGGCTGGCCGCCGACCGTGATCGAGCCGCTGGTCGGATTGTCGAAACCGGCGATCATGCGCAGCAGCGTGGTCTTGCCGCAGCCGGACGGACCGAGCAGCGAGAAGAATTCGCCCTCTTTGATGGTCAATGAGGCGTCGTCGAGCGCCTTGAACGCGCCATAGCTGCGGGTGACGTTGCGGATCTCGATCATTGGCCTATCGGACTGGGAGCGCTCGACTTGCGGCTGCTCAGGCATAGAGGCCTCCCTCATTCTGGGTGCGTCTGGCGGCGCGGCGACGCAGGATTTCGGCAATTGTCATCAGCAAGAAGGAGGCAACCAGCAACAGCGTGCCGAGCGCCAGCACGCCGGGCAATTTCGCCGCGAAACGCAACTGGCCCCAGATGTATATCGGCAGCGTCGCCTCTGTCCCGGTGAGGAAGAAGGCGATGATGAACTCGTCGAGCGAGATGGTGAAGCAGACCAGCAGGCTGGAGATGATGGCCGGCGCCACCATCGGCAGCGTCACCCGCCGGAACGTGCCGAAGGCGCTTTCGCCGAGATCGGCGGAGGCTTCCTCCAGGCTACGGTCGAAACCCTCGAAGCCGGAGGTCAGCACCGTCATCGAATAGGGGATGCAGACTAGGACATGGCCGAGCACGACGGTGAACAGCGACAGGCTCAAGCCGAGCTGCAGCATCACCAGCAGCATCGAGATGGCGACGATCACTTCGGGCAGCACCAGCGGCGCCATGATCAGGCCGTTGATGGTGCGGCGGCCGGGATAGCGGTAGCGGGTGATCGAACGCGCGGCGAGGATGCCAAGCACGGTGGAGAGGATCGCGGCCGACACGCCGACGATCAGGCTGTTCCAGGCGGCGTCGAGCAAAGCCGGGGTGCGGGGCAGGTCCTCGTACCAATGCAAGGTGAAGCCGGAGAGCGGGAACTTCGGTGTCGCCGCCGTGTTGACCGAGAAGATCGGCAGGAAGATGACCGGCAGATAGAGAAACACAACGTAGAGAAACGCGTAGGCAGGCAGCCAGCCGCCGGACAGGAAGCGCCGCACCGCCGTCATCGCGCCAGCCTCTGCAGAGCGCGGATGATGAGCACCGTGGCGCCCGCCATCAGCGTCACGATCAGCATGGTGGTGACGGACAGGGCCGCGCCCAGCGGCCAGTTGGAGGCCTTGCCGAACTGCGCCTGGATGGCATTGGCGATCATGACGCCGTCCTTGCCGCCGACCAGCTTCGGCGTGACATAGTCGCCGACGGTCGGGATCATGACGATCAAGGCCGCAGAAATCACGCCTGGCGCCGACAGCGGCAAGGTAACGCGCAAGAATGAGCGCAGTGGGCCGTCGCCGAGATCGGTGGCTGCTTCGACCAGCGTGCGGTCGACCTTTTCCAGCGAGACGAAGATCGGCAGGATGGCGAAGGCCGCCCAGGCATGGGTGAGCGTGATGATGACGGCGCTTGAGTTGTAGAGCAGGGCGGTCGACGGTTCGTCGATGATGTCGAGACCCATCAAGCCGGAATTCAGGACGCCGTTGTAGCCGAGGATGACCTTCCACGACATGACGCGCAGGAGATAGCTGGTCCAGAACGGGATGGTGATGAGGAACAGCCACAGGCTCTTGTGGCGACCGCCGTGGAACGAAATGAAGTAGGCGATCGGATAGGCCAGGATGACGGTGAACAGGCTGACCGTCAGCGAGATGTAGAGAGAGCGCCACAACAGATCCCGGTAGATCGGCTCGGTCAGCGCGATGCGGTAGTTTTCCAGCGTGAAAGTGCGGTCGATGGTCAGGTAGTTCTGCGTCCAGAAGGAGTGCGCAATGACCACCAGGATCGGCAGGACAAGAAGGATGAGCGCGTAGAGAAAGGTTGGGCTGATAAGAGCAAGGCCCTGTACGGGTTCGGATTGCAGAAGGGCATTTCGTCTGGCCCGCGTCATGCGCCACGGGGGCGACCCTTCCGCCGCCGCCGTCATTGCAGGGCTCCGGGTGTGATCTCGGTTGCTGGCCTGGACTGTCCCGCCATACGGCATCCCATTGTGCTGGCGCCGGCGCCTGTTCCCAATTTTGTTTTGGCTTGCCGGCTTTCTTTGATCATGCGCGCATCGGCGGATTGAAATCAAGCGCTATTTCTGTAATATTGATTGAACGGACATTCAAAATGAAGTGAAGAAAGCCGCCATTTCCGGCATTTGACGCTGAATTTCATGCCCGAGAAAAATTGGGCGAGATGATGTGGAGGCTATTGTGGCTGCTGTGAGAGATTTGAGGGCGAGCGAAACGGCTGATGTCGGCGACGACGATGCCGTCGAGCTGGCCATGCGCCATCTGATCCAGCCCTGGCCCTATGCCGGTTCGGTCGGTGCCGAAGCGCGCACGCTGATCGGCGAAGGCGACGGCATCTACATCACCGACAGCACCGGCAAGCGGCTGATCGACGGGCCCGCCGGCATGTGGTGCGTCAATGTCGGCCACCGCCGCGAGGAACTCGCCAGGGTGATGTACGACCAGGCGATGGCGCTGTCCTACAACACGCCGTGGTACACGATGAACGCGCCGTCGGCGGAACTTGCCCAGCGCATCGCCGGCCATGCGCCAGGCGATCTCAGCCATGTCTTCTACACCACCGGCGGCTCTTCGGCCGTCGAGACGGCGCTGCGCTTCATGCAATTCTACAACAATGTGCGCGGCCGGCCGGAAAAGAAGCTGATCCTGAGCCGGGGCGGCGCCTACCATGGCTCGACCTATCTGTCGGCCTCGCTCAATGGCCGACCGCGCGACCACGACTGGATGGACGGCGCCGACGAGCTGGTTATCAAGCTGTCTTCACCCGACCCGTTCCGCCGCCCGCACGGTATGAGCCTTGCCGCCTTCACCGATTTCCTGGTCGATCAGTTCCGCGACACGGTCGACCGAGTCGGCGCTGAGAAGATCGGCGCCTTCGTCGGCGAGCCGGTGCAGGCGTCCGGCGGCGTCATCGTGCCGCCCGACGGCTACCTCAAGCGCATCCGCGAGATCTGCCGCGACAACGACATCCTCTATGTCTCCGACGAGGTGGTGACAGCCTTCGGCCGGCTTGGCCATGTCTTTGCCTCGGGCGACATGTTCGGCATCGATCCCGACATGATCACCTTCGCCAAGGGCGTCACCTCGGGCTATTTCCCGCTCGGCGGTGTCATCATCTCGGAGCGGCTGCTGGAAGAATTGCGCCGGTCGAACCATCCCGACGCGATCTTCGGCCATGGCCTGACCTACACCAGCCATCCCGTCGGTTGCGCCGTCGCGCTGAAAAACCTCGACCTGCTGGAAGAGGGCGTGCTTGCCCATACGCAGGACGTCGCACCCTATTTCCAGGCGCAGTTGAAGAAACTGGAAGAGCTGCCGCTGGTCGGCGAGGTGCGTGGCCTCGGGCTGATGGGCTGTGTCGAATGCGTGGCCGACCGCGAAAGCAAGGACCCGCTGCAGCTCGACAAGAATGTCGGCAAGCGCATCGACGCGCACTGCCATGAGCTCGGCCTGCTGGTCCGTCCGCTGATCAATATGTGCGTGATGTCGCCGCCATTGGTCATCACGCGCGAGCAGATCGACGACATGGTCGGCATCTTGCGCGAGGGCATTTCGCGCACGATGGATGATCTGACGAAAGAAGGCGTGTGGCGGGGGTGAATTCTCCCTTCTCCCCGTAGCACGGGGAGAGGAACTCTGATCGCCGTCTGCCCTTAAGACCGCGACCTGAGCGCGTCGTTCAGATTCCACATGTCCTTCTCCTCGGGCGCGGTTTCCAGGCCGAGCACCGGCAGCATCTTGCGCAGGTGATCGTGATGGGTGCGCACGCCATATTCGAGGTCGGAGAGATAAAAGCCTTCGAAGGCCTCGGACAGCATGGATTCGTTCGACCACACCGAAAGCTGGACGTCCTCCGACATGGTGTCGCGATCGATGCGGAAAGAGAGGTAGCGGGCGGCGGCCTGCTCGCGGCTCTCGTCGCGGTAGCGGTAGATGGCGCCGCGCAGCAGGGTCTGCCCGGTCGACAGCGGAAACTCCTGATAGAACTGCACCGATTCCGGCATCACCGAAATGACCGCATTGGGGAAGATGCCGTAATAGACCCAGGCCTTCTTCAGATAGTCGGGCAGATGCGTCGGCTCGGGCGCGATCTTGACATAGTTCTTGACGCTCCAGCGGCGGCCGGCATGCGGATTGTAGGTGGCAAAGGAGCGTGACACGCCGTTGATGAACGGCTCGTCGAAATAGGTGGCGCCATAGAGATCCTGCAGCGCGGGATGCGCCATGGCGACGTGATAGCCCTCATTGTCGACATCGCGCACCGACTTCCAGTTGACCGGCGTCTTCTGGGTCCAGATGCCCCAGGAGGGCACCATCTCGGCGGCGTTGTAGTGCGCGAATTCCGGCTCGATCGGCTTCATCAACTCGGCGACCGAAGGCTGCGGCCCACCATTGCGGAAACGGATGAAGATGAAACCCATCCAGATTTCCAGATCGAGCGGCATCAAGCCGAATTCGGTCTTGTCGAGATCGGGAAAGGAGCGCGGGCGCGCGGCACCGCGCAGCGTGCCGTCGAGATTGTAGACCCAGCCATGGAACGGGCACACCAGCGCATTCTTGCAATTGCCCTGGCTGTCGGCGACGACGCGGCTGCCGCGGTGGCGGCACATGTTGTTGAAGCCGCGCACGACGCCGTCCTTGCCGCGCACGATCAAGGCGCGCTCGCCGACCACATCCATGGTCAGGTAGTCGCCGGCATTCGGGATGTCCGAGACATGACCGACGATCTGCCAGTGGTTGCGGAAGACGTGCTCCTTCTCGAGTTCGAGAAGGGCATCGGAATGGTAACTCCAACCCGGCAGTCCCCGCCGGTCCCAATCGTTGGGGATCGCCACGTCACGGAGGTGCGGGTTCATAAAACGTCTCTTCTTTTTATTGAATACTCATTCAATAAAAGCATATTTTTCATTGAAATGCAATGGCTTGTGAAAATCGGAAGGTTTCCCGGGCGGAATTCCTATGCCGTCTGGAGCCAGAATCCGCGCGGCTGTCGGCTCGGAAAATCCCGGAGAATCCGCGTGTTAGTCACGTTTTCAGGGACACTGTCCCGGCACGACTTTGCGAGGCGGACGGAGCGGCGGACAAAGCGCCTTGCGGGGGCGGGAACGGGATTGCCGGTCGTCGGCTTGGGGCCGCGCTGCGGCGGCGCTTGGCCAGAGCAATCAGGGCCGGAATCGGGCGAAGACTCATTCTTCGAGAGGATGTGCGAAACGCTGTGACCGGTTTTGCCCGATTCTGCCCGAAATACTGTTTCAGACCGGTTACATTGTCAGACTTGCACCACCCTAGCCCGGTTACACAGTGCGGCTAAGTTCGTTTCATCACCAAAAAGAAACTTAGCGAAGGGAACGGCGATGTATGCGAAAATCAACACGACCCGTGGCGAGCGCCTCCTCCAGGCTCCAGAGCGCGATGACCGCCGTCCGAAACTGGCGCTGCGCCAGCAGGCCAGCGACCATCCCATGGCTATGTTCATTCTGCTGGCTGCTTGCGCCTTCATCGGCATGGCGTTCGCGCCGACAGTCGGGCCGGCCTTCGCTTCGTTGAATCCGCCAGCCAACCTCGTCGACGGCGCGCAGACGACGACCAGGACCGCGCGCCTGCCGATGCCGACGATCGACTTCGCCTGCAAGGGGCAGGCCTGGGGCGCCGAGAGCATGGATTGCCTGCGCGCCATCGCCGAGCAGTCAGGAGCGCACAAGATCCGCGCGATCCGCATGATCGCCAATGCTGCGCCGTTGACCAGCACGCCGAACGTTTTCTGATTTTTGTCAAAGCCTGATCCCGAAACCGGTTCCCTCTTTGGGATCATGCTCTGACCTCCCCCGAGCGCTCCCTCCAGCGCGCTCTTCTTCGGCCCCCTGCCACGAGCCCGGCTGGGGGCCTCTTTTTATCCTTTCAATGCCGCCTGTTCGGCAATGGCGGACAGCACGCTGCGTACATCCAAAGTGCTGAACGGCTTTTCCAGGATCTGCGGCCGCTGCTGCGCCGGCAAGGCCTCGATTTCGGCTTTCGCGCCGATCAGGTCGCCGGTGACCAGCACGAAACGCTGCGCCAGGTCGGGCCTTTCGACAAGCAGCTCGCGATAGATCGATATGCCGCTGATGCCGGGCATTCGCAGGTCCGAAAAGACGATATCGGGCGGCATGTGGCCGCCCAAGGTGATGGTGCCTGATTCCCAGACGGGTGCAATCCGCGACTTGATGCCCATCAATTCGAGGATGTCGGAGAGCGAGCCGGCGACATCCGGCTCGTCGTCGATGATCAAGGCATGACGCAAGCCGCTCGAGCGCGGCTGGTTCTCGCCGGCGCTGGCGGCGCCGGCCGCAATGGCCGGCAGCTGGACTACGAAGCGTGCTCCCCTCGGTATCACTTCCTCGAACCAGACATTGCCATTGTGCCGCTCGATGATCGATTTCGAGATCGACAGGCCGATGCCGGTGCCGACGCCGACCGGCTTGGTGGTGAAATAGGATTCGAAGATGCGGCCGCGGATCGCTTCCGGCACGCCGGGGCCATTGTCCTCGACCGAGAAGCCGGGGTTGCCCCGATCACTGCGGAACGTCCGTACCTTGATCAGCCGGTCGCCGGCAATGCCGGCCAATGCATGCTGGCTGTTGATGAGGAAGTTGGCCGCCACCTGCGTCACGTGGTCGGCGTCGGCCATGGCCAGCAGCGGGCCGGCGGCGAAATCGGTGTCGATGATGATGCCGCTTGATCGCGCGCCGTAGGCGGTCACCTCGAGGGCAGCGCGGATCACCTGGTTGAGGTCGGTCTCGGCCTGGGCTGCAGGATGAAGGCGGACCATCGACAGGAAGCTCTTGACGATGCGGCCGCAACGCTCGGCGGCGGCACGCACCTTCTCGGCACGTACCTTGGTCTGCGGATCGGAGGCGAATTCGTGCAGCAGCGTCGATTGCGCCACCACCACGGCCAGCGGGTTGTTGAGTTCGTGAGAGACGCCGGCCAGCAACGAACCCATCGCCGCCATCTTCTCGTTCTGGTGCAGCTTCTCGCGCTGGCGACCGATCTCCTCCTCGGCGCGTAGCCTGTCGCGCAAATCGCGGATCGAACCGAAGATCAGTCGGCGATCGGCGACCCGCATCTCGGTCGCCGTCAGCTCGATCGGAAACACCTCGCCGGCCGCATTCTGCGTCACGGTCTCTAGCCGCTGGCCAACCATAGGCGCGCCGCGGCCGGACATATAGTCGGCGCCCGAAGAATAGCCCTTGCGGTAGTATTCGGGCACGACGGTGTCGAGCAGGTCCTTGCCGAGGATGTCGCTGCGCTGGAAGCCGAACATCTTTTCGGCGGCAGGGTTGAATTCGATGATCGACCCGGCCTCGTCGATGACGATGATGGCGTCGAGCGAGGCCTGCAGCATGGTGCGGCGAATGACTTCGCTGGCATGGGCGTCGGAGGGCGATCGCTCGATGGCGTCGCCGATGGCGAGCGCGATGATGTGCAGCGTCGCCTCCTCCTCGTCGGTCCAGTCGCGCTCGTCGACGCAGTCATTGACCGCCAGCGTGCCCCACAGATGGCCATGCGCGAAGACCGACACCGACAGGAACGACTTGATGTTCTGCTTTTCGAAGTCGGTTCTCAGGAAGCCTTCGAGATCGCGCGTGTGACCGGCGAAGATCTTGCCTTGCCGTTCATCCTCGGCCACCCGCTCCAGCAGCGGATCCGAGTTGACGACCGACTGCATGATGACGGTTGGCGATGCCAGTTCTCCGCCGAAGTCGGGGTCGATCCAATAGGCGGCGACCGACTGGGCGAAGCCCTGGCCGGGCAGCTCGCGCAAGCGAAACAGGATACCGCGCTGGCATTCTATGGCCCGGCAGAGCGTTTCCAGGATGCCCTCCATCTCGCGCTGCCAGTCGCCGGCCTCGCGCAGCCGGCGAACGACGCGCACGGCCGCCATCGCCGCGCCCTGCCTGAGCCCTTGCATATCCGTGTTTGCTGTTTCAGCGATCATCTTCTGCCGTCATTCCAGGGCCAGTCGATCGGCGGGCGACGGCTGCGAGCCTGACCCCTCTTTGGGCTCGATGCTCAGTTGCCGTCGCCGGTCGGCAGCGAAAAGATATAGCCTTCGCCGCGCACCGTGCGCAGAAATTTCGGATTGGCCGGATCCGTCTCGATCTTCTTGCGCAGCCGCATGATGCGAATGTCGACCGCGCGCGACGAGTCCGGGTCTTCGGTGAAGCCGATCGCCTCGGAGATCGCGGCGCGGGTCAGCAGCCGGTTGGCGCGGGTCAGGAAAACCTCCAGCACGTCGAACTCGCTCTTGGCCATGTCGATCACCGAGCCATTGGCGCCGGTGACCAGCCTGCCGTCGAGATCGGCCTGGAAAGGGCCAAAGGCAACGGAACGCCGATCCGTCGCGGCCTTCTTGCCCTGAAGCTCCTGCGGCTGAGGAACCCGGCGCAGCACGCTACGGACCCTTGCCAGCACTTCGCGCAATTCGTAGGGCTTGACGATGTAGTCGTCGGCGCCGAGTTCCAGCCCGACGATGCGGTCGAGCGCGGTGCCGGCGGCTGTCGCGTAGATGATACCGATCGGCAGCCGCGAACGCAGCCAGCGACCGAGCGAGAGGCCATCCTCGCCCGGCATGGCGATGTCGAGGATGGCGAGATGAAACGACTGCGTTTCAACAAGGCTGCGCGCGGCGGCCGCACTTTCGGCGGTGACCACGTCATAGCCGGCGGCGCCCAGATATTCGGCGACCGCGTCCCTCAGGTCGGGCTCATCCTCGACGATGACAATTCTTGCCCGCACGATGCTCTCGCTCCCACTTTCAGTGGAAAGTAGATTGGGTATAAACATGATGTCCAGCACTCATATCTAGTTGCCAGGGAACGGTTGAAAAATATGGCCGCACGATCCGTCATTGCGCTCGTTTCGGTCGCCGAAGTGGTCGCGACCGAACTCGCCGACCATCTCGAGCGGCGTGGCCACGATGTGCATCAGGCGCGGCAGCCATGGGAGGCTGAGTCGCTGCTGTCGGGAAAGGGCATCGACGTCGTCGTCATCGGCGACAGCGTCAGCCAGGCGGAGGGGCGGGATCTGCTCAAGCGCCATGGTGGCGAGGGCGGACCGGATTTCATCTTGATCTGCCGGCCGGCAGATCTCGTCGACAAGGTGCTGGCGCTCGAGCTTGGTGCGGCCGACGTCGTCGAGAGCCCACTCAATGTCAGGGAACTCGCCGCCCGTGTCGGAGGCTTGCTTTCGCGACGCGGCAGGGGCACGCAGGAACTGATCGTGCTGGAGAACGCGACCGTCGATCTGAGATCGGCCATGGTCATGCATCGGTCCGGCACGGAAGAGCAGCTTTCGCCCGGTCAGGTGGCGCTGCTCAGGCTGTTCCTGGCCAGTCCGCGCAAGGTGCTGACGCGTGACGATATCATTGCCGCGGCACCTGCCGAAAACGCCGACGCCTTCGATCGCTCGATCGATTCGCGCATCGTGCGGCTGCGCCGCAAGCTCGACACCGACACCATCACCACCATTCGCGGCGCCGGCTATCGGTTTGATCCGCCGCAGCAATTCGTCGACTGACGGCTGGGCACTGACGCCATCTCTTCGTTCGAGCATCGGAGTTTCCACCTGGATCCGATGCTCCTGACGATCAGCGCACCACCAGCAGCGAGGGACCCGATGGGATGTCATTGCCCATGCTGAGCTCGCTCGCATGGGCGCGGTCCCTGAGCAGCACGGTGGCAACGGCGGCAAAGCCCAGCAGGCCCTGCGCGTAAAGCAGTGCAGAAAGCACCGAAGCGGCAAATTTCGTGTTCATCGTATCAGTTCCCCATTTGTGTGTTGCAGGTCACTTCAGGATACTCCCGAAGTGCCCGCGCCGCTCACGGAGCCCCCCGCTGCGGCGCGGGCCTTCGGTCCTCTCGGCAGCAAGTTGCCGGAGGGGCCGCGCATTCCCGTCAGCTTAAGACCGACCCGCCAGAGGGCCTTGAGCCGAACGACGCGCAGGCTGGAAACAATCCAGACCGTGGCAAAAAACAGTGCGGCATGCAGGGTCGAAATCTCGCCTGACGTCATCGCGCCGAGATTTGTCAACGAGTTGCCGGCAACCGTGCCGACGCCGCCGATGACCACTGCCGCGATGCTGATCCTGAGAACCCAGGACAGTGCGTTCGATTTCGTTTCCATTTTCGTACCGGCTGTTTTCGTTACGTCAACTTTGCTTGCGGCCCGTATCCGGATCATGCCGCTTGGAGTCGCGCTTTGTTGCCGCTTGGTTTCGAGATCGAAGATCATTGTTTCATATACAGAAATTCGCACCTTCGTTGAGGGGCAAATACCCATGTTCGTGATCTGGACCCCGTCAGCAAGCAGCATCTGACCGCCTCTCCCGGGGCGGTCAGCGGGCTCTGCTTGTTAACCAGAGGAAACAGATTCGAAACAAAAACGAGCATTTCACGAAATCTCCCCGAAACATGCCATTGGGATAAGCAGCCATCGAATTGGAGCCGGCCAAGTCCGGCAGAGAGAGGGGATACCATCATGCACACCGCCATTTCCGCCAAGCTGATCAACGTCGCCGCCGCCGCCCTGACCGGTGCGGCACTGCTGTTCGGCGCAGGCTCGGGCGCAGCGCACGCCGCCAACAAGATCGTGGCGCGCGTCTCGCTTTCACAGCAGGTCATGGAAGTCTCTGTCGACGGTCGGCCGGCCTTCGCCTGGAAGGTTTCTACCGGCGACGGAGCCCATGTGACGCCGACCGGTTCGTTCAAGCCGACGCGCATGCATGAGATGTGGTATTCGAAGAAGTACGACAACGCGCCGATGCCGCACTCGGTCTTCTTCAGCGGCGGCTATGCGGTGCATGCCACCAACGCGATCAAGCGCCTCGGCCAGCCGGCTTCGCATGGCTGCGTGCGGCTGCATCCCGACAACGCCGCCGATTTCTATCAGCTCGTCGAAATGTTCGGGCCGACCAACACCAGCATCGTCATCGTCAAGTAGCAGGCTGTGAAACGGGCAGGCCAACTGCCGCGTCCTCGTTCAAGGCTCCCGCAGGAAGGTTTGCGCGGTATCGAGTACAGCTCAAACCGGCGGTATCGAGCCCAGCCAAAAAAAGAGGCCGGAATTTTCCGGCCTCTTTTTTGTTGTCATCCTGTTTTGCTTTAGAGCAGTTCACCGTTTCTCTGAAACGGCCAACTGCTCTAACTCTTTGTTTTGACGCAATTCCCTAAGGGAAAGCGCTACGCGCTTTTCCCGGGAAAACCGTTTCACACTTTTCCTGGAATTGCTCTAGTTCGGCAGTGCCGGCATCAGCTTGGGATCCGGCTTCTCGGCCAGATGCGGCAGGTCCTTGCTGGCGATGAAGGTGTAGAACATGGGCACGACGAAGAGCGTGAACATGGTGCCGACCAGGATGCCGGTAAAGATGACCAGGCCCATCGAATAGCGCGCCGCGGCGCCCGCACCGCTGGACGTGATCAGCGGCACCACGCCAAGCGCCATCGCCGCCGTCGTCATCAGGATCGGGCGCAGGCGGACCTTGGCCGAGGCGATGATGGCGTCGCGCCGCCGCATGCCATGGATTTCACGCTGCTGGTTGGCGAACTCGACCAGAAGGATGCCGTGCTTGGTGATCAGGCCGATCAGCGTGATCAGACCGACCTGCGTATAGATGTTGAGCGTGCCGAGACCCAGATTGAGCGGCACGATGGCGCCGAAGATCGATAGCGGCACCGCCATCATGATTATCAGCGGATCGCGGAAGCTTTCGAACTGCGCCGCCAGCACCAGATAGATGACGATGACGGCCGCCGCAAAGGCGATCAGGATGGTGTTGCCCTGTTCCTTCTCTTGCCTGGACTGGCCGGAGTAATCAATGAAGAAGCTATCGGGCAGGTTCTCCCTGGCGATGTCCTCCAGTGCCTTCAGCCCGTCGCCGGTGGTGACACCGGGCAGCGGAAGCGCGGAAATCGTTGCTGAATTCAGCTGGTTGAACTGCTCGATGGCCGCCGGCGCGGCATTGTTGGAGATCTTCACCACGGCCGACAGCGGCACCATCTCGCCCGTGACGCTGCGCACGAAGTATTGGCCGAGCTTTTCGGGGTTGTCGCGGAACTCCTGCGGCACCTGCGGGATGATGTCGTAGCTGTTGGAGTCGCGATCGAATTGCGCCACTTCGGCACCGCCGACCAGCAGCGTCAACGTCCGGCCGATATCGGCGATCGGCAGGTTGAGGGCCGCGGCGCGGTCGCGATCGATAGTCACCGTCACCTGCGGCGCGTCATAGGCCATCGAATTCTGCACGACGATGAAGCGACCGGAGGCCTGCGCCTTGTTCTTGATCTTCTCCGCCACATCGTACACTTCCGAGGAATCGCCGGTCGATCGCACCACCAAGGCGATGGGCAGGCCGCCGCCGGAGCCCGGCAGCGTCGGTGGCGCAAAGACGAAGGCCTGGACACCCGCCACCTTGGCGAGACGGGCCGTAATGTCGGCCTGCAATTCCTTGGAATTGCGTTTGCGTTCAGCCCAGTCCTTGAAGGCAAAGCCGACGAAGGCGCTGTTTGTCTCACCGCCGAAGGCGACGGCGGAGAACTGCGCCCGCGTCTCGGGAATATCCCTCACAAGGCCGAGCATCTGGTTGACGTATGTCTCGGTGTAGTCGGACGTAGCATAGCGTGGCGCTGTCACAATCGAGAGCAGAAAGCCCTGGTCCTCTTCCGGCGCCAGTTCGCTCGAGGTCTTGGTGAACATGAAACCGGTGACGCCGACAAGCGCCAGCACGATGATCAGCGTCAGCGGGCGATAGTTCAGCGAACCGGTGACGGCCCTCTCGTAGACGTGCTCGACCCGCGCGAAGGTGCCGTCGACAATACGCTGGAAACGGCCCGGTGTGCCGGACTTCAAGAGGCGCGCCGACATCATCGGGGTGATGGTGACGGCGATGACACCTGACAGCACAACCGAGCCGGCGAGCGTGACCGCGAATTCGCGGAACAGCGCGCCCGTCAGGCCGCCGGTGAAGGCCAGCGGCGCGAACACGGCGGCCAACGTCATCGTCATGGCGACAATGGCCGACGCGATTTCGCGCATGCCGCTGAATGCCGCCTGCATCGGCGACATGTGATCTTCTTCCATGTGGCGGTGGATGTTTTCGACCACCACGATGGCGTCATCGACGACGAGGCCGATAGCCAGCACCATGGCCAGCAGGGAGAGAAGGTTGATCGAATAGCCCACCGCAAACAAAAGGAAGCAGACGCCGATCAGCGACAGCGGGATGGTGACGATTGGCATCATCACCGAACGGAAAGAGCCAAGGAACAAAAGGATGACGACGATGACGATGGCAACCGCCTCGGCGATGGTCTTGAACACCTCTTCGATCGAGGCGCTGATCTGCCCGGTCGCATCGTAGACGACCTCGATCGTCATGCCCTTCGGTAGTGTTTCCTGAATCTGCGGTACCAGCTTGGTAAGCGCCGCCGCCGTGGTCAGTGGGTTGGCCGCGGGTGTCGGGAAGATGGCGAGGAAGGTGCCGGGCTTGCCGTTGAAGCTGACCCTGGTGTCGGTGTTCTCGGCGCCGAGTTCGACGCGAGCCACGTCGCGCAGCCGCACCACATTGCCGTCCGTCGAGCGCAACGGCAGCGCGGCGAATGCTTCGGGCGTCTGCAGCGTCGAGCGCACTGTGATCGACGAGACCACATACTCGTTCTGCGTATTGCCCGGCGCCGACAGGAAGTTGGAATTATCGATCGCCTCCAGAACTTCGGCGGCAGTCACGCCGCGCGCGGCAAGCTTGACCGGGTCGATCCAGACGCGCATCGAGTATTCCTGGGCGCCGAAGATCTGCACGTCGGCGACGCCTTCGACCGTCGACATGCGTGGCCGAATGACGCGCTCGATATACTCCGTCAGCTGCTCCTTCGTCATGTTCGGATTCTGCATCGAGATGTACATCATCGCGAACTGCTGGCCGGTGCCCTTGACGATGACGGGGTCCTTGGAGGCGTCCGGCAAGGTGCCGCGCACGCCCTGGACCTTGGACAGCACTTCGGTCAGTGCCACGTCGGGGTTGGAGCCAAGCTTCATCTGCACCGTCACGGTGCTGGAAGACGGACGGCTCGACGAGGTGACGTAGTCGATGTTCTCGGTCGAGGCCACGGCGCGGGCGATCGGAGCGGAAATGAAGCCCTGGATCAGGTCGGCACTGGCGCCGGGATAGGCCGTCGTGATGGTGATCGCCGTCTCGTCGACCTTCGGATATTGCCGGATCGACAGGTTGAAGATGCCCTGGAAACCCAGCAGCAGGATCATGCAGGCAAGGACCGTCGAAAGGACAGGCCGGCGAATGAAGATATCGGAAAAGCTCATTGCGGGTCGGCCTGCTTGTTCGCCGATTTGGTCGGGTCGATGGTGTTGTCGACGGCGACGGACATGCCATTGAAGAGCCGGTTCTGACCGGCGGTGACGACTTCGTCTCCAGCCTTCAGCCCCTCGACGATCTCGACCATGCCCTCGTTGCGACGACCGGGCTTGACGAAGACCTGCGACAGCACCAGAGCGGGCTTGTCGGCTTCCGCCGCCGGCTTGGCCGGATCGGCAGCCTTGTCCGCTGGCTTTGCCGCATCGGCGGCAGGCTTGGTTGCATCTGCCGCCGGCTTCATGGCTTCAGCCGGCTTGGTATCTGCCGGCTTTTTGTCTGTGGGCTGGGCGTCCGCCGGTTTGTCGGTTGCCGACGCGGCGGGCTTTTCTTCCGGCTTGGCTGCCTGCGCTGGGGGCGCTTCGGCGGGCTTCGCCGGCTGTACGACGAATATATAGTCGCCATAGAGACTGGTGGTCAGCGCCGTCTGCGGCAGCGCCAGCACATTCTGCTCTTCGGGCAGTTCGACACGGACCTGCATGAACTGGCCCGGGGTCAGCTTGCCTTCAGGATTGGCGACTTCCGCCCTGATATTCACCAACCGGCTGGATGGGTCGATTTTCGGGTCGATGCCGCGAATGGTACCGGCATAGGGCATCTCGCCGCCGCCGATGCCCAGTCGCACCGTCTGGCCGATCTTGAGCAGCGGGAGCTGTTGTTCGGGAACCGAGAAATCGACCCGCATCGTGTCCAGATCCTGCAACGTCACCACTACGGTGCCAGGCGCCAGGTACTGGCCGAGGTCGATTCTCGGAATGCCCACCGTGCCGCTGAAAGGCGCCGTCAGCTGCTTTTGGTCGAGCACCGCCTGCAGTTTGTTCACTTGCGCGGCGGTTGCCGATGCGGTTGCCCGCGCCGTGTCGAGCGTAGCGTCCGCATTGACGCCGCGCCGCTGCAGTTCAATGGCGCGCGTCAGCGCCATCTGGACGACCGCGACTTGCGCCTTCGTTGCTTCCAGATCGGCGCGCTCGACCGCACCGTCGAGTTGCAGCAGGACCGCGCCTTCCGCAACCTTCTGGTTGGCGTGAAACAGGATCTCCTTGACGATGCCGGTGGTTTCAACCGTCAGATCGACACCGCGCACAGCCCTGACCGTACCGATAGCCTCGACGCCCGGCGTCCAGGTCGACGGCTTGGCGATGGTCGTCGACACTGTCGCCGCCGGCGGCTTCATCGTAGCGAAATACTGCTTGATGCCGTTGTCGCGCAGGAAGTTGAAGCCGACAATGCCACCGACCACGACGAAGAGGACGAGCAGAACCAGGGCGATGATGACGATACGAAGGATGCGCTTGAACAAGGAAGTCCCCTCAGCCGAAATCCGGCGCGAAGCGCGGACATCGGGACACATATCGACTGCGGGTCCCGATTTCAAATAACGGCGGTCTTACTGTACCGTCTGGACGGTCTTGTCAATTGGGCCTAAGCTTGCGATGGGAGGGGCCATGAAAGCTCCAAGATCGAATTCGCGCGAGAAGATTCTTGCTGCGGCGGCGGACGTCGCAAGAGAATCCGGGCCCGGCAGCCTGTCGCTGGAAGCGGTCGCCAGCCGCGCCGGCGTATCGAAAGGCGGGTTGCTCTACAATTTCCCGACCAAGGCCAAGTTGATGCAGGGATTGGTCGAGGGCTATTTGCGTGACTTCGGGCAAGCGCTCGAAACCGCAAACAGTGCCGACAAAGGCAAAAACCCACTCGCCGTCTACATCACGCTGTCGGCAAGCGATTGCGAGGAGAAGCGGCCATCGGCATCCTGGATCTTTTCGGCGATCGCCGAGGATCCCGACTTCATGACGCCGATAAAGACGTTCAAGCAGCAGCTTTTCGAGCGGCTGAAGGGCGAGACGCCGGATCTGAAGTCGTTGCTGGTCTGCTACCTGGCCATAGAAGGGCTGCGCAGCATGAGCCTCTTCGATGCGGATGTCCTTTCGAAAGACGAACGGCAGTTGCTGGTGTCGTCCCTGCTTGAGATTGCGGGGTCGCCGCATACCCGCGAGGACATCGATCAGGGCTGATCCAGGAAGGCCTTGCCGGTTGCCGGGTCAAACAAGCGAAGCGCTGTCTCATCGAAGGCGAAGCTGCATGTTTGGCCCTTGGCAAGCCGGGTCCGTGGCGGCAGGCAAGCCGTCAGCCGCTGTGCACCGATGCGGGCCGTGGTGACCAGTTCGGGTCCGGTCAGTTCGACGACCTCGATCTCCACGGGCAATGACAAGTCTGTCGCAGCAATGGTCGCCACGCGAAGCGCTTCGGGCCTGATGCCGACGACGACCGGTGCGCCGTCGCGGACCGAGTGTCGATTGCGTGCAGGCACGGGTATCCGCACGTCGGTATCGGCTATGGCCAGCTTTCCGTCGATGACGACCGCCTGCAGCATGTTCATCGACGGTGCGCCGACAAAGCCCGCGACATAGAGTGTCGCCGGCTGGTCGTAGATATCTTCGGGCGTGCCGAGCTGTTCGATCCGGCCGTCGCGCATCACCGCGATGCGGGTCGCCAGCGTCATTGCCTCGATCTGGTCATGGGTGACATAGACGATCGTGGTCTGCAGCATCTGGTGCAGGCGCTTCAGTTCGGTGCGCATTTCCAGGCGCAGCTTGGCGTCGAGATTGGACAGCGGCTCGTCGAACAGGAAGACCTGCGGCTTGCGCACCAGCGCCCGGCCAATGGCGACGCGCTGGCGCTGACCGCCAGAAAGCTGGCTCGGCTTGCGGTCGAGCAGGGTCTCTATCTGCAGCAGCTTCGCCGCTTCGTGTACCGCCCTGTTGCGCTCGTCGGCGGCGACCCCGCGCATCTCCAGTCCGAAGCCGATGTTGCGGTGAACAGTCAGGTTCGGATAGAGCGCATAGGACTGGAAGACCATGGCGATATCGCGGTTCTTGGGATGAACGCCAAGGATCGAGCGGCCGCCGATCAGCACATCGCCGCTGGTCGCCTCGGCCAGCCCAGCGATGATGTTGAGCAGCGTCGATTTTCCGCAGCCCGAGGAGCCGAGCAGCACCAGGAATTCGCCGCTCTGCAGCGCGATGTCGATGCCTTTCAGCGTCTCGACACTGCCGTAGCTCTTGCGGATGTCGCGGATTTCAAGCGCGCTCATGTGTGGATTCCCTGAACTGCATCGGCCCACCATAGTTGCGGGGCAAGGTGGAAATCGCGCGCGACGCCACATGCGTCGCGGCGGAGAGACAGGCCGACAGCGGCTGCTCCTGCGCCAGTGCAGCGAGGAAGGCGGCGTTGAAGACATCGCCGGCGCCGATCGTGTCGACCACCCGGACATCGGGCGCGACGGCTTCGACAAGTGCGCCGTCCGGGCCGATGGCGATGGCGCCCAGCGGGCCGCGCTTGACGACGAAGGTCGCGCCTTCCTTCATGCTCGACCGGATCGCGCGGGCGGCCTCCACAGGGCTCTGCGTTCCGGCCAGGGTCACGGTCTCGACCTCGTTGAACAGCGCCAGCTCGCAGCGCGACAGCCATGCGCGGGTGGCCGTGCAATTTGCCTCGGTCCAGCCATCGATCGGCCAGCCGGTGTCGAGCGCGACGGCAATGCCGTTGCTGTCCGCCCAGTCGAAAAACGCGTCGTAATGGCGTGTGAGATCGTCGGTCAGGAAAGAGCCGCACAACAGCGCGTAGCCGCCCGAGAGCGCCCTGCCGTCGAGCACGGAAAACACATCGCCGAGGCCGAAGCGCGGCAGATGTCCGCGTGTGGTGAAGAAGGTCCGCTCGCCGTCCGGGTGGGTCATGCCGACGGACAGCGTCGTGCCTTCAGGACGGACCGGCCATTTCTCGGCGCGGCGGCCAAAGGCCTCGCGAAGCCAACGGCCGAACTGGTCGTCGCCGACATTGGCGGCAACGGCGAAATCGACGCCCAACGCCTGCCAGGCCAGCGCGCTGTTGCCTGCCTGGCCGCCGACGCGCAATTCGTCGTGATCGACGACGGTCTCCGTTCCGGCGGCAGGCCACGGCGCTACCGGGCCGACAATCAGGTCGACATTGACGTTGCCGATCACCGCAAGCGGACGCATCACTCGCTCCTGGTGATCTTGGTCGAGCGAACCGGCGTGCCGGCATTGTCGACGCGGGCATCGGCGAAAGCGATCATCAGGCGTTGCGCTGGAGGCAGCATGGCGAAGATCGCGGCCATACCGGAAGCCGGTTTGAAGGAAAGCGTCACGGCTCCTGCGACAGGCGTTTGCCCGGACGAATCGAAGACGACGAGCGGTGCGCCGGCCTCGACCACGGATATGGCCATGGCGGTCACCAGATCCGATGTCGGGTCGTTGCCGCGAAACAGGATGACGCCGACGTGCGGGCCGAGCATTTCCATCGGCCCGTGACGCAACTGGCCGCCCTCGAGCGAAAAGCACGGCAGGCGCGACAGTTCGCTAAGGCCGAGTGCCAGCGCTTCGCCAAGACCTTGCAACCGCCGGCCCGAGGTGACGACGGCTGTCACTCCAGCCAGTGCTGCGAGCGCTTGTGTGATGTCGTTGTCTTGCGGCTGATCCAGAGCGCCAAGCGCGGCACTCGGATCCTCGCCGAGTGCGGCGATGATCGCCAGATGCAAAGCGAAGGTCACGGTCAGGCTGCGGGTTGCGGCAAACGCCAGTTCGGTGCCGCCGGCGCCGACCAGGCAAGGCACCGTGCGAGCCAGGAACGAAGCGCCTTCAAGCGTCAAGCCGAAAACATCGGCGGTGCCGCCAGCCTCTGAGAACCATCTGACGACCTCGGCGCTCTCACCGGACTGCGAGGTGACGAGCACCGTCCTGCCGGCCAGTCGCAGCGGTTGGCCGAGTTGCTCGGAAAGCGGCAGTGCCAGCGCATCGATGCCAAGCGCGCGGTAGAGCGGCTCGACGGCGCGGCCGACGGCATGCGAGCCGCCCATGCCGAGCAGCAACAGGCGCCCGCTGCGCCGGATCGAGGCGGCGACCTTTGCCGCCATGGCCGCGTTGTGTTCGAACGACGCGATCGCATCGGCATGCTGGCGCGCCATCTCGCGGTCGATCGCCATGAGCCCGGCGGGGCGGCTCTTGCCAGTGGTCATCGTCATCCTTTCACACCGCCGCTGGTCAGGCCGGAGATCAGCGCCCGCTGCATGACCAGGCCGATCAGCACCGGCGGCAAGGCTGCCAGCACGCCGGCCGTGGCGATCAATCCGTAGTCGGAAACCCGGCCGCCGGCCAAATCGGCGATGGCGACGGTCAGGGTCTTCGCGCGCTGGTCCGAGGTGAACAGCAGCGCATAGAAGAATTCGTCCCAGGCGAGCAGCACGGCAAACAGCGCCGATGTCGCCATCACCGGTGCCGCCAGCGGCAGCGTGATGATGCGCAGCGTCTGGAACAGTCCAGCGCCGTCGATCATTGCCGCCGCCTCGATTTCCCGCGGGATCGAGTCGAAACCCGACTTCATCAGCCAGGTGGTGAACGGCGCCAGTATGGTCAGGTAGACCAGCGCCAGGCCGAAGACATTGTTGAGCAGGCCGAGATACGACAGGCCCATATAAAGCGGCACGGCAAGCGCCACAGGCGGCAACATGTAGGTGGCGATGACCATCGACAGCGACCAGCCGATCGACGGCGTGCGCGAGACGGCCCAGCCGGCCGGGATCGCCAGCGCGAGCGCCGCGATGGTCGCCATGCCGGCAATCTCGAGGCTGTTGCGCAGCGAGGAGGTGAAGGCAGCGCCGGCGCTGTTTTCGGCGGTCGACAGCAATTGCCCGTAGCGCGAGAAGTCAGCACTTTGCGGCCACCAGCGCAGCGGCTTGGCGGCAAGGTCGGCGGCTGGCGAGATGCTCATGATGAACAGCCAGGCGAGGGGCGCCAGGATGACGGCTGCGAGCAGCAAAGCGCAGGCGTGGATGAAGATGGTGAAGGCCGGGCTCTGGCGTTCCATCAGGCGGCACTCCCGGCGGTCTTGCGCACCAGCGCGGCATAGGCGACGGCCAGCACGGTGACGAGCAAGGTGACGATCAGCGCCAGCGACGCGCCGGATCCGGCGCGCTGGAAGGAGAAGGCCTCCTGGTAGACGAGGATCGACAGCGTGCGCGTGCTGTTGGCCGGGCCGCCGCGGGTCATCACCCAGATGATGTCGAAGACCTTGAAAGCCTCGATGGTGCGCAGCACCAGCGCCACCATCAGCGGACCGGCGAGATAGGGCAGGATGACGAAGCGGAAGCGGTTGAAGGCCCCGGCGCCGTCGACGAGCGAGGCCGCGGTAATGTCGCGTGGCACTGCCTGCAGCGCGGCCAGCGCGATCAGCGCCACCAGCGGAAAGTTCTTCCAGCAGTCGGCGACGATCAGCGCCGCCAGCGCGGTGCCCGGCTCGCCGAGCCAGGAACGGTAGGCATCGATGAGGTGCATTTGTGTGAGGGCAGCGTTGAGCGCGCCATATTCGGGATTGTAGATCAGCCGCCACAGCGTGGCGTTGACCACGGTCGGCAGCGCCCAGGGCAGGATCATCAAGGCGCGCAGGATGGCGCGGCCATGAAACTGCTGATTGAGCAGCAGTGCTGCGAGAACGCCGATCACCATTTCGGCGGCGACCGAAATCACCGCGAAGAGTGTCGTGGTGACCAGCGTGCGCGAAAAATTCGAGCTGGACAGCATGTTCGCATAATTGTCGAAGCCGACGAAATTGCCGCCCGTGCCGACAAGCTTGGCGTCGGTGAAGGAAAGCCCGACGGTATCGGCCAGCGGCCAGCCGATGACGGCGACCATGACCACGAGCAGCGGCAGCATCAGCAACCATGCACGGGTTGTCATCCAGGTGCCCGACATCGGAGCAGCCTTTCTTCGTTCATCTTTGATCTGGACATAACATGGGCGGCACAAGGCCGCCCATGTTGAACGACAACAGTGCTCAGAGGCCGCTGTTTTGCGCGGCGGTCTTCAAGGCGTCTTCCGGTGAAGACTGGCCGAGAAGCGATTCCTGGATCGCCTGCTGCAAGGCGGTCGACAGCTCCTGGTATTTCGGCGTGGTCGGGCGCGGATACATCGCAGCCAGGCCGAGCTTGGCGGCGGCGATCAGCTCTTCCTGGCCCTTGGTCACCGCCGGGTCGTCATAGGACGACGCCCAGATCGGCAGCGAGAGCTTGGCATACTGGTTTTGCGTCGCCTGCGAGGTCATGAATTCAATGTATTTCCAGGCTTCGTCCGGATGCTTGGAGACCGCTGTGACGCCAAGGCCCATCGAGCCGTTGACGGCCGACACCTCGCTGGTGCCACTGACACCTGGCGCCGGCACAACGCCGACTTTGCCCGCGACCTTGCTGTCCTTCGGATCGTTGGCCATGTTGTACATGTAGGTCCAGTTCAGCGCGAAGGCGGCGTCACCGTTTTCGAAGACCTTGCGCACGTCCTCTTCCAGGAATTCCTTGGAATTGGGATTGGTGAGGCCCGACTTGTAGCTGTCGACCATGTATTTCAACGCCGCGACGCCGGGGCCATTCTGGAAGTCCGGCTTGCCGTCCTTGAGGAAGTCGCCGCCATAGGCGCTGACCAGCGTGGCGTAGTCGCAGATCGCGGCCTCGGCCTGCGACCAGCTCCAGGCGATCGGTGTCTTCAGCAGGCCCTTGTCCTTGATGATCTTGGCCTGTTCGCCGAGTTCTTCCCAGGTCTTCGGCGGCGCCTTGATGCCGGCCTTCTCCAGGATATCCTTGTTGTAAAACAGGTATTTGGTGTCGAGGATCCACGGCATGCCGTAGTACTTGCCTTCATACAGGACCGTGGTCCAGGCGCCGGGCAGCACGCCCTTCTTCATGTCGCCTGTGATCTTCGATGACTCATCGACCAGCACCTTGTTGGTGGCGTATTCGGCCGGCCAGATGACGTCGAACAGCACGACGTCGTAGCCACCGCCCGAGCCCTGCGCGAGCACGGTCTTGTCGTGCAGGCCCTCATAGGGGACGAATTCGAGATTGACCTTGATGTCGGGATTGGCCTTCGTGAAGGCGTCTGTCATGGCGCGTACGTCAGCCTCGCTGTAGGCGGCCTGCGCCATGAAAAGCGCATTGATGGACGTTTCGGCGAAAGCATGGGGAACGAGCAATCCTCCGACAAAGACTGCGCCCAAGAGTGTCTTACCGATCGATTTCAGCATCTTCTTCTCCCATTTCCGATGTTGGCGGGCGGGCGATATATGCGTTGCCTTCCCGGATTGATGTCACGTGACCCAATGGTCCCCGACCGTGGGCGGCGCCCGGCACAAAGCCTTGGCCGTCTTTTTCTGCGGTCGGTTTGCTATTAAGTCAATTCGCTTGACTTAATTAGTCGATCAATATCCTAATGGAGTCAAGAGGGAAACGCCGGTGGACGATTTCAGCCCAATCCGCGCCAAGAGCGGCACCAACCAGGAAGGCACGAGCGCGCACAACCGTCGTGTCATGATCGAGGCGCTGCGCCTCAATGGCGCCCTGTCGCGCGCCGACCTGGCGCGGGCGACGCAACTCACCAAGCAGGCCGTCTCCAACATCATCGAGGATCTCGAAAGCGACGGCCTGGTCGTTGCCCTCGAGGCGGTGCGCAAGGGCAGGGGCCAGCCCTCGACCCCCTACAGGCTGGTTCCCGAGGGCGCCTTTGCCATCGGGCTGCAGATCGATCGCCACCTGACGCGGGCGGTCGCCGTCGATCTGGTCGGCAGCGTGCTGGCGCGAGCCGAGGCCAACCTGCCGTTCGATGAGCCGTCGAAGGGCGTCGAGGTGATCCTCGGCCTGGTCGGCGGCGTCCGGCGTGAGCTGTCCCAGATGTCCGCCCAATCCGAAGAGAGGCTTGTCGGTCTCGGCGTCGCCATGCCGGGTCCTTTCGGGCTGAAGAATTCGGACGATAAATGGATGATGCCGGCCTGGCAGAAATTTCCGCTGCTGGAGACGCTCGCCGAAGGCACAGGCCTGAATGTCAGCTTGCAGAACGACGCCGCCGCCTGCGCGACGGCGGAGCGCATCGTCGGCGCGGCGCACGGCGTCGATCACGCGGTCTGCCTCTACGTCGGTTACGGCATCGGCGCCGGACTGATCCTGAACGGCGAGCTCTACAGCGGCGGCCATGGCAATGCCGGCGAGATCGGCATGGCGCTGCTGTCGCCGGCCGGCCCCGGCTCGACGCCGCTCGAACATCGCGCGTCGCTGGCCTCGCTTTACCAGCATCTCGGCCTCAACCCGGCCGACGACGACATCTACCAACAGATGGACGGCCTCGTCACGGCCGAGGATCCCAAGATCATTGCCTGGATCGATGGTGCGGCGCATGATCTGCGCTGGAGCGTGCATCTCATCGAAACGATCTTCGATCCGCAGACCGTCATCCTGACCAGCGGAGCGCCGGAAGCGCTGGCCCGCCGGCTGGTCGAGGCGATGCATCCGCTGCTGCCGTCGATCGCCGACCGGCCGGAACGGAATTTGCCGCGCCTGCAGCTCGGCACCACCGATCCCTGGTCGATCGCGCTCGGTGCCGCCGCGGCGCCGATCAGTCGGGCTTTCGATCCGCGGTTTTCGGCGATCCTGAAGACGCGGTCCGGCGGCGCCTGACATCGTCGACCACCAGGCATTTCGCCTGAAATGTCCTCGGAAGTTGTGTTCGATATCGTCACACAGGGTTCATTGTGCGGACATAGCGTTCGTCCCGGTTCTTTGCTGCAATGCAATAGGAGTGGGACATGGTGGACATAGTTTCTAGTGAGGCGGGCATTCCGAGACCGGATCATCCGCTGCACAATTCGGGTAGCGCGAGATGGTTCCTGCCGGCCTTCGGCGTGCTGGTGCTCGTCGGCGTCGTCTATGTCGGCTACGCGCTCAGCCAGGATCTTGCCGAGGCCAAGACCGTGCCGTGGATCCTGCTCGGCATTGCCTTGCTGATCGCGCTGGGCTTCGAGTTCGTCAACGGCTTCCATGATACCGCCAATGCGGTGGCGACGGTCATCTACACACGCTCCATGCCGGCCGAATTCGCGGTCATGTGGTCGGGCGCCTTCAATTTCCTCGGGGTTCTCACCTCCAGCGGTGCGGTCGCTTTCGGCATCCTGTCGCTGCTGCCGGTCGAGCTGATCCTGCAGGTAGGCTCGTCCTCCGGCTTTGCCATGGTGTTCGCACTGCTCGTTGCAGCCATCCTGTGGAACCTCGGCACCTGGTTCCTCGGCCTGCCGGCGTCGAGCTCGCACACGATGGTCGGCTCAATCATCGGCGTCGGCCTCGCCAACCAGTTCATGGCACCTGCCGGCAGTGCCACTAGCGGTGTCGACTGGTCGCAGGCGACCAATGTCGGCATCACCTTGCTGGTGTCGCCGATCATCGGCTTCTTCGCCGCGGCGATCCTGCTCTATGCGGTGAAGCTGCTCGTGCGCAATCCGGCCCTCTACGAAGCACCGAAAGGCAACACGCCGCCGCCATGGTGGATCCGCGGGCTGCTGATCTTCACCTGCACCGGCGTCAGCTTCGCGCACGGCTCCAACGATGGACAGAAAGGCATGGGCCTGATCATGCTGATCCTGATCGGTGTCGTGCCGACGGCCTTTGCGCTGAACCGGACGCCCGACATCAACTATCTCGAGGCCTACAAGTCGGCTTCCGTCAGCGTCGAGCAGGCGCTGGGCAAATATGTCAAGCCGGGCGTCACCGTCACCGACGCCAAGGCAGCCGTCCAGGATGCCGTGCGCACCCGGACCTGGAACGACCAGACGACGGTCGCGCTGCAGACCTACATCCACAACACGACAGCGGGCCTGCAGCCCTATGCCACTGTCGACAACGTGCCGACCGATCTGGTCAGCAACGCCCGCAATGACATCTACCTGATCGGCGAGGCACTCAAGCTGATCGACAAGAAGAAGTTGCTGCCGATGGAGGCCGCCGATCTGAAAGCGGTCACCGACTATCACAAGGCCGTCGACAACGCGACGAAGTTCATCCCGATCTGGGTGAAGGTCGCCGTTGCCCTGGCGCTCGGCCTCGGCACCATGGTCGGCTGGAAGCGCATCGTCGTCACGGTCGGCGAGAAGATCGGCAAGAGCCATCTGACCTATGGCCAGGGTGCCGCCGCGGAGCTTGTCGCGATGGTGACCATCGGCATGGCCGACCGGCTCGGACTGCCAGTGTCGACAACGCACGTGCTGTCGTCGGGCGTCGCCGGAACGATGGCCGCTAACGGTTCGGGCCTGCAATGGTCGACGGTGCGCAACCTGCTGCTTGCCTGGGTGCTGACCTTGCCGTGCTCGATCACGCTCGCCTTCGTGCTGTTCATCGTCTTCCGCCAGGTGTTTTAGCGGACAATCAATTATTGAAACGAAAACGGCGCCGGTTCCGGCGCCGTTTTTCGTTTGGGGTAGTCTGGCTTGTTTCAATACGGCTGAAAGGCTTTGGTCGGCAAACTGTGGATTCGTCAGCCCCCTCGTCAGACGAAGGCGCCAGCAAAGACCTCAGGTCGGATCCTCGCGGTGCAGATCGTGGATGGCGACGCCCTCGACATTGGTCGGCAGGGTCAGCCACTGGCGATGGCGCAGCGTGCGCTGCGTGTCCTCCAGCCCCATCTCCCAGTGCTCGCGCATCGAGGTGCCGGAGAATTCGTAGTCCTTGGCGTGTCCCTCATAGCCTTTGTGCTGGTAGATCAGGTGGACGATGTTGACGACGCCGGCCTCCGAATAGTCGGCGATCAGCTCTTTTTCGCCATCCTTCAACAGTTCGGCGGGCACGCGCTTCAGCGCCTCGAGCAGCTTCATCTTCAGCGCATGGATGCGTTGGAAATTGTCGGTGTTCTGCCGCGTGCGGCTGGAATACATGATATCCTTGTGCCGCGACAGCACGTCGGCCATGCCGCGTGGCAAGGCGCCGCGCGCGCTGAACAGGTCGACCTGGAACACCAGCGAAGAGCGGTCTTCCTCCTGGTCGAGCAGGTATTGCAGCGGCGTGTTGGAGACGATGCCGCCGTCCCAGTAGTATTCGCCCTCGATGCGGATCGACGGGAAGGCCGGCGGCAGCGCGCCGCTGGCCATGATATGCTCCGGTTCGATGCGCACTTTCTCGGTGTCGAAATAGACGAAGTTGCCGGTTCTGACATTGACCGCGCCGACGCTCAGCCGCTTCTTGCCGTCGTTGAGGAATCGAAGTCGATCAGGCTTTCCAGCGTCTCCTTCAATTCGGCCGTGTCATAGAAGCTGGTGGCGCCTTCGGCTCCCGGCTGTTCGAACCAGGGATTGGGATTGCGCGGCTTGAAGAAGCCGGGCTGGCCCATGGTCATCGTCATCCAAGAACTGGTGCGGTTGCGGATGTCGCGGTAGATGTCGCCTTCCGGCGTATAGGCCCAGATCTTGCGGCCCGAGATCGTCTGCCAGAATTGCTCGAGACGCTGCAGGCGGCGGCTTGATTCATTGCCGGCGATGATCGCCGCATTGATGGCGCCGATCGACACGCCGGAAAGCCAGCTCGGCTCGCAGCCGGCGTCGGCCAGTGCCTGATAGACCCCGGCCTGATAGGCGCCGAGCGCGCCGCCACCCTGAAACACCAGCGCGATGCGGTCATACTGCGCCGAGATTTCCTCGATGGTGGCTGTGGCCTCCTTCTTGCGGTTGCGTTCAAGCACGAATTTTCTCCGGCTGGGTTGCGCTGATCTCGGAAGGGTTGCGATCAGCGAGGTAGTCGTAAACCACCTCGCCCAGCCTGAGCGTCAGATCGGCGGTGAAATGAACAGCCGATACGATGTCGAGCACTGGCAACTTCGCAACGTCGGCCATGACATGGGGCCGCAGATCGAGTGCCGCGGGCGCCGTCCATGCCTCCTTCAGCGTGATGTCGGTGAGGTAGTAGCGAACCAGCTCGCAGATGCGCGGCGTGCCGTCGACATGCGGGATGATCTTGACCAGGAAGTTGGGAGCAGCCAGCGAGGCAAGCACGGAATCGTGATCGGCCTCCCGGTGCTTGTAGCCCATGGTGCCGGTGGCGCACAGAACGCTGCCATAGTGCAGCGTGCCGACCACCACTTCGCCCTCATGCACGATCTTGGGGCTGGCCAGCTTCTTGGGAAATCCCCACAGTTCACGCCCGCCGGCGATCGGCGCGTCGTCGTCGAGATACATCGAATGAACGTAGCCGCCGTGCTGGCCCTTGTAGCGCACCGGGATCACCTGGCCGGTCTCGGTATAGTCGCCGAAGCCGGTTGAATCAGGCATGCGGATGAATTCGTACTTGACCAGCGGCTCATCGATCTCCAGCGGCGCCGGCACGACAGCCTCGAGCGCCTCGCGCGTCGTGCGGTAGGTGATGATGACATATTCGCGATCGAAGAAACGATACGGCCCCGGAGGGAAGGACGGATTGGTCAGCGGCATCGCATAGGCGCGCTTCACGACATCGGCGATTTCCAAGCTGCACCCCCAAGGTCTTTTACAGGCAAAATTTCGTCAGGAATGACCGCGCGAATGCGCAACCAATTATGTTGCACGGCACCATGACAGTGCCGTGTCACCCCGGCGACAACGGTTTCGAAGGGATAGGAGCCATGCTCCGGCGTTGTCGTCAGGTTGTAATCGCATCGACACATGGCTCTGCCATTGTCATGCTGCGATGCACAATTATATGTCACATGTTCCTCCCACTCGCGCGAGATCACCATGGGTTCCCTGTCTTCGAAGAATGCCCTCGTCACCGGCTCGACCAGCGGTATCGGCCTGGCAATAGCCCGCGCCTTTGCCGCCGAAGGCGCAAACGTCACCATCAACGGGCTGGGCGATGCCGCGGCAATCGAACAGGAGCGCGCCGGCATCGAGAAGGATTTCGGCGTCAAGTGCCGCTACTCCGATGCCAACATGATGGACGGTGGGGCGGTGAGCGCCATGGTGCATGAGGCCGAGGCCGCGTTCGGCAGTCTCGATATCCTGGTCAACAATGCCGGCATCCAGCATGTCGCGCCGATCGAGGACTTCCCGAACGACAAATGGGAAGCCATCATCCGCATCAACCTGCTCGCCGCCTTCTACGCGATCAAGGCGGCGGTGCCCGGCATGAAGGCGCGCAAATGGGGCCGCATCATCAACACGGCCTCCGCGCATGCGCTGGTCGCTTCGCCGTTCAAGTCGGCCTATGTGTCGGCCAAGCACGGCATTGCCGGCCTGACCAAGACGGTGGCTCTCGAGACAGCGCTTGACGGCATCACGGTCAATGCGATCGCGCCAGGCTATGTCTGGACGCCGCTGGTCGAAAAGCAGATTCCCGACACGATGAAAGCGCGCGGCATGACCGAGGAACAGGTCAAGCACGACGTGCTGCTAGCGGCACAGCCGACAAAGGAGTTCGTCACCGTCGACGAACTTGCGGCATTGACGCTGTTCCTGTGCTCGGATTCTGCCAAGCAGATCACCGGCACGACCTTGCCCATGGACGGCGGCTGGACCGCACAGTGAGGATGGTCATCGCGTTTCGTTTGCCGGCTGGTGCCGCCAGGATTCAACAGGAAAGCCGCCAGCAGGAAGCATCCCGGTCAGGTCCATGAAAGTCATCCAGATATCCGATCCGCATCTGATGACGCCGGGCGGTCTTCTGTACGGCTCCAATCCGCTCTCCAGGTTGCGAGCCTGCCTTGCCGACATCGGCGCCAACCATGCCGACGCCGATCTGGTGGTGATTTCCGGCGACCTGACCAATGACGGCGAGCGTTCCGCATACGAAGCGCTGAGGGAGAGCCTGACGAAATTCGGTCCGCCCTGCCGCCTGATGCTTGGCAACCATGACGACCGGGCGCTGTTTCTCGAGATGTTCCCGCAAGCCACCGCCGAGCGCGGTTTTGTCCAAAGCGTCGTCGACAGCGGCGAAGGCCGCCTGATCCTGCTCGATACGTTGGATAGCGGACATGTCGAAGGCAAACTGTGTGCAGCGCGTCTCGACTGGCTCGATGAGCAACTGCAAGAGGCCCGAGATCGGCCGGTCTTCCTGTTCATGCACCATCCGCCGTTCCGGATACACATCCCCGAGCTCGACCGTGTCATGCTCGCCGATGCCGATGCCTTGCATGAGGTACTGCTGGGCCACGGCAATGTCCGCCACATCTTTGCCGGACACGTCCACCGGCTGATCGCCGGCAGCTGGCGCGGCATTCCCGTCAGCACGCTGCGCAGCACCAATCATCAGACCGCGCTGGATTTCTCGCAGAGCTGGAGCCTCGGCCACGAGCCGCCAGCCTATGCCGTGATCTTGATCGATGCGGATGGGGTGATCCTGCATTTCCACGATTTCCCGGTGCCGCCGGCTCTATAGCCTGAACCGTCGAGAGGCCTGGCGCAGCGATCGCCACGACCGGTGGACGAGCTACCCAGAATCCGTGTGCCGGGAAGCACGCAGCCGTGCCAGTGTGTGGTCTGCGCAACCGCTGCGCGACCCTCGCGTTGGTGGGCTGTTTTGGGTCACGCGGAGCCTCCACAATGGTGCGCCACAAAGCAACTGATGTGCACATTAGTCTTGACAGAAATACATATGTTCAATACCGGTCAGGCGATTGAATAGCCTGCATTATGGGAGGAACGAGCGGTATGGCTTCCAATGTTTCGTTGACGGGCCTTGCCCGCGATCTCGAGGAACGCGCCAGGTCGGGCAAGCCCATCCGTATCGGCCTGATCGGCTCCGGCGAGATGGGAACCGATATCGTCACCCGCGTCGCCCATATGTCCGGCATCGAGATCGGCGCCATTTCCGAACTGAACCTGCCCGCCGCCAGCAAGGCGGTGGATATCGCCTTCCAGCAAACCGGCCATGCGCGCGAAGTGTCGAACGCGTCGGCGATGACGGCGGCGATGGAGGCCGGCAAGGTCGCGGTCACCAACGATGCCAGCCTGGTCATCGACAATGACCTGATCGATGTCGTCATCGACGCCACCGGCGTTCCGGCGGTCGGCGCCGAAATCGGCCTGCGCGCCATGGAGCATGGCAAGCATCTGGTGATGATGAATGTCGAGGCCGACGTCACCATCGGCGCCTATCTGAAAAGCGAGGCCGACCGGCTTGGCGTCACCTATTCGCTGGGTGCCGGCGACGAGCCGTCGTCCTGCATGGAGCTGATCGAGTTCGTCTCGGCGATGGGCCATCCGATCGTCGCCGCCGGCAAAGGCAAGAACAATCCGCTCAACATCGACGCCACGCCCCCCGACTATGAGGAGGAGGCCGAGCGCCGGCATATGAATGTGCGCATGCTGGTCGAATTCGTCGATGGCTCCAAGACCATGGTCGAGATGGCGGCGATCGCCAATGCCACCGGGCTGGTTCCGGACAAGCCCGGGATGCATGGCCCGGCGGCGACGCTTGGCGAGCTGTCCAAGGTCCTGGTGCCGCAGAAGGACGGCGGCGTGCTGTCGAAGGTCGGCGTCGTCGACTACTCGATCGGCAAGGGTGTCGCGCCTGGCGTCTTCGTCGTCGCCGACATGTCGCATCCGCGCATTTCGGAGCGCATGGAAGATCTGAAGATGGGCAAGGGCCCGTATTTCACCTTCCACCGTCCCTATCATTTGACCTCGCTCGAAGTGCCGCTGACCTGCGCCCGTGTCGTGCTCTACGGCAAGGCGGATATGGTCCCGCTGGCCAAACCAACGGCCGAAGTCTGCGCGGTGGCCAAGAAGGATCTGAAGCCGGGTGAGAAGCTCGATGCGATCGGCGAATATTGCTACCGCGCCTGGATCATGACGGCGCCGGAGGCGCGCGCCGCCAAGGCCATTCCCTGCGGCCTGCTGCAAGGCGGCTCGGTGACCCAGCCGATCAAGAAGGGCGAGCTTATCACCTATGCGAATGCCGCTCCCGCGCCGGGCTCCAAGATCGCCGAATTGCGTGCCCGCCAGGACAAGCTCGTCTACGGGTCCGTGGGAGCCTGACCATGGCCGGAGCCAGCAAAGCCGTCGCCGACAGTCGCGCCAACCTGCCCTTCGTCTATCGACAGTACAGCGCCGAGCAGCTCAGAAATGTGCTCTACAAGATGTACCTCATCCGGCGCTTCGAAGAGGGTGCGGAGGAGTGCTACACGCGCGGCCTCATCCACGGCACCATGCATTTGTCGATCGGCCAGGAAGCCAGCGCCATGGGCATCTGCATGCCGCTTGCCGAGGATGACCAGATCACCTCGACGCATCGCGGCCACGGCCACTGCATCGCCAAGGGCGCCGAGGTCAAGCGCATGTTCGCCGAGTTCTTCGGCAAAACCACCGGCTACTGCAAGGGCCGTGGCGGCTCGATGCACATCGCCGATGTCGGCAAGGGCAATCTCGGCGCCAATGGCATCGTCGGCGGCGGCATTCCGATCGCCGTCGGGGCAGCACTTTCCGCCAAGATGATGAAGACCGGAAAGGTCGTGGTGTCGTTCTTCGGCGATGGCGCCAACAATGAAGGCGCCTTCCACGAGGCGTTGAACATGGCCTCGGTCTGGAAGCTGCCGGTGATTTTCGTCTGCGAGAACAACGGCTACGGCATGTCGACTTCGACGGCGCGCTCGACCGCCGTCAAGAACATCGCCGAGCGCGCTGCCGCCTATTCGATGCCAGGTGTCATCGTCAACGGCAATATTTTTTCGGAAGTCGCCGAGGCGTCGTACAAGGCTGTGGAGCGTGCACGCGCCGCCGAGGGGCCGACGCTGATCGAATCCAAGACCTATCGCCATCGCGGTCACTCCAAGAGCGACCGCAACCGCTATCGTAGCAAGGAGGAGATCGAGGACTGGATGTCGAACCGCGATCCGATCACCCTGTTCGAAAGCGAGCTGCGCGAATTCGGCTTCATCGACGACAAGGGCATCGAGGCCATTCGCGGCGCGGTGGCACAGGAGATCGCCGACGGCATCGAGTTTGCCAAGGCCAGCCCGTCGCCGGATGTGCGCGACACCGGCAATTATGTCTATACGGAGCAGGCGTGATGGACGCGATGGTGCGTGAACTGAGCTACGCCCAGGCGATCCAGGAAGCCATGGCGATCGCCATGGACATGGACGAACGCGTCTTCCTGATGGGCGAGGATATTGGCGTCTATGGGGGCGCCTTCCAGGTGACCGGCGATCTGGTCGATCGGTTTGGCAGCGAGCGGGTGATCGACACGCCGATTTCGGAACTGGGTGGCGCGGGCGTCGCGGTGGGCGCCGCCCTCACCGGCATGCGGCCGATCTTCGAGTTCCAGTTTTCCGATTTCGCCACGCTCGCCATGGAGCAGATCGTTAACCAGGCGGCCAAGATGCGCTTCATGCTCGGCGGCGAGGTTTCGGTTCCGGTGGTAATGCGCTTTCCCGCCGGCTCCGGCACCGGTGCCGCGGCCCAGCACAGCCAGAGCCTCGAGGCCTGGCTCGGCCATGTGCCGGGCCTCAAGGTCATCCAGCCGGCGACACCATACGATGCCAAGGGCATGCTGCTGGCCGCGGTCGCCGATCCCGATCCGGTGATGATCTTCGAGCACAAGCTGCTCTACAAGATGAAGGGCCCGGTGCCCGAAGGCTACTACACGGTGCCGATCGGCAAGGCCGACATCCGTCGCGAGGGCCGCGACCTGACCATCGTCGCCACCTCGATCATGGTGCACAAGGCGCTCGACGCCGCGGCGGCGCTGGAAGCCGAAGGCATCGACATCGAAGTCGTCGATCTCCGGACCATCCGGCCGATGGACAAGCAGACCGTCATCGACAGCGTCAAGAAGACATCGCGGCTGATGTGCGTCTACGAAGCGGTCAAGACGCTGGGCATCGGCGCCGAGGTCAGCGCGATGATCGCCGAGAGCGAGGCGTTCGATTACCTCGATGCGCCGATCGTGCGGCTGGGCGGCGCCGAGACGCCGATCCCCTACAATCCGGAGCTGGAAAAGGCTGTCGTGCCGCAGGTTCCCGACATCATCGCGGCTGCGCGCGACCTCGTGAGAGGGGTGCGCTGATCGATGCCGACCGAAGTCATTCTTCCCAAGGTCGACATGGACATGGCGACCGGACAAATCTCGCGCTGGTTCGCCGAGGAAGGCGCCAGCGTCAAGAAGGGCGATGTGCTGTTCGAGATCGAGACCGATAAGGCGGCGATGGAGATCGATGCGCCGGCCAGCGGCGTGCTGCGCGACGTCACCGGGAAGGAGGGGATCGACATTCCTGTTGGCGCGGCTGTCGCGTGGATCTATGCCGACGATGAAATTTACGGGGCTGCTACGAAGCAGGACAAGGCGCCAATCTCCCCCCTCGCGGGGGAGATGTCGACGAAGTCGACAGAGGGGGGCGCTGTCCCGCCCGCATCTCAGTCCGTCGCGCCCCCCTCTGCCCTGCCGGGCATCTCCCCCACAAGAGAGGAGATCGGCAAATCGCCTTCGGTTGCGCGCGCAACACCCTTGGCTCGTCGTCTTGCCCGTGAGGCGGGTCTTGCACTCTCGACCATTGCAGGCACTGGCCCGCATGGCCGGGTGGTGAAAGCCGATGTCGATGCGGCGATTGCCGGTGGCGGCGCCAAGCCTGCCGCCAAGGCACTGCCCGCAGGGGCACCGGCGGCTCCGGCTGCTGCCGCCGCGCCGGTGAAGGCGATGTCGGACGAGCAGGTGCTGAAACTGTTCGAGCAAGGCTCCTACGAACTGGTCCCGCATGACAATATGCGCAAGACCATCGCGCGCCGCCTGGTCGAGGCCAAGACCACCATCCCGCATTTCTACCTGACGCTCGACTGCGAACTCGATGCGCTCTTGGCATTGCGCACGCAGATCAATGCGGCAGCGCCAGTCAAGAAGACTGAAAAGGGTGATGTGCCGGCCTACAAGCTGTCGGTCAACGACATGGTGATCAAGGCAATGGCGCTGGCGCTGAAGGCGGTGCCGGATGCCAATGCGTCATGGACCGAAAGCGCCATGGTCAAGCACAAGCATGCCGATGTCGGCGTTGCGGTGTCGATCCCCGGCGGCCTGATCACGCCGATCATCCGCAAGGCGGACGAAAAGACGCTGTCCACCATCTCCAACGAGATGAAGGACCTGGCCAGCCGGGCGCGCAGCCGCAAGTTGAAGCCGGAAGGGTATCAGGGCGGCACCACGGCTGTATCGAACCTCGGCATGTTCGGCATCAAGGACTTTGCCGCCGTCATCAACCCACCGCATGCGACGATCCTGGCGGTCGGCGCCGGCGAGGAGCGGGCGGTTGTCAAGAATGGCGAGATCAAAATCGCCACCGTGATGTCGGTGACGCTGTCGACCGACCATCGCGCCGTTGATGGTGCGCTGGGGGCCGAATTGCTGGTTGCCTTCAAACGCCTGATAGAGAACCCGATGGGCATGCTGGTCTAGGGCCGGCCGACGCACGAAAGTCTTCGGGTGCCCCGAAGGGGTCGCAGCCACAGGGCGGCCATGAGGCTCGTGGAACGCCGGTTCCGCGGGCCGGTGTCGTTGTGCCGTGAGAGCATTCCGCGCGAAGCCGTTGCCTGATCGGGCCGGGCATGCGCGCTGTCATCCACCAGTCATATGCGCCGTGCAGGGAGGGGAGACGGGAACCGGTCAAGGCGCCGGACCGCTCATGCACAGACAGACAGGAGGTCTCATGAAGACGCTATTCATCAAGCTGCTGGCCAGCCAGCTTGCACTCGCGGCAACTTTGTTTGCCGGCGTGGCCGGCGCTGAAACGCTGACGCTCTACACATCCCAACCGGAAGCCGATGCGGCCAAGACCGTGGATGCCTTCAAGAAGGCGCAGCCCGGTATCGACGTGACTATCTATCGTTCGGGAACGAGTGACATCCTGACCAAGATGGCAGCCGAATTCGCCGCTGGCAGCCCGCAGCCCGACGTGCTTTTGATCGCCGACGCGGTCAGCATGGAGCTGTTGAAGAAGGACGACCGGCTGCTGCCTTATCCCGAGGCGAAGCTCGATGGCATCGAGGCGGATGCTTACGACGCCGGCAAGACCTATTTCGGCAGCAAGCTGATCACCACCGGCATTGTCTACAACACCGCGGCGGCTGAAAAGCCTGCGCATTGGGCCGATCTCGCCAAGCCGGCCTATGCCGACGGCCTGGTCATGCCGAGCCCGCTCTATTCGGGTGCGGCCGCCTACCTGCTCTCCGGCTTCGTCGGTGACACCAATTATGGCTGTGATTTCTTCCAGAAGCTGAAGACCAACAACACCGTCAGCGTGCGTGGCAACGGCGCCGTGTTGAAGTCGGTGGCCAGCGGCGAGAAGCCCTATGGCATCCTGGTCGACTTCATGGCGATGAACGCCAAGAAGAAGGGTTCGCCGGTCGAATTCGTGTTCCCTAGCGAAGGCGTGCCGGCGGTGACCGAGCCGGTCGCGATCATGAAGACCGCCAAGAATGTTGACGGCGCCAAGAAGTTCGTCGACTTCATTCTTTCTGACGAAGGCCAGAAGCTGGCGCTGTCCATGGGTTATCTGCCGGCGCGCGCCTCGGTCGGCCGCCCCGAATGGATGCCGGAAGGCGTCAAGGTCAAGGTGATGCCGTTCGACACCAAGGCGATCGTCGCTACCACCGACGCCGACAAGGCGAAGTTCTCGGAACTGTTCGGCGGCTGAGCCCGACAATCGCGGTGGGATGCCGTTGAAAGCGACATCCCGGACGGCTGACAGATCCCAGGAAACGCAATCATGTCGACACGGATCAGGGAAAGCCGGGGCCAGGAAATGGCCCTGACGGCGATGGTGGCCGTCGTCATCGTCCTGCTTTCCTTGCTGCCGATGCTGCGCCTCATCAAGGAGATCGTGGCACCAGGCGGCACCTTGTCCGGCATGGCGATAGAAGCCGGATTGAGAAGTCCGGCGACCTGGATTGCGACCTGGCACACGCTGATCGTTGGCATCGGCGGCACCTTGCTTGCGGTGCTGTCGGGAACGCTGGTGGCTCTCCTCATCACGCTGACCGACATACGCGGCCGCAGTGCGCTGGTGCTCTGCTACGTCATGCCATTGATGATCGCACCGCAGGTGACCGCGCTCGCCTGGCTGCAACTGTTCGGTCCGGCAAGTCCGTTCCTCAAGCTGTTTGGCGCGGCACCGCCGCTCGGCACCAGAAATCCGCTCTATTCCACCTCGGGCATCATCCTGCTGCTCGGCGTGCAATACGGCCCGCTGGTCTTCTTGGTGGTGCGCGCCGGCCTGCGCAAGCTGCCGCGCGAACTGGTCGAGGCGGCGCGAGCCGGCGGCGCCGGCCGGTTCACCGTGCTGGTCACCGTCGTGCTGCCTTTGATGACGCCGTCGATCATGGCGGCCGCGGCACTTGCCTTCGTGTCTTGTGTCGGCAATTTCGGCATCCCTGCCTTTCTCGGCATTCCCGCCAATTATCTCGTGCTGCCGACGCTGATCTATCAGCGGCTGGCTGGCGGCGGCCCTGCGGTGCTCGGCGAAACCGCGTTCCTGTCAGTGTTGATCGGCATCATCGCCATGGCCGGCATTCTCGCGCAGGAGGTCGTGAGCCGCCGCCGCGATTATCGCATCAGCTCGACGTCGCTGCCGGCCGAGCCCTACGAACTCGGCCGCTGGCGACCTGCCGTCCAGGTCGGCATGTGGCTGCTGATCGTGGTGGTGCTGTTCCTGCCATTGTTCGGGCTGGTGCTGACGTCGCTGGTGCCGGGCTACGGCATTGCTCTCACCGCCAGGACGGCAACGCTCGACAATTATCGCTTCGTGCTGTTCGAGCATGACGCGGCCAGCCGCGCCCTCTTCAACAGCTTCTGGCTGTCGATCGCGGCGGCCTTCTTCGCGGTTCTCGTCGCCGTGCCGATCGGCTACCTCATTGCCTGGAGCAAGCAGCGCTGGGTGCGGCTGCTCAACCTGTCGGTCGAACTGCCCTATGCCTTACCCGGCGTGGTGCTGGCAATCGCCTCGCTGCTCCTGTTCCTGCGGCCGATCCCGCTCACCGGTATCCAGCTCTACAACACCGTCTGGATCATCCTCTATGCCTACCTCGCCCGTTTCCTGGTGCTGGCGCTGCGGCCGACCATCAGCGGCTATCACCAGATCGACCGGGCGCTGGAAGAAGCGGCCCAGGTGGCCGGCGCCGGACTGTTCCTGCGCATGTGCACGATCATTTTTCCGCTGGTGGCGCCGGCGGCAATCGCCGGCGGCCTGCTGATCTTCATGACGGCGCTCAGCGAGCTCACTGTTTCGGCGCTGCTCTGGTCGTCAGGCTCTGAGACGATCGGCGTGGTGATGTTTTCCTTCGAGCAGGGCGGCGATTCCAGCTACGCGGCGGCGATGTCCGTCATCACCGTGGCGGTCACCTTCGTGCTGATGCTGGCGACCAATCTGCTTGCCCCACACCATCCAGGCGGAGTGCTGCCATGGCGCGATTGACCCTGGACCATGTGACCAAGAGTTTTGCCGACTTCGACGCGGTCAAGGATGTATCGATCGATGTCGGCGACGGCGAATTCCTGGCCGTGCTCGGCCCCTCCGGCTGCGGCAAGACGACATTGCTGCGCCTCGTCGCCGGGTTCGAGAAGGTGACGTCAGGCGAGATCCGCATCGGCAATGAGGTCATGTCCGGCAAGGGCGGCAGCGTCGCGCCGGAAAAGCGGCGCGTCGGCATCGTCTTCCAGAACTATGCGCTGTGGCCGCACATGACGGTCGCCGAGAACATCGGCTATTCGCTCAAGGTGGCAAAGCTCAACAAGGCTGCTGCGCGCCAGAAGGTCGAGGACGCGCTTGCTTTGGTCAATCTGCAGGGGCTGGGCGAACGCAGGCCGGCCAATCTCTCCGGTGGCCAGCGGCAGCGCGTGGCGCTGGCGCGCTGCCTTGTCGCCGCGCCGTCGCTGGTGCTGTTCGACGAGCCGCTCGCCAATCTGGATGTGCATCTGAGAGCCTCGATGGAGGATGAGTTCGCCGCCTTTCACAAGCGCACGGGCACCACCATCGTCTACATCACCCATGACCAGGCCGAAGCGATGGCGCTGGCCGACCGCATCGCGGTGATGGATCATGGACGCCTGGTACAGTTGGCGACGCCGCGCCAGCTCTATCATGAGCCGGCAAATGAAATGGTGGCGTCCTTCATTTCGCAAGGTATTTTGCTTCCCGCCGATGTGCTCAGCTCAGAGCAGGCCAGGCACTGCAAGGTCAGGGTTCTCGGCACCGACCTGGTCGTTCGCTGCCGGACCGGCGAGCGGCCGCGCGCCGGCGCAAAGATCTGCTGCCGGGCAGCCGATCTCGAGGTGGTGCCGGACGGTCCCGGCTTTGATGGCCTCGTCAAGCGGGTGATCTACCAAGGTGGCTCGGCGCGCATCGAATTTGCGCCTTCCGCCAGCCCTGACCTGACCTTGCATTTCGAACAGCCCGATCCGGTGATGCTGGTGAGCGGCGCGCAGGCACGTCTGCGGATACGATCCGGATGGCTCATCCCGGCGACGAGGGCGGCATGATGATGATGCTCGACCTGCTCGGCGACCGGGGGAAAAAGCCGCACCGGTCTCGCCGTCAGCAGCTGCGCCGGGTATCGAAATCACCAACCTGTCAGCGGCTAAATTGCGCCAATACAGTACCTGTGCTTGAAGCCGCCGCTATTTCATTCCACATCGGGCGCAATGAACGGCAAGATACGAGAGTGGTTTCGCAATTGGCGATGGGCCTTGGCCGCATCGCTGATCCTGCATGCCTTGATCGCAGCGTTCTTGTTCTTTGGCGTGCCGAGATCCGAGCAGCAGCCGGATCAGCAGGAACAGCCCGTCAATGTCGCGATTGTGCCGCCGCCCGAGAAGCCTAAGCAGAAACCTGCTTCAAAACCACCGGAGCCGACACCTGAAAAGAAGGCTGAAAAGCCGCCTGAACAAAAGCCGCCTCCGGAGCCCCCGAAACCGCCAGACGAGCATGTTCTGAAGCGCGTTTTCCAGTACGGCCAGAAAGATACGGGACCAGAGAAATCGCTCGACGGAAGCAGCGCTAAACCCAACACGCCATCACCGGCCAAGGATGAGGCGGCGAAGCCGCCTATAACACCGACACCCGCGCCGGCTGCAACGCCACAGCAGAAGGCAGAGCCCAGCAAGCCTGACGAGAAGCCGGCCACCGTTGCGCCGGACGAAAAGCCCGTGCAAGGCGAGGAGAAGCAGGAGGCCGCCGCGCCGGACGCCAAACCTGCGCAAAACGAGGAGAAGCAGGCGACCGAGGACGCTGACAGACAGCAGCCGGACAAACAGGAGCTCGCACCGCAACCCGCCGAAAAGCAAGCGGTTGTGACGCCAAAGCCATTGGCGGCTGAGACTGGTGGTAAGCCAGCGCCTCCAGCCTCAACTGGAAAGGCAAAGCCCAAACCTGCCAAGACGTTGACGTTCAAACCCGCAAGAGCCTTCAAAGCGCCGATCGGGAATGCTGGAAGGTCAAATCCCACCAACAACGCTGTTGCAGGATCGCCAATCTATTCCGGCCTTCCGGGCGTCAGAAAGCTTTACTCGCAGGGGGCAACCGGCAATGCCTTCGCCACAAGCTCCATGGAGAATGTGCCGCGCGGTCAGCGCGTGGCCACCCTTTGCGGCAATGTTCTGAGCCAGGAACTGCAAAGTGCCGACTATTCGGTCAAATGGGTGCCAACCATTACGCTGGACAAAGGCAATGTTCTCAACCCTACTCAAGCGGCCTTCAGCACCAGAAGCACTTGGTACGATCTAAACTTCCGGTGTGAAGTCGACGCCGATGCGACGAGGGTCCTATCCTTCAACTTCCGTGTCGGGTCATTAGTCCCGCCTGGCGAATGGGCCAGCCGTGGATTCACCAAGTATCCGCTAAATTAGGCCGGCACGCCAAGCCCGGACAATTGCCCGCTAATTTCTTGCCAGTCCGCGCAGACGAAATCGGCACCAGCCGCCGTCAGCCGGGCGGCACGCTTGGCACAGGTGTGACCGCCGCCAGTGTAGCCAATCGCCGTCAGGCCGGCGGCAACCGCGCCCTGGATGCCGAAGGACGAATCCTCGATGACGATGCAGTCGGCCGGATCGGCACCCATCCTGGCGGCGGCGAACTGGCTGATCTCCGGTCTCGATGGATCGGATCGTGGGTAGCCGCTCATTGAGCCGCCCCAGCGCCTTGGCCGGGCTGCCCTGGGTGTGGTGATCCAAATCGACAAGCTGTCAGCGTCTAAACGGCGCCAATACAGTGGCTGTGCTTGAAGCCGCCGCTTTTTCATTCCACATCGGAAGGAATGAAGGACGAGACACGAGACCGGCGCCGGAATTTGTTGTGGGCCTTGCCCGCATCGCTGATCCTGCACGCGCTCGTCGCAGCGCTCTTGGTCTACAACGTGCCTAGGCCTCCCCAACAGCCGCAGGAGGAGCAGGCGGTCAATGTCGCGCTCGTGCCTCCGCCCGAGCAACCAAAACCGAAACCTGCTCCGGTGACGCCTCCGAAGCCACCGGAACCGAAGGTTGAAAAACCGCCGGAACCGAAAGCAGAAAAACCACCTGCGCCGGAAAAGCCCTCGAAAGTCGAGGTGCTGAAGCCGGTTTTCCAGTTTGGCGACAAGGACACCGGTCCCAGGAAATCCCTGGATGGGGCCAGCGCTCAAGACACCTCGCCTTCGCCGGCCAAGGAGGACGATTCGAAGCCGCCTGTCGTGCCGAAGCCTGCAGAGAGCCAATCCACCACCCCGGCGGTCGCCGAGGGGCGGCCAGATTCAACCAAAGTCGACGAGAAGCCGGTAGACGCTGCGAAGGACGCCGAGCCCGAACAGGCGAAACAGGCAGCTTCGAGCCAGGATATGGATAAACAGCAGGCGGACAAGGAAGAGGCGGGAGCGAACGAACCCGACAAGCAGACAGAAGCGGCGCCACCGCCTTTGGCTGCCGACGGCGACGGTGAGATCGAGCTTCCCACGTCAACCGAAGCGCCGAAGCCCAAACCCGCAAATGCGCCGAAGCCCGGCCCTGCGAAGGTCTCCAGGTCCCGAAGCGAGAGCGCCGGGAGGCCAAATTCCACGGATACTGCTGCTAGTGCTTCGCGGGCTTATTCGGGCCTTCCGGGGGTTCACAGGCTCTACTCGCAGGGCGCTACCGGCGATGCGCTGGCTACCAGCGCGATGGGCGGGGTGCCTCGCGAGAAGCGTATTGCCCAACTTTGCGCCAGCGCGTTGCAGCAGCAACTGGTGGATGCCTCTTATTTCCCCGACCTGATCCCAAGTGTTCCGCTGAAGGTGGGCAATGTCCTCGACGCCCCGGATGTCGCTTTCCGCGCAACGACGAAATGGTACCATCTGGGCTTCCGGTGCCAGGTCGACACCGATGCGACGAGGGTCTTGTCCTTCACCTTCCGCGTCGGACCGGCGATCCCGCCCAGCGAATGGGTTCGCCTCGGACTGCCTGTTCGCTGATAGATTAGGCCGGCACCCCGAGCCCGGCCAGTTGCCGGCTAACTTCTTGCCAATCGCTGCAGATGAAATTGGCACCGGCCGCTGTCAGTCGCGCGCCGTGCTCCGCGTAGGTATGGCCACCACCGGTGTAGCCGATCGCCGTCATGCCGGCGGCGACCGCGCCCTCTATCCCGAAGGGCGAATCCTCGATGACGATGCAGTCTGCCGGCTTGGCGCCCATCCTGTCGGCGGCGAACAGGAAGATATCAGGCGCGGGCTTGCCGCGTTTGACCATCGAGGAACTGTAAATCGCATCGCCGAAGAACCGCGCCAGTCCGGTGACAGCCAGGCTGTGGTTTATGCGCTCGACGGAGGATGACGAGGCGACACAGCGGTCGCCCGAAAGCGTCTCCAGAAACGCGGTGATGCCGGGGGTTGGCTGCAGCTCTTGCGAAAACAGGATCTTGGTCTCGGTCCAGATGTCGCCGTCCGCAGCCGCCGGAAACTGGTGACCGGTCAAGTCTCTGATCTTGGCGATGATGTCGGACTGTTTCATGCCGATGCATTGGGCGATGATACCGCCGTGAACCCCAGGCATGCCATGCTTGTCATAGACGCGTTCATAGGCGCGGGCGGCCAGAGGCTCGCTGTCGACAAGAACGCCGTCGCAATCGAAAATGATAGGCCTTGATCGCGCCACGCGCTTTTCTCCCGAGTCGATTTCGCACATCGCTATCGGCAAAAAGTCAGATGTTCAATAGTGCGCTTGCTTTGACAGCCGCATGCCTGGAGGCGCGAAACCGAGGGGCAATCAAAGCCGGCGGATGGCATCGCTGGCCCGCGAGGATCCGAGCGCTCGTTGCATGGCTTGCCGGGACTGCGCGCGATCGGGCGTGATCCAGTTCGGTTCAGCGCCGAGAAAGCGGTCGAGGAAAGCCACTGCGTAGGCCGGCATCTCGGTCACATTCTCGCGATAGGACCACCATGTGCGCAGGTCGTCGGCGCATTTGTCGATGCTTGGCGCATTGCCGAATTCCTGCTCGTGGATCGCCGAGATCACCGAGACGCAGTAGTTGGTGTAGAGGAACCCTTCCGGCCAGAAACGGATGATTTCCAGCGTGCCGGCATTCGAATCCGTTTCAATCAACTGGCTGAGGCCGGAGATTTCCCTTGCCGGCGCCTGTCTGATCAGTTCGCGCAAAACGAGGCCGGCGGCAAAGACGATGAAGTCGGCGCGGTCGACCGCGGCGAAGCCTTTCTGCGCCTCCATGACCTCGACCCAGTCGAGAAAGGCGCGGGTGAGCTTCGCTTCATCGATTTCAAAGCGCACGCCGAACGTGTCCGACACCACCTTGGCGCTGCCGCGGAAGGTGGCGCGGAACCAGCGCAACTGCCGCAACCGGTGGCGAAGGTCGGGCATCAGCGCCAATTGGTCCCTGAAGGGCAGATCCATGTTTCTCGTATCCTGTTCCCAGCCAGGCTAGCACAACGGCGTCGCCGCCGAAATCGGTTGACGGCCTGTGGATGACTGAGGTCACGTCCAATATCATACATATTGACATTCGCGGAAACAAATGTTCTCACTTTGCTGTTGTCACGCGTCGGTCCAAGGTGCGGTTCAACACAGGCTTCGGGAGGAGAACCGAATGGCGATTTGGCAGTGGGGACTGCTTCTGCTGGTTATTGTCTGGGCGCTGCAGTCGCTCGGCGTCTGGCTGCAGATGCGGCACTATTCGGATGTCTTCAGGGGTGTCACCGACCAGTACAAGGATGGCTTCGTCGGAGCCGGCAATTTCCGCGGTCGATTGGCCAAGGGCACCATCGCGCTGGTCGTGGTGACGCCTGACCTGGTCGTGCGCCGCTTGATGGTGATGAGCGGCCGTTCCGTGTTCACCAAGTTCAAGAGACATGAAGAATTCGAGGGCGTTCCCCTCGATCGAGTCCGGTCCAACCCTGCAATCATGGGGGAGGGGGAACCCGGTGTGGCCGAGGCCGTGAAGCGGGCGATCGAACAGATCGACAAGACACGGTCGGAGCCCGGGAAGAAGCCGGGCCTGTCCGGTTTGAACGTAGCAAGGGCTTAGAGAGAGGACGCCGCGCACCGACTGGGATCAACCGGCGGGCGGCATAAGGAGGAGAAATGTCTGTATTTTCGTTGTTGGCGCAGCATGCCGACATGGCCGTGCACAATCTGCATGTCGCAGGTGCCATGGTCTCGGATGCTGCATTGCATGGCAAGCTCGCGGTAGAGCATGCCTCCGACCATCTCGTTGTCCTCGCACAGGCGGACAGCGGACCGATCACCGTCGATCAGTTCAAGGAAAAGCTGAAGGAAGTCCAGCAGGAAGAGCAGCTCGGCTGGCTGACCGCCATCGGCAAGTACTTCATCGGTATCTTCCAGAAGGGCGGCGAGGTCTTCGCCGGCTTCGTCACCGGCATCATTCCGACGCTGGTGGTGCTGATGACGGCCTTCTACGCAGTCACCGAACTGGTCGGCGAAGAGCGCGTGCACGGCCTGGCGCGCGGCGCCGGCAGGATCGCACTGACCCGCTACACGCTGCTGCCGCTGCTGGCGGTGTTCTTCCTCACCAATCCGATGGCCTATACATTCGGATCGTTCCTGGAAGAGAAGCACAAGCCTGCCTTCTATGACGCGGCCGTGTCCTATGTGCACCCGCCGCTCGGCCTGTTCCCGCACATCAATCCCGGCGAGTATTTCGTCTGGGGTGGCATTCTCGTCGCGCTGCTGGAACTGGAGAAGAAGGGCGCCGTCGTCGCCGGCTATCACGTCAAGGTGGCGATCTGGTACGCCATCGTCGGCCTCGTCGTCATCCTGCTCAAGGGCATGCTGACCGAACGCATCACTGCCATCATGGCACGCCGCCAGGGCGTCGAGCTGTAAGGGCGGGGAGGACATCATGGCCAAGACATACAAAGCCGTACAAATCTCCCGGGGCAAAACCGGTTGGGGCGGTCCGCTGGTGATCGAGCCGACCGACCAGCGCAGCAAGGTTGTTTCCGTCACCGGTGGCGGCATTCATCCGGTGGCGCAGCTCATTGCCGATATGACCGGCGCCGAAGCCGTCGACGGCTTCAAGGCGCCGCCGATCGAAAGCGAGATGGCGGTTGTCGTCGTCGATTGCGGTGGCACCGCACGGTGCGGCGTCTATCCGCGCAAGCGTATCCCGACCGTCAATCTGACGCCGGTCGGCCAGTCTGGGCCACTCGCCCAGTTCATCACCGAGGACATCTACGTTTCGGGCGTGAAGCCGGCCAACATCACGATGGCGGACGGATCCGAAGCGGTCACCACTGCAGGGGGAGCAGGATCGATGAATCCAGGCAATAACAACGCGGCGGCGGCGCCGCAACCGCTGCCGAGCGAGGGCGGCGTGATCGGCCTGATCAGCTCGATCGGCCGCGTCATGGGCCGTGTCGTCGGCATCTTCTTCAATGCCGGGCGCCGTACCATCGACCAGGTCGTGCGCAACGTGCTGCCGTTCATGGCCTTCGTGACCATGCTCATCGGTCTGATCCTCTACACCGGCATCGGCGATGTGCTGGCGCAGCCGATGGGTCCGCTGGCCAACAACATCGTCGGCCTGCTGATCATCTCGGCGATCTGCGGCCTGCCGTTCCTGTCGCCCATCCTCGGGCCAGGCGCGGTCATCGCACAGGTCATCGGCGTTGCCATCATCGGTCCGCAGATCGCCAACGGCACGATTTCGCCGGCGATGGCACTGCCGGCGCTGTTTGCCTACAATACCCAGGTGGGCTGCGACTTCGTTCCTGTCGGCCTGGCGCTCGGTGAGGCCAAACCGAAGACGATCGAGATCGGTGTTCCGGCGGTGCTCATCAGCCGCCAGATCATGGGCCCGGTCTCGGTGCTGATCGCCTGGATCGTCAGCCTGATCGTGTTCTGAAACAGTTCCAGGAAAAGTGTGAGACGGTTTTCCGTTCGGAATTCCGCCAAACAAAGGGATAGAGCGGTTCGCCGTTTTCGTGAAACAGTGAATCGATCTTAGAGAAGTTAGGAAATGAGGTTCGCCATATGACGGTTCTGTTGAGAACACGGGTCACTGCCATCGGACCCGAAGTGGCGGATCTTGCCGAAGGGGGCGTGGTCATCCTGTTTGCGGATGGCTCGCCGCCGGAGCTTGCCGAGGTTTCCGTGCTCCACAAGACGGAGCACGGACCCAGCGACGGCGCGCCGCAAAAGGGCGCGTCGATCACCCTTGGCCCGGTTGCCGCGACTATTACCGCGGTCGGTTCCAGCGCCTGGAGCAAGGTGCTGGAAATGGGCCATGTCGTCATCTCGTTCAACGGCGCTGCCGAGGCCGAGCGGCCGGGCGAGATCTGCGCCTCGCAAGTCGATGCGGAAGCGCTCGTGGCTGCGCTCACGACCGGCGCGATCATCACCATCGCCGCCTGACAGCATTCGTGCCGCGGCCTATGTTGGCGCCCAGGACCAGAGTATTGCCATGGAACGCTCGACCATCGTCAGAGTGCATGAAGGTTTGCACGCCCGTCCCGCGACGCGGTTCGTCAAGCTCGCCAAGGGTTTCGAATCCGACGTCGAACTGGTCAAGGACGGCAAGGCGGTCAGCGCCAAGAGCTCCGTCAAGCTGATGCTGCTGGCGGTCAAGGAAAACCAGGAAGTCACCGTGCGGGCGAACGGCGCCGACGCCATCGAGGCCATCGAGGCGTTGATCGGCTATCTCGAAAATCCCAAGGCGGGCCTTGATGACGAGGACTCGCCGCCGGCCGGCAATACGGGTCAGGAGGCCGCTGCCGCGTTGGACTCTGTGCCTGCGGTTTCGGCCGCAACCACGGGCTTGCGCGGCGTGGCCGCAAGCGAAGGTTTTGCCATCGGGCCGGCCTTCGCGCATTTCCCGCCTGATATCGCCGGACAAAGCCGCAGGTTGCAGGCCGAGGAGGTCGCCGGCGAGATCGATAGGTTCCGCGTCGCCGTGGCTGCGGTCCAGGTGCGCATGGACCGGGCACTGGCACAGGACAGTCTGTCGGCCGGCGACCGTGGCATCATCGCTGCGCTCAGGGACATCGCTGCCGACGACAGCCTGACCGGCGAGGCGGAGGGCCTGATCAAGGGCGGCAACGACGCTGTTTCAGCCGTCATCACCGCCGCCTCCACAATCGCCGCCGATTTCAGCGCGGTCGATGATCACTATCTCAACGCACGGGCGGATGACGTCCATGCGGTCGGGCGGCAGATCTGCCTCGTGCTGCTCGGGCAGGACGACATCAGCCTCGAAAACATCGCCGAAGGCGCCATCCTCATCGCCGACGACATTGGCGCCTGGGACCTGGCGCGCGCGCCGCTGAAGCGCATCGGCGGGGTGGTGTGCGGCCATGGCGGCGCCACCTCGCACATCGCCATCATCGCCCGCTCGCACGGCATTCCAGCGGTGCTGGGCCTCGGCGACCAGATCAATGCCTTGCGCAGCGCGCGCGAAGTGGCCCTCGACGGCAACAGCGGCCGCGTGATCGTCGATCCCGACGCGGCGACCCGCGCCGAATTCGCCGGCCGTGTCGAAGCGGCGGCGCAGGAACGCGCCGGGCTGACCATCTTCAAGACGGTGACGCCGAAGCTGGCCGACGGCAAGGTGATCGAGGTCGCGGCCAATATCGGCTCGCTGGAGGAAATCGAAGCGGCGCAGGAGGCCGGCGCGATGGGCGTCGGCCTGTTCCGCACCGAGCTTCTGTTCATGCGCCATATGCACCTTCCCTCGGAAGACATGCAGGCCGAGACCTATGCGGCGCTGGCCAAGGCCTTCGCACCGTACCCGGTCATCGTGCGCACGCTCGACATCGGCGGCGACAAGCCGATCGCCGGCATCGAATTTCCCGACGAGGAAAACCCCTTTCTCGGCTGGCGCGGCATCCGTATGTGCCTCGACCGGCCCGACATCTTCAAGCGCCAGCTCAGAGCGCTACTGCGGGCGGCCGTGCACGGCAACGTCAAGGTGATGCTGCCGATGGTGGCCGACATCGGCGAGGTCAGGCAGACGCGGGTTCTGGTCGCGGAATGCGCGACCGAGCTGAAAGCCGAAGGCGTGCCGCATGCGGCGTTTGATCTCGGCGTGATGATCGAGACCCCTGCGGCCGTGCTGATTGCCCCGGCGCTGGCCAGGGAGGTGGCGTTCTTCTCGATCGGTACCAACGACCTGACCCAGTACATCATGGCCGCCGACCGGCTGAACCCGACAGTGGCCAAGCTCAACGATGTCACCAATCCAGCCGTCATGTCGGCGATCGAAATGACGGCCAAAGCCGGCGTCGCCGCCGGCATCATGGTCGGCATGTGCGGCGAAGCGGCAGGCCGGCCCGATCTCATTGCAACGTTCGTCAAAATGGGGCTGACCGAGCTCTCGATGAGCCCGGCCTCGATCCAGCGTGCCAAGAAGGCGATCATGGCCATGGCGGCCGAAGGTGCCGCCTAGCCGAGTTCTGGACCGTTACGGCAAATGGGCAAGCAAGGTGGCGAAGACGGGTGTCAGTTCGTCGACCGGGCTCGCCTTGGCGCAGGCCTGCACAATGCGGTCGTGGCGGATATCGGCTGCCAGGATCGCAATCTCCAGCATATCCGGTTCCGGCAAGCCGTCCCTGCCAGTGGTTGCCAGGCCACAGGCCAAAACGAGCGGCGCCAGGCAGCTGACGTCGAGCGTCCGGTCACCGATCGCCGGCGTTTCCGGCGTTTCGGCAAAGTGGACGGGGCGCTGGTTGAGACACTCGACCAGCAGCGCCGAACAGGTGGCCGCGATCGCCGGAAGCCCAGCACCTGGCGCGACCAAGGCGGCCAGCAGATCGCCATGCCGCTTGCGCATCGTGGCATGGACGGCAGCGAAATCGGCTTCGTGAATGCGGGCATTGTGGATGTTCAGGCCGGCCAGCACGGCCTTGGTCAGATAATACATGTCGCGCCGGAACAGACGCTCCGCGCTCAACTGGCGATCTTCGTTCCCGGCCGGGAAATAGGTGGCGAGGCCTTTTACGGTGGTGCCGTCAACCTTGATCGGGCGCTCATGCGGGACAAAGGATTCGGCGATCGATAGCGCTTCGTCGAAGGCACTTGCGGCATGGCTGAGCAGGCCTTCGATGCCTTTGCCTGGAAATGGCGGCAGATGGCTGGTTGCTTCGCGCACGACACTGGCGTCGCCGCTGCCGTCATGGCGGCTTTGGCGAATGATTTCACGGACTTCCCGCAGCCGGTCTTTCAGATTGACGCGGACATCTTCGGAGATTTGTCGGAGCATTGCCAATTGCCTCGAATTGCTGCGGATGGCCGCCAACAGAAGGCAGCCGCCACTTCTAGATTGTTCCTATCGATTGGTAGATCAATAGGCGATACTAGACCAGCATGCAGAATCGGCGACGGCGCGCTCGTCCATCGCCGTGGGGGAGGGACGAATTTGGGCAGGCGACGACAGAGCGAAACCGACGATCGTCGAGGTGGAAGCGAGACGCCCGAGCAGGTCGCCAGCGAAAGCCGGACGGATCGCCTCAGGATTCGCGCCGCCTGGATGTATTTCGTCGAGCAGATGACGCAGAACGAGATCGCCGACGTGCTTGGCGTCGGCCGCGTCACCATCGTGCGCATGCTGGCGGACGCCCGCTCGCGCAACGAGGTGAAGATCAGCATCGAAAGCGAATTGTCGGAAATCGTGCGGCTGGAGCGGGCGCTGGAAAGGACCTTCGGGCTGCAACAGGCGCTGGTGGCACCGCTTTCCGCCCCCAATGCCGACCCGACCCCGGCGATCAGCGCCAAGACCGGCAGCTTCCTGTCCGACACGATGAAGTCTGGCATGCGCGTCGGCGTCGGCTGGGGCAGGACGCTGTTTTCAAGCCTGCCCTTCATCAGCGCCAAGTCGCTCACCGACTTCAAGGTCATTTCGCTGCTCGGCGGTGTCGGCGTCGTGCGTCGATTCAACCCGGCCGAGTTCGCCTGGCGCTTCGCCCAGATCTTCCAGGGCGACGGCTATCTGATCCCGACGCCGGCCGTCGTCGACAGCGTCGAGACCAAAATCGCACTGGTCGAGCGCTGCGGCCTGCAGGAGGTTTTTGAAATGGCCAACGTGCTCGATGCCGTTCTGCTGAGCGTCGGCGGCATCGCCTCGGCCACCACCTTCTCTCGCGGCGGCTTTCTCAAGGAAGCGGATCGGGAGGCCCTGCTTGCGCGTGGCGCCGTTGGCGACCTTCTGTTCCATTTTTTCGACCGCAATGGCGATCTGGTCGACCACCCCGTCAACAGCCACGTGATGTCGGTGGATGTCGACCGTCTGCGCAAGGCGCCGATCCGCATCCTGACCTCCGGCGGCGAGGAGAAGATCGAAGCCTTGCTTGGCGCCATGACCCTGATCGCCCCGACGATCCTGATCACCGACGAAGAAAGCGCCCGCCGCATGCTCGAGGCGCATGCGGCGCGAGCTTCCTGATGGTGTCGGCCGGTTGCCGGCGTCAGGAGCATCCGCTATCTGACCGTCCAGGCAACTGACGCCTGAGCCAATCAAACGGAGCCGGAGCCATGACACGCGAGACAATCCTCAAATTCGGCGCTGTCGAAAAAGCCGACGCTGGCGATCTGGCCGGATGGATCGTGGTCGAAGGCAGGCCGACCATGCAAACCGCCGTCCAGCACACGACCGAGGACGGCAAGGTGATCTCGGGCACATGGCGGGCGACGCCAGGCACCTATCACGCGACCTACACCGACTACGAGTTCGTGCACATGATCGCCGGGCGCATCATCATCACCCCCGATGGCGGCGCACCGGTCGAGGTGGGCCCGGGCGACGCCTTCGTGGTGGAAGCCGATTTCAAGGGAACCTGGAAGATCATCGAACCGGTGACGAAGCATTTTGTCGTCAGGGTCGGCTGAGCCTGTTCGCATAGGCCGGTGATGGTTGACGTCCCTGGCACATCCAGTGCGAGCAACGACAGGCATGCCGGCGCGCCATCCAGCTTTGATTGTATCGTTACTTGACGAGCGTTGGGGTGGCCTCGCTCTTCTTCGTGCGTGCGGAGCGTCGTTCCTCCAATCGTTGCAGGATGACGAAAAAGGATGGCACAAAAAGAATGGCCAGGCAGGTCGAAGCGAGCATGCCGGAAAAGACCGTGATGCCGATCGACTTTCGCGCGCTCGCACCGGCGCCGGTTGCAAACACCAGCGGCGCCACGCCGAGGATGAAGGCAAACGATGTCATCAGAATGGGCCGGAAGCGGGCACGAGCGGCTTCGATCGCCGATTCGACGATAGGCGTGCCGGCGGCACGCAGTTCGCGTGCGACCTCGACGATCAGAATCGCGTTCTTGGCTGACAGTGCTATGAGCAGGATAAGGCCGATCTGGACATAGAGGTTGTTGTCGATGCCAAGGCTATTGAGCACCAAGACCGGCCCCACCAGAGACAGTGGCGCGGCGAGCAGGATTGAGATCGGAGCGAGCCAGCTCTCATATTGGCCGGCAAGGACCAGGTAGACAAGCAGCAGCGCCATCCCGAACACCAGGTAAACCTGATTGGTAACGAGCTTCTCTTGGAAAGACAGCGCAGTCCAATCGGAGCCAGTACCGGGCGGAAGGGTATCCGCGGCAATCTCCTCCATCAGCTTGATTGAGTCACCTGACGAAAAGCCTGCAGCGGGCATGCCTACGATCGACGCGGCAGGATAGAGATTGTACAGGCTGATCAGCGATGGACCGACGCTGGGTTCAATCGTCAACACGGTTCCGAGCGGGATCATGTCTCCGTTGTTGTTGCGGACGGTAAGGCGGCCGATCTCCTCCGGCGTCAACCGAAACTGGGCGTCAGCCTGCACATAGATCTGGAAGACACGCCCGAACTTGTTGAACTGGCTCACGTAGCTGGAGCCGAGATAACCGGCGAGCGTCTGGAATACCTGGTCTGTGGTCAGGCCGAGGGCCTGCACCTTGTCGCGGTCGATCTCGGCCTTGTACTGCGGGACGTTGGCGCGAAACGATGACGAGACGCGCTGGATGCCAGACTGTGTCTCGGCCTTTTTGACGATCGCACTGACGGAGCCTTGCAGCTTCGAGAGGTCGAAACTGCCGTCGCGGAGCTCGACTTGCAGTGTGAAGCCGGCGGCGTTGCCGATGCCCTGGATTGGTGGCGGAGGAAGCACCAGAACAACGCCGTCGGCCATGCCCGACAGATTCTTGTTGAGAGTGGCGTAGAGCGAAGCCAGGTTTTCGCTCTTGCCGCGCAGATCCCAGTCCTTGAGAATGATGTAGGCGACGCCAGCGTTGGCTAGCGTCGAATTGTTGTCTAGGGCCGAAAGCCCGGCGATGGTGACCACCGTCTCCACCCCAGGTGTTGCCTTGGCGATCTTCGAAACCTGCTGCAGCGTTTCCTGGGTGCGACCAAGCGAGGCGCCGTCAGGCAGCTGAACCGCTGCGAGCAGGTAACCCTGGTCTTCGATCGGGATGAAACCGGTGGCGACGCGCGACATGCCGTAGCCGGCCGCGCCGATGATCATGAGTGCGACCACACCCGTTACGGCGCTATGACGCACCATCCCTCCGATCAACCGGACGTAGGCATTCTCGGCACGCTGGTAGACCGCATTGAAGCCGCGCGCGAAGACGTTGCGCTGTTCCGGTGGTACGGGACGCCTAAGCCATGTCGCGCATTGCGTTGGCTTCAATGTCGCGGCGTTGACGGCGCTGATCAGCGCGGTCGCCGCGATCACCAGCGCGAATTGCGCGTACATCCGGCCTGTAAGGCCGGGAAGGAAGGCCGCCGGCAGGAACACCGCCAGCAGCACCAACGTGATGCCGATGATCGGCGCGAACAATGTCTTCATGGCGGCAATGGCGGCGTCGTGGCTCGACATGCCACGTTCCATGTTGTGGGCGGCCCCCTCGACCACGACTATGGCGTCATCGACGACGATGCCGATGGCGAGCACGATGGCGAACAAGGTGGAAAGGTTGACTGAGAAGCCGAGCGCCGCCATCGCCGCGAACGCGCCAATGATGGTAACCGGTACGGTCGTCGCCGGAACGAGCATCGCCCGCCAATCCTGCAGGAAGACGAGAATGACGATCAAAACCAGCACCGCCGCCTCAAACAGCGTCTTGTAGACCTCGTTGATCGCCTGGCTGACGAAATTCGTCGTGTTGAACGGTATCGCGTAAACTATGCCTTGCGGGAAGGCACGCGCCAGTTCTTCCATCCTGGACGCGACCCTCTTGGCCACATCGAGCGCGTTCGCGCCGGGTGCCAGGAAGATGGCCATGCCCGCGGCCTGCTGGCCGTCGAGGTTGAAGAACTGTCCGTAGGTTTGCGCACCGAGTTCAACCCGCCCGACATCGCGAACACGCGTCATATCGCCATTGGCGCCTGTCTTGACCACAACGGCCCCGAACTGGTCGGGATCGTCAAGGCGGCTGGACACTTCGATCGAATATTGGAAGGACTGGTCGTCCGGCGCCGGCGGGGCGCCGATCTGACCTGCTGTGACCTGTTCGCTCTGCTGTTGAAGTGCTTGAACGACATCTTGCGTGGTCAAGCCGCGCGCCAGCATCTTTTCGGGATCAAGCCAGACACGCATGGAATATTGACCAGCGCCGAACACGCTGACATTGCCGACGCCAGGCAACCGCGAGATTTCGTCCTTAAGGCTGATAGTCGCGTAGTTGCTGAGATAGAGGCTGTCATACTTTCCGTCAGGCGAAGTCAAGGTCACGATCTCGAGGATGGAGGTCGACTTCTTCTGCACGTTGACGCCCTGCACCTGCACTGATTGGGGCAGCCCGGCCATGGCGGCAGAGACCCGGTTCTGAACAAGCACCTGGGCCAGGTCCAGATCTGTACCGATGGCAAAAGTGACGGTCAGGTTGTAGCTGCCGTCGGAGGCAGCGAAGGACTGCATGTAGAGCATGTTCTCGACGCCATTGACTTGCTGCTCGATCGGCAGTGCGACGGTGTCGATGACCGTGCGCGCGCTGGCGCCCGGATAACGGGTGGTTACCGAAACGGTCGGTGGAACCACGTCGGGATATTGCGCTACCGGCAACGCAAAGAGCGAGACGATGCCAACGACGACGATAAGGACGGCAATGACATTCGCCAAAACGGGTCGTTCGATGAAGAATTTGGAGATCATTGGCCAGCACCATTGGCCGGAGTTTGCTGGAGGGTCTTCACGGTCGGTTCGATCTTCTGGCCCGGCAGGGCTGTCAGCAAGCCAGATATGACGACGCGGTCTTCCGCTGTCAGGCCGGAGGTAATGACGCGCAACTCGCCGACCAGTTGGCCAATCTCGACGCCGCGTTGCTCGACTGTGTCGTCCTTTCCGGCGACAAGCACATAGCGGCCGCTCTGGTCGCTGCTGATTGCACGATCCGGTACGAGCAACATGTCCGGCTGCTCGCCGAGCGGGATGCGCAGTCGGACGAAATAGCCGGGCAGCAGCGCATTGTCCTTGTTTTCCAAGACGGCGCGAACCAGAAGCGTGCCCGTTGAGGAAGATACCGCCGGCGCTGCATAGTCGAGCGTTCCTTTGTGCGGATATCCAGTCTCGGTCTGCAGGCCGACATCTACCGGTATCTTCTTGAGACTCTGCATTGTCAGACCACGCTTGGCCATTTCAGCCCGGATCCGCTGCACATCCTGCTCACTGACATTGAAATTGACGTATATCGGATCCATCTGGACGATCGTTGCGAGGTCGGAAGTGCTGCCAGTGCCTACGAACTCGCCGACCGATACCTGGCGGGCGGTGACGATGCCGTCGAATGGCGCCTTGACTTCGGTGTAGCTCAGGTTGAGTTGCGCCTGCTTGACGTCAACGGCGTTCTGCTGCTGCTTGGCCACGTCGACCGCAGCGGCAGCGGCAGACTGGTCCAACGTGGACGCCGAAATTACCTTCTGCGCGAGCAAATCCTGTTGCCGCTTCAGGTCGGCGCTGGACTGTTTGACGGAGGCATCGGCCGACGTCTGGCCAGCCTGGGCCTGTTCAAGCGCCAACTGGTAAGGTTCAGGCTCGATAAGGAACAGTCGGGTGCCCGCTTTGACGCGGTCGCCGTCCTTGTAGTCTATTTCCTGGATGAAGCCCGCCACCCGGGCAATCAATGGCGTCGAATTGATGGCGGCCGTATTCCCCGTCTCGTTGAGATAGGGCGTTACCGTCTGCTTGAGCGGCAGCGCCACGTCGACCTTGGGCGGCGGCGGCGGGACATAGGCATTTTGCTTGTTGCATGCTGAAAGCAGTGCCGTCGCCGCAAGCAAAGTTACGGCCAGCGCAATGCGCGATACCAAAAGCATTTGACCCCCCTCAACACTTCACGGTATTTTGATTGAATGTTAGCCATTTTGGAGGGGTTTGTCATGCGAATTGCCTTGAGCGTGGTTTTCCTAGCCGTTCAGATGCTTGCGGCTCAGGCGCAGACAGCGGCCGAACGTGAGGCTTGCCAAGCGAACTTCGAAAAATTCTGCAAAGGCGTGGAGCCAGGCGGCGGCCGCGTCATTCAATGTCTGACGGAACATTTCAGCGAGCTGACGCCGGAATGCCAAAAGGTCGTCAAGGCGAACACACCTGGTTAGGATCGCGCAGTGCGCTCCGCCGAGCCGTCAGGGCCGGCTGGGACCGGAGCCGCGCATGTGTCAATGCCACTCCTGAGCGCTACGAGCAGGCAAGCCGGATGTTCGGACGCTTTGGCGAATGGACGCGGCCCTATCGTCTGGTAGTGAGACGTCGGACACCCGCCAGGTTCGTCAAACCTATGTCACCGCGACGACCTGTCCCGCCGCGTCGAGGCGACATCCAACCCGCGCCTGTCGAACTTCGATGCCGCCTTGTCTTGCATAGTCTATGCGCACCTCGATTGGTGCGGTGAGGGCACCGCGACGGTGCCGGCGCAGGGTACCTGCGCTGGCTGCGTGCACACTCACGGCACCAAGTGGCTTCGCAGCCGACATGATCGCCTGACGGCAGACGCGAACCACGGCGGGCGGGGTGCCAGGTATCACCTTTAACGGCGCCTGAGGCCGTAAGGGATAACCTGTGGTGCTTTGCCTGTCGCGACCACCTTTGGAAGGCCGGAGGCTGCGCGGCAGGGCTACTGCGTGTCGCACGCCCTTGGTCACGACTATGGCGGCCTTCTTCTTGCCGGCGCTGACACTCGCTGGCCCTGTGGCAGCCCCCGACGCCGCGCTCGCTCGACTATTTGCCGTACTGCCCGGAGCGGCGCCAGCACCGGCGGATTCGTCTCCAGCACTGGGGCTTGCCGAAAGGCCGCCTACGCCGCCGACGTTGGTACCGCCTCCAACGTTGGCGCCAAGCGATCCGTTGCTCGTGCCGACCGAGCCTACAACATTGGCTCCCCCGATTCCGTCGACGCTCGCGCCGACACCGACGGAGGCGCCGTTCGAACCGACGCCTACACCGGCGCCGACCCCAATACCACCGACGTTGCCTCCAAGGCCCGCCGATCCCTCGCTCGCGCCGACCGACCCTCCAACGTTTGCTCCTCCGACACCGTCGACGCTCGCGCCAACACCGACGGAGGCGCCGTTCGAGCCGCCGCCCACACGGGCGCCGACCCCGATACCACCGACTTTGCCTCCAAGGCCATCAGCAAGAGCCGAAGCAGGCCCGATCGCAACTGCGATCGCCAATACGGCAGCTGGATACTTGCGCATCACCATAATCCTTGTGCCGTGCGCAATGGCGCCCGCGTCGGGAGCAACGCGGCGGGAAGGCCAATCGTCGTCAGCCGAACAGGTTGCGGCGACTTGCGGACCGCCACTTTGCGGATTTCTCGCCCCTCGGGCTCATGGGCTGATCTAGCCCGTTTCCCTGTAAGTGCACTGGTACGGGGGCCTGCGCGATCACCGGCAGGCGCTTTGGGAGCAGGCTCGATGCGCTGATCGCGAGGCGTAGTGCGAGCTTTCAGGATGTCGGTTTCGTTGCGCGCCGCAACGAGGTCGCGGGTCAGGCCAATGGCCCTTTCGCGCTGTTGCCCCAAAGCAGCAGAGAGCCGGGCGACTTCCTCTTTTGCCGCGTCGCGATCCTGGCGAGTGGCATCGAGATCGCGCTCGAGAGCATCTGCTCTCCCACGTTCCAATGCCAGCGCTTCGCCGGCCCGCTTTGCAGCGGCCTCAGCGATCTGGCGGTCCTGAACAGCTGCCATTTGCGCAGCCGCAGCCAGTTTTCCGCTCGCCTCAAGAGCATCGAGAGATTGGTGCGTCGCGGCAAGATCACGTTCGAGGCGTTCAATCGTCTGCCGCCCTTCGTCAAGCGCGCGTCTCGCTCCAGACAGGGAAGCTTCCGCCGCCTGGTGCGCGCCGAGTGCTGCGGCCTTTTCGCGGATCGCGAGAGCGGCTTTGACTCGCAAGCTTTCGACTTCGCGCTGCGCCATCGCCAGACCCTGCGCGAGCCGTTCGGCTCTTTGCTTCTGGTCTTCAAGGGCTTGTCCTTGAAGAGTTGTCGCCTCTGCGACCGCACGCGCACGCACGCCTGCGTCGGCTGTGACGCGCCGCATCTCATCAAGTTCGTCTCGCGCCGCTTCCAGTTCGCTGCGAAGAACCCGCTCGACCCTGTCTGCAGACTGACGATCCGCAGACGCCTGCTGGCGAGCCGCCTCAAGCTCCTCGCGAACGGCCGATAGTTCATGCAGTGACGCATCCGTCTTGGATCGTTCCCCTCCTAGCCCGGTCGCGGCAGCCTCCACCAATGGGCGAGAACCGCTCACGTCTGGCGGCGCCCCAGCCGGGTGCCCCTCGGCTTTGGCGCCGCCCGAAGACGCTGCCGACTGCGTGCGCTGCACGGTCATGACGGGACGGGTGTCGAAACCACTTCTGGCCTGTAAGCGATCGGTAATCAGCCTTGCCAATTCACTCTCACGCAGACCCGCAGCCGGAACGTGCCCAATCCCCGGAAGATCCAGCGTCCCGGTTGCACCGATCGTAAAAGCACCGTTGAGCTCCACGCCCTCCGTGATGCCGCCACGCAAGGCATCCCACCCCGAGACCTTTAGCTCGACAGTGTCTTGAGGGGCGAGCCTGTCGTCAGTCTCCGATTGACTCTTTGCTGGGGCGCCAAATAGCAGGATCAGGCAGAACGGGATAAGGCTTATCGCAGCGCCGCGTGACCTCTTCCGGGAGTCATGAAACAACGCCGCCACGGCCGAGAATCGTCGGATACCACCGGAGAGTGCAGGGCTGTGGCAATCCGCGTTGGATGTCTGGACATGATCCATGACTGGACCTCCATGACTCTCACCGACCACGCGCTGCGCAAAGCTCGCGACGCGCAGACAAAGCTCACGGCGTGAGCCTACCAAAGTCGATCAGCAGTGGTGAGTACCAAATAGAGCGTAAGCTGCATCGCCCAATTGAGTAAGGGGCGCATCTGTACCAGGTTCGGCAGCCAGCTGCTCTGCGCTCCGACCTTCGATATCGCGTTAAACGACCGTTGCATTCGCAAAAGACACCAGAGAAAGCCCCCTCTATTTGCTCGTCACGGTATTTCGGCGGCCGATACCGTCGGCGTAGGCGCGGCCCGAGGATGTTGCCATCATCGAGACGGCACTGAAATGGCTCGCGCGAAACCCACGAATGAACTCAGCTGCTGCGCGAGCCACTCCCTGTGAGTTGCGCCCGAATACGCACGCTCTGTCTCGGCTCCTTGAGAGCGCCAATCAGTCTACCGGTTGGTTGGCCTTATGCGGATATGTAGGTTCTTGTCGCAGAGATAGCTGCGACTCGCGGCGTCGCCTTGGTGATGGACGGGACGTCTGGCCAATTCGCGCCCTGGTGGACGCCAACCCCGCTTTCGGCCCGAGGCGGTAGTGTCGCAGTGCTGGCAGGCCTATTGAGCCCTCTGTTTCTTGGCTTGTGCGGCGATAGCGCAGAGGAAGGCCAATGCGGCAGCGTCGCATGCCGTCCGCGACGGCCCTTTGGCGAAAAGCATGGCATCCGCGATTGGGATCGTCAGGCCGTACTTTTGGGCGAAAGAGGTGATTTCGTACGGCTGATCGTCAGATGGATGGCGGATGTCGAATTCGAAACCCATGCCTACTTCCTCCCAGTTCGCGACCTTCCACTCCTTGGCTGGATGCAAAAATTAAACTACCGATGCATCGCGCGAGTCCAGCAATTGGAAATTGTGTAAAACGATACATTTTGCGGTCGCGCCAACATCTCGTTGTGGCCGTCCGCCGGCCACTCCCGCTTTCGCTCCGTTCGCAGTCTTCCCGGCTTGCCAGCGCAATCGAGATCAGGGTGCGCCAGCACCGGGATCATTGCGCTCGAACACCCGCTCCGTGACGATGTCGTGGCTGCATTTTCGCCGTCATCAGGCGGAAAGCCGGTCGTTTTTTTGCGCGAAGCCCGCACACCGCGAGAGCGGGCCTTTAGGGCCGGCGAAACAAGGACTTCAGTCTTAATTGCGCGACATCTAATATAATATAGACTTATCAGCGCGGGGGATTTTCCCGCTATTGCAGTGGCCGGTGCGGCGCGCTTCACCCAAGCATCCACCGCACCGGCCATTTCCGAAGGCCGGAAGGATGACCGACAAGCCGGTGCCGACCTATGTTGTGAGCGTGTTCGAGAAACCTCACTGGCGCACAGTCTTGTCAACGAAGGACAAGGAGAAGGCCTTCGCTTTGGCCAAGGAAATCGGGGACAAGGTGCGAATTGAAGAGATTGCGCCGAAGGTCAAGAAGGGGCGCTGACGGTCTACCCAAGGCCATCCTGATGGAAGCCCGAAACCCGATCGATGAAAAGCCCGCCACGGGAGCGACCCGCGGCGGGCTTTCGGAGTGGCTACATCCCTAAGGAATCGACCGCTTGTAGTTGTATTGTGAACTGCATGATCGCGTTAGCCTATGGTGTGATCGCGGAAGCCTTGGGCTTAAGCGTTGCCGCGTCGGATGTCGCGCGGATCTGCCGATAGCGGTTGGAAACCCTTGCTCTGGACCGCGCCTGGCGTCCCGCTAGGAAAAACAGTGCCTCCTACGTGAAGCTACATCGCGAGCCAGGCGTGGCAGGTGTTGATCTAAGGCCGCATTGCGCCACTAGCGGGCATTCCGACTGCATGAGTTGCCGTACTCGCCAACATCGCAGAATTTGCCCTCAATCCGCCACGCTGAAGCCGGCCTTCCGCAGTGAACGGACGAAAATCTCGACGTCTTGCGAACGGGCCAGGCGCATCGCAACCACGTGGCGCATGTTCTTCGTCCAAGCCGGTTGATTTTGCTCCAGCCAGTCACGCTCGCGATCAGCCTCGATCTTGTAGCCTCCTTCGCTCAGAACGGCAGCCGCAACAATATGATAGATCGGGTTCGATCGGACCGGCGATTTCTTGATCCACATAACCGCCTGCGAGTAATCGCCGCTGAAATAAGAGCAAAGAGCCAGATCCACCTCATAGTAGCCCAACGAACGCGGATTTTTTTGGCGCGCCTCCGTTATCAACGCGCAGCCGTCATGCCAATTTCCGGAGACCGCCAGGCGCTGTCCGTATTCGCCCATGAACTCGGTATCGTTGGGATTGATCGCCAAACCCCGCTTGCCCACTCCCAATGCCAGGTTCATTTCCTTGCTGAAATAGAGTGCAAGCATTTCTCCCTGAAGCCCTCGTAAGTTGAGGGGGTCGACTTCCACCGCCTGCCTTGCGGCTGCCAGGGCGCGCTCCAGTACGGCGGCGGACGATGTGGCGTCGGTGGGAAACTCGAATCGATAGTCATCGATGTAGACAAGCGAAAGAAGACCCCAGGCGGTGGCGTAATTCGGGAAGCGCCGTACGGCCTTCTCGAGGCATGCACGCACGGATGCACGGGTGTCGGGGCTGAGCTCGACCCGATATGCATAGAAAGACAGCGTGCAGGAATATGCTGCCCAATCTTCGGGCGGATTGTCGACGTGGAGATTGGCGTCCGCCTGGAAGATGACGCCATAGGTTTGAGCCAAGCTCGTCGACACATTCCGCGCGATGTCTGCCTGAGCTCCGACAAGGTCCGCGACTTTCATCCGCCCATTATAACTGTCTGCCCACAGAACCGAACCGTCGGGTCGGTTGATCAATCTCACTCGAAGCAGAAAGGTATCGACCGACAGGCTGACACTTCCGGCGAGGACAAATCGTGGTGGCGAGGTCGACGCATCGCCGTCGTTAGGCGCCGACTCCATGACCACAATATCCTTGAACTTCGAAAGCTGGCTGACAATCTCCTGCTTCAATCCGCTCGCAATTGCTGCCGCCGCGGCGGTACCGGTCAGATCTTCAAACGGCTCAACAAGCACGCGGGGCGTTTCCGGCGCGCTTGACCTGACAGTCACCCACGACCACGCCAATACCGATGCTCCAGCCGCAAGAATGGCTGCAAACACTGCCGGCAGCAGGAACGCAATCCGCCCGACCGGAGAGTGGGTGATTGATTGAGAAACTATGGGCACCTGCGGCTGCGCCAACGAAGCCGGCGAACGAAGCGAGAAGATAGGAACATAACCACCCTTGGGAATCGTGATCAGGATTGGGTCTGTATGTCCGGCTGTCAGATAGTATCGCTCGAGCGCACGCCTGAGGTGGCCAGCCTCGATGCGAACGATCGGATCCGTCTGCGGGTCGAACGCCTCGCCGCGACCAAACACTTCCACTGCAATCGAATAGGCCTTGATACGGTCGCCTCGTCCCGACAAAGCCTCTTCCACCACATGGCTGAGGAAGCGGCGCTCGCGGCTGGTGGCATCGAAGTCCGCACTGTCGAGGATAAGGGCAAGTTGGGCGCGACAAGCCTCTACAGGGGGCTCGTGCTCCCTTGGTGCCGGCGTTTCCGCCTGGATCGCCATGTCCTCACTTGATCCCTTGCAACCGCCGGTTTTTGTTGTCGCTCGGTTACATGCTTATCCACGTAACTTACCTCCCGCTGCCCTTTCTTTGCAATACGATCGCGTCAGGTCGATGAACTGGCGTCATGAGCACAAGAGACGGATCGTCTGACAGGCACCGAGCGGTCTCGGCGGCAGTGCGCCGATACCCCCAGTTTGAATTGACGATCCATCGGCTGATGGACCGAAGCGAGAGTTTTCGCGATATTTGCGAGGAACTCGCGGATGCAGAGTTAGCGCTTTCGAAGGTCGACCACCAGGCCCCGCCGGCATTGCGCGAGGCCAGACGAGCCGAATGGCAGGAATTGATAGATCGCCTGGTTGGAGAGGTGGGAGCAGCAGTGCTGAATACCGATGCCGCCCGCAAATCGGGTATCAACCCGTGGCCGGCACGGTGAACAGCCATGAATCGCCATGCCGACAGCGCGGGAAGCATGCCGAGGGACGGTTTTCGCACCGTCAGGCACTCTCGTTTCCCAAGCAACAAATCCGCAAACGACGGCCAGCCTCAGGAGGGGACCCTGACATGATGACCTTATATCGGACACAAGCCCTGGGTTGTGCTGTCCTTTCCTTCCTTTGGCTCGCCCATCCTGCTGGAGCCGCGGATGCGGTTTCACCCATGACGCCGGAGCTGAAGCCAGTCGTGACCGAACAGGGATGGACGTTCTCCGTTGCGCCGTATTTCTGGGCGGCCGGGATGTCGGGAGACGTGGCGCAGTTTGGCCTGCCCACTGTCGAGGTCGACTCGAGTTTTAGCGACATCCTGAAGAATCTCGACTTCGCGGCCATGGCCGTCGCCGAGGCTCGCTACGACCGCTACAGCATTTTCGGCGACCTCATGTATGTAAAACTGTCGGGAGAAAGTGGCACGCCGAGAGGCGTCGTTGCCAACAGTGTCGAGGTCTCGTCACAGACATTTTCAGGGCTGGTCGGAGCTGGCTATTCGATCCTCCAGAGTGACGCCGGTCGTCTCGATTTCGTCGGCGCCATGAGGGTTTGGTCCGTTGACACCGACCTCGACTTCCATGGCGGTATCCTTGACGGCGTATCCGGCAGCGACGGAGCGACCTGGGTGGACGGCCTGGTTGGCGTTCGCGCGAACTACTCGCTCACGCCTGAAGTCTATCTGACGGGCTGGGGCATGGTTGGTGCAGGCAGCGCCAATGTCGACTGGGATGTCGCCGCCGCACTGGGCTACCGGTTCAACGAGCGCTTTTCGGCGGTCGCCGGCTACCGCGCGCTCGGCGTCAACTACCGCAATGACGGCTTCGTCTTCGATGTCGTCCAGCAAGGACCCATCATGGGACTCATCATGCGTTTCTAGATCCAGGATCTGCATCAACGACAACAGGGAGGAAGTGATGACAACAAGATTCCGCAACTGCGCCGTCCTGGCCTTGGCTTTGGCCACTTTCGTACAGGTTGATGCGGTCTCCGTGGTCACACAGGGATCGATTTCATCTCAAGCGCTGGCCCGCGTTGGCCATCCTCTTACGCCCGGCAGTGCGGCGGGCGTCGCGCGGCGCACAACCCGGCGAACCATCCGCAGAACCAGCGTCTACGTAGCCAGTCTACCGGCCGGTTGCGTCAAGACTTCGGTCAACGGGACGACAATCTGGCATTGCGGCGCGAAATATTATCAGCACACGGGGTCGAGGTACGTGGTCGTCCATATCAACTGATTGGAGCGCGGATGGCCGCTAGCCAGACCTGCCCGACAGCAGGTCGGCCTGGGCGACACGATCGTCCAGGCAACGACCGGTCGCGGGTCGTGCGCTCGGATACTGCCAGCATCAATCGGCGGGCCTAGTTATGGACAAGGTCAACAAATGAGCGCGACACGAAATTTATTCTTGATTGTAATCGCGGCGGTCGAAGCGGCGACAGGTCTCGGTCTTCTTTTGCTGCCCTCCGTTCCGTTCGCACTCCTGCTTGGATTGGAAAGCTACAGCGTTGACGCGTTTTTTGTCGGCCGCATTGCGGGCGCGGCGTTGCTTGCCATAGGGGTCGCAAGCTGGATGGCGAGGAAAGACGAGTCAAATCCTTCACTATTGGGATTGCTCATTGGCATTCTGATTTACAACACTGCCGTATCAATTCTCCTCGTCTACGCGGCCGCAGTCCTAGAGATGACCGGCGTCATGCTGTGGCCCACGGTTGCATTTCACGCACTTCTTGCCGTCTGGGGTGGTCTGCTTCTGCGGGGCTTCCGAGCGAAACTCCGCTAGGTCCGCAAGATGCCGCGCTCGCCCGGCACATCTACGCTTTCGCGTCCCGCAACGACGACGGCCCAGTAGCGCGATTACATGCTTACCCCACGTAACTTACATTCCGGCGCCAGCTCTTTGGGGCCTACTATCCATAAGCAATGCTTGCAAGCGAGAAGGCTACCGTGGCCGGAGCGGAGGAAAGCGTATGACGTTCCTAAGGGAGCCTCTGCTGCATTTTGCCGTTTTCGGCGCGGTCGTGTTTGGCGGCTATTCCTGGCTGAACGACAGGCATGTCGAAACAACGGCCGCGGAGCCGGTCCGTATCGGCGAAGGCGACGTGCGGTGGCTCAAGCAGACCTGGTCGAGCCAATGGCTGCGCGAGCCAACCGCCGATGAACTCAAGGGTCTTGTCGACGATCTGCTGAATGAGAAGGTGATGGCGCGCGAAGCGCAGGAGATGGGCCTCGAGAAGGACGACACCATCATCCGCCGCCGCTTGGCGCAAAAGCTCAAATTCCTTGTCGAGGACACGGCCCAGCTTGCCGAGCCAACCGAAGCGGAACTGCGGCAGTTCTATGCCGCCAACCCTGCACACTTCGAGACGCCCGGAAAACTGTCGTTCCGACAGGTCTACTTCAACCCGGAACATCGCAAGGACGCCGCGGCGGACGCGGCCGCGGCGCTGGGTGCGCTGACAACGAATGTCGAGGACGATTCGACCGAGGGCGACCAGCTGCTGTTCGGCGACAGCTTTGCCGATACTGACGAACATGCGCTGTCCGGAATGTTCGGTGCCGATTTTGCGCGCGAGGTGTTTGCACTTGAACCGGGCGGGTGGCGCGGTCCGGTGAAATCCGGCTATGGCCTTCATCTGGTCCTCGTCACGCAGCGCACGGCGACCGCGCCGAAGCCCTTCGAGACCGTGACAGATGCCGTGCTGGCTGAGTGGCGCTCCGCGAAGCAGACCGAACTGAGCAAAGAGTATCTGGTCGAGCTGCGCAACAAGTACGGCGTCGAGCTTGACGACAGTACGAAAGCGGCACTGGGGTCAGGGCCTGCAACGAACGTGGCCGCACAATGAGACGGCTGGCCAAGTGGCCCGACTTCGTGCGTGGAGGCCGCTCCGCGGTGGAGTGCGTTCGACTGGTCCTGCTGACGGCAGCCATTGCTGCGCTGTTCTGCGAAGCTGCCTACTCCCACGAGGTGCGCCCCGCCTATCTCAGCTTGAAGGAGGAGGCGCCGAACGAGTTCAGCGTTCTGTTCAAAACGCCGATGCAGGGCAATGCGCGACTGGCGCTGTCGGCACTCTTTTCCGGCAAGATCGAGACGGTGACGCCGATCATCTCGCATCCGACCGGGGATGCCATGGTGCAGACCTGGCGCATGCGCACGCTGGAGCCGCTCCCAGGCCAGAACGTTGTGATCGACGGGTTGCAGAACAGCATGACCGACGCGCTGGTCCACGTGGTGTTCGCGAACGGCGACAGCTGGACGGCGCGGCTTACCCCCAGCGAGCCGTCTGCAGCCATCCCGGCGTCGCAGAGCGCCTGGGCGGTGTTCGTCACCTACGTCCGTCACGGCATCGAGCACATCGCCTTCGGCTTCGATCATCTGCTGTTCGTCACCGGGCTGATGCTGATCGTGCGCGACTGGCGCAAGCTGGTGAAAGCGATCACCGCCTTCACCGCTGCTCACTCAATCACCTTGAGCTGCGCCACCCTTGGATGGCTGACGCTGCCGTCGCGGCCGGTGGAAGCGATGATCGCCATCAGCATCGTCATGGTCGCCGCCGAGGTTGTGCGGATGGAGCGCGGGCTGCTCAGCCTGGCCATTGTGAGGCCGTGGATGGTGGCCTTCGTTTTCGGGCTGCTGCACGGCTTCGGCTTTGCCGGCGCGCTGGTCGAGCTCGGCCTGCCGCAGGGCGACATTCCGCTGGCGCTGCTGGCCTTCAATATCGGCGTCGAGCTTGGGCAACTGGCGTTCATCGCCGTCCTGCTGACCGCGGTTTGTTCGCTGATGCGGTTCGTCATGATCCCGCGGCAGGCGATCGTCGCGTCGGCCTATGCCATCGGGATCATCGCGGCATTCTGGAGCGTCCTGCGGCTGGACGCGATGTTCTTGTAGGAGGAGCAAATGGGACCCGCCGCAAGACTGCCGCGCCTGAGGGGCCGGAAACTAGCACGCGCGGCGCTTGCCGCGTCTTTAATGGCTGCTGCTCCGGTCTCCGAAGGACGCACTTGCGGCTATGATAGTCCGCAAACGGTTTCGCAGGGCTTCCTGAATTGGCTCTATCCGGATTCACTCTACGTCGTCGGCGCGATATCGAGGGAGGTGGCGGCGGGACGGCTGCCGCTGGCGAACTTCGATCAGACCGGACCAGATCTGTTCGGACACAGATTCAAGCTGACGGCAACGACGCTGGAGCAATTCGGCGACATGCTCCGCTCGGCATCGCCGGGCCCCTCCCAGGCTTCGGTCTCTCTGGTCGTCGTTGAGCCGATCCTGTGGACGCGCTTCGATCAGGGTACTGACGGCTTGCGCACAACGGTTCATGTCTCGGGGGCACAGCCCGGGGATCTGGTCATAGTTGCCGGCGAAGCCGTAATAGCAGAAATCGCGGCACGGCGATTGACCTTCGGACAGGCTGTTGAGCGCGGCGTGGCGCGTCTCTATGGGCCGGCGTCGCAGATCGCCCAATTCCTGCTCAGTTATTCGGATGTCGGCGCAACCGACAGTGCTGTCGAATTATCTCAGAAACAGGCCGTTCCGCCGGTACGCCCGGCGGCCGGCTCACCCCATTTCGCTCCGGTGCAATCGCACCCGGTTGGCATCGCGCCGGCCGAACTCGGACGCACACCTGACCACACCGAGATTTCATTCCATGAGGGGGAGAGACAATGATCCGGAGACCGCTGACAATTACAAGTCTTGTATTGCTTGCCGTCTGCACAGGCTCCGTCGCGCGGGCCCAGGATGCCGGCACCTATACCGTCGAGGAAGCGGGGCAAGCCATCAAGGCCCGGCCCTACTCACCTTATGCCGGACGCAATTTCCCGACGCGGCCGCTGTTTGGCGACACGCATTTGCACACGGCCCTGTCCTTCGACGCTGGAGCAGCCGGCGCCAGGCTCGGACCGCGTGAGGCATACAAATTTGCGAAGGGCGAAGAGGTCATTTCCTCGACCGGACAGCCGGCCAGGCTGTCGCGTCCGCTCGACTTCCTGGTCGTCGCGGATCACTCCGACAATATGGGATGGTTCACCGATTTCATGGCCGGAAAGCCGGAGATCCTGCAGAACGCGCAGGCCCGCGAGTGGTATGACATGATACAGTCGGGGCACGCTGGGGAAGCGGCGTGGTCCATCGTCATGACCTTCTCGCAAGGCAAATTTCCGCCTGACATCATCTACCAGCCGGGCAACCCCGCCTATCGGTCGGTGTGGCAGAGCATCATCTCGGCAGCCGAGGAAGCCAACGATCCGGGGCGCTTCACCGCTTTCATCGGGTTCGAATGGACGTCGCTGTCCAAGGGCAACAATCTCCACCGCAACGTCATCTTCCGCGATGGAGCCGAAAAGGCCGGTCTCGTCGAGCCATACACGACGCAACCGCCCGTCGGCAGCAACAACCCGCGCGACCTGTGGAAATGGCTGCGGAACTATCAGGACAAGACCGGCGGCGATGTGCTTGCCATCGCCCACAATGGCAATCTGAGCAATGGCGAGATGTTCCCGATCATCGAGCCGGTCACGGGCAAGGAGATCGATCGCGAATACGCCGAGCAGCGCGCCCAGTGGGAGGTGCTTTACGAGACCACCCAGATGAAGGGCGACGGCGAGAGCCACCCCTTCCTTTCCCCCAATGACGAATTCGCCAATTTCGAGAAATGGGACAAGGGCAATCTTGACCTCAGCGTGAAGAAGACGCCGGACATGCTGGAGTTCGAGTATACGCGCTCGGCGCTCAAGAACGGGCTGAAGCTGGAAGCCAAGCTCGGGGTCAATCCCTACAAGTTCGGCCTGGTCGGCAGCACGGATTCGCACACGGGCCTCTCCACTGCCGACGACGACAACTTTTTCGGGAAGATATCGACCGGCGAGCCAAGCCCGGAACGCTGGTCGCACCCCTTCATGGCGAACCCCAAGCTCGGGCTCAAGATCCTGGGCTGGGAGACAACTGCGTCGGGTTATGCCGCCGTCTGGGCGCAGGAGAACACACGCGCATCGATCTTCGACGCCATGAAACGGCGCGAGACCTATGCCACGACCGGGCCGCGGATGGCAGTTCGGTTCTTTGGCGGTTTCGATTTCGTCGAAGCCGACGCCAATACCCGCAGCCCGGCCATCGCCGGTTACACCAAGGGCGTGCCGATGGGCGGCGACCTCAAGCAGGCGCCCGCGGGCAAGGTGCCGACCTTCCTGGTTGCGGCATTGAAGGATCCGATCGGCGCCAATCTCGACCGCTATCAGATCGTCAAAGGTTGGCTGGACGCCGCCGGCGAGGTGCATGAACAGGTCTACGATGTCGCCTGGTCTGGCGACCGCAAGCCGGGCACCGACGGCAAGCTGCCGCCGGTTGGCGACACGGTCGACGTAGCCAATGCCACATGGACCAACACGATCGGAGCGCCAGAGCTCAGTGCAGTATGGAAGGACCCCAATTTCGATCCGTCCCAGCGGGCTTTCTACTATGGCCGCGTGATTGAGATCCCGACGCCGCGCTGGCCCGCCTATGACGCGAAATACTTTGGCATCAAGATGTCGCCGGATGTGACCATGACCACGCAGGAACGAGCCTACACATCGCCGATCTGGTACACGCCAGCCGGCTAACCAGCCTCCGCGCGAGTGGAGGCACAAGGGGCTCGGCGCCCCCTTTCAGCGCGGCGAGCGCGTCGCCAGACGGGAGAACGCGAGCGACCAAACGGTGCGAGGTGGCGGACTGGGGTTGAGACCATCACCCGGCAAAGGTTGGAAGCCGATGCTGCGCGTCTACGTGGCGACCCGTGGTTCGAAGCGAGGGGGTGGCCGAGGGGAGATCGAACTGGTGAAATGACCTCCGAGCAACGCCCAGGATGAGCACGGCAGTGACGATCCACAAAACGGACATTCATGAGCAAGAACGGCAAACAAGGGAAGGCAAGACCATGCGAATCTTCACGACACTTATCGCGGCAGTAGCACTTTCGTCTGCGACGGCGGCATACGCACAAACACAAAATCCGCTTCCCAAGGCCAGCGATGTGCTTGTCCGATACGGGGACGACGTCGAGGGCTGGACGATCTATACAAATCAAACGCGCGGAGATTGCTTGATCGTGCGCCAAGATGGGCCAAGTTCAGTACAAATGGGCGTTACCGCAAATCAGGAGGTCGGGTATCTTGGCGTGTTCACGAAGGTGGATATCGGTCTTAAGAACGGTACCAAGTCGGACATCTTCGTCTCCATCGACGGCCATCTCTATAAGGGTGTGGCCACCAGCACGAGCGGCGAACTCAAGGGCGGATATTCTGGCGGCTACATCTTGACCGACGATCCGAAGTTCAAGCGCGACGTGGCGAAGAAATATAAGATGACCGTATTTCCGGAAACCAAGGGGGCCTTTGTCGTCGATCTGAAGGGGACGTTCAAAGCAATGGCAGTGGGCCGGAAATGCCTGAAGCACTGACCGCCCGCCAGGCAAAATTCCCACCCATCTCGGCCATTGGCTGCTGCCAGCAGACACAGTCTTAACGCAGAACGCCAGGTTTCGAGATCGCCGCGGCCGGGGGCGGCCGCTCCCCGGTCCATCGGCCGGCGGGGGTGGGGGATCGCCTTGTGGGCCCCTTTCAGGCGCGCCGGAACGACACCCCTCGTTCGCAGTTCGGGACCACTATGGAAACGTCCGGGACATCGAGAGATCGAGCGACCACTGCCGTCCCGATGGAATTCCGGAATTAGCCGGCGGTCAAACGTTCGGAGCCGCTTCAGGCAATTTGCAGGTGTCTGGAACAAATTTGCATCGACGACGTTTCCTATCGCTAATGACGACGTTTCGCACAGGGTAAACATTGCCACCAGCGAGGACGCGATCATGAGAGTCCCGTCAGGCATAGCGACCTCCCTCGTCGCAACTTTTGTACTTGCGAGTTCTGTTCCCGTTGATGCCGCGCCGGTCTTCGTGCCCAGGGCACAAAGCGCTCAGTCCGATGTCATCCAAATTCGGGACGGCTGGTACAGGGGTTATCGCGGCTACCGCCACTACCACCGGCACAACGACTTCTGGGCCCCGGGCGGCGCATTTGTCGCCGGCGCGCTGCTCGGCAGCATGATTGCCAACAGCAACGGCTACTACGGCGGGTACTACGGAGGCGGTGACTATTACGGGGGTCCGTACTACGGCGATCCGTATTATGTCGATCGGTATGATGTCGATCCGTACTATGGCGATCCGCATTACCACGACCGATACTACGGCGATGGGTATCACTCAGACAGATACTATCGCCGATGTTCGCCCAGGGAAGCCGATTCCGGTAATTGTTACTAGCGATCGATCGTCATGGGCAGGGCGACGCCCTTCGACTGATTTCCATGTGATCGGCACAGTTTAAGATTAAGCCGCCGATGCGAGTCGTTTGAACGGCCTCGTAGTCAAAAAGTTACCCCGCCCTCCACGTAACTTACGTTCCGCTCCCGGCTCCATCCGGTAGTCTCGGGAGAAGACGAACCAATCAACGGGATGGAAAGCCGGCTGGCAGACAAAAGCGGTTCCGGCGGTGGTGTGCCGGTTGCGTGGCGGATCGGGAGTCCTCCCGTTGCCGCTGCGGTTCATGTCAGGTCCGCGGGGAGGGAAAAATGGACAGTCGATTTCGGCGACATCTGCTGAAAGTGTCGCTGGCGGCACTGACGATGCTGGCGGTGCATGGCCGGTCCCTTGCGGCTGACCTCCTCATTGCAATGCCGAACTGGCCATCGGGCCAGGCCGCGGCCAATATCATCAAGTACGGATTGAAGGAAAAACTCAATCTGGACGCCGACGTGCGCGAGATGGGCTCCATGACCGCATTCGCCGGGATGGATACCGGGGAGGTCGACGTCTATCCGGAAGTCTGGCTTCCCAATCTCGATTCACTCGTCAAGAAATACGTCGACGGGCGCAAGACCGTGGACCTCAGTCCCAGGGGTGTGTCGGCTACGCAGGGCATCTGCGTGACGCGCGAGACGGCTGACAAATATGGCGTCAAGGACATTTCAGATCTGGCCGATCCCAAAAAAGCGGCCGTGTTCGATACCGACGGCGACGGCAAGGGCGAAATGTGGATTGGCGCGTTGGGCTGGTCGTCGACGAGCATCGAGAAGATCCGGGCCAAGAGCTACGGCTATGAAAAAACGATGACGCTCCTTCAGATGCCGGAAGACATGGCAATGGCCGCAGTCGATGCGGCCGCGGCAACGGGGCAACCGATGGCATTCTACTGCTACAGTCCGCACCATATGTTCAAGCTCCATGATATCGTCCAGTTGACCGAACCGAAATACGATCCGGCCAAGTGGCACATCGTCATGCCGAGCGACGACCCTGACTGGCTTACAAAATCTGAGGCGCCGGTGGCGTGGGACGCATCCCATTTCTACATCGGGTTTGCCTCATCGATGGCCAAGCGCCTGCCGAAAGTGGCGGCCTTCCTCTCTCATGTCGACTTCAGCTCAGACGAGGTCACCGAAATGAGCTACGCATTGCAGGTCGATCGGCAAGATCCCGCCAAGTACGCGCAGGCCTGGGTTGCAAAGCATCAAGACCGGCTTAGCGCCTGGTCGAAGTAGAGGCAGGGACGACCATGACCTTTTCGCTAGCAAACCGGTCCGTCACTTCGAAAAGCAATGATCGCAGATTGGCTGGCCGCTGCCTCGTTCTCGGCGCCGCGCTTGTCATGACCGCGATCGGCGCGACACTGGCGTATGCCGCTCAGACACAGGTGTTCGATCCGCAGACACATAAGTGGGTCGACTACGACAAGAAGAAAGCGCGAAAATACTACGCAGCCCACAAGGAGGTGCCCGAGGCATTTCGCCCGCAGATGGTCCAATTCCGCACCGCTGAGGTGCCCGGTACGATCATCATCGATGGCAACAAGCATTTTCTCTATCTTGTGCAGCCGGGTCAGCAGGCCATGCGCTACGGCATCGGCGTCGGCCGGGAAGGCTTTGGATGGGCCGGTATCGTGCGCGTCGGCCGCATGGCGGAATGGCCGACCTGGACGCCCCCGGTCGAAATGGTCGCTCGTGATCCGAACGCGGTCAAATATGCGGCAGGCATGCCGGGAGGTCCCGACAATCCGCTCGGCGCCAGGGCGCTCTATCTCTACGAGGGCGATCAGGACACGATCTACCGGATACACGGCACGCCGGAGCCCTGGACGATCGGGCTCGACGTGTCATCAGGGTGCATCCGGATGCGGAACGACGACATCACCGACTTGGCGTCCCGCGTCAAGGTCGGAGCCAAGGTCATCGTTCTGATGCAGGGGGCGGCCCTTTACAAGGGCGTTTGAAGCGGCATTCGGAGAGGGACAAGCAATGTCGGAAAAACGTGCAGTGAGAAGATCAATCCTGGTTGTAGCTCTTGGATTCATTACGCAGAGCTTGAACGCTTGCACCAGCACGCCGCCGCCTGCTCCGGAGCAGATGTCGAGGACGCAGGTTGAGACGGCTCCGGCGGATCTGCAGCTTCTTTGCGCCAACGCGGTCGCCAAGTCGAGCGGCGTCAACAGCGCCAAGATACTTCCGATCTCCTCGAGCAAGATCGATTCCAAAACTTATCAGGTCGAGCTCGATGCCGGCGGCAAGAAGACAAGCTGCCTCGTGGACACCGACGGCAACGTGAAATCTGTTGAGCCGGTTTGATTGCCTTTAGTCGAATTCGAATGTCTGAGTTCAGGTGCGGGCCACCGTTTTCCCCTCGACGTTCGGGAGGTCATGTCGCGGCGCCAGCTTTCCTGCCCACGCCCAGTCGGTCGATGATCAGCATTCAACTGTGCGGCGTGGTCCCCCGCGCCGGCGGTTTCGCGCGACCCGTCACGATCTTGCGCCAAAGGGATAGCTGCACATTATATTAGACGTAGCTTATGGTCCCGCGAGATCGATGCCCACGCAGGGCTGGTGGGGACTATGGATAGAGAAGACCTAATCGGACAAGTGCGCTTAGGACATCCAACGGCCTGTCGGGGCTCTGCTGCAGTGTGGCGCGTCCTGACCGCTGCCCTGCCGCTTTGGGTACCGGGGAAATGATCGGCGCCAGCATATTTGGCGCGCAGGGTTTTGAACGCATGATTTGGTTTAGCAGAGCAGGGGCAAAACATGAGCAACGATCGAGACTTCCCGGCTGAAGCCGGCATCAGCAATAAAATCACGCGGCGAGACGCATTAATGGCCGGCACGGCGGCAGCGGCGTCGCGACTGGCTACACCGGTTGGCCTTTCGGGCGCACTCGCCGGCCTTGCAGGGGTTCAGCCTGCAGCCGCCCAGTCCGCGCGGCCCAACATCGTCTACGTCGTCGCTGACGACATGGGCTGGGGGGATGCCGGCTTCAACGGTTCCGATATCAAGACGCCAAACCTCGACAAGCTTGCCGAGGGCGGAGCTCGCTTCGACCAGTTCTACGCCCTGCCTATGTGCACACCAACGCGCGCGGCATTAATGACCGGCCGCTATCCTCTGCGATACGGACTACAGACGGGCGTCATACCGGCAGCGGGCACCTACGGGCTTCCGGTCGACGAGTATCTCTTGCCGCAGGTTCTGAAAGACGCCGGCTACAAGACGGCCATGGTCGGCAAATGGCATCTCGGCCATGCCAAGCCAGAGTTCTGGCCGCGGCAGCGCGGGTTCGACTATTTCTACGGCGCGCTGGTCGGAGAGATCGACCACTTTAAGCATTCCTCCCACGGCGTGAAGGACTGGTATCGCAACAACAAGCCGCTCAACGAAACCGGCTTCGACAACACGCTGTTCGGCAACGAGGCCGTGCGAGTTGTCGAGCGCCACGAGGGCAAGAGCCCGCTATTCCTCTACCTGGCCTTCACCGCGCCGCACACGCCCTTCCAGGCGCCGCAGGAGTATCTCGACCGCTTCAAGGGCATCGCAGACGAGAACCGGCGCAAATATGCAGCGATGATCTCGGTGATGGACGACGGCGTCGGCAAGGTGGTTGCGGCGCTCGAAAAGAAAGGCATGCGCGACAACACCATCATCGTCTTCCACAGCGACAATGGTGGCGTGAAAGACTCGCTGTTTGCTGGCGATTCGAAAGTCGGGGGCACACTGCCCGCCAGCAACGGACCTTATCGTGGCGGCAAGGGCACACTCTACGAGGGTGGCACCAGGGTCGCCGCCTTCGCCAACTGGCCGGGCAAGATCAAGCCGGGCGTTGTCGACGGCATGGTCCACGTTACGGACATGTATCCCACGCTTGCCGCCGTCGCCGAAGCCAAGCTGGAGAAGAACAAGCCACTGGACGGCATGAATGTCTGGGACGCCCTGAGCGAGGGAAAGCCGTCTCCCCGCGCCGAAGTGGTCTACAACGTCGATCCTCTGGCCGGAGCCGTTCGCAAAGGCGACTGGAAGCTTGTGTGGAAGGCCTCACTGCCGCCGAAGGCGGAGCTTTTCAACCTCGCCGACGACAAATCCGAAGCTCACGATCTCGCCGCGGTGAACCCGGACAGGATGAAGGAGCTGCAAGGGCGCATCGTCGAACTGGCAGGCGAGATGGCCCCGCCGCAACTGCTTATGGAAGCAGTGCGGCTGACCTTCTTCGCGCCACCGGTAACGGCCGATCCATCGACACTGCTCAGCTTGGGGGACTGACGGCGGGCCGTTCGAGGTGCTGGTGCGCGAGATAGGCGCCTACAACTGCCGGCACCTTGCGGTGGTTTTGCAAGAAGGCCGAAAGACGTAAATAATCAATAAGATGCTGGGTCGTCTAGGCATCTAGGCATGACCGGGCAGCGAGGCATAAATAATGCACCCGAACGCGCCAAATCCCGATCACGCTCTTCCGCGCTCGACCATGATTGATGCCGCACTTCGAATTGGGCTGATAGCCTTGCTGGTCTACGCCTGCGGAAGGATCATGTTGCCTTTTGCCGGCATCCTGCTCTGGTCGGTGATCCTGGCGGTGATGCTGAATCCGGTGCATCAGCGCCTGGCCGCTCGGGTCGGCAATCGGTGGTCGGCGCTGCTGATAGGGCTGGTCAGCGTTGCGGTGATGCTGGTGCCGATGGTCACAGTGGTGACGTCGCTTGGGTATGAGACGACATGACGCCTCGCGAAGGGGAATACGCCGTCAAACTTCTGCTCTCTCGAAACGGAACCGAGTCGATTGTCACGCTAAGCAATGGTGCCGCACTTCGGGTGTTGAATATTGTCCCCGGTCGTGATGCCGGAGATGAGTTCGACCACATATCAACCAACATTGCAGACGCGCATGCGGACTGCGAGAGCGACTTTTCTATGCGTCGGAGGTGCGCGAGATTGCGACCGAAGACGGAACCGTGCTGTTTCGCTCAACAACTACTGAAATTTCAAACTGACCCACTACCCGTCCCTCCAAACCATCGACAGGCAATCTGGAGAATGGTACCTTGGCTGGGCTGGCCGTGAGAGTCTTTGTGGGAGAGCCGAAATGGCGGACACGATACATCCTGCGGCGATCGAGCATTTGCCGATCTTCGTCACTGCGCCCGGCCAGACCGATTGGCTGTTCAATGTGGTCGTCGTCCTGATTTTGGCAATGATCCTCATCATCGGCAATCTGTACTTTCAACTCCATGCCCTTCCGGAACGAATGGCGCATGGATCGAAAAAAGTGCAAATGGAGATTGTGGCTGTCCTTTGTCTGATCTCGCTTTTCACCCACAATCATCTTTTCTGGATCGCGGGTCTGTTGCTGGCGTTCATCGAGCTGCCGGATTTCAAGACGCCGATGTCTTCAATTGCACGCTCGCTCGAGAAACTGTCCGGACGCGATCCCGCCGCCGAGGAGCGGGCGGAGGAGCAGGGGGAAGAGCAGGCGATGGTGCAGCCTGGTCCCGAGCAGAAAATCGACACCGCGCGCATGGATGCTCTGAGCCATGTTTGAGCTAATTCTCTGTTCGTTGCTCACGGTCTTTCCGGACTATCTTTTCCGCCGTTATGTGCAAGGCAAGCGTATCGGGCGCGAGATCAACCTCTATACGATGTGGTACGAGTTGCGCTGGGGCATCACGGCGTGCCTGGTGCTGACCGTTTCGTTGATCACCCTCATTTTTTACTATCATCCTTCGACGACAAACGTCTCGGCGATATTCCGCACCGTTACCATCCTTCCCCAAACCACCGGCCGTGTTGCCGAGGTGTTCGTTGACGTTGGCATAAATGCAAAGGTCAAGGCTGGTGATCCGCTCTTTCGGCTTGACAGTTCCGAGCAGGAAGCCGCGCTCGAGACAGCAAAGCGCCAAATAGCCGAAGCCGACGCCGAGGCCACGGTGGCGCAAACGGACCTTGCAGCGGCGGATGGGCTCATCCAGCAGGCGCAAAGCGCCTACCAGCAGGCCCTGGACGAACTGGAAATGAAGCAGCAGCTGGTGAAAAAGGACGTCGTTTCGGTTCGGGAGGTCGAGCGGCTGCAAAACGCCGTGGATGGCCGCAAGGGTGGTCTTGATGCTGCTGTCGCAAGCAAGCGTACCCTCCAAACGAAAATAGCCTCGCTGCTGCCCGCCCAGAAGGCCAGTGCGGAGGCAGCACTTGCGCAGGCACAGGTCGAACTGGATAAAACCCTGGTTCGGGCCGGCGTCGCCGGAACCGTCCAGCAGTTCACGCTTCGGCCCGGCGATGTCGTAAACGCAATGGTGCGGCCCGCCGGCATCCTGGTCCCGGAAGACGCCGGACGTGGCGCCCTAATTGCCGGCTTTGGCCAGATCGAGGCGCAGGTGATGAAACAGGGGATGATCGCCGAGGCCACATGCGTCGGCAAGCCGTTTACGATCCTTCCCATGGTCGTGACCCAGGTACAGGATGTCATCGCTGCCGGACAAATCCGGCCGACAGATCAGCTTGTCGACGTTCAACAGCTTTCGAAGGGTGGGACGCTCACCGTCTTCCTCGAGCCGCTCTTCCCTGGGGAGCTCGACGGCCTGCCGCCGGGCAGCAGTTGCATTGCCAACGCATACACCAACAACCACGACGCGCTCGCGGCAAAGGACATCGGCACGCTCAATTGGGTGTTCCTGCATGTGGTGGACACCGTAGCTATCGTGCATGCCATGATCCTTCGAATTCAGGCATTGTTGCTGCCCGTCCAGACTCTCGTGCTGGGTGGCCACTGAAGGATTGTTCGAGCAGACCGTGACGAGCGCGCTGCCGATTGCAATCGATCTGATGGAGGAGAAATGGAACTCCGCCATCTTGTCAAAGGCTTGGCTTTGCTTGGCCTCTGCCCTCTTTGCGCCAAGCGGCACCGCTCCGCAGGCTCGCGCCCCGATGCGCTAACCAGCGAGGTTCGCAAGTGAAGGGTCGCACACGTAGCATACAGTTACTTACATTGCCCCTCGGCAGGTAATGCGCCAACATAACGCCAAGGCATGATCACTCGCCCGGACTCGGCGACAGAACATCGCTGACAACCAGGTTCACATACCTTGGAGGGACGGCAATGGAGATCAAGTTTCCGCGTTGGCCTGTTGGGACTGTGGCCATACTGACGTTCTTGATCTGCTCGGGTCCGCCCTCTTTCGCGATTGCTCAGGATCAAGCCGCTGCTACAGCCAGCGCAGCGGCTACCCCGGCGCCCGAACCGCTCGACGAGGATGAACTCGAAGTTCTGGTAGCGCGAATAGCGCTCTATCCCGATGAACTTGTCGCGGTGATTTCCGAAGCGTCGCTTTATCCATTGCAGATCGTGGAAGCGAACCGGTTTTTGGATCAGGTCGCCAAGAAGCCAGGCCTGAAACCGAAGGAGAGCTGGGACGGAAGCGTCATCTCACTGCTCAACTATCCCGACATCGTCAAAATGATGAACGACGATCTGGAGTGGACCCAGGCGCTTGGCGACGCACTGACGTATCAGCAAAAAGACGTTCTGGTCGCCATTCAGCAGTTGCGCGACACGGCTGTCGCCAAAGGCGTGATCAAGTCGGATGACAAGATCAAGGTTGTCGAGGAGAACGACAATGTCGTCATCCAGTCCGCGAGCGCAGACACGATCTACGTTCCACGGTATGAGCCGCAAATGCTCTATACCACCGACTATCCGGTCGCTCCGATCTCCTATTATCCAGACTCCTACCCAAGTTATTATTACCCCACTGCGCCCTATTTCGCGGCCTTCGTGACAGGCGCCGTCTGGGCAGCGGCAGTGGATTGGGATGACTGGGGTGTGTCAGGAGGCCGCTGGAACGGCAACGATATCGATATCGACTGCAACGATTGCTTCAACAACAGAAACGGCAAGGTCAATTTCAACGACGTCGACTGGAAAAACGTCGACCGTTCGAAAATAAATTTCGACAAGAACCAATTCGCCAACATCGACAAATCGAAGATCAGCAATCGGGTCAAGTCCGACGATCGCAACAATATGCGCAACAAGGCGTCCGATCTAAAAAGGGACCGAGCGAGCACGCTTGCCGGAAAGTCCGGCAAGGTGAAGGACGTCCGCCAACGCGAAATCAGAGAGGGCTTGAAAAACCGCCCCCCGGCGTCGAGGCAGGATTTCAAAAAGCCAACCAACAACAATCAGATTGCCGGGGCACGAAAGAATGATCGCCCTGCAGCCAAGGCGTCAGGGAGGATCGATCGCCCGGTTGGCAAGCCGAGGCCGGCAGCGAGAGTGGACAACAGGCCGAGGAATCCTTCGGGTCTTGGCAACGTCAGCTCCGGAAAACGTCAGCAAATTTCCTCCAACCGCGGTGCGAGGAGCATGGGAGGTGGAATTCGTAGCGGCGGCGGTGGCGGCAACAAAATGATCAGGCACGGCGGTGGCAGGCAGGGCRGCGGCGGGCGCGGCGGCGGCGGGCGCGGCGGTGGCGGGC
>NZ_JBFUEE010000006.1:0-430276 GCF_056404355.1 Mesorhizobium sp. P2_D5
CATAACCTGAAGGTCACAGGTTCAAATCCTGTCCCCGCAACCAAATTAAAACAGCCCGGCCAAGCCCGGGCTGTTTTTGTGTCCGGCCGACCGTGGCCATGGATTCGAACCCCTCAGGGGCCCGCAAGCAGGCATAGTCGACCCAGCCGGACAAATAAGACAAAGCCTGTCCCCGAAACCAAACGCCCGCCTGGCCAAAAGCCGGCGGGCGTTGCGCGTTTGGGACGCCTTGCCGTCGATTCTCCCATCAATGTAAGTTGTCTCTGACGTTTCCATGCGGCGGAAATTGCCCATCTGTTGCAGCGTCCTGCAACAGGTCGCCGAATAGGCGTCACGCCATGGTGCGGCCGCGCGATCGGTTTTTCTCGGCCGCGGCGAGCAAGTCGACGAAGGCGCGCACCTTGGCGGGCCGGAACCGGGCCGGCGGAAAGACGGCATGGATGCCGCCGGTGGGCAAGCTCCAGTCGGCAAACACCGGCACCAGTCGTCCCTCCGCGATATCGTCGCTGACGCTGTAGTCGGGAAATACGCCCAGTCCGATGCCGGCGAGCACGCAGGCATGGGCGGCGGGGCTCTTGTCGCACATGATGATCGGATTGAGTTCGGTCAGCACGGTTTCACCATCCCTGGAAAACAACCATTGGCCGATGCCGCGCAGCTGGGCGTTGCCGACCCAGGCCAGCGATCTTGCCTGGCGCGGGCTGACGTCGGGCGGCAGGCTTGCCGCGAAGGCGGGGCTCGCCACCACGGTCTGCCGTATCGTGCCCAGGCGACGCGCCTGGTTGGAGGAATCGGCGAGCCAGCCGACGCGGATGCCGAGATCGATCTGCTCGTCCACCAGATTGCTCACCGCGTCTTCGAAGATCGCCTCGACGCGCATATGCGGATAGGCCTTCAGATAAGCGGCCATGACCGGAGCCACCACCTTGGTGCCATAGTCGAGCGGCGCGGTCAGCCTCAGCGTCCCGCTCGGCTCGAACGCTCCGTGCGAGATTTCGCCATAGGCCGCCTCTGCCTCGCGCAGGATGATCATCGCGCGATCATAGAAGAGGCGACCTTCTTCGGTTGGCGTGACGCGCCGTGTGGTCCGCTGAAGCAGCGTTGCGCCCAATTCCTCCTCGAGCTTGCCGATCTGGTGACTGACGACGGCCTTGGCGACACCAAGCCGGTCAGCCGCTGCGGTGAACGAGCCGGTTTCCATCACCGTGGTGAAGTAGGCGAGCCGATTGAGGTTCAGAAGTTCGGCCAAAGCGACAGCCTTTTTGTCTGATTAGATCAGACAGTTTGTATTATTGGACGCTGTTTATCGCAAGGCTGTCGCCTGTCATGGATGCGCCAACACATTCGACCGGTCGGTGGCCGGCATTTCCGCACCAAGGATGGCAGCGATCTTGAGCAATTCAGAAGTGACCTACCTCTTCGATCCGCTCTGCGGCTGGTGCTATGGCGCCACCCCGATGCTGGACAGGCTGTCGGCCGGTGGCGTGTGCGTCGAGCTGCTGCCGACCGGCTTGTTCTCGGGTGCCGGCGCGCGTCCGATGGATGAAGGTTTTGCCGCCCACGCCTGGGCGAACGATCAGCGCATCGAGCGGCTCACCGGACAGAAGTTCACGCAGGCCTATCAACACAACGTCCTCAATGTCCGCGGCACCTTGCTGGACTCGCACGCCGCCACACTCGGCATCAGTGCTGCCGGCCTGGTAGATCCCTGCCGTAGACTTTTCGCGCTGAAGACGATCCAGCGGGCGCGCTATGTCGACGGCCGCGATATCGTGACGATCGACGGCGTTGCCCAGGTGCTCGCCGCCGCCGACATGAGGAGCGCGGGCGACCTGCTGAAGGCGCCGACGGAGGAGCTGATGACGGCCCACCGCGAGTTGGTCGGCCGTGGCCGCGCGCTGTTCCAGCGCCTGCATGCCGATGGCGTGCCCGCTCTGGCGGTCATGCGCAACGACGCGCCCCGGCTCATCGGTTCGAATGCATTGTTCGGCAGCTTCGACAACCTCGTCGCCCACATCGCGGCGTGATCCATCCACCAGCAATCTCCAACAAGGAAACGGAAAAGACATGGCAAAAGTCGCTCTCATCGGCGCATCAGGCGCTGTCGGTTCGCGCCTTCTCAGGGAACTCTCGGATCGCGGCCACACCGTCACTGGCATCGCCCGTAACCCGGAAAGGATCGCGGCGCTGCCGGGCGTGACAGCCAGGAAGGGCGATGTCTTCGACAAGGAAGGCCTCGCCAACCTGATCCGCGRCCATGATGTGGTGATCAGCGCCGTGCATTTTCTGGACAGCGATGCCGACGCGCTGATCGCTGCCGTGCGCGCCTCCGGCGTGAAGCGCTATCTCATTGTCGGCGGTGCCGGCAGTCTCGAAGTCGCACCCGGCAAGCGTCTGGTCGATACGCCGGAATTCCCAGCGATCTACAAGGCTGAAGCGCAGAAGGGCGCTGACTTCCTGGACAGGCTGAAGACCGTCGGTGACCTCGACTGGACGTTCCTGTCGCCGTCCGCCATGTTCATTCCTGGGGAGCGCACCGGCCAATTCCGTCTCGGCAGGGACACCCTTCTCGCTTCGGACAAGGGCAGCAGCATTTCGTTCGAGGACTACGCCATCGTCATGGTCGACGAGATCGAGAAGCCGGCCCACGTCAGGCAGCGCTTCACCGTCGGCTACTGATCGAACGAAGCCCGGCCGATCTTGTCAGGCTTCTTTCGAACAGCGTCGGCGTTGCCGACGTCCTTCAGTTCGGTGCGGCGCGTCCAGCATCGTCTGCCTCCTGATCGCCGGCCCTGTTGGTCAGCGCGATGTGGCAGCAGCCGGAGCCGTGGCCCGGCGTCCAGGTGACGTTGTCGAAACGCACACCGGTCGCCTCGAACAGGCCGCGGTCGAAAGCGCCGGCAATACGGCAGAGCGTGGCAAGTTTCTCGTCACTGAGCCCGGCCTCGACCCAGGCGTCCTTCAGCGGGCAGCGTCTGACCTTGAAGGCGATGCGGCTATCGCTGCGTTCGACATCGGTCGGATACATGCGGCCGCCGTCAGGGCTGATGGCCAGGAAGGCTTCGCCGATCGCGCGTGCATCGTTGGCGCCGAAGCTGGCGAAGGCGGCTGCGGCCACTTCCTTGCCGCGCTGTTCGATGGCGCGGATCATGATCGCTTCGGCTCGTTCCGCACCGAGCTCTCCAGTCAGTTCTTCGAGTAACAGACGATAGAGATCGGCGCGGTTGCGAAAGGCGGAATCGAGTTCGCGCGACAGCTTTTCGGATCTGGCTTCGGGGTCGGTCATGTTGGGTCCTGGTTTGTTGTTTGACCATGATCTTGTCCCGAAAACCGGATCCCACTTTTCGCTGGCGCGGTCCTTCGGTTCGGGGTCATGGTCGGATCCTGTTCAATCTTGGCGCGGCTGCCACCAGCGCCTTGCCGATGGCAGATTGCGGCGCGTCGATGACGGTCCGGGCATCGCCGCTCTCAGCAATTTGGCCGGCTTCGAGGAGGACAACGCGGTGGGCGATCGCCCGGACGACGCCGAGATCATGTGAAATGAAGACATAGGCGATCCGTTCCTGGCGTTGCAGGTCGAGCAGCAATTCGAGGATCTTCCCACGCACCGAGACATCGAGCGCCGACACTGCCTCGTCCAGCACGATCAGCGACGGCTTAGTCGCGATGGCGCGAGCGATGGCGACGCGCTGGCGCTGGCCGCCGGAGATTTCATGGATGGCGCGCGGGGCGACATCAGCGGTCAGCCCGACGCGCTCCAGCAAGGCGGCGATGCGGCGCGGGCGTTCGGCGCGGGCGGCGATTCCATGGATACGCAAGGGGTCGTCGAGCACGCGCGCCACCGTGGCGCGCGGGTTGAAGGCGGCAAGCGGGTCCTGGAACACCATCTGCAGGCGGGCGCGTCGCGCCCGCAATGCTGCGCCACTCAAAGCCAGGAAATCATTGCCTTCGAATTCGATACGGCCTGCATCCGGTTCGATCAGCCGCAGCACCAGCCGCGCGATCGTCGATTTGCCGCTGCCGGACGGTCCTGCCAGCGCCAGCGTTTCGCCGGGGTCGATATGAAAGGAGACATCGTCGACGGCGGCAATGGTCTTGCCGCCACGACGGTAGCTCTTGGTGAGGTTGGAAACCGTGAGCAAGCTCATGCGTCGGGCCCGGCTCGGTTGAGCAGCGGTGCGGCGTCGAGGCCGATATGGGCATCGAGCAGCGTACGCGTATAGGCTTGGGTTGGCGCACCAACGATCTGTGCCGTCATTCCGAGCTCGAGCAGTTCACCATGACGAAACACGGCAATGCGTTCGGCAAGCTCGGCCGCCAGCGCGATGTCGTGGCTGATGAACAGCAGCGTCATGCCGTCCTCTGCCACCAGCCGCCGGATCAAAGCGACGATCTCGGCCTGCACCATGGTGTCGAGCGCGCTGGTCGCCTCGTCGGCGATCAGCAATTTCGGACCCGCCGCAATCGCGGCGGCGATCGCCACTCGCTGCTTCTGGCCGCCGGAGAGTTGATGCGGAAAGGCCTGTAGGGCTGCGTCGGGGTCCGGCAGGCGGACGCGTTCAAGCAGGCTCTTTGCCTTCGCATACGCCTGCGGCCATGTCAGGCCGAGATGGGTGTATGCCACTTCCGCGATCTGCTTGCCGACAGTCATGACGGGATCGAGGCTGGCGGACGGATCCTGGAAGACGAAGCCGATGTCTCGGCCGCCGAGGGGCGCCTTGGCACCAGAGGATGGCGACGATGGCAAGTGCCAGCCGATGCGGCCTTCAATCCGGGAAGACCGCGGCAGCAGCCCGGCAATCGCCAATGCCAGCGTGCTCTTGCCCGAACCGCTTTCGCCGATGATGGCCAGGCGTTCGCCAGCGACGATGTCGAGGTTGATGGTCTTCAACGCCGCGACCTCGTTGCTGTCGCGGCGGTAGGTCACGGTCAGGTCGCGGATCGAAGCCAGTGCGGTCACGACAGGCCTCTTCTTACGGCTGTCGTTTCGACGATGCCTTCACCGGCGAAATAGACACCCAGTACCGTTAGCACCAGTGCAATGCCCGGGACGATCGACAGGAAGGGCGCGGTGCGCAGCACGGCGCGGCCCTCGGCGATCATGCCGCCCCAGGTCACCCTGTTGGGATCGCCCAGGCCAAGGAAGGACAAGGCTGCCTCGGTGAGGATCGCGGCGGCGACGATCACCGAGGACATGGCCAGCACCGGCGGCAAGGCGTTAGGCAGAACTTCGCGAAAAGCGATCGCCAGCGGATGCATGCCGATGACCCTGGCACCGGCAACATAATCGCGCTCCCGAATGGAGAGGACCTCGGCGCGGGCGACACGCGCGGGGCCGGTCCAGGTGCCGAGCGCGATGGCAATCACGACGATGCCGAGCGACGGTCCAACGACGCTGACGAAGGCCAGCGCCAACAGGAAGCTCGGCACGGTCTGGAAAGCGTCGGTGATGCGCATCAGCGCCTCGTCGACGAGGCCACCGGCAAAGCCGGCCAGCGTGCCAACCACGGAGCCGATGGCGAGGGCCGCCGCCGCTGCCGCCAGCCCAACGGCCAGCGAGGTGCGGGCGCCATGGAACAGCTCGGCCAGCACGTCACGGCCAAGCCGGTCGGTGCCGAGCGGCAGCGACCAGTCCTGAAACGGCGGCAGCAGTGCCGGCCCGGCGATGGCTTGCGGGTCGCCGGGAAACAGCAGCGCTGCCGACAGCGCCATGGCAATCAGCGCCGCCAGGAGGATGGCGTCGGCGACAGCCTCGGGTGTGCGCAGAAAACGTCTGACGGGGCTCATGTGCCGGCCTCGCCGGCGCCGACGCGCGGATCGAGAAAGGCATAGGCGATGTCGACGAGCAGGTTGATGACGATGACCAGGACGGCGCTGGTGAGGATAATCCCGAGCAGTAGCGGGGTGTCCCGCGCGGCCACCGCTTCCTGCGCCAGCCGGCCGAGGCCGGGCACGGAAAAGACGCTCTCGATGACCACGCTGCCGCCGAGCATCTGCGCCGATTGCAGCCCGAGCATGGTGACCAGTGGCAAGAGTGCGTTGCGGGCAACGTGGGCGAGGACGATGCGGCGGCGGGACAGCCCCTTGGCGCGGGCGGCCAGCACAAAATCTTGCCGCCAGACTTCTGCCATGCCGGCACGCATCATGCGCAGATAGAGCGCCAGATAGATGAAGCCTAGCGCCGAAACCGGCAGGACGAGGTGAATGGCGATGTCGGCGACACGGTCGAAGCCGGTCTTGTCCGACGCCAGGGTTTCGATGCCGCCGATCGGCAACCAGCGCAGGTCGACGGCAAAGACGACGATCAGCACCAGGCCGAGCCAGAAACCAGGCACGGCATAGAGCGCCAGCGAGCCGATCGACAGCAAGCGGTCGCGGACGCTGCCGGGTCTGGCGCCGGCGTAGATGCCGAGCGCCGAACCCAGCCCGAAAGAGAGCGCAGTGGCGCTGACCATCAGCAGCAGCGTGGTGGGCAACCGCTCGAGGATCATGTCGCGGATCGGCCGGGAGAACGTCACCGACTGGCCGAGATCGAGATGCAGGAGCGCCCAGAGATAGTTGGCCAGCCGTGTCAGCTCCGACTGATCGAGGCCCCAGCGATGACGCAGGAGTTCGATCATGCCGGCGTCGCCGCCGGTGGAGACGATGTAGGCGTCGACCGCATCGCCGGGCGCTGCTTCGAGCAGCAGGAAGGTGCCGACAACGACGATCAGCAGCACGAAGATGCTGCCGACCAGGCGACGACGGAGGAGAATGAGGGCGCGGGTCATGGGGATGACATGACGCCGTGCCGATTGAGAGAAGTGCGGTGTCTAGGCACCCCCCTCTGTCCTGCCGGACATCTCCCCCGCAAGGGGGGAGATTGGATGTCACCTCTGCTTTCGCCAATCTCCGATGTGGTCACGCAGAAAAAGAACCGCCGTCTGCGAAACCGCCGATCTCCCCCCTTGCGGGGGAGATGTCCGGTAGGACAGAGGGGGGTGTGAAGGAACGCGGCCTTCGGCCGTGTTTCAACACCGATTTCACCGCGAACTTTCATCCGCGCGACTGTGTCACGATTCCAGATAGGTGTCCGCCCAGTTCGACACCGCCCAGCGCGGGTTGTTGGCAATGTTGCCGACGGTGTCGCGCGCGACGCTGATGAAGCTCCATTCGGCGACGTTGATCAGCGGCAGGTCGGCGGCCACCTGTTTCTGGAATTCTTTGTAGAGGTCGGTGCGGGCAGCTGTGTCGAGCGTCTCGGATGCCTTGGCGATTAAGGCATCGAGCGCATCGTTCTTGTAGCCACCCTGGTTGGAGAACGGCACGCCGTCTGGAATGCCGCTCTGCACCAGGATGGTGGTCGAGATCGCCGGGTCGCCGCGGAACACCGGCGGCCCGACCGCGAGGTCGAAGGCGTGGTCGGTGTAGACGGCCTTGATGTGCGCGGCCGAGTCGTTGTTCACCAGCTGGGCATCGATGCCGATGGCGGCGAGCGCCTGGCGCAGATAGTCGCCGAACTGCTTGGTCTCGTTGAAGTAGGGCGCGGGCAAAAGCTTCAGCGAGAAGCGGTTGCCGTCAGCGCCTCGTCTGTAGCCGGCCTCGTCGAGCAGCGCGTTGGCCTTGGTGACGTCGAAGGCATAGGTCGGCACGTCGGCAGTGTAGAATTGCGGATCGTTCTTGGGCACCGGACCGGTGGCGGTGGCGGCATAGCCGAGGAACACCGTCTTGACGACGAAATCCTTGTCGATGGCATGCGCGATCGCTTGGCGCACCTTGAGGTCGGCCAGTTCCTTGCGGCGATGGTTGATCTCGACGACGAGCTGATAGGTGAGCCCCTCATAGCCCTTGGAGATCACCTTGAGGCCTGGCACCTTGGAGATGCGGTCGAGGTCGGCCAGCGGCACGGCGGAAAAGGCGGCGAGCTGGATCTCTTCGGCTTCCAGTGCACTTGCCGCCGACGTGCGGTCAGGCAGCACCTGATAGATGATCTCGTCGAGATAGGGCTCGTCCTTGCCCCAGTAATCCATGTTCTTCGTCAGCCGGTAGTACTGGCCAGCCTTGTATTCGCCGAATTTGAACGGCCCGGTGCCGATCGGCGCGTTGTTGGCCGGGTTGTCCTCGATCTTGCCCACGTCGTAGATGTGCTTCGGCACGACGCTGCTAAGTGCCGGCAGCGCGTTGCGGATCAGCTGGAACGGGGTCGGCTTGGCGAATTTGAACACGGCGGTGAGATCATCCGGTGTGTCGACGGCAGCGAGATCCTTGAACACGGTGCGACCGAGATTCTGCAGAGGCTTCCATACCTGCAATGCCGAGAAGGCGACATCGGCCGAGGTGAATGGCTTGCCGTCATGCCATTTGACGCCATCGCGCAGTTTGAACGTGACGGAGAGCCCGTCGGCAGCGCCTTCCCAGCTCAAGGCCAGCCGCGGCGCAAGCCCGTCCTTGCCGTCGAAGGAGGCTTCAGCCAGCGTTTCGACGATCTTGCTGGAGATGAAAAAGACGCCGTTGGAGGCGACGATCGCCGGGTTGAGGTTGCGCGGCTCGGAATCGGCGGCAAGCACCAGGCGGCCACCCTTCTTCGGCGTCTGCGCCCAGCCGAATGTCGGCATGGCGGTGGAGGCCAGCAGCATTGCCGAGCTGGCAAGCATCTGGCGTCTGGAAATCGTGAAACCTGACATGATCGAACTCCGTCCTCTCCGCAACCCAACCGGGTGCGCCAATCCCCTCGAACGTCGGCGAGCCCGCCAGCATCCTTGCGGTGGCGATTATGAGCCTTGCCGAGGGTTTCGCCAGAGACGGAATTGGCGCATCCTTGCTTGGCTTTGAAATTTTCGTCCGCTGGACCAGTTTGGAGGAAGCGGTTCAATCTGATCTATCTGGTAAGACCAGATTTCGTTGAATGCGCTGACATAACGTGATGGTGAGTTTGAAGCAGGCCATTTCGCGTGTTTCTGGCTAGACCAGAGCGAGCGAAATGGTGCAGATTTGATCCACAGCCAAGGGATCGGGAGCAAACGGCCGGCGATCTCGGGCAATTCAGGGAGAGAGAGATGAACATTGCTCAGGGCAAGAGTGCCGTCAGCAATATCCCGTTCGACCAGGCAAGGGTCGACCGGCTGATGGAGGAGGCCGGCATCGATGTGCTGCTGGCGACCTCCAAGCACAACACGCAGTATCTGCTGGGCGGCTATAAGTTCATCTTCTTCGCCGCCATGGATGCGATCGGCCACAGCCGCTATTTGCCTGTCGTCATCTATGAGAAGGGCGGACCCGACCATGCCGCCTATATCGGCAATCGCATGGAAGGCGCCGAGCACCAGAACAACCCATTCTGGACACCGACCCTGCACGCCACCTGCTGGGGCACGCTCGACGCAGCCAACCTCGCCGTCGAGCACCTGCGGAAGATCGGCAAAACGGGCGCCCGCATCGGCATCGAGCCGAGCTTCCTGCCGTCGGATGCTTACACGCTGATCCGCAAGGCATTGCCGGACGCCAAGTTGATCGATGCGACAGCCATGCTGGAGAGCATGCGCGCCATCAAGACCGATGCAGAGCTGGAGAAGCTGCGCACCGCTTCCGAACTGATCACCGATTCCATGCTGGCCACAATCGCCTGGGCAGGCGAAGGCACGACCAAGACCGAGATCATCGAGCAACTTCGGCGCGAAGAGACCAATCGGGGCGCGCATTTCGAATATTGCCTGCTGACGCTGGGCTCCAGCCATAACCGCGCCGCTTCACCGCAGGCGTGGAAGAAGGGCGAGGTGCTGTCGATCGATTCCGGCGGCAACTATCACGGCTATATCGGCGACCTCTGCCGGATGGGCATTCTGGGCGAACCGGATGCCGAACTCGAAGACCTGCTGGCCGAAGTCGAGGCGGTGCAGCAGGCGGCGTTCTCCAAGGTTAGGGCGGGCACGCTGGGCGGCGACATGATTTTGCACGCCGAGGGTGTGCTGAAGGCCTCGAAGGTCGCACCCTATACGGATTTCTTCGCCCACGGCATGGGACTGATCACGCACGAAGCGCCGTTCCTGATGACCAACCATCCGGTGACCTATGAAGGCACCTATGCGGCCAAGCCGCTGGAAAAGAACATGGTGCTGTCGGTCGAGACGACCATGCTTCACCCGACGCGGGGGTTCATCAAGCTGGAGGATACACTGGCGGTGACGGACACCGGCTATGTGATGTTCGGCGATCGTGGCCGAGGGTGGAACAGGGGTGGGGTCTCATAGACGCTGGTTTGATCGCCTGAGCAATCACTAAGATGGATCAGGAACCGCCAAGGCAAGTCTTTCTCGACGCGTGTTGCGAGATTTCTTCTCGGCTTGAATCTGTTGGATTTCGCTTTGCAAAAAGCGGTCCTCATGCAAGTCGCCGCGCCGGCGACTGGACATTCAAAATTTCCTTTCAGTCAAACTATCTGAATGTCGGCGGCGAGTATGTCGAACTCGTCGTGCATGCGTCGGTATACAACAAGGCAATAAGGGAATGGGATGAACGCAACGGTTGGCCGGCCAATGCCAGCGATTGGATAGCCGGAGGACAGCTTGGCAATTTGCGCCCCCCGCATCACTGGCGGACATGGAACATCGCAAACCCGCTCACTCGTCAGGCTGAAATCGCGAACATCGTTGCCAACGTTCAGGCGACTGTCCTGCCGTTCTTTGAGCGTTTTGGTGCTCCACGCAAACTGGCTGAACAGCTCGCGCATTCTGAAGTCCCAGGTTTCCTGTTCCCACAAAATGCTGTTCGATTTGTATTCTGGCAGCTTGGTCCAGAGGCAGCGGAAAACTGTATGTCCTATTGGGTCGCGCGCCTACAATCGTCGGATGCTTTCCGATCAGAACGCGACGTCCCCACTCTGCGGGATAGGCTCGCTGCGGGAAGCGATGCCAACAACCTGGCAAGGGTTGCTCGTGCGATGAAGATTGGTCTCAGCCTCTGACGTTAGTCCTTCCCACCCGGCAGCAGCCTGAAATCCGGCAGCTCGCGCAGCACCAGTTCCGGCCCGGCTGGGGAATAAACGACGAAAAGCTGCATTGGCCCATCGCCGGTGTTGAGCGTCGAGTGGAAGCGGCTTTCGGGCACGTAGATGGTGCAGCCGGGGCCGACCTTCTCGACCACCGGATTGCCCTTCTCGTCCTCGACCATCTGCTCGCCGTTGCCTGAGATGACGAAGATGATTTCCTCAGCGCCTGGATGGTTGTGGCGTGTGTGGCCCTTGCCGGAGGGCAGGTCGACGACACCGCCGGAAAAGCGCGTTGCGCCATTTACTTCGGGCGCCACGGTCAGCGCCAGCTTGCCCCAGTCGAAGCCGAAGGCACTGACGTCCTTGGGGTAGACAAACATCTTGCTCTTGTCGGTCATCTCTCATCCCTTCTTTTTCTTCTGGTCATGAAGCGAGACGGCCTTGAAATCAGCCGTCTGTTTGGCGATCGCGGCTTCCGCCGGCAGCCGTTCCATCGAACTTGCGCCATAGAAGCCTTGCAGGCCCTTGCAGCGGTCGAGGATATAGCGCGCGTCATCCGGCATCGAGATCGGTCCGCCATGGCAAAGCAGGATGACATCCTTGCGCACCGAACGGGCCGCGTCGGCAATGGCATCGATCTCGACAACGCAATCGTCGAGCGACTTGGCCGAGGTGGCGCCGATCGAGCCGCCGGTCGTCACTCCCATATGGGCGACGACGATGTCGGCGCCGGCTTTTGTCATGGCGCGGGCCTCATCGGGGTTGAAGACATAGGGCGTGGTCAGCAGGTCGAGCTTATGCGCCTCGGCGATCATCTCGACCTCGAGCCCAAAACCCATGCCGGTCTCCTCGAAGCTTTGCCGCATCTGACCGTCGAACAAGCCGATGGTGGGAAAGTTCTGCACGCCGGAAAAGCCCATCGTCTTCAGCTCGGTGAGAAGCAGCGGCATGATGACGAACGGGTCGGTGCCGTTGACGCCGGCCAGCACCGGCGTCTTCTTGACCACCGGCAGCACCTCATAGGCCATCTCCTTGACGATCTCGTTGGCATTGCCATAGGCGAGCAGGCCGGCGGCCGAGCCACGCCCTGCCATGCGGTAGCGGCCGGAATTGTAGATGATGATGAGGTCGATGCCGCCGGCCTCCTCGGCCTTGGCCGACAGGCCGGTGCCGGCGCCGCCGCCGACAATCGGCACGCCCTTGTCGATCATTGCCCTGAACTTCTTCAGTATGTCCTTGCGCGGTATGGCGGGCATATCTTGGATCTCACTGTCTGGCGATGTCGAGAAAGGCCGCAACCGCTGCCTTGGCGAATTCGGGATCGTTGATGTGCAGCGGCAGGCGCGTCACGCGGCGCATGTCGTTCGGCTGGATGGTGCGCTCGATGGCTTCGAACAGAACCGCGTCGGCCTCTGGATCGAAGAAAGCACCGCCTTCGATGTCGAGCGCCGAGACACCTTTTTCCGGAATGAGGACATGCACCGGCCCCTCGCAGAGGGCGAGCCTGGTGCCGATCCATTCGCCGATCGCGCGGCATTCCTGCGCCGTGGTGCGCATCAGCGTGACGTTCGGATTGTGTTCGTACACCAACCGTCCGCGATAGTGTTCCGGGATGGTCGACGGCGCCCAGAAGTTGACCATGTCGAGCGCGCCGACCGAGCCGACATAGGGCAGCCCGGTGCGGGCGATCGCACCGAAACGATCCTCGGTCGCCGGCAGCACACCGCCGAACAGCAGGTCGCAGACCTCCGTCGTGGTGATGTCGATGACCCCCGACAACAGGCCGCTGTCGGCCAGCTTCTCCATGCTGCGGCCGCCGGTGCCGGTGGCGTGGAAGACCATGCAGTCATAGGTCGAGCGAAGCTGGTCGGCGATGGCGGTCACGCAAGGGGTGGTAACGCCGAACATGGTGAGGCCGATCGACGGTTTGCCATCGGCCGGCGGCGCCGGCCTGGCCGCCATGCCTGATATGGCCTGGGCGGCGTTGTGCAGGACGACACGGGAGATCCGGTTCAGCCCGGCCATGTCGGTGACCGATGGCATCATGACGATGTCGGAGACATCGACATAGGGCGCGGTGTCGCCGGAGGCGAGCGTCGAGACCATGATCTTCGGCAGGCCGAGCGGCAGCGCGCGCATGCCCGACGTGATGATCGAAGTGCCGCCGCCACCGCCAATACCGATCATGGCGGCGATGTCGTTTCGCGATTGGACAAAGCGGGCGAAGGCGATGCCCATGGCGGCGACCGCAGCGCCACGGTCGTTGCCGCCGAGCACGGCGTCACGACCGCCGGGGTGATGGCCGGCAATGTCCTTCGCCGTGATGTCCACGGCGATGGTTGCGTCACGCGTCCCGACATCGACGCGCGAAATGATGGCGCCCGTGGCGGCTATCGCATCCGCCAGGAAGGCGAGTTCCTCGCCCTTGGTGTCAGCCGTGCCCACCACATAGACGCGCTTCATTGCGTTCCCCAATCCAGGCCGGCGCAACGCTGCGCCCCTCCGCTCATTGCCAGGCCGCTCGACGATGCGAAGGTCATTGCAAATTTTTGAGACGCGCGTATCGTATTGACATGTATGTCTCACGTCAACAATCGACAGCAGGCGAAGACGCCGAGCGGGGTAGCGGCCAGGCGCTGGAGCGTGGGCCCCGCGCGCGCACGAAACGGCTTATGCTGGAGACGGCGACAAGGCTGATGCAGGCGGGTGTCACGCCGTCGGTCAGCGAGGTTGCCGAAGCGGCAGAAGTCTCCCGCGCCACGGCCTATCGCTATTTCCCGAGCCAGGCGGCGCTGGTCCACGCGGTGGTCGACGAAGGGCTAGGCCCGATACTCGAGTGGCGATCCGATTCGTCCGATGCCGAACGCCGCGTGGCGGAGTTGATAGACAGCGCGATGCCCCGCATCGAGGCCTTCGAGGCAACGTTCAAGGCAGCGCTGAAATTGTCGCTGGACCAGTGGGCGCGCGGGCAGGCAGGCACGCTGGGCGGCGAGCCACCCTTCACCCGTGGCCATCGCATGGAGCTGCTGGAGGATGCGCTTGCGCCACTGAGGGGTGAGCTGCCGCCGCGCGAATTCGAGCGCCTGGCGCAGGCGCTGTCGCTGATTTTCGGCGTCGAACTGCTGATTGTGCTGAAGGACATCTGGGGCCTGGACAGCGGCAAGACCCTGGCCGTCGCCCGGTGGGCGGCCTCAGCGCTGGTGCGCCAGGCGCGACTCCGGACGCCATCCTGACCAGGGGTGGTGGCGGCGTGAGTTGGGCATGGAGGAGGGCTGGACGAAGGCGGATGCAGGATGTGAGACTTCTCCCGACGCGGACCGGATTGGGGGGTCGTCGAGGGCAATCCGGGGCGGTCGCAGCGGTAGCTCGGAGCGAATCTGGTTCGACCAGATTTGAAGGTCGGCGATTTCAGTGATTTTGGGGATTGGCGTTTTGCGAATGGGATGAAGGTGGAGAATTGCCAAAAATGAAGGAAATACCAACATATAGCGGACGTTTTCAGCTTATTTTGGTGACGGCAAATTTTAAGAAAGCGCTTGACGAGCATCTTAAATTGGTAATACCAGATTAGGAAAGAAAAGGCGGATCGGGAATGACAGCCGCAGTGCATTTCGGCAGGGCGAGGAGGATCACACGGATGGCGCGTGTTCCGTCCGCACGAGGTGGCGCATCGTGACGCAGACGTCGCCTCGCGCCAGTGCCGGCAAGGGGATTGCGCTGCGCCTCGATGGGCTCAGCAAAGCCTATGGATCCGTGCGCGCCATCAACGACCTGAGCTTCGCCGTCGACGAAGGCCGCTTCTTCGTACTCTTCGGGCCGAGCTCGGTTGGCAAGACGACGACGCTGCGCACTATCGCCGGCCTCGTCCAGGCCGACTCCGGCACGCTTGAGATCGGCGGCCGCGACATGACCCATGCGCCGATCGCCGGCCGCGGCATCTCGATGGTCTTCCAGTCTTTCGCGCTTTACCCCCACCTCACGGTCTACGACAATCTCGCCTATCCGCTGCGCGAGGAGAAAGTCGCGCGCGCCGAGATCGACAAGCGGGTGAAAGAGACCGCCGAGATCCTGAAGCTGACACACCGCCTGAAGGCCAAGCCGGCAACCCTGTCCGGCGGAGAGCAGCAGCGCGTCGCGCTCGGCCGCTCCCTGATCCGCCGGCCAAAGATTCTTCTCCTCGATGAGCCGCTCACCAATCTCGACGCCAAGCTTCGGCACGAGACGCGCGCCGAGCTGAAGCGGCTGCACCGCCAGTTCGGCATGACCGTGATCTATGCCACGCCCGACGAGCTCGAGGCTCTCTCGATGGGCGAGACGATCGCCGTCATGCGCGATGGCGGCATCGTCCAGATCGGCACGCCGGACGAGCTTTACGAACAGCCGATCCATACCTATGTCGCCAGCAAGATCGGCTCGCCGCACATGAATCTGTTCACGGCCTCGGTGCGCGCCGACACCAGGTCTTTCGACACGCCGCTCGGGACACTGGTTCCGGCGACGGCGCCAAAGACTGCCGATGCCGGCGAGGCCGCGCTGATCGGCATTCGCCCGAGCGACATTCGGCTCGCCGCCAAGGGCGAAGCCGGGGTTGCCTCGAAGGTGCATCTGGTCGAACCGCTCGGCGACATCACGATCGTCTCGGTCGAGGCCGGCGGCGAGATGTTGCGCATGGTGCTGCCGGAAGCGATCGCCGCCAGCATCAGGACCGGCGATTCGGCATCGATCGCCATCGATAACAGGAAAATCCACGTCTTCCGCGCCGTGAGCGGCCAGGCAATGACCTGACGCGAACGGCGAGAAGCAATCCGGTTAACCAAGGGAGGAAACGCGAATGACGGCGATGACCAAAGTGAAAGGGCTAGCGACAGCCGCAAGCTTCGCTGCCACGCTACTGGTGGGAGGCGTGACCTATGCCTCTGCCGAAGAAGTGACGTTGACGATGGCGGTGCCGGATTGGCCCCCGACCCGCATTATGAAGAAGTTCTTCGACGAGCAGTACAAGCCCAAGTCTGGCAATACCGTGAAGCTCGATGTCGACTTCATTCCGTGGCCGGATTTCTACACCCGCGTCAATGCCTCGTTGACCTCGGGCGAAAAGAAGTACAACTTCATCGTGTCGGACTCGCAGTGGCTGGGCGCCTTCGTCGAAGGCGGCTACTTCCGCAAGATCAACGATCTCATCGATGCCGACCCGGAACTCAAGGCGGCGATGGAGTCGATGCATCCCGCCGTGCTCAACGCCTACTCGACCTATCCCAACAGCACGCCGAACTACTACGGCTTCCCGCAGTTCCCGGACGTGCTGGTCACCTACGGCCGCAAGGACGTGCTCTGCAACGACGACGAGCAGGCCGCCTTCAAGGCGAAGTACAATGAGAAGCTGCCCTGCACCGGCGAAGAAATCGACGCCATGGACTGGAACACGTTCGAGCATGTCGGCGAATTCTTCCAGCGCAAGAAGGGCGACAAGCTCGCCGGCCAGGTGCTGGATGACGATTTCTACGGCATCGCCTATCAGGCAGGCAAAGGCTACGACTTCTCGACGAGCTCGGTCCACACGTTCGTCTGGGAGCATGGCGGCGGCATCTGGGATGAAACCAAGGCCCCGACCGGACATGCCGAAGGCGTCGTAAACTCCCCGAAGTCCATCGAGGGCATGGAGCATTTCCTCAAATTGCTGAAGTACATGCCGCCGGTGGTCAAGACCGGCACCATGGACATCTTCGTCTCGGACCAGTTGTTCCGTGAAGGCAAGGTGGCCATGAACATCGACTGGATCGGTCTCGGCGAAGCCTCGCTCGATCCCAAGACGTCGAAGGTTGCCGACAAGCTGGTGTTCGGATTGGCGCCAGGCCTGCGCGGCCCCGACGGAAAGGTGAATCGTACGTCACAGATCGGCGGACAGCCTTTCGTTCTCACCACCTGGACGACGCCTGAGCAAATCAAGGAAGCGGTGGGCTTCGTGAAGTGGTGGCTCTCGCCCGATATCCAGCACCAGTTCGCCGCCGCCGGCGGCCAGTCCGCGATCAAGTCGGTCTACAGCGATCCGAAATACGTGACCTATCGTCCGTGGGACCGCGCCTGGGCGAACTCGCTCGACTGGCAGAAGGACATGTGGCACGTGCCGCAGTTCTTCGAACTGCTCACCCAGCAGCAGGATCAGTACGACCTAGCCATCACTGGCAAGCAGGACGCCAAGACCACCCTGGATAACATCGCCAAGTTCCAGGAGGACCTCCTGAAGAACGCTGGCCTTATCCAGTAACCTTCCAACATAGCTGCGGGGAGCGGGCAAAAGCCGCTCCCCATCATTGCCACGTCAGGCGCTCCATATTTCGGACTCTCATGACCGCTGTTTCAAGCACGCTGCTGACACCACGCCTTACCGCGGTTGTTGCCCACAACTGGAAACTCGCCATCGCTGTCGCTGTCGTCGTGTCGGCCATATCAATGGCGGGCTTGCCGGCGGCTGTCTCCTTCTGGGTGGTGGGCGCCGCGGCGGCGTTGGTCGCGGCCGCATTTACCGTCAACGCGTATCGCCGCCACTACTTCGGCGCCCTGCTGGTCGCTCCGGCAATCGCCGTTCTGTTTGTGATGAATATCTTCCCCCTGCTGTGGTCGCTGGGCCTTTCGTTCTTCGCCTACCAGGCAAACCAGCAGACGATCCGCTTCGTCGGACTCGGGAACTACGTCCGGATCCTTACCAACGATCTCGCTGCTCACGCGACTTGGGGCGCGCTGATCAATACCGCCATGTTCGTCGTGTTCACCGTCTCCGCGCAGATGATCGTCGGCTTTCTGCTGGCCATCCTGTTCGCCAAGCAATTTCCGCTGCGCAAGTATTTGTTGATCCTGGTGCTGACACCGATGATGCTTTCGGTTGTCGCCTCTGGCGTGTTCTTCACCTACTACTATGACCCGACATTCGGGATTCTCAGCTACGTCATCAATTCCATCTCCGGCAACCAGTTCATCCTGATGAGCAACAAAGTCGGTGCCGTGGCGGGAATCGTTTTCGCCGACGCATGGATGTGGTCGCCCTTCGTCATGCTCCTTGTGCTGGCGGGCCTCGTCTCGGTGCCGAAATACCTTTACGAGGCCGCTGCCATCGACCGTATTTCCAGCTGGCGGCAATTCTGGATGATCACCTTCCCCTACATCCGCGGCCTTCTGATGTTGGCCCTTCTCTTCCGCACCATCGAGGCATTCAAGCTGGCGGATCTCGTCATCCTCCTCACCAAGGGCGGCAACGACACACTGACGATCTCCTATCACTTGATCCGCATCGCCAACGAGCAGAACAAGACGAGTGAGGGCGCGGCGATCTCCTATCTGATGCTGTTCATGGTGATCGTTCTCACCAACCTCTACCTGTACCTCGCAAACCGCCGTACGAAGGGAGCCTGACCCGTGGCCGAATCGATATTGGGAAAGCTCGGCTTCGGCAGGGCCAGCGGAGTAGACAAGGCCGGCTGGGGGCGGACGCTCGCCGTGGCCGTCGTCGCCTTTATCTATTTTCTGCCGGTGCTGTTCATCATATTCACCGCCTTCAAACCGCAGGGCGACGCGCTCCTGGTGCCTCCGACGCTGTCGCCCACGTCGCTGTTCGGCTTGATTCCGGACCATTTTGTATTCAAGCCCACGCTCGAAAATTTTGGGTCCGTCTTTTCCCGCTCGATGACGCCGGACGGTGCCCCGGAAGCGACAGGATTCGACCGTTATTTCTTCAACTCGATCTTCATCGCCTCGGCGTCGGTGCTGCTGGCGCTGGTCATCGGCACCCTGGCGGCCTTCGGCTTCTCGCGCTATCCGCTGAAAGGCAATGACACCTACCTGTTCATCATCCTGACCACGCGGATGCTGCCGGCGATTGTGGTGATCATTCCGGTGATCCTGATGTTCCGCGTAGTGGGCCTGTCGGGCTCGTATCTCGGCATCATCATGCTCTACACCGCCTTCAACCTGGCCTTCACCATCTGGATGATGAAGAGCTTCTTCGATGAATTGTCGCCAGACGTCGAGGATGCCGCCCGCATCGACGGATCGTCCGGAATGCGGGTGTTCTTCAAGATTTGCCTGCCCCAGGTCATTGCCGGGCTCGCCGCCACGTTCGTGTTCGGCCTGATCCTCACCTGGAACGAGTTCCTCTTCGCCCTGTTGCTCTCGGGGCCTGACACGAGAACGGTCCCGGTCGCCATGAACCAGGCCGTGTCGTCGGGTGGACGCGGCACCGACTGGACTTTGCTTGCCGCCATCGAAACCCTGTTCCTCGTCCCAGTCTTTCTGGTCACCTTCTTCTTGCAAAACCATCTGTTGCGCGGCGTTACCTTCGGCACCGTGAAGCGCTGAGATGTCAACCATCGAACTCCGCAAAGTCACCAAGCGTTTCGGCTCCTTCACCGCGGTCAAGGACGTTGACCTGTCGGTGGCCGCCGGTGAGGTCGTCTGCCTTCTCGGCCCGTCCGGCTGTGGCAAGACGACGACCCTGCGCGTCATCGCCGGGCTGGAAAGCGTCACTGACGGCGAGGTCGTCATCGCCGGCAAGGTGATGAACAACTTGCCGCCCGAAAAGCGCGACATCGCCATGGTGTTCCAGTTCTACGCGCTCTACCCGTCGGCATCGATCGGCGAGAACATCGCCTTCCCGCTCTATCATGACGGCATTTCCAGGGCTGAGCGGACTGCCCGCGTCAACCGCGTCGCCGCGATCCTCCACTTGGAGCACGTTCTCGACCGGCTGCCGAACCAGATATCCGAGGGCGAAAAGCAGCGCGCCGCCATGGCCCGCGCCATCGTCCGCGACCCCAATTGCTTCCTCTTCGACGAGCCCTTGTCGCGTCTCGATGTCGAACTGCGCCAGAGCATGCGTGGCCAGATCAAGGAAGTGCTGCAGGGCCTCTCCAAAGCGACCGTGATCGTGACCCATGACCAGCTCGAAGCGCTCACCATGGCCGACCGCATCGCCATCATGAAGGACGGCCTGATCGAGCAAGTCGGCTCACCGCACGAGGTTTTTGCCAAGCCCGCCAATGCTTTCGTGGCGAGCTTCATCGGCACGCCGCAGATGAATCTTCTCGAGGCCGACCTCAAGACCTTCGCCGATGGCACGGCGGAGATGGCCGTGGCCGGCATTAATCTGGCGATCCGCACGGACGCGGCGGTCGCGCGCCTGCAGCCCGGCAAGGTGACGATCGGTGTCCGCCCCCGCGCCTTCACCGCGACCGATACGGGGGACCGTGGCACCATCTCCGCCCGGGCCGAGCTCATCGAGCCCATGGGCGCCGAAACCCTTATTCATGCCCGCACGGCGGCAGGCGCCGACATCCGCGTCGTGGTGACGAGAAGCCAGCGGGTCAAGGTCGGCGAGGCGCTGAATCTACGCCCCGATCCCAGGCAAACCCATGTCTTCGATGGCGCCGGAAAGGCGGTGCGGTCATGAGCGACAGTTCTTCCGGCATGAGCCGGGCCGGCGCGTACTGCCTCGAGGTCTTCATCATTGGCCTCGGCGTCATGGCGCTGGTGCTGATCTTCCAACCCTTTTCCATCGGCCTGTACGCGGTCGGCAGCGGTCTCGTGGTGCTTGCCGGACTCATCAACAACCTGCTGCCGTTGGCCCAGCCGGGCGTCAAGGTGCGCAGTGTGGTGACCGTAGCGCTGGTCGTGGCGCTGGTCTTCTGCATTGTGCTGCTGGTTTCGATCACGGCGGCGCATCTCTACGGCGTCTTCTTCCTCAATCCACCGGACCCCAACACTCTCGCCGGCAAGGCGCAGCTCGCCACGCCGCCTTTCTACAAGCAGGCTTTCGTGTGGGAAATCGCCGCCGCGGCGGTGATTCTCGCGCTGGTCGTCACCGCTCTCAACAAGACAGCGCGATGATCAGCAGCTGACGCTATCCGGCAGGTCGCGCTCGCGCCGGTCCGCGACGGTCGGTGTGCGTCGCCCTCTCAACTCTCACGCCGTCATCCTCCGGCTTGACCGGAGGACCCGATGCCGAGATCAAGGACCGCGTCGACCGCCGCCCGAACGCTCAGGATCGAGCACCTGCTCGACCGCAAGACCGACAAGCTGTCCGCCGGCGAGATGCAGCGCGTGTCGATCGGCCGTGCCATCGTGCGCAAGCCGCGCGTGTTCCTGATGGACGAGCCGCTGTCGGCGCTCGACGCCAAACTGCGCGAGGCGCTGCGCACGGAGCTCAAGAACCTGCAAATACAGCTCGGCGCCACCTTCCTGTTCGTCACCCACGACCAGATCGAGGCGATGTCCATGGGCGACAAGGTCGGCGTGCTCAACCATGGCCGCATCGTCCAGACCGGCACGCCGTACGAGATCTACAACAATCCGCGCGACACCTATGTGGCTAGCTTCGTCGGCTCGCCGCCGATGAACCTCATCGACGGCAAGCTGGTGAACGGCTGCGCGGTGATGGCGCCGCTGAATTTCGAACTGCCTTTTTCAGGGGGAGCCAAGGCGAGTGCGGCGACCGACGGCCGCCCGCTCGTGACGCGATGCTGCGCGCCACCGTGCCGGCCAGGACCGATGTGGCCATCGAGCAGCCGGTGCGCTTTGCCTGGAACTCCGACAAGGTGGTGCTGTTCGAAAAGGGCAGCGGCGTCAATTTGCGCCACGCGTCATAGGCCGCGACCTCGCTTATTTCGGCAGGTGGGGATCATCTCATAAGGTGTGTCGTTGATCAGCAGGACCCTGCTCTTCGGCGCGAAGATGGCTGGGCGCCGAGCCAATGACGCGCTTGAAGGCACGGCTGAAGGCGGCATCCGATTCATAGCCGAGACGCGCGGCAACGACGGAGATCTTCATCCGGTCGCGGACCAGCCACTGCCGCGCCTGGTGCATTCTGACCTGGGTGACATATTTAGCCGGCGTTTCTCCAACGATGGTGGCGAACCGCTCGGCAAATCCCGACCGCGAGGCGCCCATCATCCTGGCCAGCGACTCGACAGTCCAGTCGTGGTTCGGTTCGAGATGGATGGCGGCCAGCACGCGCCCGATCTCGCGGTCCCTGACCGCCGCAATCCAGCCGGACGAGTCGCCGCAACCGCGTTCGACCCATGAGCGGATGACGGTCGCGGCAAGCACGTCAGCCAGCCGCGCCATGATGCCGCCCGAGCCGACGCGCTCCATCGTCACTTCGCGTGCCATCGAGTCCAGCAAATGCGGTATCCCCGGTTCATAGGCTTCCAGCTCGTGCGTGCGCATCACGTCCGGCATCATGCCGAGCAAGGGATGCAGGCCATCGAGGTTGAAATACATGCTGGCGCAGAACAGCAGCGTTCCCGGTTGGCAGTCCTTGCCGCACATCTCCGCGTTCGACGTGCAGTAGACGTCCTTGCAGACCTCTTCGAGTTCGTAGCCGTGGATCGGCCAGGCCTGGGCGCCGGGTTCGCTGGCCAGCACATGCGCCGCACCGCGTGGCAGCAGCACCGCATCCCCCGCATTCAGCTCCACCCATTCGCCCGACGGCTGCTTCAACCAGCAGCCTCTACGGCCGATGAAATGAAACCGCGCCCCGGGTTGAGCCGGGAACTGGATGCCCCACGGCTCCTTCATTTCGCAGCGACCGTATTCGACGCCATCGAGACGCAGGCCGCGCAATATGTCGGTGAGCGGATCGCCCGTGATCGGGATTTTGGACGAATGGTCAAACATAATGGGGTTTCTAGCATGGAAACTCCAGGCGGTCACTCCCTATGTTGCGTTGCAGCCAAATGCTGCGCTGCAAACAAGATCGAAGACCGGCCACATAGCCAAGCCGAGATGGCAAGGCATGTAACGGGTGGAGCCCCGGTTGGTCGTTCCCTATGTGGCGCTGCAAACAGATCGGAGACTGACCATGGCCGAACCCGCGACAGGCGTCATCGACGCCACACTTCTGAACCCCGCAGACTCTGATGAACGAACCGAGCCGGCATGGGGCGCCGTGGTCTCGCTGGCGCTTGGTGTTTTCGGCCTCGTTACCGCCGAGTTCCTGCCGGCCAGCCTGCTGACGCCAATGGCGCGCGACCTCGGCGTCACCGAAGGCGTGGCCGGACAAGCGGTGACGGCGACCGCCATCGTCGGCGCCATTGCCGCGCCGACCATGGCCATCATCACCAGGCGCATGGACCGCAGGGTGGTGATGTGGATGCTGACGGTGTTCCTGATCTTCTCCAACCTTCTGGCCACCTTTGCCTCATCGCTTACCGTGCTCCTGCTTGCCCGCGTCGTGCTCGGCGTTGCACTTGGCGGCTTCTGGGCGATGTCGGCGGCGATGGCGCTGCGGCTGGTACCGATGCGGCTGATGCCGCGCGCCATGTCGATCATCCTGACCGGCGTTTCGCTGGCGACGGTATGCGCAGCGCCGGTCGGCGCCTATGTCGGTGATATCTGGGGCTGGCGGACCGCCTTCATGATCGCCACCGTCGTCGGCGCCCTGGCGCTGCTGGTGCAGGTGGCCACCATTCCGAAGCTGCCACCCGTGGGCGTGGCAAGCTTCCGTACCTTGCTCGATGTGCTCGAGCGCCCCTCTATCAGGGTGGCACTGCTGGTCGTGCTGCTCGTTGCCTCGGGACACTTTGCCGGCTTCACCTACGTGCGCCCTTTCCTCGAGAAGGTCCCCGTGCTCGACATCGAGACAATCTCGCTGGTGCTTCTGGCCTATGGCGTTGGTGGCTTCTTCGGCAATGTCGCCGGCGGCTTCCTGGCCGAACGCAACCTCAAGGCAGCCGTTGCGCTGGCGCCCTTGCTGATTGCGGCGGCGGCTGCCTCGATGCTGGTTTTCGGTGCCTCGCCCACGGTCGCTGCCGCCGCGGTTGCGGCGTGGGGCTTTGCCTTCGGCGCGGTGCCGGTTGGGCTGCAGAGCTGGCTGGTGCGGGCAGCACCGGATCAGGCAGAAAGCGCAGGCGGGCTGATGGTGGCGACGTTCCAGGTGGCGATTGCGCTCGGTGCTGTCGTCGGTGGCCTGCTGGTCGACCATGCCGGCGTGGCCAGCGCCTTCGCCTATTGCGGCACGGCGACATTGCTGGCGGCGATCGTGGTGTTCCTGCGCGGTCCGAAGCAGGTCAACTAGCCGTCGGACTCACCATTTGGCGATAACTTCCTGACGCCAAGCATCGGCCCGCGAACCATCACGGTTTCGGGCCGATGCCGTTATGCGGCAAGCGACAAAGCGAACCTTGCCGGTGCGACGGGAGATAGGTTCAGACCGAGCGGCCATCGAAGTCGAAGACTGGCAAGGTCGAAGGGTCAAAATCCGCAATGCAATACATGTTGACGTAGGCACTGCGTTCAGGGCCTTCGCCGACATCCTCAGCGAAGGGGTGGACTCCACAGGTGCGGCAGAACCGATGCGCGATGGCGTGGTTGCCGAATGTGTAGATCCCCAAGTCATTGCCCCAGGCCAGCACCTGCAAGGTCTCGTGCGGGATGGCACACAACAGGGCACCCTTGCGCGAGCAGATCGAGCAATTGCACCGCACGGCGCCGGTCAGCTCGGCTTCGAACTCGAAGGCGACCTTGCCGCAGTGACAGCTGCCTTTGTAGAGCATCGGATTTTTCCTCGTATCGACAGGGTGCAAAACCGCCTGCGCCGGTTTAAGTCTCGGCAGGCCAAGTGCTGGCCGCTACCTCTTAAGACGTTCAAGGCGTCCGGAGTCCGACACCGAAAATGCAATCAGCCCGCGATCATCTCGAAACCATCCTCGCGCGACTCGCCGCCCGTGCCGGCGAAGAACATGTGTTCACGAAGCTTTATGCCGAAGCCGCGCGGGCCGCGGCCGACGCCAGCGATGCCCGCAAACAAGCCGGTGTGACGCTGGGGCCGCTCGACGGCACCATTGTCTCGATCAAGGATCTGTTCGATGTCGGCGGCGAACCAACCACGGCCGGCTCGCTCATGCTCAGGACCGCTGCACCTGCCCTGCGCGACGCCACCATCGTTGGCCGGTTGCGGCAGGCCGGCGCGGTGATCGTCGGCAAGACCAGCATGACCGAATTCGCGTTCACCGCGATCGGTGACAACCAGCACTACGGCACCCCCGGCAATGCCGCCGACGCCAGCCGCATTCCTGGTGGTTCATCCTCGGGTGCCGGCGTTTCCGTCGGCGAGGGGACGAGCGAAATCTCCATCGGTTCCGACACCGGTGGTTCGATACGCATTCCGGCATCGCTCAACGGTGTCGTCGGCTTCAAGCCGACCGCCCAGCGGGTGCCTCTCACCGGCGCTTTCCCGCTGTCCGGCACACTGGACTCGGTCGGGCCGCTTGCCCGAACCGTCGCCCAGTGCGCCGCCGCCGACGCCGTGATGGCCGGCGAGGAAGCGGCAGCGCTGACGTCGATCTCCCTTGCGGGGCTTCGCGTAGGCATCCCGCGCGGCGTCCTATTCGAAGAAACGCAAGGCGAGGTGGCGACCGCGTTCGATCGATGCCTTCGCAAGGTCGAACTGGCGGGTGCAGGGTTGGCGGATCTGTCGATAGACGATCTGCTTGGAGAGATGCGCGCGGCGACCAAGCGCGGTTCGATCGCTGCCATAGAAGGGGCGGAGATCCATGCCGACTGGTTGGCGACGGGGGCATCGGTGCCGGTCGACCCACATGTCAGCGGGCCTTTGTCGCGGGCAGCTATGCTGCCGACGCCAGTTTACATCAGGACAATGCGTCGTCGCGCCGCGCTCGCGGCCGCCATGGACGAGCGGCTGGCATCGGTCGATGTGCTGGCCCTGCCGACCACACCGGTGACGGCGCCGACCATCGTTTCGATGGTCGACGATGCGGAACTGCGCGACCGCACCGAAGGCCTACTGCTGCGCAACACGCAGGTTGCCAACCAGTTCGACCTTTGTGCGATCTCGCTGCCGATGCCGGGCATGGTGCGCCCGGCAGGATTGATGCTGGTGGCGCGCAATGGCCATGACCGGCGCCTGTTGCGGATTGCTGCCGAAATAGAGTCGCTGCTTGGCGCTTGATCGACGCGGAGTATCAGTGCGACGAACAGTGCTTGCGTTCGCTTTCCTTGGCGGTGCGTACGATGCCGGTCGCAACCAGCCAGGGCAGGCTGTACTCCTTGCCGGCGATGATCTGCGTGCGATGCTCGATCGATCCCCTGACGACGATCTTTCCGGCGTAAAGCGCGTCTGAAAGATCCGTTATCGCCTTGTCGGCCTGCGGCAATCCGCTACTGTCGATCGACACGCCCTTGATGATCGTGCCGGTGGCAAGGTCGAGCGCGCTGTTCGACGGGCAGGGTGCCTTGAAGCAGCGCAGCCCGTTGTCGCAGTAGACATAGCTGCTCTCCGCAGCGGCAAGCGACGGCACTACGGCTGTCGAAGCGGTGGCAACAAACAACAGCGTGGAGCGAAGACTGGACATGGCAGCGAGCCTCGCCAGAAAATGAGGCGAAACGGCGATGCGTTTACACGCTCGCAGGAAACCGCCGGCGGTAGTGATCGACCACTTCGGGGTTGCGCAGGTTGACCGGCAGTTTGTTGGCTAGCACCAGCAAGGCTTCACCGGCCGCGCCGACGCCCATGCGCATCATCGATTCCTCGGTGATGCCTGCCATGTGCGGGGTGATGATGACATTGTCGAAGCTGAAATAGGGATGATCTGGCGGCAGCGGCTGCGTCGAAAACACATCGAGTGCAGCACCGCCGATGCGGCGTTTCTGCAAGGCTTCGATCAGGGCGTCGTCATCGACGACCGGTCCGCGCGATACGTTGATCAGCAGCGCATCGGGCTTCATGCGTGCGATCCGCTCGCGATTGATCAAGCCGCGCGTCTCCGGCGTCAACGGACAGCACAGAACGATGATGTCGCTCTGCTCGACCAGGGCGTCGATGGACAGGAAGCCGACTTTCTCCGGCGCCGGCTGCATGCTGCGCGTCGTTGCCACCACCTTCAGGTCGAAACCATGCGCCGCGATATGGCCGACGGCTTGGCCAACGGCGCCAAGGCCGACGATGCCGATCGTCTTGCCGGCAAGTTCGCTGTTGGAATTGGCGTGCTCGCGGCCGGCGAGCCAGCCTTTCGCGCGCAAGTCGCGATCGACGATGCGGAAGCGGCGAAGCAGGGCAAGTGCTGCAAACATGACGTGTTCGGCAACCGAGCGCGCGTTGACCGCCGGCACATTCGCCACCAGCACGCCGGCCGCGAATGCCGCTTCCATCGGGATCATATCGAGCCCGGCGCCATGGCGGATTGCCGCCCTCAGCTTCGTGGCACCCTCGAAGAGCTGTGGCGGCAGGTGCGCGCGCACGATGACGATGTCAGCGTTTTTCGCCTCGGCAGCCAGCGTCGCGGGGTCGAGAGCAGAAGCGACAACAAGCTCGCCGGCGCCGGCCAGCATGGCAGAGGCGCGCGGATGCAGGGGGTGTGTGGTGAGGATGCGGGCCATGTCGGTCAGGCTCTTTCGAGCGTCGGGCTTTGAGGTTCCTCGCCATGGCCCTCGATCAGGCCCTTCCAGTAGCTCTCGGCGCCCTGCAGATGAGCGCTCATCAGCGCCTGGGCGAGATTGCCGTCGCGGCGCAGCAGCGCCTCGTAGATCTGGATGTGCTCGGCATGCGAGCGCACGCTGCGCTCGGGATCGTTGAAATAGATCGGCAGGCGCTGCTCGCCCATCATGTAGTAGACGCTGCAGACATTGTGGAAGACGCTGTTCTTGGTCGCGCGTACGATCTCAAGGTGGAATTCGCGGTCTTCCTTGGCCAGGCCCTCGCCTGCGGCGATGCGCTCTTCCGAAGCTTTCAGGATCTCGCGCAGACGCTCGAAATTCTCTTCGGTGGCGCGCGAACAGGCAAGCTCGGCCGCCTTGATCTCATGGATCTTGCGCAATTCGACCGTCTCGTAGATCTGGATCGGATCGAGCGGCAGGCCGGCGCGCGCGAACAGCGCCATCGCCTCGACGCTGGCCTGCTTGGTGTCGATGTAGATGCCGGACTTGGCCCTGCGCTCGACGATGCGCATGGCTTCGAGGATGGCGAGCGCCTCGCGGATCTGGCCGCGGCTGACGCCGAACTGCTCCGCCAGCTCACGTTCCGACGGCGTTCGGCCGGTCTCCTTGTCCGAATGGGAGAACAGGTAGGCAGCGAGTTCCGCGAGAAGGTTCTTTTCTTTCATTGTCAATCGCGTTGCGCGTGCGCCTCCAGGAACCGCTCCGAAATGGTGAACCCCAGACCCGGCTTTTCCGGGATCGCTATCATACCGTCCTTGGCTTCGACAGTCTCTTCGATCAGATCATGGATCATCGGGTTGGCGCCGAGCGAATATTCGACGGTGAAACTAGCCGGCGAAGCAGCACAGATGTGCAGTCCGGCGAAGAAGCACGGCGCGCCGGCCCACAGATGCGGCGCAAAGCGCAGGTTGAAGGCGCTGGCGATGGTGCCGATCTTCATCGCTTCGCTGATGCCGCCGCAGAAGGCCGGATCGGGCTGGAAGATGTCGGCGGCTTTCAGCACGGCAAGGTCGCGGAAGGCATAGCGCGTCGCCTCGCTTTCGCCGGTGGCGATCGGAACGGCACCGCTTGCCCGCACTTCGGCCATGCCTGGCTTGTCGTCGGCGATGATCGGCTCCTCGAACCAGGCGAGGTCCAGATCGTCGACGAGGTGGATGAAGCGCTTGGCTTCAGCCACCGTGTAGGTGCCGTGGGCATCGACCATCAATTCGACATCGGGGCCAAGCGCCTGCCGTGCGGCACGGACGCGGGCGGCGGAGACATGCGCGGCACCGTCCATGGCGCCGATCCGCATCTTCAGCGCCTTGAAGCCGCCTTTGGCGACATACGATTTCAATTGCTCGCCGATGGCGTCGGCGGACGCCCATCCGCCGGACGCATAGGCCGGCATGCGATCGAGCTTGCGGCCGCCGAGGAGCCGCCAGACCGGAACGCCAAGCGATTTGCCCAGGATATCCCAGAGCGCGATATCGACGGCGCTGATGGCCGCTATGCTCATGCCGCGCCGCGCCAGTTGCGGCATGGCGTGGCCGGCGCGGGCGGCGCTGTCGTGGCGAACGCCGTTGTAGAGCATCTCCCAGATGACGCCGATGTCGGCCGGATCGCGGCCGATCAATTGCGGCCCGACTTCATGGTTCAGCATGTGGACAAGCGCCCCGTAGCTGCCGGCGCTGCCGGCGGCATTCTTGCCTTCGCCCCAGCCGACCAGCCCGTCATCGGTCTCGATGCGCAGGATGGCGGCGTCAAAGGTCGTCACCTGACCGAAGTCGCTGCGGTGCTGCCGAGCGGCTTCGATCGGGATGCGGATCCACCAGGCTTGGACGGTCTTGATGCGCATTGTCTTTCCCGGCCCTGCCGCCGGTCAGGGCGAAAGGGCAATTTCCCAACAGGCAGTCGACTACTTGATCAGCGGCAGCAACGTTTCTGCGGTGATGCGCATCTGGTCGGTGTAGAATTTCTCGGTCAGAACGCTGGAGCCGTGATCCTGGATGAACTTCAGCTGCTCGGGCGAAATGTCGACCGGATGGCGCTCGACCATGTCGGGATAGGGCGCGGCCGGCGTGCGGTCGACCGGGGCGACGAACTCGTTGGTCAGCGCGCCGTCGTAGCCGACCTCCTTCAGCGTGGCGACGATCTTCGGCCAGTCGATCTGGCCGAGGCCGGCGGCAAAGCGGTTGTTGTCGGCGACATGGAAGTCGAACAGGCGCTTGCCGACCTGCCGGATCGCGTCATAGACGTTAAATTCCTCCATGTGGATGTGGTAGGCGTCGAGGCAGACGCCGCATTCGGGGCTGACCGCGTCGGCCAGCGCCAGGGCCTGGGCGCCGCGATTGAACAGATAGGTTTCGAAGCGATTGAGCGGTTCGACGGCTATCTTGACGCCGACCTTCTTGGCGTGGCTGAAGCATTCACGGGTCGCGTCGACAACCCATTTCCATTCCTCTTCCTCGGTGCCATCCGGTACCACCTTACCGACCGTCGCCGGAACCAGCGTGATGATCTCGCCATCGAGTTCGCTGATCATCGTCAGCACGTCCTTAACATACTGCACGGAACGCTCGCGCTGGCCCTGGTCCTTGGCGGCGAGGTTGCGCTCGCCAAGCATCAAGGTCACCGCGCCCCAGCAGCGGATACCATGCTCCTTGAGCAGCGCCCGCGTCTCCTTGGTCTTGTACTGCTCGGGCTCGCCGGAAATCTCGATCGACTCGTAGCCGAATTTCTTGATGCGTTTGAGCGTCGTCTCCAGCGGTTCCGCGCGCATCCAGTTGTGCGTCGAAAGGTGCATGGTCTGTCCTTCCCAAATTCGTCTTTATGGTTCGCCTGCGACATGCATCGCTGAACGGCGACGCAAGGGTTCCTCCCCAAGGCATCCCCAGCCTTTTTCGCAAACTGGTTCGACCAATTGGGCCTGAAGGGAGGTCTACAGCAATTTCCCATGGACGGCAAGAAGCGGCGGGTTGCTGCGCTCACTCCGAATTATTTCATTGATTATATTGAGATATGTATCCCTTTTTTGCCTACCCCAGGGGTTCCGGTGATGCACTACAAGACTTGACCAAATCCTTGTATTTGGTAATACCAGAATAGCGGCGCGCACAAGCGCCCGGTGTGAAAAGACCAAAGTGGCTGGCCCTGCTTCCAATCGGCGCTATGCTCGGTCGCGAGGAAAATGAGGGAGGATGCCGATGCCGACGACCATGAAGGGCCCTGGACTGTTTCTGGCGCAGTTTGCAGGAGACGCCGCGCCGTTCAATTCACTGGCTTCGATCACCAAATGGGCGGCTGGTCTTGGTTACAAGGGCGTGCAGATCCCGACCTGGGACGCGCGCTTGTTCGATCTCAAGAAGGCTGCATCTTCCAAGGCCTATTGCGACGAGGTGAAGGGCATCTGTGCCGACGCCGGCATCGAGATCACGGAACTGTCGACGCATCTGCAGGGGCAATTGGTGGCGGTGCATCCGGCCTATGATGCGCAGTTCGATGGCTTTGCGCCGGCTTCGGTGCACAACAATCCCAAGGCGCGTCAGAAATGGGCGGTCGAACAGATGAAGTTCGGCGCCAAGGCCTCGCGCAATCTCGGGCTGAACGCCTCTGTGAGTTTCTCCGGAGCACTGGCTTTCCCTTACCTCTACCCGTGGCCACAGCGGCCGGCCGGCCTGATCGAGGAGGCTTTTTCGGAGCTCGGCAAGCGCTGGAAGCCGATCCTTGACGTCTATGAGGACAATGGCGTCGATGTCGGCTACGAAATCCATCCCGGCGAGGACGTGTTCGACGGCGCTACCTTCGAGATGTTCCTCGAAGCGGTTGGCGGCCACAAGCGCTGCAACATCAATTACGATCCGTCGCACTTCCTGCTGCAGCAACTCGACTATCTCGAATTCATCGACATCTATCACGAGCGCATCAAGGCGTTCCACGTCAAGGACGCCGAGTTCAACCCGACCGGGAGGCAAGGCGTCTATTCCGGCTATCAGAGCTGGACCAACCGCGCCGGCCGCTTCCGTTCGCTCGGTGACGGGCAGGTGGATTTTGGCGGCATCTTTTCCAAGCTGACGCAGTACAACTACGATTCCTGGGCGGTGCTGGAATGGGAATGTTGCCTGAAGCACCCGGAAGACGGCGCGGCAGAAGGCGCGCCATTTATCCAGCACCACATCATCCGGGTGACGGAAAAGGCATTCGACGACTTTGCCGGCGGCACCACCGACAAGAAAGTGCTGCGCGGCATGATGGGGATTTAACGCGGCTTCCCCTCTCCCTCGATGGAGGGTGGCCGACGGGCCCGGGTAGGTCAGTTCAACCGAGCTCTACCTCTACGACCCACCCGATCCGCTGCGCGGGGCCGGGATATTTCAGACACGAGGAGAAAAGACATGGTCGGCGCATCGAAGTCGGAAACGGGAGGCGGTCCGATCCGCTATGGCATGGTCGGCGGCGGGCAAGGCGCCTTCATCGGCGCGGTGCACCGCATCGCGGCGCGCATGGACAATGATTTCGTGCTGGTCGCCGGCGCGCTGTCCTCCGATCCGGCGCGTGCCAAGGCCTCGGCCGCCGAACTCGGGCTCGACCCGGACCGCAGCTACGGCTCCTATGCCGAAATGGCCAAGGCCGAGGCCAAGCGGCCCGACGGCATCGAGGCGGTGGCCATCGTCACCCCCAACAATGTCCATGTGCCAGCGGCCAAGGCCTTCCTCGAAGCCGGCATCCACGTCATCTGCGACAAGCCGCTGGCGACGACGCTTGCGGAGGCCAAGAAGCTGGCCGCCGTGGTCGAGAAGACCGGCAAGGTGTTCGTGCTCACCCACAACTACACCGCCTATCCGATGGTGCGGCAGGCCCGCGAGATGGTGGCCAAGGGTGTGCTCGGCGACATCCGCATCGTGCAATCCGAGTATCCACAGGACTGGCTGACCGAGGACCTCGCCGCCACCGGCCAGAAGCAGGCGTCGTGGCGTGGCGATCCCAAGCAGGCAGGCGCAGGCGGCGCGCTGGGCGACATCGGCACTCACGCCTACAATCTGGCGCGCTTCGTCTCGGGACTGGAGCTCGATTCGCTTTCGGCCGATCTCGACGCCTTCGTGCCGGGCAGGCTGCTCGACGACAATGTCAACGTCATGCTGCGCTTCAAGCCCGACGGCAAGACGCATGCGGCCAAGGGCATGATCTGGGCAAGCCAGGTGGCACCGGGCCATGAAAACGGGCTGAAGCTGCGTATCTATGGCTCGAAGGGCGGGCTGGAATGGGTGCAGGCCGACCCGAACTATCTCTGGTACACGCCCTTCGGCCAGCCGAAGCAACTGATCACCCGCAACGGCGCCGGGGCGCTGCCTGTGGCGGGGCGTGTCAGCCGGGTTCCGCCGGGCCATCCCGAGGGCTACCTCGAAGGTTTCGCCAACATCTACCAGGAGGCCGCGCGCGCTATCCGCGCAGCGCGCAAGAAGGGCGGCAAGCCGGCAAAGGACGTCGTCTTTCCGACCATTCAGGACGGCGTCGAGGGCATGGCCTTCATCGAGGCTTGCGTGAAGTCATCGAAGAAGAATGGGGCCTGGACGAAGCTGTAGTCCAAGGGGGCGATGATATCAGGTGACGCCGGCCTGACCTGAATCTCAACGCCCTTTACGCTTGACGAGGGAGTTTTTGGGAGGGGCGTCGATGAAAATCGGCATGTGCATGTTCCTGTGGACGACGGCGGTGTCGAAGAAACACGAGCCGTTGCTCCGCGACATCAAGGCGACCGGTTTTGATGGCGTCGAGATACCGATCTTCGCCGGCAAGCCCGACGACTACAAGAAACTGGGTGAGTTGCTCGACCGTATAGGGCTGGAGCGGACCGCCGTGTCAGCCATGGGCGATCCGGCGATGAACCTGATCGCGGCCGACGCCGCGACCCGCAAGGCCGGCGTCGACTATATGAAATGGGCTATCGACTGCGCCGACGCGCTCGGCGCCAGTACGCTGAGCGGACCGCTGCATTCGACGCTCGGTGCCTTTTCCGGCTCAGGGCCGACAGCCGCCGAAAAGAAGCGCTCGGTCGCTTCGCAACGCGCGATCGGCGATCATGCCGGCAAGAGGAACGTCACCATCGGGCTCGAGGCGCTGAATCGTTTCGAATGCTATCTCCTCAACACGATGGCGGATCTGTCCGAGCATGTCGATGCCATCGACCGGCCGCACATCAAGGCGATGTACGACACTTTCCATGCCAACATCGAGGAAGCCGACCCGATCGGCGCCTATACAAAACACCGCAGGAATGTCGTCCATATCCATATTTCGGAGAACGACCGCGGCGTGCCAGGGCGCGGCAATATCCCGTGGAAGGAAACGTTTTCCGCCATCCGCAAGAGTGGTTATGACGACTGGCTGACGATCGAGGCGTTCGGCCGTTCGCTCAAGGACCTGGCTGCGGCGACCAAGGTGTGGCGCGATTTTTCCGAGAGCCCGGAAGCCGTCTATCGCGACGGCTACAAGCATATCAGGAATGGGTGGAAGAAAGCGGCATAAGGCGTCCTGAGGCGCCGCGGTCGCTAATTTTGCTCGGCTTGGATCCTGTTGTAGTCGTGGATGGTCCGGCTCAGCCGTCGGCGCAGGAAGTTGGATATGTTGTCGAAGATGAACACGACGGCCAGCGTCAGCAGCACCATGTAGAAGACGTTGGCCCAGTTGGAGTTGGTGCGCATCGCTTCCCATAGTTTCAGGCCGATGCCGCCGGCGCCGACGGCGCCGATGATGGTGGCGCCGCGGGTGTTGGATTCCCACTGGTAGAGCGTCTGGCTGATGAAGATCGGAATCACTTCAGGCATCACGCCATAGCGCTGCACCAGCAAACCGTTGGCACCTGTCGACTTGATGCCCTCGCGCGGTTTGTCGTCGATGTTCTCGAGGCTTTCCGAATAGGTTTTGCCCAGCGTGCCGATCTCGGTGAAAAAGATCGCGGCGCTGCCGGCCAGCGGGCCAGGGCCGAAGGCGCGGGTGAAGAACAGCGCCCAGATCAGCATGTCGACCGAACGCATGAAGTCGAAGAAGCGCTTGAGCACCTGGCTGAGCAGCCCGTTCGGCGTGATGTTGCGGGCGGCGAAGAAGGCAAGCGGGAAGGCGACGATGCCACCGAGCAGTGTGCCGAGAAAGGCCATGACGATGGTCTGCAACAACTTCGTCCAGACGTCGCCGTGCTGCCACTGGGCGTTGTTCCAGATATTGTCTCCCGCCAGCGCGAGGTTCGAGGTGCCCGGCTTGAGTTCGGGGCCGGACACGATCAGCGAGACCACTTCACTGGCCGACTTGCCGAAGAAGGGCGAGCGCGTGTCGAAGACGAAATTCGCCCAGCCGAGGAAGCGCTTGCGGACCTTGACGCGGTCGACGGTGACGCGCACTTCGCCGGCGAAGCCCATTTTGGCCACCACCTCGTCGTCATGAGCGGTGATCCAGTCCGGCACCGGGCCCGAGATCACCGGCTTGCCGCCGGTCAGCGACACCGGCACCGTCTCGCCATTGGCCACGATCGTCGCCTTGGTCTTGTCGAAGGTGACGGACTTGTCCGGACCGTCGATCAAGACGCTGAAGGTGCCGTCCGCGTTCTTGATAACCCAGTCTGGATTCGGGTTCTCGCCAAGCGCGGAAAAGCGCGGGTATTTCGGTGTGATCTCGGGCTGGTCGAGGCGGAACTCGGGCTGCAGGTCGTAACTGACCCACTGCGTCAGGAAGAGCGGCAGGCGTTCCCAGTGCGATTCCCGCAGCACTTGCGGCAGGCTGAAGAACCACAAGGCATAGATGAGGTAGAGCAGGACGCCGACGAACAGGAACAGCGGGGCAAAGCGCTTGTACGTCGGCCGCCGGAACACTTGCGGGTAGCGCTCCTCGATCAACCGGATTTCGTCGGCGGTCATCGTCGCCATGATCAAGAACCTGATCCATCCCGATAGAACCGCGATGGGGCTCTATCTTTTGGTTTTGCCATGGTCTTTTCCGAAAACCGAATTCCACTTTTCGGGATCATGGCTACGCACCCATCAGGAAGGCTTGTTCGCCGACCAGCTTGCGGCGCAGCCAGGCCGAGAACTGGTCGATAATGAAGATGGTCGTGAACAAGAGCAGCACCAGCGCCAGTGTCTTGGCGCCGAAGCCGCGTGAAATCGAGAGTTTTAATTCCTCGCCGATGCCCCCGCCGCCGACGGCGCCGATGATGGTCGAAGCGCGCACATTGATCTCGACGCGGAGCAGCGTGTACGACATGAAGTTGGGCAGCACCTGCGGCAGGTCGGCGAAGCGCACCCGCTCGAACCAGTTGGCGCCGACCGCCCTCAGGCCTTCCTCGGCGCGCATGTCGATGTTCTCGTTGATCTCATAGAACAGCTTGCCGAGCGCGCCGATCGAATGCAGGCCGATGGCGATGATGGCAGCGATCGGACCGGTCGAGACGATGGCCGCGAAGAGGCCGGCAATGACGATCTCCGGAAAGGCGCGCAGCAGCTCCATGAAGCGCTTGACGACGAGCCTCAGCACCGGATGCGGCGTCAGATTGCGCGCGGCGATGAAGGAAAACGGCACGGCGAAGATGAAGCCGATAAAGGTCGAGACGAGGGCCACGTTCACCGTGGTCAGCATGAGCTCGAAATATTCAGGGATGTAAAAGCCGCCCCAGACATAGACGCGGCCAAGCGGAAAGTTGAATTCCTGGGTGCCGGTGTCATGCGGCGAGGCAATGTCGAACAGCGCCCGCCAGACGTCGTTCCAATCCTTGGGAATCAGCCAGCTCAGGAAGTCCAGGATGTGCGGCAGCCGGTCGAAGAAGTGCCCAGCATTGGCTTCGTCGGCGAACCACATGCTCGCAAACATCGCGGCAAGCAGTAAACCGACGCCAAGCACCGTATAGAGCCGGCGCAGCGATATCTGGCGTCGCCAGGCATCGGCCATCTGATGGGTGGCGGCGGAGGGGGCTGTCACGGAAAGGGTCATGATCGGACAAACAGAAAGGGCGGTGCTTTCAACACCGCCCTTCTGATTTTTGCCGTTAGCCGCCGATGGCCGCCTTACGGGCTTCGACGATGACGTTGTAGAAGTCCGCCTTCACCGGAACGTAGCCGGTGAAATCGCCGCCTTCGACGCCCTCGAAGCAAGCCTTGTCCTTGGCCGGCAGGGCCGTGAAGAAGGCAGTCAGCTTGGCGGTCATGTCGTCGCCGAGCGCGGTGCGCACGACCAGCGGGCCGTTCGGGATCAGGCCCGAGCGCCAGACTTCGACGAAGTCGTTAGGGTCGACGGCGCCCTTGGCGACTTCCTTGTGGAAGGTGCCAGAGGTGTAGCCGTTCTTGAAATCGCCGATGCCCGAGGAATCGTCCACCGCGACGTCGACCTTGCCGTCACGCACGGCCAGGACGTTGTTCTCGTGACCGCCATTGAACTGGGTCGAAGCGAAGAAGGTTTCGTTCGAAGCGCCAGTGTCCTTCGGGATCTGGGTCAGCGGGATCAGATAGCCGGAGGTCGAATCCGGATCGGCGTAGCCAAGCTTCTTGCCCTTGGCCGACTTGATGTCGGTGATGCCGGAAGACTTGAGCGCCAGGCCGATCGAATAGTAGCCGGTGGCGCCGTCAGTCTGCTGGGTGGTGAGGATCGGGGTTACCGCCTTCGGGTCCTTGAGGGCGATGCTGGCATAGCCGGAAGCGCCGAGTTCGGCGAAGTCGAGGGTGCCGCCGAGCAGGCCCTGGATGACGCCGTCATAGTCGGCGGCGGGGAACAGCGAGACCTTCTCGAAACCGAATTCGGCCTTCAGATGGTCGGCCAGGCACTGGTAGTTGCGCAGCCGGTCGGTTTCGTTCTCGCCGCCGAGGATGCCGACGCGGAATTCCTTCATATCGGCGGCGTGGGCCATGCTGGTTGCCATGGCGAGCACCGAAACGGCGCTGAAAACCATCTTCCTGAACATTGGATATCTCTCCTGTGGGTTCCGGCCCCGCGCCGGTAGCGTTGGTTATTCTGACAGGTGCCCTTGACGCGGGCTGGCGATCCAGGTCGCTCTTTCTTGACTCAATATCCCGGGAATGCGGGCTCGAGCGGTCCGGCGGATGCAGTGATCTTTTGCTTGTAGGCGATGCTGGTCGAGGTGATGGCCTCGGAGATTTCGCCGCCATTGCTGTCGGCGCCATAGACGAGGCGGACGGCCTCGCGGTTGAGCTCTTCCGGCGGGCCGTCGAAGACGACCTTGCCGGCGGCCATGCCGATGATGCGGTTGCAGTAGGCGCGGGCAGTGTCCAGCGTGTGCAGATTGGTGACGACGGTGATGCCTTCGCGCAGATTGATGTCCTGCAGCGAATCCATCACCACCTTGGCGTTGAGTGGGTCGAGCGAAGCGATCGGCTCGTCGGCGAGGATCACCTTGGGCTGCTGCATCATGGCGCGGGCAATGGCGACGCGCTGCTGCTGGCCACCCGACAAAGTACCGGCAGGCTGCATTGCGGTGCGGGCAATGTCGAGCCGCTCGAGCGCGGCGACCGCCTCGGCGCACTCGGCGCGGGAAAACATGCCGAGCAGGTTTGACATGGTCGAACGGTGGTTCAGCTTGCCGAGCAGCACATTGGTCAGCACGTCGAGGCGCGGCACCAGGTTGAATTGCTGGAAGATCATGGCGCAGTCGCGCTGCCAGCGCCGGAGCGGCGAACCGCGCAGCTGGGAAACCTCGGCGCCGTCAAAAAAAATCGATCCCTGGCTGGGATCGATGAGACGATTGATCATGCGAAGAAGGGTTGATTTGCCAGCACCCGAACGGCCTATGATGCCAACCATCTGACCCTGCGGGATCGAGACGTTGATATCGCTGACGGCAGTGTTCTTGCCAAATCGTCGGGTGACGCCGCGGATTTCGAGCGTGGCTGACATGGTCGTTTCCAGTCCAGTCGCGTTGAAGGTCTGTTAAGAACTTCGCTAGCGCAGCGCCATGAACCTGCGGTGTCGGATTGATGTCAGTTTTGTTACTGCCCACAGGCGCGGCGTCAGGCGCCTGGTGGTGTCGATCAGCCGAGCACCTGCAACTCCTCGAAATGCTCCATGTCCCTGAAGCTGCAGAAGGCCGGCGCCTTGATCTCGATCGCCGGAGCCTGCTGCGCGAAAAGCGCGAGGCACTCATCGAACAGTTGCTGCCATGCGGCCGCCCTGTCATCCGCAAGACGCTGGACCGGATAGGCGAAGGTGATGTGGAAGACGTAGCTGTCATGGTCGGGATGCCGGTAGCCGAACGGCATCGCCAAGGCGTCGCGCCATGCGCGCATGATGCGAACGTCCTCGTCGGTCGCGCCGGCGACGGTGAGGCCGGTCGGTACAATTTCGACCACCGTGATATTGAACGGGCCGAAGCCCTTGAAGCCCTTCAGGCGTTCCAGATAGAGACGGGTCATCGCGTCGATGCTGGTGTCGAGCGGCACGTCATGCGGCCAGTAGGGCAAGCGGCGGCGATATTCGATGATGCCCTGGAACAGCGTCATGTGTAGGCTGGAGACGGGGGTGAAGGCCAGCCGGTCGGCATCGGGCATCGCCAGCATCCGGTCGCGCACCGCAAGCACCACGGCCTCGGAGGGCGAACCGCTGACGAGATGGCTGACGACCGTGTTGCCGGGCTCGATCAGGAAATTGCCCGACGTGTCGTAGCGCGTGCCGAGATGAACCGGTGGCTTCGGATTGGAGCCGGCAAAGAATCCGGCGAGCGAGGGTCTGACAGAAACAAGCATTGCGATCTCCAGGGCAGATGGCGTCGTGCCCCGGCGATGTGTCAGGGATATGAAACAGGCCATGACAATGATGTGATGACCTATCCGCCATATTTTTCCAGAAAGGCGTCGGCCGACAGTTCCCGGAAATCATCCAGTGCTGTCCGCAGCTTGGCATGGTCCCAGTCCCACCAGGCGAGCGCCTGGTAGCGTTCGGCGGTGCGGCGGTCGAAGCGCTCACGGATCGGTCTGGCCGGTACGCCGCCGACGATGGTGTAGGGCGCGACATTCTTCGAGACGACCGCACCGGCACCGACCGCGGCGCCATCGCCGACGGTGACGCCGGGCAGGATGGTCGAGCCGTGGCCGAGCCAGGTGTCGTGGCCGATGGTGACGCGCTTGGCGCGGCGCTGGGCGAAGAACTCGCTCTCGTGCTCGGCGTCGTCCCAATAGTCCGAGGCGCGATAGGTGAAATGGTGCAGCGTCGGCCGCCATGTCGGGTGGTTGGTGGCGTTGATGCGCACGCTGGCTGCAATGTTGGAAAACTTGCCGATCGTCGCGCACCAGACGGCGCAGTCCTGCATCATGTAGGAATAGTCGCCGAGGATGCTCTCGGAAACGCGGCTTCGGTCGGCGATCTCGGTCCAGCGGCCAAGCGTCGAGTTCTGTACGTCCGCCGTCGGGTGGATCAGCGGCGTCTCTGACAGTTTTTTCGTCATGCGGCGATTTTTCCGGGTGCGAAAGCGGTGACGTCGATAATGCGGTCGGCGACCGCCTCGCGCACGTCGTGGTCGTGGAAGATGCCGAGCAGGGCGACGCCCGCGGCCTTCTTGGCGGCGATGAGTTCGATCACAACGTCGCGATTCCTGGCATCGAGCGAGGCGGTCGGTTCGTCGAGCAGCAGGATCGGGTGCTCGGTGATGAAGCCGCGCGCGATGTTGACGCGCTGTTGCTCGCCGCCGGAGAAGGTTGCCGGCGGCAACGCCCAGAGTTTTTCCGGCAGGTTGAGCTGCGCCAGCAAGGCGCGTGCCTTGCCGCGCGCGCTCTCGCGGTCCTCGCCGCGCTCGACCAGCGGTTCGGCGACGACGTCCAGCGCCGAGACGCGTGGCACGGTGCGCAGGAATTGGCTGACATAGCCGATCGTTTGCCGGCGTATGGCAAGCACGGTGCGGGGGCTGGCGGTGGCGAGATCGATCAGCCCGTCATCGTGCTTGACGATGATCTGGCCCTCGTCGACGGCATAGTTGCCGTAGAGCATCTTCAGGATCGAGCTCTTGCCGGCACCAGACGGGCCGCCCAGCACGGTGCATTCACCAGCCCTGATCGAGAACGAGACACCGGCGACGACAGGCAGTTTGATGCCATCGCGCAGATGCATGGTGAAGCTCTTGGCGACGTCGGAGACAACGAGGGGCGTCGGCATGGGTTACACCTGTAGTATCGAGGAAACGAGAAGCTGGGTGTAGGGTGCGCGCGGATCGTCGAGTACGCGGTCGGTGAGACCGCTTTCGACGACGCGGCCATCCTTCATCACCATCATGCGCTGCGACAGAAGACGCGCCACGGCAAGGTCGTGGGTGACGACGATGGCGGCGAGACCAAGGTCGGTGACCAGGCCGCGCAGCAGGTCGAGCAGGCGCGCCTGCACCGAGACGTCGAGGCCGCCCGTCGGCTCATCCATGAACACCAGCCGTGGCCCGGTGACGAGGTTGCGGGCGATCTGCAGGCGCTGGCGCATGCCGCCGGAAAAGGCGCGCGGCTCGTCGTCGATGCGGTCTTCGTCGATCTCGACGCGCGACAGCCAGTCGACGGCCGTGGCGCGGATCTTTCCATAGTGGCGGTCGCCGACCGCCATCAGCCGTTCGCCGACATTGGCGCCGGCCGACACCGTCATGCGCAGGCCGTCGGCCGGGTTCTGGTGGACAAACCCCCAGTCGGTGCGCATCAGGAAGCGGCGCTCGGCCTCGCTCATCCGGTAGAGCTCGCGGAACTGGCCGTCGCGCATGCGGTAGCTGGCGGTGCCGGAACTCGGCAGCAGCCGGGTCGACAGGCAGTTGAGCAATGTCGTCTTGCCGGAACCGGACTCGCCGACGACCGCCAGAACTTCGCCCGGCCACAGGTCGAAGGAGACGTTGTCGCAGCCGACGCGCGAGCCGTAGAATTTGGAGAGCGCCGAGACGCGCAGCAGCGGTTCGTCGGTCATTGCGCTGGCTCCATCATCTCGGGGGCAAGATGGCCACGATGACCATCTTCACGCCGCTTCTCGCAGTGATCGGTGTCGGAGCAGACGAACATGTGGCCGCCATGGTCGTCGAGGATGACTTCGTCGAGATAGACATTCTCGGCCGCGCACAGCGCGCAGGGCTGGTCGAAGGTCTGCACCTCGAACGGATGATCCTCGAAGTCGAGGCTGACCACCTCGGTGAACGGCGGCACCGCATAGATGCGCTTTTCGCGGCCGGCGCCGAACAGCTGCAAGGCCGGCGAGCGGTGCATCTTGGGATTGTCGAATTTCGGCGTCGGCGACGGGTCCATCACATAGCGACCCTCGACCTTGACCGGATAGGCATAGGTGGTGGCGATGCGGCCGTGCCTGGCGATGTCCTCATAGAGCTTGACATGCATCAGGCCGTATTCCTCCAGCGCATGCATCTTGCGCGTTTCGGTCTCGCGCGGCTCGAGGAAGCGCAAGGGTTCGGGGATCGGCACCTGGTAGACCAGCACCTGGCCCGCCGTCAGAGGATGCTCGGGGATGCGGTGGCGGGTCTGGATGATGGTGGCGCTGGCGGTATCGGTTGTCACCGCGACATTGGCGACCTTCTTGAAGAAGGCGCGGATCGAGACCGCGTTGGTGGTGTCGTCGGCGCCCTGGTCGATGACTTTCAGGACATCGTCGGGACCGATGATCGAGGCGGTGACCTGGACCCCACCGGTGCCCCAGCCATAGGGCATCGGCATCTCGCGCGAAGCGAACGGCACCTGATAGCCGGGGATGGCGATGCCCTTGAGGATCGCTCGGCGGATCATCCGCTTGGTCTGTTCGTCGAGGTAGGCAAAGTTGTAGGTGGCGATGTCGGTCATGGCGATCAGACCTGAATTGTTCTATTGAATTGACTTCCAGGACACGGGAAACGGGACGAACCCTGATGACCTCTGCCGGATGGACGCATTTGGGAATTCTGCTGCTGGTATTTGTTGGCGCCGTCTTCTTTTTCCTTCGGCGCATGGTTCTGCCCGCACCAAAAGAAAGTGCGAGCGGTGAGACTATTGCTGGCAGCAAAGGGTTCAACGAGGCGCATAGTGGCCACTACAGCGCTGGTCATGGTGGCGGCGAAGACGGCTGAGATCATTCCGCTGCCTCCCTCTTGTCTTCCGCCTTCACCGGGTTTTCTCGGGCGTCGTGTTCGGCGCGCATGCGGCGCACGAGGTCGAGTTCGGCCTGGAAATCGACATAGTGCGGCAGCTTCAAATGCTCGACGAAGCCGGTCGCCTGGACATTGTCGGAATGCGAAATGACGAATTCCTCGTCCTGCGCGGCAGCCACGACATCTTCGCCGAGTTCCGAGGCGCGTAGCGCCCGATCGCACAGCGCCATCGCCATCGCCTTGCGCTCGCTCTGGCCGAAGACCAGGCCGTAGCCGCGGGTGAATTGCGGCGGCGCCTTGGCCGAGCCCTTGAACTGGTTAACCATCTGGCATTCGGTGACCCGCACCGTGCCGAGCGGCACGGCGAACGGGAGTTCGGGGACATCCAGTTCCAGCTCGACCTCGCCGATGCGGATCTCGCCGACGAAGGGATGGTTACGGGCATAACCGCGCTGCGTGGAATAGCCGAGCGCCAGCAAGAAGCCCTCATCGCCGCGTGACAGCGCCTGCAGGCGGATGTCGCGCGCCATCGGGAATTCCAGCGGCTCGCGGGTTATGTCGCCGGGGACATGGTCCTGCGGCATCTCCCCATCTGGCTCGATCAGGCCCTCTCGGGCCAGGATCGCCGAGACGCGGGGCATGGCCTGCGTTTCGGTCTCGCGCTGCAGCGGCTCGGCGACATCGCCGCCGGCGGCAAGCTCAGGGTCGAGCAGCCGGTGCGTGTAGTCGAAGGTCGGGCCGAGCAGCTGGCCGCCGGGCAGGTCCTTGTAGGTCGCCGAAACGCGCCGCTCGACCAGCATGGTGGCGGTGTCGATCGCCTTGGAATAGCCGAAGCGCGGCAACGTGGTGCGGTAGGCGCGCACCAGGAAGATCGCTTCGATCAGGTCGCCGCGCGCCTGGACGATGGCAAGCGCCGCCAGCTCGCGGTCGTACAGCGAGCCTTCGCTCATCACCCGGTCGACGCCAAGCGCCAACTGTTCGACGATCTGGTCGAGGCGAAGGGCGGGCACCGAACGGTCGCCGCGCCGGCGGTCGGCGAGCAGGCTGTGGGCGTTGGCAATGGCCGCTTCGCCACCTTTTACCGCGACATACATCTCAGGCCCCCATCGTCTTGATGCGCGTTGTGCGCGGCAGGCAGGCGACGCCATCCGATGTGGCGAGGATGATGTCGACGCCGCGCGGAAAGCGCTTCATATTCTGCTTCCACTGTTCGACGAAATGACGCGGCATCTGCGCCGGCGCGATCGTGGCACTGGTTTCGATGCCGGGGCCTTCGAGCAGCAGCGGGGCACCCGAGGCGATGTCGCTGACTTGCAGGATCAGCGTGGTGGAGCGGTCGGGATAGTCCTGCGTGCCTTGCGAAAAACCATCGAGCGCCATCATCTCTGCTGGCGCGGCAATGAGGGCGAAATGTGCATCGGCCGGTGTGTTGGCCAAGGGCGCACCGGTGTGGAAACCAAGCCAGGATTTGATCGCGGCGGAGGCCTGCAAAGCGGGATCGAGCCAGAGCGGGGTGTCGTTGTCGCAAAGCGCCAGCGCTACGGCGCCGGCGGTCGCCGAAAGCGGCACCGGCGGGCGAGCGAAGGCGGGCAGGGGCTGCATGCTGCCCGGCCGCGCCATCGCGTCCAAGACGGCGCGAAACACGATCTGGGCGTCGAAGACCGGATCGGCGAAACCGCCTTCGATCGATTGCGCTGCGATCTCCATCAGTCTTCTCCGCGAACCATGGTGAAGAAATCCACCTTCGTTGCCGCCGTCTCGGCGCGGCGCCGTTCATGCGCCGTGGCCAGAGCCGACCGCAAAGGCGCTATGAGCCCGGTCTCGACCTCGGCGCGACGCGCCGGGTCCTGCCACAACGCGTCGGCGATCGCCGCCAGCCTCGCCTTCTGCTTGTCGCGGCCAAGCGCATAGCAGTGGCCGACCTGTCCGGACGGCAGCCGGACAGTGGCGCGGGTAACCGTCGTCTCACCGACATTGAAGGGGGAGCCGCCACCGCCGATGCGGCCACGCACGGTGACCAAGCCGGTCTCCGGGCCGCGCAGCACCTCAGCTTCCGAGGGCAGCCCGGTAGCGTTCCAGAGCCGGACGACGTCATCGCCGCTGGATTGCGCCAGTGTTGCCATGGCGGCCTTGCGCTCGGCCTGATCGCGGGCTTCCTGTCCTCGCATGAGCAGCATTCCTCTTGGCTAAATTTGTCTATTGATATAGACAACTATACAAATTATACCTATTATCTAGCGCGAGTCCATGACGGGTGGATGACAAGCAATGGGAGGCTGGGGCAGTTAATGGTCGGACAGCTGGCAGCGGACAGCATCGAGCGGCGGAGTGGTGTCTCGCTGTGGCGGCAGATCGCCGACAAGATCCTGCATGCGATCGCCATCGGTGATTTCGCCGAGAATGCAGCGCTGCCGCCGGAGGTTGCGCTGGCCGAGCGCTATGGCGTCAACCGTCACACGGTGCGCAGTGCCATAGCAGCCCTTGTACAGGAAGGGGTGCTGCGGGCCGAACAGGGACGCGGCACCTTCGTGCTGTCGCGCAAGCGGCTGTCCTATCCGATCGGCGCGCGCACACGGTTTTCGGCAGGCCTGCAAGGGCAGGCGTCGGAACGGCATATAGTCCTGCTTGCCTCGTCGGTGGAGCCGGCCAGCCAGCGCGTCGCCGAGGGGCTGGGCCTAGCCAGGGGGACAAACGTGATCCGGCTGGAAACACGCGGCGAAGCCGACGGTCGCCCGGTGTCGCGTGCCGCGGGCTGGTTCGAGGCCAGGCGCTTTGCCGGCATCGATGCCGCCATGGCACAAACCGGCTCGATCACCGCGTCGCTGGCACGTTTCGGCATAGATGATTACTTGAGGCAATCGACCATGCTGTCAGCACGCCATGCCGATGCCGCCGACCTTGCCGACCTCGACCTGCAGCCCGGCGCAATCGTGCTGGTCACGGTCGCCGTCAACGTCACACCCGACGGCCAACCGATCCAGTTTTCCGAGTCGCGGTTCCCGGCCGAGCGGGTCGAACTCAAATTGTCGGCGTTGTGAGCCGAGACCGCCGGTTGCCTAGATTGTCGAATTCAATTCCCTTAGCGAAAGCGCTAAGCGCTTTTCCCGGGAAAACCGCTTCAAACTTTTCCAGGATTGCACTCATCCGACTTCTATCACAGCCTTGATCAGACCGGATTTCTCGTGTGCCCAGCGTGCGAGATCATGTGGCGTGCCGGCCAGCGTGGTGCGGTGGGTGACGAGCTTGGCCAATGGCACGGCGCCGTTGCGGATCGAGGCGGCGACGTGGTCGAAGTCGGCGCGCAACGCATTGCGACTGCCGATCAGGGTCATCTCGCGCTTGTGGAATTCCGGATCGGAGAAGGTGATGTCATCCTTGACAACGCTGACCAGCACCAGTGTTCCGCCATGCGCGACATGGGCGAAGGCCGACTGCACCGACTGGGTGTTTCCGGTGGCGTCGAAGACCACATCGAAGCCTTCGCCGCCCGTCGCCTGCCCGACCAGATCGGGCACCGCGCCGCGCGAACCATCGAGGGTCTTGAAACCGAGCTCGTTGGCGGCAAAGGCAAGCCTTTCGCTGCTCATGTCGAGCAGCGTAACGTCAAGCCCGGCGATGCCGGCGAAGATGGCCGTGCCGAGCCCGATCGGACCGGCGCCGATGACCAGCGTGCGGGCGCCGGGATCGGCGCTTGCGCGCCGCACTGCATGCGCGCCGATGGCCAGGAACTCGACAGCAGCGGCGTCGGACAGCGAAAGGCCGTTTGCCGGATAGAGATTTTGTGCCGGCACCAGAATCCGTTCGCACATGGCGCCGTCGCGATGGACACCGAGCACCTCGATCCCGACGCAGCAGTTCGGCTTGCCGTGCCGGCAGGCGATGCACTTGCCGCAGGAAAGATAGGGATTGATGACCACCGGCTCACCAGCGGAAAGTTCAACGCCTTCGCCGGTCTCGACGATCGTTCCCGACACTTCATGGCCCATGATGCGGGGATAGGCGAGGAATGGGTGCTTGCCTTCGAAGATATGATAGTCGGTGCCGCAGATGCCGACATGGCTGACAGCCACCAGCGCCCAGCCGGGAGGTGGCGCGCTCGGCGCCGGACGGTCTTCCAGGACGAGCTCACCAGGCGAGCGGCAGACGACGGCTTTCATGCTTCAATCCAGTTTGTCATGAAAATCGCCGGCCCATTTTCGTGACAGGGCCGGCGATCGATCTCAAATTATTGTCACTTGCTACCGCGGCGTCGCAGCCCGTCGAAATAGACGATGATGATGATCAGCGCGCCGGTGATGATGCGCTGCCAGAAGGCGTTGACGTTCAAGAGATTGGCGCCGTTGTTGATGGTGGCCAGAATGAAAGCGCCGAGCAGCGGCCCGTGCACCGAGCCGACCGCGCCGAACAGCGAGGTGCCGCCGATCACCGACGACGCGATCGCCTGCAGTTCCCAACCCTCGGCCTGGGTCGGGTTGCCGATGCCGATGCGCGAGGCCAGCAACACGCCGACGAACGCCGCGCAGAGGCCCGACAGTGTGTAAGCCATGTAGATGGTTCGCTGGACATTGACGCCGGACAGGCGCGAGGCCTCGGCATTGGAGCCGACCGAGAACAAATACCGGCCCCAACGGCTATGATGGAGGAAGATGTAGGCCGGAATGCCGACCAGGATCACCATCCAGAACAGGTTGGGGACGCCGAGGAAGGAGTTGCGCGAGAACTCCTGAAAGGCATCGTTGTTGATCGAGATCGAATTGCCGTTGGTCATCAAAAGACCGATGCCGCGCAACGACGTCAGCGTTGCCAGCGTGATGATGAAGGGCGGCAGCCCCATCTTGACGATGCCGAAGCCATGGAACAGGCCGATGGCGACGCCGACCAGCAAGGTGATAAGGATGGCGAGGAAGACCGGGATGCCGGCATTGATCAGCATCGCGGCTATGACGGTGGCGAAGCCAACCACGGCGCCGACCGAAAGATCGATGCCGCCGGTAATGATAACGAAGGTCTGGCCGACGGCCAGGATGGCGATCATCGAGCCCTGGCGCAGCAGGTTCGAGATGTTGTTGGCCGAAGCAAAGCTTGATGTCGACAGTGACAGGATGACCCACAGAAGCACCAGCAGCGCCAGCAGCGTCAGCCCGAACAGGGCATTGTAGTTGCGCTTCGGTTTTTCGGCAGGAATCGCCTCGGTGCTCATATCTGTTCTCCCAGCTTTTCTTGTTTCTCGGCGAGCGCCTGTGTGAGAATTTCCTCATGGTCGGCGGTGCGGAACCCGTGCGTGGCGACCAGTTTGCCGCGGCGGAATACGTGCAGCGTGTCGGCCAGTTCGTAAACCTCGGGCAGGTAGGACGAGATCAGGATGATGCCGGCTCCCTTCGACAACAATACGCTGAACAGGCGGTAGATCTCGGCCTTGGTGCCGACGTCGACGCCGACCGTCGGCTCGTCGAAGATGAACAGCCTGGCGCCGTGGGCCAGCCATTTGCCGATGACGATCTTCTGTTGGTTGCCACCGGACAGGCTGGACGCCAGTGCACTGCGCGTCGGCGTCTTGATCCTGAGATCGGCGATCTGGCGGTCGGCCTGGGTCCTTTCCTGCGCATTGGAGATCAGCAGATTGTTCGAGATGCGCTTGTAGATCGGCAGGTTGAGATTGAGGCCGACCGAAAGGTTGAGGCACAGACCCTGATCGCGACGGCTTTCCGGCGCCAGCGCCATGCCAAGCTTGATCGCGTCATGCTCGGAGTTGATCTGGACCGGCTTGCCTTCCCACAGGATCTGGCCGGCCGATTTACGGTGGCGGCCGTAAAGCGTGGTGACGAACTCGCTGCGCCCGGCGCCGATCAGGCCGTAGAGCCCGACGATTTCGCCGGCTCGGACCGTCATCGATACATTCTCGAAGCCTTTGCCGGAAAGGTTCCTGGATTCGAGGATCGCCGCGCCCGGTGTGAAATGTTCCTTGTGGTAGATCTGTTCGATCGAGCGGTTGATCATCATCTTGACCAGCTCCGCGTCGTTGGTCTCGGCGATGTTGCGGGTGCCGACCAGCGTGCCGTCGCGCAGCACGGAAACACGGTCAGCCAGCTCGAACACTTCCTCCATGCGGTGGCTGATGTAGATGATCGTCACGCCCTCGCCCTTCAGCCGGCGGATCAGGGTGAAGAGCTGGTCGGCCTCCTTGCGGGTCAGGTAGGCGGTCGGCTCGTCGAAGATCAGGAATTTCGTGCCGCGCACGGTGGCGCGGGCGGCGGCGATCAGCTGCTGCTGGCCGATGGTGAGGTCGCCGAGCGTGACATGCGCCGGCAGATCGAAGCCGAGATCGTCGATGATCTTCTGCGCTTCCTTGACCATGGCGCGCTGCTGCAGGATGCCGAAGCGCGAATTCTCCTCGCCGAGGAACATGTTGGCTGCCACCGTCAGGTGACGGCAGAGTACGACCTCCTGGTGCACGGCATTGATGCCGAGTGCCATCGCCTCATGCGGTGTCGCCAAGGCTGCCGGCTGGCCCTCCCAGATCACCTCTCCGGAGGTGCGCGGCATGACGCCAGTGAGAAGCTTGATGAGCGTCGATTTGCCGGCGCCGTTCTCGCCGACGATGGCGTGGATCTCGCCCGACTTGAAAGCGAGGTTGACCGGCTTCAGGGCGTGGGTGCCGGGATAGCGCTTCTCCAACCCGCGCAATTCGAGGATGGTCCGCCCTGGTTCCAGCACGGGTGCCGGATGCAGGTCCTGCGCCGTCGACGTCATGACAATCCTCCCAGATTGGCCTCACGATTGGCACGCTGCAAGGCAAGGATAGGCCTCGAAAGGCAGCCTAGCTCAAGCTTGTGGATTGCCAAGCCGTTTGTGCCGGCAGTGGATGTTTCCGGGGCGCGAGGCCCCGGAAACGATTTGGATGCGACGGCTCAGAGCTTCGGGTTGAGCAGGGCGTCGATCTTCGGGTCTTTCATGTTGGCCTTGGTGACGAGGTTGGCGCCGGTGTCGACATTGGCCTCGACCTTCTCGCCCTTCGAGGCGGCGAGCGCCGTCTTGATGCCGTCATAGCCCATCCGGTACGGGTCCTGGACGACGAGGCCGGAAATGACGCCGTCATTGAGGAACTTGATCAGCTTCTCGTCGCTGTCGAAGCCGATCAGCCCGACCTTGCCGGCAAGTTTGTTCTCGGCGATCGCCTGGCCGACGCCCTGCGCCATAATCAGGTTGGAGGCGAAGATGCCCTTCAGGTCCGGATTGGCAGTGATCAGGTCGGTGGCGATGTTGAGGCCGGTGGTGGCCTGGCCGTCGGCATATTTGTCGGCGACGAGCTCGAGGCTCGGATATTTTGCCTTGAGCTGTTCCTTGAAGCCCTGGGCGCGCTGTTCCAGCGAGCCGGCACCGGGAAGTGCCGTGATCAACGCGACCTTGCCCTCGACCTTACCGCCATTGGCTTCGCCGATGGCTGCTGCAAGACCGTCCGCGGCGACGCGGCCACCCTGCACGTTGTCGGTGGTCAGGAACGAGGTGAAGGCCTTGGAGTCGGCGCCGGAGTCGATGCCGATGACCTTGACCTTGGCAGCGGCTTCGTCGATCGGCTTGCCAAGCGCCTTGGCTTCGGTCGGCGCGATGACGACGGCGGCCGGGTTGCCGGCGACGGCATTCTCGAGGATCGAGATCTGGCCGTTGACGTCGGTTTCAGCCTGGGCGCCGAGTTCCGGTACGTTGACGCCCAGGTCCTTGCCGGCCTTGCGTGCGCCGGCCAGAACGATCTGCCAGTAGAAGGACGTCGTGTCCTTGACGATGATCGGAATGGTCACGTCCGCCGCCGAGGCCGGCGCCGAGTGCATGACGCCGGCGAGCATCGAAGCTGTTGCCAACGTCATCACGGCGCGGCGGTTGAGAATGCTGGTTACGAATTTCATTAGGAATCCTCCCTAAGTCGCCCGGTGAACGTTACGGAAGCTCCGTCCGGATAGGCGTGGCCCAAACAGAACTTTATCAATAAAAAACATTTACAGTGTTTTGATAGTGCATCGACCTGTCCGATGCAAGCGGTGTTTCGCTTCAACCCTGCCGAGGTCTGGCAGGGGCAAAATAACCGCGCCACTCCTCCCTTGCCGCCGTCAAATGCTCCCGTTCCGTTCCGTGAAGACATGGAATATTAATTCCACTCTTTAGTCAATATGGAATATTCATTCTTTTATGAGATCGCAAGAATGTGAAGCATGGGTCAGCTTTCACGGGGGGGGTGGATGGGAGCTTCACGCTAGCTCCTGCACCAGAGTATAGGGTCGGTATCTGGCGTATTCCGCCTCGGGCACGTCGACGTCGAGCAATTCGAGGTTGCGGGTCAGGTTTGCCAGCTTGGCGGTGCCGGTCAGCACCGTGGCGACCGCGGGTTCATGCAAGGGGAACTGGAACGCGGCAGCGGCCAGCGGATAGCCACCCTCGGTGGCGATCCTTTCCATCGCACCGACGCGGTCCAGCACGTCGTGGTTGGCGGGCAGGTAGTCGAAATGCGCGCCTTGCACAGGCCCGGTCGCCAGGATGCCGGAGTTGAACACACCGCCGATGACCAGTGACGTTTGTTGTGCCCTGCACAATGGCAGCAGTTCCGCTTCGGCGCTGCGGTCGAGCAAGGAATAGCGGCTGGCGAGCAGGATACAATCAAGTGGCGCGCGACGCATCACATCGAGGCAGATCTGGACCTCGTTGACGCCAAGCCCATAGGCGGAAATGACGCCGGAACGCTTCAGCTCTTCGAGTGCCTTGAGGCCGCCATCCATGAACTCGCGAAAATGCAGTTTGGTTTTCTCGACGCCATGCGTATAGGCGCCGATGTCGTGGACGAACAGGATGTCGATCTTGTTGAGGCCAAGCCGCGCATAGCTGAAATCGACCGAACGCATGATGCCGTCATAGGAATAGTCATAGTCCAGCGCGAACGGCAGCGGGTCGACATAGGAGTGATCGGGAACACGGTCGTCCGGCACGGGGCGGAACAGGCGGCCGACCTTGGTCGACAGCACATAGGAGTCGCGCGGCTTGTAGCGCAGGAAGTCGCCGAAGCGGCGTTCCGACAGGCCGAAACCGTAGAAGGGTGCGGTGTCGAAATAACGCAGGCCGGCCTCCCAGGCGCCTTGCAGCGTTTCCATTGCCGACTCGCGCGAACAGGCGCGGTAGAGACCGCCGATCGCGGCGCCGCCAAAGCTGATCTCGGTGACCTCGAGCGCGGTCTGACCGATGCGGCGCTTGTTCATGCGAAAACCTCCCTGTTGCCGACCGTTGTCCGGTTGGCAGCCTTCAGATGTCAGTTCAATCTAGAGCAATTCCTGGAAAGACGTGTAACGGTTTTCCCGGGAAAAGCGCATAGCGCTTTCCCTTGGGAATTACGCAAAAACAACGGGTTAGAGCGTTGCACCAAGATGCCAGGGCACGAACTCGTTGTCGCCGTAGCCGAAATCCTCGCTCTTGGTCTTGCGGCCGGAAGCCGTCTCGACGATCAGTTCGAAGATCTCGCGGCCCATGCCGGCGATGGTTTTCTCGCCCGAGGCGATGACGCCGCAGTTGACGTCCATATCCTCTTCCATTGTGTGATACATGGTCGAGTTGCTGGCGACCTTGATCGACGGCGTCGGCCGACAGCCGAAGCACGAGCCACGGCCGGTCGTGAAGACGATGACATTGGCGCCGCCCGCCACCTGTCCGGTGGCCGAGACCGGGTCGTAGCCGGGCGTGTCCATGAACACCAGTCCGTTGCCGGTGACCTTTTCGGCATAGCCGAAGACGCCGTTGAGCGGCGTCTGGCCGCCCTTGGCGACCGCGCCCAGCGACTTCTCCAGGATGGTGGTAAGGCCGCCGCGCTTGTTGCCGGGCGAGGGGTTGTTGTCGATCGAGGCGCCATGCTTGGCGACGTGATCCTCCCACCACTTGACGAAACCGTCGAGCTTCTGCGCGATCTCCGGTGTTGCCGCGCGATAGGCGAGCAGGTGCTCGGCACCATAGATCTCGGTTGTTTCTGAAAGGATGCCGATGCCGCCGACGCCGGCCAGGATGTCGACGGCTGCGCCCAGCGCCGGATTGGCCGTAATGCCAGACATGCCGTCGGAGCCGCCGCATTGTAGGCCGACGACGATCTCACTGACCGGGATCGGCTCACGCTTCAGCTGGCCGACTTCCTCCGCGATCTCGGCCAGCACCAGCATCGCCTTTTCGACCGATTTGCGCGAGCCACCCGCGTCCTGGATGTTGAAGTGGCGTTTGCCGGCGGCAGCGCCCTTCTGGCCATAGAGGGTGAGCTGATTGACCTCGCAGCCGAGCCCGACCATCAGCACGCCGCCGAAATTGGGGTGGCGGGCGTAGCCGGCGAGCGTGCGATGCAGCACCATCATGCCGTCGCCGGTGCCGCTCATGCCGCAGCCCTGGCCGTGGACGATCGGGACGAAACCGTCGATGCCGGGATATTTCGGCAGCAGGGTCCGGTTGGCTTGGTCGGCGATGGCATGGCAAACCGTGGCCGAGCAATTGACGCTGGCGATGATGCCGATGAAGTTGCGCGTACCCGCACGACCATCGGCGCGGCGATAACCCATGAAGGTGCGGCTGCGGTCGGCTTCTGTCGCATGCTCGGCCTCGCTCGGCGGCACTACGGGCAAACGGCCGGATTCGAAAACCAGATTGTGCGAATGAACGTGCTCGCCCGGCGCGATGTCCTGTGTCGCGCGGCCGATTGCCTGGGCGTATTTCACCACGGCCTCGCCGGCGGCGATCGGCTTGATGGCCACCTTGTGGCCGGGCTCGATCAGCGCAGTGGCGACGGCACCGCCCGGCAGCGTGGTGCCGATCTCGATGCGGCCGTTGGCGACGGCGACATTGTCGGCGGGAGACAGAAGAATGCTGTTGGAGGCGTTCACGGGCGGTTTCCTGGGTGATCCTGGGATGCGCGGGCGGATTGACACGCGCCTGTTAAAAGATAATGTCTTTTATCGTGAAAAAACAGTTTTGCGTCAATTGTTTTTTCGCTGGGGAGTTCCGCATGTCCTTGGGTGTTCCGAAAGCGATTTAGCTTTTCAGGGGTCATGGGAACGTCATATTGCGCTTCAAGCCAGCAGCCGCAAGCGACGGCGTGCAACGGGTCAGGGATGTCGAAGAGCAACAACGTCTACAAGGATGCCTACAACAGGTGCCTCAGGCTGCTCGATGAAACACGTAGCCTGCCTTCGGAGCCGGAGCTGGGTACATTGCTTGGTGTCAGCCGGACGACCGTCCGCACCATCTTGGCGCGCATGGAAGAGACCGGGCTGATCGCCTGGAACAAGCGCGCCAAGACGGTGCTGCGCGAACCGCGTCCCGATGATTTCTTCCCCGAGGAAGAGACCGACACGCTAGCCGAGATCATCGAACGGTCGTTCATGCGACGGCTGCTCGCCGGCGGCGCCGAGGCAGGCATGCAGATCAACGAACTCGAACTGGCGCGCGAGATCGGCGTCGGCACCACCAGCGTGCGCGAGTTCCTGATCCGCTTCTCCCGCTTCGGCCTGATCGAGAAGCGCCGCAACAGCCATTGGGTGCTGAAGGGCTTTACCCGTGCCTTCGCGCTGGAACTGACCGAAATCCGCGAGATGTTCGAACTGCGGTCGGCGGCGGCCTTCGCCGCTCTGCCGCAGGACAGCGCGGTCTGGACCGATCTCGACCGGCTGGAGGACGAGCATCGCCAGCTGGCAAGCGAAATCGCCACGCGCTTCAACGAATTCTCGGAGCTGGATGAGCGCTTCCATCGGCTCATCCACCGGGCGTCGCACAACCGCTTCATCGTCGATTTCTACGACGTCATCGCCATGATCTTCCACTATCACTACCAGTGGAAAAAGGCGCAGGAGCGCGAGCGCAACGAGGTCGCGATCGGTGAGCATCTCGCCTATATCGCGGCGCTCAAATCGCGCGACCTCGGCAAGGTCGACGCCGCCTGCCGCAAGCACCTGAAGTCGGCGCGCCAGACATTGCTGACCTCGATCCCGGAGAGCCGGCCGCCCCTGAAACCCTGATATGCCGCGTTGCCGCAGCATCGAATTGCCGATTTTCGACCTGTCCCTCCCGTGATAGGTATCTCTCCGGTGATTGCTTGATGAGGCAGATCGTTTGAACAGCCGGGAGAAGCGGTGGAGCATTCTGGTCGCGCTTGTCGCGGCCCATCTGCTGCTGCTCCAGTCGACGCTCGGTGCGTTCGCCTTCGGCACTGCGCCGAATGCGTCACAACTCGATGCCTTCGGCAACGTCATCTGCACCCGTGAGGGTGCGACCCAGCTTCCTGGCGGCAACCCGCCACCGTCGCATCTGCCGGCATGTTGCGTGCTTGGCTGCAGCATGTTTTCGCCGGCCTTTGCGCCGCCACCCGTTGCGGGGTTGGCACTGGGGGCGCGTTCCTTTGAGGCCGTCGCCTTCGTCTTTCCGGCGGCCATCCATCTCGACTTTGCGCGTGAGCGCTCGCCGTCGAATCCGCGCGCGCCGCCGCGGACGGCCTGAGTCTGTCTGCCCGGCGGAACCTTTCGCGGGCGTACCCATCCAAACATCAAACTGTCCGCGACCGGTAACGGCGCGACCTTCACTTCATGGAGCAACCATGTCCCAATTTTTTCGCATCGCCGCGCGTCCTATGCCCGGCAGCTTGTTGCGCAGCTTCGAGGCGCGCCTTGGCATCGCCGTACTGGCTTTTGCGCTGTTGTTCGCCGGCGCCCAGACCGGCTTCGCGCATGGGTTCAAGATCGGCGATCTCGAGATCGGGCACCCCTGGTCACGTGCAACGCCGGCAGGCGCCAAGGTGGCCGGCGGCTATTTCACCATCACCAACAAAGGCAGCACGTCGGACCGGCTGCTGTCGATTTCCACCGACATCTCGGACAAGGCCGAACTGCATGAAATGAGCGTCAAGGACGGTGTCATGACCATGCGGCCCGTTGCCGGCGGCCTGGAGATTCCGGCCGGCGGCAAGGTCGCACTGGCGCCTGGCGGCTATCATTTGATGTTCATCGGCCTGAAACGGCAACCCAAGCAAGGCGAAACCTTCTCCGCCACGTTGACCTTCGAGAAGGCCGGCACCGTCAGCGTCGACTTCGCCGTCGAGGGCATGGGCGGCGCCACGGACGACCATGCCGATTGATCGCACCATTTCGACAAAATCTGAAATCAGAGGGACCATTATGAACAAGTACCTTTTGTCGGCCGGTGCGCTTTTTCTCCTCGGGACAAGTGCTGTCTTCGCGCACATCACGCTCGAAACCCAGGAAGCGGCCGTCGGCTCGACCTACAAGGCTGTCTTGCGCGTGCCGCATGGTTGCGACGGCAAGGCGACGATCGCCGTGCGCGTGCAGATCCCGGAAGGGGTGATCGCGGTGAAGCCGATGCCGAAGCCGGGCTGGACGCTGCAGGTCAAGAAGGGCAAGTACGACAAATCCTACCAGCTCTACGGTCAGGCGGTGACCGATGGGGTCAAGGAAGTCGACTGGAGCGGCGGCAGCCTGCCGGATGAATTCTATGACGAGTTTGTATTCCGCGCGACGCTGACGGCCGATCTGCCCGTGGGCCAGAAGCTCTACTTCCCTGTCGTGCAGGAATGCGACGGCGCCGCCGATCGCTGGATCGAGATCCCGGCAGCAGGACAGGATGAAGACGCCCTGGAAAATCCGGCGCCCGGCATCAAGCTGTTGCCGAAGAAATGATGTCTTTCGGCGGCGCACTTCGTTCGCGGAATGCGCCGCCATTTCATGGCAATGGCATGATCGCGATATCCTCACTGCGGATGATTCACATGGCCAGCAAGCTCGTCAGCCGGGTTGCCGGGGGCTTTCTGGCGATGATGATGCTGCTCATCGCCATGGCCTCGACTAGTCCGGCCTTTGCCCATGCCGCGTTGATCAAGACCGACCCGGCCGACGGTGTGGTGCTGGCACAGGGGCCGGCACAGTTCTCGCTGACCTTCAGCGAGCCGGTCTCACCGCTGGTGCTGACGCTGGTGAAGCCCGACGGCACGCCGGTTCCGCTGACCGCTTTCCGCCTCAGCGACCAGACGGTCGAAATCGACAATCCGCAGGACCTCAAATCCGGCACGCATGTGCTGAGCTGGCGCGTCATCTCCGCCGATGGTCATCCGGTCGGCGGCTCGCTGCTGTTTTCCATTGGCGCACCAACGGAGCCGCCGGTCGCCTCCGAGGCCGTCGACTGGCCGCAGCGGTCGGCAATCTGGCTCGGCAAGGTTCTTCTCTACATTGGTCTTTTCCTTGGCGTCGGCGGCGCTTTCGCCCTTGCCTGGCTGACCCAGGGCGGGCCGTCCGGCCGGCGTTTCGCTATCGGGGCAATCCTGTGCGGGCTGGTCGCGGCCCCGCTGTCGCTCGGCTTGCAGGGGCTTGATGCGCTCGGGGCGCCGCTCTCCCATCTGGCGCAGCCGGTCATCTGGCGGACCGGGCTCGATACCAGCTTCGGCTGGACGGTGCTGGCCGCCTTGATCTCGCTGGGGCTCGGCCTGCTGTCGCTGGCCGGGCCACGTTTGGCCGCCAAGCCGGTCGCGCTGGCTGGACTTGCCGGTGTGGGTATTGCGCTGGCCGCCAGCGGCCATGCCAGTGCCGCCGAGCCGCAATGGCTGACGCGACCCATGGTGTTCCTGCACGGCGTCGGCATCGCCTTCTGGGCCGGCGCATTGATGCCGCTCTGTCTGGCGCTGAAAGGTCAGTCGGCGGAGGTCGCGCCATTCCTGCGGCGGTTCTCACGCATGATCGTGCCGGTGGTGGCCATGCTTGTCGCTGCCGGCATCGTGCTTGCCGTCATCCAGGTGCAGACGCTGGCGGCGCTGGTCAATACCGCCTATGGCAAGCTGCTCTTGATCAAGCTCGGGCTGCTGGTCTTCCTGTTCACGCTTGCCGCCGTCAACCGCTGGAAACTCACCGCATCGGCCGAGGCCGGAGCGACGGAAGTGCAGCGCAGGCTCGCCCGCTCGATCGGCGTCGAAATGCTGATCGTGCTGGCGATCTTCGCTGTTGCCGCGGGCTGGCGCTTCACGCCGCCACCACTGGCACTGGCGATCGCCGCGGCCCAACCGGTTTCGGTCCATATTCACGCGCTGCAAGCGATGGCGGATCTCAGCATCACACCCGGCCATGCCGGACCGGTCGTCGCCTCGATGATCATCATGACCGGCGATTTCGGACCGCTCGACGCCAAGGAGGTGACGCTGGTGTTGTCGAAGCCCGATTCAGGCATTGAGCCGCTCAAACGTGCCGCGACCAAGCCCGGCGATGGCAGCTGGCGTGTCGACGACCTCGTCATCCCGGTTCCTGGCCGCTGGACGGTGCGCATCGACATCCTGGTCTCGGACTTCGAGATGGTGAAGATCGAAGCGCCTGTCGATATCAGACCGTAAAAACTGGACCGCCAAGTGCCCCGAAACTTGGCCGATGCAACACAATTCGGCGAGGCGGTTGACGCGGCCCGAAAGGCCCGTCAATCATCTCGCCGAAGAATGGGCATCCCGGCAAACCGCGAGCTCGAACCAACAAGATCCGAAAGCAGGGAAGAAACGATGGAAAAAGCCGAAATCGGCCTGATCGGCCTTGGCACGATGGGCTCCAACCTGGCGCTCAACATCGCCGAGCACGGGCACCGCATCGCTGTCTTCAACCGCACCAGGGCACGCACCGACGCTTTCGTCGAGAATGCCGGCGCGCTGAAGGACATGGTGGTGCCTTGCTACAGCCTGGAAGAACTCGCCGCCGCGATCCGACCGCCACGCCCGATCATCATCATGGTGCTGGCTGGCAAGCCGGTCGACGAACAGATCGAAGCCCTGCGTGGCGTGCTGTCGGCCAACGACATCGTCATCGATGCCGGCAACGCCAATTTCCGTGACACGATGCGGCGCTTCTCCGAGCTTTCGGGCTCGGGTCTGACTTTCATCGGCATGGGCGTGTCCGGCGGCGAGGAGGGCGCGCGCCACGGGCCGTCGATCATGGTCGGCGGCACCGAGGATTCCTGGAAACGCGTCGAGAAGGTGCTGACCGCGATCTCCGCGAAATTCAACGACGAGCCCTGCGCGGCGTGGCTCGGCACCGACGGCGCCGGCCATTTCGTCAAGACCATCCATAACGGCATCGAATATGCCGACATGCAGATGATCGCTGAAATCTACGGCATCCTGCGCGATGGCCTCGGCATGGGGCCTAAGGATATAGGCACGGTGTTTTCCAACTGGAACAAGGGCAGGCTCAATTCCTACCTGATCGAGATCACCGCCAAGGTGCTGGCCGCAGACGATCCGAAGACCGGCAAGCCGGTGGTCGACATCATCCTCGACCGCGCCGGCCAGAAGGGCACCGGCAAATGGTCGGTCATCGAGGCGCAGCAACTCGGCATTCCGGCGACCGCGATCGAGGCGGCCGTGGCGGCGCGCGTGCTGTCGTCGATCAAGGACGAGCGGCAGGCGGCGGAAAAAGCCTATGGCAATATCGGCGTGACGAAGATTTCCGGCGACAGGGACGCATTGCTTGGAGATCTCGAACTGGCGCTTTTCGCAGGCAAGATCGCCGCCTACGCGCAAGGCTTTGCGGTGATGAGCGGCGCCTCCAAGGAGTTCAACTGGAACCTGCCGATGCCGACCATCGCCAGGATCTGGCGCGCCGGCTGCATCATCCGCTCGCAGATGCTCGACACCATGGCCGAGGCGTTCGGTTCCGGCGGCGCATCGACCAATCTTCTGATGGCGCCGGCCTTTATCGCCCTGATGCAGGAAGCGCATCCGTCGCTGCGGCGTATCGTGGCAAGGGCATCGGAGGCAGGCTCCCCGGTGCCGGCGCTGTCTTCCGCACTTGCCTATTTCGACAGTTACCGCCAGGGCCGCGGCACCTCGAACCTGATCCAGGCGCAACGCGACTTCTTTGGCGCGCACGGCTTCGAGCGTATCGACGGACCGGGTGCATTCCACGGGCCGTGGGGCAGCGGTGCGGCTGGCTGAAAAATGGCTAATCCAGCGAGCGCCGATAGGCCAGGACCTCGCTCGGTACGCTCAGGCTCTGCAGCGTGCCGGGCGCGGCGCCGCCGATCCAACCGAGAACGGAGCGGGCGAGTTCGGAGCCCGCCAGCCGGAAATTCTCGTTGACGACCAGCAATTCCGTGCGAAACAGATGCAGCAGGTCCGACGATTGCTTGGACACGACATCGACGTCACGACCAAGCTTGAGGCCGGCATCCTCGATGCCGGCGACGATGGCCAGTGTCGCGGCGGCGGCGCTGCTGACGAAGCCGTCCGGCCGGTCTTCGCGGCGCATCACTTGCGCGGTCCGGCTCCGGATCTGCTCGATCGTATGGTCGATAGAAACAGTGTTGAAGGGGACTTCACTGGCGCCGACCTCGCTCAGCGCATCGGCAAAGCCGTTGACGGTATGACTGTGGTAGGTCAGCCCGACGGGCGGTGACAACAAAGCGAGCCGGCGGCGGCCGATGCCGGCCAGACGACGCACGGCTTCCACCGCAAAAGCGTAGTTGTCGAAATCATGATAGGGGTGAACCAGCCCCATATCGGTGCGGCCATGCGTGGCAAAGGGAATGCCGTGCTCCAGCATGTAGCGGGCCCGTGGGTCATTCGGCTGCGTGCGTGAGATGATGACGCCGTCGGCCGAGCCCGTCTCGACCAGATAGCGTATGGGGTCGAGCGGATCCTGCGAGCGCGAATAGGGCGTGACGATCAGATGGTAGGGTGTGTCGGCAATGACCTCCGAAACGCCGTAGATGATGTCCGAGACGAAGCTCATGATCTCGCGCTCGGTGTTGAGCACGAGACTGATGACATTGGTCCTGCCGGTGCGCAGGCGCACGCCGGCGCGGTTCGGCCGGTAGCCGATCTGCTTGGCGACTAGCTGGACACGGCGCCTTGTTTCGGCGCCGATTTCCGGAGCGTCCTTCAAGGCCCGCGACACGGTGGTGACGCCGAGCCCGGTCATGAAGGCAAGCGTCTTCAACGTCGGCCGTCCCTGCGCCAACGCCTCTTCGTTGTTTTCCGTACGCCGTTTGTCCATTCGTCCTGCCCGTCAGGCGCATAGCAGCCGCAGGCCGGATCGGCAATCACCGCCACAGCGATACGGTATGCGTTCCAGCCCCGGCAAGCGTCAATATACTGAAACGTTACAGATTGCCAATATCGAGATGCCGCCACTCGCGGCGAGGCCGACGGCTGTCTTGAAATCCATTGGGATTGCAGAAGAAATCGCTTTTGTCATCGCCTTTGCCGGCTTTCACGCGCAGTTTGATGTCCTGCAGTGCAGCGATCCATGCTGCGGCGCATATAAAAGCGATTGCTCATGTGAATTTGTTCGCGGCTCGAAAAAATATCGAACTCGTTTCGTTCATGGGGTTGCGCAGGTCACGCAATTCCCGTATCGAAAATCTGTAACGTTTCAGATTCTGGGAGGAACCGAAATGCGATACAGACTTTTGACCGCTGCGCTGGCAGCGACGGCTACTCTGCAATTTGCCGGTCCGGCCGCGGCGACGGACCTGGAAGTGATTCACTGGTGGACGTCGAAGGGCGAGTCGGCGGCGGTGTCGCAGTTCGCAAAGGCCTTTGACAATGACGGCCACGGCGACCGCTGGGTGGACAGCGCCATCGCACTCGGCGAGACCGCCCGATCGACCGTCATGCAGCGCGTGCTCGGCGGCGATCCGCCCGGTGCCGCTCAGTTCAATCCCGGCCGGCAGTACGAAGAACTGATTTCGGGCGGCAAGCTGCTTGACCTGACGGACGTCGCGACCGCCGGCAAGTGGGATGAGGTCATTCGCCCGAAGGCGATCGGCAGCGCCTGCCTCGTTGACGGCCACTGGTGGTGCGTTCCGGTCAACATCCATTCGAATTACTGGGCCTGGTACTCCAAGCCGGTGTTCGAGAAAGCGGGCGTGCCAGAGCCGAAGAACCTGGCCGATTTCCTCGCGGCCGCGCCGAAGATCAAGGAGGCAGGCCTCATCCCCTTCGCCATCGGCGGCGACGGAAACGGCTGGCAGATTCAATTGCTCTTCCAGGACATGGTTACCGAGGCTCTCGGTGTCGCACAGCGCGACAAGATGTATACCACCAAGAGCGCCGAAATTGCGGGCAGCCCAGAGATGAAAGGCGTCTTCACGCAGTTGAGGGCCCTGAAGCAGTTCACCGACAACGGCTACGCCAACCGCAACTGGAACGACACCACCAACCTGGTGATCACCGGCAAGGCCGGACTTCAGGTGATGGGCGACTGGGCGCGCGGCGAATTCGCGGCCGCCGGCATGACCGGAGTCAAGGATTTCGGCTGCATGATCGGCCTGAACGAGGCCAAGCCGGTGGTCAGCACCGACGGCGACATCATCCTGTTCTTCAAGCAGAACAATCCGGATGTCGAAGCAGCGCAGAAGCGTCTTGCGGCGCTGCTGATCAGCCCCGAGGTCCAGGTCGCCTTCAACAACGCCAAGGGTTCCATGCCCGTGCGTGGCGATGTCGACATGTCGACAGCCGACCCGTGCATGCAGAAGTCGCTGAAGGCAGTGGAAGACCCGGCCAACATCGTCACCGCGACGAACCGGTTCATCACCGAGAACACCAATCAGCAGCTCAATGAGCTCGTCGCGCAATTCTTCGCAGACGATTCCATGACGGCTGACGACGCCACCGCGAAGTTCGCCACGATCATCGGCAATTCCGACTAGGAACTGATCACTACCCCGAGGCGCCGCCCTTACAGCGGCGCCTCGGTCGCGTCCCGACCCGACAGGAAGCTCTCTTTTCTCTCGGCAACGGGCTGACAATCGCAGGACGGGAAGCTGCGGCGGTCTGAAGCCCGGTGGTTCGGACAGCGCTGACCTTCACGTCGGCAAACGCCCCCAAGGTGTCGGTGGAAGCGGAGAAAGACGGACGATGCAGAAGAGCTGGAGGCACAGATTTCACCTGCCTGCCGTCATCGGGACAATACCGATGATTCTCGTTGCCCTCGGCGTGTTCGTGATCGGCATCGGCTTCTCGGTGCTATGGTCCTTTACCAGTTCGAAGCTCTTCCCTACCTACGATTTCGTCGGTCTGGCGCAGTACAGGCGCCTCTGGGCCGACAACCGCTGGCTCGTCTCGGTCAATAACATCTGGTTCTTCGGCCTGATGTCCATCACCTGCAACATGGTGTTCGGATACCTGCTCGCCGTCTTCATGGACCAGCGCATCCGCCAGGAGGACCTGTTCCGCTCCATCTTCCTGTATCCTTTTGCCATGTCGCTGATCGTCACCGGACTCGTGTGGCAATGGGCGCTCGACCCCAACCTCGGCCTGCAGGAGGCGCTGCGCAACTGGGGCTGGACGAGCTTCAGCTTCGCCCCGCTGGTCAGCGCCGAGACCGCGCTGTACGCACTGGTCGTGGCGGGCATCTGGCAGGGCTCGGGCGTGACGATGGCGATCCTGCTTGCCGGCCTGCGCGGCATTGACGAGGATATCTGGAAAGCCGCGAGGGTCGACGGCATCCCGACCTGGCGCACGCACGTTTCCATCGTGGCGCCGATGATGAAGGGTGCCTTCGCCACCGCCTTCGTTCTGCAATGCGTAGGCGTGGTGCGCGTCTACGACCTGGTCATTGCCATGACCGGCGGTGGGCCTGGCATCGCCACGTCCATGCCGGCAGTCTACGTCATCCAGCTCATCACGGTTCGCCAGAACGTCGGCCAAGGCATGGCTGGGGCAACGATGATGCTGCTGCCGGTCCTGATCGTGCTGGCTTTCAGCGGAATTCTACTATGGCGGCGAAATCGCCTGCGGGAGGCGGGCGCATGACCGTCGGACAGATCACCGCAATTCAACCGCCCCGGGAAGCGTCGCATCAGGCTGGCGTGGCGCCCTTCGGGCCGAAACCGCGACGGATATCGGCCGGCCGCATCGGCATCTATGCTTTCCTGGTCGTTGCGGCCCTCTTCTTCCTCATCCCGGTCTACATCATGATCGTCACCTCATTGAAGGGGATGCCGGAGATCAGGCTGGGACATCTTTTCAACCTTCCTGGCGAGCCGACCTTTCAACCCTGGGCCGACGCCTGGCTCCACGCCTGCACCGGTCGCGATTGCAACGGCCTCAGTCCAGGCTTCTACAATTCGGTGAAGATCACCGTGCCCAGCGTGATCATCTCGATCATCTGCGCGTCGATCAACGGTTACGCGCTGACCTTCTGGCCATACAAGGGCGCCAATCTGCTCTTCGGGTTGCTGGTGTTTGGTGCCTTCGTGCCCTATCAGGTCGTGATCTATCCATTGATCATCGGGCTGAGCTCGGTCGGGCTGTTCGCCTCGCTCCCCGGCATCATCATCGTGCACACCATCTTTGGGATGCCGATCCTGACGCTGCTGTTCCGCAATTTCTACGCGGCAATTCCGGTCGAGCTGTTCAAGGCAGCGCGTGTCGACGGTGCGGGTTTCTGGCGCATCTTTTTCTACATCATGCTGCCGATGTCGGTGCCGATCACCGTCGTCGCCGTCATCCTGCAAGTTACCGGCATCTGGAACGACTTCCTGTTCGGCATCGTGTTTGCCGGGCGGTCCAACTGGCCAATGACGGTGCAGCTCAACAATATCGTCAACACCACCACCGGCGTGAGGGAGTACAATGTCAATATGGCGGCAACCATTCTGACGGCTGCGGTGCCTCTGCTCATCTACTTCATCTCCGGACGATGGTTCGTGCGCGGCATCGCCGCTGGCGCGGTGAAAGGCTAGTGGATATGGCGCAGAACGGTACCAGCGTTTCGATCCAGGACCTGTCGCTGAGCTTCGGTGTGGTGACCGTACTGGAGACACTTAATCTCGATGTCGCCGAGGGCGAATTCATCGTGCTGCTCGGGCCCTCGGGCTGTGGCAAGTCGACCTTGCTCAACTGCATTGCCGGCCTGCTCGACGTCTCCGAAGGCAGCATCTTCATCAAAGGCAAGAACGTCACCTGGGAAGAGCCCAAGGATCGCGGCATCGGCATGGTGTTCCAGTCCTATGCGCTCTACCCGCAAATGACGGTGGAGAAGAACCTGTCCTTCGGGTTGCGTGTCGCTGGCACGCCGAAGGACGAGATCGCCAAGCGGATCGCGCGGGCGGCCGAGATCCTGCAGATCGAGCCGCTGCTGCAACGCAAACCGGCAGCACTGTCCGGCGGCCAGCGCCAGCGCGTGGCAATCGGACGGGCGCTGGTGCGCGATGTCGACGTGTTCCTGTTCGACGAGCCGCTGTCCAATCTCGACGCCAAGCTGCGCGCCGAGCTGCGCGTCGAGATCAAGCTGCTGCATCGCAAGCTGCAGAACACGATGATCTATGTCACCCACGACCAGATCGAAGCGATGACGCTGGCCGATCGCATCGCGGTGATGAAGGGTGGCGTCATCCAGCAGCTCGATGCGCCACAGACCATCTACAATCGGCCGGTCAACCGCTTCGTCGCCGGCTTCCTCGGCTCACCCGCGATGAACTTCATCGACGGGCAGGCCGAGACCGGCGCCACCGCGGCTTTCAAGACCGGAAATGTATCCATACCGCTCGCCCGCTACGCTTTCGACGCCGCGGGCAACAGCAGCGGCCCTTGCGTGTTCGGTATCCGGCCCGAGCATGTCGCCCTTGGCGAGGCGGCAAATGCCATGCCCTTTGCCATCGATGCCGCCGTCGAGATCGTCGAGCCGATGGGCTCCGACACGCTGGTATGGACGCAGCTCGGCGGTCAGAATTTCTCCTTCCGCGTCGAGGCGGAAAAGACGCTGCGCAGTGGCGAGCCAATCCGGATCGGCTTTGATCCTGCCCGCGCCTCGCTGTTCGACAGCCAATCCGGCAACCGCATGTAGCTCCCAAGCCCCACTCCTCCCCAAGCAGAACGGACAGAGACGATGAACTGGTCATTCCAACTTTACAGCGCCCGCAATTTCCAACCCTGGGAAGGCGTCCTCGAGACGCTCGGCAAGGTCGGTTACACCCAGGTCGAAGGCTTCGGCGGCGTCTATGATGATCCCAAGGCCTTTCGCGCCGAACTCGACAAGAACGGGCTCGCCATGCCGACCGGGCATTTCTCGATCGACGCGCTCGAGAACGATTTCGACGGCGTGCGCAAAATTGCCGACACACTCGGCATCACGCTGCTCATCTGTCCTTTTCTGATGCCCGACCAGCGCCCATCCGATGCCGCCGGCTGGCGCGGCTTCGGCGAGCGTCTGGCAAAGGTTGGCGACGCCGCGAAAAGGGCCGGCTACGGCTTTGCCTGGCACAACCATGATTTCGAGTTCAAGAAACTTGCCGACGGCTCGGTGCCGCAGGAGCTTATCCTCGCGGCAGCGCCGGACATCGGGTGGGAAATCGACGTCGCCTGGGTGGTGCGCGGCGGCGACGATCCGCTGGCGTGGATCGACAAATACGGCAAGCGCATCAGCGCCGTCCACGTCAAGGACATGGCCAAGCCCGGCGAGGGGCTGGACGAGGATGGCTGGTCGGATGTCGGCCACGGCACGATCGACTGGGCCGGCCTGATCAAGGTGCTGCGCGCCAAGAGTGCCGCCCAATACTACGTCATGGAACAGGACAACCCGAACGACATCGAGCGCTTCGCCCGCCGCTCGATCGCAGCCGTCAAGACCTACTAGGAGCAATCAGCATGGCAAAGAAACTTGGCATCGGCGTCATCGGCTGCGGCAACATCTCGAAGGCGTATTTTTCGCTGGCGCCGCTGTTTCGCGGCATCGAGATGCGTGCCTGCGCCGACATCAACATGGAGACAGCGAAGGCGCGGGCAAAGGAGTTCAAGCTGCGCGCCGAGACCGTCGACGACCTGCTCAAGGCCGACGACATCGACATCATCGTCAACCTGACCATCCCGGCGGTGCACTACGAGGTGTCGAAGCAGGCTCTGGACGCGGGCAAGCACGTCTATTCGGAAAAGCCCTTCGTGCTGTCGGTCAAGGAAGGGCTCGACCTGAAGAAACGCGCCGAGGCGAAAGGCCTGCGCATCGGTTCGGCGCCCGACACGTTCCTCGGCGGCGCGCATCAGCTGGCCCGCGACCTGATCGACACCGGCAAGCTCGGCAAGATCACCAGCGGTACCTGCCACGTCATGGGCCACGGCATGGAGCACTGGCACCCCAATCCGGACTTCTTCTTCCAGCCCGGCGCGGGACCGGTGCTCGACATCGGGCCGTACTACATCACCAATCTGATCCAGCTGATCGGGCCGGTGAAACAGGTGGCGGCCTTCGCGTCGACACCCGCCAAGGAACGCACCATCAGCTCGAAGCCGCGCGCAGGCGAAAAGATCCCGGTCAACACGCCGACGACCATCCACGGCCTGCTGGAGTTCGAGAACGGAGCCGTGGTGACGCTGAACACCAGTTGGGACGTCTGGGCGCATGGCCACGCGCCGATGGAACTCTATGGCGAGGCGGGCACAGTGTTCGTGCCGGATCCGAATTTCTTCGGCGGCGACGTGCGCTTCACCGAAGACAGCAAACCGGTCAAGAAGCTGCCGAAATGGAAGCACCCGTTCGGCGTTCCCAACGAGATGCATTCGCAAGGCATGATGGCCAACTACCGCACGGCCGGCCTCGCCGACATGGCGGTGGCGATCGCGGAAGGCAGGCCGCACCGCTGCTCGATGGAACTGGCGCTGCATGCCGTCGACGTGATGACTGGGCTGTTGCGCTCAGGCGAAACCGGCAAGTTCGTCGCCATGCAGACCAGTTGCGAACGGCCGGCCGCACTTGGCGTCAAGGAAGCCAAGGCGCTGTTGGCGAAGAAGAAGTAGACCAGGCACTCAACCCTCTCCCCGTTCCGTCAGGGAGAGGGTAAGGGTGGGGGGCAGAGCCGACTCGCCGTGCTGTCGCGATGGCAGCCGACTGGCTCGCTTCCATTTGAGGATTTTCCCATGCCCTACATCCCCGCCGAAAACCGCTACGAGAACATGATCTACAACCGCTGTGGTCGCTCCGGCCTGAAGCTGCCGGCGATCTCGCTGGGGCTGTGGCACAATTTCGGCAATGACACACCGCACAAGACCAAGCAGGCGATCGTGCGCCGGGCTTTCGACCTTGGCATCACGCATTTCGACCTCGCCAACAATTACGGTCCGCCGCCCGGCTCGGCCGAGACCGCTTTCGGCGAAATCCTGCGCACCGACTTCGCCGGTTACCGCGACGAGCTGATCATCTCGACCAAGGCCGGTTACGAGATGTGGGCCGGTCCCTACGGCGAATGGGGCGGGCGCAAGTACATGCTGGCCAGCCTCGACCAGAGCCTGAAGCGGATGGGTCTCGACTATGTCGACATCTTCTATTCGCACCGCTTCGATCCCGATACGCCGCTGGAAGAAACGATGGGCGCACTTGACCATGCGGTGCGCTCGGGCAAGGCGCTCTATGCCGGCATCTCGTCCTACAATTCGCAGCGCACGCGCGAGGCCGCCGATATTTTGAAGCAGCTTGGCACGCCTTGCGTCATCCATCAGCCGAGCTATTCGATGCTCAACCGCTGGGTGGAGGAAGACGGCCTGCTCGATACGCTCGAAGGGCTCGGCGTCGGCTCCATCGTGTTCTCGCCACTGGCGCAAGGCATGCTGACCGACAAATATCTCGGTGGCATTCCCGAAGGCAGCCGCGCCTCCCAGGGCAAGTCGCTGAAGACAGCCTTCATCAACGACAGGACCATCGCCAACATCAAGGCGCTCGATGCCATCGCCGGCAAGCGTGGCCAGACACTGGCGCAGATGGCGCTGGCCTGGGTGCTGCGCAAGGGCAAGGTGACCTCGGCGCTGATCGGTGCCAGCCGGCCGGAACAGGTCGAGGACTGCGTTGGCGCGCTCAAGGTGCTTGACTTCAGCGATGCCGAACTCGCCGAGATCGATAGCTATGCGCGCGAGTCCGACATCAATTTGTGGGCGGCTTCAGCCGAGCGCAAAGGTCCACCGAGAAAGTAAGCTCGGTAAGCCGGCAAATAAAAACGGCGGGACCTCTCCCGCCGTTTTTCATGTGAGGCGAATTGCCTTCGCTTCAGGGCGTGGCTGGTTTCTGGGCGGTGCCTAGCCCTGCCTTGGGCTTTGCCGGCGCCGGCGCTGGCGTTTTCATTTTCGTCTCGATCCAGCCGGTGTAGTTGGCCAGCCGTGTGTAGATGCCGTACGCGTCCTTGTGGCCGCAGGCCGCACTTCCGTCCGCCGGACCTTCGCCCCAGCTGACGACGCCGACCTGGACCGGACCGTCGGCGCCGGTCATGAACAGCGGACCGCCGCTGTCGCCGTTGCAGGCATCGCGCACGCCGCTGGTGGTGCCGGCGCAGATCATGTTGCCGGTCAGCGGGTCTGTCATGTCGGCGGCAATCGCATTGGCGGCAGCGTCGATGCCTTTTTCCGAATAACGCATGCGGTGGGACAGATCGCCAAGTGCGGCCTTCAGATCATGCGCATAGATGGCCTTGATGCCGCTGTTGCAGGCGGTGTTCGGCTGCAGGTCGAGGTCGGCAACCATCAGCGTGGTCGGAAAGGTGCCATCCTGCATCTTGCCCCAGCCGGTGACAGTGGTTTTGCCGGTGTCGGGTGTGGCGTCATGGGTGACCTTGATGGTCGGCGCATCGGCCGGCTCTGCAAGCCGCAACAGGCCGAGGTCGTTGTCGAGCGTCTGCTCGCTGTAACCCTCGTTGACGATGACCTCTACCACCTTGTGGCGCTTGCCCTCGCTGAGATCGGTGGCGCCGGTCAGCACGGTGACCGCGTCGGGCGAAATCGGCTGGCCCTTGTCGTTGAGGCAGTGGGCCGCCGTCAGCACCCATTGCGGCGCGATCAGGCTGCCGCCGCAGAATTGTGCATTGGCCTGCGAGGCCGGGTTCTCGTCCAGCCTGTCGGTGGTGAGCAGCGCGACCTGAAACGGATAGGCACCCTTTTCGGCCTGGTTGCCGCCATAGACACGATCGGCGCCGTCGGGATTTTCCGCCGCAGCCTTGGCCTTGGCATCCGCAACGCGTTTCATCGGCGAGACCGCCGCTTCGGGCCTGGCGGTGTCATCCGCCTGGCTGGCGCTGACGGTTGCAAGAGCCGAGGCGATGGCGAGCGCCGACGCGGCGACGATCGGCCTGAACCGATGGATGATGTGCACCTGAGATCCTCCTGAGACACGTTCCCGAACGAGCCACTCCGGCGCATGATCAGCGAAACAGTCGCCAGCAAACCGGCGTCGCTTCGCGGATCGCGTTCCCGTGCGGAACCCGTTCAAAACCCTATAGCCCCCCACGGGCTACGTGGAAGCGATTTGTCATTCCAATGTTGTATTAATTTAGGCAGTATACCGGCGCGGGTGTCTTTGGCGGGGGCCTTCGACAGACCGCGTGGGGTGATGATCAGGTTCAGGCGCCGGTAACCAAACTCATTTTTCGGCTTCACCACGATCTCGACAATATTTCTGTATTTTGATCAAGTCCTTGCTGACTTTTGGGAGAGTCTCACCATGACAAAACTGACAAACGCTATCATTGCGTCCGCATTGCTTTCAACTGCAATGTGGACGGTCCCGGTTTTCGCCGCCGATCCTGGCTCCGCCAGTGCCGGTAATGGCGAAAGCATGCGGGACGTAACTTCAGGCGACTATAAGCCCGGGCGGGCAAAACCAATCGCGTCGCCGAAGCTGACTGACGAAGACAGCCGCGCCGCGCCGCTTGCTGACGAGGCAACGGCTGTCAAATCCTATGGCATCGTCGGACGTTCCGCCGATGGCAAGGAGATCAAGATCGAGCCGAGCGAAGCGTTGCGGGATCTGATCATCAAGGAACTGAATGCGCCGGCCAATGGAAAAGACGGGGCGCAGCGCAAGACCGAAGATCCTGACCTTGGCGAAGGCGAAGCCGGCCGTCAGGTTTTCGGCACCGACGACCGTGAGCAGGTCAAGAACACCAAGACCTATCCGTTCTCGGCAATCGGCTATCTCGAAGCCAAATCGCCGAAGACGGGCAACTATGGCAGCTGCTCGGCAACGCTGATCGGCCCGCGCACGGTGCTTACCGCGGCGCACTGCCTCTACAGCCACGAGGACAAGGACTGGCTCTCCGAATATCTGTTCGTGCCGGGCCTCAACGGCAGCACAGCCGACGACGCACCGTTCGGCGCCTTCACCTATGAGAGCGCCTACGTGCTGCAGGGCTTCATCGACAACTACCAGGGCTATTATGGTTCGGTCATCCCGTGGGATCTCGGCATCATCACGCTGAAGCAGGATGTCGGCACCAACCTCGGCTGGCTGGGCTACGCCAACTATGACGATCTCGGCGACTTCACCGCCAACCTCGTCGGCTACCCCGGCGACAAGCCGATGGGCACGATGTGGAAGGCGAACTGCGAAGTGCATGCCGAAAACATCGCTCCGGAATATTTCCAGTATGACTGCGATACGTTCCCGGGGTCGAGCGGCAGCTCGGTCTATGCCTATGACAACAACTCCAAGCAGCGCATCATCACCGGTGTCAACGTGGCCGAAAGCCCCGACGCGAACACCGCCGTGCGCCTGAACGCGGCCAACATCCAGTGGATCAACAGCCTGTACAAATAATCGCTACGCAATCACCGTGAAGACAAAGGGCGGCGGGGCAATCCCGCCGCCCTTTTTTCATGCCGATGCTTCCCATGCGGCTTCTCTTGCACGAGGCCGGCTCGCCGACTACGCTTCAAAGGGCCAAGGGGTTGGCATCCAAAGGGGCTCAAAGGATGGCGCGGACTAGGGCAGTGTTCGGTATCGCGGCCGCATCGATGCTGGCCGCGCTGACATTATCACCGGCCTACGCCGATCCGGCGACCGGTCCTGCCGGTGGCGCCTGGGCTGAACGGGTGCAGATCCTCTACCAGGCAGACACGCGCTCGGTGCTGCGCAGGACGGTCCGGGTTTGGGATTTCCATCCGGAGAAGAATCTCGATTTCGTCTGGGAGCCGGCGGCCGGCCAGTCGCCCGACCTGACGATCACTGAGAACGGCACCATCAACGGCAAAGGCAGGCTCGTGTGGCGGGTGCGTGGCTCGGCGAGCTATGATCCCAAAACCATCTATTCCAGCTATTTCGGTGACATCCGCAATGGCCGGCCCGACGGGCAAGGCCGGCTCGAGCTGCGCTCGGGCGAGGTTTTCGATGGGCATTGGCGTGTCGGGCAACTCGACGGGACGGGTATTCATGTCGACGCCGACGGCAACCGCTATGAGGGGCAGTTCGTCGCCGGCGCGCCGAATGGCGAGGGGCGACTGCTGTCAAGGACCGGCGAGATTTTTGCCGGCTCATTTGTCGACGGGTTGAAGAACGGCAAGGGCCGCACGCGGCTTGCCGGAGGCACAATCTACGAGTCGCAATGGGCGATGGGCAAGGAGGTCGGCGGAATGCGTCCCGACGTGCTGGCCGATGCCAGGGTCGGCGGGCTGCTCAAGGCGCAGACCGGTGGCGGCGATGCCGACAAGGTCGAGATCGGCGTTGCGGTCGACCAGCGCATGACCCAGCAGTCCGATATGCAGTACCAGCATCTGGTGCGCGACGAGGATATCGCGATCTATCCGCTGTCGGACCAGTACAATGACAGCTGGAACGGCACCGGCCAGGTCACCACCAGCAATGTCTATGAAGGTATGAACTGGGAGGAGGCGCCGGCCTTTGCCGAGGTCGACCTGAAGACGTCAGACCAGTCCAGGGTCAAGCTCGACAGTCTGGAAATGAAGGTCGCCGCCAGTGATGCCTATCGCAAGCCGATGCTGTCGATATCGGAGCATTTCGGCTGCGTCGGCTTCCGTCCGGATTTCTCGATCATCAACAATGGTTGGGGCGAGCCCAAGGACATGAAGTTGTCGATCCAGTTCACCACGGTCGACGACGAAGGCAATCCGACAGGTGATCCCAGCCGCATGTTCAGCAAGGGTGTCGGCAGTTTCGGCGAGGGCGTCGACGTGTCGATCAAGAGCGTGCTCGCAGAGGCTGGCGTCGACACGGCCAGCCTGGAGACGGGGCGGTTTCCCTGTCCTTCTGTCGATAGTCTCAACGTCTGCCGCAGCCAGCTCACCAACAAGATCAAGTTCGGCGAGGTCGCCGATTATCTCGGCACCATGCAACAGGCGATGACGCTGAATGCGATCGGCAAGTTCGACTATTCCTGGTCGGACGACGAGGGTCATGTCTACCAGCAGAGCGAGCCGTTCCGCACCTCTATCACCATGGCTGTTTTCGAGACGCCGGAAGCGATGGCCGAATGCGGCGATGGCGGCGGCGGCACGCCGGAAGCGATGCGCTACCAGAACATCGAGTTCCCGATCGGCAAGCATGATTACACCATCGCCATGCCGGTGCGCGGCAACAAGAAGATCAGCGCCTACACGGCGCGGCTGAAGATGTGGTCGTCGATGTCGTCGATCCATAGCTTCAGCATCGCCGCGCATTTTGCCGATGGCAGCGTGCGCGAGAGCAAGCCGGTCACCTTCTTCTATTTTCGGCCGAAGCAGTCGCTGTTCGAGACCAAGACCGAGCCGGCGGCCTGCTATCTGCCGCGCGATATGGTCGGCTGCGGTTAGGGGTGCATCGATATTCAGGTGATGCCGGCCTGCAAACGGCAGCTTCCGGCTCGGCTTGACCTGAATCTCAACACACCCTGGCGCGCCTATTTGCGGCCCATCTCGAAATAGTTGGGCAGCGGCAAAAGCCGGGTGAACATCGTGCCCTGGGCGAAGACGCGCAGTTCCAGCATCGATCCCGACGACCGCTCGGCGCTCTGGTCGAAGAGGAAATTGCCGAGCGAATAGATCTCCGCAACATCGCCGCCGGCAAGCGGAACGATCGCCTCGCTCGATACATGCGGATGGCCGCCGACGATGACCGATGCGCCACGCAGCCGCATCTGGTCGGCAAGCATCTCCTCGCGCGCCGACGGTTCGGTCTCGTACTCGCGGCCCCAGTGGACGAAGGCGACGACCGGCCGCTCGGCGTTTTCGTGCAGCAGCCGATCAAGCAGGGCAGGCGTCAGCAGATCGGTGTTCTTCGAGCCGTTGGTGTCGATGTCGGTCAGGCCGACAAGGTCGAGATCGGCAAGCGCCAGCGTCTCACCCTGGCCGAAATGCGGGATGCCGGCTTCGTTCAGCGCGCGCAGCGTCTCGGCATAGCCTGACGGGCCGAGATCATAGGCATGATTGTTGGCGAGCCCGACACCGGCGACATGCAGCCTCTTCAGCATGTCGACGGCCAGGTCTTGCGGCATCGCCAGCGTCATGTCGTCGATCGCTTCCGGCACGTTGGGCAGGATGACGCCTTCGAGGTTGACGATCAGCGGCCGTGAACCGGTGAGCGCCAGGACGCTGTCAACGATCCGGTCGGCAACACCGTCGCGGACCAGTATCTTCTTCATGGCACGGCCGAAATTCACGTCGCCGGCCAGATAGTAGATCCTGTCCTTCGGCCGTGCCGGGTTGTTGAAACCGGGAGCGAAGGCACCGAACAGCGCCACGACATAGCTGGTGGTCCGCTCGACATAGTCCGGCGTGTGTTCCTGCGAATTCTCGTTGGCGACGACCAGCGGCTGGGCGCCGAACAGTTCGCGCTGCAGCCTGGTCTGGATGTAGAGCGCGCCGACGGAATCGGCGTGAGCGGGCTGGCGAAGCGCCGCTATGCCGTCGAGCGACCCGGCGGCCAGCATGTTCAGCGTCTGCTGGTCGAAGCGCCGTGCGTCGTGCTGCGGCAGATAGTGCGAGAAGTCGGTGGATTCGACGATCAGCGTGTCCTGGTCGACGATCGGCTTCAGGGCCTCGGCCAGCCTGTCCCAGTCGCCGCGCCGCGCCTTGACCGACATCGCCACGGGCACGATTTTCGCCTCGGGGAAGTAGTGGTGCAGGAAAGGCAGCATCGCGCGCACGCCATGTTCCTTGTCGAACAGGCAGGACTCCTCGACCATGTCGCCGTGCGTTTCGAGCTGGCGTACTGCTTGGACGTCGGCGGCGACCGGGCCAAGCACGGTATCGAAGCCGCGTACCGAGGTGGCGTACAGTTTGCGCGTCTTGTGGAAATGGTCTGGCGACAGGATGACGATGCGCTTGTAGCGGAAGCCGGACGCCGCCCGGAACCCCAGCGCTACCAGGTCCGCGGCCAGGAGATGATGCGGGACGGTGATGCCGGTCAGCCGCTGGTTCGATGGTTCGATATCGGCCACCTTTGCGATGGCATCCTTGAACAGTTTGGCGTCATCGTAGAAGGGCGGAAAGTTGTCAGCGCCGGGCGGGCAAATTACGGGCGCGGCAACGGCGTGAAAGAGTGGGGTAAAGAGGCAGAATAGCATTGCTGCGATTGCCGGCCACAGTCGCGCGAGGGGGGTGTCTTGGCGCAGTCCCCTCATGGCTCGGCGAGCACGATGTTCTCCACGCCGCCGACATAGTAGAACGGCTTCTGCTTCGATGATGTCAGCCGCACCACCTCGCGTGAAATGTAGTCGGCAAGGCCGAACAGCGTGACGCCGCCGTCCGACGTCCTGGCCTTGCCGCGCAGGCCTTCGAGGATCGAATAGGTGAAGACGCCGTGTCCGAGTTCGGGCAGTTCGGCGGCGGTGTTGTTGGCTGCGGTGGCCGAAAACACGACGATGCGCGCATCCTGCGCGTCCTTTTCCAGGCGCGGGTTGAAGGCGTTGGCGGCATGGCAGGTGTCGAGCAGCATGAAGCGCATGCCCTTGGCCCGCTCGACCGATTTCTGGATGTCCGACCAGTCGACAAGCGAGGAGCGCTTCCAGCGCTCGGCATCCTGTTTGCGGCCGTCGGTCGGGATGAAATAATAGTCCTCGTCGATGTTGATGCCGTGGCCGGCGACGAAGATGATCGTGGTGTCGTGCTCGCCCGGTCTGTCGAGGAAATCGGCGAGCTGGTCGTCGATCGTGTCGGAGTCGGGCTCCATGATGGCGTCAGCGCTGGCGATTGAATAAGTCTGCTTGGCCTTGTCGGGGGCCTCATCGAGCGCTTCACGGTTGACCAGAACCAGCGTCTCCATCGATGAGAACAGCGGCGCCGATTTCTGCGCAATCACCTTGAGGAATTCGGTGGCATCATCGACGGGGTAGCGCAGGTCGCAGGCGTGGCCCGAACAGGCGTCGTTCAGGAACGGATATTTGTCGACGCCGATGACCGCGACATAGAGCTTGCCTTTGGCCTCGGACTTCTCGGTCTTCCTTGCCAGAGCCGTTACGCTGCGTTCGGTCAGATAACCGAATTCGTTGGTGCCGGTGATGCGGATGGTGTTTTCGCCATTCTCGACCGGTATCTCGACGATGGTGTTGTCGCCGTCCACCGAGCGGGCGGTGACGTCGCCGACATTGCGGCTGTTCGACAGGATCGAGAAGCCGGCGACATCGGTCCCGGCTTGCCCCGCACCGGTGATCTCGACAGCGACATAACCGTCACGCACCTTGCTCTGGTCGGTGGCGAGGCGGATGTCGAATTCCGGTGGCTTGCGCTGCAGCAGTTTCTGGAGTTCGTTGTCGACGCTTGGCCGCATCTCCTTGACCGCCTGTTTGGCGCTGCGCAGGATGATCGCGCGGCGAACCATCTCCGGGCTCCAGAGATATTTCTTCAATTGGCCGGCGCGGATGAAGCGGCCTTCATGGTCGCGGCCCTGGTTGACCTGCCAGCCGATCAGCTTGTCGCCTTCATCGGAGGAATAGTAGTAGCCCTGCGGCATCCAGGCGATCCATTGCGAGCCGGCGAAGAACATCGAGACGATCAGCTCGTGCGTCTTCAGATTCCAGAGCCTGAGCGTCTGGTCGGCGCTGCCGGTGACCAGCAGGCCCGCTTTTTCCGAAGCGACCATGGCATTGATTTCGCCGGTATGGCCGGTGAATTCGCCCGACACTCTCGCTGTCGCGGTCCGATATTCGAGCAGCGTGCGGTCATTGCCGCCGGTGATCAGGCCAAGGCCGTCATCGATCAGCGTGAAGGCCGAATGGACAAAGCCATTGGTGGCATCGTTCTCGATGCTGCGCACCATCTTGCCGCCATTGGCGATCTCCAGCACCGCGTTTTCCAACGCGTCCTTGCCTCCTTCCCCGGCGCGCAGCGACCACTGGCCGTCTGTCAACGCGGCGCGGGCAAACGAGCCCGGCTCAGCCAGCGGCTGCGGGTCGTCGAAGAATCGCTCGGTGGTCGGCAGCACCAGCCTGTTGTCCAGTTCGCCTTGTTCCTCCGGACAGGACACGCGCTGGGGGCAAGGGTTGGCATTGCCCCAGGCGATGACGTCATTCGCTACGTCGATGCCGACGGCGGTCACCGGCTCACCCACTCCCTGCAGCAGGGCCTTGCGCTCGCCAGTCGTGGGATCCCAGACCTGGATGGCGTTGCGCGTGCCGCCGGCGGTTGCCACCAGCGAGCCATCGGCATTGGCGGTGCTGGCATAGACCGTGCCGTCGTGGCCGGTATAGTCGAGCACCTTCTCGCCGGTGTCGGTGTTCCAGATGATGGAGCGGTGCTTGTCGGCGCAGCGATAGCCGCAGGAGGCGACCAGTCGCGACCCCCTGGCAAAGGTCAGCGAGCCGACGAGGAAATCCTGCGTTGGCATGGCGCGCACCATTGTGCCGTCTGCTGCGTGCCAGAGCTGCACCTGCCCGTCCTTGCTGCCGGTGGCAAACAGGTTGCCATCCGGCGAGACGGCCAATGCCATGACACTGATATCCCGCAACGGTTCGGCCTCGGCCGGCAAGGCGATCTCCTCGCCCTTTGCGACGTCCCAGAGCCGGATGCCGTTGTCGGTGGTGGTCGCCGCCAGCCTAGTCCCCGCGGCAGCGAAGGCGAGCTTGTCGATGTGCCAGGAATCGGCATCGAGCTTCTTGTCCAGCGTCCACCCGGTCGCGGATTTGTCGTCCAGCCGCCAGAGATAGACGACGCCGTCGGCGCCACCGGCAGCCAGGGTTTTGCCGTCGGGAGAGAAAGCGAGGTCGTAGGTTGCGTAGTCGGCGGCCTTGAGCACCGCCTTCATCTTGCCGGTGGCAAAGTCGAACAGCCGGATGTCGCCATAGGGTGGCCTGTCGCCGAGGCTGGCGCCGAAATAGCCGCCGGCGGCAATCGTCTTGCCATCCGGCGAGACCGAGACCGCGAAGATCTTGCCGTCGCTGCCATTGCCGAGATAGCCGCGAATGGTGCGCAGCGTCACCCCGCTCTGCCAGTCCCAGATGCGGATGGTCTTGTCGTTCGATGCCGAGACGATGTCGTCGCCGTCGGGCGTGAAGGTGAGGTCGGTGACCTGTGCACTATGACCGCCGGTGTCGAGATCGAGGTGGAAGTCAGCCGCCTCTTCGGCGTTAGCAGCCGATGCGACAGCAAGCGCACCGGCCATGGCGAGCCAGCAGCAGGCACGCAGGAGGCGGCGGGCTGCTCCTCCCATCGCTATTTGACTTCGCCCGCGGGTTGCCGATTGCGCACATAAGCCTCGATCGCCGTGGCGAAAGTCGGTGAACCCGCCTTGCGCTGTTTGTCGACATAGCCGGCAAAATAACTCCAGAACGAGACGGCATAGTCGCGGAAATAAGCGTCGGTCACTTTGCGCGAACACAGATCGCCGTCGATGCAGAACGACAGGCGGTTGAGGAAATAGACGATGCGGTCGAAGTTTTCGCTGAAATCGGCGAGTGGCATGTCGCCACCGCTGGCGGTCATCGCCTCGATGCCGATCCGCTGCCGGAACACCTGCTCCTCGGTCGGCGAGGGGTTGGCGCTGAGCAGATTGTCATATTTGGCATTGAGGGCCGCAAGACGATCTTTCAGCGCGCGTTGCGCCTGCTGATAGTCTTTGGTTTCCCAGAGCTCAACCAGCGACATGGTCTGCTCGACGCGCTTCTGCTCCTGGTTGGCGAGGAACTGGTAGATCGAAAACATCAAGGTGAAGATGATGGCCAGACGCACCAGCAGGCCCGACCAGGCATAGACCAGCATGCGCCAGTCGCGGTCGGTGAACGGGTTCGCTTCCTTCTTGATCTCGTGGCTGCTCGGCCAGGGAAACCCCTCGGTGGTTTCCGGCAAAGCCGGCTTCGTGGCTGGCGCCTTTGCGGTGGCGGCGGCAGCTGCCGTTTGCCTGGTGTTGGCCGCCGGCTTTTTCATTGGCAGCTGTCCAGTTCGATGACGGCGGAGGGATCCAGCACGATGCCGGGCGCCTCCAGCTTCTTTTTCAAACATTCCAGCTGCAGGCGCGAAATCATGAACTGCACATCGGGCTCCGCCGCCCCCTTGTTCGGTGATGGCAGCGCCTCGACCACGCCCCGCGAGGCGCAGTTGCTGAGATCGACGACAACCGCTCCGTTGCCGCTTTTGGCGATCTGGTCATACTGATCGAGAAAACAGGTTGCCAGTTCAGAGTTGGTGACGATCTGATTGACACAAAGGCCGCAGGCCTCGTCCGCCGAAGCATTGGCGATCAGCAACAGGCTGCCGGCAAGGCCGGCCACCGATCCACGCCAGGAAAACATATATTTCTTCACAATCGATCCTATCCGCTTCGTCAGGCCGTCATGCGCCATTGCGCCCGCCGGGAATGTTCTCATATCGCGCCGATCGCGCAAGAGCCGGTCCGGCCCTTGTGCCGGCATTCGGTCAGGCGCGTGGCACCGTTTCCATAGGGAAGATTATCACCGCGCCCTTCGGGCCGCTCTTGTCGGCGAGCCGCATCACCGAGCGGGTTGCCGGCGCCATGCCGATATCGGTCAGCATGTCGGAGAAGCTGGCAGGGCCTAGCCCGCGCGTCATGGAGGCAACGCCGTCCTGCGCCAGGAAGCTCAGATCCTCCTTCTCGCTTTCCGGCGGCGCCTCGGTCAAAACCGCGATCATCCTTTCCATGCCGAAGCTGGTGTCGGTGAAGGCCAGCAGCCCCTCTTCGATCGAGGCTTGCGGCGCCAGGCGCTCGGCGACGATGTGGGTGATCGAATAGTCGCTGCCGACATAGAGCACGTTGATGTCGACCAGCAGATCAGAGCTGTTCTTTGCCAACACATGCACTTCGTCGCCCGGGGAGACGCGAGGCACCACCGAAGCCTGCAACGGTTCGAGACCATCCTTGTCACGGCGTTTGACCTGGAACTGGACGTCGACGTCCTCCGGCTTGTAGTCGGATGCCGCCGCCAGCCGCGACAGCCCGGTGGCACGGAAGATGGTGCGCAGATTTCTGGTCGTGGCCTCGACCAGCTTTTTCCGGTCATCCATGTGAATGATGATCAGCGGCGGCTTGCTGCCGTCCTTCAAGGTCACGTCGCCCGAGGCCGGCAGGAACCACAGCGCCGGCTTGTCGGTCGCGTCCTTGGCAGCGCCGGCAATGGCATTCTCGCGCATCACCGCAAAGCGAAGCTCGGCGCTCTTGCCGGGGTCGACCAGTTCGATGTTGAAGCCGGTTTCTTTGGCCGTAGCCAATTCGTCGAGAACCGAATTGACCAGAGCGGTTTGCTTTTCCAGTCCCTTGGTCGCCGCCGGCCGCGCCACGGCGAGCTTGTAGTCGACGGCGATCTCGGCCACCCGCGCATAGGCGTTGGCGGGAATATCGGCGAGCTTCAGCGCCGGCTTTTTGTCGAATTCGACCGGCTTGACCCGGCTCTCCAGGTTCCTGGCTGACTGCACCTCGAGATAGCCGACAGCGTCAGAAAGCTGCGACAGCGCCGAGGGCAGAATGGCGAGCTTGCTGCCGGGGGTGAGGCGATGCAGCAGGCCGGCGCCGATCGTCGCGTCGCCGTCCTTGATGACAACAGGCCATTGCATGACCGCGTCCGTCTTGTCGGTGCCGAACACGCGGGCGTCGAGTTCGCCCTCGAACAGCGGTGTCGGGCGCGTGCGGCTGTCGGCCGAATATTGCTGCAGCACGGCCTGGCCGAGCTGGCGATAGGTGACGTTCGGGTTCTCGGCCAGTTTCGACAGGATGGTGAAGGTGAACAGACCGAACCGGGGTGCATCGGTCGTGCCCTTGGGCAGCGGCATCTCCGGCGTCGTCTCCACCGTCTGCGCGGCATAGAAGGCGACTAGCTTGCCCTTGGTGATCGGTTCGCCGCCGGTCGGGGTCAGGTTGAAAGCGGGCTTGCGCGTGCCGTTGTCGTCGACGCCGCGCGAGCCGGCGGCGGATGTCACCTCGTCATAGGCCTTGATCGCCGCGGCCCGCTCGGCTTCGCTGCCGCCGACCAGGTCGGCGAACTCGACCTTGCGCTCCATTTCGTCGTCGACCTCGACGGCGCGGGTCGCGGTGCCGGAATGGCAGCAGTCGAACACGACCCAGACGAAGGCGCCTTTGTTGCGGATGGCGTCGAGCGCAGCACCGATCTCGTTGTCGACCAGCGCATTCGGCACGCCCGCATCACGGTTGATCCATTTGTCGATGTCGACGGGCAGGAAAATCTCGTCGAGCCCGTCGGTCTCGTCGCCCTTGACCCTCTCCGGCTGCTGGGCGCCGTGACCGGACAGGTGCAGATAGACGAAATCGTCGCGCTGCACCTTGGCGGCGAGGTCGGCCAGCGCGGCCTTGATCGCGGCATGGGTCGGCAAGCCATTTGCGCCTGGGACGTCCTTGGCCAGCAGCGTGACATTCTCGGCCGCGAACCGCACCGGGTCGGGCACGTTCTTCAACAGGTACTCGTGGACCAGGCCCGCATCGTTCTTCGGTCCGATCAGCCAGTTCCTCTGCGGCAGGTTCGGATATTCGGTGCAGGCGACCAGCAGCGCATGGTAAGTGCGCGATGCTGCCATGGTCCTGAACGACACCGCGCTAGCCATCGTCAGCGCGGACGTGCCGACCAGCAGCGTCCGCCGCGTCAATTTGATCATGATTGCTTCCCCAAGCCCGATCGAATTCCCAAGCGCGGCAATCCTTGCCGAAGATTTTGTCAGTATTTTGAATGTTGCATCGCAGAGCAACCCGCCTGTTACCCCGCTCCGGTCAACGATAGGCTTTCTCGACAGCCCTTCGGGGGCAGAGATGTTGTAAACAGTAGCAAAAATGGCTGTTCGTCGCTATCTGGATGGGTAGGGATCGTTTGCGCGCGGAAATGATGCGCGAGCGACGCAAGACAGGTTGGAAACAGGATCATGGCGGCGAGGGATGTACTGACGAAGAACCAGCTGTGCGTGCTCGAGAAACTCGAGGCCGCCAGCGGGCCGCTCAGCGCCTACACGCTGCTCGACCAGCTGCGTGAGCGCGGCTTTCGCGCGCCGCTGCAGGTCTACCGGGCGCTCGACACGCTGGTGAAGTCCGGCTTCGTGCATCGGCTCGAAAGCATCAACTCCTTCGTCGCTTGCGCCGAGCCGCATGACCACAGCCATTCGATGACCGCCTTCGCCATCTGCGACACATGCGGGCAGGTCACCGAAATGTCCGATCACGATGTCGACCACCGGCTGGACGAATGGGTGCGCTCGACAGGCTTCGCCGCCAAGAAGGCGGTGATCGAATTTCGCGGGACATGTGCGAAGTGTTTGGCTGAAGCGGCCTAACGCGCGGTCGACCAGGCGAACCAGAACGCAACGAGCGCCAGCAAGGCCGAAAGCAGCCGTCGGCTGGTTCGTTCCAGCCGTGGATCGTTGAGGAATGGCTGCAGCGCTCCCGCCAACACGACGATCAGTCCATGGATGGCTGTCGCGATGGCCACATAGGTCAGGATAAGCAGGACAGTCTGCGCAAGTATCGGTCGTCCGGCCTCGACGAAGGTCGGCAGCACGGCGACATAGAAGATCGCCGCCTTCGGATTGAGGAGATTGGTGACAAATCCGCGCCAGAAATACTTCCCACCCGGATTGCCCTTGTTCGAAACCACATCGGTTCCAGCGGTCCAACCCTCCCAAGCGAGATAAAGCAGGAACAGAATGCCTGCCCAGCGGAGACCCTCGTAGAGCAAGGGCGACGCCTGAATCACTTCGGCGACGCCCAGGGCGGCGATGCCGCCAATGGCCGCCAGACCCGATGCGATGCCCGCCACGGTGGCGAAGCCCGCCCTGCGGCCGTGGCTCGCCGAAACCAGTGCCAGGTAAGTCATGTTGGGGCCTGGCGTCAGTTCGATCAACAGCGACGCCAGCGCGAATGAGAGGAATGTGGCCGTTGAAAACGGCAGCATTTCACTCACTTCAATGTGCCTCGTCCCAGTTGTTGGCGGCGCGGGCGTCGACATGCAGCGGCACCGACATCGACACCGCCGGCATCGCCGCGTTCTCCATGATGTGACGCACGACGGGGATCGTCGCCTCGACTTCAGCTTCGACCGTCTCGAAGATCAGCTCGTCATGCACCTGCAGCAGCATGCGGGCCGACAGCTTCGCCTTCTCCAGCGCCTCGTCCATGCGCACCATGGCGCGGCGGATGATGTCGGCGGCGGTGCCTTGCAGGCGGGCGTTGATCGATGCGCGCTCGTTGAACGCGCGGACCGAGGGATTGGAGGATCGGATGTCAGGATAGTGGATGCGGCGGCCGAAGATCGTTTCGACGAAGCCGTGCTCGCGGGCGTAGGCCTTGGTCTCCTCGATGTAGTCGCGGATACCGGGGAAGCGCTCGAAATACTTCTTGATGTAGTTGCTAGCTTCCTCGCGCGGGATCGACAGCTGGTTGGCGAGGCCGAAGGCGGAAATGCCATAGATGATGCCGAAATTGATCGCCTTGGCGCGACGGCGGACTTCCGAAGGCATGCCCTCTACCGGCACGTTGAACATTTCCGATGCGGTGATGGCATGAATGTCGGCGCCATCGGCGAAGGCCTGTCGCAGTTGCGGGATTTCGGCGACGTGGGCGAGCACCCGCAGCTCGATCTGGCTATAGTCGGCCGAGACCAGCCGGTTGCCCCTGTCGGCGATGAAAGCGGTCCTGATCTTGCGGCCTTCGGAGGTGCGCACCGGAATGTTCTGCAGGTTCGGATCGGATGACGACAGCCGGCCCGTCGTCGTCGCCGCCAGTGCGTAGGAAGTGTGGACGCGCTTGGTGTCCGGATGGATGAAGCCGGGCAGCGCATCGGTGTAGGTCGATTTCAGCTTGGTCAGCTGGCGCCAGTCGACGATCTTGCGCGGCAGTTCATGGCCTTCGGCGGCGAGGTCTTCGAGAAGCTGCGCCGAGGTCGACCATTGCCCGGTCTTGGTTTTCGAACCCCCGGGCAGACCCATGCGGCCGAACAGGATGTCGCCAAGCTGTTTTGGCGAGCCGATGTTGATGCGCTCGCCGATGAGCTGATAGATTTCCTCTTCGAGGCGAGCGGCGCCCTGCGCCAGTTCGCCCGAGAGCCGCGACAGGATCTGCCGGTCGACGGAGATGCCGCGCTGTTCCATGCGCGCCAGCACCGGCACCAGCGGCCGCTCTAGCCGTTCATAGACCGACACCAGGCCCTTGGCGGCAAGCCGCGGCTTCAGCACCAGCCAGAGCCGCATCGTCATATCGGCGTCCTCGGCGGCATGAGCCGTCGCCCTGTCGATGTCGACCTGATCGAAACCGACGGAGCTTTTGCCCGAGCCGATAACCTCCTTGAGCTGGAGAGGGGTGTGGCCAAGCCATTTCTCGGCAAGCGAGTCCATGCCGTGACCATGAGGGGTGCCGGCATCGAGCACATAGGAGATCAGCATGGTGTCGTCAAAAGGCGCGACATCGATGCCATAGCGGCTCATGATGACCAGATCGTATTTCAGGTTCTGTGCGATCTTGAGAACCGACCGGTCCTCCAGCAGCGGTTTCAGCACGGCCAGCGCCTCGCGAAGCTGGATCTGGTTTTCGACCGCGCCGCCCCCGAGCAGATCACCGTTACCGCTCTTGTGGGCAAAAGGAATGTAGGCGGCGCGGCCGGGCGCCGTGGCAATGGACATGCCGATCAACTCGGCCTGCATCGGATCGGCCGACGTCGCCCTCACGTCGAAAGCGGCAAGCCCGGTCTCGGTTGCCTCGGCGACCCAGGCTTTCAAGGTCGCGACATCGCGGATGCAATGATAGGCCGACGTATCGATCTTGCGGGTGGCGGCGCTCTCCAACCGCAGTGCGGCGAGCAGGGAAGGGGTGTCGCCGCTGATGGGTTTGTCGGCGCCCGGGGCCTGGTTTGCCGCGCCGTCTCCGCCGGTCTTGGCAGGTCGGACGTTGGAAGTTCCCGCGCCGACATCGGGGCCATGCGCGGCGTCGGCACGCTCGACGGTCACCGCGACGGCCTGGACGTCGCCGGCCTCGGTGCCGGTTGCTTCCGCCACGCGGCGGGTCAGCGAGGTGAATTCCATGGTCTTGAGGAAGCCGATCAGCTTCGGTCCGTCCGGCGCGTGCAGGATGAAGTCGTCCAGACCCTCTGCCACCGGAACGTCGGCCTTCAGCGTCACCAACTGGCGTGAAATGCGCGCCTTGTCGGCGTTGGCGATGATCGATTCCCGCCTTTTGTCCTGCTTGATCTCGCCGGCGCGGGCCAGCAGCCCGTCGAGGTCGCCAAACTGCTCCAGCAGTTGCGCCGCCGTCTTCGGCCCGATGCCGGGCACGCCGGGCACATTGTCGACGGAATCACCGGTCAGCGCCTGCAGGTCGACCATCTTTTCCGGCGGCACGCCCCATTTCTCGATGACTTCCGGAATGCCAATCTGGCGGTCCTTCATCGGGTCGTACATGCCGACCGTGTCGCCGACCAACTGCATCAGGTCCTTGTCGGAGGAGATGATGGTGGTGTCGCCGCCGGCTTCCCGGGCCAGCCTGGCATAAGTGGCGATCAGGTCGTCGGCCTCGTAGCCTTCGATCTCGATGCAAGGCAGGTTGAACGCCCTGGTCGCCTGGCGGATCAGGCCGAATTGCGGGATCAGGTCTTCCGGCGGCGCCGAGCGGTTGGCCTTGTATTCGGGGTAGAGATCGTTGCGGAAGGTTTTCGAGGAATAATCGAAAATAACGGCGAAATGCGTCGGCACAATGCCTACATCGGTGTTGCGGGCATCCAGCATCAGCTTCCACAGCATGTTGCAGAAGCCGGAAACGGCGCCGACCGGCAGGCCGTCGGATTTGCGGGTCAGCGGTGGCAGTGCATGATAGGCACGGAAGATGTAACCGGAGCCGTCGATAAGGAAGAGATGATCGCCTTTTTTCATGTCGGCAGGGATAGCGCGGCTCGATGCTGCGGTCCATGCCAAAGGCGCCGGCACCCACCGGTTCCGGCAACACCCTGACAGAATGGCAGCGGCCGGACTGCTCACGCCCATGTTACAAAAGTGTAATTTTCATGCCCTTGAATCGCCACGTTCAAAGACCCAAATAAACGTCATCGGCAGTTTTCGCCGAAGTCCGGAGCAAGGCCCGTCCCCCGCCTATCCCGGACACCTGCGGCAGCCTATCCCCCCTCTCCGGGCTGCCGCATCGTTTCGAGTAGAAGGCCGCCGTGGTTCCCCCTCCACCACGGCGGTCTTTTTTTGTCGTTCGAGGCGCATTGCGCGCCTTGGTCCAATCGTCCCGGGCTTTTCGTTCGCCCAGTCTGCCTTTACGGTCCCGGCACTGAATCGAAAGGCTTCACAAATGTCCGCAGTTTCCCCCGTTCTCGATCGCCTCGACAAGAATCTCGACCAGAGCCTTGAGCGCCTGTTCGGCCTGCTCAGGATCAAGTCGATCTCCACCGATCCGGCCTATGGCGCCGACTGCCGCAAGGCGGCGGAATGGCTGGTGGCAGACCTCAAGCTGATCGGTTTCGACGCCAGCGTGCGCGACACGCCCGGATACCCGATGGTCGTTGCGCATCATGATGGACCAGCCGGCTCGCCGCATGTGCTGTTCTACGGCCACTACGACGTGCAGCCGGTCGATCCGATCGAATTGTGGGAAAGCGATCCGTTTTCGCCTGCGGTCAAGGAAATCGAGCCCGGCCACAAGGTGATCACCGGGCGTGGTTCGGCCGACGACAAGGGCCAACTGATGACCTTCGTCGAGGCATGCCGGGCCTGGAAGCAGGTGCATGGCAATTTGCCGTGCCGAATCACCATCCTGTTCGAGGGCGAGGAGGAATCCGGCTCACCGTCGCTGAAACCGTTCCTCGAAGCCAATGCCGACGAGCTGAAGGCCGATTTCGCGCTGGTCTGCGATACCAGCATGTGGGACCGCGACACGCCGTCGATCTGCGTCGGGCTGCGCGGAATGGTCGGTGAGGAGATCACGGTGAAGGCCGCCGATCGCGACCTGCATTCCGGCCTCTATGGCGGTGCCGCCGCCAACCCGATCCGCATCCTGGCCAAGGTTTTGGCCGATATCCACGACAAGGACGGCCACATCACCATTCCAGGCTTCTATGACGGCGTCGAGGAAACGCCGTCGCAGATCCTGAAATCATGGGAGACGCTTGGCGAGACGGCCGAGACGTTCCTCGGACCCGTCGGCCTGTCGATCCCGTCGGGTGAGAAGGGCCGCTCAGTGCTGGAACTGACGTGGGCGCGGCCGACGGCCGAGTTCAACGGCATCATCGGCGGCTACACCGGCAAGGGCTTCAAGACGGTGATCGCGGCGGAAGCCTCGGCAAAGGTCTCGTTCCGCCTCGTCCACAAGCAGGACCCGGCGAAGATCCGCGCTGCGTTCCAGAAGTTCGTCAGGGAGCGCATTCCGGCCGACTGTTCGGTCGAATTCCACCCGCATGGCGGCTCGCCGGCAATCCAGCTTTCCTATGACTCGCCGTTCCTGGCCAAGGCCAAGAACGCGCTGTCCGACGAATGGCCGAAGCCGGCGGTGACGACGGGCGGCGGCGGCTCGATTCCCGTCGTTGGCGACTTCCAGACTTATCTCGGCATGGAATCGCTGCTGGTCGGCTTCGGCCTCGACGATGACCGCATCCACTCGCCCAACGAGAAATACGAGCTCAGCTCCTTCCACAAGGGCCAGCGTTCCTGGGCGCGGATTCTGGAGGCGTTGACGCGCTGAGGCGGCGAGACCCCAGTTTTCCTGTTGATTTTTCAGCGGATCGCGGCGAGGACGGGCCACGAGACAAAAGCGACACGGCGTCCCTTGCGCTTCAAGGGATGCCGCAGACTCGACCGGAGAAGACAATGGCCGACATCCGTTTCCACAAAAATGACCTGCCCGACCTGTCGCACTACAATGTCGGGGCGGTGGCCATCGACACCGAGACGCTGGGGCTCAACCCGCATCGCGACCGGCTGTGCGTGGTGCAGATTTCGCCGGGCGATGGCACAGCCGACGTGATCCAGATCGCACCCGGCCAGAAGAAGGCGCCGAACCTTGTCAGCCTGCTTAGAAATCGCGGCGTGACCAAGTTGTTCCATTACGGCCGCTTCGACCTTGCCGTGCTTTACAATGCGTTCGGGGTGATGCCCGAGCCGGTGTTCTGCACCAAGATCGCCTCGCGGCTGACCCGCACCTACACCGACCGGCACGGGTTGAAGGACATCTGCTTCGAGCTTCTCGGCGTCGGCCTGTCCAAGGCACAGCAATCGTCGGACTGGGCGGCCGAGACGCTGTCGCCCGAACAGCTCGAATACGCCGCTTCCGATGTGCTCTATTTGCACCGTTTGCGCGATGTGCTGGCCGGGCGGCTGGCGCGAGACGGGCGCACCAAGGAGGCCGATGCCTGCTTCCGCTTCCTGCCGACGCGTGCCAAACTCGATCTCATGGGCTGGGACGAAGAGGATATCTTCGCCCACAGCTGATGACCTTGGTTAGACTCTGCTGCCGGCGACCCGTTTGGAACCAGATGCAGGGCGCCGCGTTGTGTCGGCTGAGTCTGGTCTGTTCAAAGGGGGGATGACATGGCGGACAGAAAGCCGATAGCGACCGCTCCGACCGACGGTTCAAAGGTCTCCGTCACCTGGAAGGACAGCGACGGCGTCATCAACGAATCCATCGCGCAATATCGCGACGACGGCTGGTGGGTCTACACCGACAGCCATACGCAAAAGAAGGTCGAGCCGACCAGCTGGCGGCCTGCCGCAAGCGACGATGACGACCAATGAGCGCGCCGCTGGCGAGGCTGGCTGCTTTCGAATAGCCTGAAATCGTTGATATCGAGGCCGATTCGGAGCTTTCCGCTCCGCGCTCGCCCTCTTGCTCGGAGGAAATCGTCATGGGTGTCGAAAGCCTGCTCGTCTTCATCATCATTGGTGCCATCGCCGGCTGGCTCGCCGGTCTCATCGTGTCCGGCTTCGGCTTCGGCCTGATCGGCAACATCATCGTCGGCATCGTCGGCGCGTTCATCGCCGGCTGGCTGTTCCCGCGGATCGGCTTCTCCATCGGAGGCGGCGTTCTCGCGGCGATCATCCACGCCACGATCGGCGCCATCATCCTTTTGGTGCTGGTCAAGGTCCTGAAACGAGCTTGACGCTCGACAACCGAAAGAGCGCGCCATGAAACAGAATACGCTCTATCTCGTCATTGGCGCGCTCGTCGTCGTGGTCATCGCGCTCGGCATCCATGTCTATCGCGAGCAGACCAAACCGAAGGGCGTCGAGCTCAAGATCGACGACAAAGGCATCTCGATCCAGCAGAATTGACGGCGCCGGACCGGCGCTGACCGCCGCCGTCTTGTTGCGTAAACGGGCGGCGCTGATATGCCGTTCCGGCCGATCCGCAAGCAATTGAATCCACATTGCTTCGATTTTTCCCGACTTAACCCGCCTTTAAACCGCCGCATCTACTCTTCAACCCGAACGCCATAGGCATCGGGGATATCAAGCACAGCGCATGGCGAACCGCAGAGACAGTCGCATCGAACCCAGTTTCGAGGGACCGCCGCAGGCGAAATCCTCGGCGGGTCTTTCGGTGAACGAGGAGGATCGCGTCGTGCCGAGCAACCGCAAAGCCTCCGCAAAACGCAAGCCGGCCAAGGGAAAATCGTCGCGCGGCGGGCGCGGCAGAAGCCGGCGCGGCCTGTTCGGCGTGCTCGGCCGGCTGTTCTACTGGTGCTTCGTGCTCGCCATCTGGGGCGGCATCGCGGCGGCCGGCATCGTCATCTACTACGGCGCCAAGATGCCGGCGGCCACAACCTGGTCCATCCCCGACCGCGCCCCCAACATCAAGATCGTCTCAGTCGACAACCAACTGCTCGCCAATCGAGGCATGAGCGGTGGCGAGGCCGTCGGCTTACACGAAATGTCGCCCTATATCCCCGAGGCCGTCATCGCCATCGAGGATCGCCGCTTCTACTCGCATTTCGGCATCGACCCGATCGGGCTGTCGCGCGCGATGGTGACCAATCTGCTTGGCGGGCATTTCTCGCAAGGCGGTTCGACGCTGACCCAGCAATTGGCCAAGAACCTGTTCCTGACGCCCGACCGTACGCTGGAGCGCAAGGTGCAGGAGGTATTGCTGGCGCTATGGCTCGAGCACAAGCACACCAAGGACCAGATCCTCGAAATGTACCTCAACCGGGTCTATTTCGGTTCCGGCGCCTACGGCGTCGAGGCGGCCTCGCGCCGCTATTTCGGCAAGAGCGCGCGCGACGTCACCCTGTCGGAAGCAGCCCTGCTTGCCGGCCTGCTGAAGGCGCCGTCGCGGCTGTCACCGGCGCGCGATCCGAAGGCCGCCGAGGAACGCTCGCAGCTCGTGCTTGCCGCCATGCGCGACGAGGGCAAGATCAGCGCCAAGGAGCTGACTTCCGCGATGAGCGCGCCGGCGACGCGCGCGCCGTCGTACTGGACCGGCTCGGAGAACTACGTCGCCGACACCATCATGGAGGAACTGCCTGACCTGATCGGCGACGTGCGCGGCGACATCGTCGTCGACAGCACCGTCGACCTGACGCTGCAGAAACTCGCCGAACAGTCGATCCGCAAGTTGATCGACGACAGCGGTAAGAAGCTGAACGTCACCCAGGGCGCCCTGGTGTCGATCGACGATTCCGGCGCCGTGCGCGCCATGGTCGGTGGCTACGACTATTCCACCAGCCAGTTCGATCGCGCCTCGGAAGCACGCCGCCAGCCGGGCTCGGCGTTCAAGCCATTCGTCTATATGGCCGCCCTCGAGGCCGGTCGCACGCCCGACAGCGTGCGCAACGATGCGCCGATCAAGATCGGCAACTGGACGCCCGACAATTACGGCGGCAAGTATTTCGGCAAGGTGACGCTGGCCACCGCGCTGGCAAAATCGCTGAATTCGGTCGCTGCCCAACTGACCATGGAGGTCGGGCCGAACGCCGTCGTCGAGGCGGCACACCGCATGGGGATCCAGTCCGAGCTGCAGTCCAACACCTCGATCGCGCTCGGCACCTCGGAGGTGACGCCGCTTGAACTGACATCGGCCTACGTACCCTTCGCCAATGGCGGCTACAAGCCGGACATCCATTTCATCCGCCGCGTGACGACCACCGACGGCAAGGTGCTCTACGACAGCGGCGGCGGCAGCGCGCCGCGCGTCGTCAAGCCCGAGATCGTCGGAATGATGAACTCGATGATGACCGGCACAGTCGAGACCGGCACCGCCAGGAAGGCGGCTTTTGCTTGGCCGTCGGCCGGTAAGACCGGCACCAGCCAGAATTCGCGTGACGCGTGGTTCGTCGGCTACACCGCCAATCTCACCACCGGCGTCTGGTTCGGCAATGACGACGGCAGCCCGATGAAGAAGGTCACCGGCGGCGCGCTGCCGGCGCAGGCCTGGCACGAATTCATGGTCGCCGCGCATGAGGGCGTGCCGGTGCGGCCGCTGCCCGGCACCTGGAAGTCGACCCCCGCCGACACGATCGTGCCCGACGAGATACCTTCGGCAAACAACAGCCAGCCGGCGCCGGTTCCGCCCGCCTCCGTTGGTCAGCAGGCGCCGGCCGCGCAGGCTGCTGCGCCGGTCACGCCGCCGCCAACCCCGGTCCGCGCCGTGCGTCCCGCCCAGACCGTTGATGCCGATGGCCTTGCCATGCCGGAGGACGAGGGCGCCACCGCTTCGATCAAGCATCCGGTGCCGCCCGGCAATGTCGGCGGTCCGCTGAAGAAGAAGCAGACCTCGATCCTCGACATCCTCGGCGGCGGCTAAGCTGCTCCGGAGGCCGGTCGGCTGTCGCTACCGATGGACGAGGCTGGAATGGACGACGTCAAAAGGGAAAAATTCAACCATTTGAGCTGGTGGCAATGGCTCTTGCTATTGTCGATGCCAGCGTGCGTTGTGGTGTTCAGGCATTTGCCGAACCTGCGTTTTTCTGATCCAGCGTATCTGTTCCACGAAAGAATAGGCGCGATCATCGGAACGGTCATTATTGGGTGTCTGGTACCTTATGGCATTGCCTGGGTCTGTGGGCTCCTGATGCGGAGATCACGCGTCGGCTTCCAATGTGTTCTCTGGTTTTTGGCACCGGCAACTTTTCTTCTTAATCTCGCCCTGCTTTTTGATTGCCCGACCTGCTACTAGCGAGAAGGACGCTGGCCTGTCGGCTTCCCGGTCTCATGTCCGGTCGAATGGTGACATTTCGGCCTCTCGCTACGTCGGCGGCATTCGGCTACATCTGCCGACTGGAGACCCAAAATGGCTGAACTCGACACCCGAAAAACCATCGTGCTGACCGGCGCCAGCCGCGGCATAGGCCACGCCACGGTCAAGCGCTTTTCGCGCGAGGGCTGGCGCGTCATCACTTGTTCGAGGCAGGCCTTTGCCGAGGATTGCCCGTGGCCGGCCGGGCCGGAAGACCACATCAAGGTCGATCTCGCCGACCAGGAAGATGTCGGCATCGCGGTGTCGGAAATCCGCCACCGGCTGGAGGCGCATGGCGGCCAGCTGCATGCGTTGGTCAACAATGCCGGCATTTCGCCGAAGCTCAAGGACGGCAACAGCCGGATGGACTCGATCGACACGCCAATGCATGTCTGGCGCGATGTGTTCCAGGTCAATTTCTTCGCGCCGATCATGCTGGCGCGCGGCCTGTTTAAGGAATTGGCGGCGGCCAAGGGCTCGATCGTCAACGTCACTTCGATCGCCGGCACGCGTGTGCATCCTTTCGCCGGCACCGCCTATGCGACATCGAAGGCGGCACTCGGCTCGCTGACGCGCGAGATGGCGCATGATTTCGGCCCGCACGGCATTCGCGTCAACGCCATTGCGCCGGGCGAGATCGACACCGCGATCCTGTCGCCGGGCACGGACAAGATCGTCGAGACGATCCCGCTCAGGCGCCTTGGCACCACGGCTGAGGTCGCCGACATCATCTTCTTCCTGTGCTCGCAGCAGGCGTCCTACGTGACCGGCTCGGAAATCCACATCAATGGCGGCCAGCACGTGTGAGCGGATCGATTTCTTTGTTTTGACGCCATTCCGGACGGAAAACCGCTTCACACTTTTCCTGGAATTGCTCCAACTCATCCGCTTATGGTGAGAACAGCCTTGCCGCTGATGCTGCGCTGTCGCAGTGCGTCGAGGGCCTGGGCGACGTCTGTCCACGGGACGGTCAAGACCACGCGCGTTTCGAGCCGGCCCGCCGCGACCATGGCGAGCAGCGAGGCGATATCCGCGCCAATGCCTGAACCGGAAGTGTAATACGCGAAAGTCTGAAGCCTCGCCCCCTCGTGACCCGGAACGAACTGGCGGAATCCGACTGGCGTGAGTTCGCCGCTGCTCGAGCCGAACATGACGATGGTCCCGCCAGGTGCGACGCGTTCGATCGCGTGTGCGAGGCTTTCGCCGCCGACGGATTCAGTGATCAGCGAAAACGGCCCCTCTGCGAGTTCGATCGACTCGACAACCCGTCCGGCTCCCAGGCGGCGGAGATCCTCGTGGTGTTGGGAGGCGGCGACCGCTGTCACCGAAGCGCCTTGCTGGCGAGCGATCTGGATCTGGAAACGACCGACCGCACCGCTTGCGCCGGTGATCAGGACCTGCTGGCCGGCCAGGTCACCGCCATGGCGCAAGGTCCGTAGCGCCGTCGTGCCCGCGACCGGAAGCGTGGCGGCGGAGACGAAGCTGACGTCATCCGGCAGGACGGCGAGACGGTCGGTTGAAACGGCGACGCGTTCGGCCCAGCCGGCCTGGTCGACCAAAGCCGCAACCCGGGCGCCCGCGGCTGGCCCGGAGCCATCGGCTGCCGAGCGTTCGACAACCCCGACGATATCCTGGCCGGGTATCCAGCCGGTTGAACGTATGGCGAGCAGGCGCAGTTCGCCTCGGTTCAACGAAGTTGCGTGGACCGAGACAAGCGCCTCGTTCGAGCCCGGCTGAGGCTCGTCGAGCTCAGAGAGTTTCAGCCGGGTGGCGCTATCGGGAGAGATGACCAGGGCGAGCATTGCTCATACCTCATTGCTGCGTGGTGGACGCATAGCCTTCGGGGCGGCTGCTATGCATCGGTCTCGCTGGCGGGCAGATGGCCGCCGATCGAAGAACCCCGCAGCGCGCCCCAGACGTGCTCATTCGCAGGCCGAAACCTATCGACTTTCCCACTTGAATAATTTAGCTATCAACGCAATCGATCGCTAAAAACAGTCAATCATGAGACAGCCTCTTCGCTACCCCTGGCTCGATTTCGATGTGGATGCGCTTTCAGAGCCGGCGATTGCCGTGCGCGTCGACGTCACCGAGACCAGGGCCGAGGTCCCCTCCCATTGGCACCGCAAAGGCCAGCTTGTCTTCGCGCTCAGTGGCGGCGTCACCTGCCGTGTCCCCAGCGGCCTGTGGATGGTGCCGCCGCATTGCGGCGTGTGGATTCCCGGCGATATGGAGCACAGCAACATCGCCACCGCCAACGCCCGGGTTTTCTTCGTGTACATCGAGCCGGGAGCCGCCGATCTGCCGGACCGGTGCTGCACACTATCGATCTCGCCGCTGCTGCGCGAACTGATCGTCGAGCTGGCCGATCACGGGCAGGACGACGATTCACGGAAGGCCGTGCTGACGACGGTTCTGCTCAGCGAGCTGCCGCGCATGCCTGTCCAGCAGCTGCATATGCCGATATCGTCAGAGCCGCGCTTGAGGCGCATCGTCGATGCCTTGGCCGAGAATCCTGCCGACCGCAGCAATCTGGCCGAATGGGCCAGGCGTGTCGCTCTCAGCGAGAGCAGCCTGGCTCGCCTGGTGGTGAGAGAGACGGGCCTGAGCTTCGGACGCTGGCGCCAGCAACTGCATCTGATCGTCGCGATACGGGAACTGGCCTCGGGCGCAAGCGTGCAGCAGGTTTCGGCAGATCTCGGCTATGAGTCCGTCACGGCCTTCATCACCATGTTCAAGAAGGCGCTGGGCAAGCCGCCTGCACAGTATCTCAGCAGCGTTGCGCAGAATGGCGGCTCAGCATTCGTTGCGTGATCAATTCGATTGAGGGCGGACGCTTGAGATCGACAGATGCGATCTGTCGCCGGCCATCGGCCAGTCGCGAACCGTAATCGTTCTGGATCGGCTCAGCCAGCGGACGGTTCAGAGGCCTCGGGTGGCTTGTGCCCAAGCACCTCTTCGACGATGCCGCGGGCGATCTCGCGCTCGCCCATGATGACCGTGTCGGCGCCGAGCCCCTTGAGATGCTCGACCTCGGCGTCGGAATGGGCACGGGCGATGACGTTGATGCCGGGGTTGGCGGCCCGCGCCCGCAGCACGATCTGGCCGGCCTCGAAGGCATTGGGGATGGCGAGGATCAGCCGCCTGGCGCCTTCAGGATTGGCGGCGGCGAACACTTCGGCATTCGCCGCATTGCCGGACACGGTCTCGATGCCGTCGGCCTTCAGCCTGGCCAGCGTCTTGTCGGCATCTTCGATGACGAGGAAGGGCAGGGCGGCCTCTTTCAGCGCCGCGCCGACGAGGCTGCCGACACGGCCATAGCCGATCAGGATGGCGTGGTTGGCGAGGGTTGTCCTGGGCGGCGGCTCATCTTCCCTGTTGGTCGTCGCCGCAACCGAGGCCACCTGGCCGGGTTCCGTCGCCGGGCCGACCGGCCTTGCCACGACCGGCGGCGCCGTCCTGGCGGCGCGGGCTTCAAGCCACGGCTTCATCCAGTCGATGGCCAGGAACATCAGCGGGTTGAGGACGATCGACAGGATGGCACCGGCCAGGATGAGGTCGCGGCCCTGTTCGGGCAATAGCTTCAGCCCGACGCCGAGTTCGGCCAGGATGAAGGAAAACTCGCCGATCTGGGCAAGGCTTGCCGAAATCACCAGCGCCGTGGCCAGCGGATAGCCAAAGGCAATGACGATGACGAATGCCGCCAGCGATTTCCCGATGACGATGATGGCGAGCGTCGCCAGGATCGGCCAGCCATTGCTGATCAGGCTGAACGGATCGAACAGCATACCAACCGAGACGAAGAACAGCACCGAAAAGGCATCACGCAGCGGCAGCGATTCCTCGGCGGCGCGATGGCTGAGCTCGGACTCGCTCATGATCATGCCGGCAAAGAAGGCGCCCAACGCCAGCGAAACCCCGAACAGCTTGGCCGCGCCAAAGGCGACGCCAAGCGCAATGGCCAGCACGGCGAGCCGGAACAGTTCGCGCGAGCCGGTGTGGGCGACATAGTGGAGGATCCACGGGATGACCCGGCGGCCGACGACAAGCATGACGACGACGAAGGCGGCGACCTTGGCCAGCGTGACACCAACGACGCCCCAGATGCCGTAGCTGGCCGGCAGCGACAGCAGGCCGCTCACATGGGTGTCCGCCTGCTCCTGGCCGCCGAGCACGCCGGCAAGGGCCGGCAGCAGTACCAGCGCCAGCACCATGGCCAGGTCCTCGACGATCAGCCAGCCGACGGCGATGCGGCCGCGCTCGGTCTCGATCATCCGGCGCTCCTGCAAGGCGCGCAGCAGCACCACGGTCGAGGCGACCGAGAGTGCCAGGCCGAAAACCAGGCCCGCGCCCATCGACCAGCCGAGCATCCAGGACAGCCCGGCGCCGAGCGCGGTGGCAAAGCCGATCTGGACGATGGCGCCGGGCACGGCGATGGCGCGCACCGACAGCAAATCCTTCAGCGAGAAGTGCAGGCCGACGCCGAACATCAGCAGGATGACGCCGATTTCGGCGAGCTCATTGGCAAGGCCGGCATCGGCGACGAAGCCGGGCGTGTTCGGCCCGACCAGCACGCCAGCTACGAGATAGCCGACCAGTGGCGGAATGCGGAAGCGGTTGGCGAGAGCCCCGAAGACGAAAGCCAGCCCCAGACCGGCGACGATGGTGGCGATAAGGGGCGTGTCATGCGGCATTGTCTATGGAGCGCCTTTCAAACCAGAAATGTCGGATGTGCGCCGCCCGAAGCCGCCGCCTGTTTGCAATATGGTGGAAGGGGTGTCGACGATGCAACCCGCAAGCGCGCGAAATCGACGGCGAGAGGCGCAGAAAACAAATAGCCGTCAGAATTCACGCAGATCAAGTCACCACCTGATCGAAAAGGGCAGCGATTTTGCTGCCCTACATGGGTTTTGGTAAGGGTGGCTTTAATCTACCAAATTGGTAGAATTTAGAAAAAACTGTTTTGCGATATTTTCCGTCGGGCGCTAAAAGAGGCGCAAATCAAGGCCTGCGGCAGCAGCTTGAATCCGCCCCATGTGCCAACGAGGAATATTATTCTCTTGGCCGACAGGCTTTCAGAAAAGCGATTGCATCCCGACAAGCGATGCGCGAGTGCGTTCCTTCTGGTTTTTCGCGCCCGCGCGTAGAACTGCAGGCCTGTTCAGGGTTACGCTCGCGTCCATGTCGCACACAACTCCCAAGCTCAATGCCTTCCCCGTCTTCCTGCGGGTCGAAGGGCAGACCGTGGCCATCGTCGGCGGCGGTGACGAGGCGCTGGCCAAGGCGCGGCTGATTGGGCAGTCGAGCGCGGCCCTGCGTATCATTGCGGAACACGCCGAGCCCGACCTGTTGGCCTTCATCGTTCAGGCTGGCGCAAACCATGTGGCCGCCACGTACGACGTGTCGCAGCTCGAAGGCGCGGTCATGGTGTTTGCCGCCAGCGGCGACGAGGAACTCGACCGCCGCGTGGCCGCGGACGCGCGCCGGCTGGGGATCCCGGTCAATGCCGTCGACCGGCCGGAACTCTGTGATTTCTTCACCCCGGCGCTGGTCAACCGCGCGCCGGTTGCCATCGCCATCGGCACGGAAGGGGCAGGCCCGGTGCTTGCCCAGATGCTGCGCAGCCGCATCGACCAGCTGCTGTCGCCGTCGCTTGGGCCGCTGGCAACGCTTGCCGCGTCGTTTCGCGGTGCTGCCGAGAAGCTGCTGCCGAAAGGCAACGCCCGTCGCCGCTTCTGGAGCGACTTTTTCGGTGGCGCGCCTGCCCATGCGGTGGACGCCGGCCAGCTGTCGCAGGCGCATGACGCCGCCGTCGATCTTCTGCTTTCAAACACGCCACCTTCGGGCCATATCGCGCTCGTCGGTGCCGGTCCGGGCGCCGAGGATCTTTTGACCTTGCGCGCCCACCGCCTGCTGATGGAAGCCGATGTCATTGTCCATGACGCGCTGGTGCCGGAAGCGGTCGTCGCCATGGGACGCCGCGATGCCGAGCGCCTGCCGGTCGGCAAACGCAAGGGCTGCCACACCAAGAGCCAGGCCGAGATCAATGCGCTGCTGGTCGAGCTTGGGCGCCAAGGCAAGCGTGTCGTGCGGCTGAAGTCGGGCGATCCGCTGGTGTTCGGCCGGGCCGGCGAGGAGATGGCAGCACTGCGTGATGCCGGCATTGCATACGAGGTGGTTCCGGGTGTTACCGCAGCCTTCGCCGCCGCCGCCGATTTCGAATTGCCGCTGACCTTGCGCGGCGTTTCCTCGTCGATGGTCTTCACGACCGGCCACGACCTCAAGGGCAATTCGCTGCCCGATTGGGCCAAGCTTGCCATTTCGGGCGCGACCGTCGCCGTCTATATGGGCCGCTCGGTGGCGGCCGAGGTTGCCGGCCGCCTGATCGAGGCCGGTCTGTCGCCCGACACGGCGGTGGCCGTGGTCGAAAATGCCAGCCTCGCCAATCGCCGCCGCTTCCACGGCACGCTTGCGGACCTGCCGTCGCTGGAAGCGCGTGCCGATCTTTCCGGCCCGGTCATGACCATCATCGGCGATGCGGTTGCCGGCGCCAACTTTGAACGGTCCGAGCCGCTCGCGGCTCACAGGCATGCAGGCGTGTCCGCAGCTGCCACTGAGGGAGTTCAGCAATGAAGATACTGACCGCCAACCGCCTCAGTGACGGCATTGCCGTCTGGTATGCCGATGGCGGCTGGGCCGAGACGGTAGACCATGCCGACCTCGCGCACGACAAGGCGGCCGAGGATCGCCTGGAGGCGATCGGCGCCAAGGCCTATGCCGCCAACGAAGTGGTCGACGTCAATTTGATCGACGCCGATGTCGTCGACGGCATGGTCGAGCCGGTGCGGTTGCGCGAGAAGATCCGTGCCGCCGGCCCGACCATCCGCAACGATCTCGGCAAGCAGGCTGCCAAGCAGGCGACTCGGGCAGCTTAACAAGACACCAGGCATGGGCGGACGCGCCCTGAAAGACGAAGCATGTACCGTTACGATGAGTTCGACCACGATTTTGTCCAGGCCCGTGTCGCCGAGTTCCGCGACCAGGTCCAGCGTCGCCTTGCCGGCGAAATCACCGAGGACCAGTTCCGGCCGCTGAGGCTGATGAACGGCGTCTATCTTCAGCTGCACGCCTACATGCTGCGCATCGCGGTGCCCTATGGCACGCTGAACGGCAAGCAGTTGCGCATGCTTGGCCATATCGCCCGCAAATACGACAAGGGCTACGGCCATTTCACCACGCGCCAGAACATCCAGTTCAACTGGCCAGCGCTGTCTGACATCCCGGCGATCCTGGCGGATCTGGCAAGCGTCGAGATGCATGCCATCCAGACCAGCGGCAATTGCATCCGCAATGTCACCGCCGACCATTTCGCCGGTGCCGCCGCTGACGAGGTCGCCGATCCGCGCCCCTATGCGGAAATCCTGCGCCAGTGGTCGTCGGTGCATCCGGAATTTTCGTTCCTGCCGCGCAAGTTCAAGATCGCGGTGACAGGTGCCGAGCGCGACCGTGCCGCCATCCAGACCCATGACATAGGCCTGCACCTGAAGAAGAACGCCGCCGGCGAACTCGGCTTCGCCGTGTATATCGGCGGCGGCCAGGGCCGCACCCCGATGGTGGCCAGGAAGATCCGCGACTTCCTGCCGGAAGCCGACCTCCTGTCCTACTGCACGGCGATCCTGCGCGTTTACAACCTCTATGGCCGCCGTGACAACAAGTACAAGGCGCGCATCAAGATCCTCGTCCACGAGACCGGCGTCGAGGAAATCACCCGCCAGGTCGAGGCCGAGTGGCAGGAACTGAAGGACGCCGAGCTGAAATTGCCGGATGCCGATATCCGCGCCATCCAGGCCTATTTCGCGCCTCCGGCGCTCACCGACCGGCCGGACGGCGACGCAGCGGTTAAGCTGGCGCGCCTCGATTCGAAGAGCTTTTCCGATTGGCTCGACCAGAACGTGGTGACGCACCGCCATCCCGACTATGCGGCGGTGACCATTTCGCTGAAGGGCATCGGCGAGGTGCCGGGCGATGCCTCCGACAGCCAGATGGAAGCAGTCGCCGACATCGCCGAGAAATACGCCTTCGATGAGCTTCGTGTCAGCCATGAGCAGAACCTGATCCTGCCGCATGTGGCGCGCGCCGATCTCAAGGCGGTCCATGACGCACTGGTCGACATCGGGCTGGCGACGGCCAATTCCAACCTGATATCGGACATCATCGCTTGCCCGGGCCTCGACTATTGCGCGCTGGCGACGGCGCGCTCGATCCCGATCGCGCAGGAAATCTCGCGCCGCTTCGCCTCGCTGGAGCGGCAGCGCGAGATCGGCGAACTGAAGTTGAAGATCTCCGGCTGCATCAATGCCTGCGGCCATCACCATGTCGGCCATATTGGCATCCTCGGTGTCGAGAAGAAGGGCTCCGAGCTCTATCAGGTGACGCTGGGCGGCTCGGCCGACGAGAATACGTCGGTCGGCGAGATCATCGGCCGCGGCTTCAGCTCGGAAGAGATCACCGACGCCATCGAGCAGATCGTCGAGACCTATCTCGGCCTTCGGCTCAACCCACAAGAAAAATTCATCGACGCCTACCGCCGAGTCGGTCCCGCGCCGTTCAAGGAGGCGCTCTATGCTGACGAAGCCAAGGCCGCTTGACCAGATCGTCGACGTCGTCGATGACGGCATAGCTGCGAAAGCGGCGGGGCTCGATGCGCTTTATGGCCATCTGACCCCGCTCGAGATCATCGAACGCTCGGCCCACGAACTGTTCCACGACGAGATCGCCGCGGTGTCGTCATTCGGCGCGGATTCGGCAGTGCTGCTGCACATGATTTCCAAGATCGACCGGACGCTGCCGGTCATCTTCCTCGACACCGGCAAGCATTTCGAGGAGACGCTCAGCTATCGCGACGCGCTTGCCGCCGATTTCGGGCTGACCAACATCCGGGTAATCAAGCCCGAAGAAGCAGCGCTCGAACGGATCGACCCGACGGGCAATCTGCACCAGAGCAATACCGACGCCTGCTGCGACGTGCGCAAGGTCGAGCCACTGGCGCGTGGCGTTGCACCTTTCCGCGCCTGGTTCACCGGCCGCAAGCGCTTCCAGGCCTCGACCCGGGCAACGCTTCCGGTGTTCGAGGCGGTCGGCCCGCGCATCCGCATCAATCCGTTGGCGCACTGGACGACATCGGACCAGGCGGACTACATGCGCGCGCATGCGCTGCGCGAAAATCCGCTGGTCGCCTATGGCTATCTGTCGATCGGCTGCTTCCCCTGCACGCAGCCGGTGCAGCCCGGCGAGGACGCGCGCAGCGGCCGCTGGGCCGGTCATGCCAAGACCGAGTGCGGCATTCACCTGTCGGGACTGGAGAAGTCGCTGACCGACGCATCACTATAGGCTATGTTGATATTCAGCCGGACTGCAAAGGGCGGTTTCCTGCGCTTCCGGTGCTCGGCTTGGGCTGAGCCAAGTTTCAACCCCCTGGGAATCTTTGTGCTTTAGGAATTTTTGATGACCGAACCGACGACACCGGAGACACGCCTCTGGACCCCGACGGGTTTTCGCGAGGACGAGTGGGCTCATGCCGAGGGCCCGGACGCACTGTCCGGCAATGGCCGCTTCATCCTGCCGCTACAGGCGTTCCTTGCTCTCGATCCCGAGGTGCGCCGGTCCGCCAGGGAGCGGCTCGGTGTCGCGCTACAGCCTGGCGACCAGCTCGAGAAGATTGCCGATCTGCTCGACCGTTTGTCGCTGGTGGCGCTGGCCTTCCCGGCCTTCAGCGATGGCCGTTCCTTCTCCAAGGGCGAATTGCTGCGCAGCCGCTATCATTTCGAGGGTGCGGTGCGCGCAACGGGCCAGGTGCTGGTCGACCAGTTGCCGCATATGCTGCGGCTCGGCTTCGACGAATTCGAGATATCTAACCCCGTGCTGTTGAAACGGCTGGAAGAGGGCCGCGCCGGTGGGTTGGGGCTCTATTACCAGCCGGCCGCCGTGCCGGAGCCCAAGGGACCAAAATATTCTTGGCGGCGCGTTCGCGTCAGCTGACGCAGCGGTAATTCCGCGTGCCTTTACAACGCCTCTGATAGGGCCTTCTCTTGGCTATCCGGACGGAAACATCCGCCGGGTGTCCGGGAGGAGATCATGGATTTCGACTATGTCATTGCCGGTGGCGGGTCCGCCGGCTGCACGCTTGCCGCGCGGCTCTCCGAAGATCCATCGAAAAAGGTATGCCTGATCGAAGCCGGCGGCGAGGGCAAAAACGTGCTCATCCGCGCGCCGGCAGGTGTCATCGCGCTGTTGCCGGGGCGGCCGAAGATCAACAACTGGGCCTTCGAGACGGTGCCGCAGCAAGGCCTCGGCGGTCGCAAGGGGTACCAGCCGCGCGGCAAGGCGCTGGGTGGCTCGAGCGCCATCAATGCCATGCTCTACACACGCGGGCACCGCGGCGACTATGACGAATGGGCCAATCTCGGCTGCGACGGCTGGTCATGGGGCGAGGTGCTGCCATATTTCCGGCGTGCGGAAGGCAATCAGCGTGGCGCGGATGCCTTGCACGGTGGCGAGGGACCATTGCGGGTCGCCGAGCAGCAGGAGCCGCGTGCGCTCTCCAAGGCCTTTGTCGAGGCCTGTGGCGAAAACCAGATCCGGCGCAACGATGATTTCAACGGCGTCGAACAGGAAGGGGCCGGACTTTATCAGGTCACGCAATTCTGGGGCGAACGCCGCAATGGCGAGCGCTGTTCGGCAGCCGCCGCCTATCTACACCCGGCGATGAGCCGGCCAAACCTCACTGTTGTCACCGGAGCGCACGCCACGGGTATCGTCCTTGAAGGCAAGCGGGCCGCCGGCGTGCGTTATCGCGCCGGCAAGAATGAAGCGGTTGCGAACGCTAGGCGCGAGGTCATCGTCTGCGCCGGTGCCTTCGGCTCGCCGCAGCTCTTGATGCTGTCCGGGATCGGCCCGGCTGTCGAGCTTGCAGCCCACGGAATTCCGATCGTCCATGAACTGCCCGGCGTCGGCAAGAACCTGCAGGACCATCTTGATTTCATCATGGGCTGGAAATCGAAGAATACCGACATGATGGGCATTGGCCTGCGCGGTCTGCCTGGACTGCTGCGGCATCTGCGGCGCTGGCGCAGGGATGGCGGCGGCATGATCGCCACGCCCTACGCGGAGGGCGGCGCCTTCCTCAAATCCGACCCGGCGATCCACCGTCCCGACCTGCAACTGCATTTCTGCATCGCCATCGTCGATGATCATGGTCGCAAGCTGCATATGGGTTATGGCTTTTCCTGCCACGTCTGCGTGCTGCGGCCGCATTCGCGCGGCGAGGTCGGGCTGTCGGCGCGCGACCCGCTGGCGCCACCGCGAATCGATCCGCGTTTTCTGTCCGACAAACGCGACGCCGAACTGTTGCTCAGGGGTGTCAGAATGATGCGCGGCATATTGGAGGCGCCGGCGCTGGCCAAATACCGCGCCAAGGAAATCTACACCGCCGGCGTATCGAGTGATGCCGAGCTGATGACCCATATCCGAGCCCGCGCCGATACGATCTATCACCCGGCGGGCACCTGCAAGATGGGCATCGACGACATGGCGGTGGTCGATCCGCAGCTCCGCGTGCGCGGCATACGGGCCTTGCGGGTGGTCGACGCCTCGGTGATGCCGACGCTGATCGGCGGCAACACCAATGCACCGACCATCATGATCGCCGAAAAGGCGGCGGACATGATCAAGGCGGTGGCCTGAAGGAGTTCTGGTCGAACCAGTGTTGCTAATTTCGCCTGTTTTGAAGCGATCTATGGCGATGCCATCCCCGGCCGACGGGAACTGGTCTTACCAACGGGGGATTTGTGCTTTCCCTTTCGCCTTCCTGCCCTTAGGATAGGTCCATTATTTCATCATCCGAAATAAATGTGGCCACAAGGGAGGAACCGGGAATGGCTGGCAAGAAGATATTGATGCTCGTTGGCGAGTTCAGCGAGGAGTACGAGATTTTCGTCTTTGAACAGGCCATGCATGCCGTTGGCCATACGGTGCATGTCGTGTGCCCCGACAAGAAGGCCGGCGACATCCTGAAGACGTCGCTGCACGACTTCGAAGGCCACCAGACCTATACGGAAAAGCTCGGCCACGACTACATCCTCAACAAGACCTTCGCCGAGGTGAAGCCGGACGACTATGATGCCGTGTATGCGGCGGGCGGGCGCGGGCCGGAATACATCCGCATCGACAAGCGGGTGCAGGGGCTGGTGCGGCATTTCCATGAGGCCGGCAAGCCGATCTTCACCATCTGCCACGGCGTGCAGATCCTGATCGCCGTCGACGGCGTGGTGCGGGGCCGGGAAGTCGCAGCGCTTCACTATTGCGAGCCGGAGGTGACGCTGGCCGGCGGCATCTACATCGACGTCGCGCCGACCGGCGCCCATGTCGACGGCAATCTTGTTTCAGCCAAGGGCTGGCCGGGCCTGTCCAATTTCATCCGCGAATGCCTGAAGGTGCTGGGCACCGAGATCCGCCATGGCGAGATCCTGATGCGCGAAGAGCGTCAGGCGGCCTGACCCGCCGGGCAATTCCAGGAAAAGGGTGAAAGGTTTTCCGTCCGGAATTGCGTCAAGACAAATCCAGGATTTGCCAAATGCCGCCGCGCCGTATGGTGCGGCGGTCTCTTTATGCCGCCAGCGCCTCGCGGAACGACACCAGCTTGCGGCGGTTCTCGTCCCACAACGCCAGTTTGACGCAGCGCAGGCTGTCGAGCAGCGTGACGCGACCGATGCCGCGCAGTTCCGGATAATCCCGCAGCACTTCCTGCAACCGGTAGCCCGGCACCTTGGCGGAGAGGTGGTGGACGTGGTGGACGCCGATATTTCCGGTGAACCAGTTCAGCACCGGCGGCAGGTCGTAGTAGGACGATCCGTGCAAGGCGGCGTGTTGGAATTCCCAGTCCGCATCCTTTGCCCATTCCGTCTCCTCGAACTGGTGCTGGACGTAGAACAGCCAGATGCCCGCCGAACCGGCAAGGATGACGATCGGGAGATGGACAACCAGGAACGCGCCGGGGCCGACGAACCAGATGAGGATAGCCGCCGCAACCGCGATGCCAAGATTGGTGGTCATTGACGACACCCAAGGCGTCAGGCCGCCACGCATCATGCCGACAGGCAGCCTTTGCTCGAAGATGAACAGCCAGATCGGTCCCAGCCCGAACATCACCAGCGGGTGACGATAGAGACGGTAGGCGAGACGGCCCCGCCATGACAATTGCCGGTATTCGGCAACGGTCAACGTCCTGATGTCGCCCATGCCGCGCTCGTCAAGATTGCCAGCGCTGGCATGATGGGTCGCGTGGGCGCGCCGCCAGCAGTCGTAGGGCGTCAGCGTCAGGATGCCGAGCGCGCGGCCGATCCAGTCGTCGGCATAACGATTGGCGAAGAAGGAACCATGGCCGCAGTCGTGCTGGATCATGAAGATGCGCACCAGAAACCCGGCCGCCGGAAGAATGAGGACCAGACCCCACCAATGACCGTAGGAGTAGGCGGCCGAAGAGAGCGCCCAGAGCGTGACGAAGGGAATAAGGGTGATGGCGAGTTCGAGCGCGCTGCGGCGCCTATCCGGCTTCTTGTAGCGTGCCAGAATCTTCAGCCAGGCGCGCTTGCTGTTGGCAGCCGCCTCAGGGGAAATCATGTTCATCAGGAATCATAGGCGGGGTGTCCCGCCACCGCAAGACAGGGATCACGCAAAATTACTGTGCGTAATTGTCGCGTGGCACGGCGGTCGACCCGGTCAGTCCCAACTTGACCCAGTCGACGATTCACCCTGGAGCGCCGGGTTTTTCTGCTTTGGGGCGATCACTACTCCCGATCGAGGATGGGGCAGCCGCGCTCGGTTCCAAAAGTCACGCGCACGCGGTCGCCATACTGTCTGCCCGGACGGTGATCTCGCGGCGGCCGATGGACTCTATCCTTGCCCGGCGAATGCCCATCCGTTCCGCCTTGTCGAGAGCCCGGTCTTCCGTGCAGCCTCGTGAGTGGCGACGGTCGCGCCAGTCGTCGCTGCGGACATCGCAATCGTCGTAGTTGGGATCGCAATCTGGCAGGAGCTTCAGCCGCGGGCCATGTTTGCCCAATTCCAGCTGCAGGCTCTCTGCCTGTGACGGAAAGGCCACCAATGCAACGGCGCCAAGGCCGACAAGCGCCGACAGCAATGAGGTGGTCGAAACCTTGCGCACTACGTCCTCCATGTGAATCATAACGCATCCATCACTAGATGGTTCGGCTCTCTCAGGCTATTGCCGATGGAGGGTTGTTGCCAGATCGATCGTTGCGCTTACTGCCGGCGCCAGCCGGCGTCGCTGTCCTCCACCCCGTCGAGGCGATCGAGCAGCTCCCTGAGGCGGTCGGGAATGTCGGTCTCGGTGCGGAAGGCCGGCAAGGTACGCAGAAAGCGCGTCACCGCCTCGGCACCGAACTGGCGCCTGACCTCGGTGGCCAACCGTTCTCCCTTTTCGCCTTTGTTGCGGGTCATAATCTCAAAATCCTGTGTCAGCTTCGAAACTCCTCCAGCAGGGGAATGGTTCCCGCACCACGCCTTTGTGGCAAGCAAAGCCGTCATTTAAGGTAAAGCTTGAATTAAGATCGAAAGACCGTGCCGTTCGTTGCCCCGCCCTGGTCAAGGGCCTCTACCATCGCTTACCCCTTGATTTTTGGCCGCCAAACCTCGATATCGGGCTCAAAATCCATATCATTCGAGATTGACGGGAAACGGCGATGAGCGACCAGGCAAAAGACGAACGCGCGCCCGATGAAGTCGAGGCGACCGAGGCCAATGCCGAGCGCACGGAAGGCAGCATCGATGGCGACTATGAAGCCCTTGTGCGGCTGCTGAAGGAAAATGAGGATCTGAAGGACCGCGCGCTGCGCGTCGCGGCCGAGATGGAAAACCTGCGCCGCCGCACCGCGCGCGACGTGCACGACGCGCGCACTTACGCGGTGGCGAATTTCGCGCGCGACATGCTGTCGGTGTCGGACAATCTGCGCCGTGCGCTCGACGCCATCCCGGCTGAAGCCAAGGCATCCGGGGACGCCGGCTTCAAGGCGCTGATCGAAGGCGTCGACCTCACCGAGCGCGCCATGCTGTCGGCGCTGGAACGGCACGGGGTCAAGAAACTCACGCCTGAAGGCGAGAAGTTCGATCCCAATTTCCACCAGGCGATGTTTGAAGTGCCCAATCCGGATGTCCCTGCCAACACCGTGGTCCAGGTCGTCCAGCCGGGCTATTCGATCGGCGAGCGGGTGCTGCGCCCGGCCATGGTCGGCGTCGCCAAGGGCGGCCCGAAGTTTGCCGCGGAAGCCCCAGTCGAGCCTGGGCCTGTCAATGAGCAGGCCGAGAAGGATGCCTGACGAGAGCGAGTAGCGAATAGGGGGTAGCGAGTAGGAAATAGTTGATAGCGGCCAAGTGGCTTCGTGCTATTCCCTATTCGCTACTCCCTTCTTGCTATTCGCTCACTCATGAACCCCATCGCTCTTCTCGACTATGCCGGCGTCGCCGTCTTTGCCGCGACCGGGGCGCTTGCTGCTTCACGCAAGCAGCTCGACATTATCGGTTTCCTGTTCCTGGCCAGCGTCACCGGCATCGGCGGCGGCACGTTTCGCGACCTGATCCTCAACGTGCCGGTGTTCTGGGTGGGAAACCGGGACTACCTGCTGATCTGCGCGGTGGTGGCGGTGGTGGTGTTCTTCACCGCACACCGTGTCGAATCCCGTTACAAGCTGCTGCTCTGGCTCGACGCAATCGGCCTTGCCGCGTTTTCCGTGATGGGCGCGGCCAAGGGGCTCGCCATCACCGGCTCGCCGGCGGTGTCGGTGATCACCGGCATGCTTACCGCTACATTCGGCGGTATCCTGCGTGATCTTCTGGCCGGGGAGCCTTCGGTGCTGCTGAAGCCCGAAATCTATGTCACGGCCGCGCTCGTCGGCGCTGCCATCTTTACAGCAGGCGATGTGGCTGGCTTACCGCAGATTGTCTCAGGATGGGCCGGCTTCGCCGCGGCGTTCGCCGTGCGCGGCGGCGCGCTTCGCTTCGGCTGGGCGTTTCCGCCCTACAAGAGCCGGCCCGGCCGGCGACCGGAAGATATTCCGTGAAAAGAGGGAATAGCGAATAGGGAGTAGCGAATAGCGGTTGTTGCCGCGCAACTCCGGCCACGACGTCCTATTCGCTATTCGGCTGTTCACGCAGCGAAGCGCTGGGCTTCCCCGCCATAGTAGTTGACGTAGCGGGCGCCGATTTCCTTGACCGGCATCACGACGAACACGTCGACCGTTGAGAATTCGCGGTCGATGACGCAGCCATCGCCGATGCGGGCGCCGACGCGCAGATAGCCCTTGACCAGCGGCGGCATCGCCGCGATCGCCGCCTTGGCATTGACCGCCTCGATCGGCATCAGATCCATCGAACAGTAGCGCCCGGACACCGCGCGCACGTCCCAGGCCGAATTCGTCCGGCAGTGGTGGGCGAGATAGGTAAGCGCCTCGGCATGCGCCGCCGGCACAGTGCCGTGGAAGGACGCGCAACCGGTCATCACACCGATTTCGTAGTGGTTGATATAGGCCCAGATACCTTGCCACAGCGCCTCGATGGTGCGCTTCGAACGATATTCAGGCAAAACGCAGGAGCGGCCGAGCTCGAGAAAACGCTGACCGGGGTGACGGGCGATAAGCTTGGTCAGCTCGAATTCACCTTCGGAATAGAAGCCTCCAGCGGCGGCCGCGATTTCTTGCCGCAGCAGGCGATAGGTGCCGACGATGCGGCGATGTTCGGGGCCGGAAAGCGAAGTATCGAAGACGAGCAGATGGTCGCAGAGCGGATCGAACCGGTCGGCGTCACGGCGATCCGGCGCCTGGAACAAATCCTTCCTGGCGCCGAGTTCATCGTAGAACACCCGGTAGCGGACTTCCTGCGCGGCCGCGATCTCGGCCTCGTTGCGGGCGAGCCGCACTTCGAGATTACCGATACGGCCGAGTGCTGCGCCCTTTATGACGGAATCGACGTTACGTCCGGCAAGCAAGGCGCTGCTGGCGTTCGGCCGAGTGTCACATTCCGGCATAACTGTATGCACGAGGATTCTCCTTCGAGCCATCCCTCTTGGCACGGGGATACGGTGTAGGTGCAACAGGATTGTGACAGTACCGTGATACGACGTCGTGGGCAATACTTCGTCGGCTGGCGAATACGGTCAACCGGCTACGTTACGCCTGCGGGCGGGGTGGATGGGCTGTCGAAGTTCCTGACCTTCGGCTCGCGATCATGCCCCTAGGCCGCGACCTGTCCCTCGACGGCATTGACCAGAGCGTCAGGGTCGAGTGGCTTGGTAACGAAGCCGCTGGCGCCATGGGCAAGCACCGCATGGCGGGTCTTTTCCTGGCTATCAGCCGACAGCACCATGATCGGCACCGGCGGCACGGCGGTTTCCTCCTCGTAGCGGCGGATGGCGGCAATCGCGTCCAGCCCGTCCATGACCGGCATGTGAAGGTCCATCAGAACCACGTCGAAGCGATGGTTGTGCCCGGCGCCGGTGACAGCCTCGACGGCGGCCTTGCCGTTGCCAACCACCTTGACGCGATGCCCGGCCTTCAGCAGCGTGGCGCGGGCAAGCATGGCGTTGATGTCATTGTCCTCGGCGATCAGCACCGACAGGCCCCGTTGGCGATTGCCTGCGGCACGCAGCGCGGGCGCGTGACGGTTTTCCGGCTGCGGCGGGGCGAGGGCGGGAGCATTGCTGCTCAACAGCACACGCAGAAGCGTTCCGCCACGCACCGGCCTGGCAAGGAAGGTCGCGTAGCCGCTGGCGCGGAACTCGCCAAGCATGCCGCGGTCGGTCGGCGCGATCAGCGTGATGGCCTCGCAGTCGGCGAAACCGCTCTGGCGCAGGCGCTTGAGCAGCCTTCCATCGCTTGCTTCCATCGCCGCGTCGACCAGGAGCATATCGCAGCCGTCGGCGAAGGGCGCGGCCTGCGCGACGGTCGTGGCGACATCGACCGCGCCGCCATTGGCGCGGATCGTGCGGGCGATGGCATCGGCCTCGACGGCATTTTTCGACAGGATCACCGCGCGCTTGCCCGAGAGCGCGTTCTGCCAGCCCTGCGGCGCTTCGGTGGCCGATATTGCCGGGATTTCGAAGACAAACTCGGATCCCTGACCGAGCCGGCTCGATACTGAAATCGTGCCGCCCATGGCGGCCACCAAGCGTTTGGAGATGGCGAGGCCGAGGCCGGCCCCGCCATGCTTGCGCGTCGACGTGCCGTCGGCCTGCTCGAACTCTTCGAAAATGCGCTCCAGGTCGTCTTCGTGCAGACCTGGACCGGTGTCGGCGATGGTGAAGCAGATGCGGTCGGTGGTTTCGGTGCGCGCGCGTGCGATGCTCACCAATACACCGCCGGTGTCGGTGAACTTGATGGCATTGCCGATGAGGTTGAGCAGCACCTGCCTGACCTTGCCCGGATCGGCGGTGATCAATTGCGGCACGTCGGGTTCGACATGGCAGCCCAGCCCGATATCCTTGGTGAAGGCGCGGGCAGCCAGCAATTCGACGATGTTGTCGGCGATCTCGCGCACCGACATCGGCTGCGGCTCCGGGTCGAAGCGCCCCGCCTCGATCTTGGAGTAATCGAGCAGATCCTCGATCAGGGCGAGCAATGCGCTGGCCGAGGTCGAGACGGCGCCGACATAGGTCTGCTGTTCCGGCGACAGCCTGGTGTCGGCCAGCAACCTGGCCATGCCCATGATGCCGTTCATCGGCGTGCGAATTTCATGGCTGACCGTGGCGAGGAAGCGCGATTTGGCCTGGCTGGCGTATTCGGCCCGCTCGCGAGCGGTGATCAGCGAGGATTCGGCGCGTTTGCGGGCGGTGATGTCGCGCGCGATGGCGCGATGCGAAACGGCGCCGCTGTCCTTGTCGCGCACCGACAGTTCGATCCACGAAAACCAGCGCGGACCGCTCGGCGTGCGGATGGAGACATCGGTGGAACTCAGGCATTCATGATCGGAAAAGGCAGCATCGGGAACGATGCCGACATCGATGCCGAGTTCCGCCAGGGTCTTGCCGGCGAGGTCGCGTTGATCGCTTTGGACGAGGTCGGCGAAGATCTTGTTGGCATAGACGATGTAGCCATCGCGGTCGCGATGAATGACGAGGTCGCCAAGTGCGTCGATCAGGCCGCGAAAGCGCTCCTCGCTCTCCTGCATTTCCCACATGCGGTCGGCCAGCGTCTCGATCTCGGCGCGGCTGCGGGCGGTGGTCTCGTCGAGCAGGACCGCCGTGCGCTGTTCGCTCCGCCTGACGCGCAGATGCAGGGCAACGCCGGCTAGGCCGACTGCCAGCAATGCGACGCTGATAAAGATCGGTGCTCCGGTCAGATGCGCAAGGCCTGCCAACACGACGATGGCGGCGAAGGCCAGCAACGGAAGGCCTTCGCGCCCGGCGGGTTCGGGCTCGGGCACCAGCGGCGGCGCGGCGACGAAGCGCCGCGTCGACGTCGGCGCCGCATCGACGTCTTCGCCCGTGTCCACCTGTTGGCTGCCGGATTCCGCGATCATGCGAAACCCTTGCCAGATAGAGATTATGGAAAATTGCGGCGGATCGTTCGAATTTTAGCGGATGAGTGCTTTTCGCCCCGGCGGTGGTGGATTTGCCGGCACACGTGGCAATTCCGTCCGCCTTCTCAGGGCAGTCGAGCGGCTCACATATCCACGACGACGCGCCCGCGGATCTTGCCGTCGACGATGTCATGGGCGGCATCGATGATGCCGTCGAAACCGATGGTCGTCGCCAGGCTGGCAAGCTTCTGCAGATCGAGGTCGGTGCCGATGCGCCGCCATGCTTCGAGGCGGACTGCCTTCGGCGCCATCACCGAATCGATGCCCAGCAGCGAGACGCCGCGCAGGATGAAGGGGGCGACGCTCGCTGGCAGGTCCATGCCTCCGGCCAGGCCGCAGGCGGCGACCGCGCCGCCATAGGAGGTCATCGACAGGACGTTGGCCAGCGTGTGGCTGCCGACCGCGTCGACGCCGCCGGCCCAACGCTCCTTGGCCAGCGGCTTGGCCGGCTGGGCAAGCTCGTCACGCGATATCACTTCGGCGGCGCCAAGGTTGATCAAATAGGGACTTTCGGCGTTACGGCCGGTGGAAGCAACGACATGGTAGCCGAGGCTGGACAGGATCGAGACCGCGACCGAGCCGACGCCGCCTGCCGCCCCTGTCACCACCACCGGGCCGCGATCGGGCAGGATGCCGTGCCGTTCCAGCGCCATGACGCAGAGCATGGCGGTATAGCCGGCGGTGCCGACCGCCATCGCGTCATGCGGGCTCATCCCTTGCGGCAGCGGCACCAGCCAGTCGCCCTTGACGCGGGCGCGGCCGGCGTAGGCGCCGAAGTGGGTTTCGCCGACGCCCCAGCCGTTCAGGATGACCTTGTCGCCGGTGCGCCAGTCAGGATGGGAAGACGAGATGACGGTGCCGGCGAAATCGATGCCCGGCACCAGCGGCCAGCGGCGGATCACCGGCGCCTTGCCCGTGATTGCAAGGCCGTCCTTGTAGTTCACCGTCGTCGCCTCGACCGCGATGGTGACATCGCCTTCCATCAGGTCGGCCTCGGTGAGATCGGTCACGGCTACCGACTGATTTTTCTCGGCGTCACGCGAAACGAGGATGGCTTTGAAGGTTTCGGGCATCTCTTTCTCCGCGATCTTGTTTGGCGACATGGACTGTGCGGCGATGGCCGCACGGGGTCAATCTTTGGAAGACTTGGCATTCGAAGGTCTGGGCTCGCGCCGCCAGCCGAACAGTTCGTCGAAGACGACCAGGGCCGCGCCCACCGAGATGAAGGCATCGGCCAGGTTGAAGACGGCGAAGGACCAGACCGGCGTATGGAACAGGATATAATCGATGACATGGCCGTATATGGCGCGGTCGATCAGATTGCCGAGGGCGCCGCCGACGATCAGAGCAAAGCCGGTGCGGGCAAGGATCTGGGACGGCGCGATCCGCGTCGCCAGGAACAGCACGAAGGCAACGACCGCCAGCGAGATGACAATCAGCCCGCTGTCGCCGAAGGTCGAGAACATCGAGAAGGCGATGCCGGTGTTGTAGGTGCGAAACAGCGCCAGGAACGGCACGAGATCGAGCTTTTCCTGAAAGGGCAGGCCGGTCTCGACCAGGTGTTTTATCCACTGATCGAGCGCTATGGCCGCGACGACGAGCAGCGCGTAGGGGGACCATGATCTCACGGGCGGGCAACCTTCATTGCTGGTCCACGATTGGTTCGAGCTTCAGCGCGCCGCGCCGGATCTCGAACAGCATTATGCCGGTGGCAACGGCAAGATTGAGCGAATCGGCGCGGCCAGCCTGCGGAATTCTAAGCAGCCTGTCGCAACTCGCCGCCAGGCTTTCGGGCAGCCCCTGCTGCTCGTTGCCCATCATCAGCAATACCGGGCCGCGGGAAAAGTCGACCGAGCGGTAATCGACCGCGCCTTTCAGGTGGGTGCCGGCGACAAGGCCTGAAAATCCGCCTCGCCAGGCAAGGAAGGCCTCGGTCGTCGCCTTGGCCACCGGCACGGCAAAGATCGAACCCATGGTGGCGCGCACCGTTTCCACCGAAAAGGGATCGGTGGTGTCGCCGACCAGGATGACACCCTTGGCGCCGACAGCATCGACGGTGCGGATGACGGTGCCGAGATTGCCGGGATCGCGCACCCGGTCGAGCGCCACCCAGACATCGCCATTGTCGGCGCGGATATCCTTCAAGGCCAGGAATTTTTGCGAGAAGACCCCGACCACCATTTGCGGATTGTCGCGGCGGGTGATGGCGACGAGAACCTTTTCCGACACTTCGAGCACCGTGCCACCGGCGGCAACGGTGCGTGCAGCGACCTTCTCCACCGCGGCGTTGCCGCGCCCGGCCTTGGCGAAAACCAGTGTCCTGATCTGCCAGCCGAGATCGAGCGCATCGATGACCAGCTTCAGCCCCTCGGCCATGAAGGCATTCTGCTGGTCGCGGAATTTCTTCTGGGCGAGCGCCTTGATGTCCTTGACCAGCGGATTGGCGAGGCTGGTGACTTCCTTCACCAGCCCGGGTGCGCCTGCATGCCGCTCGTTCATTTCAGGCCACCCAACGCGAAAACAATGAGGTCGAAAGCGCCCGGCCGGCGGACTTTTCACGGATGATGAGCTCTCCCGATTCGACCGTGCCGCCCATGCCGGCAAAGGTGTCGCGCATCAAGGCATGGATGGCGAAGAAGGAGGCGCGGATCGAATAGGCGGTGAGCACCATGGCGAGTGGTTTCGGTGTCAGGATCGCGCGGCAAAGGTCGGTCAAGTCAGGCAGGTCCTCGAACAACTGCCAGACCTCGCCCTTCGGGCCGCGGCCATAGGCCGGCGGGTCGAACAGGATGATGTCGTAGCGGCTGCCGCGGCGCTCCTCGCGCTCGGCGAATTTCACCGCATCGTCGACGATCCAGCGGATCGGCTTGCTGCCGAGCCCGGCCATTTCCTGGTTTTCGCGGGCCCAGCCGATCGCCTTCTTCGAGGCATCGACATGGGTGACCTCGGCGCCGGCGCGGGCCGCCACCAGCGAGGCAAGACCGGTATAACCGAACAGGTTCAGCACCTTGACCGGCCGCTTGGCCGCAATGATCAGCCCGGCCATATGGTCCCAGTGCGAGGCCTGCTCCGGAAAGACGCCGACATGGCGAAACGAGGTGAAACGGCCGAGATAGTCGATGCCGTCATGCTTCATCGGCCAGGTTTCGCCGAGCGGCGTCTTCGGGAACCGCCAGCGGCCGATGCCTTCCTCGTCGGTATCGCCGGTAAAAATGGCGTCGGCTCGCTCCCAGTCCTTTGCCGGCAAGGCCTTTTGCCAGATTGCCTGGCCCTCGGGCCGCACGATGCGGTAGGGGCCGTATTGTTCGAGCTTCTGCCCGGCGCCGCTGTCGAGCAGCGCATAATCGGCATTCGGCGCCACTTCGAGGATCACGGGGAGGTGCTCGGTGGGCAGGGCGCCATCGCGCCGGGCAAGGATGCGCGGCACCGATTTCGGCTCGGAGCGGTCATCGGCCTTCGCCTCAAGCCGCTCGCGCGGCTGCGGTTCCGGTCTGGCGGGGGCGCGGCCGGCCTGCGGACGTGGCTGGTCCCCCGCACCCTTCGCGGATTGATGCGGACGGTTGTCGCGGCGTTTGTCGCGAAAAGACTTCAAGCGTGAGCAACTCCGAGCGGCGTGGCCGCTTTTGGCATGCGGACAGCGGCGGTGCAATAAGCGATGGCCGGCAGGTCGATTGGCGCAGGCCTGAAGCCTTCGCATTCGAAACAGTGCGGCGGGTGTTGCAGCATTGCGCTTGTTTTTCCACGCGCTTCGTTTATGAGGCCCGGATTGTTTTCTGGAATGGGAGCGAAAGATGACGAACATCTTCACCGCGCACCCCTCGAGGGTTCCGGCGTAAGCCAGCATCTTGCTGACTGCCGCCGGTCGAACGGATGCCTGATGGCGTCCGATTTCTGACCTGTATCCAGAAGTGTTCCATCATGGGCAATTTGATTGGGAGCTCAGGCTCCTCTTCGCCGCGCGTCGTCGCGACGGCGCATATCCAGCATTGTTTTTCACCGCGTACCTGGATCGAAGGAGCGGCGCTTCAGCAGCTGAAAACCGTCGCGGCTCTGCCCGGCGTTACCTCGGTTGCCGCGTTCCCCGACCTACATCCCGGCAAATATGGGCCGACCGGGATTGCCGTGTTGTCGGAACGGCTGCATCCGCAGCTGATCGGCAATGACATTGGCTGCGGCATATCGCTGTTCGAGCTCGATCTGCCGCTGCGCAAACTCAGGATCGACAAGGCCGTCGAATGCCTGCGCCAGATCGAAGCGGAGGATATCGACCCGCATGCGGCGCTCGCTGGCGTGGACCTGCCGCTGGATCTCTACCCCGATGCGTTGGGCACGATCGGCGGCGGCAATCATTTCTGCGAGCTGCAGGCGGTTGATCAGGCGATCGATGCGGCTGGTGAAAGCCTGTTCGACCGCCAGAAGCTGTATCTCCTGGTGCATTCCGGCTCGCGTGGGCTTGGTGCCTTTGTGTTCGGGCAGATGCTCGACCTTCAATCCGCGATGATCGCCGGGCTTGATCCGCAGTCCGCCGAGGGAAGGAACTGGCGCCGCCAGCATGATCTCTGCGTCACCTGGGCATCGCTCAACCGCAGGCTCATCGCCGAGCGTGCGGCAAGCGCCTTGCGCAGCGAGGTCCGGGTGATGGCTGATGTGCCGCATAATCTAGTCCGCGACCGGGCCGATGGCTTCGTCCATCACAAGGGGTCGGCCGCCGTGCGGATGGGAGATGTCGCGCCGATCGCGGGTTCGCGCGCCAGCCTGAGCTATGTCGTGCGGGCGCTCGACGGAACAGGTCCATCGCTGGGCGGCATTTCGCATGGCGCCGGGCGCAAATACGACCGCGCCACCATGCATGGCCGTGCGGGGCGCAACAGGTCGGAGCGCGACGCTTTGCTCAGGAACGTGTGGGGAGGGCAGCTGATCTGCGATGACCGTAACTTGGTCATCGAGGAAGCGGCTTCGGCCTACAAGGATGCCGGGCAAGTGGTGCAAGATCTCGCCGATGCCGGCTTGGTCGTGACGCTGGCGGCGATGAAACCGCTGGTGACTTACAAGAAGGCGATAGACGGCCCGTTCGACCGGACGCGCAAGAAGCCATCGCGTGAACGCGCATCGAGGAGGGCAGATCATGGCCGCAGTTGACATGCTTCTCACATCGGGCAGCGGGCCGGTGGAATGCCGCATCGCCCTGATGGCTCTGGTCGACATAATCAAGAGCGAAGCCGGCAGGCTTGGCTATACGATCGAAGTTACGCTTGGTCACGAACCGGACCGGCATGGCGCCAAATCCGCCATACTCAGCCTTGAGGGGCCCAACGCCGAGGCACTCGCCGAGGAATATTGCGGCACCGTCAAGTTCGTCTTCAAGAGCCCGGTGCGGCGGGGCCACAAACGGCAGAACTGGTTCGTCGGCGTGCAGACCGTGGATTTGACGGTGGCCGCCGCCGTGTCGGTCGCACTGTCCGATGTCCGGTTCGAAACCTTGCGGGCTGGTGGTCCTGGCGGACAGCATCAGAACACCACCGACAGTGCGGTGCGTGCCGTTCACCTGCCGACAGGCATTGTCGTCACGGCACGCAACGAGCGATCGCAACACCGCAACAAGGCGATCGCACTGGGGCGGCTGGAGGCGATGTTGCGCGTCCTTGCCGACCGTGAAGTCGACATGTCGAAGACGCAGATGTTCGTCGCCAACAAGGCCTTGGAACGCGGCAACGAAGTCAAGGTATTCCATCTCTGATGTCGCGGCTTGGACCACCCGTACACTTCCGAACGAGATGGATTATCGTGGAGACTACAAAGCCCGGAGAATCATGTCCCGCTCTGAACGCCTGCTCGACCTGATCCAGACGCTGCGCCGGCATCGCAGGCCGGTGAGCGGGCAGGCGCTGGCCGATGAACTCGGGATTTCGATCCGCACGCTCTACCGCGACATCGCCACGTTGCAGGGCCAGGGCGCACCGATCGAGGGTGAGGCGGGACTGGGCTATGTGCTCAAGCCTGGCTTCATGCTGCCGCCGCTGATGTTCAGCGACGAGGAGATCGAAGCCATCGTGCTCGGCTCGCGCTGGGTCGCCAAGCAGCCGGACCAGCGTCTGTCGGCCGCTGCCGCCAACGCGCTGGCCAAGATCGCCGCCGTGCTGCCGGACGATCTGCGCGAGGATCTCGATGCGAGCACGCTGCTGGTCGGGCCTCCCGCAGCAGTCATCGAGGGCATCGACCTCGGCCTGGTGCGGCAGGCGATCCGCAACGAGCGCAAGCTCGGCTTTTTGTACCGCGACGCCGGCGGCGTGGCTTCCGAACGGGTGGTCTGGCCGTTTGCGCTGGGGTTCTTCGACAAGGTGCGGGTCGTGGTGGCGTGGTGCGAGATGCGCCAGGATTTCCGGCATTTTCGCGCCGATCGAATATCCGGCCTCAACGCCACCGATACGCGCTATCCGCGCCGTCGCCAAGCACTTCTGAGGGAATGGCGGGCAACGCTCGACAAGCCGCGCAGTTCGTGACCGTGTGGTTCGTGACGACTGCTGCCAGAATCTGACAGTAGCTCATTCTATGGTCGCCAAGTTGAAACACTGTACCTTGGAGAGCAGACATGATCGCCCCGAATTTCGTCATCCTCTATGTCGACCAGCCGCAGCAGAGCGGCACCTTCTATAGCGCGCTGCTCGGTCGCGAGCCCGTCGAAAGTTCGCCGACCTTCGTGCTGTTCGTGCTCGACGCGGGCTTCAAGCTCGGCCTCTGGTCGCGTCATACGGTGGAGCCGGCCGCAGCCGCGGCAGGCGGCGGCGCCGAAATCGTCTTTGCGCTGGATACGCCGGACGCGGTCGATGCCGCCCATGCCGACTTGGCCGGGCGCGGGCTGAAGATCCTGCAGACGCCGACCGACATGGATTTCGGCCGCACCTTCGTCGCGCTCGATCCCGACAATCATCGCCTGCGCGTCTACTGGCTGTCCGATGAGGAACAGACCGATGGGGGACAAAAATGAGTGCGCATTGGATCGCGGTGGCGTCGGCCGAACATGTCCGGCGCGGGCGCCAGGGTGGCTTCATGCAGGTCAATCACGGCAAGGCAGCACCCCTGCGCCGCGTCAAGCCCGGTGACGGCATCGCCTATTATTCGCCAACCACCATTCTCGGCGAAAAAGACGGCCTGCAAGCGTTCACGGCAATCGGCACGGTGCGGGAAGGCGAGCCCTATCAGGGCGATATGGGCGCCGGCTTCACGCCGTTCCGCCGCGATGTCGCCTGGGCAGAGGCAGAGGAAACATCGATCAAGCCGTTGCTCGACAGACTGGACTTCAGCGCCGGCAAGTCCAACTGGGGTTATCAACTGCGCTTCGGCCTTTTCGAAATCAGCGCGCATGATTTTTCGCTGATCGCAGAGGCGATGGGCGCCAAACGGCTGCGGCGGTGAACTAAGCTACGAGCGCCTTGTAGACGGCAATGCCGGCGGCAAGGTCCTCGAGGGCTGCGCCAACCGACTTGAACAGCGTGATCTCACTGGCGCTCTCGCGACCCTTCTTCTGACCGCGCGTCAATTCGTGCAGGTCGGCGACAATGGCGTCCGGCTTCAGCACGCCGGAGGCCAGAGGCTGGACGATGTCGCCAGCCTCCTTGGTGGCGCCGGCGCGGGTGTCGACATAGACGCGGGCAAGCGCGATCGCGTCATCATCGCTTTCGCGCATCGTCGGGGTAAAGCCGCCGACCAGGTCGACATGGCTTCCCGGCTGCAACAATGCGCCCTTGATCAGCGGTGTCGTGGTGATCGTCGCCGAGGAGACGATGTCGGCCCGCCCAAGTTCGGCATCGAGATCGCTTGCCGCGCTGGCCGTGAAGCCTTCGGCGCGCAGGTCGGCTGCGACCTTCTCGGCATTGGCAGGGGTGCGGTTCCAGATGCGGATGGTCTTGATCGGCCGCACGGCGCAATGCGCCTTGGCGAGGAAGGGCGACAGCGCGCCGGCGCCGACCACGAGCAGCCGCGAGGCGTCCTCGCGGGCGAGATAGGAAGCAGCCAGCGCCGAGGCGCAGGCGGTGCGCCACTGCGTCAATCTCTGGCCGTCGATCAACGCTTCGGGTTCGCCGGTGGCGCCATTGAGCAGCAGATAGAGCCCCATCACCGCCGGCTTGCCGATAGCGTTGTTGTCAGGCGAGACGGTGACGATCTTGACGCCGATGTGACCACTGGCCGACGTGCCGGCAGCGTTGAAGTCGGTCCATGCCGGCATCAAAAGCAGTGTCGAGGCGGCGCCGTCGGGCCGTTCGACCGAGTGATGATGTCTGACCGGCTGCACCGCACCGTCACGAAACGCGGCGCGCAGCGTATCCACGAGTCCGGAAAAGGTCAGCGCATGATCGACCTCGGCGGCCGAAATGGTCAGCATGGAAAACTCCGCGGAGAGAAAACCGCCGACCGGCGGTTCAAGTGGTTGGCTTCGGCAAGGCCGATGCCTGGGCTGACCCTTGGGCCGATCCTTGTGGTGCCGCCGGCGCGCGGCTAACCGCCTGGCGCAGGTTCTCGGCTTCGACGCCACGCTGGCGCGCCAGCTTGCGGTAGCGGCCCTGCTTGACCCAGGTTGCCAGGCTGCCAACGACCATGCCGATGGCGAGCGCCAAAAACAGGAAGATGAACAGCGGCAAGGTCAGCGTCAGCTTTGGATTGCCGGGGTTGAACGGGTCCAGCGTGAAGGCGACCAGTTCGCGATTGGCGACGGCGAGCGCGATCAGGATGATCGCCAGGGGCACGAAGACCACGATGAGCATGAAGCGATTGAACATGATGTTTTCCGTCAGAAAGGCTGTCTGGCGCTGACGCGGCGCCTATTTGCCGCCGTTCAGCCTTTCGCGCAGCTCCTTGCCGGTCTTGAAGAACGGCACCCATTTCTCCTCGACCTCGACGGACTCGCCAGTGCGTGGATTGCGGCCGGTGCGGGCGGGACGGTTTTTCACCGAAAATGCACCGAAGCCGCGCAGCTCGACGCGATTGCCTTCGGCAAGAGCGTCGGTGATCTCATCGAAGATCGCGCCGACGATGTTTTCGACGTCGCGCAGGAAAAGATGCGGATTGCGCGTGGCAATAATCTGCACAAGTTCGGACTTGATCATCAGACGGGTCCCCGTGAAAGCAGTACGGTCAAAATTATGAGGATGATTTTATTTGCTTTTTCACTTGCCCCAAACGGCATCTCAAGGGTGCCAGACGGAAACGAGACCGTCAAGAAACAAGCGGTCGGCGCCGAGTTCATGAATGACATCGCCGCTGTAGGCGGGCAGGCCGAGCGCGCTGCCGATGGTTTGCGCCATCGCTTTCGAGAACAAAAAGCCGCCGCGCCGTTCCGTATCCTTCCACTCGACGACCTTCAGTTTGGCATCGACGCCCTTGGTCGCCAGCCAGCCGACCGCCTCGGTCTCGCCGCCGACAGCATCGATCAGCCCGTTGGCGACGCCCTGGCGGCCGGTGAAGATCGAGCCGTCGGCGAGCGCCAGCGCTTGCTCGCGGGTCATCTTGCGGCGCTCGGCGACAATGCCAACGAACCAGTCGTAGCTGTCGAGGATGAGCTTGCGGACCATGGCGCGCTCGTCGTCATTGGTCGGCTTGAAGGGGGACGGCGAGGCTTTCAGCGGCGAGGATTTTACTTCCTCCAGCTTGACGCCGAGCTTGTCCATCAGGCCGCTGACATCAGGATACTGGATCAGCACGCCGATCGAGCCGACGATCGAGGTCTTGCGGGCAACGATGTGATCGGCGGCGCTGGCGATCATGTAGCCCGCCGATGCGGCAAGCGTGCCGACTTCCGCGACCACCGGCTTGTCGGCGGCCAGCTTGCGCACCTCTTCATAGATCGATTCACCGCCGACCGTGGTGCCGCCAGGCGAATCGATCGACAGGATAACGCCTTTCACCTTCGACGACTGGCGGATGGTTTCCAGCCGCTTGATGAGTTCCTCGTCCTCGGTGATGGTGCCTTCGATCTTGACCTTGGCGATATGGTCGACGGCCGAGCCGGTGAAATCGTCGCCATAGAACCAGGTTGAAAGTGCAATCACCCCAAGTGCCACGATGCCGATGGCGGCAATCCGCCAGAATGTCAGCTTGCGCCGCAAGCGGCGGCGGTCGATCAGGTCGTCGGCTCTCAGTGCCATGGTCAGCCTTTCAGTCGGCGGGAGGAGACGCTTTTAGACCATCATCTTCCCATCTGGAAGCAATTCTCTTTTCCGGCTCAACAAGACAATCCGCGCGGACAGTCGAGTTGGCCATGCCGGATGCGCCATCGGGCAGGTCAGGGCGGGCTCCGCCCCTCTCCAGGCACAGGTCTCTTCACGTATTTGTGCAATCGCCGCGACGTCTGGCGGCGAAGATCGGCAGCTGATAAATTTTACGCCGCGTGTCTGTTTCTGCTATGAAGAACGGGCAGTTGTGCGGATCTCATTTTCATCTGTACAAACGCGGCTGTCACATTTTTGCAGTTTTCATGGGCTTGTGCTTGCTTGCAGGCGGCGGCGTCCCACCTATAGGCGGTGCTCGCGGGTGGGCAAGGGGTTAGAAGAAAGCGTTGAATGTTAGCGCGACCGATTGAATCGACCAACGCCGAGACGGAGTTGGCTCCCCCGGCGGACGTCCGGATGCGTGGCGATGCTTTCGACCGCGCCCAGCGTCATTCGCGCCGCGTGCGCGTTCTCAAGTTTGCCGTGCCGCTGGCCGCGGTACTGATCGCTGTCGCTTTTCCGGTCTATTCCTATCTGGCCGCGCCGGTCTCCGTCGCGGTCCAGGCGGAAGGCACCGCTTTTTCCAACGGCAAGCTGGTGATGGCCAATCCCAAGCTTAACGGGTTCACCAAGCAGAAGCAGCCCTATTCGATGACGGCGCTGCGCGCCATCCAGGATGTCAGCACGCAAGGCATCATCGAACTGGAAGGCATCGACGCCAAGATCCCGGTCGGACCTGACAATATCGCGGCGATCAAGGCCTCGCACGGCACCTACGATCGCAACGGCAATACGATGAACCTGACCAGCGACGTTGACATCACCACAACTGACGGCATGCAGGCCAAGTTCAAATCGGTCTTCCTCGACATGGGCAAAGGCACTATGAAGACGGGTGATCCCGTCGATGTCAGCCGTGAGGGGTCACGGATCACGGCGGATTCGATGTCGGTCCAGGACAATGGCAAGGTTCTGGTTTTCGAGAACAAAGTGCGCGTCAACATCGATTCCGCCGCCTTGAAGACGGCAGAGGGAAACAGCGGAGAAATCAATGCGGCTCAGTAGTTCGACGCGGCTCGCGGCTGCAACTTCGGCGTTGCTGCTGCTCGGGCTGGTGCCGTCATTGGCGCAGTCCACCAGCCAATCAGGTCTCAAACTGTCCGGCGACAAGCCGATCCAGATCGAAAGCGACAAGCTGGAAGTCCGCCAGGCAGAAAATGTCGCCATCTTCACCGGCAATGTCAGCGTCGTCCAGGGGCCGACATTGATGAAGGCTGGCAAGATGACGGTCTATTATGTGAAGGATCCCAACGCCGCGGCCAAGGGCACGGAAGCCGCAGGCGCGGCGATGACCGGCTCGGCCAACATCGACCACCTGGAGATTTCCGACAAGGTTTACATCAAGTCGGACGCGCAGATCGCCACCGGCGATCAAGGCAGTTTCGATATGAAGAGCCAGGTTCTGGTGCTTTCGGGCAAAAAGGTCGTCCTGTCGCAGAACGATAACGTCCTGGTCGGCTGCAAGCTCGTCGTTCAGATGAAAACCGGGCTGGCCCAGGTTGATCCTTGCGCTGGGCAACGCGTCCAGATGTCGATCACACCGCCGCCGAAATCGGGAGCGGCGAACCCCTGATGGCCAGCCTGTCGTCGCTGACGGCGCGTCTTCCGGGACGGGCCGCCGGCAAGCTTTCGGCGCCGGCCACGGCGACCGTCGATACGGGAAAGTTCAAGGGAACCTTGATCGCCAAGGGTCTGACCAAGAGCTACAAGGGCCGCAAGGTCGTCAGCGGCGTCACCATCGGTGTGCGCGCCGGCGAGGCGGTTGGACTGCTCGGCCCCAACGGCGCCGGCAAGACGACCTGCTTCTACATGGTCACCGGCCTGGTGCCGGTGGACGAGGGCACGATCGAGATCGACGGCTTCGACGTGACCTCGATGCCGATGTACCGTCGTGCGCGCCTCGGCATCGGCTATCTGCCGCAGGAGGCATCGATCTTTCGCGGCCTGAGTGTCGAGCAGAACATCCGCGCCGTGCTCGAAGTGGTCGAAAAGAGCCGCAAGGAGCGCGAACGCAATCTCGACGAACTGCTCGAGGAATTCCACATCAGCCATCTGCGCAAGGCGCCATCCATGTCGCTGTCCGGCGGCGAGCGGAGGCGCCTGGAAATCGCGCGTGCGCTGGCGACGCGCCCGGCCTACATGCTTCTCGACGAGCCGTTTGCCGGCATCGATCCGATCGCCGTCGCCGATATCCAGCAACTGGTGCGTCACCTGACGGCGCGCGGCATTGGCGTCCTCATCACCGATCACAATGTGCGCGAAACGCTCGGCCTGATCGACCGCGCCTACATCATCCATGCCGGTCAGGTGTTGACCCATGGGCGGGCCGACGAAGTGGTGGCAAACCCGGATGTCCGCCGGCTCTATCTCGGCGAGGGTTTCACGCTCTGAGCGTGAAATTTGTTTCCTGACACGATTTTTGGTGCCTTCACCGCGCTTTTTCTCCGATTTTGCCGCCAGATAACGCTCCGGTAAGTGAGTTTTGCTAGCTATTGCCTTGACAAGCAAAAGCTGGGCCAGTTTCTATGACCCGCTGCAAAAATTCCTGTCCGGAAGCCCGGATGCGTAGACGAGGCGTTTGAAACCAGACAATGGCGTTGGCGGCGAAACTACAGCTACGACAATCGCAGTCGCTGGTGATGACGCCGCAGCTGATGCAGTCGATTCGGCTGCTGCAATTCACCCATACCGAGCTTGAGCATTTCATCGATGACGAAATCGAGCGCAATCCGCTGCTGGAGCGCGCGGAGCCGCAGGACGATGCAGCCAGCGACCAGTCGCAGAAGATCGAGGCGGAGCCGCAAGCCGCCGCTGCCGCCGATGGCGACTGGTTCGAAAACGAGACGCAGTGGAGCGCCGAGGCGATCTCCGACAAGCTCGATACGTCGCTGGAAAACCTGTTTCCCGACGATCCGGGGACGAGCGAGCGGCTCGGTCCCGACCTGACGGCGCAATGGAAATCGGCTTCCGGCAATGGTGCGAGTTCCTCATCCGAGGGCATTGATGCCGGCGACATGGCGGCCGCGGCGATCACGCTGCGCGACCATGTCGGCGAACAGGTGGCGCTCGCCTTCGTCGATCCGGCGGCACGGCTGATCGCCGCCGACCTTGCCGACGGCCTCGACGAGACCGGCTATCTGCGCGGCGACCTGGCCGAGATCGGCGCCCGCCTCGGCACGGACGCTGCTGCGGTGAGAAAGGTGCTGGCGGTGTGCCAGACTTTCGAGCCGGCCGGCCTGTTTGCCCGCGACCTTGCCGAATGCCTGTCGCTGCAGCTTGCCGTGCGGGACCGGCTCGATCCGGCGATGAAGGCGCTGGTCGCCAATCTCGAACTGCTGGCACGGCGTGATTTCCATGCGCTGAAGCGGATCTGCGGCGTCGACGAGGAGGATCTGCTCGACATGCTGGCCGAGATCCGTGCCCTCGATCCCCGACCGGGCATGGCGTTTTCGGGCGGCGCCAGTGACGCCATCGTCGCCGATGTCGAGGTGCGTGCCGCCAATGACGGCAGCTGGACGGTCGAGCTCAATGCCGAAACGCTGCCGCGCGTGCTGGTCGACCATATCTATTTCGCCCAGGTTTCGCCGCAGGCGAAGAACCAGGCGGAAAAGGACTTCCTCGCCGAATGCCTGCAAAACGCCAACTGGCTGACGCGCAGCCTCGACCAGCGGGCAAAGACCATCCTCAAGGTCGCCTCGGAGATCGTTCGCCAGCAGGATGCCTTCCTCGTCCATGGCGTGCGCCAGCTGAAGCCACTCAACCTGCGCACGGTGGCCGATGCCATCGGCATGCACGAATCGACGGTTAGCCGGGTCACCGCGAACAAATACATGCTGACGCCGCGCGGCGTGTTCGAACTGCGGTACTTCTTCACCGCCTCGATCGCTGCGTCGGGTGGCGGCGATGCGCATTCCTCGGAATCGGTACGGGACCGCATCAAGCAGCTGATCGATGAGGAAAAACCCGTCGACGTGCTTTCCGACGATGCGATCGTCGACATGTTGCGCGACAGTGGCGTCGATATCGCCAGGCGCACTGTCGCCAAGTACCGGGAAGGCATGAATATTCCTTCCTCGGTGCAGCGTCGGCGCGAGAAACGGGCGCTGGCCAGCGCCGGGCGCTGACACGGTTCGATTTTCCTCAGGCCAGCACTTCATTGACAAGCCGCGGCGAAGTGGCTAGAAGCCCGCCCGCATGAGTGGGGCTAGATGCCCGCGTGTGGATGGTCCGTCACGACGTTGGCCTCGGGACGGTCAAAAGGGCGGCTTGTGATCAACCGGAAAGTTCGGATTTAAAATCGGCGCGAGTGACGCCGCAAAGCTTGTGCGCACGGACCACGAGTATAAACTCGGGCGAGTTTGAAGCCTGAGCAAGGAAGGTCAGTTTTCAGATGAATCTGCGCATATCGGGAAAACACATGGATATCGGCGATGCGTTTCGTACACGCATCAACGATCGTGTCGGCGAAGCGATCGGCAAGTATTTCGATCGCGGCTTTGCCGGACACGTCACAGTCATCAAATCAGGTTCGCGCTATTCGGCGGATTGCATGATCCGGCTGGACTCCGGCGCTTCGCTGCAGGCCACCGGCGATGCCCAGGATCCGACGGTTGCCTTCGAGGCCGCCGCCGATCGCCTGGAAACGCGCCTGAGGCGCTACAAGCGCCGGCTGAAATCGCACAATTCAGGCGCTGCCAATGGCGATCCGACCGACATTGCCTACACGGTGATGGCGCCGCTGGCCGATGACGACGAGGATATTCCGGATAATTTCGCGCCGGCCATCGTCGCCGAATCAACCATGACGCTGAAGACCATGTCGGTGGCTTCGGCCGTCATCGAGCTCGACACCAAGGACAGCCCGGTCTTCGTCTTCCGCAACGCCGGAAACGACCATCTCAACATCGTCTATCGCCGGCCCGATGGAAACATCGGCTGGATCGACCCGTCCACGACCAAGGTCGCACAAGGATAAGAGCCGGCCGCACGAGGGGTGAGGACTGGTGACGGCAGGCGAACAAGGGATTTTCAAGCATGGATCTGAGCGATCTTATCAACGTTCCGGCGATACTGCCGGCGTTGAAGGCGAACTCCAAAAAGCAGCTGTTGCAATTGCTTTCCGAACGGGCAGCCGCGATTTCGGGCATTCCGGAGCGGGAGGTGTTCGACACCATCCTGCAGCGTGAACGGCTGGGCTCGACGGGCGTCGGCAACGGCATCGCCATTCCGCATGGCAAGCTCGCCGGCGTGAAGCGCATCGCCGGGGTTTTCGCCCGGCTGGAGACGCCGGTCGATTTCGAATCGCTGGACGATCAGCCGGTCGATCTGGTGTTTCTGCTGCTGGCGCCGGAAGGGGCCGGCGCCGACCATCTCAAGGCCTTGTCGCGCATCGCGCGGGTGTTGCGCGACGCCGACACGGTGGCCAAGATCAGGGGGACGCGTGACGCCGCGGCAATCCACGCGCTTTTGTCGGATACCCAGGCCTCGCACGCGGCCTGACACTTTCTGATTGGAACATCCAGCCAAGGGCCGCCACGGGCGGCCCTGTCCATTTAAGCCCGGCCCGCCGGGTTTAGTGAATGGCGACCGTGGTCAGGTCGTTTTCCATGGCGCCGGCCAGCGCGCGGTCACGCGCATCCGAAAGCAGGATCGGCTGGCCATTGGCGGCAAACAGTGCCCACAGTTCCATGCCGGGCGCGATTTCACCGAGGTTCGGGAAACGGCCGAGCAACTCGTCGCTCGAGACCTTGCGCAGATAGGCGACCGAGCCCTCGCCGAGATGGGCGAATTCGCCGCTGGTCATGGTGAGATTTTCATCAGTTCTGGTCATTTCAAAGCCTCCTTGGCGCGAGGACGCCGCTCAAGGCCATCCCGCATGAGAGCCATCGGTAAAGATCAGTCTTTCACCGATATGTTTATTTTCCGTACCAGCCGTTCGGACTCCGGCCGATCGAGATCGATCGACAAAAGGCCGTTCTTCAGTTCCGCCGCGATCACCCGCATGCCGTCGGCCAGCACGAAACAGCGCTGGAACTGGCGCGCGGCGATGCCGCGATGAAGAAACTCGCGCTCGGTATCGTCGGACTGACGGCCGCGCACGACCAGCTGGTTTTCCTCCGTGGTGACATCGAGATCGCTTTCGGCGAAACCGGCGACCGCCAATGTGATGCGCAACCTTTCGGTCTTGCCGTCGGCGCCGCTGAGGCGTTCGATGTTGTAGGGAGGGTAGCTGTCGCCGGACTTCGCCAGGCGTTCCAGAGTCTTTTCCATGGCGTCGAAACCAAGGAGAAGCGGGCTGGAAAAGGGCGTCATTCGGCTCATGTTACACTGTCCTCTGTAGAGCGACATAAAGTGGAAAAACCCAGATGGCATTTTTCCCGGTGGTCTTGATATGGTCCGCCCCGCGACCAAGTTCAAGCCATCAAAAGACCCGCCCAAAAAGACCAGGTCGTGGACTCACAGGAATGATCGACATGGCGCTTGAAACGGCCAGCAGATGCAAGGAGAAGCGCGCAGGTCGGGATTGTCTTCCCCGGTCGAGCGGTTCGACTTGGCAGTTCGCAGCCGCTTCGGCGTCATCCCGGATTCATCCCAAGTCCACGGCTTCGCCAAACAAGGAATTGAAATGCCTCAATTACGCAAGATCATCATCGACACGGATCCCGGCCAGGATGACGCCGTCGCCATATTGCTGGCGCTCGGCAGCTCCGAGCTGGAGATCGTCGGCATATCAGTCGTTGCCGGCAACGTGCCGCTGAAGCTTACCGAAAAGAATGCCCGCAAGATCTGCGAGCTGGCCGGCCGGCCGGACATCAAGGTCTATGCCGGCGCCATCCGACCGTTGATGCGCGAGCTGGTCACCGCCGAGGAAGTGCATGGCAAGACCGGTCTCAACGGGCCGCAATTGCCCGAACCGACGATGAAGCTGCAGGACCAGTATGCCGTCGACTTCATCGTCGAGACGCTGATGAAGGAAGAGAGTGGCACCATCACGCTTTGCGCGCTCGGCCCGCTCACCAACATTGCGCTGGCGCTGATCCGCGAACCGCGGATTGCACCGCGCATCAAGGAAATCGTGCTGATGGGCGGCGGCTTCTTCGAAGGCGGCAATGTCACGCCGTCCGCCGAGTTCAACATCTATGTCGATCCGCAAGCAGCCGACGTCGTGCTCAAATCCGGCATTCCGATCGTGATGATGCCGCTCGACGTCACCCACAAGGCGCTGACCACCGCCAAGCGCACGCAGGCCTTCCGCGAACTCGGCACCAAGGTCGGCACGGCGACCGCCGACATGCTGGAATTCTTCGAGCGCTTCGACGAGGAGAAATACGGCACCGACGGCGGGCCGCTGCACGACCCTTGTGTCATCGCCTATCTGTTGAAGCCGGAGCTGTTCAAAGGCCGCACCTGCAATGTCAGCGTTGAAACCACCTCGGAACTGACCATGGGCATGACCGTCATCGACTGGTGGGGCGTCACCAAGCGGCCGAAGAACGCCATGGTGATGCGCGACATCGACCATGACAGCTTCTTCGCGCTGCTGGTCGAGAGGCTGGGGCGGCTTTAGTTCCCTGTTCCAGATGCATATCATCCGCCCAAAAGCACTTGCGCTTTTGGGCGGCGTGCATCAGGCGATTACTCGCGAAGCAGGCGATATGTTTCGGTGTCATTCCGGCGATGCTGCCGTTCGACCGAAACCTCCGAACCGATGGCTCGCGGTGATGTTGCGTCGCCGTACGCGAACACCAGCAGATTATTTTCGTAGAGGCGGATTCCGTAGAGATAGCTGGGTCTGCCACCGACATAACCCTCTGGGTTCGGAGGCGCATTGAGGACGTTGACCACCGTGCCTGTTACGCGCTCTACATTGACGATCGGGCTGCTTTGCCTCGCAATCAAGGTGCCGATTGCCACAGCGCATGCGCCCACAACTAGGCTGGTGATGACTATGCCCCGAAGATTTTCGCGAAGGGTCATGAAGGCAAGGCCATACCGCGCTTTGGCCATGGTTCAATCCGCAAACCGGTAGAAAACGAAGCCACTGTCGCGTGTCACGCGCTCGATGCCAACGCGTGAGCCGATCAGGTGCGGGCGATCATCGTCGACGAGAACTAACGAACCGCTCTCAAGGGATAGCACGTAGACGCTGCGACCCTTGCCCCACTGAGCACTTTTGATCGTTGCGTCGACTGCATCAACCGAATGGATCGGGCTTGCGTCGTTGGTCCATTTGTTCAGAGCCGAGGGAACCATCACCGCGAACAGAGAGCCAACCAGGATCACGCCAGGCGCGTTCCTTTTCAAATCAGCATAAGTCCAAGACATAGATATGAATCCCCGGCGCGGATTCATGTGGTGGCGAGAAGGCTGATTTTCAATCAGCCCTCATCAGCCGTAGGTCTGCGAACTACTTCGACCGTGAAAACGCCAGCCACAGGCCGCCGCCGACCAGGAAGCTGCCGCTGATCCTGGACATGAGCTTGATGCGGCTGGCCGACAGCAGGCGCCCGGCGCGGCCGGCGGCCAGTGCATAGGTCGAATCCGAGATGGCGGCGAAGATCATGGCGGTGAGGCCCATGACGACGATCTGTAGCGAGTAGTTGCCCTGAGGCGCGATGAACTGCGGAAAGAAGGCGCCGAAGAACACCAGCGTCTTGGGGTTGCTGAGCGCCACCAGCAGGCCCTGCAGGAAGAAGCCGCCGCGCGGTTTCCTTGCCGTTCCGTCGGCGTTCAGCGTGCCCTTGGAACGGAACATCTGCACGCCCATCCAGATCAGATAGGCGGCGCCGATCAGCCGCACCCATTCGAACCAGTGGCCCATGCCCGAGATCAGCGTGTTGAGGCCGATGCCGACAATGGCGATCATCACGGCAAGCCCGGCCTGCGTGCCGGCGACATTGGCGAGCCCGGCGCGGGAGCCATGGCGGATGCTGTTGGCGATGATCAGCGTGACCGTTGGACCGGGCACCAGGATGATGACGATGCAAGCGAGGACATAGGCGGCGTAGAGTTCCAGCGACATGATTTTTCCTCAAGGATGCCGCCAGGGCGGCGCGGACTGACGGCAATCAATGCATGGCAGCGCAGCCGGCGCAAGCCGGCACGCCAAGCTCTGCGATACGCCAATGCACCGGTTCAGGCGCCGGTCTGCCAGGGCAGCGTTGCCTCATAGGCGGCTGCCGCCTTGAGCACTGCAAGATCGCCGCGTGGCCGGCCGATCAACTGCATGCCCATTGGCCGGCCCTTGTCGTCGAAGCCGACCGGCACGTTGACCGCCGGGCAGCCGCCCAGGGTGGCGAATGCGGAAACCTGCATCCAGCGGTGGTAGCTGTCCATCGCCCGTCCGGCGACCTCGCGCGGCCACGGCGTGCCGACTTCGAAGGGGAAGACCTGCGCGGTCGGCAGCGCGATCAGATCAAAGCGGTCGAAGATCGACAGCAGCGTGCGATGCCAGGATGTGCGGATGACCGAGGCCGCGCGGATCTGCGGCGCCGTCAGCCGCATCGCGTTCTCGACCTCCCAGACGGCTTCCGGCTTGAGCAGGCCACGCTTCGAGGGATCGTCATAGTGGGTTTTGAGCGCACAGCCGCTGCTGGCCTGGCGCAGTGTGACAAAAGCCTGCCACAGCGCTTCGAAATCGAAATCCGGCTGCAGAGGCTGCCGGGGGAAGGAGGATGCATCCGCCAACCGGCCGAGCGCTGTCTCGCAGAGATCGAGAATCCCGGCTTCGACCGGCAGATGACCACCGAGGTCGCCGAACCAGGCGATGCGGCCGCCAGTCGTCCCTGTCGCAAGCCCGTCGAGGAACGAGCCAGGTTTCTCATAGGACAATGGCGCTTGCGGATGATAACCCGCCTGCACGTCGAGCAGCAGGGCCATGTCGCGGACGTTGCGGCCCATCGGCCCATCGACACCCATCTGCGCATGAAAGACCTCGACGTCGGGTCCGCCGGGAACTAGCCCTTGCGACGGGCGGAAGCCAAAAACATTGTTCCAGGCGGCCGGGTTGCGCAGCGAGCCGCCAAAGTCGCTGCCATCGGCGACAGGCAGCATATCCAGCGCCAGCGCCACCGCCGCGCCACCACTCGAGCCGCCGGCGGTCAGCGCCGGATCGAAGGCGTTCAGCGTCGGCCCGAACACGTTGTTGTAGGTGTTGGAGCCAAGCCCGAATTCCGGAACGTTGGTCTTGCCGATGATGATTGCGCCGGCGTTGCGGATACGCTCGACGAAGAAATCGTCTTCCTGCGGCACGAAATCGGCGAAGATCGGCGAGCCTAGCGAGGTCCTGAGGCCCGTGGTCGAGGCGAGGTCCTTGATGGCGATCGGCAGGCCGAACAACGAGCCGGTTTCGGCATCTGCCCGTCGGACATCGGCAGCGTCGGCCTCGCGCAGGATGTCGCCACGGTCGCGCAAGGAGACAATGGCGTTGACCAGCGGGTTGACCGCCTCGATCCGGTCGAGGAATGCCGTCACCACCTCGCGGACGGAAAGTTTCCTTTGGCGGATCGCATCGGCAAGTGCGACCGCGGACAGGCGACAGATGTCGCTGGCCGGCGCCACGGCATGTTTCGTCTGAGGGCGCAGCATCTCAACGCGTTTCCTGCAATGCCTGGTCGACATCCTTGGCCAGCGGAATTGCCGGCTGGGCGCCTGGCTTCAGGCAGGCCAGCGAGCCCGCCGCGCCGGCGCGCGCCAGCGCCTGTTCGAGCGTCAGGCCGGAAGACAGGCCGGCGGCGAAATAACCGCAGAACGTGTCGCCGGCGCCGACCGTGTCGACAGGGGTGATCTTCATTGCCGGAACGGTCAGGAAATCGCTTGGCGTCGCCGCCATCACGCCGTCGCCGCCGAGCGTGACGACGATGGTGCGGCCGGTCTTCCCGGCATAGTCTCGCATGCGCGCCGCCCGGTCGCGGCCGTTGAGGGACAGCGCTTCGCCATAGAGGTCGAATTCGGTTTCGTTGGCGATGGCATAATCGGCCTTGGCAAGAAAGGCTGCCGCTTCGCCCTGGAAAGGCGCGGTGTTGAGCACGGTGATGGCGCCAGCCGCCCTTGCCTGGTCGAGCGCGGCACCGACGGTCGCCAGCGGGATCTCATGTTGCAGGAGTACGATATTGCCCTTTTTGAAGAAGGCTTTGGAGAGGTCGCCGGGCAATACGGACGCGTTGGCGCCCGGCACCACGGCGATGATGTTCTCGCCGTCGTCGCCGACCATGATCAGGGCTGTGCCTGTCGACGCAAAAGTCTCGGCGACGCCAGACAGATCGACCTTGCCGTCGCGCAGCAGTGCCAGCGCCTCGGCGGCGAAGCTGTCCTTGCCCACGGCGCCGACCATGCGCACCGGGGCGCCGGCGCGTGCCGCCGCCAGCGCCTGGTTGGCGCCTTTGCCGCCGGGCGCGGTGGCAAAGGTCGAGCCGGCTACTGTTTCGCCAGGGCTCGGCAAGCGGTCGACATTGGCGATCAGGTCGAGGTTGATCGAGCCGATAACGATAATCAAGCAAGGCCTCCTGCCAGCACGAACTCAAATATTGGAGCGTCTTTTGTGCGTCCGGGCGAACGCAGGTCGTTCCTATCGTGCGGGAAGCTAGCCTGTAAGGCCGCGGCTTGCCAGACCACGCGAATGGTCCAGCTCGATTTGTGCCTATTCACAACGCACGGTGACCGTGCCCTGGTAGTTGCCGGCGGGAAAGATACCGCTCGACTTGGTGGCGGTGAGGTCGACCTGCATGGGGTGGGTGCCGTTGACGACACGCTGCGGCACGTTTCCGGAGGTGTCGACGCCGGTGCCGTCGAGGCGGTAGACGGTGCTGAAGTTGACGTTGGTACCGCCGCCGCTTGGCGCTGACGAGAACGAGGCGGGCGCCGGCACGGAAACGGAATAACAGTCGAGCAGGTTGAGCAAGGTGCAAAGCAGCGAGCTGGCGGTGATGGTGGCGGTCGCACTCGACCCGCCTGCCTGTTTGGAGCCGAGGATGCTGATGGCAGGATTTGCGGTCATCGTTCCCGACGCCCCGACCATGATGGTGCAGGTGCCGATGATCGCCGCTTGCACCGGAAGGCAGAGGCCGGCAAGTGCTGCGGTCGCAAGCAGCGCGCGGTTATTTCTTCTTCTTTTTCTTGCCATCGCCATTTCCGGTCCTGATGCTCCAGCCTTCGTTGGCCCATCCCGGTGATGCGACCACGGGAGCGGGAGCGCTGGCGGCCACGCTCGCCGTCGGGCCGTCGGCGCCAAGGCCCATTTTGAGGAGTTTCAACTCCAGTTGCAGGCGCTCGACCTCAAGCTCGTAGAGGCGCCTGCAATCGACGCGCTTGGGCGAGCGCCCGATCGGGATCACCACGCGGCCGTAGGTCGCGACGTCATTGTTCGACTGGTTATTGCCTCTGATGACGCCGAGGTCGACATAGGCGCCGGTACCCGATACCGCCGAACGGCAGGTGGTGCCGTCGGAAGCGTGGACCTCGTCCTGCCCCTGAGGCAAGGTTACTCCGGGCAGGTTGAAGCCGCTCTCATTCTGGTTGAGATTGTAGACATCCTCGGCCAAAACCGGCGAGATCCCCGCCGACATCGCTGCAAGCGCGACTGTCAGGATTTGCGGTGCCCAAAAAACTTGCCGCATATCTGTGCCTTTATCTGCGTCTGTTGATTGGGAAAGGGGATGCTTTCGGTACAGATACGCACTTTACGCTCGGCAGCGCCGCCGAAGGGCACGACCACAAGGACAGGGCGGGAAGCCTGGGAAGCCAATTGGAAGGAACTCGGAGAGATCCTGGCGGCCACCGGCTGAAAATCCTGATCGTAGACGTGGATTTCGACCCTGATCTTCTGGTCGTAGGGATTGGCCGGGAATACGCGGACCGCGAAGACGTCGGTGAAGCTGTTGACCTCGCCTCGCATCGGCGACATCGACTGGGCCACGGCGGCAATGGGCATCAGGCCGACGGCCAGCGCCGTCGCCAAGGTTCGAGCATGTGTCAAAGGCCCCTCCTTCCGAGAGCTTATTCGCAGCGCACAGTCACCGTTGCCTGATAGTTTCCGGAGGCGAAGCGGTTGCTGCCGCCCTTGGTGCCGGCGAGGTTGACCGAGACGAGGTCGGCGCCGGGTGTGCCGAGGCTGGTGGCCGAGCCGGTCTCGGCGATGGAGTGCGTACCGGCAGCGGAGTAGGTCGGTGTCCAGGTGGTCGACGTGGTGTCGGCAGCCGGCACAGTGGTGATGGTGACCGGGTCTACGCTGAGCGATACGCCTCCGGTGGTGGTCAGCGTGACCGTTCCGGCCAAGCCGCCGCTGTTGTGCGAGCTTAGCGACTGAAGATCGGGGCTCACCGTCATCGTGCCGTTGGTGGCGACCACAAGCGTGCAGGTTGCGGTGATCGTGCCATTGAAAATGACATTTTGCGTTGTGGCCAATGCGGACTGGTCAATACAGGCGACCAGCAGGGCTGCGCCGAAGACGGCGCGAAACGATGTCATCGAGACCTCCCATTAAGCCGGATAGTCCGAGTTAATATGGGTCATCATCACTTTATCGTAGTTAATTTAGAGTTAACTTGAACAATTGCTTAAAATAACAATCGCTAAACCAGAGGTTGCTTTTGGTTGCAATCAAGAAAATCCGATGCAATAATCGCACTTATACTTGATAAGTCCGGCATTTATAGATTCTGCGGGGGGTTCTTGGAAAATCGACATTCACGACGACACTTGCCCTGCTTCCCAACCCAGAATGGCTCGCTTGCGGGTCAGACCCCAGTGATAGCCGGTGAGGTCGCCGGACTTGCCGATGGCGCGGTGGCAGGGAACCACGAAAGAGAGCGGGTTGGCGCCGTTGGCGGCACCGACGGCACGGCTGGCGCTCGGCGCGCCGATGCTGGCGGCGATCGAGGAATAGGTGCGGGCCTTGCCCATCGGTATGTTGAGCAGCGCCTCCCAGACGCGAACCTGGAAGTCGGTGCCGATCATGACGACATGCAGCGGCTGGTCGGGGCGCCACAGCGTCGGGTCGAAGATGCGCGCGGCATAGGGCCCCGTCGCGGCCATGTCCTCGACATAGATGGCGTTCGGCCAGCGGCTGGACATGTCGGCGAAGGCGGCGCGTTCCTCGCCCGGATCGCTGAAGGCGAGGCCGGCAAGCCCGCGGTCGGTAGCCATGATCAGGGCAGTGCCGAACGGCGAGGGGTGGTAACCGTAGCGGATGGTAAGGCCTGCGCCGCGCGTCTTGTAGTCGCCCGGCGACATCGCTTCATGGGTAACGAAGAGGTCGTGCAGCCGGCCGGGGCCGGACATGCCCAGCTCGAATGACGTTTCGAGCAGCGGCATGCCTGAATCCAGCAGCTTGCGGGCATGGTCCAGTGTCACCGCCTGCAGGAAGGCTTTTGGCGACAGGCCGGCCCAGCGGGTGAAGAGTTTCTGCAGGCCGGTCGGAGTCTCGCCGACCTCCTCGGCCAGTTCTTCCAGCGATGGCTGGTCGCGATAGTCGAGGCTGATCTTCTCGATGGCCCGGCGCACGATTTCGTAGTCGCTGCCTTCGGGCGTGATGTCCTTTTTGAGAACGGCCGTCTGTGTGCTCATGGAACTGTCTCCTTGGGCAGGAATATCGCCCCTTGGGGCGTCGATCGCCACCCGAAACTTGCCTTCTTGCGGCGCGTACCCAGATAGACTCGGGTTTTCGAGAGCCTGTTCCATCCCGATGAGGTCGGGATGGGGCTCTGTCTGTTTGTATGAGCATGATCTTTCCCGAAAACCGGATTCCACTTTTTCGGGATCATGCTCTGACTAGGAATCGCACATGGCTGGCGAGAAGATACATCTGACCGGGGAAAAGGGGACGTTGCTGTTGACGCTCTACGGCAAGGCTCTGGAGAGCAGGTTCCCGGATACGCTGCTCGGGGATCATTTCGCCGACGAGGCGGTGCGCAAGATCGACTACGATTTCTCCAGGCTCAAGGTCGACACCAATCTCGGCGTCGGCCTGGCGATCAGGGCAAAGACGCTGGATGTCCATGTTCAGGATTTTCTCGCGAGAAATCCCTACGCCATCGTGTTGCATCTGGGATGCGGGCTCGATACGCGCATATTTCGTGTCGATCCGCCACAGGGCGTGGACTGGTTTGATGTCGACTACCCTGAAGTCATCGAGCTCAGACGCAAGCTGTACCCGTCCCGGGCCCATTGCCATCTGATCGCCTCGTCGGTGACCGAACCGGATTGGCTGGCCTCGGTGCCGCGCAATCGCCCGGCCATCGTGGTGGCGGAAGGCCTGACGCCCTATCTCCCTGCCAACGAGGGACCACGCCTGTTTGCGCGGCTCGTCTCGCATCTTGCCAGTGGCGAACTGATGTTCGACGCCTACAGCCGTTTTGGCCTGAAGCTGCTTCGCCTCAATCCGGCCATCAAGGCGACGGGTGCCCAGGTGTATTGGGCGATCGACGATCCGCACGACCTGGAACTGGCCATCCCAAAGCTACGGTTCGTCGATGACATCTCGGCCTACAAACCTGAACACGCCGCCCGCATGGGCTGGGTCGCGAAGCTGTTCGTCCGTCTTTGGAGACACATTCCAGCCCTGCGCAAGGTCGGCAGGCTGTTGCGCTACCGGTTCTAGGATCAGCGTGCCTTGGCGGTCGCCAGCGCCCGCGAAAAGGCGGTGGCGAAGGTCTCGCGATCGTCGGGATTGAGAAACCCGCCGATCGGCACGTTCAGCCCCTGTGCTTCCACCGTCATCCTGGTGATGCCGATTTCGGCGTGACGGGCGACCGAAAACCGCGCCCAGAACGGGTTGAAGCGATGCGCTTCCGATTTTCCGGATGGCGCGGTCTTGCGGATGTCGAGGCTGGTGCGCGAGACCGACACCTCCTCGCGGGCACGCGCGGCACGATAGTTGGCGCGGAAAGCGATGTAGACGGCGACCACGTCGAGGCCGAGGAAGCCGAACACCGGCCAGGCGCCACGCGACAGGAAAAACGCGCCTGTCACCAGCCAGCCGAACAGCAGCGCGCCCATCAGCAAGGCAAAGCCGGTTTTGCCCAGGGACCGGTGCGGGGTCAGCAGCGCCTGAAAGAATGGCTCGTCGGCCTGAAATGAGGCGTTTGTGTCGCTCATGGCGGGATATTATAGGAAGGAAATGGCGAGCCCCAAGTCCAAAGAATCATCCATGCCCAAAAATGAGCTATTGCCCGGCCGGCGCGACGGGTCGAACGCCAAGCCGCGTCCGCGGCCGGTGCGGCGTTCGTCGCGCTACAGCGCGGCCGAAGTGCACGAGATCTTCCGGCGTTTTGCCGTCCAGCGGCCTGAGCCGAAGGGCGAGCTCGAACATGTCAACGCCTTCACATTGCTGGTGGCGGTGGTGCTGTCGGCGCAGGCGACCGATGCCGGCGTCAACAAGGCGACGCGGGCGCTGTTCAAGGCAGCCGATACACCGCAAAAGATGCTGGCGCTGGGTGAAGCCAAGGTTGGCGACCATATCAGAACCATCGGGCTGTGGCGCAACAAGGCCAAGAACGTGATGGCGCTGTCGCAGGCGCTGATCCGCGACCATGGCGGCGATGTGCCTGACGATCGGGATCAACTGGTCAAGCTGCCGGGGGTCGGGCGCAAGACCGCCAATGTCGTGCTCAACATGGCCTTCGGCCAGCACACGATGGCGGTCGACACCCACATCTTCCGCATCGGCAACCGCCTCGGGCTGGCGCCCGGCAAGACGCCGGAACAGGTCGAGCAGGGACTGTTGAAGATCATCCCGGACGAATACATGCGCCACGCGCATCACTGGCTGATCCTGCATGGCCGCTATGTCTGCAAGGCGCGCAAGCCGGATTGCCCGGCCTGCGTCATCGCCGATATCTGCAAGGCGCAGGAGAAGACGACCGATGTGCCGGCACCGCTGGTGCCGATAGCTCCGCTAGAAACGGTTGCCGGCGGCGATCAGTAGCCGTAGCCGCGTGCCATCGCCGCGGCGAAGACTGGGATCAACAGGAAGATGAATGCCTCGGCGCGGACAAAGGTCTTGACGGATGCAAGCTCGGCTGCCGGCACCAGGAACGAGGGATTGGCGCCTGCCTGCCTGTTCCAGGAGATGAAGCGGACGGTCGGGATGATCGACAGCAGGCCGACGATGCCAAACGCCGCCATCTTGGCCCAGAACACCCAGTTGTAGACGTAGAATTCCCAACCCTTGAGGCCATAGAAGACGCGGCCGATCCCGACGATGATGATCAGCGCGGCGATGATGCCATAATGACGGTCGATGACGGCGAGCCGCTTGAGCGTGGCGGCGGCCAGGTCGCCGCGGATGAGCACGAATTCGGCGCCGATGATCCCTGCCAGGGAAAACACCAGCAGATGGTGGACGATGGCAAGCACGAGATCGGTGGTGTCCATGCTTTTCCCTGGGTTTGACGGCGCAAGCCCGTGCCTGAAAGGATTGCGCTTGCAGCTGCTGAATCAGCCTGTTGCGAAAATAGCATCGTCGTGCCGAATTCCCATAGCGGAGCTTGAGACCATGTTGCCCGCATGGGTGCCCGTCGTATTTGTGGCGCGGCTTAGCGCGATTTTCTCGCCTGGAAGATGACATGCCCTGCCTTGGCCCTTGCCTGGCCCGGGCAATTTGCTACGCGCCGGGTAGATAAGCGAGGCAATCCCATGAATAATCCGCGAGCGACCATCGCCCCTGTGATCGAGACGCAGCGAACCATCCTGCGGGCACACCGGCTGGGAGATTTCGACGCCTATGCCGTGATGTGGACCGATCCCGTGGTCACCCGTTTCATCGGCGGCAAGCCGCGCACGCGCGAAGAAAGCTGGATGCGCTTCCTGCGTCATGCCGGCCTGTGGTCTCTGCTCGGCTACGGCTTCTGGGCGATCGAGGAAAAGGCGACGGGCCGTTTCATCGGCGAGGCCGGGTTTCACGACCTGAAGCGCGATATGCAGCCGTCGATCGAAGGCATTCCCGAGGCCGGCTGGGCGCTCGCTCCGGCCATTCATGGCGCAGGCTTCGCCACCGAGGTGGTTGGCCGCGTCCTGGCATGGGGCGAAGAGACTTTCGGGTCCGCGAGGACCGTTTGCATCATCGACCCGGAAAACGCCGCGTCGCTGAACGTTGCGACGAAGTGCGGCTACCGGGAAGTGGTGCGGACCACCTACCACGACGCCCCGACCATTCTGCTGGAGCGACTGCCCTGAGCGGCGTCATCGACTGGAGATCCCCGCGCTGCCAAGCATAGATCGCAGTGCGCCTGTCGCCAGCAATGGCGACGAGGCGGGCCGTGCCAAGAACCGCCCTGTGGTTCTGGTCAAATTGAACTGACGCAGCTCCGGCTGCGGCGCCTTCGACCCCGCTACGACACGGCGTCCGCGGCGAGGCTCGCCTGCTCGAGCATGGAGGCGTCCTCGCCGAAGGCGCGGGTGGCGCGCGCCGCCGCCTCGAGCAGCGGGCGTTTCATGCGCTGAAGGAACGCGGCGTCGACGCGCGAGCTGGGGCCGGCCAGCGTCAAGGCGCCGAGCAGGGCCCGGCCCGGACCGAACACCGGCGCCGACACGCCCGCCGTCTCTGGGTCGCGGTCGCCGACGGCGAGACAGTTGCAGGTCTTGCGGATGGTCTCGTAGGGTTCGCCGTGCTGGCCGGAAAACGCCGCAAGCACGCGGCCGCCCGACCCAACCAGCAGAGGCAGCACGTCGCCTTCGCGTATCGTGTAGCGGATCGGGTGCTTGGATTCGACGCGGTAGAGACAGGTGCGGACGTCGCCCGAGCGAACATAGAAGGCAACGCTCTCCCAGCTTCGCTCGGAAAGGTCGCGCATAATCGGCAACAGGATGTCGATCGCCACCACCGAACGCTGATAGAGCGCGCCGAGCCGGAAAGTGGCGGGTCCTACACGGTAGCGGCCATCGTCCAGGCGCTCGAGCAACTGCCCGCGCAACAAGGAATGCGCAAGCCGCAGGATGGTGCTCTTGTAGAGGCCGGTACGGGCCGCGATTTCGGCCAGGCTGAGCGAACGGTCGGCGGTGGTGAAGGCGTCGAGGATGGCGATCGCCCGATCAAGCGCGGCAACCCCTTCGGTAACCGCGTGCCGGATGTCTGGATCAGCCGATCTGCTTGATGAGTCCATTGCGGTTCCCAATTTGGAGAAGGTCCTAAGCAGACACCGCTGGCTTCGCCAACGCGTCGTCTGTTTAGGTTTCTTTGTTCGCCGCAGGTTCTTGTCGCAAAACCGCGGGACACTTTTGCGGAACCTGCTTAGCGGAGCCACTGTGTCGCGCTGCCGATGCGTTCTGTCTAGTAGAATATCGTTCCCGTTGACAGAACTCGGTAACATCTGCTTGAACTCGATTACGGGTCTGGATTCAGGCGCGTTTTGGCAGGCACCGGAGGAGGTGTCGTGATCTGGAGGAATCCCATGCTGAACAGACGCAGATTTTTAATGAGCACGGCGGCGGCAGGCGCTGCCGGCTTTGCAGGACTTCATCTCTCTCCCGCTTTCGCCGAAGGCGCGCCGCAGATCCAGATTTTCGTGCCGGCGGCACCTGGCGGCGGCTGGGACCAGACAGGGCGCACGATGGATCAGGTGCTGCGCAGCGAAAAGCTGATCTCCGGCTCGCAGATCACCAATGTCGGCGGCGCCGGCGGCACGGTCGGGCTGCCGCAGTTCATCAACCAATGGAACGGCAAAGGCAATTCGCTGATGGTTGCCGGCATGGTCATGGTCGGCGCGATCATCGCCAACAAGGCTGCCAACAATCTGACGCAAGTCACGCCGATCGCGCGCCTTACCGGCGAGTTCGAGGCCTTGGTGGTGCCGGCGGAGTCGCCGTTCAAGACGGCAGCTGATTTCGTCGCCGCACTCAAGGCCGATCCGACAAAGGTTCCTGTCGCTGGCGGCTCGGCCGGCGGTTCGGACCACATCCTGTTTGGGCTGATCGCCAAGACCGTCGGCGTGCCTGCGACAAACCTGTCCTACGTGCCGTTCGCCGGCGGCGGCGAGGCACTGTCGGCGCTGCTCGGCAATCAGGTGGCGGCCGGCATCTCCGGCTTCGGCGAGTTCTCCGAGCAGGTCAAGGCGGGCGCGCTGCGGCTGCTTGCCATCTCGGCCGACAAGCGCCAGGACGGCATCGACGCGCCGACGCTGAAGGAAGCCGGCATCGATGTCGAGCTGTTCAACTGGCGCGGGGTCTTCGCACCTCCCGGAGTTTCCGATGCCGACAAGGCGGCGATGATCACGCTGGTCGAGAGCATGGCTAAGAGCGATGCCTGGGCGACCGAGTGCAAGAACCGCAACTGGACGCAGATCCTGCTCACGGGCGATGATTATGCGAAATTCGTTGCCGAGGATACGGCCCGCATCGAGGCCATCCTGAAAGACCTCGGGCTCGCCTGATCTTCCCAAAAAGGGGCGGCGCTCGCCGCCCCTTCTCGCATGGAATGCAAAGCCGGCACTGCGGTGAGGACCGGCCGTGCGGTGCCGGGCATCTTGGCCAGCTATCCTGGCCAGTATTCTTGGGGAGGACAATCATGAGCAGCAGTGACCAGCAGGCGGCGTCGTCGCGCCTTGCCGTGCCGGAATTGTTGATCGGCGTCGGGCTTCTGGCCTGCGCCGGCGCTGTAGCCTGGCAGACGCTGGCGATCCCGGTGTCGCCGCTCTACTCCAAGGTCGGCCCGACCGTCTTTCCCTACCTCACCATGGTCGGTCTTGTGGTGCTTTCCCTGTTGCTCATCCTCGCGGCGCTTCGCGGCGGCTGGCAACCGGAGGAGGAAAAGGAAACGCCGACCGACTGGAAGGCGATGGGTTTCGTCGTCATCGGCCTCATCGCCAACCTGCTGCTGATCCAGCCGCTGGGCTTCACGGCGGCATCCGTCATCATGTTCGTTCTCGTCTGCTACGGCTTCGGCAGCAAGCGCACGCTGCGCGACGTAGGGCTCGGCCTGATCCTGGCGCTGGCCGCCTATTTCGGCTTCGCCAGGGCGCTCGGCGTCAACATCGGCGCCGGCTTCATCGAGAACCAGCTGAACACGGTGATCGATGCGATCATCGGCACGTTTGGAGCCTGACGCCATGGAAACGCTCGGCCATCTCGCACACGGCTTCTCGGTCGCCTTCACCCCAGTCAATCTTCTGTGGTGCCTGCTCGGCACCACGCTCGGCACCGCCATCGGCGTGCTGCCCGGTCTCGGGCCGGCGCTGACCATCGCCCTGCTTTTGCCGATCACCTACCAGGTGGCGCCGGAGGCCTCTTTCATCCTGTTCGCCGGCATCTATTACGGCGCCATGTATGGCGGCTCGACAACGTCGATCCTGCTCAACACGCCTGGCGAAAGCGCCACCATCGTCACCGCGCTGGAAGGCAACAAGATGGCGCGGTCCGGCCGCGGCGGGGCGGCACTTGCCACCTCGGCGATCGGTTCCTTCGTCGCGGGCACCATCGGCACCTTGGGCGTCGCCTTCCTGGCGCCCGTGGTGGTCAAATTCGCGCTCGCCTTCGGCCCGGCCGAATATTTCTCGCTGATGGTGTTGGCCTTCATCACGGTTTCGGCGGTGCTCGGTTCCTCGTCTGTGCGCGGCCTCACCAGCCTGTTCGCCGGCTTCGTCATCGGCATGATCGGCGTCGACCTGCAGACCGGCCAGCCGCGCTTCACCTTCGGCATGACCGAACTGCTTGACGGCGTCGACGTCATCATCTGCGCCGTCGGCCTGTTCGCCGTCGGCGAGACACTCTACATGGCCTCGCGCCGCTATGCAGGCAAGGACGAGATCGTGCCGCTGAGGGGCTCGCTCTACATGACATCAGCCGAATGGGCGCGTTCCTGGAAACCCTGGCTGCGCGGTGCGGCGATCGGCTTTCCGATCGGTGCCATGCCGGCAGGCGGCGCCGAAATCCCGACCTTCCTGTCCTACGCCATCGAAAAGAAGCTGTCGAACCACAAGGAGGAATTCGGCACGGTCGGCGCCATCGAAGGCGTTGCCGGCCCCGAAGCCGCCAACAATGCGTCCGCCGCCGGCGTGCTGGTGCCGATGCTGACGCTCGGCCTGCCGACCTCGGCGACGGCGGCGATCATGCTGTCGGCGTTCCAGAGCTACGGCATCAATCCGGGGCCGCTGCTTTTGACGACGCAGGGCGACCTCGTCTGGGGACTGATCGCCAGCCTGTTCATCGCCAACGTCATCCTCGTCATCCTTAACCTGCCGCTGATCGGGCTGTGGGTGCGCCTGTTGAAGATCCCGGCGCCGCAGCTCTATGCCGGCATCCTGGTGTTCGCCACGGTCGGCACCTATGGCATCTCGCAATCGCCTATCGACCTGGTCATCCTCTATCTCCTGGGGGCGGCCGGGTTCCTGATGCGGCGCTTCGATTTCCCGACCGCGCCGGTCATCATCGGCATGATCCTGGGGCCACTCGCCGAAACCCAGTTCCGCCGGGCGATGACCATCTCGAATGGCGACTGGTCGGTGTTCTACAAGCATCCGCTGTCATTGACGCTACTGACGCTCGCCTTCATCGGCCTGGTCGGGCCGCATATCTGGGCCTATGTCGAGCACCGCCGGCGGCGCGGACCGGAGCATGTGCCGGGCGATGCCTGATCGATTTGAGCTGTCATGACCGAATTGCTTTCCGGTATCCGCGTCCTCGACCTGACCAACGTCCTGGCTGGCCCCTATTGTGCCTATCAGCTGGCGCTGCTCGGAGCCGACGTGATCAAGGTCGAGGTCCCGCAAGGCGGCGACCTCGCACGCCAGCTCGGCGGATCGCCAAAGCTCAACAGCGCCGGCATGGGCGCCTCGTTCCTGGCGCAGAACGCCGGCAAACGATCGGTGGTGCTCGACCTCAAGAAGCCGGCCGATCGCGAACGCTTCCTCGATCTGGTCGCCAGCGCCGATGCGCTGGTGGAGAACTTCCGCCCCGGCGTGATGGATCGGCTCGGCCTTGGCTACGAGGCGCTCAAGGCGGTCCGCCCCGGCCTTGTCTATTGCGCGATATCCGGTTTTGGCCAGACCGGGCCGATGCGTGACAATCCCGCCTATGACCAGATCATCCAGGGCCTTTCGGGGATCATGAGCATCACCGGCACGCCGGAGACGGCGCCGCTGCGGGTCGGCTATCCGGTCGCCGACACGCTTGGCGGGCTGGTCGGCGCGTTCGCCATCGCCTCGGCGCTGGTGCGACAGAAGACAAGCGGCGAGGGCGCCTTTCTCGACGTCTCGATGCTCGAATGCACGCTCTCGGCGCTCGGCTGGCCGGTCTCCAACTACCTGACGGCAGCGGTCGATCCGCAGCCTATGGGCAATGAGAACATGACCGCTGCACCCTCCGGTGCCTTCCGCACCGGCGACGGACTGCTCAACATCGCCGCCAACAAGCAGGAGCAGTTCGTGGCGCTGTGCCGGCTGATCGGGCGGGCGGAGCTGGCGGTGGATCCGCGCTTTGCCGAGCGCGAGACCCGCAAGCGCAACCGTGCGGCGCTCAAAGTCGAGATCGAGGACGCCCTGGCGGGCGCCGCGGCGGCAGTCTGGGAAGAGACGCTCAATCGCGCCGGCGTGCCCGCGGGCAGGGTGCTGACGATCCCGCAAGTGCTGGCCGAGCCGCAAGTGCTCGAACGCCAGGTGACCGCGAATTTCGAGGGCGTGCCGGGTATGGACAGGCCGCTGACGGTTCTGCGCGGCGGCTTCATGGTCGATGGCGCGGCACCCCTGCCGACGAAGCCGCCACCGGCGCTGGGCGAGCATATGGACGAGGTTTTCGCCGATCTGCCGCCGCGCGCCAAGACAAAGGCACGGGCATGAGCACCGAGAAGAAGACCGGCCGTGAGCGCGGCGAGGAATGGTGGCAGACCGATATCATCGAGATGCGGCCCGGTGTCATCCGGCTGCGCGGCTATGAAATCCAGGATCTGATCGGCCGCGTCAGCTTCCCGGCGATGATCTGGCTGATGTTGCGTGGCGAGTTGCCCAGTGAGGACCAGGCGGCGCTGCTCGGCATTGCGCTGGGCGCCGCCGTCGACCATGGGCCGCAAGCGCCGTCGATCGCGATTGCGCGCATGGCTGCAACCTGCGGCGTCGGCATCAACAGCGCCATGGCCTCGGCCATCAACGTGCTCGGCGACGTGCATGGCGGTGCCGGCGAACAGGCGTTGACCTTCTACGGTGACATCGCTGTCGCGCTCGACGGTGGCATGACGCTGAATGAAGCCGTCTCGACGCGGCTCGACCGGTTCTTCGCCAAGGAGAAGGGTTATGTGCCGGGGCTCGGCCACCGTTTCCATCCGGTCGACCCGCGCGCGCCGCGCCTGCTGGAACTGACCCGCGCGTTTGCCGCGCGTGGTGTCGTCAATGGACGCTTCGCCGACATCGCCGAGGCGATCGAGGCGGACGTCGCCCGGCGCAAAGGGAAAAAGATACCGCTCAACATCGATGGCGCCACCGCCGTCATCTACGGCGAACTTGGCTTTCCGCCGCCGCTGACGCGCGGGCTTTTCGTGCTGTCGCGCTCGGTCGGCATCCTGGCGCATGCCTGGGAACAGTCACAGCAAGTCGAGCGAAACAAAGGGCCGCTGCCGCGCGAATGGTTGTGGGCCTATACCGGCGCGCCGGTGCGCCCCTTTCCCGAAGCGGACGACACGACCGAGTGAAAGTCCAGCCTCAGGCGAGGTCGAGTGGCTCGGGCTTGGCAATCATCAAGTTCGCCACCAGGCTCGAAAGGTCCGGCTCATCGATGAGCGTGGCCGCATCTGCGGCCGGCAGCCAGGCCCGCTGCCGCCGTTTGGCTTCCTGCCAGTCGGCCAGTTCCTCAGTGACCTCCAGCAGATAGACGATGACGTCGACGCGGACGAAGCGGTTGGCCAGCCGTTTCCAATAGGAGTAGCTGCCCGCCGGCTCCTTCAGCGTCTTGCCGAGCACGCCGGCTTCCTCTCGCGCTTCGATGGTGGCCGCCTTGCGTCCGCTCTTGCCCTTCATCGGCCAGCCCTTGGGGACGATGAAGCGTCTTGTGGTTCGCGATGTGACCAGCATCACCTCGACATCGCCACGCGCGTTCAGCCGAAACGGAATCGCCGCCACCTGACGGATGCTCTCGCCCTTCTTTGCCTTGCGTACGGCCTTCTTCTTGGTGGCTATCATTCGTGAATCCAGTCGATGCAATGCCGCATAGCGCGACAAGGCATCGTTGCAAAACCAAAACTTTCGCGTGTGCCGAAAGACACTCCGAATACATAAGTCGGCTAATAAATGAAAAACGCCGGCTTGTCAGCGGCAATTGCTCAAAACGGTGGCGCCGATTATCTGCGTCGTACAGCTTGGCTTGTATTGTGGCACCACCGGCTGCGGCTGCTGGACGATCTGGCGGTCCTGAGCACGATACTGCTGCTGTTGCTGCTGGTAGAGCTGCCGCTGCACCCGGTTCTGAAGGACTTGCAGGTCGTTCTGCCGGATCAGCGCGTTGTTGCCGTTGAGGGAATTGACGGCTTGCGCGGAAGCCGGCAGGCAAGCGCCGGCCAGCACTGCCGTCGCCAGCATTGCCGATGTGAAAACCATCAATGGTCGAAACGCCCACATCCGCTCATTCCCGCGTGAAGAAGTCATGGCCTTAATATAGGGCGTCTGTGCGGCTGTGCCATATCTTGGGGCTGATCGAAACAATATCGGTTTGTCGACCGGCGAAGGCCACCTCACGGCGGCGGAGAATCTGCCTGACAACCCCGCATTGCACTTGACGGAGGTCGTCGATTCGCCGCTCTATCGGTCGGCGCCCGTCGTGAGCTGCGTGGCGTCAATGGCGCCGGCCGTCAGCTATGACGGCGCCTCCGGCGAAACGGTTTGAACAGAACGCGATCGGCGCGTCTCTCAAGGTCAGCATCCAGCTGGCCCCAGGCGGAGCCGGGCGGGAGGAGTCTTGATGAGGAAGTACGCGTATTTCGTGGCAATGCTGGGTGTAGCCTGCGTCGTCGGTGTGCCGGCCGTGGCGGCGCAAACCAAGACCGCGGCGGCGCCGGCCGCCGATGCGCCGCAACTGCCCGGTGGCGCGTCGGCGTTGTCCGAGACCCATGGCGACTGGACGGTCAATTGCCAGATATCAGGCGCGACCAAGACCTGCAGCCTGTCGCATCAGCAATTCAACAAGCAAAACAACCAGCGCCTGCTGGCGATCGAGCTGTCGAGCAAAACCGGCGAGGATGCCGCCGGTACGCTCGCCCTGCCGTTCGGCCTGGCGCTGGCCAAGGGCGTCAGCCTGAGCATCGACGACCAGAAGCTGGATGGCAGCCTGCCATTCAACACCTGCCAGGTCGTCGGCTGCCTGGTGCCGGTGGCGTTCGATGCGACCCTCACGCCGCTGCTGAAGTCGGGTACCACCCTCAAGATCGATGCCTTCGCGGCAGACACCGGACAAGCGGTGACCTTTTCCATTCCGCTCAACGGTTTTGCCGGCGCCCTTGCCCGAACCGCGGAGCTTTTGTCCAATTGATCGCAGGGTCATGCAGAGCCGAATGACCTGAAGCGCGCCGTCGTTCCAGCGCCGCTGGTCAAACGACGGTCGTCTTCAGCCGTTCGGCGATCAGGGCGGCGAGCCGCGCCGCCACCTCGTCCTTGCTCATCTCGGGCCATTCCTCGACGCCGGCCCTGGATACGATCCGCACCCGATTGCGATCCCCGCCCATCACGCCTGAAGGACCGATGCCGCTTTCGTGCGACACGTCGTTGGCCACGATGAAATCGGCGCCCTTCTTGCGAAGCTTGGCTTCCGCGTTGCGCAAGAGATCCTGTGTCTCGGCGGCGAAGCCGACCACAAGGCCAGGTCGCTGGCTGTGATGGCCAACCCCGGCGAGAATGTCGGGATTCTCGACCATGCGCAAAACCGGCGGTCCTTCGCCGGGGACCTTCTTGATCTTCTCACCGGCCGAGTTCTCGCTGCGCCAGTCGGCAACGGCGGCGACGAACACCGCGGCGTCCGCAGGCAGAAGCTGCTCCACCGCATCGCGCATCTCTTGCGCCCGTTCGACATGGATGGTCTTCACCCCGGCGGGATCGGCGATGGTGACCGGACCGGAGACGAGGCGGACATCGGCGCCGAGCCTGGCCAGTGCCGCCGCAATGGCGTGGCCCTGCTTGCCGGACGAACGGTTGGCGATATAGCGCACCGGGTCGATCGGCTCATGCGTCGGGCCAGAGGTGACGATGATCCTGCGTCCCAACAGCGGCTTGGGGCTGACATCGAGCAGTGCCTCGATGGCGGCGACGATCTCCAGCGGTTCGGCCATGCGGCCTTCGCCCGCCTCATTGCTTTCGGCCATCTCGCCCCTGGCCGGACCGACAAAAGCGACGCCATCCTTCTGCAACGTCGCGCGGTTGCGGCGTGTCGCCGGATGCGCCCACATTCTTGGGTTCATGGCTGGCGCCATTAATACTGGCTTGTCGGTGGCGATCAGCACCGTCGAGGCAAGATCGTTGGCATGGCCGTTGGCAAGCTTGGCCATCAGATCGGCGGTAGCAGGCGCCACCACCAACAAGTCGGCCTCGCGCGACAGCCTGATATGGCCGACATCGTGTTCGTCATTGCGGTCGAACAGTTCGGTGAAGACATGGTCGGCGGAGAGCGCGCCCACCGACAGCGTGGTGACGAATTCCTGAGCGGCTGATGTCATGACCACCCGCACCGCGGCACCTCGCTCGCGCAACCGGCGGATGAGATCGAGCGCTTTGTAGGCCGCGATGCCGCCGCCGATGATGAGCAGGATGCGCTTGCCGGAGAGGCCGCGCGGCAAGGCTTTGCCTGCGGGTGCGGCAGCGGGAGTCGCTATGCCGTGCGAACTGGTCAGTTCGCGGAGGGTTTTCTCGATCTGGTCGATGCGGCCCATAGAACCGATCTGCCCGTCAACGGCGGCCCGGATCATCACCCGCGCCTGCTCCTCCATGGAGCGGTCGTTCTCCGCCGCCAATCGGCGCAGCAGTTCCTTGACCTCATCGTCCAGATTGCGGATCGTAATGCTGGCCATATGATTGCACTCTGCCGCAGTTGCTGAATGCAATGATAGCAATGCAATCAGAGCGCTGCAAGTTGCGGCGCCCGGATGTGGCTGGGCTATAGGATCTTCCAGGCGATATAGACCAGCGTCAGTGCGATCACCCATAGCGCCAGGCGGCCGGAGCGGCTGTAACGCGCCTCGGCCTTGCCGATGGCGCGGGCGGTGGTCTCGTCGAAGCGCAAGCCGTGCTCGGCCATCAGGTCGATCTCACGTGACAGCCGATCGGTGCGCGCCGCAAGCTCGGGCGCCTGGCGGGCCAGCGTCAGCAGCGCCTTGGCGCCATCGCGCGCATCGACCATCATGCCACGCGGGCCGAGATTGCCGGCGATCCAACCGCTAACCACCGGCTCGGCCGTCTTCCACATGTTGAAGGCCGGGTCGAGCGTGCGCGCGACGCCCTCGACCACCACCATGGTCTTCTGCAGCAGGATCAGTTCCGGCCGCGTCGCCATGTCGAAGAGTTCAGTCACTTCGAACAGCAGCGTCAAAAGCTTGGCCATCGAAATGGTCTCGGCCGGCTGGCCGTGGATCGGCTCGCCGATCGCCCGGATTGCTTGCGCAAAGGCCGCGACATTGTGCTGGCGCGGCACATAGCCGGCCTCGAAATGCACCTCTGCGACACGCAGATAGTCGCGGGTGATGAAGCCGTAGAGGATTTCGGCGAGGAACCGGCGCTCCTTCTTGCCGAGCCTGCCGGCAATGCCGAGATCGACGGCGACGATGGTGCCGTTTGCTTCGACAAACAGATTGCCCGGATGCATGTCGGCGTGGAAGAAGCCATCGCGCAGCGTGTGGCGCAGGAACGACTGGATGAGGTTGGCGGCGATGGTTTTCAGGTCATGACCGGCAGCGGCAAGGCCGGCAATGTCGTTCATCTTGACGCCGTCGACCCACTCCATGGTCAGCACGTCGCGGCCGGTGCGCTCCCAGTCGACGGATGGCACGCGAAAACCGGGATCATCCTTGGTGTTTTCGCCGAGTTCCGAAAGCGCGGCTGCCTCGAGGCGGAGGTCCATCTCGATCCTTGTGGTCTGCGCCAGCGTCTCGGTGACCTTGACCGGCCGTAGCCGGCGCGACGACGGAATGTATTTCTCCTGCAGGTGGGCGGCGAGGAAATAACTTTCGAGATCCTGGAAGAAGTGGCGGCGCACGCCCGGCCGGATGACCTTTACAGCGACCTTGGTTGCAGCGCCGTCATGGATGGTTTCGGCAGCGTGGACCTGGGCAATGGAAGCGGCTGCGACCGGGTCGCCGAATTGCGCGAAGAGATCGCCGACCTTGCGCCCGAGCGAAGCCTCGATAGCCGCGATCGCCTCGGCCCTGGGGAAGGTGTGCATCTTGTCCTGCAACATGGCGAGATCGAGCGCCATGTCGTTGCCGACGACGTCGGGGCGTGTCGCCAGGAACTGGCCGAGCTTGACATAGGATGGCCCGAGCCGGACGACCGCCTTGGCCAGCCGGTCGCTGCGCTCATAGGCCAGTGCGCGGCGGCGGGTGAACAGCCGCGCCAGCCGCCAGCCGAACTTCGGCAGGCCCGACAGTTCCTCGCCCGGCAAGGCGGCGACGACGCCCTCGCGCACCAGCACCCAGCCCGCCCGTACGAGCCGAAACCCAGCGCTGACGGTGCTCATGGCCGTGCCCGTCCTACCGGTTCTTCGAACCGGCATGGCGCACGTCGACTGGGAGAAATGCGGTCCAGCCTCAAAGCTTCCAGCCCGAATGAAGTGCCGCGATGCCACCGGAATAGTTGCGGAAGGAGACGCGATCGAAGCCGGCGCGGGAAATCATCGTCGCGAAATTCTGCTGGTTGGGAAACCTGGCGATCGATTCGACCAGATAGGAATAGGGCTCGCCGTCGCCGGTGACCATCTTGCCGATCTTCGGAATGGCGTTGAACGACCAGGCTTCATAGGCCTTGTCGAGCAACGGCATCTCGACTTCGGAAAATTCGAGGCAGAGGAACCGACCGCCCGGCTTCAGCACGCGGAACGCTTCACTGAGCGCGACATCGATGCGCGGCACGTTGCGAATGCCGAAAGCGATGGTGTAGGCATCGAATGTGGCGTCGGGGAAGGGCAGTTCCTCGGCATTGGCCTCGACGAAGTCGGTGTTGCCGGACAGGCCTTTCTTCTCGGCTCGATCGCGGCCGACGTCGAGCATCGAGCCATTGATGTCGAGCACGGTGGCGTGGGCATTGCCTTGACTGGCATCGACGATGCGGAAGGCGATGTCGCCGGTGCCACCGGCAACGTCGAGCACGCGCCAGCCCATTCTTTTGGGAGGATTGAGCCAGGTGACCATGGCATCCTTCCACAGCCGGTGCAGGCCGGCCGACATCAGATCGTTCATCAGGTCGTATCGGTTGGCAACCTTGTGGAAAACATCGTTGACCAGGGACTGCTTGTCGCCAGCCCCTACACGCTTGAAACCATAGGAGGTTTCCATGCCGCCCGCGGCCGTGGTTCTCTCAACTGACATTTTTTTGATCCGTCATAAAACCGGCGGGACCATAGCCGATCGATGGTGCGGGCGCTATTGTTTAAGGCGCGGTGTTCAGCCGCGCTTCCAGGTGTTGGATTTTCAAGACTTGGACTGACCGACGGGATGATTGAATGCCTTTGAAAGCGGAATTGCACTGCCACATTGAAGGGGCAGCGGCGCCTGAACTCGTCATCCGCCAGGCGCAGAAATACGGCAAGGATACCTCGCCCTATATCCAGAACAGTTCATTCGTCTGGCATGATTTCACATCCTTCCTCGCGGCCTATGACTTTTCCTCCGATCTGTTCCGGACGGAGGAGGATTATGCGCGGCTGGCCGACCATTATCTGACCAGCCTCGCCCGCGACGGCGCTATCTATTCCGAGGTGTTCACTTCGCCCGACCACGCCACGAAGGCCGGGCTGTCGCCCAAGGCCTACACCGACGCGCTTGGCGAAGGCATGGCCCGCGCCAAGGCCAAGACCGGCATCGAGGGCCGCATGATCGTCACCGGCGTACGCCATGTCGGCGTCGAGTCGATCGAGCAGGCGGCACGCTTCGCGGCGCGCTGCGGGCACCCGCTGGTCACCGGCTTCGGCGTCGCCGGCGACGAGCGCATCGGCGACATGGAGGACTATGTCAGGGCCTTCGAGATCGCACGCGAGGCCGGGCTCGGCATTACCATCCATGCCGGCGAACTGACAGGCTGGGAGACCGTCAAGGCGGCGCTCGATCACATCCGTCCCTCCCGCATCGGCCATGGCGTGCGGGCCATCGAAAACCCGGACCTTGTCCGGCGCATTGCCGATGAGGGCATCGTGCTGGAGTGCTGCCCTGGCTCCAACATCGCGCTCAAGGTGTTCGACAGTTTTGCCGACCATCCCTTTCCGGCCCTGCAGGCGGCCGGCTGCAAGGTGACGCTCAATTCCGACGATCCACCCTATTTCTGGACCTCGCTGAAGCGCGAATACGAAATCGCCGCCGAGCATTTCTCGATGACCGAAAAGGCGCTGACCGCCGTCACCAGAACGGCCATCGAGGCCGCTTTCGTCGACCGAAAGACCAAGACCGCGCTTCTTGCCCGCCTCAACGGCGCCTCTCGCTGATTTCTACCGACAAAGCTGTGGTCGGTGCTGGCCAAACGGTTCCTTGGCCGGCGTATTGCCGCTAGGGTTCACTCAAGCAGCTTGAAGCGCGGCGCGTCCGAAAGGGACCATGCGCGCACATTCGGGCGCAGGCATCAGGAGAACACCATGCAGGGCGTCACCGTCGTCGACCATCCGCTTGTCCAGCACAAGCTGACCATCATGCGCAAGAAGGAGACCTCGACGGCCGGCTTCCGGCGGCTGCTGCGCGAGATTTCGCTGCTGCTCGGCTATGAGGTCACCCGCAACCTCGAACTGACGACGACGACGATCGAAACGCCGATCGAGACGATGGAGGCGCCGACGCTGGAGGGCAAGAAGCTGGTTTTTGCCTCGGTGCTGCGCGCCGGCAACGGCTTGCTCGAAGGCCTGCTCGACCTGGTGCCGGCGGCCCGCGTCGCCCATATCGGCCTCTACCGCGACCATGAGACGCTGGAAGCGGTGGAATATTTTTTCAAGGCGCCGAGCGACCTCGCCGACCGGCTGGTGATCGTCGTCGACCCGATGCTGGCCACCGCCAATTCGGCGATCGCGGCGATCGACAAGCTGAAAGGGCGCGGCGCCACCAACATCCGCTTCCTTTGCCTGCTGGCGGCGCCCGAAGGCATCGAGCGCTTCACCAAGGCGCATCCGGATGTTCCCGTCTTCACCGCTTCGATCGACCGCCAGCTCAACGAGAAGGGCTACATCATGCCTGGGCTCGGTGATGCCGGCGACCGCATGTACGGGACCAAGTAGTACCAGGCAAAGTTGCCTGGTACGATTTACCAAATGTTTACGCAAAGGCGTGGTTTTGGCGTGCGTTAAAGCGGCAATCACCATCCGGGCTTATGGATCGGCCGTCACGAAGGCCGATCCATGCTGCGCAAACTTCTCATCCTTGGCGTTTTCGCCGGCACATCGGCATCGATACCGATCGTGTATCAGTCCAACCCGCAAATCATCGAGAACCTGCTGAGATCGTCGATGACAGGCAAGGCCGCGGTCGAGGCCCAGCCGGACGTCAATCTGGCAGTGGTGCCCGACAAGCCGGCCACGCCGCTGCTGCTTGGCCGCAAGGTCATCGTTACGGCTGACGAGCGGGGACATTTCTCATCGGCCTTCAAGCTCAACGGACGTCAGGTCGACGGCATGATCGACACCGGCGCCACGCTGGTTGCCATCAACACCTCGACGGCACGCAGGATTGGCCTGTCGCTGAACCCTTCCGACTTCAGTCACGAGGTCAGCACCGCCAATGGCTCGATCAAGGCTGCGGTGGCAATGATCGACCGGCTTCAGATCGGCAGCATCACGGTCAATGACGTCCAGACCATCGTGCTCGACGACAAGGCACTGCAGACCAATCTGATCGGCATGAGCTTCCTCAATCGGCTTGGCAAATTCCAGGCCGAGAATGGGACGCTGCTGCTCGTTCAATAATCTGCCGCGCGGAAGAATCCGCAATCAGCCGCGTGGAAGAATCCGCCGGATGACCGACTTGTCGGCAGCCGGCTTTGAGGCGCCAATCGCATAGGCCGTAATCACAGCGGCGGCGGCCGCCTCGGCATCGGCCAATGAGCGGGCATGGATCAGCGCCAGCGGCTCGCCAGCCCGAACCTCCGCGCCGACCGGCAGCAGCCTGGTGATGCCGACCGCGTGATCGACCTTGTCGTCCGGCCGCGTGCGTCCGCCTCCCAGGCCAACCACGGCGAGCCCGATGTCGCGGGTCGTTACGCCTGTGACGAAGCCGTCTTCGGTCGCCTTGACGGCAAACTCGGTCGCCGCCACGGCCAAGTATTTTTCCGGTTTCTCGATGAAATCGGCGGGACCGCCGAGCGCGGCGACCATGCGTGCGAAAGTGGCGGCGGCGCGGCCGCTGGCAAGCGTCTCGGTAGCGCGCCGCATGCCATCCTGGTTCGACGACACCAGTCCCGCCGATTGCAGCATTTCGGCGGCGAGCGCCAGCGTCACATCCTCAAGCCGACGATCACGAAGACGGCCGGTCAGGAAGTCGACGGCGTTGCGCACCTCGACTGCGTTGCCGGCGGCCGAGGCCAGCGGCTCATTCATGCCGGTGATCAACGCCGAGGCCTTCAGGCCCGCGCCATTGGCGATCTCGACAAGGCTGTTGGCAAGCGCGGTCGCGTCCCGCGACTTTTCCATGAAGGCACCGTTGCCGACCTTGACGTCGAGCACCAACGACTGCAGCCCGGCCGCCAGCTTCTTCGACAGGATCGAAGCGGTGATCAGCGGCACCGATTCGACCGTGCCGGTGACATCGCGGATCGCGTAGAGCCGTCGATCTGCCGGCGCGAGGTCCGCGGTCTGGCCGATAATGGCGCAGCCGGTTTCAAGCACCGCCTTACGAAACAGCGCGATATCGGGCTGGCTGGCATAGCCGGGGATCGCATCCATCTTGTCCAGCGTGCCGCCGGTATGGCCAAGGCCACGGCCGGAGATCATCGGCACATAAGCGCCGCAGGCGGCGACGATCGGCGCCAGCATCAGCGAGACATTGTCGCCGACGCCGCCTGTCGAATGTTTGTCGGTCACCGGGCCGGGCAGGTCCGACCAGTCGAGCACGTCACCGGAATCGCGCATCGCCAGCGTCAGTGCCACCGCCTCGTCGCGGCTCATGCCGTTGAAGAACACCGCCATGGCGAAGGCGCCGACCTGGCCGTCCGAAACGGCCCCTTCGGTGATGCCTTCGACGAAGCCGGCGATCTCCTGCGCCGACAGCTTCAGGCCATCGCGCTTGCGTCGGATGATTTCCTGGGGAAGCATCAGCTCTCCAGCAGTCCGTCGCGGAACACGCGCTGCAGGATCGTTGCCAGCCGCGCGCCGCCGATCGGCGCCATGTCCTTGGTCTCCTGATGCGAGAGCTCGGCCCCGGTCATGCCGGCCGCCAAATTGGTGATGACCGAGCAGGCGGCGACCCGAAGTCCGAGGAAGCGGGCAAGTATGACCTCCGGCACGGTCGACATGCCGACCGCATTGGCGCCCATGATGCGCGCCATGCGGATTTCGGCGGGCGTTTCGAAGCACGGGCCCGAGAACCACATGTAGACGCCCTTGTGAAGTGCTGTGCCGGTTGCCTTCGCCGCCCGTTCGATCGCCTTTCGGATGCCGGCATCATAGGCTTCGGTCAGGCCGACGAAGCGGCTGTCGCTGGGCTCGCCGATCAGCGGATTGGTGCCCGAGAAATTGATGTGGTCCGATATCAGCATCACCGAGCCTGGCGGCATGTCCGGATCGACCGAACCGGCGGCATTGGTGAGGATCAGCTTGGTGATGCCGATACCGGCAAGCACTTCCAGCGCCGGCCGCATCGCCGCCGCGTTGCCGTGCTCGTAGTAATGGGCGCGGCCGGACAGCATCAGCACCGGCACGCGGGCAAACAGCCCCGCCACCACCTGGCCAGCATGGCCGGTGACGCCACTTCTGGGAAAGCCCGGCAGGTCGGCGTAGGAAATGCGGATCGGATCCTTGATCTGGTCGACCAGCCCGCCCAGGCCTGAACCCAGCACCAGTGCGGTCGACGGCGCCAGGCCGTCCAGCCTTTCGACGAGATGGTCGAGCGCCTTTTCCTTCATCGCAGCCAACTCTTCATTTTCGCCGGTTCTTCGTTCAACCAGGTCTTCATTTCAAAATGTCGCCGCGGAAACCGTAGGGCAGCATCTCGCCCATGGTCACGGTCTCGGCCACGCCGGCATTGTCGCAGAGATAGAGTTTTGTTTCCGGCCGGCAGAATTCGGCCAGTCGCTGCCGGCAGCCGCCGCAAGGCGAGCATTTCGCCATGCGTTCGGCAAGGACGGCGATTTCGACGATCTTGCCGCCGCCACCCATGATGTAGTGGCCAAGCGCGGTGGTCTCGGCGCACCAGCCTTCCGGATAGGAGGCAATTTCGATGTTGGCGCCGGCAAAGACGCGCCCGTCCTCGGTGCGCAAGGCGGCGCCGACCGGGAACTTCGAATAGGGCGCATAGGCCTTGGCCATGGCAGCTTTGGCCGCTTCGAACAGATCATGCGACATTGGTTCGTTCTCTCCGACGATCGTGTCCAAAACCCGGCGCCTGCGCCGGGTAGCGCTTCGACCTCAGCGTTCCTTGACGTAAGGCACGCCGCCGGCGCGCGGCGGGATCGCCTTGCCGATGAACCCAGCGAGCAGGATAACAGTGAGGATATAGGGCAGCGCCTGCATGAACTGCACCGGTACCTTGCCGATGATGGGCAGCGGCGAGCCTTGCAGGCGGATCGCCGCCGCGTCGAGGAAGCCGAACAAGAGGCAGGCGAACATGGCGTTGACCGGCTTCCACTTGGCGAAGATGAGCGCGGCCAGCGCGATGTAGCCCTTGCCGGCGGTCATGTCCTTCACGAAGCCGCCATTCTGCACCATCGACAGATAGGCACCGGCGATGCCGGTCAGTACGCCGGTGCAGATCAGCGCCCGGTAGCGCAGCCAGGCGACCGAGATACCGGCGGTGTCGACGGCGGCCGGGTTCTCGCCGACGGCGCGCAGCCTGAGGCCGAAGCGGGTGCGAAACAGCACCCACCAGGTGAACGGCACCATCAGGAAAGCGAGATAGACCAGGATCGAATGGCCCGACAGAAGCTCGGCATAGATCGGTCCGATGATAGGCACGTCGTGGATCGCGTCGGCACCCGGCCAGGTGATGGCCTCGAAGCGCTCGCCCGGTTGCAACGCCGGCGTGCGCCCGCCTTGCTGGAACCACGCCTGGCCGAGGATGATGGTCGATCCGGCGGCGATGAAATTGATCGCCACGCCAGAGACGATCTGGTTGCCGCGGTGGGTGATCGAGGCAAAGCCGTGGACCATCGCAAAGGCGACGGAGATCAGGATGGCCATGCCGAGGCCGAGAAAGGCCGAATGGAACACGGAAGCGGCCGCGGCACCGGCGAAGGCGCCGACCAGCATCTTGCCTTCGAGGCCGATGTCGAAGATGCCGGCGCGCTCCGAATAGAGGCCGGCAAGGCAAGCGAGCAGCAGCGGCACCGAGAGGCGGATGGTGGAGTCCAATGTCTGGACGATTGCGTTGAACACATCCATCTCAGGCACCCTTCCCCTTGACCGCTTCCATGCCGACCGATCGCGGACTGAACGAAGCGAACAGCGCCTGGATGTACGGCCTGAACATGTGCTCGAGCGCACCGGCGAACAGGATGACCAGACCCTGGATGATGACGATCATGTCGCGGCTGATCGCCGGCATTTCGAAGGCAAGCTCGGCGCCGCCCTGGTAGAGCATGCCGAACAAGATCGCCGCCAGCACGATGCCGACCGGGTGCAGGCGGCCCATCAGCGCCACGGCGATGCCGACGAAACCAGCGCCACTGACAAAGTCGATCGCGACATTGTGCTGGTCGCCCATCACGGGGTTAAGCGCCATCATGCCGGCCAGCGCGCCGGAGATCATCATGGCGGTGATGATGATGCGGGTTTCCGAAATTCCGGCATAGCGTGCCGCCTTCGGGCTGTGGCCGTAGGTGCGCATCTCGTAGCCAAGCTTGGTGCGCCAGATCAGCAGCCAGACCAGGAAGGCCATGACCAGCGCCAGCAGGAAGCAAACATTGAGCGGCGCCGAGCGGATCTTGGCGCCGAACAGTTCGATGATCCAGTTGAGCTTCGGCAGTTCCGCGCCGGCGAGGAAGTTGCGCGTCTGCGGCGCTTGCGACCCTGCCGGCTTCAAGGGGCCGACCAGCAGGTAAACCATGATCGAAGCGGCGATGAAGTTGAACATGATGGTGGTGATGACGATGTGCGAGCCACGCTTGGCCTGCAGGTAGGCGGGGATAAGCGCCCACAACGCGCCCACGACCGACGAAGCGACGATGGCCAGCGGAAATGTCAGCCACCATGGCAGCACGCTGTCGAAGGAAAGACAGACCACGGCGATACCGAGGCCGGCGATGTAGGCCTGCCCCTCGGTGCCGATGTTGAACAGGCCGCAATGCGCCGCCACCGCCACCGAAAGCCCGGTGAATATGAAGGTGGTGGCATAGAAGAGGGTGAAGGCAATGCCTGTGCCCTTGCCGAAGGCGCCTTCGACCAGGATGACGGCGGCGCGCAACGGGTTCTCGCCGACCAGAAGCACGACGAAACCGGCGACGACGAAGGCAACGAACAGGTTGATCAGCGGGATCAGGCCGTAATCGGCCCAGGCCGGCAGTTTGGCGTAAGGCGTGCTCATTGGGCGGCCTCCTGATGCTCGACACCAGCCATCAGCAGGCCGAGTTCGCCTTCGGTCGCTTCCGGGCCGCGCTCGCCGACGATGCGGCCGGCAAACATCACCAGGATGCGGTCGGAGAGCGAGCGGATCTCGTCCAGCTCGACCGAGACCACCAGCACCGCCTTGCCCTGGTCGCGCATGGCGATCAGGCGCTTGTGGATGAATTCGATGGCGCCGACATCGACGCCGCGTGTCGGCTGGCCGACGATGAGAACACCCGGGTCCTGTTCCATTTCCCGCGCCAGCACGATCTTCTGCTGGTTGCCGCCGGAGAAGTTGGCGGTCTTCAGCCGGCAGTCGGCCGGACGGATGTCGTATTTGGCGATCTTGTCCTTGGCATCGTTGCGGATGGCATCGATGTTGAGGAACGGCCCTTTCAAATAGCGAGGGTCGTCGTGATAGCCGAGGATGGAATTCTCGTTCTCCTCGAATGCCAGCACCAGCCCGACGTGATGGCGGTCCTCCGGCACATGGGCGAGGCCGCGGTCGCGCAATTCGCCCGGATCGGCGGCACCCGTCAGGTCGATCGGCTTGCCGTCGAGCATGACCGAGCCGGAAACGGCGTGCCGGATGCCGGAAATCGCCTCAAGCAGCTCGGATTGCCCGTTGCCGGCGACGCCGGCGATGCCGACGATCTCGCCGGCGCGAATGTCGAAGGAGATGTCGTCGACCATGGTGACGCCGCGCGTATCCTTCACCGTCAGGTTCTTGACCGCGAGCTTGACGGCGCCAGCATCCGCCTCGCCCTTCTCGACCCTGAGCAGCACGCGCCGCCCGACCATCAGCTCGGCCAGTTCCTCGACGGTGGTCTTCCTGGTCTCGCGCGTCGCCACCATCGTGCCCTGGCGCATCACCGACACGGTGTCGGTGATGGCCATGATCTCGCGCAATTTGTGGGTGATCAGCACCACCGTCTTGCCCTGTTCCTTCAGCTGCCCGAGGATGCGGAACAGGTGGTCGGCCTCGGCCGGGGTCAGCACGCCCGTTGGCTCGTCGAGGATCAGGATCTCGGCGCCGCGATAGAGCGCCTTCAGGATTTCCACACGCTGCTGCAGGCCGACAGGCAGTTCCTCGATGATCGCATCGGGATCGACCTCCAGCCCATATTCGCGTTCGAGACGGTCGAGTTCAGAGCGCGCCTTGGCGATGCTCCGCTTCAGCAGCGCATCGCTCTCGGCGCCCAGAATGATGTTTTCCAGCACCGAGAAATTGTCGACCAGCATGAAATGCTGATGCACCATGCCGATGCCGAGCGCGATGGCGTCATTGGGTGTCTTGATCGAGGCCGGCTGGCCGCCGACGTGGATCTCGCCGCTGTCGGCCTGGTAGAACCCATAGAGGATCGACATCAGCGTCGACTTGCCGGCGCCGTTCTCGCCGACAATGCCATGGATGGTACCGCGTGCGATCTCCAGATTGATGTCGCGGTTGGCGCGCACGGCGCCAAAACTCTTGTTGATACCAATCAACTCGATTGCGGCTTGCGCCATGCAGCCTGTCCCACTCTTATTTTTTATCGCTTGGTCAAAACGCCTAGCATGACACTCCGCCCGTGCCAATTGGCGGAGCATTGGTCACTCTCGACAAATCCCGGTGTGCTTGTCAATTTCCAACGTGGCCGGGGCCTTCACATTCGCTACTATGGCAAAGGTGAAATTGACATCGCGGCGCAAGGCGTCGCCATGCACTGCGCTGCGAGGCATTATGCTGCCAGACTGGGGACTTTGAATGATCATGCCCGCCGACCGGCTGACGACGCTGGAGATCCGCGCCGCCGAACAGGAGAAGACGATCGAAGAACTATCCGGCCAGATCGCCGAGCAGTGGAAGGTGATCGAGCGCATGCAGCGCAAGCTCGATGCGCTGACGGACCGCTTCCTGGCGCTGGAGGAGCAGGCGGCGCCGGACGTGCCCATAACCAAGCCGCCGCACTGGTGAGGAAGAAGGGGAGGGGGAAGTCATGGCCAGTGAAAGCGATCGCGTCGCGCGGGCCGGCGACTATGTGCTCGGCCTGATGAACGATGCGGAACGCGAACGGGCCGAGCGCGACCTGGAGATCGACGCTGCCTTCCGCGATGCGGTCGTGCAACTTGCTGAACGCATGCACCTCTTCGACCGCGCCAAACCGGCTGATGGCGAAGAGCGTTGGACGGAGATCACGCAGCGCATTGCCGACCTGCCGCAGATGCGCACCTTCGGTCTGGGCGGCAGCGATGCCAAATCACCGACGGTGATCCGAAGCCTGTCGCAGGCGCCGCACGGCTTCGGCCTGCACGCGCTTGGCGGCCGTCGCGGATTTGCCGTTGCCGTCGGGCTGATCGTGGTCTTCGCGCTGGGTTATCTGGCGGGCAAGCTATAGCCAACGCAAAACCGCCGGGCTTGCGCCCGGCGGTTTGCAGATAATGGCTGTACGTCCGTGCCGATCAATACGGGCAGGCGTTGTCGGCGGTGTAGTCGTGCACTTCGAGCTTGCCGGCGATGATGTCGGCTTTGGCCTTTTCGACCGCCGCCTTCATCTCGTCGGTCACCAGCGCCTTGTTGTTGTCGTCCATGGCGTAGTCGACGCCGCCTTCCTTGAGGCCGAGATTCTCGACGCCACCCTTGAAGGTGCCGTTCTTGCCGTCCAGGAAGGCGGTGTAGACGGCAACGTCGACGCGCTTGAGCATCGAGGTCAGCACCTTGCCGGGCTGCAGGCCGTTCTGGTTGGAATCGACGCCGATGCCGAGTTTGCCGGCATCCGCCGCAGCCTGGAGCACGCCGACGCCGGTGCCTCCAGCCGCGGCGTAGACCACATCGGAGCCCTGGTCGATCTGCGTCTTGGCGATCTCGCCGCCCTTGGCCGGGTCGTTCCAGGCAGCCGGCGTGTCGCCGGTCATGTTCTGGATGACGTCCGTCGCGCCTGCCGACTTGGCGCCGCCGACATAGCCGCATTCGAACTTGCGGATCAGCGGAATGTCCATGCCGCCGATGAAGGAGACCTTCTTAGACTTCGAAGCCATCGCCGCCATGATGCCGACGAGGTAAGAGCCCTCATTCTCCTTGAATACCAGCGAGCGGACATTGGGCAGATCGACGGCATCGTCGATGATGGCGAAGTTGAGGTCAGGATATTCGGCCGCGACCTTCTTCAGCGCATCCTCCCAGGCAAAGCCGGCCATGACGATGGGGTTGCGGCCGTCCTCGGCGAAGCGGCGCAGCGCCTGCTCGCGCTGCGAGGCGTTGGACACTTCGAACTCGACATAGGCGACGCCGGTCTCGGTCTTGAATTTCTCGGCGCCATGAAAGGCAGCCTCGTTGAAGGATTTGTCGAACTTGCCGCCGAGATCATAGAGGATGGCCGGCTGGACATCCGCGGCGAAAGCCGGAAGAACCATTGCGGTTGCGGCCAGGAGGCCGAGAACGATACGTTTCATGTGATCCACACCCTGTCGGTTATTTTTTCCGTTACGCGCCGCATGCCGGCCCGGTTCTTCGGCAGGCATACGACATCAGCCAGGAGTGTATTCCCCTCCCGCTCGGCGGCAATCTGGCACGGCCCGAAACAAAATTCACGCGGAATTTTGACCTTTTGGAAAAGCATGGCGCGGGCAAGCCGCACTGCGGCTCGATCCTTGCGCCAAGGGCGTCAGGCGGAGATGGCAGCCGGGATCCAAGAGATGCCGGTGCCCTTGAGGTTGCAAGTGCCGTGGGGGTTCTTCGCGAGATATTGCTGGTGGTCGCCTTCGGCGAAGTAGAATTCAGGCGCCGGCGCGATCTCTGTGGTGATTCTGCTATGGCCGGCCGCGCGCAAAGCAGTTTCGTAGGCATCGCGCGAGGCGCTCGCGGCCCGTAATTGCGCATCCCCGAATGTGTAGATCGCGGAGCGGTAGGTGGTGCCGACATCCTTGCCCTGGCGCATGCCTTGCGTCGGGTCGTGGCTTTCCCAGAACAGCTTCAGAAGCGCGGCATAGGAGACGATTTTGGGGTCGTAGACGACCAGAACCACTTCGGCATGGCCGGTAAGGCCGGTGCAGGTTTCCTGATGGGTCGGATTGGGCGTGATGCCGCCGGCATAGCCGACCGCAGTGACCCAGACGCCTTCGAGCTGCCAGAACAACCGCTCCGCGCCCCAGAAACAGCCGAGCCCGAACAGCGCCCACTCAAAGCCCTCGGGATAGGGACCCTTGAGAGGCTTTTTCAGGACCTGATGCCTGGAAGTCGTCGGGATCGCCCGGGCGCGGCCCGGCAACGCCTCGGACGGCTTCGGCAGATTGAGCTTCTTGTTCAGCATGTCGCTGAGAAAGAACATGCGCGGTCTCCGATGGTGGGACACAAGAAGTGGTCTATCGTTCGAGCATCGGGTTTTCCCAAGAACCGGTGCCCGCTTTTGGGTCCGCCCCTATATCTCTTTGTTTGACGCAATTCCGGACGGAAAACCGTTTCACACTTTTCCTGGAATTGCTCTAGGTGGCGGCGAACTGTCCAGGGCGTCGCTGCCGCCTGTAGCCGATCGCATAGAGCAGGAGGGCCAGCACCGCGAACACGGCGAAGCCCGGCTGGTTGAGCACCCAGGCGATGGCGACGTCCCACAGCAGCGGACCGGCCTTGGTTCGCACCAAGGTTTCGAAGGCGGCCCGCGTGTCGGGCGAGACCGCCAGCCAACTGGCGTTGAGCGGGGTCAGCACCAGCGCCGAAGCCGCCACGGTGCGCGTCGCGTCGAGCACCGCCATGATGACGGAAATCGACAGCGCGACCATCGAGGCAAGACGAAAGAGCAAGCGAAACATTCAGGAACCTTTTCCTTCCGGCCAGTCCTCAAGCTCCTGCCGAGGGTCGTCCGGTTTCAAACGAGAGATAGAATGCGCGTGCCAGGTTCGCAATCGCCATACGCGAATTTGAAGTCCGGCCTATGCCGCCGGCTTGCGTTTGCGCCGATGGACGCGCCAGACGGCGAAAAGGCCACCAGCGATGGCGCCGACGACCAGCCCGGCCATGCCGATGAACACGGCAAAATAGCCGCAGGCGCCCTCGAAGCAGCTCATGTCGGTGGCATCGGCAATTACCGAGCCGGCGAAGAATCCACCCACGGCGCCGATGACAGCGCCGAGGATGATGCCGAGCAGGGCGGCGACAACCGAGACGAAGACAGGCGGGCTTTCGGTTTCAGGATTGGCGTAGACGGTCCCGGCTTCGGAACCGCGGCGCAGCAGATAAATGCAGAGAACCCCGATGGCGATCTCGGCAGCTGTGACCACAAGCGCCTGGCCTGAGAAGACGAAATCGGAAATCGTCAGCACATAGGCCTGCCTCGCCAGCAGCCAGATGATGGTGGCGATCTGCCAGATGGTGAAATGACGCGGGAAGCGGGCGGAGCGGCCGAAGGCGAGGCCGAGCAGATAAAGCCCCCACAGGATGGTGATGATGTCGACGGCGAGCCCGCTATAGACGAGATAGAAGACCCTGTCCGGCAGGCCGTAGTCGCCGACCAGTCGCCAGCCGGAGATCAGGCCGTAGACCGACCATGCCATGACGAAGACGAGCCATCCCGGCGGCACGAAGGACAGGCCGCTGTCCGGTCGCCTCGCTGGCGTCTGTCCATTGCTCGATGTCATGTCCGGACGATGCCCCCGCAAAGTCTTTCCACCACGAGACAGGCGACCCCGGGCGAAGTCAAGCGCCGCCAGCCTTGCGGCCTTGCCTGTGCACATCATTCGGGTGGCGGCGCCTCAAAACGGGGGCGCCGGCAGGCTCGCGAAACGCTGTGTGGCCGGCAAAGCGAATAGACTGCCGTTATGGCTTGGCATTCGGCGCCGGATCGACTAGATGAGCCCCGCGCCTGTTGCTTCGACGGCTCAGGTGCAGGGGAGAGGCGTTCGCTGGTTGGCGGCGCCGGCGCGGAGTTCCACGCCATAGTCCCAAGGGAGGTGCATCTCCCCAACCCGCGCGGCGAAACCGGCCGGCGCGACATGCATGGACGGAGAGGTGGCCGAGTGGTTGAAGGCGCACGCCTGGAAAGTGTGTTTACGGGAGACCGTAACGCGGGTTCGAATCCCGCTCTCTCCGCCAGCTCACATAGAGCCCACTAACTTTCTGATTTAAAAAGACTTTTTGTGATGGCTCGGCGTCCCGGTGCCCCACGCTGGTGCCCCAAGATAGTGCAACTATCGGGCCGGGCTAGTTACAGCAGACCCGGCGAACGTAGGTGTTGCCGTTGGTCGAGTACGCATCATCGGGGATTGTGCCCCTTGCTTTCATCTCTTTGGCGAGGCTCTTAGCCATCGGCTCAGCAAATGTGTCTTTGAGCGTGATTGCGAACCAGCCGTTGGTAACGAGATATGCGGCAAGAGGAACCGACGCAGACCGAACGTACGACTCGGCTTCAGCGAGATTGTCGAAACTTTTGACCTGGACGTGAAACTGTCCAAACGGACCGCTGTCATATTGGTCAACATGGACCCAAGTGTCGTGCATGAAACCGATTTGATTTCCCGACTGCACCCTATACCAGCGACCATTGTTCCCAAGGATTGTGACAGAGCTTCCGTTTCTCAGCACTGCGACACTCGCCGACTTTCCGTTCGGCTCAGCTTTGATTGGGGCTGAGCCTTTGGGATGCCCTATTCGCCCGGAATGAGCTGGCGGGACCGCAAGTGATAGATTGTCGGGCGTTGGTGGCAATGACGCGACTTGTGGCTGCGATGGCGCTTGGAGAGGTTGTGGCGTCGGAGGTGGGGCTTGGCTAGCTGCCGGTTGCTCACCTGCCGCTGGCTCCGGTGTGACGACTCTGTAACGCTCCATCTCGCTCTTGGAGAGATATCGTATGTCGTCGCTGTCATATTGCAGCGATAGCTGAAGCAGCGCTGGGTCTACGCCCATCTCGAGCATGTAGGTTATGGTGTCAGCAGTGATCTGTTGGATACCAGAAACAGCGTCCTTGGTAGTTACCGACAAATCGCCACTGAATGATGACTTGTGCACCCCAATGGACCCCGGCTCTGCATATCGGATGACACCACCAAGGAAGGCCAAGGAACAGGCCGAAGCACACTCCACAGCCCTGAACTGCACGGTGCTGAGACCTAGCCTGCGAATGAGCCGACCAAGATCCATCGCCTTTTGGATATTTCCCCCCGGCGATTGAAACGTCACTGCTATGGACGAACTGGATCGCGCCAAGGCCTCGAACCTCGACAAATCGTCCTGATATGTGAAGTCGCCCGTCACGAAAATATAGGGGAGTCCGCCCTCAGTTTGCCTCGCCTGAAATTGCAGTTCAGCGCTTGCCGCCGGAACTACCAGCAGCGACAGCAACGTATACAATAAGACGCGCGACACGCGAGACATAGCCGGAAAGACCCCACAGCCAATTCTGCCTCAGATGCGTAAAACTGTCGAATCCTAGTTGCCAAGGTGGTTAGTGACCGGCCTTCGGATGCGAGCGAACCAGCATTCCGCTGATCATTGGGATGCCTTCCGGTTGAAGTCGCTTACGGCTTCGTTGAAGCCCGAGAGAGCCGATTCATTGGCATTCTTAGCAGCGTCTATTGCGTTCTGCGCCTCGTGGTTGTTGCAAGACATAAACTCCTCGACGTCTGACCTATAGCTCTCCAAGTCTCGTTTGCACCTGTCGAATTCCCATTGATCGCTGAAGCTCCCATAGCGAGAAGCGCAGGATGGTGCGGAAGGCTCCGAGCAGTAAGCCAAGGCAGGTGATGCGCCAGCGGGGAGCAGCAATGCCAATGAAAATAGCCGAATGATCCACATGATTTTCCCCAAAGCTATTACCAAGCACACTGCCAACTCGCCAGCAACGCAACATCTCGAAACCATCTATTTGATTACTGCGGGGATTTCCAAACCCACTTTAACAATCGCTATCTGCTTCATCGTTTTCCTCGCCGCCTCGCTGTGACGCACCTGGACCATAATCCCATCATGCATCGGTAGGGCCGCTATCCCCACCCTCGCCAGCCGCAGCAAGACGGCAACCAAGATGGAGCTTTCGGTGAACATTAAGTCCAGCGCGATGTCCCTTCCGAAGAGCGGCACGAGGGCGGGATGCTTAGCCCCAATCGCCTTCGCCAATCTTCTCCCCGTCCAGCCCGGCGGCAAGGCCTCCTTTACGTCACTCGGTAGGCGGGTCATTTCGTTCGAGGACGACAGCATGGCCGCAAAGCAGGCCTTCACGCCAGCACGGTGCCCCTCCAAGCCGGGGAGGGCGTAGAGGTCACCCTCAGGCGGCTTAGCTCCTACTCGCGCATAGGCAAGCCTTGGGAACATGCTCGCGAAGTCGAGGTCGGCTATGGGCTCCCCATTGATGCGTAGGTCTCCCCGCAGCCTCTTCGGCAAGGATTCCCAGAAGCCCCCATAGAGCCGGCCATGCAGGCTGAAGGTGTGCGGGTCCCCGATGTCGCGCAGCAGGAAGCGGCGGGTTAGCTTGAAGCCGGCTCGGGGGTGTCCTTGAAGCTCTATGCACTGGGTGGTGAGGAAGGCATTGATCTCCTCCATCTCCCCCCGCAATAAGTATGTCTCGGGGGTGTCCACATAGTCCACCTGTTGATAGGGGAGCTTGTGGCCAACGGCATCACGGCCCATCCTTGCAGTCAGCCATATGGTCTCCTCCCCCTCTGCTCTACCTACCTCCGCCGCAGTCCCTTTGAGCAGGGCATCGAGGAGGCTCCCTGTTGCTTCTATGCCTGTCCTCCGCTTCTTGATGTGTGCTGCATGCTTGATCACTAGGCCCATGGTGGCCATCGCATCGATGACATGGGGGAGGTGCCCCAAGCCCCTACGGTCATAGCGGGACTGTGAGGTGTGGCGCAGGGGGATGGCTAGGCGGCTATGCTCGGGGTGACCTTGATGCATGGCTGCTAGGTTGGCCACGAGGCAAGACACGATGTTGGTGACCCTCTCCACCTGCTCCATCCGGGGTTGCCTGATGCGGGCTTGAGGACCCTTAGCGGTGGCTTGGAGCACATGCTTGGTGATGGAGGCCGAGAGGGCCTTAAGGTTAGGACCTTGAGAGGTTGCCCAAGGATCAAACCAATAGTCTGAGGAGGCGGAGGTATCGTCCATCCAAGCCACCCTCTCCATAGCGGGCCTTCATGTTTGGCTTTGAGTTAACATCGATGGAGATGGGGCTAGGGAGGCGTTGAGCTTAAAGGCCACCACCACGCGCCGCCATAAGGGGAATGGGGGGAGCTAAGCGCTCAACCTGTGCGTCCCCATGATGCCCGATCAAGTCACACAATAAAGTGCCCGCGAGTTTTCATTCCGCCGCCGCATGATGGGATGGATGGGGGCCGAATCTTTCGACTTTCAGCTGGATGATTTCCGGCAGGGCTGCGGCAACTAGCGGATCGACAACCTTTGCCATGGCCTCTCCAATTTTCCGTAGCACGAGCCCTGCGGATCGAGGGTAGGCGTGAATTTCAACCGGCACGTCCGCGCCCTTTGGGTTCCACATCAGCCACCGACGATGAGTTCCGCTCGCCAAGCGGTGTGCTACCTTTGCGGCTTGTACGTTTTGGAACTCGCGCGTTCTGGGGCTTCCAAAGTCGTCTTCGATAAGGGCCGCCACGGCCACATAGATGGCCACTAGCTTGCTTGCCAGGACCTCCGCATCACTTAGACGGGCAAATGCAATCCGCGCCCTAGTGGCAGCACTGAGCCCGCGCAGGCTCATCGCAGGTTCAACCCTGCCGGACCCGGCCAGCAAATATTGCATTTCCGTTGTAGCAACGGCCACAGCGGGATTGCTTCCGTGTTCAGCCCTCAGCCAACGGGATGCCGAGTCAAGGTAAGGTCTCAGTTCAGCTGCACGATATGTTCCATGCCAGTGCGACCCGTGGCGGGATTTCCACTGCACATGATACCGACAATGGAATTGCGAGCGCCCTGTTCCGGCGGCGAAGGAGGTAGGCCGACCACAGCCGGGAGTCCCGCATGTCAATGTCTCTGCCGGTACTCTGTGGAAGTCTTCGGGCAACGAGGCCAGCTGGGATCGCGACGCTGACATCAAAGGTTCCAGTCTTTCGGTCGCAGTCCGCTGTTTTTGGCTTTCTCATGCGCCCAGTCTTGTAGTTCTCCAAGAAGGGTCGTCTCGAACTCGTCGGCAGGCGTTCGACCAGAAATCGAAATGGATCTTCCTTCCAAATCGTCATCAAGGACAATCAAAGCCGCCTTGTCAGCGAAAGGCGTTTTGTTTGATTTGAGATAGCCCCTTCGCCTTCGATCCGAGGGCGGGGTATTCAGGTGGTCCCTTACGTGTTTCAGCTGGGTAATTACGGCGACAGATGCGCCGGCAAGGACAGTCTTCAGCCCATCGCGAATGGCCGGAAAAACGCCCTTGGTGTGATCGCCTTTCCCCCCATCGCCAAAAGGGTTTGCGTCGCGTGCGATGGGCTTGCCGCTGTCGGTTACTAACGCCCAAGCGTAGGCGAACAGTTGGTCCTTGAACGGCCCAGCGTTTTCGCGTGTGCTTGTGGCTACAAAAAGTCTGAAGTTTGTATGTGATGTGTTGGTCATGATGGGTTCCAATTTAGATGCGACCAACAGTCCAATTAAGCCTAGTTGGCTGGCAAGGGAACAGCCAAAAGTGGCCGAAATGCCGCAAGATGCGCCAAAAGCGCGTGATGCCCCCATCCAACTGCCAACTAGCCCATATGCCACAGCTCCCTACTCGGATGTTGCAATTCACGCCCCCTTGAATCATTGTGCGCCCCGAGCGCTCACGCGGCGTTCCGGGGTGTGGAAACCCTGAGTTCAAACATGGTGCCGAAAACATCGGTGCCGATCCTCGACTTTTTGGTCGGGGAGCCTGTGGCGTATGTCCAGGTTCTCCGGAACTAAAGGCCGCAGGAACCGGAACTCGGTTTTCCAACTCCCCGATCAGGGGGTCATGAGGAGGCTGCTTGCGGGGGCGCACCGCAGGCTACTACCTCAGGGCAAACCGATGGGACCAATCCTTGAGCGTATTTTGTTTGAGACGATCTATGGTGGGTTTGTCATTGCCGCACCCATCTACCTCTTGGCGTATGCGGCGAGAAAGGCCTGGAGACACTCCCCACACCCCGGAGCTGTCGCCGCGATAACCGTACTGGTGGCAGCCGTGACACTGCCAAGCGTTCCTCGTTATCGCTTTCAGTCACACGAATTGGCGGAGATGGCGAGAATGCCTTGGGCTCATATCAGCGGGGAGTCGTATGCCGGAGAATTAACCGAACCGATCACGCTCTTTCGCCCAGCTTTGGCCTCCATCACCTACACTGCGCCAAGCTGGATCGAAACTCAGTTTCAGCAACTGACGAGACGCTACCAAGAGGATGACATCTTGTCGCTAGTGGATGCCGATTGCGGTCAGCGAACTATTTGGCGGGCTCAGCCGACCAGCGATAATCTTTTCCATTACCTTTCCCAGACCCCTGCGCAGATGTCACCGATCGACGAGGCCACATTCTGCACAACCGATTGGAAGGCCGAACGCGACGCTTGGCGCACCGCCCTCAAGCAAGGCTTTGTAGGTGGGTCAAACATGGGCAGCCTTTTCTAGCCCGTCACTCCATGTCGGGCACGTCGCCACCAACAAAGAGCGTCGTGGGCTCACCGTATTCGCCAAGCGATGGGTTGGCTTCACGCGACCACGCTATTACGCCGGCATGTTTCCCCGCTAGGCCCTTAGCGGTCCTTATCGCCCGGTCCTCGGTCTGCTGCTCGGCAGGCCCAAAGACTGGCTGTAGGTCCCCGGTCTCATCGCGGTCAAAGGCGGTGACGACAATTAGCTTGGGTGCCTTGGGCTGCGGCAGCAAGTTATCTGACATCGAGGTTCTCTTTCCGCTGAGCCACGAGCCGGTGGGAGGGGATGGGTTCACGGGGGAAAATCGCCGTTGTGCCGAACACGGGTATCATCGAAGGCTCCAGCTCTGGCGCTTTCTGTTTGGCCTTTAGGTCCGTGATTTCCTCATCGCGCCTTGCAATTCGGCTTTCCAGATTGGCTATGCGCTCAGTCAGCAAATACCGCCCAACAGCAAACCCACCGCCTCCGAACAGCACGGCAAACGTGGCAAAGGCTGCGGGGTTCGCGGCCACCAGCGCAGAGTTACTCCCAATGAACGCGATAAGGTCATGCATTGAGCGCCGCCACTCTCACCCAAGCACGGGCGGCGTAGGGTCGAAGCTGATCGCCACCAGCCCCGGATACCTGTGAGCGAGGGCGAGGATTTGGGTCTCAAGCTCGCAGTTGTAGGCCATAAGCGCCTTCACGGTTTCAAGGGGGCTTTCGTAGCGGGCTATGAGCTTCTCCGCTTCGGAGTGCAGCTCGGCTTTGGACTCAGCGTCTAAGTGCATCGTGGCCATCGCGGTGTCTCTCCTAGCGGGCGGCTCTGCGCGGTGCCGCAAGCGCGTCAAGTCGGTCCTGAAGGTGGCCGTTGAGAACGATCATTTCCTTGAGCGCCTTCACCGGGTCGCCCTTGTGCTGGGCAATGAACTTGTCGGCGATTGCCTGGAGGGCGGCTTCTTGGCGGCTGTCCAGTGTCACAATGTGGTCCATGACGGTTGCTCCTAAAAGCTTCAGGCTGACAGTGAACAAAAAGGGAACGAAAATGTCAAGGGCGAATTGACTCGGCGAGGAATGCGTTCCTATTTTTGAGCCATGCCGGAACAGAGCAGAAGACCGCGCCGCCTTGTGCAGACCCTGTGCCGAGCGCACGAGGTTGGTCAGCTAATCCGCGTCCGATGCATCAACTGCAACATCTCTCGCCACTATCTGCCGGGGGACCTAGCCAAGCTCGTCGGGGACATTCCGTTTTGGGACGTGGCCCGCCACATGCGTTGCGAACGCTGCAAACGCCGAGAGCTTGACGTAGATATCCTGCTGCCAAGCGCATCGGAGGGCATGAAGATACGCGTGAGGCGGCTTGCGGAAATCCGCATGGTGCGACGAGTGATATGGAAGGATGATTGAGCGGGACGTTGTTTCACTTGGGCTTGAATCTGTCCCTGAATGCCGCCCCAGTCCGCTCATTCATCAGAGCGAATGCACCTCCAACCACGGTCTCCAAAGGCGATTTTTGGCAATAGTTGTCCATCCAAAGGAAAACTTGCTCGCGGCTCACGGACACGCCACCGGCCCTCCAGAACTCGACGCCAGAGCCTAGCGCCAACCCGTTCATGAGACCGAGCACATAATGTTCGAGCCCGGCAGCGCTCGCCTCTCTTCGAGCCTCAACCCACTTTCCACAATCTAGGGTTCCCTCCACCGCAATCCCTCCCTTAGATGCAGTCGTCAGGGAAAGGAGCGAGGCCGCTACGAGAGCTGGGCCAATAAAACGATGCTGCATAAACCCCCCATCTCAACTTTGGACTAGAATAGCGACCCATGAGCCGGTGCGGGTGGCGTTTGCGCTGGGAACTTAATCTGTGTGGCCGGCTTCTCGACAATCACAAGGGCATCGTCCGGGGCCGTGCGCTGTAGCTTCCTCGCTTCCGACCAAGGAGCGGTCAGCCAGGTCTCCGTTTCCTCTTGCGTCCTCAGGATCACCGGCATGGCCTTCTCGTGAATCGGCTTGATGAGGGCGTTGGGCGCGGTCGTCATGAAGCCGTAAAGCTCGAAGTCGCCGGGGCCGTCCTTGACCTTGCGCACCCCATGCCACGGCGTCCAGAGGCCAGCGAAGAAGAACAGCGGGCGGTCCTCATTGAGCGCGAACCAATAGTTCCGCTGGATGCCTGTCTCGGGGTCCTTGTCGCCGGGCGTCGGGCTCGGCTCCGCAAAGCTTGTCACGGGCACCACACAGCGGTTCTCGACGCCGACATACTGCTGCCAATGGCCATACTGGGGATTGCGTATGTTGGTGGTGCCGTAGTCGGCCTTGCCCTTCATCCGCTCAACCGGTGTCGGCATGCCCCACAGAAGGTTGGCAAGCTCGCGCTGCCCGTCCAGAGCGTTGCGCGCCACCGGGCCGGGTTGGTTGGGATAGATGTCTATGGACGGCTCAAGGTTGCCCAAGATGTCCCGCAGAGCGCGGGTCCATTGGCGGACTGCTTCTTGGGACGTGGTGATGTTGTAGAGGTTGCACATGGTGATCGTCTAGTTCTTCGGCGGTATCTCCGGCAAGGCCCCATAAAGCGCGAGCACAGCGGAGGCGAATTGATGAAGCTGGTTCTCATCACAGTAGTTCAACAGGAATGCCAACTGGCCTTCGGTCGTTACATCTCCTAAGTCCCGCATCGGTTGTTTATGGGCTAGATGGCTGATATTGATGCCACTCATGAATCCCTGAGCCCAGGATAAGACAGCTGCACCTATCGGTGTCTTGTCGGCTGGGTGCAATCGCGCAATCTCAGCGCAAGTCGCCGATCCGAACCCTGAGTACGCGAACGGTTCCTTGGAGAAGGAAGCGCTGCAAGGTAGCGCCAAAAAACACAGCGTTAGCAACCACTTCATGCCTTACCCCCTGACGCATCACTTAAAAATTGGGTATCGGTTTGTCACGGCAACCAAACTTGCCGCCAGTCCCCGAGTCCTTGATGCTCGAATTGTAGAACGATCCCTTGGACTCTGCGGCCAACAGCGCTGACACCGTTCCCGGGTCAATCTCGCAGTAGTGATACCAAGTCTGCTTGAGGCGGATGAGCATATAGGAGTGCTCAGCGTTGTAGCAAACGCGCTTGACCACGCTGCTGTCCAACTCCCCAGTGCACTGAAATTTGGCGAGGTCTACCGCGCCGCGATACTTCACGTCCACCGTTTCGGCAGCAACCGGCCCAGAGGCCACTAGCGTGAGCCACAGAACGGCACCAGCCACCAGACATCTTGCCTTCTCGTGCATTCTCCATCCCCTCAACACTAGCTTGTAGGTGTCGCCTCTGCGTGTTCTGCCAGTATCCGAAAAATGCTAGCCCGGCTGATCCCTAACGCCGCCACCATATCGCTAACAGATTTCCCCTCCGCCCGCATCCTCATCACGTCCTTTGCCTTGGCGCGGGCCGTAGGTTGCCGCCCCTCGTACTTGCCCTCGGCCTTGGCCTTTGCGATCCCCTCTCGTTGCCTCTCAAGCATTAGCTCCCGTTCGAACTCTGCGATTGAGCCGAGAAGGTTCAACATCAGCTTTCCTGTGGGGGTGGCGGTGTCGAGGTTCATCGCCAAAATGCGCAGGCCTGCCCCTTTTGCCTTCAATGCCGCAGTGATCGACACGAGGTCGGCCACGGAGCGTGCTAGTCGGTCCAGCTTGGTGACTACCAGCATGTCGCCTTCGCGTACCCATTCAAGGACGGCTGCAAGTTGTGGCCGATTGGTAGCCACAGACGACACCTCTTCGCGGAACACCTTGGTGCATCCCGCTTGCTCAAGGTCGCGAAGCTGGGCTTCAAGGCCGGCCTTTTGGTCGGTGGTGGAGGTGCGGGCGTAGCCGACTAGTGCGGATGTGGCCATGACATTGTGTCTCCCATTGGCGTTCATCTGAGACTATTATGTGAGACTGGCAACCGAAATGTCAAGAGACCACTTATGTGAGACTAATTGGGCGGCTGTTGGCAGGACTCACATGGGCTTGCCCTAGTGAGACAAGCAATGGAGGCTTGGCGCCGGCCCCAAGTCTGATACCGTTCCCTCAAAGAGGGGCAATTAATGGGGCTCTATAGAAAGTGGTTTCTGCGAGGGTTGCGCCTTGCTCTAGTCGCGGGCTTGATGGGTGCTGGCTGGCATAGCTGGGACGTGCTGGACCGATACAGCGCAGACGCGGCAACCCAAAGCTCTATGAAGCTTGCCTATGAGTGCGCAGCTCGGCAGAGCGACGAACAACTGGCCTCGCGACAGAATCCGGTCGGCAATATCAATGTCCGCGACCTTTGCCTTACGGGCAGGGACTTTTACGTATCATGGCCCGAGATGCAGGCCATGCGTGCGGGTACGATGAAGTTCGAAACAACATTGCGGCCATTCGACTGGCAAGGCTCGGCGATAATAGGAATAGCCTGGACGCTGATTATGGCGCTCATGTCGCTGGGCGTTCTGTTTGCCATCACGGTAGCAAGGTGGGTTTGGGGAACCACAGCGAGAGAGCGGGGCCGGCAGTAGCTTGGAAAACGAAGCGCCGGGAGGCGGCACGGGGGGAAAAGCTCGCCGACGCCCTCACGAGATGGTGTCTCAAATGTGCGACCCATTATCTAAGTCGGGTCCTTTTTTGCCTTATCTGCCTCGGAGTCCTTTTCCGCCTTATCGGCGCCGAGGTCCTTTATTACCTTTCTTCTGATGTCTCCGGCCATAGCAATTTCGACAATACTTTTAGCAGAGAGCAACGCAGCTAGCTCCTCGTCAAGGATTCCCGGCTGCCCTGTGCCAGTAATTTTGGCGTATGCAGGGTTCTTCTTGTTTCCAATATGAGAAACGCGCACCTTCTTTTTCGTGGCCTTAGCCTGAGCCAACATAAGCCCAACGCCAAGCCGAACCATCGCTTCACTATCGGCGATATCGCGCGGAGTCGCTTCAAGGCATCGAAGCATCCGATCATCTGCTGCACCGCCAAAATACTCATAGTAGGAGGCGGACAAATACGTCTCTGGAGTTTTGCTTAGACCAACTTCAGCCCGCAACTTAAAGAATTCTGGATAAACCCCAGTAACCTTTCCATTCTCTCTAATGGAGTGGCCTCTTGGGCAATGTCGTACTACGTGATGATCATCAGGAATTCTCTGCTCGGCCATTAAAATCTCTTCAGATGAAAAACAGCGTGTTCAGCAAATGATTTAAGCGGTCCTTGACCGACAGATACTTCCTTATTCGATCCAATGGTTAACTGAGCAGCCCACTTTGCCTCGTTGGCATCGACGAAATTTGCCGTCAGGACGTTTTGCCCCTTTTTCCAGGCCAGCAAGATGCTGCCGTCTCCATCTAAGCCCAGCGAGGTCCAGCTGCTATTCTTAGAAAGGATGGTCCATCTCAAAAAACCCAAGAAGGACTGCTGGCGCGGAAGTGCATTTTCTTCGTCCCAGGCTTCGGTCTCAAGGAGGTAATCGACTTCCGCAAATAGCCTTGCGCGTTCATCCGAAGATAGATGCATAGCATATTGCGACGTGGCCACCTTCAGGTGCACTCGCGCGTCGAATAGCTCCACATCACGGGGCTTCGGATCAGGTGCTGTTTCGGTTATTGTGACAGGCGGATTGCTCATCGCCGCGCCAAGAACGCCATCCAAGTTCGGTGCTGGGTTTGGCGAAAGCCGTCCCGATAGCGAAGTAAAATCAGCCGGCCCTGACCTCGCCCACTTTTCCGGCAACGCAGGAGCCCTTTCAGTTGCAAGGTGGTGTGCGGTCATCTGAATAGTGCCCTCGCTGCATCCGTCAAACAGCTTTCAAATATCTTGTTTTTCACTGAGCGGAACTGACTAAGACGTTTCCACATATCATCGTAGCGCAGAGGAACGTTCTCTTGCTGGATTACATCGATATCAATCAGGTATGAAAGGTGGTCGATCAACGCAGGATTTACAACCCCACTGTTAATAACAACCACCAACCCCTCGCTCTCCTCGATAAACTCGATTCTCGCCGTTTCCGAAATTGACTGCTTGGCCAATCCCTGCGGCAAGTTAACGCCCACGAGAGAGTAATCTGCAGGGGTAATTTTCGCACTATTTCCAAACGGTATATCAAGTCGATTGATAAATCTGCTAGCTATTCTGGTTATGACCGGACGCTTGAGCACGCTGAGAACCAAGTCAAAATTAGTTTGTGTCGATTTAAACAAACTGTCCCAACCTTGGTAAGGAGCCAATCTCACTGTGCCAATGTTCGTCTTGTTGAGCAACACAATGTCTGCTCCGTTTGCTGACGTCAGCTTAAAACCATTAATCGAGAAAGTCGGGGTGGTCGTATTTTCCTTTATGTCTAAATGAAGTCCGCGTATCGGCTCGATCGAAGGATAGAATCTCTTCAATTTGTCTCGAATTCGCTCTAAATCTCTAGCAGAAATCTCTGTTTGAAACTGGAGATCAAGAACAACCTCCGTTATTGGCGGGCGGGCATATGGTTCTTGTTTGATCATATGGTGACAGCCTCCAACGCTGAACAAAGTATCATTTCAAGCTTGCATGAAGATGGAGTTGCCAGCCGTGCCACAGCCCTAAACCTTCAATTCAACACGTAAGACCGAAAGAGCTTGGGCGGTCAACAGGGGACACGTGCGAGGCCAGCTTCTGGCAGCTTCACGGCCTCCACAAGGGCCTTCTTAGCCTTCTCCGGGTCCTGCCCCGCGTAGCCATGCTGGCTTAGGTCTAGGCTCTTGGCCCGCTCGCTGTCCGTATGTCCAACCACCCACGTGATGGTCCACTCGTCAAAGCCCTCAGCCCCCGCAAGCATGGCATCACGTGCCTTGCGGATGAACCAGCGGCGGAACGAGTGGAAATCCACATTGCTCTTGGCTTTGTCGTTTGGCCTCTCATCAACCCCAACCTTTCGGCGATACCGCGTGAATTGCTTGGCGGCTGGATCGGAACGCGTCTCGCGCGACTTTGGGATGGGCGGCAAGTCGTCAAACAGATAGTCGGTTTCCTTCTTGCCCGCCGTACGACGCTCTACGATCTCTGTAAGACCGCTGTGGATTGGGACGGTACGGCGGGCGTTGTCGGTCTTGCCTGCCCACACGTTGAAAACCTCTTCGCGACAGTCGGAAACTTGAAGTTGGCAAATCTCCTCGATCCGCATTCCGCTGAGCGCCGCCATCGGCATAAGGTCGCGAAGCAACGGGCCGCCGTCGCCGTTAAGCAGGTTGATCATCTCCGCATCTGTAAACGGTCGCTTGCCCCTGTCCGTCTCCGCCTCACGCCGCTGTCTGGGAGCTGAGGGAAACGATTGGCCGGCCCATGGGTTCTCCCCTACCAAGTGCCCCTTGCTAAGAAGCCAAACCCAATACTGCTTTAGGAACCCGAGATAGGCGGTAGCCTTCTGGTGGCCCCTCCCCACCACAAGGGACCCCGAGACAAACTTGCCAGCCTCCACTCTCCGCATCACTTCGAGCGAGACGGGGAGCCGACTATCGCGCAGCCAATCGCCAAGCCAACCCAGCACCCTACGAAAGTCCCCCTCAGACTTGAGCCGGTAGCCTTGGTGTTTGAGGAAGTCGGCTGCATGGTGGTCCAGCGGTGTGGCCAGTCCGCTAGCGAGGGCGAAGAAGGCCTTTGCGCGGTCCAGCCCCTGACTTTCCTCAACCTGCTCGGCGCGAAGCCTTACGGCAAACTGAGTGTCTTCCTCGTCGTTGGACAGTCGGTGCCGGAGAGCTTCAGCCTCCAAGGGGTCACTGGTTGCGAGTGCCTTCTCCGCAGCAGAAATGGCTTCCTTAAGCCGAGACACAATCGGCCACTTACGTGCATCTGCATCTTTGAGGTCGGCGGTGTGGAGGGGGTGAGTTAACTTGCCTCGGCCAATCAAATCCCGCACCCGAGCAGGGACCTTAACGCGGACCCGCCACTGCTGCCCGTGCCATTCAAGATATTGCCGCTGGTTGGCCATTCTGTACCCGGTGCCCCACGTTGGTGCCCCACAGGTGAGTCCTCAAAGCCCAGAAGTCAAGGGATGCAAGGGGTTCAGGGGCCTGGAGGAGAGTGTCCCGCTCTCTCCGCCAGATTTCTCGCATAACAGGCTGATTTTGTAGGGTATTTGTCGACGTCCTTTGCATCCTTCCCAATGCGTTTCCCAAGGAAAATGCAACCGAAGGAGACCGGATTATGCACCGCTTTTCTGACCAGCCTGAAAGCCCAATCCTCGGGAGACTCTCCCGTCGCGCCCTATTTGTTGGAGCAATCGCCTCCGTTCCGGCCATTGCTTCAGCGGCGTCGGCGTCGCCCGTCCTGCCGCGCGAATTGCCGGTCCAGCGGGTCAACCGCCTCGCTCGGGAACTTGCCGAGGCAATGGATGACTGGTTGACCGACATCAGCCACTCTGACCATCCACGTGCCTTGTGGAAGGCACACGTCTGGCCGGCCTCAACTGGCCTCGGCATCTACTATGAAAACCACGATAGGGGCTTGTCATGAACGCGCACAAGCCCATCCTGCAGCCTCTCGGCATGCCGAAGGGTATGGATCCCCGCCAATGGCGCCAGTCGGTCGAGAAGCGCCTCAACGACTTTCGCGCCATGTCGCTGATCACCGCGCTCGATCTCATGGAAGTCGATTGCGACCTGGAGGAGACAGCAGACGACGAGCCGTCGCTCGGCTGCCTCGATGATCTGGAGCTCGACCACTGCGACGACGAGGACGGCGGCGACTTGGAAGGGTCCTGCCCGGGAGACTACGGCGAAACCGTCATGTGGCCCGACGATCTGGAATCTCAGGAAGTGCTTGCGAGGAGCGGCATATGACCCTGCTCGATCCAGGCGCCGTACCACGTGCGATCAAGCCGAGCAACGACATGATCGTTCTGCCGTTCCTCCACGCTTACCGCAACAACTTCGGAATGATCCCTGTGCGCACTCAAGACGATTTCATGCTCGTCTCGCCGTCGCACTACGACCCTGAGCGCTACCCGCCGGGCTTGCATTCAATAGGTCCGACGCCCACCATTTTAGCCCGCTGCCTCAACGGTGGCGGGCTTTTCATTTGGCGGTGGGGACTAGCGGGATTAGCGGGCAAAATGCCGTCGCTTTCGAGTGTCAGCAGATATGGTAAGGTTGATTGTCGGCGAGTAGCAGAGGTCCAGCAACAATGACTTTGAGACGAACCAGAGCTTACGGCGCATCCGGCTTGGTTCTAGCGGTTTGCATTGTATTTGCTTGGCAGAACGCCACTGCCGCTCAAAATTGCGACGCAGCCGCGACGCCTGGCGTCAATTGGCAGGACTGTGACAAAAAGCTTCTCATCCTAACAGGAGAGGACCTGAGCGGGGCGAACCTGTTCGGTGTTGATTTCACGTCGACCGACCTCAGGAACAGCAATCTCCTTGCGGCGAATTTTGAGAAGGCAACGCTTGTGCGTGCTTCCCTGGCCGACTCGACCGCCAAAGGCGCCCGGTTCGACAAAATCGAGGCCTACAGGACCGACTTCAGCCGTATGGACGCGCAGGGCGCTGTGTTTACGAGCGCGGAAGTGCAGCGCTCGAATTTCCAGGACGCCAATCTGACCAATGTTGATTTCACAAAGGCGGAATTGGGGCGAGCGCAGTTCCATGACGCCAATATCAGCGGCAGCCGCTTTTCGTTTGCCAATCTCGCGCGGGCGGACTTCCGAGGAGCGACGTTCACCGCGCCGATAGACTTTGACCGCGCTTTTTTCTTTCAGACCCGTATCGAGGGCCTCGATCTTTCCAATTCGGCGGGTCTGTCCCAGTGGCAGCTCAACATGGCTTGCGGAGACGCCCGGACCGAGTTGCCTTCTGGCTTGACGAGGCCTGAAGATTGGCCCTGTAGCGAGCCATAGGCTCGGCGCCGTGTCGCTGCCGGGGCTGAAATCGTCATGCGCCCTTGCGGGGGCGAAGCTTGCTAAACCCGTGTCTTGCGGGAGACGCCATATTCAATCAAGCGATCGCGCATTTCATTCAGAGCTCTTGCATATGGCGTCTATCTGCTGTTTCGCTAGGGTTGTCCGGCGGCGGCGCCGGGGTGCGGCCTAATAAGGCTTAGGCTCAAGTTCAGGAGGCGGCGCGTTCGGGTCGGGGCAATCAGACGATTGCTCACACGGAGAGGGCCTATCGCCAACGCCGCCATAGCGTTCCACAAGTTTTGCGAATCCGTAGGCGAAGGCGGACAGAAGCGCCAGGATAACCACTATTCGGACGGCCATACGGGATTGTAGCAGGTCATCCCGCATCCCTCAGATATTCCTCTCGATATGAGCCTCGATCGGATTTGGGCGCCGTAGTTCAAATCTTTTAGCTGCCATAAATGTCAGCACGATAGCGGCAGCTATCGTTGCAATCACGGTGGCGGTGCTGGCTAGACTTCTCACCATCACTCAAAGCCTACCGCCCGCTTCGGCTTCGGCGTGATTTCCTCGATCCGCGCCTTAACGTCGTCCTGGGCCATCGCCTGTTCTAGCGCCTCTGCTTCGGCCTTGTCCTTGGTGGTCAGCACTGTCCGCCAATGCGGCTTCTCAAACACGCCAACGATGTAAGTGGTCCTTTCGGGCTCAGGTCCGGCTGGCATACTTCACCTTGCCCCACTGGCTGCATTGAGGACACAAAGGACGGAAATAGGCCAGCTTGTCGCCGGGAATATTTCCGCAACTGGTGATCGTCAGGCTGCCGCCATTGAACCCCTCCAGGCTGTAGGATTCCCAGGTCCCGCTGAGGGGCTGATGGTCTTCTCGTAGTTTCAGATAACCGGTGCGACCGCATTCGCACACCAGCTTTTCCCGTAAAACAGTTGAGAGCACTTGGGACTGCCTTCCACGATTCGGCAAACAAGCCCGACCGTCCGTGCGACCCGTTCTTGATACGATGGCCGGTGCGGCCTTGGGGCTATCTTGGGGATGCGAAAGCCGCACCGGTCACTGCGGGAAGGGGTTGCGTTCCCCGCGCTGCCAAAACTATGGGCATATTAGAAACTTCGCAATTAAGCCTATTGGCGGGACTAAGACTGAAGTCCCAGCCCGCGCGCTACTCAGCCGGGGGCATCGCACCGGACCCATCACATTCCATGGGATAAACTCGACTTCCTTCCCGTCACTTCCCGAACGGCCTTCAACAGCCCCTCATGCAAGACACGCGTAGCGCGGTAGTGCTCGCAGTGTGGCGATATGAACGGCTTCACGATGCTCCAATGCAGCGCTTCCGCTGCCACGAGAAAGCGCTCGATTTCAGCCTGCGATAATGCTTGGCCGGTTTCGATCTAGCCATTGGCGAACTCCGTTTGAAGGGTCGCTGCAACGAAGGGATGGCAAGTGCCGAAATGTGCAACGATGCTCAATCGCGTGCGTCTTCGGGACGGTTGACCCCGGCGCCGATCACGGTCAACCTCTGGCAATTCGGGCATCGTAAAAGGTCGGAAAATGAGGCGCAGACATGAATCGATGCTCGTTATGAGAACCGCGATTGCTCTGCTCTCCTGCCTGGCCATTTCGGCCTGCGGTATGGCCAAAGCCGCGAGGGAAACCGGGCAGACGTTCGACAAGTATGGGTGCCTTGCTCGTGACTTCAAAGGCCAACCGCCTTGCAAACCTGAAACTGCAGCAGCGCCCTGACGAGGCAAGCGCCATGCATTGGTGAGCCATTTTCGGGCACGGACAACCGAGGAAACCTCCGCATGGCCAAGCTCGGAAGGGCCTATGAACAAGTCGTTGCCGACGTGGCGAAGCAGTTCGATCCTTCCGCCGAGGTGAAGGTCGGCGAGTGGGTAAAAGGGCCGGATGGCCTTAGAGAGGTCGACGTACTGATCACAGGCACCGTGGACGGCGTGACGAGGCAGATCCTGATCGATGCTGCCGATTCAAAGCGTCGCGATCTTGCCGCGGATGTCACCTTGATATGCAGCAACGCGGGCTTTTCGAAGGACGCCATGCGAAAGGCAGGTCGGGTGGGAATCGGCTTGATCGGAGTTATGAGAGAGCCCGACCCTAGGATTCGCTATAAGGTGTTCGACGAGAAACGATTTCCGGTCATTCTAGAGCGCTTTAGCCTAGACATAGTGCCCATTTTCATCGTTCGTGGCCCGCCACCATCATTCGACGACGCGTTGAAATCGCTGGTGATTTCTGACTAGCTTAGGTCTCCCTGCTTCTTTCCCTGCTTGGCTGGCCTGCTCAAGCAGAAAAGTCCACACCGTAAGGGAGTGGGCCAATCTGAACGAAAATCACAAGCCGGAGGAACCAGGAGCGGGGTGGAGCGTTTCCTCGCGTGCTCAAGAAAATCGCCCTAGCTACCGTCCTGATCCAGGTCGCCGCCGTTGCGGCGCTCATAACTCAGACAGTGCTCTTCACCTCAACCACCGCTACCCAAGCCGCGAACGTGCAGCCTGGCGAAACTGTTGCAGTCACAGGGAAAGAATGCGCTGAGGCGACGTGGCCAGATATTCCGGAACATTGCCTGAAACGAACCAAGGCAAGAGTGCGCACGCTCGTCCTGAGCGCAGGGCAATAGAAAAGCCCGCCATCGTGGTCTCACTGTCATGGGGGAAGAGATCTCCGTTGCAGGGTTCGTGGTAACCAAGACTCTATTCGTGATCTCGGTGCCAGGCCTCAACGGGGGAACGATCTGCTCCGTCATGAGTTAGCACTTCATGATGTACACCCCGGAGCACAGTGGACGCGGCGCAATGGCCGATCTCATGATCTTGGAACTGGCCAAGGCCAGACAGCGCGTCAAGCGGGCGGAGTCCGCCCTCAGGCGCGCCAAGGAAATGCTGGATGAAGACTGCGGAGTCGGGATCAATCTCGCGCTCTGCGGCAGAATACGGGCCGCTCAGCGGCGTGTGATCGAGGCCCGAGAGCGCCTGACGAAGATCGATCCACCGGCATCGTAGTGCTCCATGATTTTGGGATTGTTGCCATGATGATCGCGACCTTCAACCTTGAAACCGCGAGAAACGGCGACGTATATCGCGCCGCAAGGCTTGCGATGCTGACGCAGCAGGTGATGCGGCACATCGAGCGCACGGACGCCTCGGCGCAGAAAGTCGAGCAAGTGCTGGCCACATTGGCTGAAGCAAACGCGCTCGTGCGGCGATAGGGCCACACGTCAAGCGCAATCGGCCAACGCCTCCAGAATCCCCGATCCCGGTTGTCGTTGCGCTCGATGGCTTCGGTCAGGCAGGTCAGCGATTGTCCGGCTAGCCGCAGCGGGAAGCATCACGCGGATCGTGGCGAACGCTTGTGCCGGCGCTGGGCAAGGTTGCATAGTCCAACAGGGACTCAGCAGGCTGTGCGCATCGGCTCGGAGCAATCGTGATTGGACTTTATGATCTCTGGCCCGCCTTTGTGGTCGTCGCGCTGCTTTGGCCGCTAGCAGGCTTGCCGCTGTTTCAGCGTGTCGGCTTCGAAGCGACCGCGGCCAGGGTCCGGGCGATCGACGGAATGCGTGGCTATCTGGCGCTTGCCGTCGCACTCCACCACGCCGTCATCTACCATGAATTCCTGACGACCGGCACATGGAAGTATCCGCCCTCCGCTTTCTACGGCCTGTTGGGACAAATGGGGGTGTCCTTCTTCTTCATCATCTCCGCCTATCTGTTTTGGGGGAAACTGCTATCGGCAAAGGCCTCCGTGGATTTTCCGACCCTGTTGCTCAAGCGGGCTTTCAGGATCGGGCCGCTCTACATTTTGGCCGTCGGCGTGGCGATGGCCTTGGAGGTCGTTGACGGCCGGATCGATTATTCGACCTTCGCAACCTACGAGCGGGCATTTTTCAATCTGCTGTTTGGTGTCTTTGGCTATATCCCGCTTTCGAGTGCCCGCGTCTGCGTCTTGGCCTGCGTAACCTGGACCTTGCCCTATGAATGGCTGTTCTATTTCAGCCTGCCGATCGCAGCCATATTCAGCCGGCACCCGGTTACCCGCATAGGATTGCCGGCCGTTCTGCTGGCTTTTTCCATTGTCATGTCAATGAGTGGAGGCAGCGGCGCCTACAGCTATCTGGGACTTTTCGCAGGGGGCATGTTGTGCGCGACGCTTGAAGCAAACGCGCTGCTGGTGAAGGTGCACCGGCACGTCCTGTCCGCCATCGCCCTGGCGCTGCTGGTGTATGTTTTTGCCACCTATAGGGTTGCTTACGCGCCGGGACCGATGCTGCTGTGCACCGGTGCCTTCTTCCTGATCGTCTCGGGCGCCGATTTCTTTGGCCTTCTGACTGCCAACCGTTCAGTGCGACTGGGCGAGATCAGCTATGGCATCTTTCTCTTGCAGGGGCTTGCCTTCGTCGCGATATTTTCCATCGCGCCCGTGCGGACCTTCGCCCTGGACAACGCCACCCAGTATTGGCTTGTGATCGTGATGGCGATGGTGCTTCTGCTCCTCATGGCGCTGGTCGCGCACCTTTTTGTTGAAAAGCCCGGCGTCTCGCTGGGAAACAGGCTTGCGGCAGTTCTTCGCCTGTCGAAGCAGCGTGAGACACGCGAGGCTCCAGTCGCGAGTGAAGCAAGGTCCTGGCGGATGCCGACCAGCCTCACACGACAATCCGCCGATCGCTCATAGCGCTTGTGCGGGCATCGCGATCCAAGGATGACCGCCGCCTTCATATAAAAGCGCACGGTCTGGAACCTCCTGCCACGCGGCGCGTTTCACCGCGTCCCGTTCGTGGACCAGCCCGGATATCTCTCCTGGCGCTGCGATAAATCAGGAGCCCGTTTCATGCACGACAAGCTGTTTCATTCACCGGTCGCACTGACCGTCGGCCTTGGCTTCAAGCGCGAGATTGCCTCGCTGGCCGAAATGCACGATTTCCTGACCAATTGGACGACTTCCCGCCGCGGCCCGCTTTATCGCAACGCGATGAAGGCATGTGATCTCGCGGTTCCGGGTTATGTGACCATCGAGCAGGCGCGCCGTGCGCTGGTCGAATTTGCCCAGGCTTCCGGCATCCTGTGGCCGGATCTCGAGCCGACCGCGGGTGTGCACGCAGTTGCCCGTGGTTATGGCGGTTACGCCGCCTGACGCGACCTCCCATCCTGGTGGCTAGTCTACACCAGCCATCGCAGGAAGCCCGGCTCGACCCAGCCGGGCTTTCGCTTTTTTACGAGCTATAGGAAATCACAGATGCGGGCTGTGTATGTTGAGCGACAATTATTGCGTCGAACGTGCGCGTCGCCGTGGCGGCTTGGGGCCTGCCGACGCCGGCTCGTCCGCCGACTGCGCGGCAAGGCGCAGAGCTCTCAGCCTGGCCGTCTTTTCCTCTCGCGCCGCTCGCTCGGCGGCGGTCACGATCAGCGACTCATGCTTGGCGCGTTCGTCGCGCTCCGTATCGACTTTCGCGCGATTCATATGTCGGTCCTTCCGCTGCTGGGACGTCGGTTTCGGAACCGTTGTCACCTCAATCAGTCTCCGCATGGTGCAGCGGTGCGGCGGCGGTGACGATTACAAATGATGACCAGTGGAATCTTTCGGTCCGAGCCTTGGGCCGAGGCTCTCAGTCACACCACCCCGACGAGACGACCAGCGATGCTTCGAAGACATGGCGCCCGCTCTCGTCCCGCACTTTCACGGTGATGACCGTGCGATCGTTCTCGATCATCTCGTCGCGGACGATGTCGGGCAGTATGCGAATCGCCTCTCGCCGCAGGCGTTCGCGCGTTTCGAACACCTGCCCGTCATCGTCGACCGTCAGACCATCACCATTGTAGAGGTCGAGGTAGTATCTGGGCATGATGCGCTGGACCTCCTGGTGATGACGTGCGCGAGAGATTCAACCGACAATTCACGGACCGAACTGTTGTTCCACCTGAGGTGGCGTTTGCCGGTGAATAAGTGCACTCTAACAAATGTTAATGCCTGGCCCCGTCCGAAGACCTAGTGCTTCCGCAGCCGCCCCATGCTTGCGCCAAACGAATTGGCGATCGGCTCTGAGCCCCTTCGCTGGAGATAGCGGTGCTTGAATCCCTTTATCTGAACCTTGGCCAACACGACGCGCTCTCCGACGGCGAGAAAGCGTTGCTGGCCGGTGCCATGACCTTCGAAAGGCATTTTGCGACCGGACAGGACATTGTCGCCTCGGGATCGCGGCCGACTTACTCGACTTTGATCCTCGACGGCCTGGCGGCACGCTACAAGGTGCTGGAGAATGGCGGCCGACAGTTCACCTCATTGCAGGTGCCTGGCGACTTCGTCGATCTCCACGCTTTCCTGCTGAAGACTATGGATCACGGCATCGTTGCCCTGTCGCCTTGTCATGTCATGTTCGCCGATCACAGCCGGCTGCGTGCCATCACCGAGGAGGCACCGCATCTGACCCGGCTGTTGTGGCTGGACACGCTGGTTGATGGCGCCATTCACCGCGAGTGGATCGTGGCGATGGGACGCCGCTCCAAGACCTCGCATCTGGCCCATCTCGTCTGTGAACTTTTCGTGCGCTTGCAGGTGGTGCAACGCACCAACGGCATGAGCTTTCATCTGCCGCTTTCACAGGCCGAACTGGCCGACGTGCTTGGCCTCTCGGTTGTGCATATGAACCGCGTTATCGGCGCCTTGCGCAAGGTCGGCGTCGTCAACTGGGCGAACCACACGGTGACCATTCTCGACTGGCACCGGCTGCAGGAAATAGCCGAGTTCGACCCGACCTATCTCAGCATGATGCGGGAACCGCGCTAGCTCGTTCCTGGCGCGGCTCACCGATCATGAGTTTTGGGTTACGCCGCTTCGGCTGCAACGTTCACAGCCGATACCGCGATCTGCGTCAGGGCTTCGTCGGTGGCCTTCTCCTCCTTCAGCGTGGCTTCGAGAAGCGTCACCGCATCATTCAGGCCGAGTTCGCCGGCCCAGGTCCTAAGCGTGCCATAGCGCGAAATCTCGTAGTGTTCGACCGCTTGCGCTGCCGCGAGAAGGCCGGCGTCGAGCGCCGGAGATTCCTTGTATTCCTCCATGATCTCGGCGCCTTCCTCGGTGATGCCCATGATGGCCGCACACGTCTTGCCGACCGCCTTCTTGCCGATGACGCCGAAGACCTTCTCCAGCCTTGCGACATGGCCCTCGGTCTCGGTGCGATGCTTTTCGAAGGCCGCTCTCAGGTCGGCGCTTTGCGCGGCCTTGGCCATTTTCGGCAGCGTCGCCAGGATCTTCTTCTCGGCGAAATAGATGTCCTTCAGGGTGTCGTGAAACAGATCGTCGAGCATTTTCTGCTTTGCCATGGTCGTCTCCTGTGGTGAGCCCTCAGGTCGACAATCTCGCATTGGAAGTTTTGTTCCGCTCGTTCCGGCAATGACGTCCCCAGCGACCCAAATTTGTTGGCCCGGGGCCGGCCATGAGTCGGGCGAAAAACCTTTATAAAATTCCTATTTCTTTCCTTCCCGCCCCGTCTCGAACCTTTATGGCGATCGGGTCCATATTCCGCCTTGAGCAAAAGTTGGCGCCGTCACACCTGAAGTATGGCGGGCCGCTTTTTACGCAATCGCCGACCTGTTTACGCAATCGCCGACCTGCCTGTGGCAGGCGCTACGGTCGAAAGTAGAAGATCGGAAGCAAGGAACAAGCACAATGGACATCGTCGTTCTCGGGATCGGGATTTTGTTTTTTGCCCTGTCCTTCGCCTACATCAAAGCCTGTGACATTCTCTAACGCGAGGATCGCGAAATGCTCGTCGACTATATTCTCGGTGGCAGCGTGACGCTGTTCCTGCTCGTCTACCTGACATACGCCCTCGTTCGTCCAGAACGCTTCTGACGGCAATAGACGCAAGGTCCGGAAAGCTACAATCATGACACTCAACGGATGGCTACAGATCCTCGTCTACTGCGGGATCGTCGTTTTGCTGGTGAAGCCGCTCGGCGGCTACATGTACCGCGTCTTCAACGGCGACCGGACATTTCTTTCGCCGGTTCTAGGCCCGATTGAACGCGGGCTCTATCGCATCGCCGGCACCAGTGAACGCGAGGAGCAACACTGGACCGCCTATGCGGCAGGCATCATGCTCTTCAGCGTTGCCAGCTTCCTGGTGCTTTACGTTCTGCAGCGGCTGCAAGGCGTCCTGCCTTACAATCCCGCGGGCATGACCGCTGTCGAACCCAACCTTGCCTTCAACACCGCCGTCAGCTTCGTGAGCAACACCAACTGGCAGAACTATGGTGGCGAGAGCACGATGTCCTACCTCGTGCAGATGGCTGGCCTCACCGTGCAGAACTTCCTGTCGGCGGCGGTCGGCATCGCCATCGCGGTCGCGCTGATCCGTGGTTTCGCCCGTGCTTCGGCCAAGTCCATCGGCAATTTCTGGGTCGATATGACCCGCTGCACCCTCTATGTGCTGTTGCCGCTCTGCATCGTCCTGACCCTTGTCTACGTCTATCTCGGCATGCCGCAGACGCTCGGCCCGTACGTCAACGCCACCACGCTTGAAGGCGCGCAGCAGACGATCGCGGTCGGTCCGGTCGCCTCGCAGGTGGCCATCAAGATGCTCGGCACCAATGGCGGTGGCTTTTTCAACGCCAATGCCGCGCACCCGTTTGAAAATCCCGACGCGATCTCCAATCTGATCCAGATGGTGACGATCTTCGCACTCGGTGCTGCCCTGACCAACGTCTTCGGCCGCATGGTCGGCAACCAGCGCCAGGGCTGGGCGATCCTGGCCACGATGGGCGTCCTGTTCATCGCCGGTGTCGCCGTCTGCTACTGGGCGGAAGCTGGCGGCAATCCGCTGGTGCACGCGCTTGGCATCGACGGCGGCAACATGGAAGGCAAGGAGACGCGCTTCGGCATCGCCATGTCGGCCCTGTTTGCAGTCGTCACCACCGCCGCATCCTGCGGCGCGGTCAATGCCATGCACGACAGCTTCACGGCACTCGGCGGCTTCATCCCGATGATCAACATGCAGCTCGGCGAAGTCATCGTCGGCGGCGTCGGTGCCGGCTTCTACGGCATCCTGATGTTCATCGTCGTCGCCGTCTTCGTTGCCGGACTGATGGTTGGCCGCACGCCCGAATATCTCGGCAAGAAGATCGAAGCCAAGGAAGTCAAGATGGCGATGCTGGCCATCCTCTGCCTGCCGCTGGCGATGCTGGTCTTCACGGCCATCGCCGTGGTCCTGCCGAGCGCTGTGGCATCCATCGCCAATGGCGGGCCGCATGGCTTCTCCGAGATACTCTACGCCTATACCTCGGCGGCAGCGAACAACGGCTCGGCCTTTGGCGGCCTCAGCGGCAACACGCCCTGGTACAACATCACGCTCGGCATCACCATGCTGATGGGACGTTTCCTGGTCATCATTCCGGCGCTGGCCATTGCCGGCTCGCTGGTGGCCAAGAAGACGGTCCCGGCCTCGGCGGGCACGTTCCCGACCGATGGCCCGCTGTTCGTCGGCCTGCTGGTTGGCGTCATCCTGATCGTCGTCGGCCTGACCTTCTTCCCGGCACTGGCGATCGGGCCGATCGTCGAACACCTGGCAATGATCCATGGGCAGACATTCTGATGCCGCCCCGTCTTGGATAGAAGTCATGTCCTGGTTCAACACCACGCGTCGCAAGGCTCGGCCCAAGGCCGATAATGAGGGGGAGGCAACTCCCCCTCCCTTCCCGAGCGTATCCACGTTCCTGGGCATTGCGGCGGTCATGATCGTGATCTGGCTGCTGGTCTATGGGCCGCCCTTTTCGGCATCCGATCGATCGGTGCCATCCAACAACAGCGAAGCCGGAGCTCCAAAATGAGCCACTCAAAATCCGCGAGCATCATGGATGCTAGCATCCTCTTGCCCGCTATCGGCGGGGCCTTCAAGAAATTGAACCCGCGCACCCTCATCAGAAATCCGGTGATGTTCGTCGTCGCCGTCGTTTCGGCGCTTACGACCGTGCTGTTCGTCAGGGATCTGATCACCGGCGGTGGCGATTTCAGCTTCACGCTGCAGATCATCATCTGGCTGTGGTTCACCGTGCTGTTCGCCAATTTCGCCGAAGCTGTCGCCGAAGGCCGCGGCAAGGCCCAGGCGGATTCGCTGCGCAAGGCCCGCACCGAAACCCAGGCCAAGCTTTTGACCGGCGAAGATCGCACGAAATACAAACTCGTGCCCGGCACCAGCCTCAAGGTTGGCGATGCCGTGCTGGTCGAGGCCGGCGACATCATCCCGTCGGACGGCGAAGTGATCGAAGGCGTCGCTTCCGTCAACGAAGCGGCGATAACAGGCGAATCCGCGCCAGTCATCCGCGAATCCGGCGGCGACCGTTCGGCGGTCACCGGCGGCACACAGGTGCTGTCCGACTGGATCCGCGTGCGCATCACCGCGGCATCGGGCCATACCTTCCTCGACCGCATGATCTCGCTGGTCGAAGGCGCGGAACGCCAGAAGACGCCGAACGAGATCGCGCTCAACATCCTGCTCGTCGGCATGACGCTGATCTTCGTGCTGGCGACGGCGACGATCCCGAGCTTCGCTTCCTATTCGGGTGGCTACATCTCGGTAACCGTGCTGGTCGCGCTGTTCGTCACCCTGATCCCGACCACTATCGGCGCATTGCTGTCTGCCATCGGCATCGCTGGTATGGACCGCCTGGTGCGCTTCAACGTGCTGGCGATGTCCGGACGCGCCGTCGAGGCGGCCGGCGACGTCGACACGCTGCTGCTCGACAAGACCGGCACCATCACGCTCGGCAACCGCCAGGCGACCGAGTTTCGCCCGGTCAAGGGCGTCACCGAGCAGGAACTGGCCGACGCCGCCCAGCTCGCTTCGCTTGCCGATGAAACGCCGGAAGGCCGTTCGATCGTCGTGCTGGCCAAGGAGAAATACGCCATCCGCGCCCGCGACATGGCAACGCTGCACGCCACCTTCGTGCCCTTCACCGCGCAGACCCGGATGAGCGGCGTCGATATCGACGGCTCCTCGGTGCGCAAGGGCGCGGTCGATTCCGTGCTCGCCCATGTCAGCCAGTCGACGGTCGCAGCCCACGCCACACGGCCCGGCAGCGATACCGTCAGGGACCTCCAGGCGATCGCCGACGAGATCGCGAAGTCGGGCGGCACGCCGCTGGCGGTCGAGCGTGACGGGCGCTTGCTGGGCGTCGTCCATCTCAAGGACATCGTCAAGGGCGGCATCCGGGAGCGCTTCGCCGAACTGCGCAAGATGGGCATCCGTACGGTGATGATCACCGGCGACAACCCGATGACGGCCGCGGCGATCGCCGCGGAAGCCGGCGTCGACGACTTCCTCGCCCAGGCGACGCCCGAGGACAAGCTGAAGCTGATCCGCGACGAGCAGGCCAAGGGCAAGCTTGTCGCCATGTGCGGCGACGGCACCAACGACGCGCCGGCCCTTGCCCAGGCCGATGTCGGCGTCGCCATGAACACCGGCACGGTCGCCGCGCGCGAGGCCGGCAACATGGTCGACCTCGACAGCGATCCGACCAAGCTGATCGAGATCGTCGAGATCGGCAAGGCGCTGCTGATGACGCGCGGTTCGCTGACCACCTTCTCGATCGCCAACGACGTCGCCAAGTACTTCGCCATCATCCCGGCGATGTTCGCCGTGTTCTACGTCGCGCCGGGGCAAACGACCGGCCCGCTGCAGGCGCTCAACATCATGCATCTGGCGACGCCGCAAAGCGCTATCCTGTCGGCCATCATCTTCAACGCGCTGATCATCATCGCGCTGATCCCGCTGTCGCTGAAAGGTGTCAAATATCGTGCCATCGGCGCCGGCGCGCTGCTCAGCCGCAACCTGCTTGTCTACGGCCTCGGCGGCATCATCGTCCCCTTCGTCGGCATCAAGGCGATCGACATGATCGTCACCGCCCTCGGCCTCGCTTAAGGAATACGTCCATGCTCACCCAGATAAGACCCGCGATCATCATGATCGTCTTCTTCACGGTGCTGACCGGCCTCATCTATCCGATTGGCATGACCGGCATCGCCCAGGCGCTGTTCCCGCGCCAGGCCAATGGCAGCCTGATCGAAAAAGACGGCAAGGTCGTCGGCTCCGAACTGATCGGCCAGGCCTTTGCCAGCGACAAGTACTTCCATGGCCGCCCTTCGGCAGCAGGCGACGGCTACAACGCCGCTGCCTCCAGCGGCAGCAACCTCGGCCCGACCAACCCCAAGCTGATCGACCGCATCAAGGGCGATGCCGAAAAGCTGAAAGCGGAGAATCCGAATCAGCCCGTACCGATGGACCTGGTGACGACGTCCGGCAGCGGCCTCGATCCGCACATCAGCCCGGAAGCGGCCTACTTCCAGGTGGCCCGGGTGGCCAAGGCCAGGGGCGTCGATGAGGCCAAGGTCAAGGCGCTTGTCGACAGCCAGGTCGAGGGCAGGGAACTCGGCTTTATGGGAGAACCGGTGGTCAACGTGCTCGGTCTCAACCTTGCGCTGGACGCCGCGAAATAGTGAATGGTGGGTGCCGGGGATCGACACTACCCCCGGCGCCATCCATGATCGATGCTGATGCCGGACGACAGCCGCAACGAAACCAGACCTTCTCCCGACGCGCTGCTCGATCATGCCGAGCGGGAGGAACGCGGCCGCCTGAGAATATTCCTGGGTGCGGCACCCGGCGTCGGCAAGACCTACGAGATGCTGATGTCGGGCCGCGCCAGGCTGGCCGACGGCGTGGACGTGGTGATCGGCGTCGTCGAGACGCATGGTCGCAAGGAAACACTGGCCCTGGTCGAGGGCTATGAGGTCATTCCCCGCCGCAAGGTCGACTACAAGGGGCGCGTCCTCGACGAGATGGATATCGACGCCATCCTCGCCCGGCGTCCGGCGCTGGTTCTCGTCGACGAACTCGCCCACACCAACGCGCCTGGCAGCCGCCACCCCAAGCGCTACCTCGACGTCCAGGAAATCCTGACGCGAGGCATCGACGTCTACACGACGCTCAATATCCAGCACGTCGAAAGCCTGAACGATGTCGTCGCCCAGATCACCAAGGTCAGGGTCCGCGAGACGGTTCCCGATTCCATCATCGACCAGGCCGACGATGTCGAGATCATCGATCTCACCCCCGACGACCTGATCAAGCGGCTCGAGGAAGGCAAGGTCTATTTCCCCAACACTGCCCAGCGCGCCATCGAGAACTATTTCTCGCCCGGCAACCTGACGGCGCTGAGGGAATTGGCGCTGCGCCGCACCGCCCAGCGCGTCGACGACCAGTTGCTGATCCATATGCAGGCGCATGCCATTCCCGGGCCGTGGGCTGCAGGCGAAAGGGTCCTCGTCTGTCTCGACGCGCGCCAGGGAGGCTCGGCCCGCGTCCGCTATGCACGCAGGCTGGCCGACCGGCTTCGCGCGCCGTGGACGGCGCTGCATGTCGACAGCCCTCGCTCGGCCAGCATGCCGGAGGAGGACAAGGACCGACTCGCCACGAACCTGCGCCTCGCCCAACAGCTTGGTGCCGAGGTGACGACCATTCCGGGTCAGAATTTGGCGCAGGACATCGTGCGTTATGCGACGGCGAACAATTTCACCCATATCGTGGTCGGCAGGCCGACCCGGTCGCGCTGGCGCGAATTGATCGAAGGCTCGCTCACCTACGATCTCATCCGCAATGCCGGTGACATCAGCGTCCATGTCATTTCTGGAAACGAACGCAACACCGAGGCGACGTCGAGGAACGTCAGGGCGGCGGACGAACAGTGGCAGTTCCAGATATGGCCCTATCTCAAGGCCACGGCCTATGTCATGGGCTCGCTCGCCTTCGCCGTCCTTCTCGACCAATTCCTGGACGTTCGTAACCTCGCCATCATCTTTCTCGTCGGGGTGCTGGCATCGGCGGTGACCGGCGGATTGTGGCCGGCTCTCTATGCCTGTCTCGCCAGCGCGCTTGCGTTCAACTATTTTTTCCTGGAGCCGCGCTACACACTGACGATCCGGGATCCGGAGAGCATCGTTGCGCTCGGCGTCTTCCTGGTTGTCGCTGTCATTGCCAGCAATCTGACGGTGCGCGTGCAGCGCCAGGCGATCGCCGCCCGTTCGCGGGCGCGGGCCACCGAGGACATCTACCTCTTTTCAAAGAAGCTCGCCGGCGCCGGCACGCTCGACGACGTTCTCTGGGCCACCGCCTTCCAAATCGCCTCGATGCTGAAGCTGCGGGTTGTGTTGTTGCTGCCCGAAGACGGAACGATCACCGTCAAGGCCGGCTATCCGCCCGACGACACGCTGGCCGAGGCCGACATCGCGGCCGCCCGCTGGGCCTGGGAGCATAACCGTGCCGCGGGACGCGGCGCCGATACGCTTCCGGGCGCCAAGCGCCTCTATCTTCCCTTGCGCACTGGGCGCACGGCCATCGGCGTCGTCGGCCTCGACAACGACAAGCAGGGTCCGTTGCTGACGCCCGAGCAGCAGCGCCTGCTCGATGCGCTGGCCGACCAGGCGGCGGTCGCCATCGAGCGCATCCAGCTCGTCGCCGACGTCGACCGCGCCAAGCTCGCGGCCGAGGCGGACAGGCTGCGCTCGGCACTTCTCACGTCCATCTCGCATGATTTGAAGACGCCGCTCGCCGCCATCATGGGCGCGGCCGGCACGCTGAGGGAGTTCGCACCGGCACTTCCCGAACAGGACCGGGTGGAGCTCTTGACGACCGTGCTCGACGAATCCGAGCGGTTGAACCGCTTCATCGCCAATCTGCTCGACATGACCAAGATCGAGTCCGGCGCGATGGAGCCGAACTATGCTTTCCACTATGTCGGAGACATCGTCGGGTCCGCTCTGCAGAGAGCCAGGAAAATCATCGCTGAGCACAAGACCGAGATCGATATACCCAGCGATTTGCCGATGTTGAAAGTCGACCCCGTGCTGTTCGAGCAGGCACTGTTCAATCTCCTCGACAATGCGGCGAAATATGCGCCGCCCGGCTCGACGATCCGGATACAGGGCTGGACCGACAATGGTTCTGTTATCCTGCAGGTCATGGACGAAGGGCCGGGCATCCCTCCCGGCGACCTGGAACGGATTTTCGATACGTTCTACCGGGTGCGCAAGGGCGACCAGGTCCGCGCCGGCACCGGGCTCGGCCTGTCGATCTGCCGCGGCTTCATCGAGGCGATGGGGGGCACGATCACGGCGGCAAACCGAACCGACCGTTCGGGCGCGGTCTTCACCATCAAGATGCCGAAGCCGGCGAACCAGCCCGATCTCGATGCCGCCAATACGGACGACAACGAAGTGGGTGACTTGGCATGACAAACTCGAACGTCAGGATATTGGTTGTCGACGACGAGCCGCCGATCCGCAAGCTGCTTCGTGTCGGGCTCGGCAGCCAGGGCTACGCGATCAGCGAGGCGCCGAACGCCAAGGCAGCGATCGAACTGATGGATGCGGAGAAGCCGGATCTCGTCCTGCTCGATCTCGGCCTGCCCGGCATGGGTGGCCACGAGCTGTTGCGCAAATGGCGCGACGACGGCCTCGACATTCCGGTGGTCATCCTGTCCAGCCGCACCGACGAGGCCGGCATCGTCCAGGCTCTGGAACTTGGCGCCGACGACTATGTCACCAAGCCGTTCGGGATGAATGAGCTGGTTGCCCGCATCCGCGTGGCGCTGCGCCACAAGTTCCAGCAGCAAGGTGAAAAGCCGGTGTTCCAGACCGGCGACCTGTCCGTCGATCTGGTCAAACGCATCGTCAAGGTCGAAGGCAAGGACGTCAAGCTGTCGCCGAAGGAATACGAGATCCTGCGCATCCTGGTGCAGCACGCCGGCAAGGTGCTGACCCATCATTTCCTTTTGAAACAGGTCTGGGGCGATTCGACCGACGTGCAGTATCTCAGGGTCTATGTGCGGCAGCTCAGGCAGAAGATCGAGAAGACCCCCGACCAGCCGCGCTATATCACCACCGAGACCGGTGTCGGCTATCGACTGCGAGAGGTCGAATAGAGGCCGTTCGACGTAACGCTCTATCTCGCTGTTTAACGCAATTCCTGAGGGAAAGCGCCAATGCGCTTTTCCCGGGAAAAGCGTTTCACACTCTTCCTGGAACTGCTTTAACCAACGGCCTCCTGCAGGCGGTTTGCCGTCGAGGATGTCCGCAAGGCCGCGAGGCAGCCCACAATGCCGAGCGGCACGAAGGCAAGAAACAGCCAGGACGCGACATTCGCGGCCGCGTCATGATTCAGTCCTTCTGAAAAGCCGCTGGCATTGGCAACGATCCCGGCAAGTGCTGCGCCCACGGCATAGCCGATGCGCTGCATGGTCGGCACCGCAGCCGAGGCGATGGTCTGCTCGTCCTCCGGGGCGGAGGCAACGATGACGCGCGTCAGGAACGGCCAGGCGATGCCGAAGCCGCCACCCTGCAGCAGGGCGCAAAGCAGGATCAGCGGAATGGAGCCCAGCGGTATCGTATAGGCAAAGCCGGCGATGCCTGCCGCGATCATCAGCGCGCCGCCAACGATGATCAACCGCTCTCGGTGCGGTGGCGCATTGGCGACGAGGATCGACAGGATCGACCAGGCGATCGATTCGGCGGCGATGATGTAGCCGGTGGTGAGCAGCGGGATGTTGTGCAGGCTGGTCAGGATCAGCGGCCCGTAGACGCCGAAGGAACAGGTCGCTACCGAAAAGGCGGCGACCATGGTCATGCCGGCGCCGACCGGTGTGCGCCAAGAGAACAGCCGCGCCGGAAAAAGCCGGGAGCGCGGCTTCAGCGCGTCGATGTAGAAGAACAGCACCAGGCCGATGAGGCCGAGGGCCATCAGCACCGACGAGCGCAGCAGGGCGATGTCGACGCCTGCCGAGGCGATCAGCACCACGGCGACGGTAAGGCAGCCAAGCGCTGCGAATGGGAAGGGCGGCGCCTTGCCCGCGGTCGCCTGCGGCCTGGTGGCCTCGGGCGTGTTGAGGACAATCAGGCTCGCCAGCGCCATCGCAGTGCCGCCGAAGGTGAAGATGCCAAAGGCCCAGCGCCATGACAAAAGCTCGGTCATGATCGCGCCGAGAAGCGGGCCGCTGAAGGCGGCGACGCCCCAGATCGCCGACATGATGCCGAAAAGCTGCGGCCAGATGGCGCGCGAGAACAGCCGTTCGACCGAGACGAAGGCCAACGACACCAACGCGCCGCCGCCAAGCCCCTCGATCAGGCGGCCGGCAAGGAACAATTGCATGGAAGGCGAGATGGCGCAGATCAGCGCCCCGGTGGCATAGAGGAGGGCGGCAACCACCATGTTGGTGCGCAGCGCCACATAGCTCACCAGCCGTCCCGCCGCGGCGCCGGCGACGATGGCGCCGAGTTCATAGATGGCCAAAGACCAGCCGACGAGCTGGACGCCGGCCAGTTCGCCGACCATGGCCGGCATCACCGTCGCCACCATCGTCTCGTTGGTGGCGTGCAGCAGGATGCCGAGGCTGATGAAGCAGAAACGCGCCAGGTCGCCGCTTGCCCACAAAGCGCGCCAGTCGACCCTGTTTGTGCTGATTCCGGTCATTTCCACCCCTGCCTTCCATATCTCGATGCCAGCGTATGGCGCCAGAAGCCAGTCTGGGTTTCCGGCAGGACCATGCACAGGCGAGAGCGCGCATCGCGCGCCGCGTCGAGGGCGTCGCTCCAGTCGGGGCAGGCTTGTAGGACCTCAACCGGGGTTGAGCTCAAGCGAAATTTTCGAGATTTTTTCGGCAGGCGACCGGGCGATCAATTCTCGGTGCTGCGCAACTGGAACTGGCTGACGCCGATGGCGAGGTTGATGCCGGTCTGCGTCTGCAGGCTGAGTGGCTGCAGGGTGAAGGCCTGCGAGGAGCCGCCGACCAGCAGATTGGCGCCGGCGCCGACGGCGGCCGTCACCTCGGCGCTAGCGCCGATATAGTCGCCCGCCAGCGCGCCCGGCGCGTAGATGTTCTTCAGCGGTGTCAGCACGATCCACTGCATCACCGTCTGCTTCGTGGTGCCGATGTCGAGGCCGTATTTGTTGACGGCGCCGAAATAGGCTTCCGGTGCAAAGGTCTTGTCGGCGGGGTTGAAGGTGCAGCTCAAATCCTTGCTCGAGCCGAAGATGAAGCCGGTGCCGCCGCCGATGGCGCAATCCAGCACGCCGAGTTCGATGCCCTTGTCCTGTGCATGCGCCGCTCCGGCAAGCGTGGTGGCGAATATGGCAGCTACGATGGCTGTCTTTGGCATCCGGTCCCCCAGCGGTTCGGAACCGCTCTTTCTCTTTGTTTGACGCAATTCTCTAGAGAAAGCGCTACGCGCTTTTCCCGGGAAAACCGTTTCACTCTTTTCCGGGTGTCGCTCCAAGAATCAAACGGCGCGGAACCATCCTATCTGGTTCCGCGCCGTAAATAGAGGGGTCGTGGAGCGCAGGGCTCCACGCAATCACTTGAGCGAGTGGATCAGCTCCAGCGAGGTCACGGCCACGGCGAGGTTGACGCCGGTCTGTGCTTGCACGCTGAGCGGCTCCAGCATGAAGGCGCTGTTGAAGCCACCGACCAGCAGGTTGGCGCCACCGCCTGTCACCACGCTGGCCTCGGCATTGACACCATAATAGCTGCCGGCGAGATCGCCCGCATCACGTTCGCGCGTTGCCGCCAGCACGGCCCAGACGAGCTGGCCCTGATGCGTCTGGCCGACATCGACGCCGATCTTGGAGATGACGCCGGTGTAAATCTCCGACGGTCCGTGGTGGTAGGGGCGGAAGACACAGGACACGCCCTTGTTGGAAGCGACGATGTAAGAGGTGCCGCCATCAATGGTGCAGTCGAGCGTTCCGAGCTGCAGCTTGCCGGCGCTGGCAGGGGCGGCGGCGAACACCGTCGTGGCGAGGGCCGCGGCGCAGGCGAGTTTCTTGATCATGGGAGGGTCCTTTCGCAAATTGCTTGGAATAACGGCTTGGGTGGCCAGACCGTTCCCCTGAAAACTTGGCGCGAACAAGGCACGCGCCAACACCTTGCCGCCGGGGTTAATGCGCGGTTGCCGGATTGATGGGTTTTCGAGAGCCACGCGCTCGTTCGGGCGCACAACGGGCAGCGTTTTGATTGGCGCCTAAGTCGCACCGCTGACGCGGGCGAGGCCATCCTTGGCCGGCTGGTAAGTCGGATCAAGATGCACGGCTTCGCGGTAGGATTTCCCCGCCTTGACCTTGTCGCCGCGCCGCTCGTAGATCAGCGCCTGATTGGCCCAGGCCTCGGCGTTCTTGCCGTCGAGCTTGATCGCCATGTTGAAGTCGGCAAAGGCGTTGTCTTCGTCGTTGGTGGCCAGATAGGAAAGGCCGCGGCCGTTGTAGGGCTCGGCGGCGTCCGGCGCTAGCGAGATGGCGGTCGAGAAATCCTCGATGGCGAATTTGTGCTGGCCCTGGCTCTGATAGATCAGGCCGCGATTGTGGTAAGCGCGCGCATCGGTGGTGTCGAGCTGGATTGCCTTCTGGAAGTCGTTGAAGGCATCCTGGGTGCGACCCGCCTTGCGGTAGAGATTGCCGCGGCCGATATAGGCGGCGTCATAATTGCCATTGATCTGGATCGAGCGGTTGTAGTCGTCGAGCGCGGCCTTCTGATTGCCGAGGAAGCGCTGAATGAGCGCACGGTTCGAATAGGCCTGGTAGAAATTCGGGTTGAGCTGGATGGCGGTGTTGAAATCCTGGAGCGCCGCCTGGTACTGGCCGCCACGGCCATAAGCTGAGCCGCGCACATTGTAGCCTTCGGGATCCTTGGGATTGCGCTGGATCACCGCCGACAGCGAGGAGATGTTCTCGCTCGAGCCTTGAGCCTTGTCGATGTTGTTGAATTCGCCTGTAGGGCCCGCCGTCTGGCAGCCGGCCAGCGCCAGCCCGGAAAGCAGGGCTGCCGTCAGGGCAAAGCCGCGCAATGGGGTTCTGCGCTCCACGCTGATTGCGTTCATGTCTGCCCTGTCCTCACTTCAGTCGCGTCACTCGGGTCCGGGTCCCCCCTCCGGGCCGGGTCAAAATTGTCGTAAAGCGTTAGAGCGTCCTTTGCGCGTCCAAGTGGACGCCTGTCGCCCTAAACAAAAAGGTGGCGGCGATTCCGCATCGCGCCACCTCTGGTATCCTTCGAAAAGGACGAAAAATTGGCGTTAGAACCGCGGCGGGCGCGGAGCACCACCTGCACCGCCGGCGGCGCCAGCAGCGACCGGACGCGGCGTCATCGGCAGCAGGCCTTCGCGCTGTGCGCGCTTGCGGGCCAGCTTGCGGGCGCGGCGCACGGCTTCGGCCTTTTCACGGGCGCGCTTCTCGGAAGGCTTCTCGTAATGGCCGCGCATCTTCATTTCGCGGAAAATGCCTTCGCGCTGCATCTTCTTTTTGAGCGCGCGAAGCGCCTGATCAACGTTATTGTCGCGGACGAGTACCTGCACGGGCAATCCTGTCTTTCGGGTTTGTTATCAACAGGCAAGCGGCCATAGCCACAAGCCTCCGCGGCGATCTACACCACGAATTGTGGCGGCTGATAGCAGAATCAGGCCGCGCTGTCCACAGCCGAAATGAACATCAGCGGCAAACCGCAGCGGTTTGCCGCTGGATCGGGAGCCGACTACGCCGTGGCGAGGTGAAGCCGCTCGAAATCTTCGAAGAACTCGCCATAGTCGCAGGTGATCTCCTCGCCGGCCGCGATGTCGCGGGTGGCGATGGCGCCGCCATACTGCGAAAAATCCGTATTCGGCCGTTCGGCGTGATTCATGAAACGCCCATTGTCGACCTCATAGACCATGAAACCGGGACGGTCCGGGCTTGGATAGGCATAGCGGTCGAGCAATTCCCTCAGATGCGAGGGGGCTGCCTCGTATTTTTCCATCGGAATCAACCGGTCGAAATCCGGATCGAGCCGCCAGATCGAGGCGCCTTTCCTGATCGGTTCGGCGGCGAACACGCCGACGCCTTCGATTGCACTCGCAGCCACGTAGGTTCTGATCAGCATCATGGTTCCAGGACCTGAATTGGCAAAACACCCGTTTCGATAGGAAACGGCATCGCCAAATCGCACGGAAAAAGCAAGACCGGCCGTCCACCTCGCGACAATCAACATGCATCCTGGTGGGGAAAAGCCTTCACGTCCGGTTGATCGACACGCCGCCATCGGCAAACAGCGCGGCTCCCGTGGTGAAGCTCGATGCGTCGGAGGCAAGGTAAAGGGCCGAACGGGCGATCTCTTCCGGTGTCGCGACACGCTTCAACGCATGCAGGCTTTCGACGAAAGCCCGCGATTCAGGGGTCTTGAAGGTCGCCGCCGGCGTGTCGGTGCCGCCGGGCAGCAGCGCGTTGACCCGCACGCCTTTCGGGCCATATTCGGCGGCAAGCACCTGCGTCAGCCCGATCAGCCCGGCCTTGCTCGCGGCATAGCTGGTCATGCCGGGCATGCCGACGGTGCTACCGACGAAGGTGGAAGTGAAGATCAGCGAACCACCGCCGCGCTCGATCATCGCCGGCACCTGATACTTCGCGCCGAGAAACGCGCTGGTGAGGTTGGTGTCGAGCGTCTCGCGCCATTCTTCCAGCGGCAGTTCCGAAATCGGACCCATGAGGCCGACGGCGCCGGCGTTGTTGAAGGCGATGTCAAGCCCGCCGAATTTTTCGACCGCCAGATCGACAAGGGCTTTCGCATAGGCTTCGTCGCGGACATTGCCGGCAAGGGCGACGGCCGTGCCGTCGGCGTCGGCTATCTCGGCCACCAGCGCATCGAGCTCGGCCTGGCGGCGGGCGGCGGCGATGACCTTGGCGCCTTCCTCGGCGAAGAGTTTCGCGGTGGCGCGGCCGATGCCGGAACTGGCGCCGGTGACGATGGCGATCTTGTTGGCGAGTGCGAGCATGGCTGTCGTCCTTCTGTCGGTCCTGTCTGGCCGACTGGTGCCGGCAACGAGGTCCCTTGGTCGCAGGCCACACCTACCCGCGACACCCGATACCTGCGCAGTTGGTTTCTTGCGGCTGGTCGTTGGAGGGAGCGACTCGCGAAGGCGACGCCGGTAGGGCGAACTATTGCTTCAACAACCAGCTGAGGCGATCGAGCGAGAATGCGTAGCTGATGACGATGAGTAGGGCGACGATGATGCCCGTGGTCGTGTAGCCGGCCACGTAGAATCCGACGGCACCGCCGAACAGGATGACGAGCTCCAGAGCCAGACGCACCGCACCCGGTACGGGCACCGGGGCGCGGCCCGACCGGCTGGGATCGTCGAGCACGGCGAAGGTCCCCCACAAGGCAGCCGCAATGAGGGGCAAGGCCAGGGCCAGGAGCCAGCGCCACAATCCATCGGAGAGACCCCAGCCCGACAAGCCGAGGCCAAGCATGGCGGCAAGCTCCAGCAGAAAGCGCAACGTCAAATTCCACCAGGCGTTGCCCATAATTGCCTCCCGAGTCCCGCGACAGGCAATGTGACTGAAGGCAGCCGTGGCTACCAGATCGCATGCGTCATTTTCGGCGCGGCGCAAAACGGCAAGCGCCGTCGCAAACAGCGCAAGGGTGGAAGCTGCGTTTCGCTAGTGATACACCTCGCGCGCCGGGGTCGATAGAATGCCCTGCCGCCATTTGCGAGGCTGGAACGTTGAAGAAATATTCGGTATTCGCCATCGCCCGCGAGGCCATGCGCGGCCACAAGGGCTGGGAGGAACAGTGGTCCTCGCCTGAGCCGAAGAAGGAATACGACGTCATCATCGTCGGCGCCGGCGGTCATGGCCTGGCCACCGCCTATTACCTTGCCACGGTACACGGCATCACCAATGTCGCGGTGCTGGAAAAAGGCTGGCTCGGCGGCGGCAACACCGGCCGCAACACCACCATCATCCGCTCGAACTATCTCTATGACGAGAGTGCCGGCATCTACGACCATGCGCTGAAGCTGTGGGATGGGCTCAGCCAGGAGCTCAACTACAACGTCATGTATTCGGCGCGCGGCGTCATGATGCTGGCCCACAACGTGCACGACATCCAGGTGCTGAAGCGTCATGTCCACGCCAACCGGCTGAACGGCATCGACAATGAATGGCTGACGCCGGAGCAGGCGAAGGAATTCTGCCCGCCGCTAAACACCTCTAAGGATGCCCGCTATCCCGTCGTCGGTGCGGCCTTGCAGCGCCGCGGCGGCACGGCGCGCCACGATGCCGTGGCCTGGGGCTATGCCCGCGGCGCCTCGGCGCGCGGCGTCCACATCATCCAGAATTGCGAGGTCACCGGCGTCAAGCGGGCGGCCAATGGCGCAGTCATGGGCGTCGACACGACGCGCGGCTTCATCGGCGCCAAGAAGGTCGGCGTCGTTGCCGCCGGCCACTCGTCCGTCATCATGAACATGGCCGGCGTGCGCATGCCGCTGGAAAGCTATCCGCTGCAGGCGCTGGTGTCGGAGCCGGTCAAGCCGGTGGTGCCGTGCGTGGTGATGTCGAACACGGTGCATGCCTATATCTCGCAGTCCGACAAGGGCGAGCTGGTGATCGGTGCCGGCACCGACCAATATGTCTCCTATTCCCAGACCGGCGGCCTGCACATATTGCAGCACACGCTCGACGCCATCTGCGAGATGTTCCCGATCTTCACGCGCATGAAGATGCTGCGCTCATGGGGCGGCATCGTCGACGTGACGCCCGACCGCTCGCCGATCCTGGCCAAGACGCCGGTGCCCGGCCTCTATGTCAATTGCGGCTGGGGCACGGGCGGCTTCAAGGCGACGCCGGGCTCCGGCCATGTCTTTGCCCACACCATTGCCAAGGACGATCCGCATCCGATCAACGCGCCCTTCACCATCGAGCGCTTCCGCACCGGCCGCCTCATCGACGAGGCGGCGGCGGCGGCGGTGGCGCACTGATGATGGCGCAGATGGCTGTCGCCATGCCGCTGATGCTGGCGGGGGAACAGGGCATGTTCCATTTTCCGTCGGCGGACGAAGTGCGCACGCAGCCGATCAGCCGCGCCGGGAACGAGGCCAGCTGGCCGTTTTCCGTCGATGACGGCATCCTGGCCTGCGTGTGGAGCGGCGGCCAGAAGGTGGTCATGTTCCTGGAGAACATGCCTTCCGACCAGGATGAGGACGACACATTCGAGCCGCGCCGCGTCATCGTCACGACCGATCCGATGCAACTCACCATCGGCAACATGGCATATCGCGACCTGTTTCGTCCGGCCGCAAGCGTGGAGGAGCGCATCCGGCTCGTCGCGCCTTTTGCCGCCATGGGCCAGAGGCTTTGCGACCAACCCGCCGGCGCTCATGTCGGCAACGGCGAATTGTAGGAACGAACCAAATGCTTCTCATCCGCTGCCCCTATTGCGAGGAAGAGCGCCCGGAACTCGAGTTCCGCAACGCCGGCGAGGCGCATATCGCGCGCTCGGCCAACATGGCTGGCGAGACCGACGACGATTTCGAAAAGTTCTTCTTCATCCGCTCTAACCCCAAGGGCATCATCTATGAGCGCTGGCGGCACATGCATGGCTGCGCGCGCTTCTTCAATGCGGTGCGCGACACCGTCACCGACAAGTTCATCATGACCTACAAGGCCGGCGAGCCAAAACCGTCGAAGCTGCCCATAATCTCCAACGAAGTGGTTGCCAAATGAGCGGCGCGTTCCGCATTCCCGGTGCCGGTCGCCTCAAGCAGGCGAAGACCGCGCGGTTCAGCTTCGATGGCCAGTCCTACGCCGGCATCGAGGGCGACACGCTGGCTTCGGCGCTGCTTGCCAATGGCGTCCATCTCGTCGGCCGCTCGTTCAAATATCACCGCCCGCGCGGCATCCTGTCGGCGGGCGCGGAAGAGCCCAACGCGCTGGTCGAGATCAAGCGCGACGCGGCGCGCAAGACGCCAAACGTGCGGGCCACCGTGCAGGAGCTCTATGACGGGCTTGAAGCACAGTCGCAGAACCGCTGGCCGTCGCTGTCCTTCGACGTCGGCGCGGTCAACGATATCGCGTCGCCGCTGTTTTCGGCCGGTTTCTACTACAAGACCTTCATGTGGCCGAAAGCGGCCTGGAAGAGCCTTTACGAGCCGAAGATCCGCGCCGCGGCCGGCCTTGGCGTTTCCCCGGATAAACCTGATCCCGACCATTATTCGTCGCGCTATGCGCATTGCGACGTGCTGGTGCTGGGCGGCGGTGCCGCCGGCATCGCGGCAGCACTTGCCGCGGCCGAGACCGGCGTGCGCGTCATCCTGGCCGACGAGCAGGCCGAGTTCGGCGGCAGCCTGCGTTTCGAAACCGGCGCCGGGATCGATGGTCAGGACGGTTTTGCCTGGGCGCAGGCGGCGATTGCCAGGCTTCAAGGCATGGACAATGTCCGCGTGCTCCCGCGCACCACGGCCTTCGGCTACTACGCGCAGAATTTCGTCGGCCTTGTCGAGCGCGTCAGCGATCATCTCTCAGCCCCCGGCCACGACCTGCCGCGCGAGCGGCTGTGGCAGGTGCGGGCCAAGCGCGTGGTGCTGGCCTCCGGCGCCATCGAACGGCACATGGTCTTCGCCGACAATGACCGGCCGGGCATCATGCTGGCCGGTGCAGCGCGCACCTATCTCAACCACTATGGCGTCGCTGTCGGCAAGAATGTCGGCGTCTACACCGCCAATGATTCCGCCTATGCGGCGGCGATCGACCTTAGGAAGGCCGGCGTCAACGTGGCGGCGATCGTCGACCTGCGCGACCATCCAACCGGACCGGTGATCGACGAGGCGAGGGCGCTCGGCATCGAGGTCAATTTCGGCCGCGCGGTGATCCGCGCCGGCGGCAAATTGCGGGTGTCGTCGATGACCGTGCAGCCGAAGAATGGCGGCGGCGAACGCACCATCCCGGTCGATGCGATCCTGATGTCAGCCGGCTGGACGCCGTCGGTGCATCTGTTCTCGCAGTCGCGCGGCAAGGTCGCTTTCAACGACGAGACCAAGCGCTTCGTGCCGGGCACCTATGCGCAGGATTGCGTCTCGGTCGGCGCCTGCAACGGCACCGACGGGCTGTCGGCGACGATCGACGAGGCTTATGCGGCCGGCGAGAAGGCAGCGAAAGATGCCGCTGCTAAAACCGCCAAGACCAACAAGCCGAAGGTCGACGCCTCGGAGAGCTGGTCGCGCGGCATGCTGGGGGCTGCCCCCGGCGCCGGGCCGGACACCACGGTCAAGGCCTTTGTCGATTTCCAGAACGACGTCACCGCCAAGGATATCCGCCAGGCGGTGCATGAGGGCATGCGCTCGATCGAGCACGTCAAGCGCTTCACCACCAACGGCATGGCGACCGACCAGGGCAAGACCTCCAACATGCACGGCCTGGCGATTGCTGCCGAGGTACTTGGCAAGCCAATCCCGGAAGTCGGCCTAACCACGTTCCGGGCGCCCTATACGCCTGTCACCTTCGGCGCGATCGTCAGCCACGCCCGCGGGCCGCTGTTCGACCCGACGCGCAAGACGGCGATCCATCCGTGGGCCGAGGCGCAAGGCGCCGTGTTCGAGGATGTCGGACAGTGGAAGCGCGCCTGGTATTTCCCCAAGGGGGGTGAAGACATGCACGCCGCGGTCGACCGCGAATGCGTCGCGGTGCGAAAGACGGCCGGCCTGTTCGATGCCTCGACGCTCGGCAAGATCGAAGTGGTCGGGCCGGATGCGGCCAAGTTCATGGAACTGCTGTACACCAATCCGTGGGAGAAGCTGGAGCCAGGCCGCTGCCGCTATGGCATCATGCTGCGTGAGGACGGCTTCATCTATGATGACGGCGTCGTCGGCAGGCTCGCGCCAGACCGCTTCCATGTGACGACGACGACCGGCGGCGCGCCGCGCGTCATGAATCACATGGAGGATTATCTCCAGACCGAGTTCCCGCAACTCAATGTCTGGCTGACCTCGATCACCGAGCAATGGGCAGTCATCGCCGTACAGGGACCGAAGTCGCGCGACATCATCGCGCCGCTGGTCGAAGGCATCGACATGTCCGACGAGGCGCTGCCGCACATGTCGGTGCGCGAAGGCAAGATCTGCGGCGTGCCGACCCGGCTGTTCCGCATGTCGTTCACCGGCGAGCGCGGCTTCGAGGTCAACGTGCCGGCGGACTATGGCCAGGCCGTATGGGAAGCGCTGTGGGCCGAAGGCCAGAAGCATGGTGCGGCGGCCTACGGCACCGAGGCGATGCACGTGCTGCGCGCCGAAAAAGGCTACATCATCGTCGGCCAGGACACTGACGGGACAGTGACGCCGAACGATGCCGGTCTCGACTGGGCGGTCGGCAAGAAGAAGGCCGATTTCGTCGGCATCCGCGGCATGGCACGGCCGGATCTTGTCGCCAAGGGCCGCAAGCAGCTGGTCGGCCTCAAGACCAAGGACCCGAAAGTGGTGCTGGAAGAAGGCGCGCAGATCGTCGAGGATCCAAAGCAGGCGATCCCGATGAAGATGATCGGCCACGTCACCTCGAGCTACTGGTCGGAAAATTGCGGCCGCTCTATTGCCCTTGCGCTGGTCGCCGGCGGCCGCGACCGCATGGGCGACACGCTCTACGTGCCGATGCCGAACGGGGTGATCGAAGTGGAGGTTTCCGGCATGGTGTTCTTCGACGAGACGGGAGGGCGCCTCAATGGCTAAGGCCGCTGCAAAGAAGACAGCTCCGGTTGCATCCCCTTCGGTCGAGCGCCGTCCGGCGCTGGCTGGACGCAGCACCGCCGCGACCGGCGCCAAGGTCGAGGTGCTGCCGCCGGCCGAGCGCATTTCGCTGCGCGCGCCGGAGGCTTCGACTGCCGCCCTTTCCAAGGCGCTTGGTGTGACCTTGCCGAAAAAGCCGAAGACCTCGGCCGCGAAGGCCGGCCGCACCGCTCTGTGGCTTGGACCCGACGAATGGCTGGTCATCGACGAGGCCGGCAACGATCCGCTCGCCGACTGCGCCACGGTTTCCGCCTTGCATTCAGCCGTCGGCATCTCGCATCGCAATATCGCGATCGCCGTGACGGGCGCCGGCGCGGCCGCGGCGATCAATTCTGGCTGCCCGCAGGATCTGTCGCTCGATGCCTTCCCGGTCGGAGCGGCTTCGCGCACCATCCTGGGCAAGGCCGAGATCGTGCTGCTGCGCAACGCGCCAGACGCCTTCAGGGTCGAGTGCTGGCGTTCCTTCTCGGACTATGTCTTTACTTTCCTGTCCGAGGGATCGCGAGACGCAGCGGTCTGAACTCGGAACGTTTTGCAGGGCACGCTCGTTCTGCATCCGCACGCCGAGGGAGAATGCCGATGCCGTCGAATTCCGCGCCGAAGTCGCCGGTCAAGAAGAGCCCTGCCGTTCGTTCGCTCGAACATGAGAAGCACGAAGGCTCGAGCGCCGAAGAAGAACTCGAGGAAGGCCTCGAGGATACCTTTCCGGCCAGCGATCCGGTGTCGATAACCGGGACGGCCATCCCCGGCGGTCCCGCGAAGCCGGGCAAGGCCAAGACCGTGGCCGGCCGCAAGAAGCGCACGAGGTAGTTTCCATCGGACCAGGCCGGATCGGGCCTTCTCAATCCCATCGGACATGCTATTTAAAGCGCTTTGGGAGAGAGAAATGCCGACAAAAGCCATCGTTTGGGGCGAGAACGTCCACGAGCAGACCAATGCCGCCGTGCGTGACCTCTATCCCTTGGGCATGCATGGCACGATTGCCGCGGCGCTCAACCAGGACAAGGGTATCGAGGCGACCACCGCCACCTTGCAGGAACCTGAGCACGGCTTGAGCGAACAGCGCCTGGCCACCACCGATGTCCTACTGTGGTGGGGCCACAGGTCGCATGGCGAGGTCAAGGACGAGATCGTCGAGCGCGTGCAGAAGCGGGTGTGGGAAGGCATGGGGCTGATCGTGCTCCATTCCGGCCACTACTCGAAGATATTCAAGCGGCTGATGGGCACGCCCTGTTCGCTGAAATGGCGCGAGGCGGGCGAGCGCGAGCGCGTCTGGGCGATCAACCGCAGCCATCCGATCGCGCAGGGCATCGGCGAGTGCCTGGAGATTGGCGAGACGGAAATGTATGGCGAGCCGTTCGCGGTGCCGGAGCCGCTCGAGACGGTGTTTGTCTCCTGGTACGAGGGCGGCGAGGTGTTCCGATCCGGACTGACCTACCAGCGCGGCGCCGGCAGGATCTTCTACTTTTCGCCCGGCCACGAAACCTACCCGATCTACCACAATGAGGGTGTGCAACAGGTGCTGCGCAACGCCGTGCATTGGGCGCACAACCCGGCGCCGGCCTGGTCCGGCATCACCAATGCGCCGAACGTGCCGACAGATGCCGCCAAGGAGAAGATCGTCCAGAAAGGGCTGCGCCTGCATGCCGACGGTGACAAGGGCCTGAGTTGATGGGCCAGGCCGGGCTACGCGTCAGCGTTCGACTGGGCCAGTCGGGTGCCGCCAACCGAGGCGGCGTCGCTTAGACCAAACTGCTCGCCAGGCCGGCTTTCAATTTGCGCCGGCCTCGGCGTTTGATTTTGTCTCAAAATGTGCTGGGCACGATCCACGGATTGATGCTGATGCCGAGCCGCGGGCCCTTGCCGTCAGCGGTGTTTTCCGTGGAACCCTGCTTCTCGACCGAGCCGGTGGGAGCGCAATCGAGCTTCACATGGGTCCTGGTGTCGACGCAGGTCGCAGCCGGTGCCTGCTTAACCGGATGGGTGGCGCCGGCTGCGAAGGCCGAGCCCGAAAGTGCCAGCACGGCGGCGAGTGTGAGGAGTGTCGTTTTCATCGTCAGTCTCCGTTTTCGACCGTTGAATTTTTTCCGTACATGTACGATACGGCGTACATATACGTCTGGCGATGCCGTCGTTCAAGTCAGAAACGTACATGTACGAATGAATTTTATTGAACTTTTATTGAACGCCGAAAATCGCGGCGTTCTGGCGCAGCCGAGCACTCCAACCGGACGTTGGTCGTGGTTGTCAGAGCCTGTGAAGGATGCCGCTCAGCACTTGACCGGCGTTTCGGTCAGCGGCGGCACGGTCTGCGTGCTCAGCGTGGCAAGCGTGAAATCGCACATCCGCTTCACGAAAGCCTGCGGGTCGCCGAACGGATAGAACGGAAAGGTGATCAGCAGCGAGATCGTGCCGTGGCCGACCGCCCACAGCATGGTGGCGATGGCGCGCGGGTCGCCCTGCAGCTTGCCGGCGGCGACACAGGCCTCGACCCTGCTGATCAGCGCGTTCATCGCCGGGTTGCTCTCTTCCATGTCCTCGTAGCTCCTGCCTTCCGGCAGCTTGGTCTTTTCGGTCATGAACACGGTGCGGTATTCGTTGGGATTGCCGAGCCCGAAAGCGGCATACTCGGTCATGACCGCCTGCAATGCCTCAATCGGATCGTCGGACGAATGCTCCTCGATGCGGCGGGCAAGCGTCTCGAATGCATCCTCGGCCAGGGCGAACAGGATGTCCTGCTTGTCGGCGAAGTAGGAATAGACCGACATCGGCGCGTAGCCGACCCGTTTGGCCAGTTTGCGGATGGTCAGGCCTTCATAACCCTCTTCCTGGACGAGCTTGTGCGCGGCCTCGACCAGTTCGGAGCGCAGTTCGGCCCTTTGTTTCTCGCGGCGTGTCTGGACGCTCGGCGGCAAGATCTCGTGCCTTTGGTTGGTTGGTACCTGGCTAAATTATATACGCTGTACGAAAACGGACAAGGGCGCGACAGGTTCCCAAACGGCATGCTTCAGATCGCACCGATGCCGCCGTCGACGGCCAGCGCATGGCCGGTCATGAAGGAGTTTGCCGGATCGGCGGCAAACAGGATGGCGGTGGTGATTTCGTCGACTTCCGCCACCCGCTTCATCGGCACGCCACGCGTCAGCTCCGCCAACGCCTCCGCTTCCGGCGCGCCGGAGACGCGCACGAAGCTGTCGACCATCGCCGTCCTCGTGTGGGCGGGGCAGATGGCGTTGATGCGCAGGCCCTTGGTGGCGTATTCGACCGCCGCCGAGCGGGTCAAACCGATGACGCCGTGCTTGGCGGCGGAATAGACCGAGAGTTTCGGCGCGCCGGACAGGCCGGCGGCCGAAGCGATGTTGACGATGGCGCCGCCCTTGCCGGTCGCCTTGAACTGCCGCTCCATCTGCGGGATCTGATGCTTCATGGCATAGAAGACGCCGAGCAAATCGACCTCCAGCACGCGGCGGGCCTCGTCCGAGGGGACCTGCGGCAAGCGCACGAAGCTCTGGACGATGCCGGCATTGTTGATGGCGACATCCAGCCGTCCGAATTTCTCGACCGCCAGCCTGACCAGATCCTCGGATAGTTTTTCGTCGGCGATGTTGCCGGCAAGGGTCGCCGTTTCGGCCTGCAGCGTGGCTGCAAGGTCGGCCAGCGCCCTTTCGTCGATGTCCGACAGCACCAGCCGCGCACCTTCAGCGGCAAAGCCCTTCGCCGCACCCCGGCCAAGCCCGCCGGTCGCACCGGTGATCAGCACGGTTGCTCCCGCAAAACGGCCCATCACGCCTCCTTGCCGATCAATTTCGCGGCGAGATGCGAAAGCAGTTTTACCGCCTCGCCATAGGTTCTGGCCTTTTCGGGATTGGAGGCGTTGCCGTCCAATGCCCGCTTGAAAACGCCCTGGCATATCGCCGCCAGCCGGAAGAAGGAGAAGGCCAGGAAGAAGGTCCAGTCGCCGATGCCGTCCAGCCCGCGTCGCCGGCAGTAGGCGACGACATAGTCCTCTTCGGAGGGCAGGCCGAGCGCGCGACGGTCGATGCCGCCCAGGCCACGAAAGCCCGAGGCGTGGGGCAGGCGCCATTGCATGCATTGATAGGCGATGTCGGCAAAGGGGTGACCGAGCGTCGACAATTCCCAGTCGAGCACCGCCAGAACCGTCGGCTGGTCGGCGGCAAAAATCAGATTGTCCAGCCGGTAGTCGCCATGCACCAGCGACACGCGGCCGTCGTCGGCCGGCCTATGCGTCTCCAGCCAGGCAATCAGCCGGTCCATATCGGCGATGGTACCGGTTTCCGAGGCGCGATACTGGGCGGTCCAGCGGGCCAGCTGGCGCTCGAAATAATTGCCCGGCCGGCCGAAATCGACGAGACCCGCGGCCCCGACATCGACATCGTGCAGCGCCGCAAGCGTAGCGTTCATGGCATCGTAGATGGCGGCGCGTTCGTCATTGTCGCGGGCCTCCGGCAGCGCCGGATCCCAGAGGATGCGGCCGTCGACGAAATCCATGACGTAGAACATACGGCCGATCGGCGAGTCCTCCGCCGACAGATGCAGCATCCTGGGCACCGGCACGGCGGTGCCGGCCAGCGCGCTCATCACGGTGAATTCGCGGTCGACCTGATGCGCCGATTTCAGCAATTGCCCGGGCGGCTTGGCGCGCAACACGTAGCGGCCGCTTTGCGCGGCCAAAAGGTAAGTCGGGTTCGATTGGCCGGATTTGAATTTTTCGATGGAGGCAAGCCCGGTGAAGCCGGGGATGGTGGCCTCGAGATAAGGCGCCAGTGCTGCCTGGTCGAGAACGTTCGGATCGTTCATGCCGTCTCGGGCTGGCGTTCGATCAGGGTCAGCGTCAGCCAGCGAGCGGTCAGCGCCGGTTTCTTGGAGCCTTCGATCTCGATCGTCACGTCATGCGCGGTCTGCACCCAGCCCGACGGCCTGACCTTGACGTCGGCCAGCACGAAACGGGTGCGGATGCGCGCGCCGGTCTTCACCGGCGCCAGGAAGCGCAGCGAATCGAAGCCGTGGTTGACGCCCATCTTGCCGTTTTCCAGCGGCGGCATGGTCTCGAAGGTCATGGCCGACAACAGCGACAGCGACAGGAAGCCATGCGCAATGGTGCCGCCGAACGGCGTCTCGCGCATGGCGCGCTCCGGATCGCAGTGGATGAACTGGTGATCGTCGGTGGCGTCGGCGAACTGGTCGATCATGCGTTGCGTGACCACCCGCCACGGCGACACGCCAACTTCCTTGCCGACACTGGCCAGAAGTACATCGAGACTGATCGGTTCCACGCGGATGTCCTCCAGTTCACCCCCGGCTCCGGCCGGAAAATGTTATTCCTTGAACAAGGTCAGCCCATGCTGCACCGACTGTCCGCCGTCGATCGGCAGGATGGCGCCGGTAACATAGCTGCCTGCACGGCTGCACAAATAGAGCGTTGCGCCGGCAATGTCATCCGGTGCGCCGATACGGCCGATCGGAACATGGTTGCCGACATGTGCGGCCTGTTCCTGCGTGCCGGTGGCAAAAGCCGTCATGCGGCTCTGGAAGGGGCCGGGGGCGAAGGCGTTGACAGTGATGCGGCGGGCGGCGAATTCGAGCGCGAGGGTGCGCGTCAGATGATGAACCGCGGCCTTCGACGCCGTATAGGAATAGGCGTCGTCGGCCAGCGGCTGCGTGCCCATCACCGAACCAAGATTGATCACCCGGGCCGGATCGGCATCGCTGGCGGCGGCATCGAGCAGCGGCAGCAATTCGCGCGTCAGATGGAAGACCGCGGTAACATTGACACCGAGCACCTTCGCCCATGCGGAATAGGGAAAGCTCTCCAGCGGCGCGCCCCAGGATACACCGGCATTGTTGACCAGGATGTTCAGGTGGTCGGTCCGCGCCTTGACCTCGGCGACGAGTGCGGCAATGCCGGCTTCGCTGGAGACATCGCCGGCGAAGCCTTCGGCCCGGCCCGGTGCGCCAAGCCCGTTCAGTTCACCGGCGACCTTGATGCAATCCTCGCCCTTGCGCGAGGCGATCATGACGCTCGCTCCGGCCCTCACCAGCGCGGTTGCCGCCATGCGGCCGATGCCGGTCGCCGCTCCCGTCACCAGCGCGGTCTTGCCGGCCACCGAAAACAGCTCGTCCAGATAGCTCATCACAATCCTCCGCGCCCTACCTTGGTATGCGGGCCTCGGTGTGCAGGCAAAACAGTTCGCGTTGACAAGGCTATCCGAAGTACGGTCATCCTTGCCACGTGTAAAATGCCTGGCCTGCATGAAGGGTTAGCGATGACGGAGATGAATCTCGGCATGACCGAGCGGTTGAAGCCGATCCACGCGCGCGTCGCGGCCATGGTGCGCGACGAGATCATGCCGCTCGACAAGGAATTCCTCGGCGAAGTGGGCAAGCAAGGCGACCGCTGGGTCCATAGCGCGCGCCAGAGTGAAATCCTCGAAGGGCTGAAGAAGACCGCACGGGAGCGCGGCCTGTGGAACTTCTGGCTGACCGGCTCGGAGCGCGGCTACGGCCTGTCCACCGTCGAATACGCCTATCTTGCCGAGGAGATGGGCAAGGCGCATCTCGGCGCCGAGACCTTCAACTGCTCGGCGCCCGACACCGGCAACATGGAGGTGCTGGAACGGTATGGATCGGCCGACCACAAGAAGGCGTGGCTCGAGCCGCTGCTAGACGGCAAGATCCGCTCGGCCTACCTGATGACCGAGCCGGATGTCGCCTCGTCCGACGCCACCAACATTGCGATGCGCTGTGAGCGCCAGGGCGGCGACTATGTGCTCAACGGCGAGAAATGGTGGGCTTCCGGCGCCGGCGATCCGCGCTGCGCCATCTACATCGTCATGGTTAGGACCGGTGCCGACGAAGAGCCGAAACACAGGCGGCATTCCATGATCCTGGTGCCTTCCGACGCAAAGGGCGTGACCAAGGTCCGGGCCATGCAGGTCTATGGCGACGATGATGCGCCGCACGGCCACATGCATCTTCGCTTCGACAATGTGCGTGTGCCCGCATCGAACCTGATCCTCGGCGAGGGCAGGGGTTTCGAGATCGCGCAGGGCCGGCTCGGCCCCGGCCGCATCCATCACTGCATGCGCGCCATCGGCCAGGCCGAGATGGCGCTGGAGCTGCTGTGCCAGCGTTCCGTGCGCCGCGAGGCCTTCGGCCAGCCCTTGGCAAAACTCGGCGCCAATTTCGACATCATCGCCGAATGCCGCATGGAGATCGAGATGGCGCGGCTGCTCTGCCTGAAGGCGGCATGGATGATCGACCAGGGCGATGCGCGCGCCGCAGCACCCTGGATCAGCCAGATCAAGGTGATTGCGCCGCGCGTCGCGCTCAAGGTCACCGACGAGGCGGTGCAGATGTTCGGCGCGCAAGGCATCAGCCAGGACACGCCGCTGGCGCGCTCATGGGCGCATCTGCGGACATTGCGCCTTGCCGATGGGCCTGACGCCGTGCATCGCCGCCAGGTGGCGCGGACGGAACTGAAGAAATACACGCAAGAAAAGGTTTGAGCGCCGGCATTCGTCACCCGGCGACGCCGGCAGGTCCGAGCAAGGAGTGTTCCGATGACCGTCCCCTCCGAAATGAAGGCGCTGCTGCTTGTCGGCGACGGCTACACCAGGACGCCTTCCGGCAGTGCGCTGGAAGCGATGGAGCCCTATCTCGAGCCGGGCAGCATCGCGGTGCCGATGCCGGGGCCAACGCAGGTGCTGATCAAGGTCAGCCTCGCCTCGATCAATCCGTCCGATGTCATGTTCATCAAGGGCCAGTACGGCCAGCCGCGCGCCAAGGGCCAGCCGGCCGGCTTCGAGGGTGTCGGCACCGTCGTCGCCGGTGGCGATGAGCCCTATCCCAAGAGCCTCGTCGGCAAGCGCGTCGCTTTCGCCACAGGCGTCAGCAACTGGGGCTCATGGGCCGAATATGCCGTTGCGGAAGCGGTGGTCTGCATCCCCCTGCTCGACACCGTTCGCGACGAGGATGGAGCGGCGATGATTGTCAACCCGCTCACCGCGCTCGCCATGTACGACATCGTCACAGAAGAGGGCGAAAAGGCCTTCGTCATGACCGCCGGCGCCAGCCAACTCTGCAAGCTGATCATCGGCCTGGCCAGGGAAGCGGGTTTTCGACCCATCGTCACGGTGCGCCGCGACGATCAGATCGCGGCTCTGAAGGAGCGTGGCGCGGCGTACGTCCTCAACGAAAAGGCGCCGGATTTCAAGACGGCGCTACGCGAGGTGATGAAGGCCGAACAGCCGCGCATCTTCCTCGACGCGGTCACCGGGCCGCTTGCCTCTGCCATTTTCGACGTCATGCCGAAGCGCTCGCGTTGGATCATCTATGGGCGGCTCGATCCCGAAGCCACGATCATCCGTGAACCCGGCCAACTGATCTTCCAGCACAAGCACATAGAGGGTTTCTGGCTGAGCGAGTGGATGCGCCAGTTTCGCGACCGCCGCGGCCCGGCGATCCTGGAAGCGCAGAAACGGTTCTCCGATGGGCGCTGGTCGACCGATGTGACGGCGGTGGTGCCGCTCGCCGAGGCAATGGCGCGGGTGCCGGCGGAACTGGCCAAGCCCAACGGCAAGGTGTTCATCCGGCCTTAGCATGAAGGTGCCCGAAGCTCGAACACGAAGCCTCCAGACGCTCTCGACGCCAAAAAAGGCGATGTCCGGCTGCCGCCGGTGCCGTCGGGGCACCATCCACTCTTTCAGCCCTCTATGCCGCGCCGCTTTGTCCGTGATATGCCGCCGCCATCGAATGCCTGACGGCGCGGGCAAGGGCCTGTTTCGGGGTGGTGTGGAGTGACTTGATGACGATTGCCAACCCGGTTTTCGACCGTTTGGGACTTAGCATGTGGATCGGAGCGTTCCTGATCGTTCTTGTCATGGTCCTGTGGTCGCCGGACACGCATTCGGTGCTGGGGGCCTACAGATTTGGCAGCGAGGAATTTCTGGCCGGCCGGCCGCTCTACAATCTTGGCTCCCAGATGGGGTATCTCTACGCGCCGGCTTTTGCCGCGCTCTATGTTCCGCTGCTGAAGCTGGGCCCCCATCTGGGCGGCCTGGTGTGGCATGCCCTCGGCTTCGCGGTGCTGACCTTTGCCGCAATGCGGCAGGTTCGCAAGCTCGGCGGTCAGCAACTGACCTGGCTGCTTTCATTCGGTCTCTTCCTCGCTCTGCCGTTGGCGCTCGGCGCGATCCGCAACGGACAATCGACAATACTGCTGACCGGCGCCTGCTGGCTCCTTACGCTTTCGGCGCTTGAAGGTCGGCGCGCCGAGACCTTCTTCTGGGCTTCGCTGGCCGTCATCGCCAAGCCGACCGCTATCATCATGCTGCTGTTGGCAGGAGGGCTGCGCCCCCGGCTGATCCCGGTGCTGGTGCTGGCGGTGCTGGTCGTGCTCGCCATACCTTATGCTTTCGCGCCAGCCAGTTATCTGAACGGCCAGTATCTTGATTTCGCCCGCATGCTGACCTCGATGGCGGTCGACAAGACCAGCCGCTTTGTTGCCTCCGATTTCACCGCGCCTTTTGCGGCGGCGGGGATGCCCATCGCGGAATCCGGCGCCACGGCGGTGCGCTTCGTGGCCGGCCTGTTGACGCTCTCGACCGTGCTCTGGTTCGATCGCAAGCTCGAACGGGGGACGGCCGGGCTGGCGATCTTCCTGACAGCCACTTTCTACATGTGCGTCTTCAATCCGCGCGTCGAGCCCAACACCTATGCGATGATCGCCGTGCCTGCCGGGCTCGCCATCGCCCTTTTGTGGCGCGAGGAACGAGGCGGAGTCCTCGCCTCGGTGCTGTCGACGGCGCTGTTCGCGACCGGGCTGACCGGCGTCGAGCAACATGTGCATGCTTTCCTCTACCCCTGGTTCAGGCCGATCGCGATTGCTTTCATCGCCTGTTCCCTGATCTGGTGGTTCTGGGCCAAGGCGGGAGAAAAGGTGGTGAATGCGGGGGTCGCAAATGGCTGAGTCGCGGCCGGTACTCGATATCGTCGCGCCGTTCCTCAACGAGGCGCCGTCGGCATTGGCCTTCGCCGAGTTGCTTGCCGCGCTGGAGGCAGCGGTGGCAGAGCGCTTCGGCATGGACGTGCACAAGATCCTGGTCGACGACGGCAGCCGCGACGATGGCGCCAAACGGTTTTCGCAGGTGCTGACGGGGTCATGGGAGATCGTCCGCCTCAGCCGCAATTTCGGCAAGGAAGTGGCCGTGCTCGCCGGCCTCGACCAGTCGCGCGGGGACATGGTGCTGATCATGGACGCCGACCTCCAGCATTCGATGGACATCAGCCTGAAGATGATCGCCGAGTTGGTGGAGCATCCCGACATCGATGTCGTCTACGCGCAGAACGACAGGCGTGAGGCCAGTTGGCGACGCAGTCAGCTGGCGCGGCTTTTCTACAGCCTGATCAACAGCAGCCAGCGTTTCGACATTCCCGAAAATGCCGGCGACTTTCGCGTCATGCGCGGTGCCGTGGCGCGTGCGCTGACCAGCCTGCGTGACAAACGACGCTTCAACAAGGGCCTGTTTGCCTGGGCCGGCTTCCGCCAGAAGGCGTTGCCCTATTCGCCGGAGAACCGCGCCAGCGGCACGTCGAAATGGAGCCGGCTCAACCTGATCGCCTTCTCGTTGGAAGGTTTCACCTCCTTTTCCGTCATTCCGCTACGCTTGATCAGCCTCAGCGGGCTGCTTGCCGCATTTGCCGGCGCGGTCTACGGCGCCAAGGTGTTCTTCGAGGTGATCTTCTACGGCATTGCCGTTCCCGGCTATCCCAGCCTGCTGGTCGCCGTCGTCCTGCTCGGCGGCCTCAACCTGACCCTTCTCGGGCTGATTGGCGAATATGTCTGGGTCACGCTCAGCGAAAGCAAGGATCGGCCGGTCTATATCGTGCGCGATGTCGTACGCAGCGACGTCGCTCCCGACAGGTTGGCACCGGGCGCTCGCGAGGCATGACGCGGCGCATCCGCCTGATCGCCGACGATTACGGCCTGGCGCCAGGCGTTTCCGCCGCGATCCTTGACCTGCTCGATCGTGGGCGCCTGACCGGTACCAGCTGCATGACCGGCTTTGCGCAATGGGCGCAGGAGGCTGAGCGCATAAAGCCCCTGTGTGGCCGTGTCGCGGTCGGGCTGCATCTTACCTTGACCGACCAGCCAGCCGTCACCGGCCGGTCGAGCCTGGCGCCGGAAGGCCGGCTGCCACCACTCCGCTCGCTGGCATTGCCTGTTCTGCGCGGCCGCATCGACGACCGCGATGTGCATGCCGAACTCGACGCCCAGTACAGCCGCTTCGTCGAAGCACTCGGGCGCCGCCCCGATTTCGTCGACGGGCATCAGCATGTGCATTTTCTTCCCGTCGTGCGCACATGGCTGCGCGCGCGTCTGCACGACGAAGCCGACAGGCCGGCGCTGCGCGGCGCGCCGGCACTGGCCGGCACGGCGCCGAAAGTCGCCGCGATCGCAGCGCTCGCCGTCGGGTTCAACCGGTCCATGCAGCATGCCGGCTTCACCGTCTTCGAACCGCTCGCCGGCATCTATGACTGGCGGCGGCCCGAAAAGTTCGCATCCGTGCTGCAGGCCGCCGTCGAGGCATTGCCGGAACGGGGGCTGTTCATGTGCCACCCCGGCCATGTCGACGAGACGTTGCGCGCGCGTGACCCGATGCAAAGCGTGCGCGAGGTCGAATTCGCGGTCCTGGCATCGGACGATTTCGGCGCCAGCCTGGCCCGCGCCGGTGTCGCAATCATGGATGGCAAGGGATGAGCGGCGCCGACCAGCCCCGGCGTTCGACCGGCAACAAGATCGTCCGCTTTGCCATCGTCGGACTTGCCAACACGGCCATCGACCTTGCCAGCTTCTACCTGCTGCTCAAGCTGCAGATGCCGCCGGTGCCCGCCAACATCGTTGCCTGGTTCATCGCCGTCAGCTTTTCGTTCGTGGCGAACGGCTTCTGGGCGTTCGAGCGCAATCAAGCCATTCGGCTGCGTGACGCCTTCCTTCGTTTCGCCTCGCTAGGGGCGCTGATTTCGCTCGGTGTCTCCAGCCTTTCGATCGCGCTGTTTGCCGCTACCGTCGGAGTTTGGCCGGCAAAGATCGGCGGCGTCGTGGTGGCGGCGGTGCTGAATTTCCTCGCCGCGCGCTGGTCGATCGAAGGCCGGTTCTTGAGATAGGCACTGCGTATTCACGGGCGGAAAACCGCGACACACTTTCTTGGGATTTCTCTATTCGGCCGGTTCAACATTGGCATAGGCGGCTTCCTCGAGCTCGCGCTTCAGCCGCGCTTCCTCATGGGTCTTCGGCGTGACGAAGCGGCCCAGCAAGAGATAGGCGACCGGCGTCAGGAACAGCGTCGAGACGGTGGCAAGGCCCAGTCCGCCGACGATGACCCAGCCGAGCGCCACGCGCGCCTCGGCACCGGCGCCGCTCGCCAGCACCAGCGGCAAGCCGCCGAGCACGGTGCAGATCATCGTCATCATCACCGGCCGCACGCGGATGACCGAGGCCTGCTCGATCGCTTCGCGCACGCCAAGCCCGCGATCGCGCAGCTGGTTGGCGAATTCGACGATCAGGATGCCGTTCTTGGCCATGACGCCGACCAGCAGCACCAGGCCGATCTGGCTGTAGGCGTTGAGGCTGGTGCCCGAGAGCAGCAGCGCGAAGATGGCGCAAGCAAGACCCAGCGGCACCGTGGCCATGATGATGACGGCGCTGACGAAGCTTTCGAACTGGGCGGCCAGCACCAGCAGGATGATGACGAGCGCGAAGCCGAAGATGGTCACCATGCCGCTGTTGGTCTCGCCCAGCGTTGCCGCCTCGGCCAGCGGCAGGATGCGGCTGCCCGCCGGTAGCAGCGGCGTGGCGATTTCCTCGGCGCGGGTCAGCGCATCGCCGAGCGCGAAATCGCCGTTGAGGTTGGAGGTGATCGCCACCGACGGCTGCTGCTGCTCGCGCGATAGTGACGGCGGCACCGCACGCTCGGTCAGCGTGGCAATGGTCGACATCGGTACGAAGCGGCCGTCTGATGTCTTCAGGAAGATGTTCTCCAGGTCGGTCGGGTCGTTGATCGGGTTGGTGGTCGAGACCAGCTTCACGCCGTAGCTACGGTCGGCGATATAGACGTCGACGACGTCGTTGCCGTCGAGCATGGCCTGCAAGGTGTTGGCCATCCCGGTGATGTCGATGCCGAGGTCGGAGGCGCGCTCGCGGTCGATGGCCACGGCCAGTTGCGGCTGCGTCGGATCGATCGACAGGCGCGGTGTCTGGAAACGCGGGTCCTTCTGCATCCCGGCGATGATCTTGACCGCCGCGTCGCCGAGCGCCTTGCGGTTATTACCGACCAGGGCGAACTGCAGCCCGTTGCCGGCACCGCGAATGCCGAGGCTGTTGGGCTGCACCGGGAAGATGCGCACGCTCGGCACTTGTTTGGTAAGCTGGCTGATCTCGGCCATGATCTCTTGCTGGCTGCGGCTGCGCTCGTTCCACGGCGCCAGCGTCATCACCATGAAGCCTGAGTTGTAGGAGCCGTTCTGGCCGGCGTTCTCGAACGTGCTGCGGATCTCGCCAGACTCGCGCATCGGCTGGATCAGCTTCTCGATCTTCTGCATCTGCTGCGTCGTGTAGTCGAGGCTGACACCTTGCGGGGCGCTGATGCGCAACAGCACGGCGGCGCGGTCCTCGGTCGGCGTCAGTTCCTGGCGGATGGTGCCGAACAGCGCGAAGGCGGTGCCGGCAAACAGCACCGCGACCAGAAGCACGATCCATGGCGCGTCGAGGCAAGCGTGCAGGGCGCGCTTGTAGGCTGAATTCAGCGCGCCGCCGATGCGAGCGCCGATGCCGTGGCCACTGTCATGGTGGAGCGAGGCGCTCGACAGCATGCGCGAGGCGAGCATCGGGCACAGCGTCAGCGCCACCACGCAGGACAAAAGCACCGACATGGCGAGCACGAAGCCGAATTCGCGGAAAAGGCCACCGGTCTGGCCGGGCAAGAACGAGATCGGCACGAAGACGGCGACCAGCGTCAGAGTCGTGGCAATGACGGCGAAGAACACTTCCTGAGCGCCGAGCACGGCGGCGGCGCGCGGGCCCATGCCTTCATTGCGTCGTCGCACGATGTTTTCGAGCACGACGATGGCGTCGTCGACGACCAGTCCCGTCGCAAGCACCAAAGCGAGCAGGGTCAGGATGTTGACCGAGAAGCCGGCCAGATAGATGGCGGCGATGGTGCCGATCATGGCAACAGGCATCGACAGTCCCGGGATCAGCGTTGCGCGCCAGTCAAGCAGAAACACATAGATGACGATCAGCACCATGGTCACGGACAGGCCGAGTGCGATCTCGACCTCGTGCACCGCGCCGTTGACGAAAACCGCGTCGTCGCTGGTGATCTTGATCGACATGCCCTTGGGCAGGTTCTCCTGCAACTTGGCGACGGCGGCCTGAACGCCGGTCGAGATGTCCAGCGTGTTCGATTCCGCTTGGCGGATGATGCCGATGCCGATGCCGGTCTTGCCGTCCGAACGCAGCGTGGTCTGGCCGACATCGGGGCCCAGCGTGACGGTGGCGACGTCGCGGATGCGCGTCGTGCCGCCGATGATGATGTTTTCGAATTCCTCGGGCGTGGTCACGTCCGCTGTCGTGCGGACGATCAGGTCCTGGTCTGTCGTGGTGATCGAACCGGCCGGGGAATCGAAAGCGACTGAGGCAAGCGCCGTCCTGAGGTCGGCGACGGTGAAGCCGAGGCTGGCGAGCTTGTTCTGGTCGACGTCGATCCGGAAAATCTTGTCGCGATAGCCATAGATCTGGACGTCGGCAACGCCGGGCACGGCGGCCAGTTCGTCCTCGATCTGGTCCTGGACCACCACCGTCATGTCCTGGATCGACATGTTGTCCGAAGTTACCGCCAGTCGCATCACCGGGTCGGAATTGGCGTCGGCCTTGACGATGCGCGGTGGATCGGCCGTGTCCGGCATCAGGTTGGCGACACGGCCGACCGCATCGCGCACGTCCGAGGCGGCGACGTTGAGGTCGACGCCGTCGTTGAACTCGATTGTGACGCGGCTCGAACCGAAGGAGGAAGACGACGAGATCGACTTGACGCCGGAGACGCGGGCGACAGCGCCTTCGATGGTGTCGGTCAGTTCACGGTCGACGGTTTCGGCCGCCGCGCCTGCGAAGGCGGTCGAGACCGTGACGACCGCGCGGTCGACGTCAGGCAGTTCGCGGATCTCGACGCCATAGAAGGCAGCCAGGCCGGCGACTGCGATCAGTGTGTTCAGCACGAAGGCCATCACCGGCCTGCGGATGAACAGGGCGGTAAAGCCGGTGTCGCTGGCGGCGTTGACAGGGCTGGTCATGAGCCTTGAGCGGCGTCCTCGGCGCGCTGCTCTTCGCCGGCGATGTGCACAGCACCGCCCTCACTGACGCTCTGGGTGCCTTCGGTCACCACCATGTCGCCGCTGTCGATCTCCGCGTCGATCAGCACGGTTTCGGTGTTGCGCTGGATGATGCGCACCGGGACCCGCCTGGCCTTGCCGTCCTCGATCTGCCAGACATAGGCGCCGTCCGAGCCCCAGAGGATCGCCAGCGGGCTGACGGCCGGATAGGTCTCGCCGGCGAACTTCATGGTGATGCCGAACGACATGCCGGCACGCAGCGAATCGGCCGGGTTGGCGATCTTGGCCTTGACCAGAAGGGTGCGGCTCTTTTCATCGATGTGGTTGTCGATGGCCGAAACGGTGCCGGTGTAGGCTTTGCTGGGATTGGCAATCGGCGTCGCCGTCAATTGCGCGCCGACCTTGACGGCGGCGGCGAAGCGTTCGGGCACGAGGAAATCGACAAGGATACTGGAGCGGTCGTCGAGCGTGGCGATCGCCGACTGGTTGGTCACATAATTGCCGGCGGCGATTGGAAGGATGCCGACGGTTCCGGCGATCGGTGCGATGATGGAGCGGCGCTGCAGGGCAAGTTCGGCATCGCGAAGTACCAGTTTGGCGATCGCCAGCACCACTTCGGCATCGGCGACGGCGACCGGTGTCGCTGCGTTGGAAGCCCGCAGCGATTTCACCCGGTCGAGCTTGTTCTGCGAGTCCTGTAAGACGAGCTTGGCACGATCCTGCGCGATCACCTCGGTCTCGGAATCGAGGGTGGCAATGATCTGTCCCTTGTCGACATGGCTGCCGGATTCGACCAGCAGTTCGGCAAGGCGGCCGGAACTGTATGGATTGACGGTCACCGAGGCATTGGCACGGCCGGTGCCGATCGCCTGAAGGCGGTCGTTGATGGTCGCCGTAGTGGCGGCCAGGGCGACCACGTTCACCCGCCGGTTGCCGCCATTGCCGCCGTTCGCCTGCTTCGTGCTGGCGGCACCGGTTTCAGCTGGGGGCGTTGCCGCATATACCCAGTCTATCCCCCAGCGTGCCAGCACCTCGGGTGCGCCCGGAAAAAAGCGCAGCCAGGCGGCTGAAGCCACGACCAGCACCACAAGCGCGAAAAGTATCTGTTTCCAGGCGGCCATCGGCACTCCGGTAGGCAAAACAATCCTTCCGTCTAAAGCGCGTCGCGTCGAAACGGATTCATGTGACGCGCTTTAGGTCTTTTGTTTATGCATGTCGCTATCTCAAAACCGGGGCCACTTTTGAGCGACATGCATTGCCGGTTTCCCGAAAGGAAGCAGACGCAGCGAGGCTATTCTAAGGCAAGAAGACGCCCCGATATCGCGCCTTTATGACAACTCGCCAGTGTCAGCGCACATTAAATCTGTGTAACGTTGACGGTCTAACGCAGACCTTCCATCTCGCGGATGCGCTTGGCGCCTTCTGCTTCCAGTTGCCTTGTGACGGCTCCGATCAGTGTTTCGGCGACGACGAAGAGGGCTGCCGAAGAGTCCCATGCCGACGGCACCGCGGTTCGTCCGGCAATGACGTGGCGGGCAAAGCGGGCGATCGGCGACAGCCACTGGTCGGTGAACAGCACGATCTGAACGCCGCGCTGGTGTGCCTTTTCGGCGAAGCGGAGGAGGCTGTCCTGGTAGCGCCTGATGTCGAAGATCACCAGCACGTCGCGCTTGCCCATGTCGATCAGCCGGTCGCGCCACATGCTTTCCTGGCCGGCGAGGTGAAAGACCTCGGGCTGGATGATGGCGAGGTGGGCGGCCATGTAACGCGCCAGCGGATCGGTGAAGCGACCGCCGATCAGGAAGGTCTTGCCGCGTCGGTCGGCAAGGCGGGCGGCGATGTCGGCAAGCTGCTTGTCGGACAGGTGCCTGAACGTCTCGCGCATATTGTCGAGCGTCGCTTCCAGCATCGGTGACGCGGTGCCGCCGCCGGGCGAGGGCGGGTTGAGCGTCCTTATCGCCGGCGATTGCAGCTGCGCCGCCAGTTCGTCCTGCAGGCTCGACTGGAATTCAGGGTAATTCTGGAAGCCGAGCCGGGCAACGAAGCGCAGGATCGTCGGCGACGAGACGCCGGCCGCGGCCGAGAATTCGGCAACCGTCTTGAGGCCGATCATCGGATAGCTGGCGATCAGGGTCTGAGCTGCGCGCCGTTCACTGGCCGGCATCGTGCCGACGCGGTCGGCGATCAGTTCGGCAATGCTGGAAATCATCTTTCCCCCGCCCCCGGAGCGGAATGGCTAAACCCATCCGGCTCCGTCTGTTTGTCTTGGCCGCATTTTTGCGACGTCAGGTGATTCCACCTGGCTGCAAAATGCTTCGGCCCTGTCCACTGTCTTTTCCGAAATCGCATTTGACAAAACCGGGTAAACTGTATGAAATCATCCATAGGGACGCAATGAGACAAAATACGTAACATACGATACAGCGCTCCCCGGGGACGGCAGACTATGGAGCAAGCACGGCCCGCCAGCCTTGCATCGTCTGATACCGTGAGGGTGACCAACCCCGGCGGATCAAGCCCTTTCGTGCTGACCTGCGATCACGCCTCGAATTTCCTGCCCGCCGAATTCGGCACGCTCGGCCTCGCCGCCGAGGACCTGTCCCGTCACATCGCCTGGGATCCAGGCGCGTTGCCTGTTGCCCGCCGCATGGCCGAGGCGCTCGACGCGACGCTGGTCGAAACCCGCATTTCGCGCCTCGTTATCGACTGCAATCGTCCGCTCGATGCGCCCGATCTGGTGCCGCCGGTTAGCGAGACCACGACGATACCCGGCAATGCCGGCCTTTCGGACAAGCAGCGCGCGGCCCGCGTCGCGCTGTCGTGGCAACCGTTTCATGCTGCCATCGAGGAGATTGTCGACGGCAGGCTGGCGCGCGGGCAGGAAACCCGCCTGGTGTCCGTGCATTCCTTCACGCCGGTCTACAAGGGCCGCAACCGGCCCTGGCATATCGGCATCATTCACGACGAGGACCGCCGGCTGGCGTCGCCTTTGATTGGCGCGCTGAAGCGGCTTGCCGGCGTCACCGTCGGCGTCAACGAGCCCTATTCGCCGGCCGACCGCGTCTATTTCACGCTGGAGCGCCACGCACGTTCGCGCGGCCTGCCGTGCGCGATGATCGAAATCCGCAACGACGAAATCGCCGGCGAGACCGGGCAGCGGAAATGGGCGGATCTGCTCACGGGCATTTTTTCGGATCTGGAGCCACAGGAGGCCGGACACACCAGATCGCATTCAGTCGGAAAGTCAGTTCAATCGGCCAGCTAAGAACCAACAGGGGACTTCCAATGGCAGCACCGGGTTATACTGAAGTTGACAAGGCGGAGGACGTAAAGGCCCTCCACAGCATGGGTTACGCCCAGGAACTGGAGCGGCGCCTCAGCCGCTTTTCGAATTTCGCCGTTTCCTTCTCGATCATCTGCATCCTTTCGGGCGGCATCAATTCGCTGGCCCAGGCAACCTCCGGCGCCGGCGGCATCGGCATCGGCATCGGCTGGCTGGTCGGCTGCTTCGTGTCTCTGACCTTCGCGGTCGCCATGTCGCAGATCAGCTCGGCCTATCCGACTGCCGGCGGCCTCTATCACTGGGGTTCGATCCTCGGCAACCGCGGCACCGGCTGGGTCACGGCCTGGCTCAACCTGCTCGGCCTGATCACCGTGCTCGGCGCCATCAATGTCGGCACCTGGACGTTCTTCGTCGGCGCCTTCGGACCGGCGCTCGGCATCGAGGGCACGCTGACCAACCAGATGATCTTCCTGGTCATCATCACCGGCGCCCAGGCACTTATCAATCATCTCGGCATCAAGCTGACAGCGAAGCTGACCGACTTCTCGGGTTATTTGATCTTCTTCGGTTCGATCCTGATCGCGGTCGTCTGCCTTCTCTCCGCCGAGACCTGGGATTTCAGCCGGCTGTTCACCTTCCACAACTACTCCGGCGATGCCGGCGCCAGCGTCTGGCCGTCGGTTTCGAATGCCTGGGTGTTCGCACTTGGCCTCTTGCTGCCGATCTATACGATCACCGGCTACGACGCTTCCGCGCACACCTCCGAGGAAACCATCAAGGCAGCCTCCTCGGTGCCCCGTGCCATGGTCATGTCGGTGATCTGGTCGGCCGTCTTCGGCTACCTGTTCCTGGCCGCCTTCGTGCTGATGATCCCGAACATGGATGACGCCGCCAAGCAGGGCTGGAACGTGTTCTTCTGGGCCTTCGACCAGCGCGTCAGCCCCGGCATCAAGGAGTTCGTGTACCTCGTCGTGTTCGTCGCGCAGCTTCTGTGCGGCCTCGCAACCGTGACCTCTGCTTCGCGTATGATCTTCGCCTTCTCGCGTGACGGCGGCCTGCCGGGTTCATCGGCACTCGCCAAGGTCAGCCCGACCTATCGCACGCCGGTGGCGGCGATCTGGACGGCGTCGATCCTGTCGGTGCTGTTCGTCTGGGGTTCGACGCTGGTGTCGGTCGCCGGCACCTCGGCCTACACCATCGTCGTGTCCTGCACCGTCATCTTCCTGTTCCTGTCCTTCACCGTGCCGATCGTGCTCGGCATGCTGGCATGGGGCACGCCGAAGTGGGACAAGATGGGTCCCTGGAACATGGGGCGTGGCGTGTTCATGCTGTTCGCGTTCCTGTCGATCGTGTCGATGATCCTGATCTTCGTCATCGGCATCCAGCCGCCGAACGATTGGGCGCTCTACATCACCGTCGGCTTCTTCATCCTGACGGCGATCGTCTGGTTCGCCTTCGAACGGAACCGCTTCCAGGGTCCGCCGCTCGGCGACATCATCGCGGCGCGCCAGGCAGCCATCAAGGCGGCGGAACAGGCCGTCGGCGAAACCGGTCACTGACATCAACCATCCTGGCCATGGCCGGCATCGTGCCGGCCATGGTTTTGTCTAACTTATTCAAAGCTCAAGCGCTGGAGTGCCAAAGGAATGGCCGGAAATTTCTCGTTCGATCAGTTGAAGAAAGCGGTCTCCAGCGGCGAGATCGACACGGTGCTGGCCTGCATCGTCGATATGCAGGGGCGGCTGGCGGGAAAACGGTTCCTGGCGCAGTATTTCGTCGATTCCGCGCATGACGAGACGCACGGCTGCAACTATCTCCTGGCTGCCGACATCGATATGGAGCCGGTGCCCGGCTACAAGGCGGCAAGCTGGTCGAAGGGCTATGGCGATTTCGTCATGAAGCCGGATCTGGCGACGCTGCGGCGCATTCCGTGGCTGGAGAAGACGGCGCTGGTGATCTGCGACGTGCTCGACCACCACACGCATGACGATCTGCCGCATTCGCCACGCGCCATCCTGAAGAAGCAGGTCAAGCGGCTGACGGAGCGCGGCTATATCGGCTATTTCGCTTCCGAGCTCGAATTCTATCTGTTCAACGAGACCTACGATTCCGCCCGCAAGAAACACTGGCAGGGTCTCGATACCGCCTCGCCTTACATCGGCGACTACCAGATCGGCATCACCACCAAGGAAGAAGGCGTCATGCGCCGGCTTCGCAACGAGATGGAAGCGGCCGGCATCCCGATCGAGAATTCCAAGGGCGAGTGGGGCCCAGGCCAGGAAGAGATCAATGTGCGCTATGCCGAAGCGCTCGACATGGCCGACCGCCACGTCATCCTGAAGAACGGCGCCAAGGAGATTGCCGAGTCCGAGGGCAAGGCGATTTCCTTCATGTCCAAGTACAATTACGGGCTGGCCGGCAATTCCAGCCACATCCACAATTCGCTGTGGAGCGCCGACGGCAAGACGCCGCTGTTGTTCGACAAGAAGGCCGACTGGACGCTGTCGGCGCTTGGCCAGCAATGGGCGGCGGGACAGCTGAAATACGCCAAGGAATTCACCTGGTTCCTGGCGCCCTACATCAACTCCTACAAGCGCTTCCAGGCCGGCACCTTCGCGCCGACCAAGATCATGTGGAGCGAGGACAACCGCACCGCCGGCTTCCGCCTGTGTGGCGAGGGCACCAAGGGCATCCGCATGGAATGCCGCATCGGCGGCGCCGACCTCAACCCCTATCTCGCCTTTGCGGCGCTGATCGCCGCCGGCCTTGCCGGCATCGACGAGAAGCTGGAACTGCAGAAGCCATTCGTCGGCGATGCCTATCAGGCGTCGCGTTTGCCGGAGATCCCGAAGACGCTGCGCGACGCCACCGAGACACTGGCGAAGTCGAAGATGCTCAAGCAGGCGCTCGGCGAGGATGTGCTCGAACACTATGTCCACACCGCAAAGTGGGAGCAGTTTGAATACGACCGCCGCATAACTGATTGGGAACTGCACAGAGGGTTCGAGCGGTATTAAACTAGTTCGCGAACGTAGGCGCCGCCTCTCTCCGTACCCCTCCCGTGAAACACGGGCAGGGGATGCCCGCGCCGGAGCACTTCCCTTTTCCCCGTGACCATACGAGGCGAAGGTGCAGGGCGGGCGGATGAGGGGCGGCGCCAAGCCATAAGATTTTGTTGTAGAATGCGAGGACTTACAAAATGACCGAGACGGTCAAACTCAAATCCCCCATCGATGGCTCGATCTACGCCGAGCGGCCCGTGGCAACGGACCAGGCGATCAATGCCGCGGTCGAGCGCGCCAAGGCGGCGCAAGAGAAGTGGGCCGAGACGTCGATCGTCGAGCGTGGCAAGTACATGCTGGCGATGCTGGAAGCGCTGGTCGCGATGACCGACGAGATCGTGCCGGAAATCGCCTGGCAGATGGGGCGCCCGGTGCGCTATGGCGGCGAGTTCGGCGGCGTCAAGGAACGCACCAACTATATGGTCGAGATCGCCGAGGCGGCGCTCAGGGCCGTGGCGGCTTCCAACCCGAAGGACGGCTTCAGGCGCTATGTGAAGAAGGACCCGCTCGGTGTGGTCATGGTGATCGCGCCGTGGAACTATCCCTATCTCACCGCCGTCAACACCATCGTGCCGGCGCTGATGGCCGGCAACGCCGTCATCCTCAAGCATGCGGCGCAGACGCTGCTGGTTGGCGAGCGTTTCCAACAGGCTTTCGACAGGGTCGGCCTGCCCAAGGGTGTGTTCCAGAATGTCGTGCTCAACCACGCGCAGACCGAGAAGCTGCTCGGTTCGGGCAAGATCGACCACGTCAATTTCACAGGGTCGGTCGGCGGCGGCCGCGCCATCGAAAAGGCGGCGGCAGGCACCTTCATGACGCTCGGCCTCGAGCTTGGCGGCAAGGATCCGGCCTATGTGTTGCCTGATGCCAAGATGGATCATGCGGTCGCCAATCTGGTCGACGGCGCCTTCTACAATTCCGGCCAGTGCTGCTGCGGCATCGAGCGCGTCTATGTGCACGAAAAGGTCTATGACGAGTTCGTCGAGGGCTTCATCGCCGAGACCAAGAACTATGTCGTCGGCAATCCGCTCGACCAGGCAACGACGATGGGGCCGATGGCGCAGGCGCGTTTCGCCGACCTGATCCGCGAGCAGAAGGGCGAGGCGCTGCGCAAGGGCGCAGTGGCGCACATCAACATGAAGGTGGCCAACGACAAGGCCGGCTCGCCCTATCTGGCGCCGGAAGTGCTGACGCAAGTCGACCATCAGATGAGCGTCATGCGCGAGGAGAGTTTTGGGCCGATCGTCGGCATCATGAAGGTGCGCAACGATGAAGAGGCGATCGCGCTGATGAACGACAGTCCCTATGGGCTGACCGCTTCGATCTGGACCCGCGATACAGACCATGCCGTTGCGATCGGCAACCGCGTCGAGACCGGCACGGTGTTCATGAACCGCTGCGACTACCTCGATCCGGCCCTGGTCTGGACCGGCGTCAAGGACACCGGCAAGGGTGCTGCCCTGTCGGCCATCGGCTATGACAATCTGACCAGGCCGAAGTCGTTCCACCTGCGCGAAGCCATCTGATTTTCGAAAGACAAAAAATGTCCAAGCTCATCTCCAAATGGAACTACCCCACCACCGTTCGCTTCGGCGCCGGACGCATCAAGGAACTGCCTGAGGTGTTGGCGGCTACCGGCATCAAGCGGCCGTTGTTCGTCACCGATCCCGGGCTGGCGAAACTGCCGGTCGTTGCCTCGACCCTGAAGATCCTCGACGATGCCAAGGTCCCCTACGGCGTCTTCTCCGAAGTGAGGCCGAACCCGGTCGAGTCCAATCTGACCGCCGGCATCGCGGTGTTCAAGAAAGGCAAGCATGACGGTGTCATCGCCTTCGGCGGCGGCTCGGCGCTCGATCTCGGCAAGCTGATCGCCTTCCAGGCTGGCCAGACGCGGCCGGTTTGGGACTTCGAGGATGTCGACGACTGGTGGACGCGCGCCAATTCCGACGCGATCGCGCCGATCATCGCGGTGCCGACCACGGCCGGCACCGGTTCGGAAGTCGGCCGCGCCGGCGTCATCACCAATGAAGCGACGCACACCAAGAAGGTCATCTTCCATCCCAAATTGCTGCCGGCCATCGTCATTGCCGATCCGGAACTGTCGGTCGGGATGCCCGGCTTCATCACCGCCGGCACCGGCATGGATGCACTTGCCCACTGCCTCGAGGCCTATTGCGCGCCGGGTTACCATCCGATGGCCGACGGCATCGCCGTCGAAGGCGTCCGGCTGGTCTTCGAGAACCTGCCGAAGGCCTATGCCAACGGCAAGGATCTCGTCGCGCGCGCCCATATGATGAGTGCCGCGGCGATGGGTGCCACGGCCTTCCAGAAGGGGCTGGGCGCCATCCACTCATTGTCGCATCCGGTCGGCGCGCTGTACGACACCCATCACGGCATGACCAATGCGGTGTTCATGCCCTATGTGCTGGCCTTCAACAGGGACTCCATCGAGGAGCGCATCGGGCGGCTTGCCGCCTATTGCGGCATCAAGGGCGGCTTCGACGGCTTTGCCAAGGCGATCATCAAACTGCGTAAGGAACTCAAGGTGCCGCATGCTTTGCCGGGCCTGATCAAGGGGCTCGAAATGGACAAGAAGCGCAAGGGGCTGATCGCCGATATGGCGGTGGTCGATCCGACCGCTGGCGGCAACCCGGTCAAGCTGACCAAGAAGGCGGCCCTGACCTTGCTGGAAAACGCCATCGCAGGCACGGTGTAAGACGGCTTTCTTGTTGAAAATTGATCTGTAAAATCAGGGCAAACCAAGGGGGAAAGGATGAAACACATGGCGGAAAGTAATTAGCCGGAAAAATAAGTGATGGCTAATTGCTACAGCCGGTTAAAAAGAGTTAAATTTTCGCGCTGCGAGCAGCCGGTTTCACAAAGCTTTCATCTGGCTGTCACATGAAAACGATACCGGATCGCAGGCGTCCAACGGCGTCAGTTCAACGGAGAGAACACATGTTCAAATTCACGGGGAAAGTGCTTTCCCTTACGGCCGCGACCCTTATGGCGTCGTCGGTGATTTCGTCCGCGGCTTCGCTGGACGATCTCGTCAAGGCCGCTAAGGCTGAAGGCCAGCTCACCACCATCGCCTTGCCACATGACTGGTGCGGCTACGGTGACGTCATCGCCGGCTTCAAGGCGAAGTATCCCGAAATCACTGTCAACGAACTCAACCCCGATGCCGGCTCCGGCGACGAGGTCGAGGCAATCAAGGCGAACAAGGACAACAAGGGCCCGCAGGCGCCTGACGTCATCGACGTCGGACTGTCCTTCGGCCCGTCCGCCAAGAAGGATGGTCTGATCCAGCCTTACAAGGTGTCGACCTGGGACTCGATCCCTGACAGCGCCAAGGATGCTGAAGGCTACTGGACCGGCGACTATTACGGCGTGCTGTCCTTCCAGGTGAACAAGGACATCGTCAAGGAAGCTCCGGCTGACTGGGCCGATCTGCTGAAGCCGGAATTCGCTAACACGGTCGCACTCGCCGGCGATCCGCGCGCGTCGAACCAGGCCATCCAGGGCGTCTATGCTGCTGGCCTGTCGTCGGGCGCCGCTGCTGGTGAAGCCGCCGGCACCGCTGGCCTCGACTTCTTCAAGAAGCTTAACGCCGCCGGCAATTTCGTCCCGGTCATCGGTAAAGCCGCGACGCTGGCCCAGGGCCAGACTCCCATCCTGATCACCTGGGACTACAACGCGCTCGCCGGCCGTGACACGCTGAAGGGCAACCCGCCCGTCGACGTCGTTGTGCCGAAGACCGGTGTCGTTGCCGGTGTCTACGTGCAGGCGATCAGCGCTTACGCGCCGCATCCGAACGCTGCCAAGCTGTGGCTGGAATACCTCTACTCCGACGAAGGCCAGATCGGCTGGCTGAAGGGCTATTGCCACCCGATCCGCTTCAACGACCTTGCCAAGAACGGCAAGATCCCCGCGGACGTGCTGGCCAAGCTGCCGCCGGCCGAATCCTATGCCGCGGCGGTGTTCCCGACGCTGGACGAGCAGGCCAAGTCCAAGGAAGCCATCACCAAGAACTGGGATGCCGTCGTCGGCGCCAACGTCAAGTAACTCATACCATGCCGGGCGGCCTTGAGGCCGCCCGGCCCTTTTCTCAAAGACGGTAGCCGGCGCATGACCGATATCCCAATGTCAGACCACGCTGTTGCCGGGAAGACCGCGCCTCCCGCCGAGGCACGCAGCATGAGGCTGCCGACGCAATGGCTCGGCGTTGCCCCCTTCTTCATCTTCGCCATCATGTTCCTGATCCTGCCCACGCTCTATCTGATGCTGGGCGCTTTCCAGAATGATGCGGGTGAGTTCACCTTCGAAAATATCGCAGCACTGGCGCAGCCGTCGATCGTTGCCGCCTACTGGATCTCGATCAAGGTCAGCCTTGCCTCATCGTTGATTGGTGCCTTCGCCGGTCTCGCCATCGCCATCGCCATCGTGCGAGGCGGTCTGCCGGAATGGATACGCTCCGCGACGCTGACCTTCTCCGGGGTCGCTTCCAATTTCGCCGGTGTGCCGCTGGCCTTCGCCTTTATCGCCACACTCGGCCGGCTGGGCCTTGCCACGGTGATCCTGAACACCTTGTTTGGCCTCAATATTTACGCTCACGGCTTCAACATCCTGTCGTTCTGGGGGCTGACGCTAACCTATGTCTACTTCCAGATCCCGCTGATGGTGGTGATCATCGTGCCGGCCATCGACGGCTTGAAGAAGGAATGGGGCGAGGCCGCCGCGACCCTCGGTGCAACCATGGCGCAGTACTGGCGCATGGTGGTCATTCCGGTGATCTGGCCAAGTTTCCTTGGCACCGTCATCCTGCTGTTCGCCAACGCCTTCGGCGCCATCGCCACCGCCTATGCGCTGACAGGCTCGTCGCTCAACATCGTGCCGATCCTGCTCTATGCCCAGATTCGCGGCGACGTGCTGCATAATGCCCATCTTGGGTACGCGATCGCCTTCGGCATGATCTTCATCACCGGCCTAGCCAATGTCTTCTATATCTGGTTCCGGACCCGTTCCGAGAGGTGGCTCAAATGAAGTCGGGAAAGTTCTGGGCCTGGGTCGTCTTCGCGCTGGGCGCGGCCTATTTCTTCATCCCGCTGATCGCGACGGTGGAGTTTTCCATGCGCATGCGGCGTGGCGCGTACTCCTTTGACGCCTACAAGGTGGTGTTGGGCGATCCTCGCTTCCAGGCGACCTTCGGCTATTCAGTGCTTGCCGCCGTCTTCACCATCATCCTCGGCGTGCTGATCGTGGTGCCGGCCGCCTACTGGATCCGGCTGCGCCTGCCGCAGCTGCGGCCGCTCGTCGAGTTCATCACGCTGTTGCCGCTGGTCATTCCGGCCATCGTCATCGTGTTCGGCTATATCAGGATGTACGGATCGAACTCGCCGCTGCCGTTCCTGGCCAGCGATACCGGTACGAACGCCCTGCTGGTTATCGGTTATGCCACGCTGTCGCTGCCCTATATGTACCGTGCGGTCGACACCGGGCTCAGAACCATCGATGTGCGAACGCTGACTGAGGCGGCGCAGATCCTTGGCGCCGGCTGGTCGACGATCATCACGCGCGTTATCCTGCCCAATGTGCTGATCGCGGTGTTGTCGGGTGCGTTCCTGACCTTCGCGATCGTCATTGGCGAGTTCACCATGGCCAGCCTGCTCAACCGGCCCGCTTTCGGTCCGTATCTACAGAACATAGGCGCCAACCGCGCCTATGAGCCGGCGGCCCTTGCCATCATCGCCTTTGCCATCACCTGGGGCTGCATGTCGCTGATCCAGATCCTGTCCCGTTTCGCGCCGAGATCGGCGAACCGCCCCAATTGATCGAAAAGTACTGATCGAAAGAGCAACACCATGGCCGACCCGTTCCTCTCCATCCAGCACGTGCGAAAATCCTTCGGTGCCACCACGGTGGTGGAGGATTTCAATCTCGACGTCGAGCGTGGCGAATTCGTCTCGTTCCTCGGCCCGTCCGGCTGCGGCAAGACCACCGTGCTGCGCATGGTCGCCGGCTTTGAGGAGCCGACTGCCGGCAAGATCGTGGTTGGTGGCAAGGACATCACGAGGCTGAAGCCCAACCAGCGCAATGTCGGCATGGTGTTCCAGGCCTATGCGCTGTTCCCGAACCTGACGGTGGCACAGAACATAGGCTTCGGCCTGAAGGTTGCCGGCATGCCTAGGGCGGACATCGATGCCCGAGTCGCCGAGATGCTCGGCATCATCAAACTGCCGCAGATGGCGGACCGCTATCCCTATCAGCTCTCGGGCGGCCAGCAGCAGCGCATAGCGCTGGCCCGCGCCATCGCACCGAAGCCGAAGCTGCTGCTGCTCGACGAGCCGCTTTCGGCGCTCGACGCCAAGGTGCGCGTGTCGCTGCGCGAGGAAATCCGCTCGATCCAAAAGAAGCTCGGCATCACCACCATTTTCGTCACGCATGATCAGGAAGAGGCGCTGTCGATCTCGGACCGCATTGCTGTCATGTATGGTGGCAAGGCTGAACAGGTCGGCACGCCGTTCGAGATCTACAACCGTCCGGCAACCAAGTTCGTCGCCAATTTCGTCGGTACGCTGAACGTGCTCGAAGGCAAGGTCACCGATGCTGCGTCCGGCAAGGTGCAGGTCGACACGCAGGAAGTCTCGCTCAAGGGCAAGCTCAACGGCTCGAAGTCCGGCGACACCCTGTCGCTTGCCCTGCGTCCGGAAGCCATTTCGCTAGGCCTTCAGCCCGGTCGCGACTCCAGCCTTTCCGGCGAGATCTCCGAAGTGCATTTTCTCGGCTCTGTGATCCGGGTTCGCGTCGGCATTGGCGGCAACACCGTGTCGCTCGATACGTTCAACAGCCCGGCCACACCGCCGCCCGCTGTCGGCGAAAAGGCCGAGATTTCGTTCTCGTCGAGCGATATGCTGGTGCTGCACTAGGCGGTAGAGCGGACGGGGCAGAGGAAGAACCAAGCCCCCTCAGGCCGGCGCTATGAATGGCTGCATGACTGTCTGAAAGACCGGCAGCGCTTCCATTTTTGCGGCATGTGCGTCCAGCGCCGGGAAGTCGGCCAGCGACACAAGCCCGGGATGCGCCTCGCCGATGAAGCGGAGCACGGCGGCAACCGCGATGTCGGCATGGCCAATGCGGTCGCCGAACCAGTAAGGTGTCGACCTTCCCTGACGATCGGTTTCCAGGACTGCAAGGACAGCCTCGATCTGTGTGCGGCAGCGCCCGGCCCAAAGGTCGGATACTTTCTCATGCAGCCGCGTCTCATAGAACAGGCTGACCGCCTTGTCGCCGAGGCCGGTTGCCAGGGCTGTTATCCGCAGCGCCTGGTGACGCGCCGGTTCGGTCGCCGGAAACATCCTCCGCTCGGCCGGAACGAGGCTGTCGAGATAGTCGAGCATCAAATGGCTTTCGATCAGCACCTCGCCATTGTCCAGCACCAGGGTCGGCACCCGGGTCAGCGGGTTGTAGGGCCGGATCTTGTCGGCATCGCCGAAGGCCGACCATGGACGGTGCTCGTAGGCGATGCCGTACAAGGTCATCGTAATGCCGACGCGGCGAACGAAGGGGGAGTCAAATTGGCCGATGAGAATCATGGTCGGTGCCTTACGCTGCAAGTGACTGCTGGACATACTGCCACGGGGCTTGTGCGCAATGGTCAATCAACAGCATCTTGCTGGCTTGCCACTGCCAACAATGCAGCATCACGGGGGTAACAGGCCATGGCTCTTTTCGAACTGACGCTTGTCCTGCTTTTGACTGCCGTTGCGCTGACGGCGCTGTCGCGACGGCTGGAGATTCCCTATCCGTCCCTGCTGGCCTTGGCCGGGGTTGGGATTGCTTTCGTGCCTGGTGCTCCAATGATCGAGATCGATCCGGAACTGGCTCTTGCCCTGTTCATCGCGCCGGTGCTTCTGGATGCCGCCTACGACACATCGTTGCGGGATCTCAATCGCTACCGGCTGCCGCTCGCGCTGCTGGCGCTCGGCGCCGTCGTCTTCACCGCGGCGGTCGTTGCTTTCGTCGGCTGGAAGATGGCCGGGCTGCCGATCGCGGCGGCAATCGCGCTCGGCGCCATCGTCGCGCCGCCCGATGCGGTCGCGGCGAGCGCCGTACTCGGGCAGTTCAAGGTGCCGCACCGCATCACCGCCATCCTGCAGGGCGAGAGCCTGCTCAACGATGCCACCGCACTCCTGATCTACCGCCTGGCGGTTTCTGCAGCGCTCGGCTCGATCATGCTGAGCAACGCCATTCCGACGATCCTGCTGTCGACGATCGGCAGCCTCGCCGCGGGTTATCTGCTAGGCCGCTTTTCGCTGCTGACGCTCAGCCGGATCGAGGATGCGGCAAGCAGCACAGTGGTCCAATTCGCCGGGACATTCGGAGTCTGGATCCTGGCCGACAGGCTGGGCCTGTCCGCCATCATCACCATCGTCGTCTACGCCATGACCATTGCGCGGATGGCGCCGCGCCGCATGTCGGCCAGGCGGCGCGTCAGCACCTATTCGGTGTGGGAGTCGGCGGTCTTCGTGCTCAACGTGCTGGCCTTCGTGCTGATGGGCCTGCAGGCACGATCGATCGTTGGCCGCCTCTCTGGCGAAGGGCAAGGCGAAGCCTTTCTCTTCGCTGCAACGGTGCTGGCCGTCGTCATCGTGGCACGCCTCGTCTGGGTGGGGAGTTACGTTGCGATCATCCGATGGTTGGCCCGCTTCGGAAGCGAAGGCCAAAGGCGAGATGTGCCGACGTTTGGCGGCGCGGTGCTCGTCGGTTGGTGTGGCATGCGGGGCCTGGTGACGCTGGTGGTGGCCATTGCGCTGCCGGCGGGTTTTCCCGGCCGCGATCCGATCGTGCTTGCCGCCTTCGCGGTCGTTCTCGGCACGCTGGTGCTGCAAGGCATGACCCTGAAGCCGCTGCTGCGGATACTCAACTTCGACCCGGACAGAACGGTCGACAACGAGGTGGCGCAGGCGAGGGTGGCCATCATGCAGGCCGCCCTTGACGTGTTGAGCCGCAAGACGTCGGCCGCTGCTGCTGTTGTGCGCGAGCAGTATGAGGCGCAGCGCCTGATCGCTCAAAACCCGGAGGACGCACAGGCGGCAACCGAATATGACCGGCTGCGCCTCTATGCCATCAACCGCCAGCGCGACACGCTCGAGGAACTGCGCCGCAACGGCACAATCGGTGACGAGGCCTATCACCGGCTTGAAGAGGAAATCGACTGGTCGGAACTGGCGGCATCGCCAGCTGGAAGTTTCCAGCCGCTGACGACGTGAGATATCTGGCCCAAGCCGCTGCCATTTCCCTGCACATTGCAACCAATCTGCCGAACCGCTACTGCCATCATCGAAAATGAGCCGGATAAGCAATGAAGCTCGTCAGCTACAACATCCAGTACGGGTTCGGCAGCGACGGCCGCTACGATCTTTCGCGCGCCGCGCGCATCGTCGCCGGCGCTGACATCATCGCGCTGCAGGAAGTCGAACAGCACTGGCAGCGCAGCAACGACGACGACCAGCCGGAGCTTATTTCCGGCCTGCTGCCGGACTATCACTGGGTCTATGGTCCGGCCTTCGACATGGACGCCAGCGAGCAGCGCGACGGCCGTCTGATCAACCGACGCCGGCAGTTCGGCACCATGGTGCTGTCGAAGCTGCCGATCGTCTGGTCGCGGCTGCATGCGCTGCCGATGCGCCGCACGCTGCGGCCGCTCAACACGCGCAACGCAGCACTTGAATGCATGATCCGCACGCCGGCCGGCCCGGTTCGGGTGTTTTCGTTGCATCTCGCCCATATCGCGGCGGAGGAGCGGCTGGAGCAGATCGATTACCTCTTGCGCGAACATCGCCGTGCGACCCGCGAGGGCGGACCGTGGAGCGGCGTCGATGACGAGCCGTCGCGCAACTGGAGCAATGGCGAGCCGGAGCCGGAAAATCCGTTGGAAGCGATCTGGATGGGCGATTTCAACATGGAGCCGGGCAGCGCCGAATATAGCCGCATCGTCGGCAGCACGCCCTATCATCGCGGCGCCGCCTACCTCGATGGCTTCGTCGACGCCGCCACGGTTGCCAGCCAGCCGACCGCGGATTTCCACACCCATGTGAAGACCATCGACGGCAAATTGGCCAAACGCCGGCTTGACCATTGCTTTGTCGGCGGCATGTTTGCCGGGCGCGTCCGCTCGGTCGGCGCCGATGTCGGCGAGGTCGCATCGGACCATTTCCCGCTGCGGATCGACATCGACCTCGAGACGCCGCTCGCCGTGCTGCGCGGCGGATGAGCCGGCAATGACGCCCTTCGTCTTCTTCGCGGTGCTTGCCGCCGCCGCCATGCACGCGATCTGGAACGCGCTGGTCAAGGTGCATCTCGACCGCTTCCTGTCGATCACGCTGATGACGCTGGGAATGGGAGCCGCCGCCCTTGTCGTGCTGCCTTTCGTCGAAGTGCCGAAGGCGCAGGTGTGGCCCTACATCATCGCCTCGGTGATCTTCCACATGGGCTACCGGACCTTCCTGATCGGCGCCTACCAGGCCGGCGATTTCGCCCAGACCTATCCGCTGGCGCGTGGCACAGCACCTTTGCTGGCAGCCCTTGGCGGTATGTTCGTGGTCGCCGAGGTGCCGGCGCCGCTTGCCATTCTGGGTATTTTTCTGCTGTCGACCGGCACGCTGGTGATGTCGTTTCGCGGCGGTGCGCATCTCGAAAAACTGAACCTGCGCGCGGTCGGCTTTGCGCTGGGCACCTCGATCTTCATCGCCAGCTACACGCTGTCCGACGGCAGCGGCGCGCGGCTGGCCGCCACGGCGCAAAGCTACGCCGCCTGGCTGTTCATCTGCGATGCCCTCGGAGCGCTGGTGCTGTGCCTTATCTTCCGTGGGCCGAAAGCGCTGCCGGTGCTGGCGCGCGACTGGAAGGTGGGCCTGTTCACCGGCGTACTCAGCGGTGCGGCCTACTGGATCGTGATGTGGGCAATGACCAAGGCGCCGATCGCATCGGTGGCGTCGCTGCGCGAAACCTCGATCCTGTTCGCCATGATGATCTCGGTCTTCGCCCTCGGCGAGAAGATGACGGGCTGGCGCGCGGCCGCCGCGCTCAGCATTGTCGCCGGCGTTGTTGCGCTCCGACTGGGCTAGCTGCCGCCGTTAGCCCAGCACGGTCATCACCTGGCCGCGTCGCTCCGGACTGAAGCGGATGACGACGATGATGCAGACGGCAACCACGCCGGCAAAGAGCGCCAGCGCGTAGCCGTAGCTGCCTCCAGGGGCTTCAGCGATGCCTGCCTGGTAAGGGCCGCCATAGGACGCTGCGAGATTGCCGGCCTGATAGATGAAACCGGGCAAGGTCGCCCGCACGGACCCCGGCGAAAGCTCGTTGAGATGCACCGGGATGACGCCCCAGGCGCCCTGGACCGCGACCTGCATGACGAAGGCGCCGATGGCGAGCATGAAAGGCGTAGAGCTGTAGGCCCACAGTGGAATCGACGGCAAAGCAATCAGGCACGCCAGGGTGATGGCGTTGACGCGGCCGATCTTCTCGGACAGCGCGCCGAATGCCAGGCCGCCAACGATGGCGCCGATGTTGGCGACAATGGTGATCCAGCTCACCGTATGCGGATCGAAGCCGTGCTGCTTCTTCAGGAAGGTCGGGTAGAGGTCCTGTGTGCCATGGCTGAAGAAATTGAAGAACATCATCAGCACGACGGCATAGAGGGCGACGCCCCAGTGCTTTTGCAGCGTCTCCAACAGTCCCGGCCTGGCGGTCTTCTGCGCGTCGACGAAGGCCGGCGATTCCGGCACGTGTGAGCGGATGAACAGCACGATCAATGCCGGCACGAAGCTGAGCAGGAACATGGCGCGCCAGCCGATCGTGTAGCCGCCGATCGTCTGCTGATAGAGCAGGCCATAGACCACTGCCGCCAAGAGGTAGCCCGTCGGATAGCCGCATTGCAGGATGCCCGAGACCATGCCGCGCGCGCTGGGCGGGATAGACTCCATGGCGAGCGAACTGCCAAGTCCCCATTCGCCGCCCATGGCGATGCCGAACAGGGCGCGCAGTGCCAGGAAGATGCCGAGATTGGGCGAGAAGGCGGCCAGCGCGCCAATCACCGAATAGCTGACGATGTTGAGCATGAGGATGGGCTTGCGCCCGTATTTGTCGGCAAGCATGCCGAAGAAAAAGGCGCCGATGAAGAGTGTCGCCAAAGTCAGGAACAGCGCCTTCGATACGGCTGGGACATCGGTCTGGAATTCAGTCGCAATATCCGTGAGCAGGAATGTCAGGAGGAAGAAATCGAAAGCGTCGAGCGTCCAGCCCAGAAATGAAGCCAGGACGGTTTTCTTCTGTTGGGAATTGAGGTTCAAGACGTTCCTCCTTTACCGTCCCCGGGCAACGATATGTCGCCCGGTCGGCAAAAGAGAACAGCCGTCAGCCGGCTTTCGAAAAACCGGCGGTCACTTTTTCGTAAGATCGAGATCGAAGACCATCAATCCGTCGGTGCCGCCTTCGAGAGCGGCGACCAGTCGGGCGCCGGCGCGCTGATGCGCCTCATGCACCAGATAGGCGTCGCGGGTGGCGGCATCGCGGAAATCGATGGTGAAGCCATGCGTGAAGCCGCGGCCGAACGGCTCGGGGCTGACATTGGCGCTGAATTGGACCGCTTCCATGCCCTCCACCACCTGTCGCAGCGCTTCGAGATCGGCATGGATTGCCATGCGCTCGGCGGCGGGAACATCGTTGCGAAACCTGGCGAACACACAGTGCCTGATCATTTTTTTGCTCCTAAGCCGCCCGGTTTCCGGAAAACACGGCCGGCGGCAGCGGTTCGCGGTCGAGGATCAGATCGGCACCCTTTTCGCCGACCATGATGGTCGGCGCATTGGTGTTGGAGGAGGGCACGCGCGGCATCACCGAGGCGTCGCAGACCCGCAGGCCGTCGATGCCGCGCAGCCGTAGATCGGGTGTCACCACGGCCATGTCATCATGGCCCATGCGGCAGGTGCCGACCGGATGATGGTCGGTCTTGGAACTGCGGCAGGCATAGTCGAACAACTCGTCGTCGCTAGCGAGCGACGGGCCGGGCAGCACCTCGCGCAACACGTAGGGCGCAAGCGCCCTCTGCCGCATGATCTCGCGCGCCAGCCTCAGTCCCTTGATCGACATGGCGCGATCGTAGGGATCGGACCAGTAGTTCGGATCGATCAGCGGATGGTCGGCGGGGTCGGCGCTCTTCAGCCGCACCGTGCCGCGCGAGCGCGGCCGCAGGAAGGCGGAATTCAAGGTGACGCCCGGGTTGTTCAGCTTCTCGACACCGGCCTCGATGCCGGAGCCCAAGCCGAGATGGAACTGGATGTCGGGCGAGGCTGCAGTCGGGTCGGCGTACCAGAAGCCGCCGGTCTCGAACAGGCTGGAGGCCACCGGTCCCTTCTTCAGCAGCAGATATTGCAGGCCGGCCCAGGCCGTGCGGTGCAGCTTGGCGTAATTGTCATAGGTGTGGTCGCCGGTGCATTCGGCGATGACGAACAGGTCGAGATGGTCCTGCATGTTGGAGCCGACGCCGGGCAGGTCATGCACCGGCGTGACGCCGACCGATTTCAGATGGTCGGCCGGGCCGATGCCCGACTGCATCAACAGCTTCGGCGAGCCGATGGCGCCGGACGAGACGATCACCTCGCGGTCGGCGCGCAGGATTTTCTTCTCGCCGCCCGGCCTGTCGACGATCTCGACACCGATGGCGCGGCCTTTCTCGACGACGATGCGGGTTACCAGCACGTCGGTCCTGACCGTCAGGTTCTTGCGCGCGCGGATCGGCCTGAGATAGGCGACCGAAGCGGAGGAGCGCCTCGCATCCTTCTGGGTCAATTGGTAGTAGCCGACGCCCTCCTGGCTGACGCCGTTGAAATCCGGGTTGAAGGGAATGCCCATCTCCTGGCCGGCGCGGAAATAGGCCTCGCAGATCGGCAGTGGCGAAATCGGGTTCGACACGCCGAGCGGGCCCTGGTCGCCATGAAAGTCGTTGGCGTAGCGCTGGTTGTTTTCGGCTCGCTTGAAATAGGGCAGCACATCGCGATAGCCCCAGCCGGCGAGACCTTCTTCCTTCTCCCAGGCGTCATAGTCGCGGGCATTGCCGCGCGTGTAGATCTGGGCGTTGATGGAAGAACCGCCGCCGACCACCTTGGCCTGGGTGTACCAGAAGACGCGGTCCTTCATGTGCTTCTGCGGAACGGTCGACCAGCCCCACGAGGCAATGCCCTTGGTCATCTTGGCAAAGCCCGCCGGCATGTGGATATAGGGATGCCAGTCCTTGCCGCCGGCTTCCAGCAGCAGCACCTGATGCGTCGGATCCTCGCTCAACCGGTTGGCCAGAACACAGCCGGCCGGGCCGGCGCCCACGATGATGTAGTCGGTCATGACACTATCCACCTTACAGCCGCGGCACGGAGAGCGCGCCGTCGACATTGATGATCGAGCCGGTCGAAAAGCCGAGCTTGCCGCCGGCAAGCGTCGCCACCACGGTTCCGATGTCCGATGCTTCGCCCCAGCGCTTTGCCGGCACCAGCCCGCCGTCGATCAAGGCGCCGTATTTGGCGGTGACGCCCGATGTCATGTCGGTGCGGATGATGCCCGGCCGCACCTCGAACACAGCGATGTCTTCGGCGGCGAGCCTGAGCGCCAGGGTCTTCACCCACATCGACAGGCCGGCTTTCGAGATGCAGTAGTCCGGCCGTTCCGGCGACGCCATTTCGGCGCTGACCGAGGTGATGGTGATGATCGATTTCGGGTGATCGCCAGGTGCGGCCAGCATCGCCTTGGCGACGGCCTGGCTGAGGAACACGGTGCCGCGCAGATTGATGCTGAGCGCCTTGTCGAAATTCTCGGGCTTCAGTTCCAGGAGGTCGCCGCGCACGACGGCGCCGACGCCCGCGTTGTTGACCAGGCAGTCGATGCGGCCGAAGGTGCGCATCGCGGCGTCGACCAGTGCCGCATGGCCGCTGAGATCGGCGATGTTGCAGCTGACATAGGCGAACTTCGCGCCGCGCGTGGTGATGTCCTTTGCTAACCCGTCAGCGGGTTTTTCGGCAAGGTCGGCGACGAGGATGTTGAAGCCGGCACCGGCAAGCGCCTGAGCGCAGGCAAGGCCGATGCCGCGCGCGCCGCCAGTGACGATGGCCGCCGGGCGGCTCATGCGGAAAGCTCGGTCTTGCGGATATGGTCGGCGACACGCAGAGCTTGCGCGGCGATCGACAGCGCCGGATTGACGGCGGCCGAATTCGGCAGGAAGCCGCCATCGACAACGAACAGATTCTGATGATCGAAGGACCGGCAGAATGGGTCGAGCGGCGCTGTGGCGGGATCGTCGCCCATCTTCACCGTGCCGCACTGGTGCGACGGCGTGCGCTTGTCAAAGGGGCGCGACAGCACGATCGGATAGCCGCAGGCGCGGAAGTTTTCGCGCATCACCTTGGTCAAGCCGTCGAGCGACTGCATGTTGGAGCGCCGCCATTGCATGACGATGTCCTTGCCGTCGACCATGATGCGGCTTTCGGGATCGGGCAGGTCCTCGCACATCAAGTACCAGTCGACAGCATGGCCGGCCATGAAATCGAGCGCAAATTTGGGCGCGAACTTCACATTTGCGCTGAGGATGTTGCCGTCGATCTTGCCGAGCAGCTGGACGTTGCCGAGCGGCTTGCCGCCCTTGCCGTCGGAGAGATAATAATCGTTCAGCATCAGCGTCTTCTGGTAGACGGCATCGTTGCGGCGGCGCGGATCGATCGCCAGCATGGCGCTGGAATTGTGGTTCATGAAATTGCGGCCGACCTGGTCGGAGCGGTTGGCGAGGCCCTTGCCACCTCCCTTGCCGGTGGTGGGTGACGGCGAACGCAGCAGGATGACGGCGGAATTGACCGCGCCGGCGGAGAGGATGACCAGCTTCGGCGTCAGCTTTTTCAACGCGCCATTCTGGCGGTAGTGAACAGCTACGATGGTTTTGCCGTCGGTCGAGGCTTCCAGATATTCGACGTAAGCGCCGGTCTCGAGCTTGATGTTCTGGTCGGTCAGCGCCGCCGTCAGGGGGCCCGTTTGCGCGTCGACCTTGCCTTGGCCGGTGTTGGGAAACGCGTCCCAGCCGGTCTTGCCATCCTTCAGCCAGGCGTCGATGTCGACGCCGAGCGGCAGCGAGGCCGGATGCAGGCCGAGGCCCTTGAGCTCCGTGCGGGCGCGCGCGATGGGCGCCTCGTCGGGCACAGGCTTGAAGGCATAGGGGATCGAGTGGAACGGCTCGGTCGGGTCCTCGCCGAGCGAGCCACGCACGCGAAACAATTGCTCGGCCTTCGAATACCAGGGCTCGAATTCTTCATAGGAAAACGGCCAGGCCGGCGAGACGCCGCCGAAATGCTCCATGGCCGCAAAATCTTCCCTGCGGTAGCGGATCAGCACGGCGCCATAGAATTTCGAATTGCCGCCGACATAGTAATAGTTGCCGGGGTTGAAGGCCGCACCGCCGGCCTCGCGCCACATCTCCTTCGGCCGATAGTGGCCGTCGACGAAGATGGAACGGGTGTCGCGCGCATGCGGCGTTGCCGTCAACGGTTCGCCGCGCTCCAGCATCAGGATCGAGGCGCCGCTGCCGGCCAGACCGGAGGCGATCGTGGCGCCGCCGATGCCGGAGCCGATGATGACGATATCGGGATTTGTCATCTCGGTCAGAGAATGCGGTTTTCGGTCGCCGGATCGAAGAACACCGCTTTGGTCAGGTTGAAGGCGAGCGGGGTGTTGGTGCCGGGCTGGATGTTGGCGTCGGCGCGCAGCCTCGCCACCACGCCCTTGCCGCCGAGATTGGTGACGGCGAAGGTGTCGGAGCCTGCCGGTTCAACGACCTCGATAAAGCAGTCGGCAGTGGCGATGTTCGAGGCATTGCGCTCGGCGCCTTCCGGATCGGTCAGGGCTTCGGGGCGGACGCCGAAGATGATCGGCTTGCCCTGGAATGCCGACAGGCCCGCCGGCGCATTGGCCATCGGCAGCGAGATCGGCTCGCGCGCCTCGCGCTGCAGCACGACGGACAGCGCATTGCCGTTGGTGCCGATCGTCGCCGGGATCAGGTTCATCGCCGGCGAGCCCATGAAATCGGCGACAAAGAGATTGGTCGGGTTGTTGTAGATCTCGGCCGGCGTGCCGAACTGCTGCACCTCGCCGTCGCGCATGACGGCGATCTTGGTCGCCAGCGTCATCGCCTCGATCTGATCGTGGGTGACATAGACGATGGTGGTGCCGGTGGTCGCATGCAGGCGCTTGATCTCGATGCGCATGTCGACACGCAGCTTGGCGTCGAGGTTGGACAACGGCTCGTCGAACAGGAACAGTTTTGGGTCGCGCACCAGCGCCCGGCCCATGGCGACGCGCTGGCGCTGGCCGCCAGAAAGCTGGCTCGGCTTGCGCTGCAGCAGGTGGCCGATCTGCAGCACCTTGGCCACCTTGTCGATCGCCTTCTGCCGCTCTGCCGCCGGCACGCCGCGCATCTCCATGCCGAAGGAGATGTTTCCGGCCACTGTCATGTTCGGATAGAGCGCATAGCTCTGGAACACCATGGCGATGTCGCGCTTGGACGGATGCAGATCGTTGATTGCGCGGCCTTCGACGCGGATTTCGCCCGAGGTGATCGTCTCCAGGCCGGCGATGGTGTTGAGCAAGGTGGACTTGCCGCAGCCGGACGGGCCGACCAGCACCAGGAAGCCGCCCTTATCCAGTTCGACATCGATCCCCTTGAGGATCTCGACCTGGCCGAAGCGCTTTCTCAGGCCATCAATTTCCAGAAAAGCCATCAGATTATCCTTTGACGGCGCCCGCCATCAGACCGCGCACGAAATAGCGGCCGGCGAGCACATAGACGAGAAGGGTTGGCAATGCGGCGATCATCGCGGCCGCCATGTTGACGTTGTATTCGACGACGCCGGTCGAGGTGTTGACGACGTTGTTGAGCGCCACCGTCATCGGCATCGCGTCGCCGGTGCCGGCATAGGCAGAGGCGAACAGGAAGTCGTTCCAGATGTTGGTGAACTGGTAGATGACGGTGACGACGAAGATCGGCATCGAGTTCGGCAGCATGATGCGACGGAAGATCTGGAAGAAGGAGGCGCCGTCGACCTGCGCCGCCTTGACGAGTTCGGTCGGGAACGCCTCGTAATAGTTGCGGAAGAACAAAGTGGTGAAACCGATGCCGTAGACGACGTGGACGAAGACGAGATTGACCGTCGCGTTGCCCAGGCCGAAGCTCGTTCCGACCGAGTTCTGCAGCGACACGCCGAAACGGCCAAGGCTGCCGAGGATCGTCGCCATCGGCAACAGCACCGACTGGAACGGGATGAAGCAGGCGAACAGCATCAGCCCGAACACCAGCGTTGCGCCGCGGAAGCGCCATTTGGTCAGCACGTAGCCGTTGAGGGCGCCGAGCATCGTCGAGATCAGCACGGCCGGAACCACCATCTTGATGGAGTTCCAGAAATAGCCCTTGATGCCGGCACAGGTGAGGCCGACGCAGGTCTCGCCCCAGGCCTTCACCCACGGGTCGAAGGTCGGTGCCTGGGGCAGCGCCAGCATATTGCCATTCTGGATCTCATCCATGGTCTTGAACGAGGTGACCAGCATGACGAACAGCGGCATCAGATAGAACAGTGCAAACAGCGCCAGCAGCCCGTAGATGACGATGCGGTTGACGATCCTAGCGTTGACGCCGCCTGAGGCCTGGCGGGCGGGCGTGGTGACGGCGCTCATCGCGGCTTCTCCCGCAGTTCCGAATAGAGATAGGGCACGATGATGGCGATGATGGTCATCAGCATGATCACCGCGCTGGCCGAGCCGACGGCCATTTCGTTGCGCTTGAAGGTGTATTCATACATGAAGTTCGACGGCAGCCAGGCCGAGCCGCCGGGGCCGCCACTGGTCAACGCCACGACAAGGTCATACGACTTGATGGCGAGGTGGGCGAGCACGATGAAGGCCGACAGGAAGATCGGCCGCAGCAGCGGGATGACGATGCGGCGATAGAGCTGGAAGGTGGTGGCGCCATCGATCTGCGCCGCCTTCATGATCTCGCCGTCGATGCCGCGCAGGCCGGCCAGGAACATCGCCATGATGAAGCCGGAGGCCTGCCAGACGCCGGCAATGACCACGGTGTAGATGACGAAGTCCTTGTTCTTGATCCAGTCAAAATGGAAGCTCGTCCAGCCCCATTGATGCAAGGTCTGCTCGAGGCCGAGACCGGGATCGAGGAACCATTTCCAGGCGACACCGGTGACGATGAAGGACAGCGCCATCGGGTAGAGGTAGATCGGCCGCAGCACACCTTCGCCGCGGATCTTCTGGTCGAGCAGGATGGCCAGGAACAGGCCGAGCGCCAGGCAGATGAAGATGTAGAGAAAGCCGAAAATGCCCATGTTGGTGATCGACGTGTACCAGCTCGATGGCGGGTCGGTGTCGAAGGTCCAGCCCCAAAGCCGCTGGTAGGCGCGCGAGCCGGTGATGACATAGGACGGGAAGGTCTTGGAATTGGTGAAGGACAGATAGATCGTCCACAGGATGAAGCCGTAGACGAAGACAATGGTGATGGCGAAGCTCGGCGCCAGCACGATCTTAGGCAGCGCGTCCTGCAGGCGCGAGCGCACCGAGGCGCGCGGTCGGGCCTGCTCCGGCGTCAGCTTGATCTGGCTTGTCGCTACCGTGCTCATAGGGCTCCTCCCGTCGGCGCGAGGCCAACCAGGTTCGCGGATCGGAGCCTTCCCCGCTGGAGCGGGGAAGGCGTTTTTGTGTGTGGCGCTTACTTGGCGTCGTCGATCGCCTTGACCAGTTCGGTCACGGCCTCGTCCGAGGTCTTGATCTGACCATGGACGAACTTGGAGACGACATCCTTGTAGGCATTGGCGACCGCCGGAGGCGCGCCATAACCCTGGGCGAGCGAGCCGAACAGCGTGCCGCCGTCATTGGCTGCCTTCAGGTCGGCGATGCCCTTCTTGCCGCAAGCGTCGAAGTCGGTGTCCGGAACGTCGGTACGGGCCGGAACCGAACCCTTGACGACGTTGAAGGCCGACTGGAAGCTCTTCGACAGGGTGGCGGTGGCCAATGCGACCTGGGCGGCCTTGCGGTCGTCCGGAACATTGAACATGCCGAACATGTCGGAGTTGTAGATCACCGAGCCGTCGGTGCCCGGGAAGCGATAGCACAGGAAGTCCGTGCCCGGGGTCTTCTTGGCGGCGTGGAATTCACCCTTGGCCCAGTCGCCCATGACCTGCACCAGGGCGTCGCCCTTGATGACCATGGCGGTGGCAAGGTTCCAGTCGCGGCCGGAGAAGTTCGGGTCGACATAGGTGACGAGCTTGGCGAGGTTGTCGAACGACTTCTTCATCGTGTCGGACTTGAGCGAAGCGTCGTCGAGGTCGTTGAAGGCCTTCTTGTAGAACTCAGGTCCGCCGGTCGACAGCACGACCGAGTCGAACATGGTGGCTTCCTGCCAGTTCTGGCCGCCGAGAGCGAGCGGGATCACGCCTGCCGCCTTGGCCTTGTCGAGCAGGGCAACGAAGTCGTCGAAGGTCTTCGGCTCGGTGCCGCCGATCTTGTCCATGACGGCCTTGTTGATCCACAGCCAGTTGACCGAGTGGACGTTGACCGGAGCCGCGACCCACTTGCCGTCATAGACCGAGAACTTCTGCAGGGCGGCCGGAACCGACTTGTCCCAGCCTTCCTTCTTCGCGGTCTCGGTCAGGTCGCCCATGACGCCGGCGGCCGCATAGTCGAGCACGGTGTAGCCGAGCATCTGCGAGGCGGTCGGGTAGTTGCCGGCCGCGACCATCGCCTTCAGCGCGGTCATGGCTGCGTCGCCGCCGCCACCGGCCACCGGCACGTCCTTCCAGGCATAGCCTTCCTTGGCCAGGTCGCCCTTGAGGACGTTGAGAGCAGCCGCTTCGCCGCCCGACGTCCACCAATGCAGCATCTGGACTTCCTTGACGTCCTCGGCATGGGCCGCGAAAGCAAGGCCCGATGCGAGAGCCGTTCCGATAAGAAGTTTGCGCAACATGTACTTCCTCCCTTGTTGCATCTACACGACCGGCGAATGTCCGCCGGGTTCTTCTCAACTCAGCCGACCCACCATCCGGTGCGTTGGCCGCGATGAAACTGGATTGTCTTTTCTTCGGTATAGTCCTCTACGGCGCGTTTGCCGAGTTCGCGTCCGAGACCGGACTGCTTGTAGCCTCCGAATGGCAGCTCGGGGTAACCTTCCATGAACGTGTTTACCCAGACGGTTCCCGAACGCACATTCCGCGCCACCGACATGCAGGTGTCGATGCTGGCGCTCCACACGCCCGCAGACAAACCATAAGGCGTGTTGTTGGCGATGTGCAACGCCTTTTCAATCGTTTCAAAAGTCAGCACCGAGAGCACCGGTCCGAACACTTCCTCGCGCGCGATGGCCATGTCCTCGGTGACGCCGCGGATGATGGTGGGATCGAGGTACTGGCCGGCATTCGAGGCCAACTGTTTACCACCGCTGTAGACACTGCTGCCGTTGCTCGCCGCTGCCGTGACATAGCCGGTTACCTTGGCCAGATGGTCGGACGAGATCATCGCGCCGACCTTGGTGTTGTCGTCGAGCGGATCGCCGACCGTCACCCTGGCTGTAAGCGCCTTGACCGCGCCGAGAAAATCATCGGCGATCGCCTCATGCACGATCAGCCGGCTGCCGGCATTGCAGCATTCGCCGGCATTGAAGAAGCCGCCGAACACGGCCGCGTCGGCGGCCGCTTCGAGGTCCGCGTCCGGAAAGACGATTTGGCCGTTCTTGCCGCCGAGTTCCATCGAGACCTTCTTCAAGGATTGCGCGGCTGAGGCCATGGTCATCTTGCCGACCCGGGTGGAGCCGGTGAACGAGACCATTTCGACCAGGGGATGGCTGACCATCGGCGCGCCGACATCGGCGCCAAGGCCGGCGAGGATGTTGACGACGCCGGCGGGCAAGCCGGCCTGCATCAGGATGTCACCGAGAACAAAGGTCGAGGCTGACGTCATTTCGCTCGGCTTGACCACCGCCGTGCAGCCGGCGGCGAGCGCGAAAGGCAGTTTCTGGCTGACGATGAGGAAAGGGAAATTCCATGGCGTGATGATCAAGACGACGCCGATCGGCTCGCGCAGCACCACGCCAAGCATGGCGTCGCCGAGATTGGCGTAGGATTCGCCGTGCAGGGTGCGGGCGAGCGAGGCGGCATAACGCCAGATGTCGACAGCACCACCAATTTCGCCGCGCGCCTGGGCGATCGGCTTGCCGGATTCCAGTGCGTCGAGCCGGGCGATCTCCTCCAGCCGCGTCTCGATCAGGTCGGCCGCCTTGAGCAGGATCGCGGCGCGCTCGGCCGCCTTCATGCGCGGCCATGGGCCGGTCTCGAACGCCTTGTGCGCGGCCTGCACCGCGGCTTCGACTTCGGCTTCGCCGGCCTGTGCATAGTGCGAGACGGTGAAGCCGTGGCCGGGGCTCTTGCGCTCCAGCGTGCGGCCATCGCGGGCATCGACATGCTTGCCGCCGATCAGCAGCCGATAGGTTCTTGGCGCTGCGGACGCCTCGGCGGGCATGATGATGTTGAGAGGGGCGTTCATCTAACTGTGTAATCCTCAGGATCTTGAAAATGCTGGTTTTTGCTTGGTCTTGAAAGAGCCGACGCCGGCTTTGAGATCGCAGGTCAGGGCGATGAAGCCGCTGGCCAGCGCTTCCGTCGCCGCGGCACTTTCCTCGCCCTCGGCCACCGCGATCATCAGCTTGGCGGCTTCCGTCGCCAGCGGGCCGCGCTCGGCGATCTTTTCGGCCCAGGCCCTGGCTTCGGTCAGGCTGCTGCCGGTTTCGACCACCCGGTCGACCACGCCGAGCGCCAGCGCTTCGGGAGCGAGCAGAATCTCGCCGCCTAGCGCCATGCGCCGTACCGTCTGCGCGCCGAACCGGCGCACTGCGCGTTGTGTGCCGGACCAGCCGGGGACAACACCGATCGAGGTTTCGGGGAAGCCCAATTTCACCTGTGTCTCGGCCACGCGGAAGTCGCAGGCGACCGCCAACTCCAGCCCGCCGCCCAGCGCATGGCCGGACAGCACGGCGATGGTCGGTTGCCGCAACCGCGCCAGCCGGTCGAAGACACGATGGCCGTAGCGGACCCATTGCACCTGGAAGTCGGCGGCACTCATCTGCGCCCACGCCTCGACATCGCCGCCGGCGCAAAAGCCCTTGCCTTCGCCGCGCAGCAGCACGACACGAACGACTTCCGCCATCTCCGCTTCGTCCAGCGCTGCCTCCAGCGCCCGCAGCATCGGAATATCAAGCGCGTTGAATTTCTCCGGCCGGCGCAGCGTGACGATGCCGATGGCACCATCCTGCTCGAATGTGACGAGACGCTCAGCCATGCGCGCCTCCAAGCGAGGCGCCGCCATTCAGCGACAGCCCGATCGGCTGGTCCAGGTAGAGCGCTGCCGGTGTCGTCTTGAGATCCTTGGCGACGCCGAGCGGGATCTCGGCCTGGGCCAACACGTCGCGCTGCAGGTCGATACCGGGTGCGAGTTCGGTGACGACCAGGCCCTCCGGCGTCAGCTTCATCACGCAACGCTCGGTGACATAGGTGATGTCCTGTCCCTGCGCGACCGCGCGCTTGCCCGAGAAGGAGATGTGCTCGACCTCGTTGACCACCTTCTTGACCTTGCCCTCCTGGTCGATGCGGATGCCGCCATCGGCCAAGGAGAGTTTCGCCCCGGCGTTGAAGAAGCCCGAGAAGACGATCTTCCTTGCCCGGGCGGTGATGTCGACGAAGCCGCCGGCACCGGCGGTGACATGCGGCCGTGCGGACAGTTTCGAGACGTTGACCGAGCCGTGGCGGTCGATCTGTAGGAAGGACAGCAGCGACGCGTCGAAGCCGCCGGCCTGGAAATAGATGAATTGGTGCGGCGAGGGCATGATCGCCTCGGCGTTCGAAGCGCAGCCGAACTTGAAGTCGAGCAGCGGCACGCCACCGACGGCACCCTGTTCGATCACCCAGGTGACCTTGCCGTGCTGGCCTTCCTCGAGGAGGATGCGCGGCACATTGGCCGAGATGCCGAAGCCGATGTTGACGGCCATGCCGTGGCGGAGTTCCAAGGCGACGCGGCGCGCGATCACCTTCTGCACGTTCATTTCGGCGTTGCGGAAGCTCGACAGCGGCCGGAAGACCTCGCCCGAGATTGCCGGATCGTAGGGCGTCAGCGTCGTCTGCAACTGGTCGGGCGCGACGACGATGTGGTCGACCAGCACGCCCGGCACGCGCACGTCGTGCGGCTTCAGCGTGCCGTTCTCGACGACGCGCTTGACCTGGGCAATGACGACGCCGCCATTGTTGCGGGCGGCGAGCGCCTGCTCCAGGCCGCCAAGATAGGCGCCCTCATGCTCGTAGGTGAGGTTGCCGCGCTCGTCCGATGTGGTGGCGCGGATAATCGAGACCTGCGGCACGATCGAGCGGAAATAGAGCCATTCCTCGCCGTCGAACTGCTGCACCGAAACGATCGGCTCGCTGGCGGCCGCGTTCATGGCGCAGCCCTGGTGGCGGGGGTCGGCGAAAGTGTCGAGGCCAACCTTGGTCAGCACACCCGGACGCTTGGCGGCGGCCTCACGGTGCATGTCGAACAATATGCCGGACGGTACATTGTAGGCGGCGACCGAATTGTCGCCGATCATCTTCCAGATCTGCGGCGGCTCGGACGAGGAGGGGCCCGACGGATAGGAGCCGCACAAAGTGCGCTTCAACAGGCCAGGCTTGGCCAAATGGTCGATGCCCTTGATGCCATACATGTCGCCGGCAGCTATCGGGTGCAGCGTGGTGATGTCTTTCGGATGGCCTTCGCTGTCGAAGCGCTCGCCGATCGCGGCCAGCACCGCGTCCGGGCAGCCGAGACCGCTCGACGACGAGACGGACACGACCATGCCGTCCTTGATCAGGCCTGCGGCTTCGGCGGCGGAAACGACCTTGCTCAATTCCTGCTCCCGAGTTTCGGGTCGATCTTGACGGCGTTGCCGGAGCCGGCCGATTGAAGGGCCGCTTCGGCTGCGGCGAGCGACCAGATGCCGTCCTCGCCGGTAGCGGAAGGTTGGCCTTCGCCACGGATCGCGGCGTGGAACTGACGCAGTGACCGGGAATAGAGATCCTCGCGGTCGAAGCTAAGGTCCTCTTCGCCTTTTGCCGTGCGCAAGGTCACCGAGCCGACCGGCTTCTGCGTCATCACATTTCTGGCGATCAGCGAGCCCTCGGAGCCATGCACCTCGAAACCGGTGTCGGCGAATTTGGTGGTGAAGCCTTCATGCGACTGGGCGATGACTCCCGATTTGAAGCGCCAGATGCACATTGCCCCATCTTCCAGCCCGCTGCCGGCCATGCCGGCCGACTGCGTGAAGGCCGAGACTTCGATTGGATCGTCGCCGAGCACGAAGCGCAGCGTGTCGGCATCGTGCACGGTTATGTCGAGCACCACGCCGCCGCCTGCCTCAGGCTTCGTGATGCGCCAGCCCTGAAGGTTCTCGGGCAGGTAGACGGCATGAAAGACGCGCGCGGCGATCGGCTTGCCGATGCGGCCGGCGGCGATGGCTTCGCGCATGGCGCGGTGCGCGCCGGCGTTGCGCAGATGGTGATTGGTGCCGAGCACGATGCCGGCTGCCTTCGCGGCGGCGACCATTGTGCGCGCGCCGTCGCTGGTCAGCGCCAGCGGCTTTTCGCACAGCACATGCTTTGCCCCCTTGGCTGCGGCCAAAGCCTGCTCGAGATGCAGTTCGTTGGTGGTCGAGATGTAGACCGCGTCGATGTCGGCGCCAAGCAGAGCGTCAAGCGTCGAAACAGCCAGCGGGATGTTGTTTTCCGCGGCATAGGCCGTAGCGCGCTCGGGATTGGAACTCATGACCGCCGCGATCTCGCCATCGCCTTGTGCGCGGATGGCATTGATCATGAACTGTCTGGCGATCGTGCTGGCGCCGATCAAGCCCCATCTGACGCTCATGCCGCATCCCCCATTCCTGCGGGCCTGTTTTGGGCGCGGCGATCCGGGCCGCAGCTTTCCCTGACCACCAGATTGACCGCACCGATATGATCTTCGGCCCGCGTCGTGCGCGACTGGATCATCTTAAGCATGACATGGGCGGCGCGTTCGCCGAGGCCGGCCGTGTCCACCGAGACGCTGGTCAAGGCCGGCATGTAGTGCTCGGCCTCGACCACGTCGTCGAAGCCGACGACGGCGAAATCCGGTCCGGGCTCAAGCCCACGCTTGCGCAGCGCCAGCATGACGCCAAAAGCGACCGCATCGTTGAAGCAGAGTGCCGCGGTCGGCGGTTCGGATGTTGCGAGAGCGGTATCCAGACAGGCGATGCCGCCCCTGCGGCTGGTCTCGCCTTCGATCACGGTCATGTCGCGGGCGGCGATGCCAAGCGTCTCACAGGCTTCACGAAAGCCGCCCAGCCGCTCTTGATAGACCACGAGGTCGGCCGAGCCGCCGAAGAAGGCCAGCCGGCGATGCCCTTTGCCGATGAGATGGGCGGCGGCCAGGTAGGCGCCGCGATGATTGTCGGGCGTGATCACCGGAATGCGGCTTTCGGGCAGCCGGCGCATGGCGAAGACGACCGGAACGCCCGCCATCTCCAGGCGGCGGAATGCGCCCGGCGTGGTGCCGCGCGCCGGCGACACGATGAGGCCGGCGACGCCTTGCTCCATCAGCGATTTGAGCACCTCTTCCTGGCGCACCGGATTTTCCGCCGTGTTGGCTATGAAAGGCACGATGCCGGCCGACTGGAAGACGCGCTCCATGCCGACCGCCAGTTCGGCGAAGAAGGGATTGGTGAGATCGTTGATGACCATGCCGATGACGTTGGAGTGAGCCTTGCGTAGATTGGCGGCGCCACGGTTGTAGACGTAACCGACATCCTCGATTGCCTTGCGAACCTTGACCGCGGTCTCAGGCCGGATCAGCCCGCTGCCCTGGAGCACGAGCGACACCGTCGATTTGGACACGCCTGCCTCGCGGGCGATGTCGAATATCGTTGCCTTGGCCCGGCTGGCCATCCAGATGCATCCTCCCTGATTTTCAAGCCGATCTATTGGAACGTTCTAATCACTAACCTCATCTGGAGTCAATCGAGGTTCTTTCCGGATTCGAAAAATTGATCCGGTGAGGCCAGCGAGCCCATTCCATAAGGCTTTCTGTGTTGCGGCGCAGCATTTATCCGCGAATGAGCTCTGAATCGTAAAGGTTCTTGATTTATTGGAACGTTCCATTTATAGGCACGGCGATAGGGAGAGAACGATGGACATTGTCTTGCCTGGTGAGGGTGGCCGCAGCAGCCGCTACGCTCTGGTCGGCCAACCGGTGCAGCCGGTGGTCGGCGCGCGGTTTTCGCGCATCGCCTATGCTGCAGCCCATGTCGTTGCCGATCCGCTGGCGATGACCGATCCGTGGTCGCAGCCGGTGGTCGACTGGGACAGAACGATGGCATTCCGTCATCATCTGTGGCGGCTCGGCTTCCGCATCGCCGAGGCGATGGATACCTCGCAGCGCGGCATGGGTTTCGACTGGACTAATGCGCAGGAGTTGATCCGCCGCTCGATCGCGGAAGCGCGCACCGTCGAAGGCGCCGATCTCGCTTCTGGTGCCGGCACCGACCACCTGACGCCAAGCGCCGCCCGGACGCTCGACGATGTCATCGCCGCCTATGAAGAGCAGTTCGCTTTCATCGAAGGGCTGGGCGGCAAGGCGATCATGATGGCCAGCCGCGCATTGGCGGCTGTTGCCAAGGGCCCGGACGACTATGCCCGTGTCTACGACCGCATCCTGTCCCAAGCGTCCAGCAAGGTCATCCTGCACTGGCTGGGCGACATGTTCGATCCGGCGCTGAAAGGTTACTGGGGCAGCGGCGATTTCGAGTCTGCGCTCGACACCGTCGTCGCCATCATCGAACGCCACGCCGGCAAGGTGGAGGGGATAAAAATCTCGCTGCTCGATGCCGGCAAGGAAGTCGCGCTCAGGAATCGGCTGCCGGACGGCGTCGTCATGTTCACCGGCGACGACTTCAATTATCCCGAACTGATTGCCGGCGACGGCGGACGACATTCGCACGCGCTGCTTGGCATTTTCGATGCGATTGCGCCGGTCGCCAACGCGGCGCTGGCGAAGCTGGCGGATGGCGACCGCGCCGGCTATGACGCGCTGATGGCGCCGACCGTGCCGCTATCGCGAAAAATCTTCGAGGCGCCGACCGAATACTACAAGGCCGGCATCGTCTTCATGGCCTGGCTGAACGGCCATCAGGATCATTTCGAGATGGTCGGCGGCATGCAGTCGGCGCGTGGTATCCGCCACTATGCCGATGTCTTCCGCCTTGCCGACCAAGCCGGGTTGCTTGCCGATCCGGAGCTGGCGGTTGCCAGGATGAGAAGTTTGTGTGCCGTCGCGGGCATCTCAGGATAAATGTGGGCTCGTGCCCTGATCACATTCCCTTTTCGTTTATGATCGAAATGGTAGGCGTGCGATTTCGGGGGCCGTGCTGGCGATGAAGCCAAGGATTTCCATCGTTTTCGTGGTTTTGATGGCGGCGATTCCCTTATCGGTTGCGCAAGGCGGTGATGGCGTCGATCAGGCTGACGCCAAGGCTGCGCTGCTCGAAGCCTACCCTGGCCTTTTTACCATCTCGGGCAATACAGTGACGTGGTCGGATGGTGCCACGATGGTGTGGGATGATGGCAAGGCACGCACGCCCGAGGAGTTGATCAAGTCCCCCGATATCGAGGACATGTTCCACTACGTTTATCCGACAGCCAGTGCCGGAGACCTTATCCCCGACGTGGATTTCGATCCCGGGCGGATTCGCAACGAGGCTTTTTTCAAAAAACTCTATAGGGCCAGTGCCGCGGCGGTCGGCCATCATTTGACGACCGTCAAATGGCTGCCCAAACTGGGCAAGTATCCGGTTCGGATAACGTCGCTCTTCGGTGTCGACGCGCGCCTCTCCAAAATCTCGAATGCCTTGCAGGAGTTGCCCGCCGACATGAGCCGCTACGGCCTCAAGCCAGGCGGCGGTTTCAACTGGCGGGTCATCGCCGGCACGGATCAGCTCAGCGTCCATTCCTTCGGCGCTGCATTCGATATCAATGTCGGTTATTCCGACTATTGGTTCTGGAACAAGCCCGATGACAAGGGCCGTATCCCGTTCAAGAATCGCATTCCCTTATCAATCGTCACGCTGTTTGAAAGGCAGGGTTTTATCTGGGGCGGGCGCTGGTATCACTACGACACCATGCATTTCGAATATCGGCCCGAATTGCTGCTCTACAAGGAAAAGCAGGGCTAGCCGGCCCTTGGATGCCTGGCCAGCGGATACTCGGCGCAACGTATTGATCGTCTGGGATTGGATGGTGGGCGTGACAGGGATTGAACCTGTGACCCCTGCAATGTCAATGCAGTGCTCTCCCGCTGAGCTACACGCCCATCCGAAGCCGCGCATACACCATTTTTGATCCAGCGCGTCAATAGCAGGAAAAAGGAAAGAAGGCGTCGTCTCGCCGCAGCGGTGACAAGGGTGCTTACGCCTAAAGCGCGTCGCGTTTGAACGGAATCAAGCGCCGCGCTTCAGGTCTTTGTTTTCATGCATGTCGTTCTCCCAAAATCGGGGCCACTTTTGGGCGACATGCATTGGCTCGGAAAGCGGCTTAGGCCGCCTGCAGCATCTTTTCGACCTCGTTGACGAGGTCGCGCAGGTGGAACGGCTTCGACAGCACCTTGGCGTCCTTAGGCGCCTTGGAATCCGGATTCAACGCAACGGCGGCAAAACCGGTGATGAACATGACCTTGAGGTCGGGATCGATCTCGGTGGCGCGGCGCGCCAGTTCGATGCCGTCCATCTCCGGCATGACGATGTCAGTCAGAAGCAGCGAGAACGGTTCCTCGCGCAGCCGCTCATAGGCGCTGGCGCCATTGTCGAAATCGCTGACCTGGTAGCCGGCGCGCTCCAGCGCCTTGACGAGGAATCGACGCATATCGTCGTCGTCTTCCGCCAGAAGAATGCGTGCCATGATATCCCGTCCGAATCACCCGCTCGAGATTGCCGTTGGGCAAGCCCGTTAACCATCCTGTATATGAGGAGGTGAGGGTAAACATCAAGTGAACGAGAACCGGGATGGACCATATTTGCCCGGCCTGTGCTGCCGCTGAAATGCTGGACACGCGGCCAGCAAGGTGGCACCTTCACATGATGATGCACTGGTGTTTGCGGGTTCGCACAAATTGAAGACTGCAGCCGAGGATTTTTCGGTCTTTCCACCCTTCGAAGTCCGTTCGGGCGCCGAGCAGCGCGTCCCCTTCCTTTTCAACTCACCGCACAGCGGCCGCTACTATCCGGAGCGCTTCCTTGCCATGGCAAGGCTGGACCGCAACGCCATCCGCCGTTCGGAAGACTGCTATGTCGACGAACTGTTCGGCGGCGCCGTGGCGCTGGGAGCGCCGATGCTGGCGGCTAATTTCCCGCGCGCCTATCTCGACGTCAACCGCGAGCCGTGGGAACTCGATCCGCGCATGTTCGCCGAGCCGGTGCCGTCGTTCTGCAACATCCGCTCGGCGCGGGTGGCCGGCGGGCTTGGCACGGTGCCCAAGCTGGTCGGCGAGGGGCTCGATATTTATTCCGGCCGCTTGCCGCTGTCCGAAGCGGTCGCCCGCATCGAGGCCGTCTACAAGCCCTATCACGAGACGCTGAAACGGCTTTTGACCAGGACCCATGCGCGCTTCGGCTTTGCCGTGCTGATCGACTGTCATTCGATGCCGGCGAGCATCCGCGTCGGCGACAATGGCTTGAGGCCCGACTTCATCATCGGCGACCGTTTCGGCATCTCCGCCACCGCGGCGTTGACCGAGACCGCGATCGGCCTGCTCACCGCAATGGGCTACACCGTCGCCCACAACAAGCCCTATGCCGGCGGCTTCATCACCGAGCACTATGGCCGCCCGGCGCGCCATCTCCACGCCCTGCAGATCGAGGTCAATCGCGGGCTCTACATGAACGAGCGGACATTCGAGAAGGCCGCCGGCTTCGACGCGCTGGCCGACGATCTGTCGCGATTTTCGGCGGATCTGATGGCAATGCCGGACCATCATTTCATCGACCTGCCGCTGGCGGCGGAGTGAAACCTTGGTCCGGGGTGCTCCGGCGTAAAAAAAGACCGCATCGTTTGCACGATACGGTCGAAGTCTAGGGAGGAAACGCCCAAGGAGGGCATGGACAGGAAAACCTGTCCGAGGCTGAGGGTATGGTGCGCTGCACAAATGTCAAGCGACCTTCAGGCTTTTTTAATTCACTCTGATGTGGAAATTGCTTTTCGGTGACGCTTGTGTGACATCCGGGCAACAGGTGCCGCAGCGGAAAAATCGTCGAACGCCCTTGTTTAGGCAGGAAATTGGCGGCAGAGCACGGCTCGGGCATGCTGCAATGCGGGAGAATCAGTTGGATATCAGCATCGATTTCATGCGCCGCATTGCGCGGGCGGCCGCGGCGGAAACCTTGCCGCGCTTCCGCAGCCAGGGCGCCGTCGCCAATAAGGAAAAAGGCAGTTTCGACCCGGTTACCGAAGCCGATCGCGAGGCCGAGCGCGCCATCCGGGCGCTGATATCGGCTGAGTATCCCGACCATGGCATCCTTGGCGAGGAGCACGGCAGCGAAAACATTTCGAGCAAACATGTCTGGGTGATCGACCCCATCGACGGCACGCGCGCCTTCATCTCCGGCCTGCCTGTGTGGGGGACGCTGGTCGGACTGACGGTCGACGGCGATGCTGTTGCCGGCATGATGTCGCAACCTTTCACCGGCGAGCTCTACTACGCCAACGCCTCGGGCTCTCACTATGAGGGGCCGGGTGGCCCGCGCAAGCTGACAACCCGCAAGACGACGAAGCTCGCCGACGCGACTCTGTTCACCACCACGCCGGCACTGTTCAAGGGCGAGGCGCGCGAGCGCTACGACCAGTTCGAAAAGCAGGTGCAACTCGCCCGCTACGGCACCGATTGCTATGCCTTCGCCATGATCGCATCGGGAAGCGTCGATATCGTCGCCGATCCCGGATTGAAGCCGTACGACATCGTGGCGCTGATCCCGATCATCGAAAAGGCCGGCGGCGTGGTCACCACATTCGATGGCGGGCCGGCGGAGAAGGGCGGCGATGTCGTGGCAGCGGCGACGCCGGAGCTGCATGCGGCGGCGATGGCTGCGCTCCGAGGCTGACTTTTCCTGAACTGCTTCAGCGCGGCTTGATCGAGCGCTGGAACTCCGCTGGGGTGCGGCCGTAAACCAGCCTGAACGCGGAGCTGAAATGGCTGTGGCTGGAGAAGCCAAGGTCCATGCCCAGCGTCGTCAGATTGTCGTAGCGGCCAAGCAGGTCGAGCGCGCGCGCCAGCCGCAGGCGCAAATGATAACGGTAGAGCGGCATGGCCTCGACCTGCTGGAACATCTGCGTCAGGTAGACCGGCGAGACGCCGACCTCGGCGGCAATTTCGGCCAGAGTCCAGCGTCGCGACAGATCCGAGGACAAAACGAGCTTGGCACGGTCGACCAGTTTCTGTCGGCCCGGGCTGGCGCCGGCGACATGCGAGGTCCGCTCGCCGAGAGAGCGCCGCACCAGCGTCAGCGCCAGGGTTTCGGCCTCGAGCGTTTCGGCTATGTTGCGGCTCAAGCTGTGGCGCAGCAAAGCCACCAAAGCCTGCGCCCGTGGGTCGATGCGCCGGCGTTGGCGACGGAACGCCGGGGTCGCGCCGCTGCGCAATTGCTCCTTCGGCACCAGCTCCAGCAGCTGAGCCTCCTCGACGACGAGATCGAGGCAGGCGTCGCCACCGTCGACGGGGTGGCTGATCCGATAGGCTTCCGCCTCGTTGAAGAACAGCAGCTGATTGGCTTCGGCGACCGCATCATTGCGGCCGACATGGCGCACGAAGACGCCGCGATAGGGAAATACCAGATGCGTCGCCGACGTGCACTCTTCCTCGCTCCTGTGCCGGCATTGCCCGCTGCAGGCGACGTCGCGCACTCTGACAGTGCCGGTGTCGAGAAGCAGCTGGGCCGTGAATTGGGATATGGCCATTGCGTTGTTTTCCTCTGCCGGGCCATGGGTCCTGCATCGGCACTCTACGCAATCGGCCCGCCCATTCCTGTCAGGAGACTTCCAGGCAGGCCGCTTCTTAATGCGCGTCGCGTCAAAATGGATTCACGCGACGCGCTTTGAGTTTTTTTGTTTCACGCATGTCGTCGCCCCAAAACGGGGACCACTTTTCGGCGGTATGCATCAATCCCACAGCCGGCGCGTGAATTCTAAGTAGGCTTCGCCGCGCGACAGACCGATGTCCTTGAGTTGGTCGTCGGTCATCTCGAGCAAAGCGCGGCGGCTTCGGCGCCTCTCCATCTGACTGCTGATCCAGCCAGCCGTCGCAATGAATTGTGCGTACAAAGTCTGGCGAATGGTCACGGTGCGGATTGCCGGCGCCTGCGTCGGCGCCGTGCCGGCCAGGCATTGCGTCGCCGTATGATCAGGGCGCATCGCTCAGTCCTCCCTAGTGCCGGCTGCCGAGGCGCCGGCTTCGTTCAGCGCTTGCGCGCATTCCTCGCAGCAGACTTCGACGGTCTTGCCGCCGACCTTGACGCGGATCGGGTTGGCGTCCAGCTGGCAATCGCAGGCGGCGCAGGTTTTCTCGGTCATGATCTCATCTCCATGGCGTTCAGTTCGACACGGACAGATGAGCACTGCGGGACGGCGCGGGCTGTCAGATTCTTTAGCACTTTGTGTGCGCGGGCAGCGCCGGCCCATCCCTACTGACAACAGGGTGTCAGTAGGGACCGACTATGGAAGGGGCCTTTCCAGAGGAGGACGAGACATGCCGACACAATCAACAGCCAGCCACGCCAATGACATTCCGGCGGACGGCCGCAGCGATTTCGACTTCTTCTTCGGCTGCTGGAATGTCAGCCATCGAAGGCTGCAAAAGCGCCTTGCGAGCGATACCAACTGGGACGAATTCGGCGGCACATGCGAGGTGCGTCCGCTGCTCGGCGGTCTTGGCAATGTCGACGACAATGTGATCGAGCTGCCGGACGGCGCCTATCGTGCCGCAACGGTGCGGACCTTCGATCCGGCGACACGGCAATGGTCGATCTGGTGGATCGATGGCCGCAACCCGCTGACCATCGACGTGCCGGTGCGCGGCGCGTTCACCGACGGTGTCGGCACGTTCCTGTGTGACGACGTCTTCGACGGACGGCCGATCCAGGTTCGTTTCCTCTGGTCACGGATGATGGAGAATTCGGCGCGCTGGGAACAGGCCTTTTCGCTCGATGGCGGCACGAGCTGGGAGACCAACTGGGTCATGGAGTTCGCCCGCCAGGCGTGAGCCGGGGATCGGCGTCTGTCAGGCCGTAGGATCGTCGCTGCCGGGAATGAAGGCATCGAAGGCGGCGAGGAGTTGCTCGCGGTACATGTCGGCCTCCTGCAGGATTTCGTGGCGGGAGCCGTCGATCATCAGCAGTGAACCGAGCCGCAGACGCCTGGCATAGGCTTCCACCGCCTTGGTCGAGACGACCTGGTCGGCGCCGGCGGCGATTATCAGCATGGGGACCTGAATGCGAGCCATGAAGTCGGGGTCGCTGACAGCCTCGGATGCTTTGGCGGCGGCCTGCAGCCAGCGGATGGTCGGGCCGCCGAGCGCCAGCTGCGGGTACTCTTGGTAGATCCGCGTGTTGCGCCGGTAGCGCACCGGGTCGGACGTCAGCTTGTTGGTCTCGAAAGGGGCCGGCATCTTCGGCCGTGGACCCCAGGCGGCATAGAGCCTGCCAAGGCCGAGCGCGCAGAAGAACGAACAGACGCGCCGAACCGTCGATATCGAGACCGGCAGGTCGGGCACGGTCAGGAATGGTGCGATCAGCACCATGCGCCGCACGCGGTTCACCATCGACGGCGTGGCAAGCAGCGTGATCACCGCACCGGCTGAATGGGCGAGGATGTAGTAGGGGCCGCGGCAGTCGGGCAGCACGATCTCCTCGAAGAACTGCTCAAGGTCGGCGGTGTAGTCGCGGAAGCTGCGGACATAGCCGCGCTGGCGATCGCGGATCAGACGGGAAGAATCACCCTGGCCGCGCCAGTCGAGGGTGGCGACGCCAAAGCCACGGTCGGCAAGATTGCGGATCGTTTCGAAATATTTCTCGATGCACTCGTTGCGGCCGGTGAGCACGACCACGGTGCCCTTCAACGGGCGAGTGACCGCGCCGAACAGGCCGTATCGGATCTTCTTGCGGTCGCGGGTGGTGAAGAAGCCGCCGCTGGCGTTTTCCGGTCGTGGATTGCCCTCGATTTCGTAAAAAAGGGGGATGTCTTGGACAAGATCCGTCATTCGGCGCTTCGTGCTCGTGCCCGCCCGTGCTGGCTGGCTCCGCTAAGGTGATAGACGCCCATGCGCCAAAAGCAAAGGAATTCCCGGTGACGCGAGACCCACAAAGGGGAAGGCCGGAAGCCGCTTGAAAGCGTGCTTCCGGCCTCTGTCGATCCGGGAGGAAGGGACGTTACACCCCGGTCGGCCTCGTTGCGGCGTCTCAAGAACGGTTCATCGTCCGGCGCGCCGCCAATCCTTGATCTTGGGCCTACTCTAGCGCCGGCTGTCTGAACGCGCGCCGAAGCTTTGGTTCATCTGCCGTTCATCAACGAACAGCCGCACGGTTTTTGCCGGCAGGAGAAATCTTGAAATGCCTTCGAGCGCTCCCCAAATGTCGGATGCGGTCGCCAATATCGGGGCCGCTGGTCCAGCCGAAACGCCGCTCAAGGGTTTCGCACCGGCCATACGCAAACCATGTTGCTCAACAGGAGAACACCTCATGCGTCACGTTGACTTTTCCCCGCTTTATCGCTCGACCGTCGGCTTCGACCGCCTCTTCACCATGCTCGATTCGCTTGCGCAGCCCGATGGCGCGCAGACTTATCCGCCCTACAACATCGAGCGCACCGGCGAGGATTCCTACCGGATCTCGATGGCTGTTGCCGGCTTCTCCGACGAGGAGATTTCGATCGAAGCCCATCGCAACGTGCTGACGGTAAAAGGTGAGCGCAAGGACGAGGGCACGGGCGAAGGTTCCGAACTGCTCTATCGCGGCATCGCCTCCAGGGCTTTCGAGCGCCGCTTCCAGCTTGCCGACCATGTTGAAGTCGTCGGCGCCGCGCTGAAGAACGGCCTGCTCTTCGTCGACCTCAAGCGCAACATTCCCGAGGAGTTGAAGCCGCGCAAGATCGCGATCACCTCGGCTCCGGCCAAGGCCAAGCAGATCGAAGCCAAGACCGCCAACTAAACTGATAGCCTCCCAAGGCAAAGGCGGCGCTGAAAGGCGCCGCCTTTCTTATGTTCAGCTGGCAGTCCCCGAAGCCACCACGGCCTCAACGTTTTGTCGGTGAACGGCCTCGTATGGCGCGAAATAACCGACGGCACCGGAGGCGAACACTTCGGCAGCGAAGGCTCTCAAATCTTGCCTCACCAGATCGGGCTCGTGTCGGCAGCGAAGTAGCTTTTCGACATAGGATCGGGTAGCGGCAATGAACTCGCGACCGTACCCACCGGATTGGATCATCTGCAACGAACCGTGATTGGGTAGGATGCGGTCAAAGGTCCAGCCGGCCATGCGTTCGAGATCGTCCAGATGTTTAGTCAGCCGTTCCGGTTCGCCGACATAAGTGATCGGATCTTCAAGCGTATCGCCGGCAAAGAGCAGACCGGCGCTGGACATGACCAACACGGTACCGTCGTGACTGTGGATTTCGACGTGCCGAAGGTCGACCGCTATCGACCCGACCATGAGGTCGAGATTGCCGTCGAATGTCCGATTCGGAAGGATAAGGGGTCTGATCGGCGGGTTCTCATTTTCCAGTTTGGTCCGGTTCTCTGCGAGAGCAGAGGCTGTGAGGTTGTTGGCGATGATTTCGCAATCCCGGAACACCTCGTTGCCGGCGACATGATCATCATGCCAATGACTGAGGACCACCCGCATCGAGGTGACTCCCATACCCTCTAGCGTTTGCCGGATGATCCGGGCGTGCTGAAGCGAAATATGCGTGTCATAGACAAGCGCTTCCGAGCCATCGACAATTGCATAGGTGCAAATGCCAAGGGCATAGGCGCCGTCATCGAGCCAATTGGGCTGATCCGACCAGCCGCGAACGCCCTCTATCCGGCCGTCATAAAAGCCGAGCACGTTTGGAGCGGGGCGGATCAGCCGCATAGTCGAGCCGAGCGGTGACATGGTCATAGGAAAAGCTCAAGCGATCAGGTGGCCAAGGTGGTCGATCTCTTCGGTCGTGGTCGCGAAGCTGGCGACGAAACGGTAGATCACTTCATTGTCGCCGAGGTGGCTGTCGAAGCCCTGCGGCAGACCCCATTCGTAGAATTTTGCCCCGGCCGCCTGCAGCTTTTCGGCTTTGGCGCGGTCGAGGATCGCGAACACTTCATTGGCCTGCGGCAGCCAGGCCAGCCGGCCTGCCGGTGCATCCTCGATCGTCGCGGCCAGCCGCGCGGCCATGGCATTGGCGTGGTGCGCCATCCTCAGCCAGAGATCGTCGGTGAAATAGGCTTCGAACTGAGCCGAGATGAAGCGCGCCTTGGAAAAGGTCTGCCCGGCGCGCTGGCGAAGCAGGCGGAGGTCGCGTGCCACGTCGGGGTTCAGGACCACCACAGCATCGGCCATCCAGCAGCCGTTCTTGGTGCCTCCGAAGGAGATGATATCGACGCCGCTCTTCCAGGTCATTTCTGCGGGACTGATGTCCGTCGCCGCAATCGCGTTGGCGAACCGCGCTCCGTCCATGTGCAGAGGCAGGCCGTGACGGTGGCTGACTTCGGCGATCGCCTTGACATCGTCGACGGTGTAGACGGTGCCGACCTCGGTCGCCTGGGTGATCGTCACCGCCATCGGCTGGCCGGCGGGGGCGAGGTCTTGCGAGTAGCGCGTGATGGCCCGGTCGAGGGCCTGCGGATTGATGCGCCCCAGTGGCCCCGGAACCGGCGACATGCGCGCTCCAGCGGTGTAGAAGCCCGCGGCGCCGAATTCATCGACATTCATGTGCGCTTCGGAATGGCAGAAGGCGACGCCGCCGATGCGATTGCACGCCGCCATGGACAGCGCGTTGGCCGCCGTGCCGGTCGCGACGAAGAACACCGCGACATCCCGTTCGAAAATCTCGCTGAAGCGCCGGTAGACGGCGCGGTCGAGCTCGCCGTCGCCATAAGCGGTGGCGATGCCCGCGGCATGCCGGGATAAATTGGCAGAGATGTCGGGATGGACGCCCGCCCAGTTGTCGGATGCAAAAAACATCAGGAATCCTGCTTCGGTTGAAAACGGCGCGACCTTGGCTGCTTTGGGGTTTCACACGCAAGGGCCACGTGTCGGAAAAGCGGTAAAGCCAGCCAGAGCCGAAAAGCGGCTTTGACCGAAGCTTACGTCTTGCGGTCGCTTCACGTAATTTTATGTCGCCGGCGGCCCAAGTTTTTTGTGAATCGGTCTTGTGTGCGTCCCGGATTTCTGTCATAAAAATTTAGGACAGTAGTGCTGTCTTATTTTGTCGCACAAAACGAGCTGGATTGGCGTATCATTTGGGCCTCTCCGGCTGTTGCTGCGGGCGACAGGTTGGACAGCCGGACGCTGGCCTGTACGAATACGAACCATGCGGAAAGCCGCCTGGTTCGGCAAGGATTTCGCAAGACGTGCCGCAAGGATCAGGGTGAGCCAGGCGCTTGCCGGGGCAGACCAGCGCCCGAAGGGCTGGGAATGGAGGACCGAGAGATGACGGACATGACGCACTCTGCGACGAACGGCCAGGCCGCGCAGACGAAAGCGGCTACCGTCAAAACCGCGTCCCGAACCAACATAAGCCGAACCGACAACGGCTTTTCCGCCCAGGGCCTATACGATCCGCGCAACGAGCATGATGCCTGCGGCGTCGGCTTCATCGTCAACATGAAGGGCGTGAAGTCGCATCAGATCGTCGAGGACGGCCTTGCCGTGCTCGAAAACCTGACGCATCGCGGCGCCGTCGGCGCCGATCCGCTGGTCGGTGATGGCGCCGGCGTGCTGGTGCAGCTTCCCGACCGTTTCTTCCGCGAGGAGATGGCAGCCCAGGGCATCGAACTGCCGCCGGTAGGTCAGTACGGCGTCGGACACTGGTTCATGCCGCAGGACGCGGCACTTCGCGCCCATATCGAAGACATCATCGCCGAATCGGCACAGTCCGAGGGGCTTCCGCTCATCGGTTTCCGCGACGTGCCGGTCGACAATTCGTCGCTGTCGAAGGCGCCTGATATCGTCGCGTCCGAACCGTTCCATCGGCAGGTCTTCATCGGCCGCACATCAGACATCCCCGATGACGAGGAGTACGAGGCCAGGCTCTATCTGCTGCGCAAGGTCATATCGGGCCGCATCTACGCCGAGAACGACAACAAGGACATCGGCTCCTACTGTGTGTCGCTGTCGGCACGCACCATCGTCTACAAGGGCATGTTCCTGGCCTATCAGGTCGGTGCCTATTACAAGGACCTGACCGATCCGCGCTTCGAGACCGCGCTGATCCTCGTTCACCAGCGCTTCTCGACCAACACGTTCCCGTCGTGGAAGCTGGCGCATCCCTACCGCATGGTCGCCCACAATGGCGAGATCAACACGGTGCGCGGCAACAACAACTGGATGGCGGCGCGACAGGCGTCGGTCGATTCCGAACTGTTCGGCAACAACATCTCGAAGCTGTGGCCGATTTCCTATGAAGGCCAGTCCGATACCGCCTGCTTCGACAATGCGCTCGAATTCCTGTTCCAGGGTGGGTACAGCCTCAGCCATGCCATGATGATGCTCATCCCGGAAGCCTGGGCCGGCAACAAGCTCATGGATGCCGATCGCAAGGCGTTCTACGAATACCATGCCGCGCTGATGGAGCCGTGGGACGGACCGGCGGCGGTGGTCTTCACCGATGGCCGCCAGATCGGCGCCACGCTCGACCGCAACGGATTGCGCCCGGCGCGCTACATCGTCACCGACGATGACCGCGTCATCATGGCTTCGGAAGCCGGCGTGCTGCCGGTGCCGGAAGAGAAGATCGTCAAGAAGTGGCGGTTGCAGCCCGGCCGCATGCTGCTGATCGACCTGGAGAAGGGGCGCATCGTCTCCGACGAGGAGCTCAAGTCGGAGATCGCGACCAAGCATCCCTACAAGACCTGGCTCGCCAACACGCAGCTGATCCTCGAAGACCTGAAGCCGGTCGAACCGCGCGCGCTGCGCAAGGATGTCAGCCTGCTCGATCGCCAGCAGGCGTTCGGCTACTCCCAGGAAGACACCAAGCTGTTGATGTCGCCGATGGCGACGACAGGCCAGGAAGCCGTTGGTTCGATGGGCACCGATACGCCGATCTCGGCGATGTCGGACAAGTCGAAGCTGCTCTACACCTATTTCAAGCAGAACTTCGCCCAGGTCACCAACCCGCCGATCGACCCGATCCGCGAGGAACTGGTGATGAGCCTGGTGTCCTTCATCGGGCCGCGGCCGAACATCTTCGACCTGGTCGGCAATTCGCGCCGCAAGCGGCTCGAGGTGCGCCAGCCGATCCTGACCAATGGCGATCTGGAGAAGATCCGCTCCATCGGCCACACCGAGGACCGCTTCGACACCAAGACGATCGACATCACCTATGGCTCGAATGAAGGAGCCGCAGGCATGCAGGGCGCCATCGATCGCCTGTGCGAGCGGGCGGAGGCGGCGGTCGCCGGCGGCTACAACATCATCATCCTGTCCGACCGCCAGGTCGGGCCGGACCGCATCGCCATCCCGGCGCTGCTGGCGACGGCTGCGGTGCACCACCACCTGATCCGCAAGGGGCTGCGCACCTCGGTCGGCCTCGTCGTCGAATCCGGCGAGCCGCGCGAAGTGCATCATTTCTGCTGCCTTGCCGGCTATGGCGCCGAGGCGATCAACCCTTACCTCGCCTTCGACACGCTGCTCGACATGCACAAGCGCGGCGAACTGCCGAAGGAGGTCGACGCCTACGAAGTCGTCACGCGCTACATCAAGTCGATCGGCAAGGGCATCCTCAAGGTGATGTCCAAGATGGGCATCTCGACCTACCAGTCCTATTGCGGCGCGCAGATTTTCGACGCCATCGGGCTGAAGACCGATTTCGTGCAGCAGTATTTCACCGGTACCGCGACGCTGATCGAAGGCGTCGGGCTGGACGAGATCGCGACCGAGACGCTCAGCCGCCACAATGACGGCTTCGGCAACGATCCGGTGCTGCGCAACAGCCTGGAAGTCGGCGGCGAATACATGTTCCGCATGCGCGGCGAGGCGCATATGTGGTCGCCCGACGCGGTCGCTACCCTGCAGCACGCCGTGCGCCAGGGCTCGTGGGAGACGTTCAAGGACTATTCCGCGCAGATCGACAGCGAGACGGCCCGAGCCCAGACCATTCGTGGCCTGTTCAGGATCAAGCTGGCCGAAGAAACCGGCCGCAAGAAAGTCGCGCTCGACGACGTCATGTCGGCGGCCGACATCGTCAAGCGGTTCTCGACCGGGGCGATGTCCTTCGGCTCGATCTCGCGCGAAGCGCACACCACGCTGGCGCGCGCCATGAACGCCATTGGCGGCAAGTCCAACACCGGCGAGGGCGGCGAAGAGGCGGACCGCTATCTGCCGCTGCCCGGCGGCGGCAAGAATCCGGAACGCTCGGCGATCAAGCAGATCGCCTCGGGCCGTTTCGGCGTGACGGCCGAATATCTCGTCAATTCCGACATGATGCAGATCAAGGTGGCGCAGGGCGCCAAGCCCGGCGAGGGCGGCCAGCTGCCCGGCCACAAGGTCGACGCGACCATCGCCAAGGTCCGGCACTCGACGCCGGGCGTCGGCCTGATCTCGCCGCCGCCGCATCACGACATCTATTCGATCGAGGACCTGGCGCAGCTGATTTACGATCTGAAGAACGTCAATCCGGCGGCCGACGTGTCGGTCAAGCTGGTCTCGGAAGTCGGCGTCGGCACGGTTGCGGCGGGCGTGGCCAAGGCGCGCGCCGACCACATTACCATCTCGGGCTATGATGGCGGCACCGGTGCCTCGCCGCTGACGTCGCTCAAGCATGCCGGCAGCCCGTGGGAAATGGGCCTTGCCGAGACGCACCAGACGCTGGTGCTGAACGGCTTGCGCTCACGCGTGGCGCTGCAGGTCGATGGCGGCTTGCGCACCGGCCGCGACGTCATCGTCGGCGCGCTGCTCGGTGCCGACGAATTCGGCTTCTCGACCGCGCCGCTGATCGCGGCCGGCTGCATCATGATGCGCAAGTGCCATCTCAACACCTGTCCGGTCGGTGTGGCGACGCAGGATCCGGTGCTGCGCAAGCGCTTCAAGGGCACACCCGAGCATGTCATCAACTTCTTCTTCTACGTGGCAGAAGAGGTGAGGGCGCTGCTCGCCGAGATGGGCTACACCCATATCGACCAGATCATCGGCGACGTCGACCTGCTGGAGAAGCGCGACCTGATCGTCCACTGGAAGGCGCGCGGGCTCGATTTCTCGAAGATGTTCTTCAAGCCGGACGCGCCGCATGAAGCGGTGCATTGGACCGAGCGGCAGAAGCACCCGATCGACGATGTGCTCGACCGCAAGCTGATCGAACTGGCGAAGCCCGCGCTCGAAAGCAAGCAGCCGGTCAAGATCGAGGTCGACATCCGCAATGTCGATCGTTCGACGGGCGCCATGCTGTCGGGCGAAGTGGCCAAGCGCTTCAAGCACAAGGGCCTGCGCGAGGATACGATCTCGGTGAAGCTGACCGGCACCGCCGGACAGTCCTTCGGCGCCTTCCTGGCGCGCGGCATCTCGTTCGATCTCGTCGGCGCCGGCAACGACTATGTCGGCAAGGGCCTGTCGGGCGGCCGTATCGTCATCCGGCCACCGGAAGAGGCCAAGATCGTCGCGGCGGAGTCCATCATCGTCGGAAACACGGTGCTCTATGGCGCGACCGAGGGCGAGGCCTATTTCGCCGGCGTCGCCGGCGAGCGTTTTGCCGTGCGCAATTCGGGCGTGGCCGCCGTCGTCGAAGGCGTTGGCGACCATGGCTGCGAGTACATGACCGGCGGCATAGTCGTCGTCATCGGCAAGACCGGCCGCAACTTCGCCGCCGGCATGTCGGGCGGCGTCGCCTATGTGCTGGACGAGGCAGGCGATTTCGCCGAGCGTTGCAACATGGCGATGGTCGAGCTGGAACCGGTTCCGGAAGAAGACGACCTGATGGAAAGGCTGCTGCACCATGGCGGCGACCTCGACCACAAGGGTCGCGTCGACGTGTCCGGCGACATGACCAGCCATGACGAGGAGCGGCTCTACCAGCTGATCTCGAACCATGTGCACTTCACCGGTTCGGTGCGCGGTCGCGAAATCCTCGACGACTGGACGACCTTCCGGCCGAAATTCCGCAAGATCATGCCGGTCGAATACCGCCGCGCACTGATCGAGATGGAACGCATGCGCATGGGCGTGGCGGCGGAATAGACTTGGCAGTTGCCGGGAGGCTCAGGTTTCCCGGCCCACTTTCATCGACAGTTTGACCTCGAAGGCAAGGTTGCCATGGCTGCCTCAAGAGGTTAACGGGTGCGGCGAAAACCGCACCATCTGGACAGCAGGAACTGGACTATGGGCAAGGTAACAGGCTTTCTCGAAATCGACCGGCAGGTGCACAAGTACCAGCCGGCCTCCGACCGCATCCGGCATTTCCGCGAATTCACGCTGCCGATGTCGGACAAGGAGGTCGAGAAACAGGCCGCGCGCTGTATGGATTGCGGCATTCCGTTCTGCCACGGACCGACAGGCTGCCCGATCCACAACCAGATCCCGGACTGGAACGACCTCGTCTACAATGGCGATTGGGACAACGCGATCCGCAACCTGCATTCGACCAACAACTTCCCGGAGTTCACCGGTCGCATCTGCCCCGCGCCCTGCGAGGAAGCCTGCACGCTGAACCTCGAGGACATTCCCGTCGCCATCAAGACGGTCGAGCAGGCGATCGCCGACAAGGCCTATGAGACCGGTCATATCAGGCCCTATCCGCCGGAGAAGAAGACGGGAAAGCGCGTCGCCGTCATCGGCTCCGGCCCGGCCGGCATGGCGGCTGCCCAGCAGCTTGGCCGCGCCGGCCACGACGTTCATGTCTATGAGCGCGAAAGCCGGCCGGGCGGGCTGATGCGCTACGGCATTCCCGACTTCAAAATCGAGAAGCACTATATCGACCGGCGCATCGAGCAGATGCAGGGCGAGGGCGTGACCTTCCATTGCGGCGTCAATGTCGGTGTCGACAAGCCGGTTGCCGAGCTGCTCGCCGAACATGACGCCGTGCTTTATTGCGGCGGTTCCGAAACGCCGCGCGCGGCCGGCATCCCGGGAGACGATCTCGGCGGCGTGCATGATGCGATGCCCTATCTGGTGCAGCAGAACAGGCGGGTCGGCGGCGAGCCGATCCAGTCGGTGGCCTGGCCGTCGCACCCGATCATCGCCGGCGGCCAGCATGTCGTCGTCGTCGGCGGCGGCGATACCGCGTCCGACTGCGTCGGCACCGCCTTCCGCCAAGGCGCCGTGCGCGTCACCCAACTCGACATCCGCCCGCAGCCGCCTGAGAAGGAAGACAAGCTGTCGGTCTGGCCCTACTGGGCGACCAAGATGCGCACCTCGTCCTCGCAGGCCGAAGGGGCGGAGCGCGAATTCCAGGTGGCGACGCTCGAGTTCATCGGCGAGGAAGGCCAACTGACCGGCGTCAAGTGCTGCGAGGTCGACGAGAAGCGCAAGCCGATCGCCGGCACCGAATTCGTCATCCGCGCCGATCTCGCCTTCATCGCCATCGGTTTTGCCGGCCCGACCACCGCCGGCCTGGTTGGGGAATTGGACGGCCAGATGAAGATCGTCACCGACAGCCGCCGTTCCAGGAACGTCGAAGCCAATGACCGCGACTACAGGACCAGCGTCGACAGGCTTTATGCGGCGGGCGACGTGCGTCGCGGCCAGTCGCTGGTCGTCTGGGCGATCCGCGAGGGCCGCCAGGCGGCGCGTTCGATCGACGAGGCCTTGATGGGGTCGACCGTACTACCGAGCTGAGCCCGTTGGAAATTCTACTCCTGCGGCCATCTGGAGGCGTTTTCTGCGTTTCCGGTGCTCACGTACTTAAACGTACGCTCCGCGCCGGTTCTCGAAACCGCCACCATATGACTCGCGGGAGCGAATTTTGAAACGGGCTCAGGGAGCTTCTAAGGGTTTATCGCCGTCGTTGTGCCGGGTGCGGCCACCGCCGCCGCAGGCTGCGGCCGGGGTGGCCAGGAGAAATCGTCGGCGCGGCCGGGCGAGGCTTGCGGCGCCTTGCCTTCGACCACCAGTTTTTCACCGGGCAGATCCGGATTGGGCTTTGGCTGCGGCGCCGCGCCCAGAAGTTCGGAGCCGCCGTCGAGTGCCGGATCGCTGAGCAGCATCGGCGCGGTGCGGTCGATGACGATGGGCGCGGCGGCCGGCCCAGGCGCCTCGACGGGCGCGCCCGCCGGTGCGGTCGCCGGGGTTACGCTTCCGGGGGCGGCGAGGCCGAGGATCTTCATCAGCGGCTTTTCGGTATAGAAGGCGAGCTTGCGCTTGCCGGCCTTCGAGACGTTGATGCCGTCGTCGGCACGCAGCCGCACGGGCTGGCCGTTCATGTCGGGGCCGCTGGTGACGAAGGCGCCGTTCTCGTCGACAAAGCCGTCCCAGACGTCGACGAATTCGCCGCCATGGCTTTCGGTGGCCTGATGGTAGATGTCGTTGAAGGCCAACATGTCGGAGGTCATCTTCGGCACCCGGAAGGCCGGCATGCCAACCCAAAGGAAGGGCACCTTGGCGTCGGCGATGGCCTTGCCGAGCGCATCGGTGCGGCGCTCGTATTCCTTGGTCCAGTTCTCGGACCGGGGCTGCTCGCGCACATCCCCCACCTTCATCTGCTGACGGTCGTTGGAACCCAGCATGACGACGACGGCGGCCGGTTTTTCGGTCTCGATCAGCGCCTTGATCTGTTCGGGCCAGTTGTAGAAATCATCGCGCACGAAGCCGGACGAGCCATTGCTGCGAGCCACGATCCTGATGCCGGTGTTGTCGGCAAAGGCGGTGTCGAGGCCTTCGGCAAGCCCGGACGCCATGAAATCGCCGACCACCAGGACGGTACGGGCATCCGGGACTTTCTCGGCGATCGGCATTTGCGGCTCGGCCGGCGCACGCGGGACGCGGGGTTTGCGCGGCTTTGGCTTCGCCTTCTGGATGTTCAGCGGCGGCTCGATCCGCTCGCTGCGGCGTGGGAACAAAAGGTCGCGCAACGAGTCGCGCAACGACCAGCCGCGGTATTGCTGCTCCTGCGCCATGGCCGGCGCGTGGAAGGCGCCAGCCAAGCCGACGGCGATAACGACGACGGCCAGAATCAGCACCGGCATGCGACGAACAAGCCCTGCGATGCGCGCAGCCGAAGCCAATCGTTTCCTCCATCCCGTGGCGCACTGCCTTGAAAAGTCGCGTCGACTTTCGAAGGTCATTGCACCCTACAGATTGCTACAGTGTCCTTTGCGCGTCCGAAAGGCCGCGTGGCACCGCAGGTGGCCCTATTTCTGCCTGAGCCACTTCAGCACTTCCATGCTCGGATAGCCGTCCTGGGCCAATCCGGCCTTGGCCTGGAAGGCCATGATGGCGGTTTTCGAGCCGTCGCCGATCTTGCCATCGAATTTGCCGTCGTAGAGGCCGTGCTGGGAAAGCCGCTTCTGCAGCTCCTGCCTTTCCTCGAAAGTGAGCTTGGTGAAAGGCCGCTTCCAGTCCTGCACGAGACCGCTGGAGCCGGCGATTTCGTCGGCGAGAAGACCGACGGCGAGCGCATATTTGTCGGCATTGTTGTAGGCCTTGATGACCGAGAAATTCTTGACCATCAGGAAGGCTGGCCCGCCGCGGCCGTCCGGCACTTTCAGCGTCGCCTTGTCGGAGCCGTTCTTGAACGGCTTGCCGTTGGCCCTGGCAACGCCGAGCGCCTGCCATTGCGACAGCGTCTTAGACCCGCCAGGAAGCTTGCCGGCCGGCAAGGTGACCTCATAGCCCCAGGTCTTGCCGGCCTGCCAGCCATTCTTCTTCAACAGGTTGGCCGCCGTCGCCAGCGCATCGGGGATCGAATTCCAGATGTCGCGCTTTCCGTTGCCGTCCATGTCGACGGCATAGTGCAGATAGCTGGTCGGGATGAACTGGGTGTGGCCCATGGCGCCGGCCCAGGATCCGCTCAGATGGCTTTCGTCGATATCGCCGGTCTGCAGGATCTTCAGCGCGGCGATCAACTGGGTGCGGGCGAATTTTGCCCGCTTCGGATCGGCATAGGCCAGGGTCGCCAGCGAGCGCACGACGTTGCGCATGATGTCGTCGCGCTTGAGGATTTCGCCATAGTTCGATTCCATCGACCAGATGGCGAGCAGGATGTAGCGGTCGACGCCGAACCTGGCCTCGATCCTGTCCAGCCACGGCTTCCATTTCTTGGCCATTTGCTGGCCGACGGCGACAGACTGGTCATGGACGCGGTTGTCGAAATAGTCCCAGGCAGGCGCGGTGAATTCAGGCTGCGTACGCGCCTTTTCCAGCACCACCGGGTCGATATCCCTGATGTCCCTGAAGGCCTGGTCGTAGAGGGCACCGGAAACGCCGCTCTGCACGGCTGTGGCGCGGAAGCCGGCGACCCACTGCCGGAAACCGGCATCGGCGAAAGCCGGGCCGGGCATCAGCAGGGCGAGCGAGAGGCTGGCTGCCGCGATGACGCTGGTAAAACGCTTTGCGGCACTGCGAACGGACATCTTTTCCCCTTTCTCTGTCTCAGGAAAGACCATTCATCGCCGAACCAGGTTAGGAATTAGTTTACCATAGGTGCTGCCGGGAACGAAAAGACGCCTCAAAGCTTTACCGGGGCATGTTCCCCTCAGTTGCTCGGTAGTCCTCAATTCCGGCGTGAAAATGTCTTGAAACGGGGATTGCGGAGCAGGCCATCAAATGGATAATTGACAGCATGAAGAGAGTTCGCAAGGCAGTCTTCCCGGTCGCCGGTCTCGGCACACGGTTTCTCCCGGCCACCAAGGCCATCCCCAAGGAAATGCTGACCGTCGTCGACCGGCCAGTGATCCAATATGTGGTGGATGAGGCGCGCGAGGCCGGTATCGAGCATTTCATCTTCGTCACCGGCCGCAACAAGGCCGTCATCGAGGACCATTTCGACGTCCAGTTCGAGCTCTACGACACGCTGGCCCAGCGCGGCAAGGACGACCAGCTCGCCCGTCTGCAGCGCCTGCAGCCGGCGCCGGGGCAGACCAGCTTCACCCGCCAGCAGGTGCCGCTGGGCCTTGGCCATGCCGTCTGGTGCGCGCGCGAGCTGGTCGGCGACGAACCGTTCGCCCTTTTGTTGCCCGACATGATCATGCAGTCAGAACAGAGCTGCATGAAGGACATGGTCGAGCTCTACCAGGAAACCGGCAACAACATCATCGCGGTGCAGGAATGCGACCCGGCCGAAGCCCATAAATACGGCATCGTTGGCCGCGGCGAGGACACGCATCACGGCTTCCGCATCACCGAGATGGTGGAAAAGCCGAAGACCGGCACCGCACCGTCCAATCTCTACATCAACGGCCGCTACATCCTGCAGCCCGAGATCTTCAAGATCCTGGAAGGCCAGGAAAAGGGCGCCGGCAACGAGATCCAACTCACCGACGCGATGCTGAAGCTGGAAAAGCAGCAGCCCTTCTATGGCTACCACTATCAGGGCCGTACCTTTGATTGCGGATCGCCGGAAGGCTTCGTCGAGGCCAACGTCGCCTTCGCGCTGTGGCGCAGCGACATGAACGAGAACATGGCCGGCGTCATCCGCACGCTTCTCGACGAGCTGAAACCATCAGAGCGTCGCGGCGCCGCTTTCTAAGGCTATGTCGATATTCAGGTGAGGCCGGCCTGCGAGCGACGGTTTCCTGCGCTTCCGGTGCTGACGTACCCAACGTACGCTCCGCTCCGGTTCTCGGAGTCTATCGCTCTCGACTCGGCCTGACCTGAATCTCGACATCCCCTTCTTGGCGCGGTGCTCAGCGCTGCACTTTCACGCCGAGGAATATGCTGTTTGCGGTGTAGTCGCGGCCCGGCAGGTTGCTGGTCAGCTTTTCGGTCCTCACCCGGGTGGTGAGGCCGGCATAGCGGTTCAGCCACCATGTCAGGCCGGCCTCGGCGCTCAGGGTCCTGTCATGGCCGTCGACGCCGATATAATCGCGCCAATCAAGGCCCAGAGCCGCATTTCCGGTGAGGTTGGCGCGGATCTGCCGCTCGCCCGTCAAGCGGCCTGAATAAAGGATATCGCCGCTTTGCCCGGCGATGGTCGTGGGCTCGACGGTGGTCAGGCCGGTCAGGCCGATCGTCGTGCCGCGTTCCGGAGACCATTTGAGGTCGGCGTTGACGGTCGCACCCGAAATTGCTTCGAGCCGATCGTCGTCGATCGCCTCCCTCAGCCAGCCGGCCGAGAATTCGCCCGACAGCTTCTCGCCCATGTCGAGCTCAAGGCCGGCGCGGCCTCCGACGCGCGTCGAGGAGCGCTCGAAGCCATCGGTGTCGATGCGTTGATCATAGGTCCGGCGACCGACCTCGATTTCGGTGAAGGGGGTGAGTGCCGGAGAAATCTCGTAGCCCGTGCGAAGGGTTGCCGCATAGAGCGTGGAGTCGCGGTCCTTCTGCGACAATGAGGTGCCGTCCGAAAGCTCGGCGTCGCCATAGAAGTCGTGCGTCATCGCGCCGGTCAACGCATAGCGCATCTTGCCGACGCCCTTCTCGATGCCGAGGCTGCCGTCCACGGTCTGCCGCAGCGGCTGCGTGTTGACGCCAGCAATGGCGTCCGGCGAGGAGGCTGATTCCGGCACCGCCTCGTAGCCGAGCTTGGCGATGGCGCGCAGCTCGTTGTCGAGGTCGACGTTGAGCTGGCCTTCTATGCGGCCCTGCTCATCGTGAACCGAATAGCCCGACACGGTTTCGCGGAAAAGGCCATAGCCGTCGATCGTCGCCGAGTTCTCACGCCAGTCGGAGGCGGCGGAAAAGCGCAGCGCCGTCTCGGACAGCAGCGCCGACGTGCCGGCACTGCTCGCATCGCCGTTCGAGGTCGCGGTCAGGCCCTGTTCGATCGTCGGCCGAATGACGAAAGAACCCCATTTGACGCCGGTGGCGGCAAACGGATCGGCCTCGGCCTTCTTGTCCTGGCCTTCGATGGAGGCGGTGCGTTCGGCGCCGCGGTCAAGCTTCTGACTGTCGACGCTGTCGATGGTGAGGGCCCGGCGGTTGGCCGCCTCCTGATCCGCGTCATTGGTGTCGGTATCATCCGTCATAGAGGTGATGGCACCCGTGGTCGCGGCGTCCGTGGCCGCGGTCGTCGACTTTTTCTTCCTCGACTTGCCGGCCGCCTTGTCCTTGGCCTGATCCGCCGCACTTTGTCTGGCAGTCGATGGCCGGCGACGAGGTTTTGGCGGTGCCGCGGTATCGGCGGAGGCATCGTCGGTGGCCGAAGGCGGATCGAACACACTGCCGATCGCGGTCGCGGCGCCGGCGTCCGTGTCATCAGGCACCGCGCCGGCGCTGGCCGGCAGGTAGGTTCGCGCCGGCGCATTATCCTGCGCCGCGTTGACCGGCGCCTGCTGGCCTTGGGCTGCCAGAGCCAGCTGTCTCGCCTTGCGCTGCTGGTCGGACAGGATTGCCGTTTCGGAAACCTCGCCGCGCAGCTCCGTTTCCTGGGCATGGAGCGCCGTCGGGCGAAGCAAGGCAAGCATGCTGGTCGCCAGCAGCAAGGCGCAGGCAGCCTTGCCCTTTCGTCCTCCTGATTTTTCTGGCTGGCCCCCGGACATCGTCACCACTGCTTGCGCGGCGCACGCGCGCCATACTTACCGAACCGTAAATGGGGATGGTTAACGGAGGGTTGAGGCTGGAGGTCGTCAGCGGCCTCAAGTACCGATTTCCAAAGGGTTTCACGCGGCGTGCGTTAAGCCTTTTGCTTGCGTGTTTGTCGTTGTCCCTAGCCACCGTGGGGCCATTTCTGTTGGACAGGCGGGCGGCAACGCGCTAATCGCATCAGCCATGCATGCGGGATCCCTGAATAAGAAGCCTTTGGACAGGCAAGCCTCGATCGCTTCGGCACTGAGAACGGTGGCAACGGAGCAGGCTGGTGTCGCGGCCCTTGCCGAGGCACTCGAGAACGGACTGGCTGGGCCTTTCGCCCAGGCCGTCGAGATGATCTCGAAGATCGAGGGTCGGCTGATCGTCACCGGCGTCGGCAAAAGCGGCCATATTGGTTCGAAGATCGCGGCGACGCTGGCCTCGACCGGCACACCGGCCTTTTTCGTCCATCCCGCCGAAGCCAATCACGGCGATCTCGGTATGATTGCCAGGGACGATGCCATCATCGCCATGTCGTGGTCGGGTGAGAGCAGGGAACTGATGGGCATTGTCGCCTATTCCAGGCGCTTCTCCATTCCGCTTATCGCCATCACTGCCGGAGAGACATCGGCGCTCGCGCGGGCCGCGGACGTGGTGCTGCTGCTGCCCCGCGCGCCTGAGGCCTGTCCACACGGCCTGGCGCCGACGACGTCGACGCTGCTGCAACTGGTGATGGGCGATGCGCTGGCGATCGCCCTGCTCGAAGCACGCGGCTTCACGCCGGACCATTTCCGTACTTTCCATCCTGGTGGCCAGCTCGGCGCCAACCTGACGCAGATCCGCGAGATCATGCATGTCGGCGACAGGCTGCCGCTGGTGGTCACGGGCACCGGCATGCAGGACGCGATCCTGGAACTGTCGCGCAAGGGATTTGGCTGCGTGGCGATCACCGACGCCGACGGCGCGCTGGCCGGCATCATCACCGACGGTGACATAAGGCGTCACATCGGCAGCAATCTGCTGGCGATGACGGTGGATGAGGTGATGACAAAAGGACCGAAAACGGCGTCGCCGGATACGCTCGTGGCAACGGCGCTGCAGACGATCAACAGTTCAGCCATCACCAGTCTGATGGTGGTGGAAGGCAGACGGCCGGTGGGCCTCATCCACCTGCACGATCTCCTGCGTATCGGCGCAGCCTAAGCGTTCAGACCCGCTCCACGGTCAGTTCCAGATCCGTGTCGGCCGCAGCCGTCACCCGCACCTGCGTGCCTGCCGGCAGGTCCGGGCCGGAGACACGCCACAGCGTATCGCCCAGCTTGATGCGGCCACGCCCGTCCCGGATCGGTTCGGCTAGCGTTGCCATCTTGCCGACCATCTGCGCGCCGCGCCGGTTGAGCAGCGGCTGGTCGGTCGGATCATCGTGACCACCGACCAGCTTCTTGCCGACATAGGCCGAGACCAGCGACAGCGCCAGGAAGGCGAGGACCTGGACTTGCCAGGTCCAGAAACCGGCATCCCAGATCAACAGCGACACCGCGCCGATGATCAGGGCGGCGACGCCGATCCACAGCATGAAGATGCCTGGCGCGATGATTTCCATCACCAGCAGGACGAAGCCCAGAACCATCCAGTTCCACGGGCCGAGTTCGGAAATGATGCGGTCCAACATGGGAATCTGCCCCTCAGTTCTCGCTTGGGCGAACCACCGGCGGGCGTGCGGCCTGCCTTTGCGCGCCGGCCGTGCCATCGGTGCGGAAGACTTCCTTGGCGATCTCGCCGATACCGCCAAGCGTGCCGATCAGCGACGAGGCTTCCATCGGCATCAGCACGATCTTGCTGTTGGTGGCCGTGCCGATCTTGCCAAGCGCTTCGGTGTATTTCAGCGCCACGAAGTAGTTCAGCGCCTGCACGTCGCCCTTCGAGATTGCTTCCGACACCACTTGCGTGGCGCGCGCTTCGGCTTCGGCCGAGCGCTCGCGTGCCTCGGCGTCGCGGAAGGCGGCTTCCTTGCGGCCCTCGGCCTCGAGTATCTGCGACTGCTTGAGGCCTTCGGCGGCGAGGATCTGCGCGCGCTTGTTGCGCTCGGCTGTCATCTGGCGGCCCATCGATTCGATAAGATTGGCCGGCGGGTTGATGTCCTTGATCTCGACGCGGGTGATCTTGATGCCCCACGGATGCGCGGCTTCGTCGACAACGCGCAGCAAGCGCTCGTTGATGGCGTCGCGGTTCGACAGCAGCTCGTCGAGGTCCATCGAGCCCATGACGGTACGGATGTTGGTCATTGTCAGGTTGAGGATGGCGTTCTGCAGTCCGGCAACCTGGTAGGCGGCCTGCGCCGCATTGAGGATTTGGTAGAAGGCGATGCCGTCGACCCCGACGATGGCGTTGTCGCGGGTGATGATTTCCTGGCTCGGAACGTCGAGCACCTGCTCCATCATGTTCATCTTGGCGCCGATGCGGTCGACGAAAGGCGTGATGAGATTGAGGCCTGGACTCAGTGTCTTGGTGTAACGGCCAAAACGTTCGACCGTATAGTTATAGCCTTGCGGAATTGTCTTGATGCCTTTGAACAGCACCAGCACGACAAGCGCGACCAGAACAATGACCGCAATATCGAAACCACTGAAATCCATTTGGCTCTCCCTCAGAGGCAGGCCGCGAAAGCCATTCTCGCGCAGCCGGCTTCACCAAAGACTTAAGTGTGTTTCAGGAACGTTACAATCAGGTGATGATGGATTGTTTGTGGGTCTGCTATCGACGGTTGAAGGCAAACAACTCTGCATCCGTGTCGCTCTGCCCGTTGACTGAGGCCGAGACAATCTCGGAAGCGATCTGCGAGAAGGTGATGCCGTTGCCGCCGTAGCCCATGACGGCGTGGATGCGCGGGTTCCTGGGAATGGCGCCGATATAGGGCAGGCCGGTGGTCGTGGTGCCGAACGAACCGGTCCAGGCGAATTCCGGCCTGACGTCGAGATGCGGGAACAGGCGGCCGAGTTTTTCGGCGATGCGTGCAGTCTTGTCGGCGATCAACTCGTCGCGTCGCGCCTCGTCGACGAAATCCTCGTCCTCGCCACCACAGACGACCCTGCCATCGGCCGTCGCGCGCATGTAGAGATATGGGTCCGACGCCTCCCAGATGAACGCTGCCCGCCGCCAGATCTTTCGTGGTTGCGGGCGTGTCGCGATCGCCCATGTCGAGATGATCCGGTGGGCGGCCGCCGGCACGATGTCGACCAGTTCGTAGCCAGTGGCCAAAACAACATGCCGTGCCGTGATTGTGGGGCCATCCCTGGTTGCCACGACCACCTCGTCGGCACTGTCCTCGATCGCCGTCGCTTCGACGGGGGCATAGAAGCGTGCCTTGCGCTGCGAGGCCCTCAGCAGCAGCCCGGCCGTCAGCTTGCGCGGATCGAGCGCGATGTTGCCGTGGCTGAGGATGGCGGCTTCGCGGTCGATGCCGAATTTCTCCGCCAGCGGCGCCGCCGTGAGATAGGTCGCGGCGATGCCTGCCTGTCTTCGAGCATCGGCTTCGTCCCGGAGTTCCGACGGGCCGAGCAGAGTGCCCGCCAGATAGAGCGACGGGTTGCGGCTCGGGCTGCAGTTGATGTCGAGTTCGGCAATGCGGGCAGCGAGGTTGGAAACGGCGAGCCGCGAGCGCCGCCAGGCCTGCTCCGCCGAGGTCTTGCCGATCATCTTCGACAGCATCGAAAGCGGCTGGTCGATTTCGAACTGCACGAGAGCCGTGGTCGCGGACGTCGAGCCTTTCAGCGGGCCGCGCCGGTCGATGCAGATCACCGCATGACCGTGCGCCGTCAGCATCTCGGCCGTCATGGCGCCGCTGATGCCCATGCCGACGATCAGCACGTCAGCCTTGGCGTCACGGGTCAGCGCGGCCGTCGGGACAGCAGGCGCCCGGTAGGCGGACCAGACGGGCCGGCCGCTTCTGAGGTCAAGTTTGCGAGGCATCAAATTCTCCGGAGGTTCTGCTCAACGCCCCGGAGCTTGTGTTGTTCCGGTGTCAGACCCAGCCGGACAGTTCGCGCCGCACCATCGCCTCGATCACCGCCATGCCCTCGGCGCTGTCGTTGAGGCAAGGAATGTGGGCGAAGTTCTTGCCGCCGGCGTGATGGAAGGTCTCGCCCGCCTCGCGGCCGATCTCGTCCAGCGTCTCGATGCAGTCGACCGAAAAGCCCGGATTGACGATGGCGATTGACTTCACCCCGTCCCTGGCCAGTTTCTCCACGGTCTTGTCGGTATAGGGCTGCAGCCATTCCTGCGCGCCGAAGCGCGACTGGAAGGTGATGATCAGTTTGTTGTCATCCCAGCCGAGCCGTTCGCGCAACAGCCGCGTCGTCTTCTGGCAGTGGCAATGATAAGGGTCGCCTTTCTCGAAATAGGGTTTTGGGATGCCGTGAAAGGAGGCAATGACGACCTCCGGTTCGAAATCCAGCGTGGCCAGATGCCGCTCGATCGAACGCGCCAGCGCTTCGATATAGACCGGTTCATCGTAGTACGGCGGCACACTGCGGATGGCCGGTGCGCGGCGCATCTTCATCAGGGCACGAAACAGCTGGTCGTTGGCGGTGGCGGTGGTGGTCGCCGAATACTGCGGATAGAGCGGGAATGAAAGAATGCGGTCGCAGCCCTTTTCGACCAGCCCCTGGGCGACGCTCGCGGTCGAAGGGTTGCCGTAGCGCATCGCCCAGTCGACGACGACATCAGGCAGGTCGCGCAACGCCTCGGCCAGCTTCTCGCCCTGGGCGCGGGTGTAGGTGCGCAAGGGCGACTCGTTCCTCTCCCGGTTCCAGATCCGGGCGTAGTTGGCGCCCGACGCCTTCGGCCGCCTGGTGAGCACCAGCCCATAGAGGATCGGGTACCAGATCGCCCTGTTGAGCTCGATGACGCGTGGATCGGACAGGAATTCCCGCAGATAGCGCCACATCGGCTTGAAATCGGTGCCGTCCGGCGTGCCGAGATTGACCAGCATGACCCCGACCTTGCCAGCCTTGACCGTCGGATGCCCCGCGGGCAGCGGGCCGCCGGCCTTCGCGGCTTTGGGATCGGCAGGGGTGGAAAGGGTCATACATGGTCTCCGGATACGGCGCGAAACTAGCGATGCCACGCCAGTTTTCAATGCAGCGTCTGGCCGCACCTTAGCAGGCAACGAAAAAACCCGCCCGGTTTCCCGGGCGGGCGCGTCGTTGAAGAGGCGAAGCGACCTTACTTTGGCGGGATGGTCAGGGTTGCGCCAAGCGCAAGCCGATGAGGCCTTTGGCCCTTGTTGGCCTCATAGATCAGCTTCCATTTGGTCGCGTCGCCATAGGCCTTCTTTGCCAGATCCCAATAGGTGTCGCCGGCAACGATGACATGGCTGCTTTCGGCCGGCGCGGCCTCTGCTGGCTTTGCCGGTTCGGGGGCTGGCGCGGGCGCCGGTGCCGCTTCCGCAGGCTTGGCCGGTTCCGCGGCCGGTGCGGCCTCAGCGGGCTTTGCTGCTTCGGCAGGCTTGGCCGGCTCGGCCGCCGGCGCCGCCGCGACGGTCGCGGCGATCTCGGTGATGCGGCCATCGAGCTTTGGCGTGTAGGGCCGGTGCGCGCCGAGATAGTCGGCAACCACCTGTTCGAGACCCGGACCGTAGTCATAGGCGTTCTTGGCCTTGTCGGCGAAGATCTTGTAGCCGTCGCCACCCTGGCGGACATAGTTGTTGGTGGCGACGAGGTAGTCCTTGTCCGGATTGATCGGCGTCCAGGCGCCGCCTTCCATGACTTCCACCGATTTGACGCGACCGGCATTAGGCGCAACCGACTTGTCGAAGGAATATTTCAGGCCGGCGACCTGCGGGAAGCGGCCGGCGCCGTCCTCGATCTGGCTGAGGCCGTTCTCGAGGCCGGCCACCAGGTCCTTGCCGGAGATCTGGAAGGTTGCCAGGGTGTTCTGGAACGGCAGCACGGTCAGCACCTCGCCCATGGTGACGGTGCCTTTGTCGATCGAGGCACGCAGGCCGCCGCCATTGGAGATGACGATCTCGACGCCCTGTCCCTTGACGCGGTCGAGGATGGCGTCGGAGACGAGGTTGCCCATCGCGCACTCACGGGTGCGGCAGTTCTCGCGGCTGCCGTCGATGACGTCGGTGGTCTCGGCCACTTCCTTGTTCTTCAACGCCTCGATCGGCGCGCCAAGCTCCTTGATGCGGGCGAGCACAGCCGGGTCGGGAGTGATCGACTTGTCGAGAAAGATCGGGTCGCCGCTGGCCGATTTGACGACGCCGTTGTCGTCGAACACCACCTTGAATTCGCCGAGATATTTGGAATAGGACGCCGCCTGCACGACCGGCACCTTGTAGCCGTCGGGATTGTCGACCATCGTCGGGTAGGGTCCCTCCGCCTTCGGGTCGGTGTTCGACAGCAGCGAGTGGCTGTGGCCGCCGACGACCACGTCGATGCCCGGGATCTTGGCGATGACGTCGCGCTCGCGCTTGTAGCCGATATGGGTCACGGCGATGATCTTGTTGACGCCTTCGCCCTTCAGCTTCTCGACCTCGGCGGTGATCGACTTGACGTCGTCCTCGATGGTGATGTTGGGGCCGGGGGAAGCGAGTTCCGGGGTGTCATTGGTCACCGCGCCGATGATGCCGATCTTCTGGCCACCGACCTCGACGACAACAGACGGCTTGACGCGGTCGCCGAGCTTGGATTGCGCGTTGGCCTTCACATTGGCGCCGAGCACCGGGAACTTGATCATGTCGAGGAACGGCGCCAACGCCGTCTCGCCATCGTCGAATTCATGGTTGCCGAGCGCCATGGCGTCGAACTTCATCTCGTTGAGGAATTCGCCTTCGACCTTGCCTTTGTAGGTCGTGTAGAACAGCGATCCCTGGAAATTGTCGCCGGCGCTGAGCAGCAGCACGTTCTGGCCTTCCAGCTTCTTGCGTTCCTGGGCGATCGCGGTGATCAGCCGGCCCGCGCCGCCAATGCACTCGCCCTTGGTCTCCTCATCGGCCGAGCAGGTCGATTCATATTTGTTGTTGCCTTCGATGCGGCTGTGCCAGTCGTTGATGTGCAGGATGTTCAGCGTGTAGTCGGCAAAGGATGAGCCGGACGACAGAGCGAGCGTCGAGGCGGAGAGGGCGGCAATGGCGGCAAATTTCTTCATCTTCGTCTCCCGGAAGGCTGATCAGAGGCGTTTAACGCTCTTGCTTGACTGGAACATAACAGTCGGCGTTTGGAACCATGTTCCCATCGCGTTCCAGATGACGCAAGCGGAAATCCGGGGACTTTTGCCGGCATAAAAAAGGGACGGCGGCCGATGGCCGCCGTCCCCTTGGGGAAGCGAATACTCGCTGGCTCAGGTGCGCCGTGTCAGCACGAAGTTCTGGCCGCTGGAGCTGGTGCAGTTGAGCTGGCTTGTCGACACCATCAGGCAGTTGAAGCTGACCGCGGTCTGGCGGATCAGCGACGTGCCATTGATCTGCACCGACGTGGCGCCGGTCATGGTGTAGCTGCCATCGGCAAGCTTCTGGCCGGTGTCGGTGGCGACGGTCGTGAAGGTGCCGCTGGCGAAGGTCGAGAGGCCGGTACCCTTGGCGTCGATCCAGGAGCCTTCGACGCCTTTCGGCGAAGCCGCAATCGGCGGTCCATCCGGGCCGCTGGTCGCACAGCCAGCAAGCCCCACTACAGTGGCTGCCGCAACGCTCATCCAAACAATCTTGCGCGCAATGTTCATTTTAAAAAATCCTCTCCTCAGTCCGCATCCCTTCAATCGCCTGATTTCCGGGCGATTGCAAGGCAACGAGGCATGCTGACGGGGCTGCTATCGGACGAGGATGTTGCGGAATTGCCACGGGTCGCTGCGGTCGAGGTCTTCCGGGAACAGGCCGGGCCGGTTATCGAGCGGCGTCCAGTCGGTGTAGTGGCCTTCGACCGGTCCCAAATATTGCGACTGCACTTCCAGGCAGCGCTTGTAGTCCATCTCGTCGGCCTCGACGATGCCGGCTTCAGGGTTTTCCAGTGCCCAGACCATGCCGGCGAGAACCGCCGAGGTGACCTGCATACCGGTGGCGTTCTGATAGGGCGCCAGCTTGCGCGCGTCGGCCAGCGAAAGATGTGAGCCGTACCAGTAGGCATTCTTGTCGTGGCCGTAGAGCAGCACGCCAAGTTCGTCGACACCGTCGACCAATTCGTTCTCGTCGAGCACGTGGTGCACCGGCTGAGGCTTGCCGGCGGCGCCGAACATCTCGTCCAGCGACAGCATCGCGTCATTGCAGGGATGATAGGCATAGTGGCAGGTCGGGCGGTATTGAACCTTGCCCTTCCTGGAGCGCACGGTGAAGAAATCGGCGATCGAGATCGCCTCGTTGTGCGTGACAAGGAGGCCGTATTGCGGCCCTGGCGTCGGGCACCATGAACGCACGCGCGTGTTGGCGCCGGGCTGCTCCAGGTAGATGGCGGCCTTCGAACCGTGCTTGTGCTTCTTGGCGTTCTTCGGCATCCACGTCTCATGCGTGCCCCAGCCGAGCTCGGCAGGCTGCAGGCCCTCGGAAATGAAGCCCTCGACCGACCATGTGTTCCAGAACACAGCCATCGGCTTCGGCTTCTTGGCGCGCTGGGTGTCGCGCTCGGCGATGTGGATGCCCTTGACGCCGGCCTTCTTCATCAGCTTGGCCCAGCCCTCGCGGTCATCCTGCGTAGGCTCAGAAAACTCGAGGCCAAGATCGGTAGCGAGGTTGACCAGCGCCTGCTTGACGAACCACGAGACCATGCCGGGATTGGCGCCGCAGGTGGAGACCGCCGTCGCGCCGCCGGGCTTGTCGTGCTTTTCCTTGATCATCGCTTCGCGCAGCGCATAGTTGGTGCGGCTGGCATTGTCGGCCTGGGCATCGAAATAGAAGCCGAGCCATGGCTCGACGACGGTGTCGATGTAAAGCACGCCGAGCTTGCGGCAGAGCCGCATCAGGTCCACCGAGCCGGTATCGACCGACAGGTTGATGCAAAAGCCCTGGCCACCGCCATTGGTCAGGAGCGGCGTCAAAAGCTTCTTGTAGTTCTTCTCGGTCACCGCGTTCTGGACGAAAGCGATGCCGCGCTCGTCGAGCAGCTTGCGGTCGGTGTCGCGTGGGTCGAGGACCGTCATGCGCGACTTGTCGAACGTGAAATGGCGTTCGATGAGCGGCAGCGTCCCCCGTCCGATCGAGCCGAAGCCGATCATCACCACGGGGCCGGTGATCTCACCATAAACGGGCCAGTTTTCATTCGCCATTTTATCGAGCACTCCTCAAAAAACACTCCGGAACAGCCGCTTGGCCGCGGCGCGACAAACCATAGATCATTGTCACAATAAAGGGAAAAGCAGCGAAACGCCTGGGAACGCCGCTGTGGAAGTGCTCGGCGATGCCACCGGGAGGCCATGGCCTGCCCGATGGCCGATGTTGAGCCGGCGTCGTATCAGCGAGCGCCGCCGGACGCGTTGATGCGTTCGCCGGTCAGCCACGCCGCCTCGTCCGAGGCGAGGAAGGCCACGGTCGGGGCGATGTCGTCCGGCTTGCCGAAGCGCTGGCCAAGGGGCACGCCAGCGATCAGCATATTGCCGAAATCGGTGCCAACCATACCTTCGGTCATTTCGGTATGGGTATAGCCAGGCGCCACGATGTTGACACGGATGTTGCGGGCTCCGAGTTCTCTCGACAGGCTAAGCGTCAGCGTATCGATCGCCGCTTTGCTGGCCGAATAGAGGCTGGTGTTTGGCACCGGGTTCCAGCTCGAGATCGTGCCGATGTTGACGATGCTGCCGCCGGTCTCGGGGAAGTGGCGCATGGCAGCCTTTGTGGTCAGGATCGTGCCCAGTACGTTGGTGTCGAAGAGCCGCCGATAATCCGCCTCGCTGGCTTCCTCGAAAGTGCCAAAGCTGGCGGTCGCGGCGTTGTTGATCAGAATGCTTGGCTTGCCGAATGCGATCTCGGCGGCCTCGAACATCTTCTCGACTTCGGCGGCCTCGGCCACGTCACCCCGAACCGCAGTCGCCTTGCCACCGGCAGCGACGATCTCCTTGACCGTGCGTTCCGCGGCCTCACGGCTGGAGGCGTAGTTAACCACGACGGCGGCGCCTTCCGCCGCCAGCCGTTTGGCGATGCCCGCACCGATGCCTCGCGCGGCGCCGGTGACGATGGCGACCTTGTTGTTGAGCTTGCCCATTTTGGTTCTCCGAATGGATGGATGGATTTGACAATCGCCAATTGGCCATTCCTGGATGGGTCAGGTAGAGTGACTAACGCCATATGACTAATTCCAAGGTGGAATAAATGGACAGGCTCATGGTGATGAACACCTTCATAAGGGTCATCGAAACCGGCTCGTTCTCTGCGGCCGCGCGGCATTTGCGCGTCGGGCAGCCTGCCGTCTCGAAGGCCATCGCGCAGCTCGAGGAACGGCTCGGCGTTCGCCTGCTGTCGCGCACCACCCGAGGTCTCTCGCCGACCGATGCCGGCCTCAGCTTCTATGAAGGCGCCAAGCGCGCGGTCGACGAGGCCGATGAAGCAGAGAACGCGGCGCGTGGCACTGCGGCGGCGCTTACCGGGTTGTTGCGCATCGGTACGTCGGTAACCTTCGGCCGCCTGCATGTCGTTCCGAGGCTGAAAGCCTTCCTGGACGCTCACCCGAGGCTCGACGTCGAGGTGGCGATGGACGACAGGAACGTCGACCTCGTCGAGGAAGGGGTGGATGTCATGCTGCGTCTGGGTGAAAGCTTCGCCCCCGCTCATATCGGGCGCAAGATCGCCACCTGTCGTCGTCTCGTGGTGGCGGCACCCTCCTACCTGGCACGCGAGGGCGAACCCATCGCGCCCGATGAGCTGTCTCGGCACGAGGCGATCCTTTTCGTCCGAGCAGGCACTTCCAATCGCTGGACATTCAGGCGAGGCGCCGAAGAGGTTTCGCTTGCCGGCCAAGGTCGGCTGCGCGTGACTTCCGCCGAAGGGATACGTGAGGCAGTACTTGCCGGCATCGGCTTCACGGTTGGCTCCGAATGGATGTTCGACGCGGAACTGCGCAGCGGTGCGGTTCGGCCGATCCTGGTCGACTGGGCGCTGCCGCCCGTTGAATTGTGGGCGCTGTTTCCGGCCGGACGCAAGGCCAGCGTCAGGGCAAGGGCGTTCGTTGATTTTCTGGCGGGCAGCCTGTAGCCGGCTTCAGCCGGCCATTGTCTTCAATCGTTCGATCAGCCGGTCGCGGTCCGATGTCAGCCCCTTGTAGTCGAGCTGGTCGAGATCGAGCGCTTCGAGCTGCGCGGCAAAGGACAGTGCGAGCGTCGCCCGGTCCGGGTGCCGATCCAGCACGGCGAGCGGGTCGAGGTGGATGCGGATGGTGAACAGGATGTCGCGCGAGGACGGCAGCTTGCGCAACGTCTGACGCTCCACGCGGATGAAGGCGTGCGCCCTGACGTCACCATCGGGGAAGCGTGTCGGCCGGCTGGTGGCGCGGTCGATGCGCTCGACATTGGACAGCGGATGATAGAGCGCATTGTCGGCCTGGATCGACCAGTTGAAGCGCTCGACCGCCTGGCCCTGGAGGCCGTCGAACATGCGGTTGATCAGCTCGGCCGGGCGGGTGCCCGGACCGAAGCCCGGCACCGGCGCGTGGATATCCTGCAGCGGCCGGCCGAACTTCTCGACCAGCAGCCAGGATGACGGAAAGCACAACGAACCGGTAACGAGCCGCCAGCCGTTGTCGCTACGGCGCATCAGGATCAGGTCTTCCTGGACCAACAGCGAGGCGGCGACGAGCGGTGCGCCGTCGAGACCGGAAGGGGTGGTGAAATGGCTCTCCGTGCCCACGATTTCGACGCCTGCGTCGGTGCGCCGATAGGTGTCGGGAAATCTCTCCGGCAGATGCGTGCCGAGCAATTCGAGCACTTCCTGCTGGGCGTCCCGCGTGCCGTCCTCCTCGACGAAAACCCGCTCGGGGATCTCGGCATAGAGCCGGCGCTTCTCGGCGAGATACGGCAGCAGAAGGTCGTCGACCTCGATCCAGTCTGCCGGATCGAGCGGCTTCAGGCCGATGCTGAAGAGTTTCGACGAGCCGTCATAGGGCGTATGGGTGGGCAGCGCCCCGGCCAAGCTCATGCTTCCCTGAAACTATCCAGGACGGCGGTGGTCAGCCTCGCCAGGAATTCGGTGACATCAAAGTCGGCTGCGTTGGCCATGGCGAAGGGATCCGCTGCCAGCCTGGCGTCGAGCACTTCGCGCGGGCATTGCGCGATGATGATGCCGCCGGTTCTCGGTTTCTTTGGTCCGGAGGCGACGAAGAGGCCCTCCGCGTAGCAGGCCTTCAGCCATTCGATATGGGCCGCCTGCAAGCGGTCGATCTCGGTCAGCGGCACCTTGTAGTTCAGCGAAACGACGAACATAGCACTCTCCTGGTCATGCCAGCTTCGCGGGAATCAAGCCGCGCAGCGAATTGCCGACAAAGATCGCCTTGGCCGACTGCAGATCGCCGTAGCTGTAGATCGCTTCGCGGGCGCGGCCTTCATCCAGAAGCTCGGCGCGCAGTACGCCAGGCAGCAAGCCGCAGTCGAGCCGCGGCGTCGCCAGCATGCCATCGCCAAGATCGGCGAATAGGTTGGTGATGGTGCCTTCGCAGATCTCGCCGCGCTCATTGGCCAGCAGCACCTCGTCGGCCTGGGTAATGAGATATTCCGAGCGGGCATGTGTGTAGAGCTGCCGCCGGCTGGTCTTGTGGCGCAGCAGCGTGTCGTGCGAATCGAGCCTTGTGCGCGCCAGCCGCAGCGTCCACACCTTGTCGGCGGCGAGCGGTTCATAGGGCTGTGCCGAGGCGGTCGCTTCGCCGTCGCGCGACAAAGCCAGGCGGGTGCGCAACGCGATGCCGGATCCGCTAACCGCATTGCCCAGCACCTCGCCGATCCTTTGCGGGTCGCAGGCAAAGCCGAGTTCCGCCGCCGAGCCGTAGAGGCGGGCAAGGTGGCGATCGAAGCGCAGGAAGCCCGAGCCGGGTTCCCAGCGCATGGTCTCGATCAGCTGGAAGTCGGCGGTGTTCCCGTCGCGAAGCGCGCTTTCAGCAGACACTCCTGATACTCCTCCTCAGCCGTCGAATCGAAGACGACGCCGCCGCCGACACTGTAGACGGCCTCGCCGCCGGAAAAGAGCGAGATGGTGCGGATCGCCACGGAAAAGCGCATCGTGCCGCCGGGCGCGATCCAGCCGATGGCGCCGCAATAGGCGTCGCGCGGCGTGCCTTCCAGATCGTGCAGGATTTCCATGGCACGGATTTTTGGCGCGCCGGTGATCGAGCCGCACGGAAACAGCGCCGCGAACACCTGGCGGATGCTGAGACCCGGCAGCAGCTTTGCCCTGACGTCGCTCACCATCTGGTGAACTGTCGGATAGGTCTCGATGCGGAACAACGCCGGCACGTCCAGCGTGCCGACCTCGCTGATCAGCGAGATATCGTTGCGCAGGAGATCGACGATCATCCGGTTTTCGGCCTGGTTCTTCTCGTCGTTGCGCAGGAAAATCTTCTGCCGCTCGTCCTCGGCCTTGGTGGCACCGCGCGGTGCGGTGCCCTTCATGGGATGCGTCTCGATCGTGCCCGAGGCGTCGATCTCGAAGAACAGTTCGGGCGAACGCGACAGCACGATGGGATCACCGAGCGAGACCAGCGCGCCATATTTCACCGGCTGGCGTTCGGTCAGCGCGTCGAAGGCGGCCAGCGGGTCGCCCGACCATTGCGCATGAATGGGAAAGGTCAGGTTGCCCTGGTAGCAGTCGCCTTGCCTGATGTGCTGGTGCAGTCGCGAGAACCGCTGCTCGTAATCCTCGAGCGACCATGTCGCCCGCGCGTCGAAGATCGGGCCATTGGTCGCCGCTGCGTTGCGGAGCGGCACCGCCTCTTCGACCGGCGCATCGAAAACCCCAAGGCAAACGAGTGGTGCGCGGCGCCCTTTCGGCAGCAAGGGAACCAGCTTCGGTTCGAGCAGATAACCCGCTTCATAGGAAAAATAGCCGGCCAACCATTTGCCGGCGTCGTGCGCCGCCTGCGCCGCCGCCAGCGCCGGGAGGAAGTCCTTTGCCTCATCCGCCACGATAATGTCGGCCGGCCGGTCGAAGACGAGCTGGCGCGCGCTTTCGTCGTTGCGGAAAATTGCGGCGGGCTGGGACATGGGACTCGGATGCTGCGCTCGATGAAGCCGTCGACCGCTCTATATGGGGGGCCGCTCGCGCGCAATCGAGGGAACGGCACGCCGCCACTCAAAGCCGACCTTCTGGGCCGACCTCCGGGGCCAACCTCCGGGTCGATATTGCGGCCAAAAACAAACGGCGGCGCCTTGGGCACCGCCGTTTGTCATAATCCTGCTTCCGCCAATCAGGTGTTGCTGGCGGTTCCCGCAGTCGGAAACTGCTTGGCAAATTCCGTCTCGTTACCGGCGGCAAGCAGCTTGGCCTGCTCGATCCAGCGTTCGCGCGCGATGCGGCCGTCGAAGTTCATGACATCCTCGATCCGCTTGATATCGGCGGCTGTCCAGGCGGCGATCTGGGCGAAGCTGGTGACGCCTTGTGCCTTGAGCAGCTTCTCGTTGACCGGGCCGATGCCGATCAGCCGGCGCAGATTGTCGGGCTTGCCCGCTGCCGGCTTGGCTGCTGCTGGCTGGGCCGCCGTGGCTTTCGCCGGTGCTGCCGCTTTTGGCGCGGTGCTGGCCTTTAGAGCGCTGGCCTTGGGGGCGCTGGACTTGGCGGCGCCGGGCGCTGCCTTGGCCACCGCGGGCTTCTTTGGCGCCGGTTTGGCTGCTGCCGGCGCCGATTTGGCCGCGGCTGGCGTCGACATCAGGGCAGCCGGAGCCGGGCTCGCGGCCTTTGCCGAGCCGGTTCCTGCAGCTGGCGTTGCCTGCGCTTCGCGCAGCCGGCGCTCAAGGTCGGTGCGGGTCTTGCCGCATGCATCGAGCTCACCGGTCAAGCGGTCGTTGTCGGCGCGCAGCCTGTCGCGCTCGCTGCGCGTGCGGTCGAGGTCGCCGCGCAAGCTGTCGAGTTCACCGCGCAGTCGTCCCCAGAGGAACCAGCCCACCAACACGCCTACCAGGAACGCCAGGAGCATGTAGAAAAAAGTGCCCATTGTCTCTCTCTCCAATCAGGTCCGTCTGCCGTGGCATGGGTTCATGACCTTCGGCGAAAGGACTAGTCGATGGTGGTTCCGCGGTTCGCAGAACAGCCGGCTTCGGTTGGAGCTGTCGGCGATCGGCTTTGCCTGCCATGGCCAACGGCCGTTGTCGCGTTCGCCGAGGCGCCGCGGCCGGCTGAGACTTTCCCTCGCCGATCCGCATGCGCTCCGGCTGAGCTTGGAAGGAAGGCTATCATAGGGCTTGTGGAAAGCTATCGGAAAACTTCTATGGAGAGTACTTCAAGAACGGATATTTGGACCAAGAATAAGCCGTCCCAATATGCATCCCGGCTAGACTGTTTTGCGAGCAGATGAGACCTACGGGCGCGTTCAAGCTTCGAGTGTTTCCAGCTCGTCGATCAGGCCACTGATGACGCCAAGCCCGATCTGCCAGAAGGCGGGATCGGTGGCATCAAGGCCGAAGGGCGCCAGGAGTTCGGAATGATGCTTGGTGCCGCCGGCGCGCAGCATTTCGAAATACTTGTCCTGGAAGCCGCGCTCGGCATTCTGGTAGACCGCGTAGAGCGAGTTCACCAGGCAGTCGCCGAAAGCATAGGCATAGACGTAGAAGGGCGAATGGATGAAGTGCGGGATGTAGGTCCAGAACACCTCGTAGCCTTCGCGCAACTTGATCGCGGGCCCGAGGCTTTCGGCCTGCACTTCGAGCCAGAACTGGCCGAGCCTGTCGGAGGTCAGTTCGCCATTCCTGCGCTCGGCATGCACCTTGCGCTCGAATTCGTAGAAGGCGATCTGGCGCACGACCGTGTTGATCATGTCCTCGACTTTCTGGGCGAGCATGGCCTTGCGCTCTCGCCTGTCGGTGGTCTGGTCGAGCAGCGAGCGGAAGGTCAGCATCTCGCCGAAGACGGATGCCGTCTCGGCCAGCGTCAGTGGCGTCGAGGCCATCAGCGCGCCCTGGCCGCTGGCCAGCACCTGATGTACGCCGTGGCCAAGCTCATGCGCGAGCGTCATCACATCGCGCGGCTTGCCCATGTAGTTGAGCAGGACATAGGGATGCGCCGACGGCACGGTCGGATGCGCGAAGGCGCCGGGCGACTTGCCCGGACGCACCGGCGCGTCGATCCAGTTGCGGTCGAAGAAGGTTCGCGCGATTTCCGCCATGTCGGGCGAAAAGCGCTGATAGGCGGAGAGCACGGTGTTCCTGGCCTCGTCCCAGCCGATGATCGCCTGCGGCGTATCCGGCAACGGTGCATTGCGGTCCCAGTGGTTCATCACCCCCATGCCCAGCCAGCGCGCCTTCATCTGGTAATAGCGGTGCGACAGGCGCGGATAGGCGTCGCGAACGGCGGATGCCAAGGCATCGACCACACCGCGCTCGACGCGGTTGGCGAGATGGCGTGAATCGGCGATGTCCTCGAAGCCGCGCCAGCGGTCGGAAATCTCCTTGTCCTTGGTCAGCGTGTTGGTGATCAGCGTGAAGGTGCGCAAATTCTTGCGGAAGGTCGCTGCCAGCGCCTCGGACGCCTGCCGGCGCACGTCGCCGTCGGCATCCTGCAAGCGGTTCAGCGCCGGCTCGAGCGTCAATTCCTCGCCGTCTATATCGAAGCGAAGGTCGGTCATCGTCTCATCGAACAACCGGTTCCAGGCACCGCGTCCGGTGATCGATTTCTCATGGAAAAGCTGCTCGACGCGGTCTTCGAGCTGGTAGGGCTTGTCCTTGCGCAGATCGAGCACCCAGGGCCGGTAGTGGCCGAACGCGGGATCGTCGGCAAGTGCGCCTTCGATCGCGCCGTCATCGATCAGGTTGAGTTCGAGCGCGAAGAACAGAAGGTGCGCGCTGGCGTCGGTCATCTTCTCCTGGATGTCGCCATAGAGCTTGGCGCGCTGAGGGTCGGCGGTGTTTCCGGCATAGACCAGCCCGGCATAGGAGACGATGCGGCCAATCAGTTCCTCCAGGGCCTCGTAGGCGACAAGCGCCTCGCCTAGCCTGCCGCCGCTGCCACGCTCGGCCTCGGCGGCCAGCGTACCCTTCCAGCGGGTCTCGAAGCTGATCGCGTCGGCTGCGGCCTTGGCGATGTCGCGCTTCAGTTCCGGGGCCTCCATGCCGGCATAGAGATCGGCAAGGTTCCATTCCGGCAGGTCGCCAAGCTCAGCCGCGCCCTGACCGGAGGCCGGCGCCGTTAGCCGCCGAGCAGAATCCATGTGCCCAGAAACCATGTGCATCGCCGATACCTTCCGTGGCCGAGGTTCAAAGGGGAAACGAGAAGCCGGTCAAATCCTAAGGAATTCATTCACCGGGTTTTTTGAAACCTTATTTAGAACCCTGTGCCAAGATGGTCCACAGGGCAGAATTCCTCGGGCGGGCATAGTCGTACCAGTCATGACAGGTTCCATACTCATAGTCGATGACGATCCCGTGCAGCGCCGGCTGCTCGAAGCAGCCGTGACGCGGTTCGGCCATGCGGCAACCGTCGTCGACGGCGGCGCGGCCGCACTCGATGTCCTCGACGGGCCCGGCGCCCGCGAAGTTTCGGTGGTTATCCTCGATCTGGTCATGCCCGGTCTGGACGGCATCGGCGTGCTTAAGGCAATGCGCGAGCGCGACATAAATGTCCCGACGATCGTGCAGACCGCCCAGGGCGGCATCGAGACCGTGGTTTCGGCAATGCGTCACGGCGCCTTCGATTTCGTCGTCAAGCCGGCCTCTCCCGACAGGCTGCAGGCGTCGATCGCCAATGCGCTCAAGGTCGAGGCGGTCGAGGGCGAGGTCAAGCGTACGTCGCGCCGGCGTGGCGGGCTTTTAACCTTCAAAGACATGGTCACGCACAGCCCGGCCATGGACAGGGTGATCCGCCTCGGCCAGAAGGCGGCGGCATCCAACATCCCGATCCTGATCGAGGGCGAGTCCGGCGTCGGCAAGGAACTGGTGGCGCGCGCCATCCAGGGCAGCGGCGACCGCCGCTCGAAACCCTTCGTCACCGTCAATTGCGGCGCCATTCCCGACAATCTTGTCGAATCGATCCTGTTCGGCCATGAGAAGGGCTCGTTCACCGGCGCCACCGAGAAGCACACCGGCAAGTTCGTCGAGGCGCATTCGGGAACGCTGTTTCTCGACGAGATCGGCGACCTGCCGCTCGACGTGCAGGTCAAGCTGCTGCGCGCCGTGCAGGACGGCGAGGTCGACCCGGTCGGCGGACGCTCGACCGTCAGGGTCGACATCAGGCTGATTTCGGCGACGCACCGCAACCTCCTGCAGCAGGTCAAGGACGGCAAGTTTCGGGAGGATCTGTTCTATCGGCTGAACGTCTACCCGATCTTCGTGCCGCCGCTGCGCGACCGCCGCGACGACATCCCCTATCTGGTCAAGCATTTCATGGAGAAGGTGGCGCCAGCCGACCCGCGTCATCGCCTGCAAGGGATTTCTGCTGCGGCCCTTGCCGTGCTGCAGGCCTATGACTGGCCGGGAAACATCCGGCAGCTCGAAAATGCCGTCTTCCGGGCCTCGGTGCTTTGCGAAGGCGATGTGCTGACCACCGAGGACTTCCCGCAGATCCGGGCGCAGGTGGAAGGCACGGTCAATCTCGACGCCGACGGCGTTTCGCCGTCTGCGTCCTTGCCGCTGGACACGGAGCCGGGCGAGGAGGAAGTCTCGTCAGGCGAGGCTGTCTTGGCGATTGAGCCCGATCCGCTGGCCAGGCTGCAGCCTCGCTTCGGCACGTTGCGGGCGCTCGACGAACGCGGCAATGTGCGCGCTCTGGCCGATGTCGAACTCGAGATGATCAAGCTCGCCATCGACCACTATAACGGCCAGATGAGCGAAGTCGCCCGCCGCCTCGGCATCGGCCGCTCGACGCTTTACCGGAAGCTCAAGGAATACGGCATCGACCCGGAGACCGGCCGCGTCGACCGGCTCGCTTCCTAGATGTGTTGAGAATCAGGTGATGCCAGCCTGACCTAAATCTCGACACACCCTGGAGCGCATAATCTCTCCCGAAAACCAGTTTTCACCATCGCTTTGCCGAGCTTCGGTTCGGGATTCATGCTTCGGACGCAAGGTCGGAGCCAGCTTGCAATGCCAGAATCCGCCCTATACCGGGTTTCGGCGGGAATGTGGCGGGCCTATGGACAGGCCTGTTCACGCATTAAGGCTGACGGTAACAGATCGTGTTTCGGGCAAAGGCGGAAACATGATCTAGACCAGCGGTTTACCAAGAAAACCGGTGAACAATTTTTGACGGGATATCGCCACGGTGTTACCGCATTTTGGCTTCAATAAGCGATGATTAACCATTAGGATCGATATTCGGATGTGATAACGACACATCCGTTTGGACAAATCCGGGGACAAACGGCAGCCTGCAGGGCCTTTTGATTTGAACAGAATCGAACGACACACAAACGGGCGGCACCATCACGTGAGCGTCTGGCCGAAATGGCTGGCGGCGTTGATTGTCGCATTTGGTTTTGTTGCCGCGGCTGCAACTGGCGCCAGCGCCGAAACACGTTCGCTGAAGCTCTATCACCTCCATACGCACGAGAAGGCCGAGATCGTCTACAAGCGCAATGGCCGCTACGTTCCGGAGGGTCTGAGGAAGATCAACATCATCCTGCGCGACTGGCGCCGCAACGAGCCGACCAAGATGGATCCGCGCCTGCTGGATCTGGTCTGGGAAGCCTATCGGGAAAGCGGTGCCACGGACTACATCCAGGTCGTCTGCGGCTATCGCTCGCCGTCGACGAACTCGATGCTGCGCAGCCGCAGCAGGGGCGTCGCAGAGAAAAGCCAGCACATGCTCGGCAAGGCGATGGATTTCTACATTCCCGGCGTGCCGCTGAAGAAACTGCGCAACATCGGCCTCAAGATGCAGGGTGGCGGCGTTGGCTACTATCCGACATCCGGTTCGCCGTTCGTCCATATGGATGTCGGCAATGTGCGCCACTGGCCCGGCATCAGCCGCCAGGAACTGGTCAGCCTGTTCCCCAATGGCAAGACGCTGCATGTGCCGAGCGACGGCAGGCCGCTGCCCGGCTTTGAGCAGGCGCTTGCCTCCTACAAGGCGCGCAAGGGTGCGGGCGCGCCGGCCATCGAACTGGCCAGCGCCGGCGGCAGCAGCAAGAAATCAGGTGGGTTCCTGTCGGCTTTCTTTGGCGGCGGCGGCGACGACGAGGCCGACGACAGCGCCGATGTCGAGACCGCTTCGGCGGCACCTCCGCCCAAGGCTAGAAACCTGCAGCCGGCCGCGACAGCCAAGACCAGCAACCTCCCGGGCATCGCCATCGTGGCGCCGGAGAATGCCAAGCGCGCGGAGATTCCGCAGGTGGCCGAGGAGCAGGCTCCGGAGCCGGAAAAGGATACGCCGGAGACGATCATCGCGGCGCTGCCGGCCCGCAGCATTCCGCTGCCTGATTTTGCACCGCGGCCGAAGGCCGATGTCGGTGCCCAGTCGCCTGAGAACGTTCCTTTTGCCATGGCGGATGCGACAGCGACCTCGGATACGACAGCAACCTCGGATGCGGCAACCACCACCGAGCAGGCAGTGGCGACAGCACATGCGCCGGCGAGCGTGCCTTTCGGCATGGCCGATCCGTCGGCCGCTCCGGCCCCGGCCCCCGCACAGGTCGCCGTCAACAACGTACCGTTGCCGACATGGCGCCCCGACAATTCGCTGCCGGCCGCTCTGGCGCCGCCGCCCAGCAAGGACGTGCTGATGGCGCTGGCGGATACGGCTGAGCGCGGCAGCGCCGCGACCGACGCCCTCTCGGCGCTGCCCAGCGCGCGTCCCGACATAGCCAGGCCGGACGAGGTGAAGGCCGTGCTCGACGAGGCCAATGCCCGGGCCGGTGCTGCGGCCGACGCGTACCAGGTAGCTTCCTTGTCCTTGTCCGAGGCGCGTTCGGCCTTCAACGATCCGTCGGGCGCCGATGCCGCGTCGCCGCGTGAGGCTGTCGTTGCCCGCCCGGCCGGCACCGATCCGGCCGCCGCGATCGGCGCTGGCGTCAAGACGACCCGCAAGGAATCGAGAGCCACCGCCCGCGACTTGAAGCCTGGTCCCAAGGCCATGGTGGTTGCCGCCGCGCCGCAGGCCGCCCGCTGGGCGCTGACCAGCGGCGAACATGTCGCCACCGTTTCAAGCGCCACGACAGCACCGGGTTACGCCTACAGCATCGTGCATACGCCGCCGAGCGAGGTCTACACGGCTGGCTTCCAGTCGGGCGACCAGATGGCCGATGCCAACCGCTTCACCGGCAACGCAGTCAAGTTCCTGTCGGTCGCCCGCTTCCAGACCAAGTAAGCGACCAGTCGATCGACAAAGCCGCGTCGGGCAACCCGCGCGGCTTTTTTGTTGCGCGGGCGGGGCCAATGGCGCCGCCGCCATTGGCCGCGATCACGCCGGTCTGACATTGCCGTGAGCTTGGAACTTGCTCAGTCCTTCAAGGGTTTCTCCCCTGTTCGTTCAAACCCGGGGATATCCATGAAGAACATTCTACTGGCATCGGTCATTGCTTTGGCAACTGCTTCAGCGGCCATCGCTCCCACGCAGGCAGAGACCGTTGTCGTGAAGACCCACGACCATATGCACATGATGAGGAAGCACTGCCGGACCAAGGTGGTCACGCATTGGGCTCACCACCGCAAGGTCGTGGAAAAGATCAGGGTCTGCAACTGATCGGCACGAAACTCAATCGGCAGAACCCGGTCGACGCAAGTCGGCCGGGTTTTTCATGCCGAGACAAAAAGCCCTATTTTGCCAGGTTGCTCGCCGCGCGTGCGAGAGCCTCGATCTCGTCCCACTTACCGGCCTTGACCATGTCGTCAGGCGCCACCCAGGAGCCGCCGACGCAGACGACGTTGGGCAGGCTGAGATACTCGGCCGCGTTCTTGCCGGTGATGCCGCCGGTCGGACAGAATTTCACATCGGCGAGCGGCGAGGCGAAGGCCTTCAGCGATGCGATGCCGCCCGACTGCTCGGCCGGGAAGAATTTGAGGAAACGCAGGCCGGCTTCCCGAGCGGCCATGATCTCGCCAGGCGTGATTGCGCCGGGCAGCAGCGGAACGTCGCTGTCGGCCGCTGCCGCCAGAAGCTCGCGTGTGATGCCGGGGCTGACGATGAAGCGCGAGCCCGCGGCCGCCGCCTCTTCGAATTGACGCGCATCGAGAATGGTGCCGGCGCCGACGATGGCGTCCTCGACCTCAGCCGCGACCCGCCGGATCGCTTCCAGTGCATCGGCGGTCCTGAGCGTGATCTCGATCGCCGGCAGGCCGCCATGCGCCAGAGCGCGGGCCAGCGGCACGGCATCATCGACATTGGCGATCTTCAGCACCGGGATGACCGGCTGGCCGTTGAGGAGCGACAGGAGTTTTTCGGTCTTGCTGGGCATCTGTCTCTCCGTATCGTGGAACAATTCAACCGATTAGCAGACGGGTGTTTTTCTGTCCATGAAACGAAGCGTGTCGCGATGTCACGCGCCGTGGGGCGATGATACCGGCCATTGCCATCAAAACGATGACGGGCTGGTGAAGCCGGTGCGCCTTGAATCGGCTGCCATGAGCGTCTAGTTGGCTTGACAATGACATTGTCCACGCCGACTGGCCCCATCCGTGTCGCCGCGCTCTACCGGTTTGCCCGGCTCGACGCCTTCGACGAATTGCGCGCGCCGCTCGCCGCTTTCTGTTGCGGGCGCGGCATCAAGGGTACCTTGCTTCTGGCGCATGAGGGCATCAACGGTACCGTCGCCGGCAGCGAGGCGGCGATCGCCGAACTGATCGATTATCTCGAAGCAATCGAAGGGCTCGCCGGCCTCGAGGTCAAATACAGCAGCGCAGCAGAAACACCGTTCCACCGCATGAAGGTGCGGTTGAAGCGCGAGATCGTCACCATGGGTGTCGGCGACATCGACCCGGCGACGAGCGCCGGCACCTATGTCGCGCCGGCCGACTGGAACGCGCTGATATCCGAGCCCGATACAATCGTTATCGACACGCGCAACGCCTATGAGGTGTCGATCGGCACGTTCAAGGGCGCGGTCGATCCGGCAACGGCAAGCTTTCGCGAGTTCCCGGCCTGGGTGGAAGCAAACAGGGCGGAACTCGAGGGCCGCAAGGTGGCGATGTTCTGCACCGGCGGCATACGCTGCGAAAAGGCGACGGCCTACGTCAAGTCGCTCGGTTTCGAGGATGTCTTCCACCTCAAGGGCGGCATCCTCAAATACCTCGAGGAGGTTCCGGCCGAACAGAGCCTGTGGCAAGGCGAGTGCTTCGTGTTCGACGAACGCGTTTCGGTGTCGCACGGCCTTGCCGAGGGCGACGCCGAACTCTGCCGCGCCTGCCGCCATCCGCTGACGCCGGGCGACCTGACGTCACCGAAGTTCGCCACCGGCGTATCATGTCCGCATTGTTTCGATGCGCGTTCCGATGAGGACCGCCAGCGTTACGCCGAGCGTCAGCGCCAGGTCGAACTTGCGCAAGTGCGGGGCAGGGGCCGGCATATCGGATCCTGATGCGGGCTTCGGCCACTCGCCGCGAGGGATCTGTCCCGAAGGATCCGTCATTGTAATGTCAAAGTGCGGGGCCTACCTCTTCGGCGTCCGAAACCTGCCCGTTCGGCCGGGCAAATCCTGGAGGCATTGAATGTTCGATCCCAAGAAGCTTCTCGACGATCTGCTCGGCTCGCAAATTCCCGGCACCAGCGGCACCGTCCGTGACAAGGCGGGCCAGGCCGTGCAGATGGCCAAGGACAACCCGCTGGCGGCTGGCGCGCTCGCTGCCGTGCTGCTCGGGACTGGTGCTGGCCGCGAGGTGACAGGCGCCGCGGTGAAGCTTGGCGGACTGGCCGCGATCGGCGGCCTCGCCTACAAGGCCTACCAGAACTACAAGGCCGGCAACGCGCCGGCGGAAGCGCCCGCGACCGGCGAACCGGAATTGCTGCCGCCGCCCAAGGACACCGCCTTCCACCCGTCACAGGCGCCGCAAGGCGAGGACGAATTCACGCTGACCTTGGTTCGGGCGATGATCTCGGCGGCCAAGGCCGACGGTCATATCGACGACGACGAACGCCAGAAGATCGCCGGCAAGCTCAGCCTAGCCGGCATAGGCGCCGATGCCGAGAAATTCCTGATGAAGGAGCTGGAGAGCCCGCTTGACCTCGACATGCTGGTAGCCGGCGCCAAGACCGATGCGCAGAAGCTCGAACTCTACACCGCGTCGCGCCTTACCATCGATCCCGACACCCGCGCCGAGCGCGGTTATCTCGATCTGCTTGCCGGCCGGCTTGGCCTGCCGGATGCGCTGGTCGATCACGTCGAGGCGACGGTTTCGGCAGCCAAGGTGCCGGCCAAGGCAGGGACTTCGCCCAATCCGCGCTGGTAGCCCAAATCGGCACATATCGCCTTTCCGGGGTTAACCCTCCATTAACTCAGGAAGCGCATGATTCTACACAGTCGGACCGGTTTTTTCCTCCTCCCAAGCCCGGTTCAGATCAGGGCGGTCGCCAATGACCGCCCTTTTTGTCGGGCCCTGTCCGTTCTTTTGAGCAGGATCTTTTCCGAAAAGCGGATTCCATTTTTCGAGACCGGCCCTGGCGGTTCGGCTTGCCATCGCTGCCGTCATTTGCGATGCCTTCTCTCCTGAGGACAAACCCCGAAAATCAGTCGTGCACACGCAGCGCCGCTGGAGGACAACAGCCATGACCGAGCAAAGAACCGCTATCGTCACCGGTGCCGGCACGGGCATCGGCAAGAGCGTCGCCACGGCGCTGCTCAAGGCCGGCTGGAACACGGTGTTCTGCGGACGCCGCAAATCCGTGCTGGATGCCGCCGTCGCCGAGGCCGGGCCGACCGAGGCCAAGGCATTGGCGGTCGCCTGCGACATCAGCAAGGCCGGCGAGGTCGATGATCTGTTCGAGACGGTGGCGGAGGCCTTCGGCCGCGTCGACCTGCTCTTCAACAATGCCGGCATGGGCTACAAATCGACGCCGATCGACGAGATCCCGGTCGAGGTGTGGAACGACATCGTCGGCGTCAATCTCACCGGTTCGTTCCTGTGCGCCCGCGCCGCCTTCGGCGCCATGCGCAAGCAACGGCCGATGGGTGGCCGCATCATCAACAACGGCTCGGTGTCGGCCTACGCGCCGCGCCCGGGCTCGGTGCCCTACACGGCGACCAAACATGCCATCACCGGCCTGACCAAGACGCTGGCGCTAGACGGCCGGCCCTATGACATCGCCTGCGGCCAGATCGACATCGGCAACGCGCTGACCGACATGGCGCAGCCGATGACGGTCGGCGTGCCGCAGGCCAATGGCTCGATCGCCGCCGAAGCGGTGATGGACGTCCAGCGCGTTGCCGACGCCGTCGTCCACATGGCCAGCCTGCCGCTCGACGCCAATGTGCTGTTCATGACGGTGATGGCCACCAAGATGCCGTTTGTGGGGCGTGGGTGAGCAGCGGACGCTGGCAGGGCCTCCGCCGCTGGCTCATTTGCCCGCCAGCGGCGCGCCGGGCTTGAAAAGCAGAATGGGCCTGATCTCATAGACGGCGGTCGGATTGACACGGCGAAGGTCGCGGGCGATCGCGATGGCCTCGTCCCGCGTGGCGCAGTCGACGACATAGAGGCCGAGCAATTGTTCCTTGGTCTCGGCGAAGGGGCCGTCGATGACCACGCCGTCACCCGGGCCGCGCAGGGTGAAGGCATCCTGCGTCGCTCCCAGACGCGCGGACGGTCCTAGCGTGCCTTCCTCATGAAGCCGGGTGTTGATCTTCAGCAGGTCGGCCATCAGAGCCGCATCTTCCCGCGGCGTCAACGCCTTGATCGCATCTTCCACGTGATAGGCGAGGATTGCGTAGAACATCCGATGTCACTTTCTCCGGTCGGGGATATCGATGGACAGCGCGCGCTGAGCCTCACTTCGCCAGGAACGTTCCGATCCGCTCCAGCGCCCGCAAGATGTTCTCCTCGGAGTTGGCGTAGGAGAGCCTGATGTAGCCTTCGCCGAGAATGCCGAAATCGGGGCCGCCGATCAGCGCCACGCCGGCCTCGTCGAGCAGCGCCGAGGCGAGCTTTTTGGCCTTCCAGCCGGTCTTCGACACGTTGGGGAAGGCATAGAAGGCACCCTTGGGCGTGATGCAGGAGACGTTGGGCAAGCCATTCAGCCCCTCGACCACGATCTTGCGGCGACGGTCGAAGGCGCGCATCATCTTGTCGACATCGTCCTGCGGGCCGTCGATGGCGGCAATGCCGGCAAACTGGCTCGGCGCGTTGACGCAGGACCAGCAATTGACCGCCAGCTTGCGCACCTTGTCGTAGAGATGGGTGCCCTTGTCGCCATTCGGCCAGATCGACCAGCCCATGCGCCAGCCGGTCATCGCCCAGGTCTTCGACCAGCCGTTGAGCACGATCAGCCGGTCGCGGATCTCGGGAAAGCCGAGCAGCGAGCAATGCGTCTCGCCGTCATAGGTCATGACGTCATAGATCTCGTCGGAGAGGATGGCGACCTGCGGATGCTTCTCCAGCCCCTTGACCAGCTTCTCGATCTCGACGCGCGGCGTGACACCGCCGGTCGGATTGGCTGGCGAATTGAGGATCAAGAGCCTGGTCTTCGAGGTGATCAGCGCCAGCGTCTCGTCGGCGGAGAAGGCAAAGCCGTTCTCCTCGCGCATCGGCACCGGGATCGGTGCCGCGCCGGTGAATTCGATCATCGAGCGGTAGATGGGAAAGCCGGGATCGGGATAGAGGATCTCGGCGCCAGGCTCGCCGAACATCAGGATCGCGGCGAACATGGTCGGCTTGCCGCCGGGCAGGATCATCACCGTTTCAGGCGATATCTCGACACCGGTGGTGGTCAGCGTGCGCCGCACCACCGCTTCGCGCGTTGCCAGCAGGCCATTGGCCGGCGTGTAGCCGTGGTGGCCGTCACGCAGCGCCTTGATCGCCGCCTCGACGATGTGCTGCGGCGTCTTGAAGTCGGGCTGGCCGATGCCGAGGTTGACGATGTCGCGGCCTTGGCTCGCAAGTGCTGTCGCCCGCGCGAGCACGGCGAAGGCGTTTTCCTCGCCCAGACGGTCGAAGGCCGAAATCGTGTGGAGCATTTTTCCCGTCCGTGTGGTTCTTACTGTTGGCGTGCGTTTTTGTGAGCCTTGGCCGGCAAAAGTCAAACGGATTGGAGCATTCGGTGTCGGAAAATCTCAAAGATTGGCAACCGCGTCCGCGGCCCGAGCGCATGGCGATCGACGGCCGCACCGTCCGGCTCGAACCACTGAGCGCCGCAAAACATGGCGACGGTCTGTATGAAGCGTCTTCCGTGTCCGACGTCGATGGCCGCTTCGCCTGGCTGCCCGATTATCCGCCGGAGACACGTGCCGCCTTCCAGCCATGGCTGGACAAGGTCGAGGCCAGCGAAGATCCACTGTTCTTCACCGTCATCGACAAGGCCAGCGGCAAGGTCGCCGGACGCCAGACGCTGATGCGCATCGATCCTGCCTATGGCGTCATCGAGATCGGCAACATCTATTGGGGACCGCTCATCTCGCGCAAGCCCGGAGCGACCGAAGCGCAGTTCCTGTTCATGAAATACATCTTCGACGAGCTCGGCTATCGCCGCTACGAATGGAAGTGCAACAACCGCAACGAGCCATCGAAGCGGGCGGCCGAACGGTTCGGCTTCAAGTTCGAGGGCATTTTCCGCCAGCATCTCATCGTCAAGGGTGAAAACCGCGATACGGCATGGTATTCGATCATCGACAAGGAGTGGCCGGCCCTGGGTCAAGCCTATGAAGCGTGGCTCGACCCGGCCAATTTCGATGGCGACGGCCAGCAGAAGCGACGGCTTGAGGATTTTCGCGCCGAATTTGGCGCGTGAACTGAATTCGGCGCGCAACGGGAGTTGCCATTGGCACATACCCATTCCGACGATCACAGCGGACACGATCACGGCGCCGGCCATGTGCATGGCTCGACGGACAAAAAACGCGTCCTGATCGCCGCCTGCCTGACCGGCGGCTTCATGGTCGCCGAGGCGCTCGGCGGCCTTCTTACCGGGTCGCTGGCACTGCTGGCGGACGCCGGCCACATGCTCGCCGATGCGATCGCGCTCGGCCTTGCGTGGTATGCATTTCATCTTGCCGGCCGGCCGGCGACCGGCCGTCTCACCTATGGCTTCGGCCGGGTCAAGACGCTGGTGGCCTACACCAACGGCATCGCCATCTTCGTCATTGCGCTGTGGATCGTCTACGAGGCGTGGGGGCGCCTGCTGGCGCCGACACCGGTGCTCGGCGGACCGATGCTGGTGGTGGCGGTGCTCGGCCTGCTGGTCAATATCGGTTCCTTCCTCGTGCTGCATGGCGGCGACCGCGAAAGCCTGAACATGCGGGGCGCCATCCTGCATGTGCTCGGCGACCTGCTCGGCTCGGCAGCGGCGATCGTTGCCGCGCTGGTGATCCTGGCGACCGGCTGGACACCGATCGATCCGATCCTGTCGGTCCTGGTCTCGCTGCTGATCCTGTCAACGGCATGGTCGCTGATGCGCGCCGCCGCCCATGTCCTGCTCGAGGGCGTGCCGCCGAGCCTCGACCGCGACCTGATCGCCAGGGATATCGAAGCGACGGTCCAGGGGGTGCGTGAAGTGCACCACATGCATGTCTGGTCGCTCGACGGAACGAGCAACATGGCGACGCTGCATGCCTGCCTTACCGAAGGCGTCGATGCCTACCAGGCGGTGAGCACCATCAAGAAGCGGCTTGCCAGCAAGCACGGCATCAGCCATGCCACCGTGGAACCGGAATTCGGACAGTGCGCCGACGATGGCGACGACCACGATCATGATCACGAGCATGGTGCGGCCGCGCTTCACGACCATCATCACCAGGCCTGATCGATTGATATCGATTGGTCCTGCCCCAGGAGTCCCAAAGCCTTGAAAACCAGCTTGATGAAGACCCGCTGCCCGGGTGCAGCATAATGGACCGCGACACCAGGAATGCGGCCATCGCGGCAGCGTGGATCATGCTTCTGTTCGGTATCGCCGCCTTCTATCTGCCGACCGTGATGCTGGCGCTTGGCAGTTTCTCGACCGTGCTGGCCGGTGCCTTTGGCATCATCTTCGTGCTGGCGTTTTTCTCGGTGTTCTGGCTGCGGGCCCGCAACCAGCGCAAAAACCAGGGCAAATAAGGGATTTCGACATGCGTATTCTGATCACTGGCGCCGCGGGCATGGTCGGCCGCAAGCTCATTGCCCGGCTGGCCAAGGACGGCACGCTGCGCGGCCGCAAGGTCGCAGCACTCGACCTGCACGACATCGTGCCGCCGCAGGCCCTAGCCATGGACGGCGTCAGCGTCACGATCCACACCGGCGATCTCGCCGAGACGGGTGCCGCAGAGCGCCTGGTCGCGTCGCGCCCCGATGTCGTCTTTCATCTCGCCGGTATCGTGTCGGGCGAGGCGGAGGCGAATTTCGATCTCGGCTACCGCGTCAATCTCGACGGCACGCGGGCGCTGTTCGATGCCATCCGCCTGGCGGGCTTTGCACCGCGCGTCGTCTTCACCTCGTCGATCGCGGTGTTCGGCGCGCCGTTTCCGGATGTCATCCCGGATGAATTCCATCCGACGCCGCTGACCTCCTACGGCACCCAGAAACAGATGAGCGAAGCGCTGCTCGCCGATTATTCCAGGCGTGGCTTCTTCGACGGCATCGGCATCCGGCTGCCGACCATCTGCGTGCGGCCAGGCAAGCCGAACAAGGCAGCCTCCAGCTTCTTCTCCGGCATCATCCGCGAGCCGTTGAGCGGCCATGAGGCAATCCTGCCAGTGCCGCGCTCGGTCATGCACACCCATGCCAGCCCGCGCTCGGCGGTCAATTTCCTGATCCATGCGGCGGAGATCGACGGCAACGCTGTCGGGCCGCGCCGCAATTTGACGATGCCCGGCGTCGCGGTCACAGTCGGCGAGCAGATCGAGGCACTCGACCGCATCGCCGGATCGAGGGCGGTGAAGTTGATCCGCGAGGAGCCGGACGAGACGATCTGGGCGATCGTCAAGGGCTGGCCGACGCGGTTCGAGGCGCGGCGGTCAAGGGAGCTCGGCTTCAGCGCCGAGAAGAGCTTTGACGAGATTATCCGCGCGCATATCGAGGATGAGCTGGGCGGCGAGATCGCGGGTTAAACCCGGAGCCTCGCCAACCGCAACATCATCCACCCGTCGCCAGGCTCGCCGACAGCAGCAACAGCCCAAACAGGAAGACGAACGCCGCGCCCCCGATCTCGACGATCGAGTGGATGCGGTTGCCCATGCGGCCGTCACCGGCGAAATACACCGCCCAGTTCTTGGCGGTCACTGCCAGCGTCGCCAGGGCCGAAACGGTGATGGCGGTTCCCAGCGACATGGCCAGCACGGACAGCAGGCCACCGAGCCAGAGCCCGTTGAGAAGTGCAAAGCTCAGGACGATCAGCGCGCCGGAACAGGGGCGCATGCCGACAGCCGCCACTGCCGACCAGGCCGTGCGCCAGTCGAAGCGGTCGCCAGACAGCAGCGCCGGATCAGGCGCATGCGAATGGCCGCAGGTGTCGCAGACCTCGCCGGCCGCATGATCGTGATGAGCATGGTCGTGTGCGCCATGATCATGCGCACCGTGCTCGTGATGATCGTGCGAGTGCGCATGGTCGTGATCGTCATGCACGTGCAGGGCGTGCGAATGGGCATGCGCCGAATGGTCATGGTCAGCATGCGAATGCACTGCATGCGAATGACCACCATGCGAGTGGCCGGCATGCGAATGGCCGGCGTGCGAATGACCCGCATGGGAATGACCGGCGTGAGCCGCCGACAGGCTATAGGCGGGGCCTCTGCCAAAAAGGCGCAGGACGGAGGGGCCGAGCTTGCGCCACAGCAGCCAGGCACCGAACAGGGTAACGAAAACAAAGCTCATGATTTCCATGAACCAGGCCGCATCGGTCATCGAGACGGCGGTGCCGCGCAGGACGAAATAGGCGACCGCCATCACCGCGACCGCGGTCAGGCCCTGCAGCAGTGCCGAGACGAAGGACAACAGGATGCCGCGCCGCAGCGCCACTTCATTGGCCACCATGTAGGACGAGATCACCGCCTTGCCGTGACCGGGGCCGGCGGCGTGGAAAATGCCGTAGGCGAAGGACAGGCCGATAAGCACCCACAGCTTGCTGCCGTCCTGGCGCATCGCCTTCATCGCCGTCGCCAGCGCGCGGTAAAATTCCTGCTGCCTCAGATTGATCCACATCAGGATGTGGGCGAACGGGCCGGTGGTGGGCGCCATGCCGTCATTGACGCCGATGCCGAGCGAACTCTGGGCATGGGCGGAATTGGCGAAATGCATCATGACAAAGGTGATGGCCAACAGGCCGAATGCCAAACGCAGGGACGGTTTCGTCACCGGCTTCATCCTTCTGGCTGACAGTTCAGTTCGAGCTTGGTGGCGAAGATCTTGCTCATGTCGGTGCCCGTCGGATCGTTGAAGAAGGCATCGGTCAGGGTCTTCTGGTTTTCGGCGATCGCCTCGTCCGGATCGGGACGGATAACCTTGCTCGTGCAATTCGACGGCAGGCCTTCAACCGTGATGTTGCGGTCCTCGGTGAAATCGATCGCCGTGTAGAAGGTCGGATCGTAGACGCCGATGTCGATCTTGCCGTTGAGCTTGATCGGCTCCTTCGGCTCGGACTCGAACAGGATGATCAGCTGGTCATTGTCGAAATTGGCCATCAGATGCGGCGGCGGCGTCATCGCCACGTCCTTGCCGTCGACAGTGACGAGCTGGAAGTAGTTGAACTCGGCCAGCGAGGCGTGGACGGTGTCGGCAACCTCCTTCAGCTCCTTGTCGTCGAGCTTCAGGTCGGAGTTCTTGTCGAACTCCATCATCACCGTCGAGGAAAACAGATCGTCGAAGCGCCAGAGATGGCGCAGCGCCTTCACACTTTGGTGATCCGGCGAGAGGATCACGTCGAGGCGAGCCTCAGCGAAGACATGGGGATGCACATAAGCCGGTCCGGTGGCGGCAAAGATCGCCGCCAAGGCCGAAGCCAGCATGATTGCGTGCCGTTTCAGGTGCATTCTCGGTCGCGATTCCATCGGCCTCGGAGAGATGTCGAGGAGTTACCAGAAAGGGGGCGAAATTGGGACCGCTGGTGGGTGTCGCCCAAAAGCGGGCAGCGGCTTGGAACGGTCAGGCAGCCTCACGCGTCCTGAACCACTGCACCAAAAAGTCGACGAAAACGCGGACCTTGGCCGGCAGGTAGCGGCGGTGCGGATAGACGGCGAAAATACCGCCGCCCGACAGGATGCGGTCATCGAGCACCGTTACCAGCCGCCCGCTTTCGAGATCGGGCGCGGCGATGAAATCCGGCAGGACGGAAAATCCGAGCCCCGCCAGGGCCGCGGCCCGCGCCGTCATCGGGCTGTTGACCTCGATCGGACCCGACACCGCGACGCTCACCGGATCGCCATTCTCGCCTTTGAACGGCCAGTTGTTCAGTCCACGGCCATTGGTGTCGACGATGCAGGGCATGCGGCCGAGATCTTGCGGCCGGGTCGGCATGCCGTGCTTGGCGATCAGTTCGGGAGAGGCGCACAGCCTTATCGAAAACGGCGCCAGCCGCCTGGCGATCAGCGACGAGTTCTCCAGCCGCGAGATGCGCACCGCGAGATCGAAGCCTTCCTCGACAAGGTCGACGAAACGGTCGTCGAGCTGGATGTCGAGCACGATGTCGGGATATTGCTTGGCGAAGTCGATCAGCGACTGGCCGATCGGCGCATCGGCGAAGGTGCGCGGCGCCGACAGCTTGATCCGGCCACGCACATCGCCGGAGGATTCGCGCACTGCATCGGCCAGGCTGTCGACCTCGCGCACGATCTCGGAGGCGCGCCGGTAATAGGTGTGGCCGGCCTCGGTCATCGAGAACTGCCTGGTGGTGCGGTTGAGCAGCAGCGCGCCGAGCTCGTCCTCCAGCTCGCGCACATATTTCGACAGCAATGCCTTGGAACGGCCGATCTTGCGCGCCGCCGCCGAAAAGCCCTCGGCCTCGACCACATCGATGAAGGCACGCATGCGGGTCAGTGTGTCCATGGTCAGGCCTTTCGTGCGGCGTCGAGAAGTTTCCGGCCGAGCCGTATCAGGGCAATGTCGCTGCCGGAAGGGCCAAGCAGCGACAGGCCGAACGGCGCGCCGGCGACCGAGCCGATGGGCAAGGTGATTTGCGGAAAACCCGATAGGCCGGCCAGGCACAGAAGCCGCAGCGCCTGCTCGCGATAGGCCTGGAACTGCTCCGGCGTGCTGTCCACGTAGGGCGCCGGGCCAGGCACCGTCGGCACGACAAGGAAGCCGTCCTTGCCGAGCAGGGCATTCAGTTCGGCGCTGAAGGTCAGCCGGCGCACCGTCTCGGCCTGTGCCGTGCGGTCGTCGACCGCGCGGCCAAAGCCGAAACGTTCATCGACGCCGGGGCCGAGGTCGCGCTCGCCACTGGTGATCCACGCGCCATGCACCGCCCAGGCTTCCTTGGCCTGGAGCCGGCGAAAGCACCAGTAGAGTTCATCCGGAGACGAAGCGAAGGGCGCCGCCGGGGTCGCAGGCGTGCCGAAAACCTTGCTCGCCAGCGCCTTCATCCCAGCATATTCGGCAAGTGCAGGGCGGGCGACCAGTCCATCCAGCCAGTCCAGCGCCAGCGGGCGTTCCAACGCTTGCTGGTGCGGGTCGCGGCCAAGCAGCAGCTTGCCCACTGTCTCGTAGGTCTCGATATCGTCGGCGAACCAGCCGAACGTGTCGAAGCTCGGCGCCAGCTTCATCGCGCCGTCGAGCGAAATGCGGCCATGCGTGGTGCGCAGCCCAATCAACCCGCAAAAGCTCGCCGGTGCGCGGATCGAGCCGCCGGTGTCGGAGCCGGTGGCGATATCGGCCAGCCTGCCTGCCACAGCCGCAGCCGACCCCGACGACGAGCCGCCGGTGACGCGGTCGGGCGCTGCCGGGTTCACCGGAAACGAAAAATGCGCATTCTGACCGAACAGCGCGAAGGCAAGTTCGTCGGTCTGGGTCTTGCCGACGAAACGCGCGCCGGCATCGAGAATCATCTGCACGGCCGGCGCGGTGCGCGAGGCGGCGTCGCTTTCGGCGAATTTCTGCAAATTGCCGCAACCGGTGCGGTAGCCGGCGACGTCGTAGATGTCCTTGACGGCCAGCCGCAAACCGGCCAGCGGTCCTAGCTCGGCATGTGCCACCGGCATCTGGCGAACGTCGAGAAAGGCGTTGAGGGGGCCGTGCGTGCCTGGCATCGTTCGATATCCGGATACGATTGCACCAACATTGTTCGATGCCAGAAATTTTACAACCTTGGATGCGATTTTTATTGATTGTGAAAGCCGACGCTCTTATATCGCGCTTGCCCAAAGTCGCACGTGCCTGTGGGTGTCCGCCGATCCTCGAATGGTGAGGGAAATCGGTAAGGTAACTGGAGCCAACCCCTCCAGTCGGTTTAGCGGCCAACCGCCAGACCGAGGACACCTTGAAGCAACGACGGTGCGGGCCTTTCTGGTGTTCTGCCGGTTGTCCAAAGACCGGGGTTACTGAAGAGGCACACCTTCATTGCCGGCAGTGCGGACGGGTCTCCCATCCAAGCCAAGGCAGACAAAGCGAACCGAGGCCGGGCAAGGCCAAGGTTCACCGCCGCGAGACGGCGTTTCATGGTTCCGGGGTCTCCACCGGCTGGTTCCATGGATTTCCGTCCCGCCTTTGTCCACCGCGTGTTCGCGAGGCCGACAGCCCGCGTCCCGCAGCCTTATTGCGCGCCGAAAGGCGCTGATGGAGAGACCCCGATGGCTACCCAGCGTATCCTTGACTTCCTCGCCACCCGACGTCCGACCGGCCCCTGCCTCGTCGTCGACCTCGATGTCGTGCGCGACAATTTCCGCGCCTTCGAGAAGGCGCTGCCCGATTCCAAGATCTACTATGCGGTGAAAGCAAACCCGGCGCCGGAAATCCTGCGCCTCCTTGCTGCGATGGGCTCGTCCTTCGACACCGCTTCCGTTGCCGAAGTCGAGATGGCGATGGACGCCGGTGCGCCGGCGGACCGCATCTCCTTCGGCAACACCATCAAGAAGGAGCGTGACATCGCACGCGCCTACCAGCTCGGCATCCGCCTGTTCGCGGTCGATTGCGTCGAAGAGGTCGAGAAGATCGCCCGCGTCGCTCCCGGTGCGCGCGTGTTCTGCCGCGTGCTGACCGATGGCGAGGGCGCCGAGTGGCCGCTGTCGCGCAAGTTCGGCTGCGTGCCGGCGATGGCCGTCAACGTGCTGCGCCATGCCAAGGGACTCGGCCTCGACGCCTATGGCGTGTCGTTCCATGTCGGCTCGCAGCAGACCGACCTGACCGCCTGGGATCGTGCGCTGGCTGACGCCAAGACGGTGTTCGCGACGCTGGCCGAGGAAGGCATCGTGCTTAAGATGGTCAATATGGGCGGCGGCTTCCCGACGCGCTACTTGCGTGACGTGCCGGCGGCCAAGGCCTATGGCCAGGCTATCTTCTCGGCGCTGCGCAAGCATTTCGGCAATGCCATTCCGGAAACCATTATCGAGCCGGGCCGCGGCATGGTCGGCAATGCCGGCGTAATCAAGTCGGAAGTCGTGCTGATCTCGAAGAAGGCCGCCAACGACAATGTGCGCTGGGTGTTCCTCGACATCGGCAAGTTCGGCGGTTTGGCCGAGACGATGGACGAGGCGATCCGCTACCCGATCGTCACCGCGCATGACGGCACGGAGACCGCGCCTTGCGTGCTCGCCGGCCCGACATGCGATTCCGCCGACGTGATGTACGAGAAGACGCCTTATCCGTTGCCCTTGTCGCTGACCATCGGCGACGAGGTGCTGATCGAAGGCACCGGCGCCTACACGACCACCTACTCGGCGGTCGCCTTCAACGGCTTCGAGCCTCTCCGATCCTACGTGATCTGACGGTTCGCAAGAGCCGCTCAGATCATCCCAGGTGGGCGTCTGGCGTCCACCCGGGCTCGCCTGTGGGACAGATCTCCGCTCGCTAGGGATTGCGGAAATGGACATTGCAAATTTCATCGATGAGGGCGTCTGGCCGATCTCCCCCCTTGTGGGGGAGAGTGCCCGCGCCGTTGCCATCGTCGCCGAAACCTCAGCCGACGTTGCAGCGCGCGAAGCGCTGCTAGACGACGCCATGGGTCCGATGCGCAGGAAGAAGTCTTCGGAGAAGCTGCGGCGCGGCCGCCGGCCCTCGGAAGGCCTGGCCTTCGTCGCTCGTGATGCATCCGGCGCCGTCGCCGGCACCGTGCGGCTGTGGGATGTCAGGCTGGGCGAGGGCGGTCCGGCAGCGCTGTTGCTTGGTCCGCTCGCCGTCGAACCGTCGCTCAAGAGTGCCGGCATCGGCTCGGGGCTGATGCGTCATGCCATCGCCGAGGCGGCGCGGCTTGGCCATGCGGCGATCCTGCTGGTCGGCGACGCGCCCTATTACGGACGCTTCGGGTTTTCGGCCGCCAGGACCGGTTCGCTCGCCATGCCCGGCCCTTATGAGCGGCATCGCCTTCTGGCGCTGGAACTGGTCGACGGCGCGCTTGACGGCGTACACGGCACGCTGAAGGCGGCGGGACGTAAGCTGAAGGCGCAGCAGCTGACGTCGGCGGCCTGAGCTGCAAGGGCTGCCCGAAGCGGCCACCCGGCTTCGGCTCAAAACAAAAACGCCGCCCATCGGGCGGCGTTTTGTGCGTCTCACTAGCGGTCAGCCGATCAGCTGGCTGAGCGCCATGGCGACGGTCATGTCGCCTTCGACCTTTATCTTGCCGGTCATGAACGCCATGGTCGGGTTCAGGTCGCCCGATATCAGCGAATCCAGATCGTCGAGCGAGAGCTTGATGGTGCAATCGGCGGGTCCGTCAGCGGTTGAAATGGTTGTGCCGTCGATGACGATGACGCCGTCGGCGCCGGTGTCGAATTTCACCGAACGATCGAATCCGCTGCTCGCCACGCGCGACTTGATCTTCTCTGCAATCTCCTGAACGCTCACGCTGTTCTCCTTGTCTGTTGCATCTGTCGCGCAGCGGCGCTCGAAGCTCCATGCCGCGCTTTCGCGATCACGGTCGCATATAGCTTTGGGTTGACGTTTACGTCAACGCGGATTCCGGTGGCTGGTTCCTATCGCCGCAGCGGATGACGTCCCCGGTGTGACCGTGGCTTAGGCGCAGCGGCGAGCCGGGCTGCTCAATGTTCCTTGAATGCCTTGGTCATTTCCGCTGCCGTCTCGCTTTTCTTGCGGCGCAGCCAGTTGTCGCGGATTTCGTCCTTGCTCAGGAAATTGACCTGATCGATCAGAACCTCATGCACCAGAGTGGCGCCGACACGGGTGTTGACGGTATCTCGGATCGCGGCGCGGAAGGCATCGAGGTCGATCGTCGCCTTATTGGTGAAGTCGATCTGCGGATTGGAATAGAGGTAGGTATAGACCTGGTCCGTGATGAGCGCTTCCGCTGGAATGGACAGCTTCTTTATCTGCTCGGGCTCGACCGTGTAGACAAGCTTGGTCAGGAAATAGCCGCCGATCTGGGAATCGCGTATCAGCGGTACCGAAATGATGTCGGTCTTGACGTAGTCCAGGCCACCCAGCATCGGCTTCGGTGTCTCGCCGACACCGCGCTCGCCGGCTGCCTGGAACGAATAGAACACGGCGCCGAGCGTGGCGGCGCAGATCCAGACGGCGATGGCGATGACCTTGAGCATCAGGCCTTGTCATTTCCTGGCGATGGGAAAGCGGCACTATCTTTTTGGCTGGCCATAGTGTTCGGCATCATGCCTTCATCCAGCCGAACTCGCCGGCGGAATAGGTGCCGTCGGTTTCCGCGCGCTGGATGGCGTGCCGCAGCAGGCTGGCAACCTCGTTGACCGCGCTGAGGTGAGCCAGGATCGCCGCCTCGTTCTTGGCCAGCTTATGGCGCAGCCGGGTCAGGCCTTCGCGGTGCTGTTCGAGGAATTCGGCTTCGCTGCCGCCCCGCATGGCGCGCGTCAGTTCGTAGAGATAGCGGCTCTTGCGGGCGTTCGACGCCTTGAGATCATAATTGGTCGCGTTGCGGATGCCGGCCGTCTCTTCCTCGACCACTTCCTCGATGCGGCCGATGATGGCGGCAAGGTTGCCCGGGCGCGCGAACGGGATCGGCGCTTCCGACGCGGTCGTGCGTGCTGGCAGGTTGGCGGTGAATTCCGAAAAGTCGGCCATGAGAATCCCGGTCTGGTTAGATTGAACTCGGATACGCACTGTCTCAGTGTTTTGGCATGATCCTTCCCAAAACCGACTGCCGGTTTCGGGGGCATTCCTAGATCTTGATGTCTGTCTTGATGGCTATGTCGTCACCGGTGATCGACCGGGCCGCCTTGCGTTGCAATTCGTGGACCAGCGAGGTCGACAGGCTGTTCTGTTGATCGATCTCGGTCTTTTCCGGCCCGCCCGAAACCGGACCGACCGGCACGACGCGCTTGCCTTCGAGATAGTGGTCGGCGAGCATCGACTTGGCGATGCCGATGCCGCCGCGTTCGGCCATCACGTCGGCCACCCGCTCGGCAAGCTGCGATTTCCACATGTCGCCGGCGAGGCCCTTGCCGTAGACGCCTTCGGTGTCCTTGGGCAGCATGTTCTGGATGAAGGTCTGCAGCACCATCGCCTCGAACTTCTTGAACTTCTTGGCCGGGTCGGTCGTCGCGGCCTTGTCGGCGGTGGCCCGCGACAGGATCGAGCCGGCATCGACCGAAGCGGCGGTGTCGACCGAAAACGTCCCGGTAGCACCACCCGCGCGCTTGGTCAGCGCGGCACGGGCGGCCTCGATGTCCGTCGGGTCGACGGCTCGGGCCACATCCATAACGATGTCGCTGGGTGGAGAAATCGCCAAGAAAGTCCGCCTTTTATCGGTTTTCCTTAGCCAGACCATGCCTCAACAAGCTTGTGGCAGGCTTGCGCGGCGGGCATTGGTGGAACGCAGGCATGCTTCTTGGTCCCGTCGCCAACTGCCGACATCGCCAAGCCACCATTCGGACGTCGCGGTTTTGGCCGAAAGCGGAACGTCGGCTTCCTAAATGGCATGGCTAGAAAGCCTACCGTTGTATGCAGCGTAGTGAACCGACCGCAGGGACGCCGAACGGAGCGACGTCCTACTTCACCGTAATGGCCATACCGCTGAGATCGGCGTTGACCTGCATGCCTACCTGCTTGCCGGTGAGCTCGAGTTGGGCGCCCTTGTCGTTGGTCATGACGATCACCTGGGCCCCTTTGCCGAGCGCACCGCCACCGCCCGCCGCCCCATAGACCCCCGTTACATCCCGGACGCGGCGAATGTGGCGAACGGTACCTTGGAAGTAGGTCTTGGAAACCCCGAAGGCGAGGCCGCCTGAGATGCCGCCGACAGAGACGGGATAGCGGCGGCCATGGAAGGTCAGCGTGCCTTCGCCTCCAGAGCCACCCACAAAGAAGGCAGCCTTGTAGACGGAGAAGCGGATCGTCCCGCTGTCGGCATGCGCGGCGCTGGCAAGGCTTACGCCCGCAGTGGCGATGGCGGCAAACGCGACTGAACGAAATGTCGACGAAATCTTCATGATGAGAACTCCTTAAGATCGCCGCTTACCCATCGGGCACGTCAGCGTCGTATCAGAGGTGAACAGTCTGGCCGGTCATTTGTTCCAAGCACGCGGACTGAATCCGGCTGCGAGATGGCCGCCACGATCCCGGTCGCGTAGCCAGGTTCCACTAGGAAGCAGGAAGGCCAGCCCTCGACAGCATTTCAAGGAACCTCGCGTGATGATGATCCTTCACATAGCGTGGCACAAAGCCGGGGCAGACATTACCGAGGTTGAGATGAGGAAGCTGTGACAGGCAATGATGGATGGCCCGTGTCGCTTCTTCGTTGTTTCCGGTTGCCGAAGCGGCGGCGGCCCAATAAAGGGCGCCACGAACGAAGCCCGGCTTTGTCCTGACCACTTTGCGAGCGACTTCGAGCGCGCGCCGGTCGTCTCCGCCGGCGAACAGTGCCACAGCCAGGCCATGGTGACGCCAGAAATCGATGACGTCATACGTGCCGAGCCGGATTGCCTCGTTGGCCTCACGCACTGCTTCACTAACCTGTCCGCGCAATGCAAAGAGCATCGAAATATCGCCGTGGCCACTCGGATAGCTTGGGTTGAGGCTGATCGCATGTTGGCATTCGGCAATCGCCTCGTCGATTCGGCCGGAACTTTCGAGAGCGAATGACAGGATGCAGCGGGCAATTTCGTCGTCGGGCACTGCCCGTACCGCTGCTTCCGCAAGCTCAACCGCACGCTCGATCTGCCCTGGCTCGCGAGGCAGCGCGCCAAACGCCACGCCCATGGAAATTACAATCGAAAGCGTCCGCTGTGCACGGGCGTTGTCGGGGCCCATCGAAACCGCCTTCTCGGCAAGCTCTATCCCGACCAACAGTGAGTCCCGGGTCATCTCAAAATACTTCATCAGAGCTTCGTTCACCAACCTGCGCACTTCAGGGGCGCCCGGCGGGCTCTTGTCGCGAACCTTCCAGTTGGTCAGTTGAAGTTCGAGGATCACAGCCAGCACAACCGACTGTGCGATCCGGTCCTGGAATTCGAGCGCGTTCTCCGAGTGGCCGTCGAACTTCTGGGCCCAGACATTATGGCCGCTGCCAGCATCGACAAGCTGGACGTTCACCCTCAGCCCGTTGCCGGATCGCTGGATGCTGCCGCTGAGCATGTATCGCGCCCGGAGCATTCCGGGCGTTTGGGATTCATCGCCGCTCTTGTCCTTGGACGGAAGCGCGGAGAGCACGACATAGTCGGCCACCTCGGAGAGGGCCGTGGTTATGTCCTGGACGAGCCCCCTGGCGAAAAAGTCGTCGCCTCGCTTTCCGGTCAGGTTGACGAAGTCGGCAACGCTGATGGAGGGGCGCCCGGGGCGCTGGCCGGCCGGAGCACCATTTGCCGGTTGCAGATTTGACGTCGTGTCGGCGGCAGATAGCAGGGATTGCCAAAGCGCCCGCGTCTCAGGGCTGGTTTCAACGCCGAACTCCTTCTTCAGCATGCTCCTGCAAGCCTCATACGTCCTTATCGCCCTGTCGCGCTGGCCACACGCGGCGAGCAATTCCATCTTGAGCCGATAGGACTCCTCCCGCGTCGGTTCCATGGCCAGAACTCGATCCGCCAGGGCGAGTCCGGCCTCTGTGTCCACGAGGCGGGCGAGTTTTTCGAAGGACTCAAGCGCGCGGCCCAGCAGCCTGTCGCGTTCAGCCGCCGCCCAGTCGTCGAAAGCGTTGCTCCCCAGATAAACCCCATCAAGAAATGGTCCGGTGTAGTGCGCCAGAGCCGTCTCGAGTTCCGGCGCGGAACGCGCGGAGAGCCCGGATTCAAACTCCTCGACGTCAACTCGAACCGCATCCGGCCTGAGGCCGATCAACTCCCTCCGGGAATGCACGATATCCACACCCGCCCGTGATAGATCACGGCGTAGAACGCTGAGGGTTTGCCGCAGGCTGTTGCGCGAGTGTTCGCTGTCGCTATCGCCCCATAGCAGATCAGCCAGTCTTTCCCTTGTCGCCGCCATGCCCGGGCAGCGGGCCAGATAGGCAATGATCGCGGGGCCCCGCTTCCCGGTCAACCAGAGTGGACCGACAGTTTCCTTTTCAATCCGGAAGCCGCCGAAGAGTGAGATTTTGCTTGCGGCGACGCTGTCCTCACTTTGCATTTTCTTAAAAGCTTCCCAGCCTGACGAAATCCTAACTCAAAACTAACGCTTCGCAACCGGTAGAACCACGCATTCAAGCGCTCCTGTGACGGCAGATCAATTAAGGCATCGCTTAAGTAGGGGCACCTGAACGAAACACCGGTCGTAGCGGACCGAACCGGGCGCCCTGAAGTGGCTGGAGCCATCGCAAACCGCGACGGGCTTTAGTCCGAGGGATGCGGTGTATGTCCAAGCTTAGGGCCAATTTGCTGCTGCTGTTTGCCGCTGCTCTATGGGGCTTGGGCAATGTCGCGCAAAAGACAGTGCTTGTTCATCTCGACGCGCTGAGTGCCGTCGGCCTGCGTTGCCTGATCGGTGGGCTGCTGGTGCTGCCCTTTGTCTTGACCGAAAGGCGACTGCCTGCCGGGCCGGGCCATTTCTCCAGCCTGGCCAGGGTGGGTGCGCTGTTTGCCATCTCCATCACGCTTCAGCAGCTTTGCTATCTCGGCGCCACTGTCACAAATGCAAGCTTCCTGGTGAGCACCGCAACTGTGATGACACCACTGGCCGCCTGGCTGCTCATCGGCGAACGTCCGACAGCGAGTCTTGCAGCCGCCGCCGGGCTGACCATGGTCGGTGCTCTGCTTTTGTCCGGCGGGTTCGCCAGTCTCAGCAGCGGCGATCTCACCGCCATCCTGTCGGCTGCCTGCTATGCGCTCTGGATGGTCGAGCTCGGCCGGCACATGCAGACCCATGCGCGGCCGTTCACCGCGGCGGCGACACAGTTCCTCGGCGCCGCCGCCTTCGCCCTGCCGCTCGGGGCAATGCAAGGCAACCTTTCACTGGCCGCGGCATTTGCAGCCGGCCCGGAACTGGCGGTCCTCGGCGTGTTCTCCACCGCGATCGCTTTCGGCATACAGATTGCCGCACAGCGCTTTACCTCCGCTAGCCATGCCGCCGTGATCGTCAGTGCCGAAAGCGTCTTCGGGGCTCTAGGCGCGGCGATCTTGCTCGGTGAGCGGAACTCACCCGCAGGCGCACTGGGCGCCGCGATCATTCTCGGTGCGATCCTGTCCGTCGCAATGTCGAACCGAACGCCGCGGGCGCGCGCGCCCCTGCTGACCGGCCCGATTCCGCCCTTCCACGTGGCCCCTGCCTTTGCCGCGGCGCCTGCGGCCTGGGCGGGCCATCGTCCCGCTGCCAATTCAGATCCAATGGAGGAACGTGATGAGCCTAAGCGGTGATGCGAACGTGTTGCCAAGCGGACCGCCACTCAGCACAGGGCCCATGGTCTCGGTCGGCGGCCGGACCTGTCGCGAGGGCACTGTAATGGTGGCGCTGGCAAGCTTTCTGGCGCGAGTGATACGCAGCGGCATTCTGATGCCGACGGTCAGAGCGCTGGCAAAGCGGGCCAGCTCATATTTGAGACTGGCGGGAACGCTTGTCGCCTCGGTGTTTTGGGGGCTGCAGGCACATGCCGCCAATGTTGATGTTGCTGTCGTATTCGCAGTCGATTACTCGTCTTCGATTGATCCGGAGATTGCTGACCTGCAGCGGGAGGGACATGCCGCAGCGCTCACTTCGCCCGAGATCATCGCGGCCATCACCCGAAATTATGTTGGCTGCATCGGCGTGGCCTACTTTGAATGGTCGAGCCCGGGGCACACACGCATGGTGCTGCCATGGACAAGCATCTGCGGGCTGGAAGATGCCAAGGCGGCTGCGTCGGTGATCAACAAGAGAGGCGATACCGGCAATATTCGCAGAGGGCGAAGCGGAACATCCGTTTCCTCGGCCATCGACGTCGGAAGTCTTCTGCTCGACCAGTTTCCTGGAAAGGCGGCCAAGAAAGTAATCGACATCTCTTCCAATGGTGAGAACAACGACGGACTTCCTGTTCAGCCGAGCAGGCTGAACGCCATTGCCAAGGGATACACGATCAACGCGATCGCCATTCCAACGGAAGATGAGAATCCCGACCAACCATTGGCATCCTATTTTGCCAAATTCGTCATTGGCGGATCCCAAGCTTTTGTCATAACGCCGAAGGGGCCAAACGACTACACTATGGCTCTTCGCCGCAAGCTGGTCACTGAAGTTAGCATGAACGTCGACCGGCAATTCCCGCAGCAGGCGGATGGGCGCTCTTCGCAACCCTAATTCCGGACATTGAGAGGATTGGTCTGGCAGATTTGGGCCAACTATCAGCACCCAGGCACTACTCTGCGCTCCGCTTCTGCGCGATCAGGTCGAGGCGCTCGCGGTCGGAGCGTTCGCGCTCGTCGCGGTTGCGCACGTCCTTGTAGGCGCGCTCGACCATGTTGGTGCGTGCGGTTGCCGCGGCGATGAGGCTGGCTTCCTGCCTGGCGCTTTCGAGGCTCGCCTCCTGGCGCCCGACCGCGCTGGCAATGCGGCGATGGTAGAGATCGGGAAACACGCCGGAGAGGGAATCGGCACGGTCGAAATGCCCGACCAAATCCCGGGCTTCGGTCTCGGCGGCGCCGGCCGCGGCAAGGAAGGTGGCGTGGCGGGTTTCGTGCAGCGCCTTCAGCTGCTCCTGCACCTTGACCAGTTTCTTCAGGCGGTCCCTGCGCGTGCTCATGGCTATCGTGCCAATGTCAGGTCGACAAAGCCGGCGACGAACAGCGAGAGCATGGTGCCGACGGCAAAGTAGAAGATGATCATGCCGCCGGCGATGATGAAGGGCTGCGAGATGAAATAGATCGGGATCTGCGGGGTCAGCTTGTTGACGAAGCCGATCGTCAGATTGACGAGAATGGCATAAGCGACAAACGGACTGCCGAGGCGGATGACCAGGAAGAACGTGTCCGATACCGTGTCGGTGACATCGACGAGTGCGGCCTGCGGGTTGAAGAAGATGTTGACCGGCGCCACCGTGTAGGAGGTCACCAGCGCGCGCACTATCTCGTGGTCGAAATCGAAGACGAACAGCATCAACAGGGCCGAGAACGAGATGATGGCGGCAAGCGCTGCCTGCGGTTCCGGCTCCTCGATCGCCGGTCCGCCGGTGCCGCCATAGCCGATCAGCATGGCGATGGCCGAGCCCATGAAGCGCAAGGCTTCCATGTAAAGCCTGGTCATGGCGCCGATCAGCCCGCCGACCAGGAGTTCCGAGATGATCATCGGCACCAGGATCTGCGGTCGCGGATCGACGAAGGGAAAGATGCGGTCCCACAGGAAGGCGAGCAGGCCGCCAGTGGCGGCGACCGCCACGAACAGCCTGACCTGGACCGGGACGCGGGCGCTGGACAGGCCGGGCATCAGCATGAAGCACGCGCCGATGCGGCAGAAGGCGAGGAACGCCGCGATGACGACGCCTTGCGAGAGAACGCTCACGATATGGTCCCGAGCACCCTGATCTCGACGCCCTTGGCGATCTCGACGTGGCTGAGCACCGGCAGCGTGGTGAACAGCCGCTCGATGATCATGCGCACATAGGGGCGGGCGTCGGGCGCGGTGACCAGCACGAAGCGCTCGCCGGCTTCCAGATGTTTCTTGATCGCCTTGGTCGCGTCCTGGCCGAACTCTTCCAGCTGGCGCGGATCGATGTCGAACTCGCGCACCTCGCCCTTGGCGTCGCGCTTGAGGCTCTGGTGAAATGCGAGGTCCCAGCGATTGCCGAGGCGCAGCACCTTGAGCACGCCCCCTTCCGAGAGGTCGCCGCAGATCTGCTGCGCCATGCGGATGCGGACATGCTCGACGATCTGCTCGGTGCGGCGCACATGCGGCGCGATCTCGGCGATAGCCTCGATGATCAGATGCAGATTGCGGATCGAGACCCGTTCGGCGAGCAGCAGCTTCAGCACCGCCTGCAGGCCGGGATAGGAGATGTGCGTGGTGCAGATCTCGTCGGCGAGCTTACGGTATTCCTGGTCCTGCCGCTCGAGCAGCGCCTTCATGTCCTTGTAGGACAGAAGCTGCGGCAGGTTGTTGCGGATGACCTCGGAGAGATGGGTGAGCAGCACCGACATGTTATCGGCGAAGGTGTAGTTCTCGCGCTTCAGGTCTTCGGCGAAGGTTTCGACCACGGAATAGGCGCGCATGCCGAAGGCCGGCTCGCGGATTTCCTCGCCCGGTATTTCGGGAATATCGCGGTTGCCGAGCAGCACCATGATCTCGCCGACGCGCATCTGGTATTCGGCCACCACGGTGCCGTGCACCTTGATCTGGTAGCTCTTCGGCGGGATGGCGAAATCGTCGGCAACCCGCACTTCCGGCACGACGAAGCCGTATTGCGTGGCAAACTTCTTGCGCATCTTGGACATGCGGAAAACCAGTTCCTGATGCGACACCAGCAGCCGCGTCGACAGCTGCTTGCCGATCAGCAGCTCGATCTCGGCGGTGGCGAGCGATGCCTTGACCGAGTTCTTTTCCTCTTCGACCTTGGTCGCCTTCTCCTGGTCCTTGATCGCTTCGGCGGCGGCGACGGCGCGGTTGTGGCGCATCGGAATGATGTAGCCGAGGCCGGCCATGCCAGCGGCCAGCGCAAAGAATGGAAACAGCGGCAGGCCGGGCATCAGGCCGAGCAGCACCAGCAGCGATGCCGCCACATAGAGCGCACGCGGATGGGCGCCGAGCTGGCCGAACACCGCCTGGTTGGTCGAACCGCGCGTGCCGCCCTTGGACACCAGCAAGCCGGCAGCCAATGAGACGATCAGCGCCGGGATCTGGGTGACGAGGCCGTCGCCGACGGACAGCTTGATGAACACGTCGGCGGCTTCGCCCATGCCCATGCCGTGCCTGATATAGCCGATGGCGATGCCGCCGACGATGTTGATGGCGGTGATGATGAGGCCGGCGATGGCGTCGCCGCGGACGAATTTCGAGGCGCCGTCCATCGAACCGAAGAAGGAGGATTCCTCTTCCAGCTCACGGCGGCGCAGTTGCGCTGTCTTGTCGTCGATCATGCCGGCGGAGAGATCGGCGTCGATCGACATCTGCTTGCCGGGGATGGCGTCGAGGGTGAAGCGGGCGCCGACCTCGGCGATACGGGTGGCGCCCTTGGTGATGACGATGAAGTTCACCACGATGAGGATCATGAAGACGATGAGGCCGATGACGAAGTCGCTGGCCATCACCAGCTTGGAGAAGCCGGCGATGACGTAGCCGGCCGCGTGCGTGCCTTCATTGCCATGCGACAGGATCATGCGCGTGGTGGCGATGTTGAGCGACAGCCGCAGCATGGTGGCGATGAGCAGAACGGTCGGGAACGACGAGAAATCGAGCGGTCGCTGGATCCACAGCGCGACCATCAGGATCAGCACCGAAAGCGCGATCGAGAAGGCGAGGCCGATGTCGATGAGAAAGGCCGGGATCGGCAGGAACAGCACGGCCAGGATGATGACGATGCCGATGGCGAAGAAGACGTCGCGGCCGTTCTTGGCCACTGCGCCGGGCTGGATGCTTTCGCTGATCGCCATGTCGTCCCCAAAATGCCAAGCCTGCCCGCGCGGCAGCCTTGTGAGCCTAACCGGCCAAGCTTGCGCGAGGGTGGGAGACTGGCTACTGGGCTCTCGACCGCCGCTTCCAAAAAGGAAATCCCATGCTCCTGATCATCGGCACCATCCGCTTGCCGCCGGAAAAGCTCGGGGAAGCGAAGCCCGCGATGGAGCGCATGGCCTCAGCCAGCCGCGCCGAGCCCGGTTGCCTCGAATATTCCTATGCGCAGGATGTGTTCGATGCCGGGCTCATCCGTGTCACGGAGGTCTGGAGCGACAGGGCAGCGCTCGACGCGCATTTCCGCTCGCGGCACCTTGCGGACTGGCGCGCGAGCTGGCCGGCACTTGGCATCGGCGAGCGCAATCTGGTGCTCTATGAGGCCGGCGATCCCAAGCCGACCTGATCGATCTGTCAGCCAGCGGCAGCCGTTCGCGTTCCAACAGAGCCAGCCGCGGCCGCAGCCGGTCGCCCCATGCCACAATGGCGCCTTGTCTGTCGCCAATGTGGTTGCCATGCCGTGTCGCCGGGCGTATCAGGCGGGCTTTCCACTGCCTCTTCCGATATCGGCGAGCCGCCCCGGTGCTTTCCAGAAACCACAGCGAAGTCTACGCCCGCCGGCTGCGCTCGGTGCTGATCAGATCGGTGCCGCTGCTCGAGGCGCGCGGCATCGCCGTGGTCGTCCTGGCCGGTGTCGTCGGGGTGATGGCAGGCATCCTTGTCACGGCGATGAGCCAGATCGTGCAGGACCTGCACGGGCTGCTGTTCGGCGTTCAGCCCGGTGGCCGGCTTTCCGGCATGTTCTCGCTCGCCAACCCGATGCAGGCGCTGATACCGGCGATCGGCGGCATCCTGCTCGGGCTGACGGTGATCTGGCTCAGACTGCGCAAATTCCGCACGCCGATCGACCCGATCGAAGCCAACGCGCTCTATGGCGGGCGCATGTCGCTCACCGACACCTTCATCATCGCCGGTCAGACGATGATCTCCAGCGGTTTCGGCGCCTCGGTCGGGCTGGAAGCCGGCTACACGCAGGTCGGGTCCGGCCTGGCGTCGCGGCTGGCAGGCATCTTCCGGCTGCGCCGCAACGATGTCCGCATCCTGGTCGGCTGTGGCGCCGCCGGCGCCATCGCCGCCGCCTTCGATGCGCCACTGACGGGCGCCTTCTATGGTTTCGAACTGGTGATCGGCATCTATTCGGTCGCCAATGTCGCGCCTGTCATGACCGCCGCGATCTCAGCCTCGCTGACGGCGGAAGTGTTCGGCGGCGTGCCGTTTCCGCTCGAGCTTTCGGGCCTGCCGGCGCTGACCGCCAGCCAGTACGTGCCGTTCCTGCTGCTCGGCCTGCTCGGCGGTGCGGCCTCGATCGCCATCATGCATCTGGTGACGCTCATCGAACGCGGTTTTGCCAGGCTGTCGATCGATGCGTCGCTGCGCCCCGTCATTGGCGGTGTCATCGTCGGGCTGCTTGGGCTAATCACGCCGCAAGTCCTGTCCAGCGGCCATGGCGCGCTGCATCGCGAATTCGCGATGAACTACGGTCTGGCTGTGGTGGCCAGCGTCTTCGTTTTGAAACTGGCGGCGTCCGCCATCTCGTTGGGCTCGGGCTTTCGCGGCGGGCTGTTCTTCGCCTCGCTGTTCCTCGGTGCACTGCTTGGCAAGGCGTTTGCCGGTGTGATGGCGCTTGTCTCGCCGGCCACCGGCATTGATCCCGCTGTTGCCGCCGTCGTCGGCATGACGTCGCTCGCCGTCGGCGTCGTCGGCGGCCCGCTGACGATGACCTTCCTGGCGCTGGAATCGACCCGCGACCTGACGCTGACCGGTGTCGTGCTGGCGGCTTCGATCATGTCGGCCATCCTGGTGCGCGAGACGTTTGGCTACTCCTTCTCGACATGGCGCTTCCATCTGCGCGGCGAGACCATCCGCAGCGCCCACGACGTCGGCTGGATGCGCAGCCTCACCGTCGGCTCGATGATGCGCAAGGACATCAAGACCATCCATGCCTCGACGACGCTGGCGGCCTTCCGCAGTCAAGTGCCGCTCGGTTCGGCCCAGCGCATCATTGCCGTCGACGCGGGCGATCACTATGTCGGCGTGCTGATCGTGGCCGAGCTGCACAGCGATCCTTCCGATGGCGAGGTGGCGGTGCGCGATCTTGCCAAGTACAAGGACGCGGTGCTGGTGCCGAGCATGAACGTGCAGTCCGCCGCCGAGACCTTCCAGCGCGCCGGCGCTGAAGAGCTCGCCGTGGTCGAGGATTTCGCTGACCGCATCGTGCTGGGACTGTTGACCGAAGGCCATCTGATGCGGCGCTATGCCGAGGAACTCGACAAGGCGCGCAGGGACCTGTCGGGCGAAGGGTAGTGCATGCCGCCCAAAGGTGGGCCCGGTTAGTGCTCGATCGGTCCCTTGGCCATCACGAGCGCCGTGCCCGCGGTCGTCGGGCGCTCGATCATGCGGCGCACGCGCGGCAGTTCGTCGCCGCTGTGCAGCGCCCGCAAGCGGTCGCCGATGATGGCGTCGGCATGGGTGATGCGTCCATTGTGACGCACATATTCGAGCCAGGTCGGCGTATGATAGTGCTCGATCCAGATCGCCGGATTTTCGAGGTCGCGCGCCAGCGTCCAGTTGCGGGCGCCGTCACGGCGGCGGATGCGGCCGCGTTCGGCCATGGTGGCGAGGAACTCCGGCACGTCCTCGTCGCGGATGATGTATTCGATCATGATGGCGATCGGACCGCTGCGCGGCTTCAGGTCGAGCGCAAGGTGCGGCTCCTTGAAGCGGTTGAGCGGATCGAGGTTGAGCACCTGCTGCTGCGGCAGCGGCAGCAAGAAGCCGATGGCGCCGCCGGCCAGCATGGCGATGCTGGCCGCGATCAGCGCGGTTTCGGCGCCATGCGCATCGGCGACGACGCCCCAGATCCAGCTGCCGAGCGCGATGCCGCCGAAGGTCGCGGTCTGATAGACCGACAGCACCCGGCCGACCACCCAGCGCGGTGTCGCCATCTGCACGGTGACGTTGAAATGCGAAAGGGCGATCACCCAGCAGGCACCGCCGACAAGCAGGCCGAGCGACGTCTGCCAGGCGTGATGGCTGACGGCGGCATTGAAGGCACAGGCGGCAAAGCCGGCGAATGCTGAGCGCACCATCGTCTCGCTGGACAGCAGCTGCCGCAGCCTGACGCTGATCAAGGCGCCACCGACCGCGCCGATGCCGAAAGCGCCGAGCATGATGCCGTAGGTCAGGGCATCGCCCTTGACGACATCGCGCGCCACCAGCGGCAAGAGCGCCAGCACCGCGCCGGCGCTGAAGCCGAAAGCCGCGCCCCTGACCAGCACCTTGCCGATGTTGGGCGACATGGCGACATAGCGCAGGCCGGCGCCCATGGCCGCGCCCAGCGACTCACGCGGCAAGGTCGAGACCGGCAGGTCCGGCTTCCAGCGCGCCAGCACGACGATCAGGCCGATATAGCTCACCGCGTTGGCCGCGAAGGCCGCCGCCGCGCCGGCGGCGGCGACGATGATGCCGCCGATCGCCGGGCCGACGCTGCGGGTCAGGTTGAAGCCCATCGAGTTGAGCGCGACGGCGGCCGGCACCTTGTTGCGGGGCACGATGTCGCCGACGGAGGCCTGCCAGGACGGGCTGTTGAGCGCCGTGCCGCTGTCGATCAGGAAGGTGAAGGCCAGCAGCGTCCACGGCGTCATCAGGCCGGCATAGGTGAACAGGGTCAGAAGCACCGAGACTACCAGCATGAAGGTCTGGGCGACCAGCATCACATTGCGCCGGTCGAAACTGTCGGCGATGGCGCCGGCGACGAGCGCAAACAGCATGATCGGCAAGGTGGTCGAAGCCTGGACCAGGGCCACCTGATAGGACGAGGTGGCGATCGTCGTCATCATCCAGGCGGCGCCGACGCCCTGGATCAGGCCACCGAAATTCGAGACGAGACTTGCGGCCCATACGGCGCGGAAAATGCCGTGCCGGAAGGGCGCCAGCGCCGAAACGCTCTCGCTTTCCGGCTTTTCGTCAATCATCGGTGGGTCCCTGCCATGTCGTGCCTGCTCGTCAGACGATCCGTTTGCTCAGATCATTTGCCGAAAGTAGGGCATGGCGGTTGAAAGGGCGAACACCTTTCGAAAAAGATCATGGTCCAACAATGGGATAGAGGCGGTCCACGTCTCCATTCCGCGCCGGTCAAGGATCCCGATGGTTCGGCACGGACCTGCGCGGCTTTCGTCGGCTTGCTCAGAATCCGTTCTGGATGCGCTCGAAGATGACGTTGGTGAAGGCCGATATCTGGCTGCCGATGAAGGGGCCGGTTAGTGCCACCACCAGCATGATGGCGACGATCTTGGGCACGAAGGTCAAGGTGATCTCCTGGACCTGCGTCAGCGCCTGGATAAGGGCGATGCCGATGCCGACCGCCATCGCGACCAGCACCACCGGAGCGGACGCAGTGAGCACCGTCCACACCGCGTACTGGACGATGTCGAGAGCGTCGGCCTCGTTCATCGGACTGGCCCTGCCGGAAGCGTCAGCTCGCGGCCTTGATCGAGACGCCCGGGCCGACCGCGACCTCGGTGCCGTTCTGCAGCACCGCGATCAGGCCGCTGCTGGCGAGGCGCACCGACGCCACCGTGCCCGTCGTCTTGCCGTCGGCGGAGGTTATCGAGCGCCCGATCAGCGCATCGGCCTGCGACAGCGCCGACGACGACATGATCTGGTCGAGCTTGGTGTTGGTCTGCACCGATTGTTCGACCTGCGAGAAGGTGGCGAGCTGGGCGACGTACTGCGTCGAATCCATCGGCTTGGTCGGGTCCTGGTTCTTCATCTCGGCGATCAGAAGCTTCAGGAACGACTGGTAGTCGACCGCTGTCTTCGAGGTCTGCTGGCTGGCCTGGTTGGCGCCAGTCGGTATCGTCGTCGTCATGTCCACGTTCATCAGTATCGTGCTCCCACAGCCAACGGGCGCGCAGCACCCGGAACATAGTCATTGTCGCCAAGCGCGCGGCGTTCGAGCGGATAGAGCGCGCGGATGGCCTTCAGCGCCTCGTAGATATGATCCTCGCCGACCATGCGGTCGATCTGTTTCAGTCCAGCGCAGATCTGGGCGTCCTCGAAGCTTGCCAGCAGCAGCGGCAGCGAACGCCGGAACATGTCGCGCGCCTCGGCCGCGCCGGCCGGATTCATCAGCATGACCTGCAGGATGAAATACAGCTGCTTGAGCGGCGTCGAGGCGTCTTCGGCCTGGATCACATGGCTTTCGAGCAGGAACTGCACGTCGTTCATCAATTCGACGGTGACCTTGCGGTCGACGCGGATAACGGCGCCGTTGATGTAGATCTTCTCGTTCGGCTTCAGCGATATCTTCAACGTGTTGGTCATTGAATGCCGTCCCTGATGATCTGGGACACCTCGATCAGCCCTTCGAAATTGTTGGTGCGGCCCTGGCGAATGTCCTCTGCCTCGCGCAGCAGCCACAGGCCGATGGAGATGAGGTTGGCGCGCAGTTCCTTGGGCAGGGCGTTGTCGCTGGAGCCGAGATCTTCGACGAAGGCGGTCCAGACGCGGTTGGTGAAATGCAGCGCCTCGACCGCTTCCATCGAGCCGAGGCCGGCGGCGGCCGCCGCCGACAGCATGTCGATCGAACGGGTCAGGAGCTCCCGCTCGCGGTCCTTGGCGTCGGCGACGGAGGTGCTCTGGATATCGGCGTAGGAGAATTGGTACATCGGTGGGGCTCTACCGTTCCGTTAAGCGTTGTCAGGTCAGGTAATTCAACAGGCTGAGCTGCTGCAGGCGCGCGGTCAGTGCGAAGGACGTTTCGATGTGCTGTGTCAGGTCTGCAACCCGGGTCGCGGCCTCGGCCGGATCGACGCCTTCCAGATCGAGAATGTGCCGTTCGAAAAGGTCGACCTGCGTTTTCATGCGGTCGTTCGCATCGGAAACCCGCTTCTGGACGATGCCGGTCTCGGACTGAATCTGGCCAATACCGCTCAGCGCTTCGCCGACCAGTGCCGTGGAGCGGCTGACGACCTTGTTCTTCGCGGCCTGGCTGATGTTGCTGGACATCAGGCTGGAGACCATGGCCGCCGCCATGGCGAGCTTCTGGATGCCGTCGCTGTTGGCGCTGGTCGAAGTCGGGGTGGTTTCGTTCAGGGCGATGCGGCTGACGATCTGCTGGTCGGTGGCGTTCGACCAGTTGCCTTGCCAGCCCGCGCCCATGAATTGCGGCACGACGTCGTTGGTGATGAAGTCGTCCATCTGGGTAGCGGTGATGTTGGCCGCTGCAGGGTCATCCTGGGTGAAACCGAAATTGGCAACGAAGGCGGCATCGAAGGCCGCCTTGGCGGGCGAGCCGGCCGCGGTGAAGTCGTTGATCGGCTTGACGTCGGTGTTGGTGCCGGCAAACAGGTACTCGCCATTGACGCTGGTGTTGAGGATCGAGGTCAGCTGCTGGATGGTCGCCTTGCCCGAGGCTTGGGTGAGACTGTTGGAAGAATCGCTCGATGACGCGGTGGTCAGGGCGGACAGAAAGGACTGCGCCGCGGTCGAGAGCTGGCTAAGCGAGGTCTGCGTCGAAGACAAGCGGGAGCCGACGAGGCCGTTGGAGTCGATGATGACGTTGAGACGGTCGAGATCGCGCGAGAAGGTGACGGACTGCGCGGTGCGCGCTCCGAGAGCCAGGCCGACATCGGCGACCCTGCCGGTCGAGGACTCTTTGGTGGCTTTGACAAGCTCCGCCTGCATGCGCATCTGCTGGGAGCGCATGGCGTTGGATATGGCGGCTGACGAGACTGAAGTCATGGATTATCCCACCGCGTTGAGCAAGGCCGTCATCATGTCGTCGACGGTTTTCATCATCCGGGCCGATGCCTGATAGGTGTGTTCGAGGTCGAGCAGCAGGGACATTTCCTGGTCGACATTGACGCCGGTCGCGTTGGACAGCGCCTCGGCGCTGCGCGATGCCAGCGCTTCCTTGGCGTCGGAGGCGGTCGATGCCTGCTGGCGCACGCCCTCGAACCAGCCGATCGAGTTGGCCGCGTAGTCGGAAACGCTGGACGTTGCCGAAACCCCGGCGGCCGGGTCGAAGGCCATCGGCTTGTCGAGCCGGTCGCCATAGGCGACCAGAAGGTCGGAATAGGAGGCGCCGCCGCCGGTGTTGGCGACATAGGCGGCACCATTGGCACCGCCATCGCGCAGCAGCGTCGGATTGCCGCCGGCGCTTGGGTCCATCGCCGCATTGACGCTGATCGATCCGGCAAGGCCGTTGACCAGCGTGCCGGCTGCCGGCACCGCCGGCGCACCGGACCAGGTGAACAGGCCGGCTGCATTGGGCAGCGCAGGCGCGGTTTCGGCAAAAGCCGTGATCAGGCCGCGCGCGGTTTCGTCGAGCTGGCTCTGCATGGTCGAGGCGACACTGTCGCGCAATTGGAGCAGGCCGGCGAGCTTGCCGCTGGCGCTGGTGTTGCCGCCGGCTCCCGCCGAGATCGGCACATTGTCGATATAGACCGCGTTGCCTGCGGCACCGGCGGTGTAGCCGGCCGACGGCGCGAAGCTGACCGTGCGCGGAATGGTTTCGAACAGCGTCGTGCCGTCGCCAGTGGTGACGACCATGTCATTGTCGCCGCGCGTGAAGGTCGAGACCGGGATATAGTCAGATATCTTCTTCAAAAGCGCATCGCGCTGGTCGAGCGCATCGGAGACATCGGTGCCGGAACGGGTTCCGGAAATGACAGCGGTGTTGGCATCCTGGAACTGGCTGAGCAGCGAGTTGAGGTCGTCGACCGCCGTGGCGATCTGGCCGTCGGTCTGGGTGCGGAAATCCTGGATCGCCGTGGAGCCCTCGTTCAGGGATCGCACGACCTGCCTGGCGGCATCGACGACGCTGGCACCGAGATTCTGGTTGGACGGCGAGGTGGCATAGAGCTGCAGCGCCTGCTGCAGATTGCCGATCGCGGTCGAGGGCGAGGACGCATTGTCGACGCCATTGACCGATACCCCCAGCTGATCCATGCCGCTGTAGAGCGCGTTCTGGCCGCTCCAGGCCGACAGCGCGCTGAGGTTCTGGCGGAACAGCAGGTCGTTGGCGGCGCGCCGGATATCAACCGAACGCGCGCCCGGCGCCGTGCTTGTGACGACGGCCTGGCGGCGCGAATAGTCCGGATTGTCGGCGTCGGCGACATTGCGCGAGACGACGCTGGTCTGCCGCGCGGTGTTCATAAGCGCCGATTGGGCGATGCTCAGTGCAGTGGACAACGACATGCGGGTCTTTCACGGGGAGTGCCCGTTTTATCTCTTCAGGTTGACAAGGACGTCCATCAGATCGGAACCGGTCTGGAAGACTTTCGAATTGGCGGTGTAGCTGCGCTGTGCCGCGATCATGTTGGTCAGTTCTTCGGCGATATCGACGTTGGAATTCTCGAGTGCGCCGGAGATGATGGAGCCGGCCTTGCCCTCATTGGCAAAACCGATACGGACCGCGCCGGATTCGGTGCCCTGTGCGTAGACGTTGCCGGGCAGCGCGTTGAGCTGGTCCGGGCTCTGCACGTCGGCCAGCGGGATCTTGTAGAGCGCCTTGGTGGAGCCGTCCTTGTACTGCGCCGAGATGGTGCCGTCCTTGCTGATCTGGATCTTGTCGATGGTGCTCGGTGCGTTGCCGTTCACCTGGGCATCGGAAACGGTGAATCCGGCGCCGAGCTGGGTCAATGCCGACAGGTCCAGCGAAAAGGCGGCGCCATTGGGCACCGTCAGGCTGACGCTGTTGACGGCACCGGTGAGCTTGCCCGTGGTGGTGTCGAAGGTCAGGTTGGCCGAGCCCAATGCGCCGCCGGTGTAAGGGAACGACGTCCCGGCGGTGGCCTTCGACTGATCGAAGACCGCCACCTGCCAGGTGCCGGCGCCGGTGTTGGTGAAATAGACGTCGAGCAGCTTCTTGTTGCCGAGATTGTCGTAGGCGACCATCGAGGATTTCGACGTGTACTGCGCGCCCGCCGCGTTGGTGGTGGGCAGATTGCCGGCGGCGACCGGCGTCGCGCCTGCCGGCAGGTTGCCGCTGTAGGTACCCTGGGTGCTCGGCGTTGCCGTCATCCCCTGGTCGGAGATGAGCACCGGGGTCAGTCCCTCGAAGCCGTTCACCGTTGCCGCCGGCACGCCGTTGGCGTAGCTGTAGGCCATCAGCTGGAAGCCGGCCGCGTTGACCAGCCTGCCCTCCGCATCCGGTACGAAGGCGCCGGCCCGGGTCAGGAAAGGTGTTCCGCTCGGATCTTGAACGACGAAGAAACCGTCGCCGTTGACGGCGAGGTCGGAGACCGAGGTCGTGTATTGAAGCACGCCTGGATCGCTGACCGCCTGCCGGATCGTCGTGGTGACGCCGCCGGAATTGTAGGCGCCGCCCGTGCTCGGCATGACCAGCGACGAAAATTCGGCGGAGGACCGCTTGTAGCCGGTGGTGTCGGAATTGGCGATGTTGTCGGCCGTGGTGGACAGCCGGTTTGCCTGTGCATTCATGCCGGAAACGCCGGTCCGCATCATTCCGTAGAGGCTCATCGAAACGTCTCCCCAATGTGGATGCCGCTGGCTCCAATGCGGATGCCACTGGCTACGAGGCTACGCATCCTGTCTTGCGCGAGGCTGGCGCGGGGCTGCATCAGAAGACGAGCCGGTAGCCAAGGAAGCGCTTGGAATCGATCGGGTCGGTGCCCAGCTTCTCGCGCAGCTTCTTGCGCAATTTGCTGATGTGGCTTTCGACCACGTTCTCCTCGACCTCTTCGTCGAAGATGCCGTAGATGGCGTTGAAAACCTGGGTCTTTGTGACCCGGCGGCCGCGATTGCTGGCCAAATATTCGAGGATGCGTCGCTCGCGGCGCGGCAAGGGCAAAGGCTGGCCGTCGATCTCGGGATCGCGGCCATCCATGAAGATGCGCATGGCGCCAATCTCGGTGTAGGCGACATCTTCCTGGGCGCGGCGGCGGATGGCGGTGATGCGGGCGAGGATCTCGCGGATGTGGACGGGCTTGCGAATGACGTCGTCGACGCCGCTCTCGAACAACCGCAGCGTGTTTTCCAGCGAGTGCTGTTCGCTCAAGGCGATGACCGGTGCGCCGGTGCGGTCGCGGATCTGACGGGGAGAGATCGAGCCTTCGCGGCAGTCGCCGATCAGGAAGGCTCGAACCGACCTCAGGTCGGTATCCGCCGCCGAGCTTACCCACTCGCCGAACTCGCCCGGCGCGAAGCCCGCGCAGGCGACACCCTCACGGTCGAAAAGTGAATTGTATCCCTCTGTTACGAGCTCGCGCTCGTCAACGATTACAATCATCGGCCCGCCTCCGAATCAAATCATTTGCCCCGTGAGAAAAGGCGTATCCGCTGGCGAGAATCCTGAACAACCGTCATTTCTTGTAGCTAGTTTCTTGGGAGTCTGGAATCGCGCCGGTTGCATTAGCCTGCAACCAGATATGCTTTCGGCGGCAAGTTCCGGCCAAGTCAAAGCGACAACCCGGGACGGCGCGAACGGCGTATTGGATGCCGAAGATACGCCTACGGGTTGCAGAAGCCGCGGGCGTTCGCGGTCCATTTTCCAAAGCCGGTGGCGACCATGTTGGCAATGACGCGGCAGACATAGATCTTCTGCGCCGGATCGTTGTCGGGACCGGCATGATAGCGGGCGACTGCCATCGACCAGGTCTCGTGACGGGCATGGAGGCTGGCCAGGAAGCGCGCCGCATAGTCGACGTTCTGACGCGGATCGAGCATGTCCTCGACGCTGCGGAAATGCGACGCGTGGTAGTGATGGTTGATCTGCATGCAGCCCAGATCGATGAGCGTCTTGCCTTCGCGCCGGGCATTGGCGAAGGCGGCAAGGGCCTCGGTCCGGCTTCTCGGAAAGACCGCTTTTCCTTCTATATTCAAAGCGTTGGGCTGAAGGCTGCCCTTGTTTCCGGTCTCCGTCAGGCCCACGGCATAGAGGATGCCGGCGGGCACGCCATAGCGATCGGCGGCACGCAGGATCTCGGGCTCGCAAGGGTTGGTGGCGGCAGCGGCAGCGCCTGCCGCGCTAGATAAACATATCGCCGCCAGCGCGCTCGCGAGAAGGTGAAGTGCCGCGGCCGTAGTCCTGCGCGTCATCATTGCGGTTTCCTGCGGATTGCTGACCCGATTGCTGACCACCCGCTCCACTGTTGCCGCTGCCCGGGTTTCCAGGTTGGAAGGATGATGGATCGCGGCCCGACGCGCTCGGCAAAGGGGCGGTCGCATCGGTGCGGGTTGCAGCAGGAACCGCTACCGAAGGTTGCAGGATCGTAACCTTGTCAACCTCGAAGCCGAGCCCGCGCAGCGATTTGGCGATGGCCTCGCTGTCGGCGGACAAACGACGATAAGCGTCGTGTGTTGCGGGCTTCAATTCAATCGAAAGTTGTTCTCCCGAGAGGCGAAGGTTGGCCGTCAACATGCCGAGTTCGGCGGGGTGAAGTTCGATCTTCAACACATGTGTCGGAACGGCAACAGGGCTGCCCAGCTGGGTGGCCGCGGATGAGGCTGGAAGGGCCTTTTGCGGGCCGCCATCGGCGGCTATGGCGTTGACCACATTGAGGGCTGCCTGGCTGATGGGACTTTGCGGTGGCGCCGGGAAGCTCTGTTGCGACACGACGTCGATGCGTGTGGCGGACAGGGATTGTTTTCCGGCTTCGGGCCGTAACGAGGACTGGACATCCTCGATGCTTTTCATCGCCGGCGCGGCGTGTTTCGATTGCACGCCGGGCACATCGGCGGTTGTGGCGTCCGGCAGCTTCTGGGCCGCTACGACGGTGTCGCGTTTCGGCGCGCCGGAGGCAACGCCGGCAGCGCTCGGCGGCTGGCCATCAAGCTCTGTCAAAGGCCCGTCGACGATCGACACCTGCTCCGGCTTCGACTTGGTTTCGACGATTTCGTTTCCGGCCGTGGACTTCGACCGATAGGTTTTTGGGAGCGGAGCCTGCGCGTTGAGCGCCGGGTCCGGTGGGCTCTCGCCGTTAGCCGTGTCGCGCCCGCTTGCCTTGGTCGATGTCGAGAAATGGCGCAGGTCATGGAACGCGATAAGCAGCGGCAGATGGTCCTGAAGCGGCACGGCATCCGCGTCAGGCGCCGTCTCTTCGGCGTCGGCATCGTCCTTGTGCGACTTCGCTTCCAAATCGTCCTTGGCTTCCAAATCGTCCTCGCCGCTCTTCACGGCCGGCAACTTGGCCGAGACGATCTTTCCGGGATCGGCCGATGTCGGCTCGGCCTTGCTGCCATGCCCGGCAAGGTTGGCGGCGAGCTTGCCCCAGCGCTGCTCGCGCGATCCCGCCTCGGTCGTCGGATGCCGTTCCGGGCGGGCCGGACTGGCCTCGCCATGCAGGATTTTGCCAAAGCCTGCGTTGTCCTTCTTGCCGTTCGCCGCCGGTTGCTCCGATGTTGCGCGCGCGGTGGCAAATCCTGGCAAGGCCGAGCCGAGGCTGGTGGTCATTTGGGGGCGGCTCCAAGCATCTGGTCGATCAGGTCGAGCTGTCGACGTGTTTTGTTCATGGCGGCATCGGTCGGGTCGGTGGGCTCGGGACTGGCCGCGGGCGATGGCGCCGACGCCTGCACGACGGTCGCCGCATCGGCAGGTGCAACCGCAGCCGCCGGCGTCTCCGGAACACTGGCGACCGGTCCGCCGGAGGCGGCAGCGACGGCGGGTTGCTCGGCGATGGCGCCTTCGACGGGGGGTAGCCCGCTGGCGTCGGCGCCTTGCGCCGCGACGGTTTCGGGCGCTGGCGGCCGCTCGGCCGCGACAACTGGCTTTTCCTCGGGGAGGGGGGCGGGCGGGGCGACGACTTCGCCGGCGATGGCCTGGGCGGCGTCAAGCAAGGCGCGGTCGCCTTCCGACAGCTTGCTGCGGTCGATCTTGCCGAGTTTGGCGCGGACGTCTTCGATGGTGCCCGAGGTCACGGTGGAAAGACTGGCGTAAAGCAGGGCGCGCGGATCGTCCTGGTTGGTGTTGCCGTCGCGACCCTGCTCGGCTCGCGCCGAAGCGAAGGCCGACAGGTCGTTCAGACCGTCGATTGCGGCACGGCGGGCGATGCGCAGATAGATCACCTTCTCACGCTCGGGATCCATCATCGAGGTGATGTCGGCCAGCTTGTCCTGGCTGATCGACATGTGCAGAGCGATGACGCCGGAGACGAAGGAGTCGGCGAACTGGCTGGCATAGGGCGAATAGAGGTAGCGCTCGACATACTGGGTCGACGCGCGTGCGAAGCGTGCCGCGTCACCCTGCGCACCCGCAATGCCGACCGAACGGCGCAGTGCTGCTTCCTCGACCAGCGTGCCGGGGCTGAGCAATCTTGCCTCGTCGAGCAAACCAAGCGCCGCAGCCGGCTGGTCGCCGGCAAGCAGCGAGCCTTTGACCAGGGCAAGGAAAGCGCCGAGGTCGGGAGGCAGCGTCATCGGATCGATCGGCTTCAACGCTTCGATCGCCTCGCCGGGCCGGCCATTGAGATAGTCGATAACCCCTTTGGCCACGGCAAGGCTTTGCGGGTCCGTCGTGGCGCGCGACGTGGCGGCCTCGACAGTCACCGGATTGCCGCCGCTCATGCCGTAGACAAGCAGGGCGCGAAAGTTCTTGGGATCCTTGAAATCCTCGGCATCCGCCGTGCGCAGCCGCGCATCCACCATCTCGAGCAGCTTGGCCTGCATCGGCAGGGCGGCATGATCGCCAGCGGCGATGCGGTCCTGGATGAGCTGCAGCGAGCGCACCAGCTGATACGGCTGCAACGAGTCCTGGGCGAAGCCGGCTGACGGATATCCGCCGGCCAGCAGCAACAGGCCAATCAACCGGCTGGTGACGGCCGCCCGCCTCATCCGCCGGCCGCCATCAGGATTTCGATGCGGCGGTTCACAGCTGCCAATGGATTTGCCGGGTCCTTCGGCTGGCGGTCGGCGAAACCGGCGACCTCTGTGATACGGCGTTCATCGACTCCACCGCGCACGAGCATGTAGTAGGCGGAATGCGCGCGCGCCGTCGACAGCCGCCAATTGTCGTAGCTGTCGCTGCGGAATGGCCGTGCATCGGTGTGGCCGTTGATGCTGATGGTGCCCTTCTGGCTGTTGACGATGCGGCCGATCTTTTCCATCGCCAGCACCAGTTCGCGGCGCGGCAGCGCCGAACCGACCTCGAACATGCCGAAGTCGAGTTGGTCGGTGATCGAGATGACGACGCCCTTGTCGGTGGCTTCCACCGAGACGCCGTCATGCAGCTTGTCGCCGGGCTTGAAGGCGTCGGCCAACTGCCGCTTGACGTCGGCCGCGGCCTTGACGGCGGCGGCGGTCGGCGCCTTCTCTCCGGTGTCGGGCTTGGCTTCCTCTTGCGCCTTGGCCTCGGCCTTGGCTGCGTCCGTGACTTTGGTGTCGTCTGGTTTGGTCTCGCCCGGCTTCGCGTCGCCCGGCTTCGCGTCGCTTGGCTTCGTGCCTGTTGGTTTGGTGTTGCCGGCCTTGGCCATTGTCGTGGCGGGGCTCGCGGCTTGCTTGCCGGTCGCGTCCTCTGCCGGGGGTTCGAGCGGTGCGGCCGCGACGGGTGGCACGGCCTTGACCTTGGGCACTTGCGTTTCGGCAACCTTGTCACCGGGCTTGACCGCATCGCCCTCGATTTTGGCACGCTGGGCACTGGCTTCGGCGCCGGGCGCCGCCACCTGCTGCGACCAGAAATCAGGCTCGAAGGGATCGCGATAGGAGGCGCCGCCGGAAGCACCGGTCGCAGGGCCGGCAGCCTGCGCGCCGCCATCGCCCTTCTGGCTGACATTCTGCATGACGCCGGTATCGGTGGCGATTTCCGAAAGCACCGCGTAGGGGTCGGCGAACAGATGCTCGTCGGAGTGTTCCGCCTGTGGGAGTTCCTGCTTCTCCTGTTTGCGGTCCGCGGAGCCATCGCCGTCCTGGCCGGCCTTGTTGGTCGCCTTCTGCGGGTTGTCGGCCGTCGTCCCCATCGCGCGCGGACCGTCGCCGAGATCCTCCAGACCCTTGCGGCTCGAATTGCGGTCGACCAGCTTGACCGGGTTGAAATAGCTGGCGACGGCTGCCTTGGTCTGCTCGTTGGCGGCATTGATCAGCCACATGACCAGGAAGAAGCACATCATCGCCGTCATGAAGTCGGCGAAGGCGATCTTCCAGACGCCGCCATGGTGGGCATCGTCATGGTCGTCGTGACCTCGACGAACGATGATGATCTCCTGGTGTCCGGCATCAGCGACGCTCATGCCAGGACCTCGGAAAGGGTCGTCGACCATTCGGCCATGCGTGTCTCGAACACCGCCTCGTCGATGGCGACCGTGAGATCGAAGCCTGGTGTCTCGGTGAAGTCGAGATTGGCGGCGCGGGGACCGAGCGATGCCTTCAGCGTTTCGAACAGCGAGAGCGGGCCGCGCACGGCGATGCGCACCGCTTCGGCATCGCCGACCGCCTCGCGTATCGCGCCGGCAAGCGCCTCGATCGAGCGTTTCTGCAGATCGTCGCTGACGATACCCCCGATCATGCGGGCGACGGTGGCGGCGACCAGCCCGGTCACGCGCGCCTCCATGGCATCGATGCGCAACGAGACAGCCTTGCCGACATCGTCGCCGAGGCTTTCGAGAAATACCCTTGCTTCCTCGGCATTGGCCTGGCGTTCGGCTTCGAGCGCGGCTTCATGGGCAATCGACAAGCGTGCCTCGAGCGCCGCCTCAGCCTGGGCAACTGCTTCCGCGATCAGCGTGCCGATATCGGCTTGCGGCGCCGGCGCGTCTAGCTTGTGTTCGGGGTCGGCCACGGCCCGGGGCTGGCCGGCACGTTGCGTGCGGCTACCGAAATCAGGCAGAAGGTCGAAAAGGGCTACGGAGGGCATGGTTTAAGCCGCGACTTCCTGAGCGGCCCATTTGCGCAGGATCTGCGCGGTGCGCTCCTCGTTGAGGTCGACCATTCGGGCAAGCCGCTCCTGCGGCGCCGGCCTGATCTTCTGGCGAAGATCATCGAGCGGTGTCGGGCCGGGGCGCGCACCGGGCAAGGCGCCGACGGCAGCGCTTTCGGCGTTTGCGCTTGCTTCGGGTGTCGGCAGCGAGCGCTGGACGTCTTCGTAGCTGGGGCCTGTAAGTGCCGGCGTCGCCTTTGCCGTCAGCGCCGCCGCCATCGGCCTCAGGCCGAAGAAGGCGACCAGGAACACCACGACGATGAAGGCGCCGGCGTTGATCAGCGTGCCGGCATGCTGGCCGATGGTATCGAGCATCCCAGCCTGCGGGATCGCCTCGCCGTCCAGCCCGTCGATGAACTCGACCGCAGAGACGTCGATGACGTCGCCGCGCTTGTCGTCGAAGCCGGTGGCCGAGGTCACCATCTTCTGGATCTCGGCGACGCGCTTGGCAATCTGCTCCGGCGTGGCGTCCTTGCCGAGGATGGTCACCAGGCGTTGCTGGTTGACGACGACGGCGATCGACATCTTGGTGACGGTGTAGCCGTTGGAGACGGTGGCGATCTTCTTCGAGTTGATCTCGTAGTTGGTGATCTCTTCCTTGCGGTCGTTCTGCGAGGAGGATTGCGGACCGTCGGTGGCGGTTGCCTGGGTCTCGGGCAGGTTCTGCTCGACGCTGGCTGGCGTCGAGGCCTGCTTCTGGTTGTTGTTTTCGTTGGCGCGCACCGACTGCACCGAGCGCTCGACGCGTGAATTCGGATCGAAAATGGTTTCTTCCGTCTGGCGGGTGTCGGTGTTGACCTCGGCCTTGACGCTGGCGCGGAAGTTGTCGGGGCCGAGATAGGCCGTCAGCGCACGGCGGATGTTGTCGCCGATCTGCGCCTCGACGGTCTGCTCGACACCGAGCGTGCGGGCGGCGCTGGTGTTGGAAGGATCATCGCCCGCTGCCAGCAGATTGCCGCTGGAATCGAGCACGGTCACCTTGTCGGCCGACAGGCCAGGGACAGCGGCGGCGACGAGATGGCGGATCGACATGGCGCTCTTCTCGGCGTCGATGCCGGCGTAGCGGATGACCACCGATGCCGAAGGCTGCTGTTCGTCGCGGCGGAAATTGGCGCGTTCGGACATGACGATGTGGACGCGCGCCGCCTTGATGCCTGAAATCGACTGGATGGTGCGGGCGATCTCGCCCTCCAGCGCGCGCACGCGGGTGATCTGCTGCATGAAGGAGGTGAGGCCGAGCGAGCCGACATTGTCGAACAGTTCGTAGCCGGCATTGGCGCTGGTCGGCAGGCCCTTTTCGGCAAGCAGCATGCGCGCCTGCGCGGTTGTGCCGGCCGGCACCAGCACCGAGGTTCCGTCGGCGCCCACATCGAAGCCGATGCCGGCTTCGCCCAGCACCAGGCCGATCTGGTTCACGTCGGCGCGGTCGAGCCCGACATAGAGCGTGTCGTAGGCGGGACGGTTGAGATAGACCGAGGCGATGCCGATGACGCCCATCACCAGGACGGCGATGCCAGCCAGCATGGCAAGGCGCTTGACGCCAAAGCCGCGAAGATTCGAGATGATGCTCTGGATCTGTTCCGGCACGGTTCGACGACTCCCAGCATGACTGTCCGCCGGAACAGTAGTCTTCGAAGCTTGTGCGAAAATGAAATCGGGCCGCGCTTGCGGCGCGGCCCGTTAATCGGAGTGCGAAAAGGACGGTGCCGGTGGCGCCCGCGACTAGTTCTTGAACAGCGACAGGATGCTCTGCGAAGCGCTGTTGGCGATCGACAGCGACTGGATGCCGAGTTGCTGCTGAACCTGCAGCGCCTGGAGCCGGGTCGATTCCTTGTTCATGTCGGCATCGACGAGCTGGCCGACACCACGGTCGATGGAGTCCATCAGGCTCTGGGTGAAGGTCTTCTGCAGGTCGATGCTGCTCTTGGCCGAACCGAGGATGGTTGCGGAATCGGTCAACTGCGCCATGACCTTGTCGATCCTGGTCACCATCTGGGTGATGATGTCGTCGGTTACGCCGGCCGCGGTGATGTCGAGGTTGTAGGCGGAGATGTTGTCGACCTTGGGGACGACCGCTCCCGCCGCCGCCTGACCAGCAGTGTTTGCCGCGATGTCCGTTGCTCCGCCAGCGAGCGCGGTCGCATAGGCGTTGTCATACAGGGTCTGGGCGGCTCCCGTGGCATAAATCGAAGTCTGGCGATCGAGGGTGCCGCGATTCTTGACCTCGGTGGCAAGGCCGTAGTCGAAAAGCTTGGTGCCCTCGACATCGATGTCGATCGTTCCGATCGAGACGGCGCCCGACGAGGAGCGATTGAACGAGGACACGATCTGGGAGTCGGCCTGGACGCCATCATTGGGGACGGCAGTCTGCTTGGAGGTTACCGCAAGGAAGTTCGAGCCTGAGAAGGTCGCCGCATCGGCAAAGGACTTCATCTGCGCCTGAAGCGCATTGATCTCGGTCTGGGTTTTCGCCTTGGCGGCATCCGTCTGGCCGACGGTCGAAAGCAGCTTGGTCTTGATCTGGCCGATCGTGGTCAGCACATTGTTCATGCCGGTGTAGGCGGTGTCGACTTTCGAGGCGCCGAGGCCGAGTGCATCCTGCACCGTCGACAGGGCCGAGTTGTCCGAGCGCATCGTGGTGGCGATCGACCAGTAGGCGGCGTTGTCCGAGGCCTGCGAGACCCGATAGCCCGTCGAGATGCGAGCCTGCGTCTGTTCGAGTGACTTGTTGGTGGCGCTGAGGCTTTGAAGTGCGGTTAACGCCGCAGCGTTTGTCATGATGCTCGCCAAGAAAGTCGCTCCTTCTCAAAAACCGACATGCTCAGACATGCCGGACAGGCCTGTTCAACGGGTGGCATCGTGCCGGTCGGACCGATTCGCCAACGGTCGTAAGCTATTGGTTAACCATAACTAGCGCGGCATGGTTAACAGCCTGTTAAAAGCTGGCCTTTGAGAGTTAAGGAACGAGCATTGTGCGAGGCTTGCAAGGGCAAGTCGAGCAAACGCAAATCGGGCCGCGCTTTTGGCGCGGCCCGATGTTTAGTGCGAACTGTGATCAGGCGAAGGCGATTAGCCGCGGAAGAGCGACAGGATCGACTGCGACGAACCGTTGGCGATCGACAGCGCCTGGACGCCGAGCTGCTGCTGGACCTGCAGGGCCTGCAGACGGGTCGATTCCTTGTTCATGTCGGCATCGACGAGCTGGCCGACACCGCGATCGATGGAGTCCATCAGGTCGGAGGTGAAGGTCTTCTGCAGGTCGATACTGCTCTTGGCGGCGCCGAGCGTGGTGGCGGCGTTGGTCATGTCGGCGAGCGCGGAGTCGATGACGGTCATCATCTGCTTGATCTGATCGTCGCCCGCGGCTTTGCCCGTTGCGGTGTCGAAGATCTTCAGGCTGGCGGCCGAGTAAGTGTCGGTGGCCGTTGCGGCGGCGCCCAGGGTCACGGCAACGGCCGTGAGGGTGGCCACACCGGTGGAGCCCGTGCGCTGCGAGTCCAGGATGCCCTTGTTGAGTGTCGCGGTGGTACCAGCTTCATAGAGCTTGATGTTTTCCACCTTGACGTCGATCGTCGAGATCGAAGACGCACCGGCGGCGTCACGGTTGAAGGCCGAAAGGATCTTCACATCGGCCGCCGTCGTGGCTGTTGCGCCGCTGTCTACGGACAGCATGTTGGTGCCTGAGAAGGTGGCGCCGGTGGCAAAGGACTTCATCTGGTCCTGAAGGGCGGCGATTTCGACCTGGGTCTTTTCCTTCGAGGCGTCCGTCTGGCCGTAGGATGCCAGCAGCTTGGCCTTGATCTGGTTGATGGTGGAGATCGCGCTGTTCATGCCGGTGTAGGCGGTGTCGACCTTCGAAGCGCCGAGGCCGAGTGCGTCCGAAACGGTGGACATTGCCTGGTTGTCTGAGCGCATCGTGGTGGCGATCGACCAATAGGCGGCGTTGTCCGAGGCCTGCGAAACGCGGTAACCGGTCGAGATGCGCGCCTGGGTGTCCTGGAGGGATTTGCTGGTGGCGTTAAGGCTCTGCAGGGCCGTCAACGCGGCGGAGTTCGTCATGATGCTGGACATGGTACTCGTACCTTGATTTTACAGGTGTTTTTTTGACATACCGGGCCTCCCGGTATGACGGTGCGGCATCATGCCAATGATCTTCGAAATCGATCACCCGCCATCTGCGAGCGAATATGCGGGCAAGTCCCTACCAAAGGGCTAAACCGGACGGTTAATCGAAAATATATTGCTTGAATTCTGCGCTGGAGACGCGCGATGGCGACCAGCCGCCAGGGATCAGTTGCCAGCGCTCAGTTGAAGGAGCGCACAAGGCTGCCGACAAGCAGATTCCAGCCGTCGATCAGGACGAAGAACAGGATCTTGAACGGCAGCGACACCACCGTCGGCGGCAGCATCATCATGCCCATCGCCATGGTGATGGTGGCGACGATCAGGTCGATGACCAGGAATGGCAGCACGATCAGGAAGCCAATCTCGAAGCCGCGTCGGATTTCCGAGATCATGAAGGCGGGCACCAGGATGCGCAGGTCGACGGTGTCGCGCGAAACGGTCTGGCCGCGCTCGCGGGCGAGATCGGCGAAGAGGTCGAAATCCTTGTCGCGCACATTGCGCAACATGAAGGTGCGGAATGGATCCGAAATCTTGTCGAAGGCTACGGTCTGGGTGATCTGGTTGTCCATCAGCGGTTTGACGCCGGTGTTCCAGGCCTGATCGAAGGTCGGCGCCATGACATAGAAGGTCATGAACAGCGACAGTGAAATGAGAATGAGGTTGGCGGGCGTCGACTGCAGGCCGATACCGGCGCGCAGGATCGAGAAGGCGATGACGAAACGGGTGAAGCTCGTCACCATAATCAGCAAGCCCGGCGCCACCGACAGCACCGTCAGCAGCCCGAACATCTGGATGATGTAGCCGACGGTGGTGCCATCGACCTTGCCGATGCCACCGAGGTCGAGTTGCTGCGCCGCCGCGACGGAGGTGGCGGCGGCGATCATCGCCGTGGCGAGAAGGAACTTTCTCATTCGAGCAGCAATGTCCTGATAAGAATCTGCTTGGCGTGACCCTGGCTGCGGATCGAGGCGCGTTCCTCGAGATCGGCCTTCAGGTGCTGGTAACCGCTGGCACCCTCGATCTGATGCATCTTCAAGGTGCGCACCAGGGCCAGAAGGTCCTGGTGGATGTCATCCGTCATGGACTGGGGCTGCGGCCCGTCATAGACGACGGACGCTTCCATTCTGATCCAGGTATCGGCAGGCGAGGAGATGTTGGTGGTGATCGGCGCCAGCACGACGAGCGTCGGCCCCACGCCTGGCTCACCCGCCGCGGCGGGCTGTGCGGTCTTGCCTTCGTTCTCGGGCGCGACCGGCACCGACGACGGTGCCCCGACGCCCTTGAGATAGCCGCCGGACATCCAGCCCATGCCGATGGCGGCCGCGGTCACAACCAGCAGCATGACGGCCTGGATGGCAAGGGAGGGACCCTTGCGCGGCTGGACCTGTTCGACGTTTGCCACGGTGCCGTGTTCCCCAATCCTAGAACGGAAGGACCTGGTCGAGAATCTGCTGGCCGTAGGCAGGTTGCTGGACCTCGGTGATGCGGCCGCGCCCGCCGTAGGAGATGCGTGCTTCGGCGATGCGTTCGTAGGGAATGGTGTTCTCGGCGCCGATATCGGCCGGCCGCACGATACCGGCGAGGGTCAACACCCTGAGCTCGGCGTTGACGCGCACTTCCTGCGATCCCGTGATCATCAAATTGCCGTTCGGCAGGACATCGGTGACGATGGCCGCGACATTGAGTTCAAGCGTTTCCGAGCGCTTGATCTCGCCGTCGGCCGTCGTGTCCGTGGTGGAGGTGAGAGCGCCGGCGCCCTTGCCGGCGGTGCTCCACTTGTCCCACTGCGCGCTGAGGTCGTAGCCGAGCTTGCGGTTGGCGGTGCGGCTCCTGTCGTTCTGGTTCTTGAAGTTGGCCCTGTCGTTGATCTTGATCTTGACGGTCAGGATGTCGCCCTGCGACAGCGCCCGCGGGTCGGTGAACAGCCGGCTCTGGCGGTCATCCCACAAGGAGAATTTCTTGACCGGCGTGGGCGACGTTTGCGGATAGCGATAGAGGGACGAGGTGTTGCCGCCATCGATGCCGGAGCCGACCGGGGACAAAGCCGGCTCCTTGCCGACCTCCTTCAGGTTGGTTCCGCAACCGGACAGCCCGGCGACCGCGCACACGACGAGCATCTTGCGGATCATGACGGATCTACCCTTCGGGCTGCGCTGGCCATGATGCCGGTGAGCGTCGCCGCCGCCTTCTGGTCCATTTCGTTGAGGATGACGCTCGCCTTGCGTGAATCGAGCTTCATCAGTATGGCCGCCGCCAGGTCGGCGTTGACGATGGCCAGCCGCTCGGCGGCGGCGTCAGGCTTCATGCCGGCATAGATCTGGACGACGCCGTCCTCGGCGCGGGCCAGGAAAACCTCGCGTCGCTTCAGCCAGGTCTCGTATTCGGCCCGCTTCTCCTCCAGCGCCTTCATGCGCTGGTCGATGCCGGCCTGCAGCTGCTTCATCTCTTCCGCCTGCAAGGCATAGCGGCGGTCGCGGGCGGCGTCGGCGATGTTGGAGCAGAAGCGCTCGATCTCACTTTGATCCGGCGCCTTCTCCCGCGTCAATTGCTGCGGTGACTCGGCCGCAGGCGCGCCCGGCAGGACCTGGCGAACCGTTTCTTCGCCGCGCGCCGTGCCGGCGGCTAAGGACATGGCGACAATAGCGGCCGCGAACAGGATTGCGGCGGCGCGGCGTCTTTCGTGGCGTGAGAGGGAGCGCGTCATCGGCATCGCCTATTGCAGAACCAGGTCGGCCTGCAGGGCGCCGGCCGACTTGATGCCCTGCAGAATGGCAATGATTCCGTCCGGCTTGACGCCGAGACGGTTGAGGCCGGAAACGAGCGTTTCGAGATCGGGTCCGTCAAGCACGGCGACGCGGGCATCGGGCCGGCTGGCGTCGATGGCGGTGAACGGCTCGACGGCCGTCTCGCCCCTGGAGAAAGGCTCGGGCTGGACGATGCGCGGCGCTTCGGTGATGCGCACGGTGAGCGTGCCGTGGCTGATGGCAACCCGCGAGATCTTGACGTCGTTGCCGATGACGATGGTGCCGGTGCGCTCGTCGATGACGACGCGGGCCGGGGTGTCGGATTCGACCACCAGGTTTTCGATCTCGGCATAGAAGCGGGCCGCCGAAACACCCTTCGGCCTCCTGATCTGCACGGTGCGGGAATCGCGCTCGGCCGCAACCCGCGCGCCGAAGCGCTGGCTGGTGTAGTCGTTGATGGCGTCGGCGATGCGAATGGCGGTCGAGAAGTCGGGGTTGCGCAATTGCAGGGTCAGCGTCGCCTGATCGTCGAACTCGGCCTGGACCGCGCGCTCGACGATGGCGCCGTTCGGCACACGGCCGGAAGTCGGCACGCCTTGCGTCAGCTGCTCGGCCTGTCCCTTGGCGGTGAAGCCGGAAACGATGACCGAGCCCTGGCCGACGGCATAGATCTCGCCGTCAGCCGCCTTCAAAGGCGTCATGATCAGCGTGCCGCCGGCGAGCGAGGTGGCATCGCCCATCGAGGAGACGTCGATGTCGATGCGGGCGCCGGACTGCACGTAGGGCGGCATGTTGGCGGTGACGATGACGGCGGCGACATTCTTGGCGCGTGCGCTGCCGCCTTCGGTGGCGATGCCGAGATTTTCGAGCATGGCGCGGATCGATTGTTCGGTGAACGGCGAGTTGCGCAGGCTGTCGCCCGACCCGGCAAGCCCGATGACCAGGCCGTAGCCGACCAGCTGGTTGTCGCGGGAACTCTGCAGTTGGGCGATGTCCTTGATGCGCGAGGCGACCTGGCCCGGTGGCAGCGAACTCGGCCCCGACGAAACCCGGAACATGCGGCTGGTGGTGGCCGGATTGTATTCGGGATCGTCGTAGACGCCGCCATTCTTGGCGGCGAGCTCGCGCTTAGCCTTGGGCGTCAGGCCGTCGGCCAGCGCCGGCTGCAGGCCCAGCACGGCGGCCAGGATCAGGGCAAGTCCGCGCATCATGAAGCGCTGACCTGGATGGTCCCATCCGCCATCACCGTGCCGGACAGGATCTTGCCGCTGTCGACGTTGCGGACCTTGACAAGGTCGCCGGCGGAACCCGGCTGCAACGTCACCGCGGTGGCCGAGATCGTCAGTCCGCCGGCGATGAAGAAGACCTGCACGGACGCGCCCTGTTCGACCAGCCAGGCCTCACGGACGGCGGCGGAGGGAATGTAGCGGCCTGGCAGAAGCGTGCGCTTGGCGACCTTGCCGTCGAGTTCCTCGGCCCGCGTGGCGACCGCGTCCGGCTTGTGCTTGCCGGCGACCAGGGTCACGCGCTTGAGTGCGCCTAGCTCGATGGTCTCGCCGGGATAGATGACCCGGTTGGGGATCAATACGACCTCGCCGGCAGGTTGGTTGCTGGCGATCTGAGTGGCCGATTGGCCTGCCGATTGATCTGCCGATTCCTGGGCGAAAGCCGGCATGCAGCCGGTCACCAGCGCAAGGACAAGCGCGGTGCGGCGGAATGCGGAGCAGGAGATCGGCATGGCCATCATCCCTACCTGATGTTCTTGGAAACGACCGAGGCCATGTCGTCGGCGGCCTGGATGACCTTGGAGTTCATTTCATAGGCGCGCTGCGCCGAGATCAGCTCGGTGATTTCCTTGACCGGGTCGACGTTGGAGGCCTCGAGATAGCCCTGCTGGATGGTGGCAAAGCCGGGATCGCCCGGCACGCCGACATTCGCCGGCCCGGAAGCCGTGGTTTCCTGGAACAGATTGTCGCCGAGCGGGGCGAGACCCGCTTCGTTGGCGAAATTGGCGATCTGGATCTGGCCGAGGTTCTGCAGGTCAGCCTGGCCATCGATGCGGGCGAAGACCTGGCCGGTCTTGTTGACGATAACCTCAACGGCGTCGGTGGGAACGGTGATTGCCGGAATGACACTGGCGCCGTCCACCGTTACCAGCTGTCCGGTGGCGTTGGTGTTGAGGGCGCCGGCGCGGCTGTAGAGCGTGCCGCCGTCGGCGCCTTCGATCTGGAACCAGCCCCTGCCGGTCAGCGCCAGGTCGAAACTGTTGCCGGTGCTGGTCAGTTCGCCCTGGGTGTGGACGTTGCGCACGGCCGTCGTCTTGACGCCGAGGCCGATCGAGACGCCCTCCGGCACCAGCGAGGTATTGGAGCGGTTGGGCACGCCCTGCGTGCGGTCGACCTGGTACAGCAGGTCGGAGAATTCGGCGCGTGCGCGCTTGTAGCCGGTGGTGTTGATGTTGGCGATGTTGTTGGCGATGACTTCCAGGTTTGTCTGCTGGGCATTCATGCCAGTGGCGGCGATGGCGAGTGCTTTCATGGCGGAATTCCTCAGATGCCCATTCGACTGACTTCGAGATAGGCGGAAACCACCTTGTCGCGGATGGCGACGGCGGTCTGAAGCGCCTGCTGCGCGCTCATCACGGCGTCGACCACCTGACGGGTGTCGGCGTCGCCCTTGAGCGCCTGCACCGATACCTGCTCGGCATTCTGCATCGTGCTGACGGTCTTGGAGGCCGCCTGGCTCAGCGCCTCGGCGAAGGAGGTGCCGATATTGCCACCGGCCGAGGGGGTCGCGCCGCCCTGGAGCAGGCTTGTCACCGCGTCGTCGCCACCGACCGAGGACTTGAACTGAAGGGCTCCGATACCGCTGATCATTACTGGTTCCTCATCAGGTCGATGGTCATGGAAATCAGGTCGCGCGCCTGCTTGACGACCTGGAGATTGGCTTCGTAGGAACGGTTGGCCTCGGTCATGTCGGCCATTTCGATCAGCACGTTGACGTTGGGCATCTTGACATAACCCTTGTCGTCGGCGGCCTCGTTGCCGGGTTGGAACTCGACGGGAAAGTCACTGGGATCGCGATCGATCGAGTTCACTTCGACCGTCGAGCTGCCAGAGGTCCGGTCGAGCTCGGAGACGAAGCTGATGGTCTTGCGGCGATAGGGATCGGACCCTGGCGTCGTGCCGGTCGACTGGGCGTTGGCCAGGTTTTCCGAAACCACGCGCAAGCGCTCCGACTGGGCGCCGAGGCCGGATGCTGCGACTTTGAGGGCTGAGATCAGCGCGTCCATGGTCAGCTCTTCACCGCCATCATCATCATCGAATGGAACGCCTTGACGATCGCCGTGTTGAGCTCGAAGGAGCGACGCACTTCGCCGGCCTTCATCAACTGATCTTCCAGCACGACCGAGTTCTTGGACGGCATGACAACGCCGTCATCTTCCTGCGGCTTGACGGTGAAGCCGGCATTGGTCGCGGCGTTGCCGAGATGGCCGGCCTGCGTGGCCTGCAGCGACACCGCGGTGCGGTCGAGCACTTTTTCGAACGGCTCGACATCGTTTGCCGTGTAGCCCGGCGTGTTGGCGTTGGCGATGTTGCCGGCAATAGCGGACTGGCGCACGGCAAGCCATTGCGCTTGCTTGGCGGCGAGGTCGAAAAGGGAAACGGGCTCCATGGGAATCTCCGGGCGGGTTCCCGAAGACTAGGCCGCCAGTCTTGCGCGGACCTTGCGGATGACCGGACGCGCGAGACGGGGCGTTACCTGGAGAGTTCGATCACCTGGTCGGTGCTGGTGACCATGACCCATTTGCCGTTGCGCTGCTCGATGGAAGACACTTGGCTGGAGTCGGGCAATATCGAGCCCCGCTGGACCATCCATAGTCCGGCATCGTCCTCGATCATGGCGCGGCCGTTGGCGACATGAACCATGCGGAATTTCGCGGCGTCGGCCGGGAAGGGTTGCTCGTCGGGCGCAGGCGCGGGATTGGCGTCGTCCTGCACCGTTCCCGTGGCAAACAGATCGAGATTGGCCGCAGGAACGTCCTTTACCGTCAGCGGCGCGCTGCGTTCGGCGACCACGCCGCCGCCCGCCCGCCCCGAATTGGTGCCGGTGCCGCCGAACTTGATCGCCTGGACGCCAAACTGTTCCTGGTTGAAGAAGATGTACCAAGGAAACAGGGCGCAGATCAGCCCTAGTGTGAGGCCGAGCGCGGCAACAACGAAATCGCTGCGGCGGTCGGACTGTTTTTTCAGCCTGGGAAACTGTGCCTTTGGCGGCTGTGGCCATTCGGTGCGGGGGAACAGGCCGTCGATCAGCGACTCGCGGCTGGCTTGGGTCATCTCGCCAGCCTCCGCCTGGGGATCCCTGGGCAGAGCGAGCTCAGCAGCCTTGGACCGAACAGGCTCGGCTTTGGCAGCCCTCGGCAGGATTGGCTTGGCGGCCCTGGGCAGGATTGGCTTGGCGGCCCGGGCTAGAACAGCCTCGGCTTTCGCAGCTATGGCGCGGGCAGCCTTTGCCTTGGCAAATCTGGCTTCGTCAGCCCTGGCTTGTTCCGCAGCGTTGGCCTCCGCGATCATCTCGCGCAGGATACGCTCGGTGTACTGGCGTTCAGTCTCCTGCATCGGCATTCAGCTTACCCTTGAGGTGACGGGCGAGATCGGAGAACGGTTCGGCGGACGGACGGTCCTTGGGCGATTGCGTCAGCGCCTCGTAGATCAGCGGCACCTGGCGCACGGCAATATCGAGCTCGGCGTCGACGCCGCCCTGATAGGCGCCCAGCAAACGGATGTCGCGCGTGTCCTCGAAGCGGGCGATCATCGACTTCAGCCTCGTCACCAGCGCGCGCTGTTCGGCGCTCCAGGCCTTGCCGGCAAGACGCGATATGGACGACAGCGGATTGACCGGCGGATAGCGGCCCTGTTCGGCGATCGCACGGTCGAGCACGACATGGCCGTCAAGGATGCCACGCACGGAGTCGGCGACCGGGTCGTTGTGGTCGTCGCCGTCGACCAGCACGGAAATGATGGCGGTGATCGATCCCCTGCCTTCAACCCCGGGGCCTTCGGCGCCCGGTCCGGCGCGCTCGAGCAGCTTGGGCAGTTCGGTGAACACTGAAGCGGGATAGCCGCGGGCGACCGGCGGCTCGCCGGTTCCCGTCGCCACCTCGCGCAAGGCATGGGCGAAGCGGGTGATCGAATCCAGCACCAGAAGCACGCGGTGGCCCTGGTCGCGAAAATGCTCGGCGACGCGCATGGCGGTGTCGGGCGCACGCCGGCGCATCATGGCGCTCTCGTCGCTGGTGGCGACGACGGCGACGGTCTTGTCCATGCTGTCGCCGATCGTATCCTCGAGGAATTCACGGACTTCGCGGCCGCGTTCGCCGATCAGCGCCACGACGACGGTATCGAAGGCGTCGGCGCCGGCAAGCATGGCGAGCAGCGTCGACTTGCCGACGCCGGAGCCGGCGAAGATGCCGAGGCGCTGGCCGAAACAAAGCGGCGTGAAGATGTCGATGACCTTGACGCCGGTCATGAAGGCGGTGCCGACGCGCTGCCGGGCCATGGCGCCGGGCGTGGTCCGGGCGCCGCTCGGCGTGTCGTCACCCCTGACCAGTGAGGGGCCGGCATCGATCGCCCTGGTGAGCGCGTCGATGGTGCGGCCGCGCCACGAGGCATGCGGCGCCACCGCGAGCGGGCCGCGGCGGAACACGGCATCCCCGATGCCGGCATCGGCGCTGCGTTCGAAGGGTGCCACGACGACCTCGTCACGGCTGATCTTGACGATCTCGCCACGGCGTGCGCCGGCATGGCCGCGCTGTTCGACAATGTCGCCCAGCCTGGCGAAGTCGGAAAGGCCGCGCACCTTGTAGTGCGTGGACGTCACTTCGACGACGCGGCCGCCGCGCTTGAGCAGCGCTTCGGTGCCGGCGAAACGTCGCCATACCCGTTCCAGCGCGGCAAGCCGGTCTTCGGGAGCCGGCTGGAGCTGTCTTTCGGGTGCGCGCAGGGATGGCTGGTCGAGCGACATGGACTATTTCGAGCCGAGCGTCTTGATCGCCTCGTCGGTGGAGGAGTCGGTCTGCCGCATCAGGGCCGCGGTGTTTTCGAACGCGCGCTGCACCTGGATCAGCCGGGTGATCTCCAGCACCGGATTGACGTTGGATTCTTCGAGAAAACCCTGGGCGATGCCGGTATCGGAGCGATCGGTGACCGGCTCCGGCGTGCGCGCCGGAATGATCCCGGAATTGCCGTAGCGGACGAAATTCTCGCCGGGATCGAAATTGTAGAGGCCGATGGAGCCGACAAGCTGATCGTTCTGGCGCAGCGAACCGTCGGCCCCGGCCTTGGGCGGACCGTTGCGGGGGTCGAGCTGGATCGGGGTACCGCCGGCGTCGAGCACCGGGTGGCCCTCGATCGACATCAGTTCGCCATTCTCATTCATCGAAAAGCGCCCGTCGCGGGTCATGACGGTGCCGACCGGCGTATCGATGGCGAACCAGGCATCGCCCTGGACGGCGAAATCGAACGGATTTCCGGTCTCGGTCAAGGCGCCGTGCGCGCCGGAAAGATAGGTCTTGCCCGAAGACGCGAAGGATACCGACTTCGGCCCGGTGCCGGAGACGACATCCTCGAATTTCACGCCGGTAGCGCGAAAGCCGACCGTCGAGGCGTTGGCGACGTTGTCGGCGATCGTGTCGAGGCGGCGCTCGAGCGCGATCTGTGAGGAAAGGGCGACGTACAGGCTGTCCCGCATGATGGTCTCAGAACCTCAATTTCTGCATGGCCATCATCAGGTCGGTGGAGATGCCGACCGTGATCGGCTGGGCAAACAGCACGCTGGCCGAGCTGACCGCCGATGAGGTCGGGTTGTTTATCTCGTACATGCTGGTGAAGCGGGTCAGGAACTTGCCGAGCTTCTCGGGATCGGTGAAATCCGAGATGTCGAGTTTCTGCTCGAACAGCTGCGCCTGCTTGTCGATGTTGGCGGTGGCGAAGGAATCGGGCAGCCCGAGCGCGGTGCGCACGACGCTGGCAAGGGCAGTGTCGGCCAGCACGTCGTACCAACTGGTGATGATCGGTGCCTTGCGATCGAAATAGAGCGCCAGCCGTACGCCCTGGTTGGTGTTGCCGGCATCCTCTTCGAGCGTCTGGCGCATGTACTTGTCGACGGTCGGCTGCTGCGCCGAAACGATGGTGGTGGCGCTCGCGCCATTGGCTTCGAAATTGAAAGCCGAGGCGAGTGCTGCGTAGGTCTTGTCCGTCATCTTGTTGGCGACGCTGTCGGGGTCGCGGACGCCGCCCTGCAGAACCCGCTTGATGAGATCCTTGTCCTGCGTCGCCGCGTCGAGGCCGAATGACGCGAGGGCGTAGGTGTAGAGCCGGTTGTTCGACATCAGATCGTCGATCGACTTCACCTTGGTGATGTTGGCGAGATAATATGTCGTCTCGCCCTTCACATAGTCGGAGTTCGGATCGAGGCCGGCGATTGCCGCCTGCGTGGCGTAGTTCTTGGTCACCATCTGCTGCGTCTTGTTGTAGATGGTCGCATCGGCGCCGTTGGCGGCGAAGTTGAAGGCGCTGACGAACTCGGCGTAGCGCTTGTCGGTCAACTTGTTGGCAAAGCTGTTGGGATCGGAGACGCCTTCCTTCAACGCCTTGACCATGAAGGCCTTGGCGTAGTCCATGTTCTCGAGGCCGTAGGCCTTCATGGCATATTTGAACAACCGGTCATTTTTGACGAAATCGTCGATCGATTTCACCTTGGTGATGTTGGCGAGATAATATTTGGTATCGCGGTCAACGACGGGCTGCTGCTCGATCCTGTCGAGCGACTTCGAGATGTCCTTGGTGATGAGCTGGTAGCTGGTAAAGGTATTAAGCAAAGACGTGCCTCCGGCCGAAGCTATGCCGGCACAATACCCCCACTTCCTTGCGCGAAACTGAATCGGATCCGCGGCTTCGATTCAAGCCTCACACAAGGCACGAGGGCTATCCCTTGCTTCGATGTGAAATGCGGAAGGACCTGTTGTGGGCATTCTGATTGGACTGGTGGTAACGCTCGGCTGCGTGCTTGGCGGCTTCATGGCCATGGGCGGCCATCTTCATGTGCTGGTCCAGCCGTGGGAAGCCGTGGTCATCTGTGGCGCCGCGTTCGGCACGTTTCTGGTCGCCAATCCGATGAAGACGGTCAAGGATACCGGCAAGGCCATCCTCGAGGCGTTCAAGCAGGCGGTGCCGAAGGAACAGAACTACCTCGAAACGCTCGGCGTGCTGCACAGCCTGATGCGCGAGCTGCGCTCAAAATCGCGCAGCGAGGTCGAGGCGCATATCGACAATCCGGAGGAATCGGCGATCTTCCAGGCCTTTCCGACCGTGCTCAAGAACCACGATTTGATGAATTTCATCTGCGATTACTGCCGCATCATCATCATCGGCAATGCCCGCTCGCACGAGATCGAGGCGCTGATGGACGAGGAAATCCAGACCATCAAGTCCGACAAGATGAAGGCTTATCACGCGATGGTGGCGGTCGGCGACGGCCTGCCCGCGCTCGGCATCGTCGCCGCCGTGCTTGGCGTGGTCAAGGCGATGGGCGCGCTCGACCAGTCGCCTGAGATCCTCGGCGGCCTGATTGGCGCGGCCCTGGTTGGCACCTTCCTCGGCATCTTCCTTTCCTATGCGGTGGTCGGGCCGGTCGCCACCAAGATCAAGACCGTGCGCGAGAAGAACAACCGCCTCTACATCATCGTCAAGCAGACGCTGCTGGCCTACATGAACGGCGCACTGCCGCAGGTGGCGATCGAGTTTGGCCGCAAGACCATCTCGTCCTATGAGCGGCCAACGATCGACGCCGTCGAGCAGAGCACGATGAACACCGGCACCGCCGAGAAGAAGGCTGCCTGAACGATGCGCCAGAGATCGGTCCCAGCATTGTCATGACAAGCCCGGGAAGCCCCTCGGAAGCCCGCTCGCTGATTATCGAGCGCCTGGTCGGCGACAGCGGCGAGGCCGCCCAGGTCATCGGCACCGGCCGGGGCATGGCCGAGCGCGCCGCGCCGCTGCTGCAGAAGAGCCTGACCAGTGAGCTTGGCGTGCCGGTCACCGTCGATCTCAGGACCGTCGAGATCAGCCGCGTCGCGGAAGCGCGCTCGCATGCCGGCGATACGTTTGCCATGACCATCGTCGCATCAGCCACGTCGTCCGATGCCATGACCGTGGTGATCGATGCGCCGGCGATCGCAATCACGGTTTCTACGCTGTTCGGCGGTGACCCGGAGATGCCGGCATCGCCTATCGAGCGCGATCTGTCGCAGATCGAGGTCGATGTCTCGACCATGGTGTTCCAGCAGGTCGCACAGGCCCTGAACGGATCCGGACGGCGCTCGCTCGATCTGCGCCTGCCCGTGTCGCGGGCGATGTCGGGCACCGAAGCAAAACGGCACGTGCTGCGCGACGGCGCTGCAGTCCGCATCGTCTTTGGCATCTCGACGCCGGCCGATAGCGGCACCGTCACGGTGACGATGCCGCAGCGTATCGTGCTGGCCAGCCGCGATAGCGCCGCCGGTGTCAGCCAGGACGATCACAGCGCCAGCTGGCGCGCGCGCTTTTCGGAAGAAGTGATGCGATCGACGGTGGCACTAGAGGCCACCATGCCGCTTGCACGACTGACACTCGGCGACCTTGCCGATTTCGAAATCGGCAAGGTCATCGAATTCGAGGAAACGGCACAGTCGCAGGCGCGTCTCAGCGCGCGCGGCAAGACCCTGTTCGTATGCGAGTTCGGCAAACTGGGTCAGAATTACACCGTCCGAATCAGGCATCCCTACGATGCCGGGCAGGATTTTATCGACGGGCTGATGCCGGCTGCCGCCGGACGCGCCTGAGCATTTGGAGACGATTCATGGCCCAGACCAAGGCGGAAGCCGACCTCGACCAGCCCGACGAGCAGCTCGACCGCGCCATCGAAGAATTGCGCGGGGTCCTGCATGAAGAGGAACAGCGCCCGGACGCGGCGTTCAGAGCCGCTTCATCAGCCAATTCAAGCGTCATCATGAACATCCCCGTCGATGTCCAGATCATCCTCGGCAGCACCGAGATGCCGGTCTCCGACCTGATGGCGCTGCAGAAAGGTTCGACGGTGGGGCTCAACCGGCGCATCGGCGAACCTGTCGACGTCGTGGTCAACGGCCGCAAGATCGCACGCGGCGAGATCACCGTGCTGGAAAGCGATCCGTCGCGCTTCGGCATCAGGCTGACCGAAATCATCGCCGGCACGAAGGGCGCCTAGACATGGATTGCGGGGCTTGCCGGTGGCAGCGGAGGCGAGAGGCATGACGACGCCGGTGACCTTGACCCGAGCGCAGAAGGCGGCCGCCATACTGGTGGCGATGGGCAAACCGTCGGCCAGCCGTCTCTTGAAATTCTTCAAGCAGGAAGAATTGAAGGCGCTGATCGAGGGCGCCCGGCTGCTGCGGACCATTCCGCAAAGCGATCTAGAGCGCATCGTCGCCGAGTTCGAGGCCGAGTTCACCGAAGGGGCGGGACTGCTCGATTCGGCCGACAGGATGGACACAATCCTCAATGAATCGCTCTCGCCCGAAGAGATGAGCGCGATCATGGGCGACAAGAAATTCGAGGTCGCGCCGGAAGCCCCGCTGCCGATCTGGCCCGAGCTCGAAAAGCTCGAACCGGCGCGGCTTGGCGCCTTCCTGGCCGGCGAACATCCGCAGACCGCGGCCATGGTGCTGTCGAAGCTGGCGCCGCAAGCGGCGGCGAGCGTGCTCCTGACGCTAACCAAGCCGACGCGCGGCGAAATCATCAAGCGCATGGTGACGATGGCTAATGTTCCGGACGCTGCCACCAGGATCGTCGAAAACCGGCTGCGCAGCAGCGTGCTGACGGAAACCTCGACCAAGGACACTTCGGCCGGGCAGGCGCGCGTCGCCAGTGTTCTCAACGAACTGGACAAGCCGCTGCTCGAGGAGGTCATGCAGGACCTGGAGGCCGCCGGCACGCCCGATCTCGACGGCGTCCGCGCTCGCCTGTTCGCCTTCGACGATTTGCCGCTGCTGACCCAGAAAGCGCGGGTGCTGCTGTTCGACGGGCTGTCGACCGAACTGGTCACGCTGGCCTTGCGCGGCACTTCGGCCGCGCTTGCCGAGGCGGCGCTGTCGGCGATCGGCGCGCGGTCGCGGCGCATGATCGAAGCCGAGCTCGGACAAGGGTCGGAGGGCGTTGCCCTTGCCGACATCATGGCAGCGCGCAAGTCGATCGTGTCAACGACGATCCGGCTGTCGCGCGAAGGCGCCTTCGAACTTCCCTCGACCCAGAACGCCGCCTAAGACCGCGACATGGCTGACGCGGTCGACAAGGATTCTAAAACCGAAGAGGCGACGGAAAAGAAGATCCGCGACACCATCGAACAGGGCAAGCTGCCCCATTCGCGGGAGACGGCGCTGCTGGCATCCTTCGTCGCCATACTGGTGTTCACCGTCTTCTACGCCAAGGACGCCATCATCGATCTCGGCATGTTTCTGTCGATGTTCCTGGAGAAGCCGGAAGCCTGGCCGATGGACACCGAGACCGACGTCATCGCACTCTACAAGATCGTCCTCCTGGAGGTGGGCCGCGCCATCGTCAGCCTGCTGGTGCTGTTGAGCGTTGCCGGTGTCGGCGCCTCGGTGTTCCAGAACATGCCGCAATTCGTCGGCGAGCGGATCCGGCCGCAACTCTCGCGCATCTCGATTGCCAAGGGCTGGAACAGGCTGTTCGGCATTCAGGGTTGGGTCGAGTTCCTGAAGTCTCTCGGCAAGGTCGGTTTCGCCATCGTCGTGCTGAGCTTCACGCTGTCGGAAGACCACCGTAAGCTGCTCGCCGGCATGATTACCAATCCGGTTGCGTTCGGCCTCGTCATCCGTGGCATCGCCGTCGACATCCTGGTGGCGATCGTTTTCGTCATGGGGCTGATCGCGGCGGTCGACATCGTCTGGTCGCGCTTCCACTGGAAGCAGGACCTGCGCATGAGCAAGCAGGAGGTCAAGGACGAGTTCAAGCAGTCCGAGGGTGACCCGATCGTCAAGTCGCGGCTGCGCTCGCTGGCGCGCGACCGGGCGCGCAAACGGATGATGACGGCGGTGCCGCGCGCGACGCTGATCATCGCCAACCCGACCCACTTCTCGATTGCGCTGAAATATGTGCGCGACGAAGATTCGGCGCCGATCGTACTGGCCAAGGGGCAGGATCTGGTGGCGCTGAAAATCCGCGAGATCGCGCGGGAACACAACATCCCGATCTTCGAGGACGTGGCGCTCGCCCGCTCCATGTACAAGCAAGTTTCGGTCGATAATGTGATCCCGTCGCAATTCTATCAGGCCGTCGCCGAACTGGTGCGGGTCGTCTACTCGAAAAAGGCTGAGCGCAGACAGATTTCATGAACCGGCAACCGCACGCAAACTCCCGCGAGATCATCGTCGCCAGCGCCATCGAGCAAGTGGTGGGGGAACTCCGGCTGATCGATGTCGCCGACTACATCGCCTTCATCCGGCTGGAGCATTTCGCGTGCCTGTCGGATCTGGTCGATTCGGCGGTGGAGCTGTTTTTCATGCCGGGTACGCTGCGGCTCGGCCATGGCGGCGAGGCGCATGTCGACTGGAGCGGCAGCCCGCGCATCGTGCTCGATCTGGAGCTGAGGCCGCCGGGTGTCACCGTCTATTTCCAGCTGACGCTGAGCGAGCACGGTGCTTCCGTGGTGGTCAACTATGTCTCGTTCGAGAAGCCGGGCGAAGACCCTGAGCACAACACGGCCCTGCTCGAGGCGGTGATCGAACAAGCGCGCATCCGCAGGGTCGAGCCGCTGGCCTTTCGCTGAACATCGGCCGCTTCCGAGCTGCGGCTGAAAGACCCACGAATTTGCCCTATTCGATAAGCCCCAGCCGCAACGCCTTGGCCACCGCCTGGTTGCGGTTGACCGCGTTGAGCTTCTGGGTGGATTGGGTCAGGTACTGGTTGGCGGTGTGCACCGAAAGCTTCAGCAGCCGCGCGATCTCCTCGCTGGTGTTGCCATTGGCGGTCAGCTTCAGGCATTCGAGCTCGCGCTTGGAAATCGCGCGCATGCGGCCGGTATCGCTTGGGCGCATGAGGGCGACAGCGGCAAACAGCGAAAAGCAGCGGGCATGGATCTCGTAGAGCGCGTCCTGCGGCAGGACGATCTCGGACCCCAGGAAGACGACAAGGCCGCATTGCCCACGCTCGGCATGGACGGGGAAGGCGATGCCGCTCGTGCCAGGCGCCAGCGGTGCCATCTGCTCGGTCCAGGCGAGATTGCCGAACGTCTCCGCCATGGCGGCGATGCCGTCGTCGGTCCACCAGCGCGGTTCCGTCGAGTTGCGGGTGTGGCGCACGATTTCCTCGCCATTGGCACCTGAAATGAACTTGGTCGCCACCGCAACGCCGGGATAGTCGGAATCGAGGCAAGGCACGAGCCGTGCCCGTTCGGCCGACGGGCTGACGAAGAACAGGCCGAAGGCCGAGGCGTTGATGTCGACAGCGATCCATCGGCAGCGGCGCACGGCGTCTGGAATGGTGACGGCGTGATGGGTCTCGGAGCCGAGCGAGAAGGCGCCGAACGGGTTGCGCTGCTCGTTGAAAAGGGCTTCGGCAGCCTCCTTGATATCGGCCTGTTTCAAATGATGCCGCTCCTGATCGCCGTGGCGATGGCCATCGCGCGGTTGCTGGCCGCGAATTTCTGGATGGCGTGGGTGATGTAGCTGTTGACGGTGTTGGAGGAGACGCCAAGGATGACGGCGACCTCGTCGGTGGTCTTGCCTTCGGAGACCCAGAACAGGCATTCGCGCTCGCGGTCCGACAGCGGATCCTGCATGGCGGCGGCGGCAATCAGCTGCGGGATGTGCGAGAGCGCGTAGCAGCATTTCAGCTGCGCCCTCATCAGCGCCGGCTGGTCGATGCTACCGGCAGTCGCTGCCGAGAACAGAGCGAACAGGCGCTGCCGGCCGACATTCAGCTTGAGCGAATAGACCTCGGCGTGACCGAGCACATCGAGAAGGCGGGCCTCCTCGCCCGTGATCAACCCGTCCGTCTCGGGCGCCTGCGACGCCACCAGCGGTCTCGGGCGGATGCCGGGCGCAACGGTGAGCGCGCCTTGTGCAAGCCCGGCGATCAGCCGCTTGCCGATCAGTTCGATGGCGTCGAAAATCCAGTTGGACGAAACGATGCGAGCATCGTTGCGGTCCTGGTCGTGGACAATGGCAACCAGCATGTAGCTGTCGGCGCCGATCTCGGCGGTCAGCTGCATGAAAAAGCTTGTGAGATCACCGCGCGACGTCAGGCGCGAGCCCAATGTATCGGATTGAAGAAGCGCGGCGGGACTGCTCATTCTTGTTGCTTTTGGCCGGAATCGTTTCTGCTGTCCGGATGCTGGGTGCCAGCCGCCGAACCTGAATACGCATTACTTTGACGAAGACACACGCTTGGCGCAGGGCTGCGCCAACCAGATCCGAATCCATTCAGGGAACGCGAAGCCGTCCGCGTCTGGTGCCGGAAAACTCCGGAGCAAGAGACTTTGGGTGGTTGCCGCGCCCCCCAAGGACCGGCTGATTCGGGTCTAATCTACCCGCAGTTGAATCTGACATCAAACGCGATTTGACAAAATCGAATCCGATGGACGCGCATGCGACTCAGAGGCGGACTCCCAAGCCCTTTCACCACCCTGGGTCACAGAAACGCCGACACGAAAAAGCCAGACGTTGTTGTTAAGTTGGCATATCGAGGGCCGATCGATTCCGATAGGTTTCCGCTGACCAGCAGGGATGGGCGTCCCTTCGGTCGGGCTGGGCGAGATGGGCAGCGCTTGTTCGCGGCCATCGGCATGGGGGGTGATCATGAAGCGGGTTTTCCTGGCGTTCACGGTGATGCTTGCGATCTTGATCGGTGCGTGGGCGGTAGCCCCCGCACAGGCCGAGCCTGTTGTCACCTATGCGCTCGACAACGGGCTGCAGGTGGTGCTGGTGCCTGACCATCGGGCGCCGAAGGTGGTGATGAACCTGCGTTACCGCGTCGGTTCGATGAATGAACCCGCCGGCCGCTCAGGTTTCGCGCATCTGTTCGAGCACCTGATGTTTTCCGGCACGCCGGCCTGGCCGAACGTGTTCGGCGCCCATGCCGCGCTCGGCAACGAAATCAATGCCTGGACCACCGAGGATGGCACCGTTTTCTATGTCGACGGGCTGTCGTCGTCGCTGCCGATGATCCTGTCGCTGGAAGCCGACCGCATGGCCAATCTCGGCCGCTCGGTAACGCAGGCCAAGCTCGACCTGCAGCGCTCGGTGGTCAAGAACGAGATGCGCCAGAACGTGCTGGACAAGGCCGGCGCATCCGGCTGGGAGGCCTTCTGGTCAGGGCTGTTCCCGAAACCGCATCCCTACAGCCGCATGGTCATCGGCTCGGTAGCCGACCTCGATGCGGCGACACTGGACGACGTGCGCGGTTTCTTCAACACCTATTATTTGCCCAACAATGCGGTGCTGGTGCTGGTAGGCGACCTCAAGGTCGATGACACCAAGGCGCTGATTGCCGACACGTTCGGCCGGGTGCCGCGCGGTGCCGATGTGGCGCGGCCAGCAGTGCCCGAGCCGACGCAGGCGCGACTGAAACTGGTGCTCGAGGACCGTGTGCCGAGCCCCGTCGTCGTGGTCGGCTTCAGCGGCCCGGCGGCGCAATCGCCAGACAATGGCGCGCTCAGCATCGCCGCCGAACTGCTCGGCAATGGCGAATACGGTTTCCTGCGCAATCGCCTCGTCTCGGAACAAGGCGTCGCCACCTATGCCAGTGCAAGCTGGACGGGCGGTTTGCTTGGCGGCCGCTTCACCTTCGAGGCCGGCGCGGCGGCAGGCGTGACGCCCGGAGCGCTCGAAAGCGCGATGAAAGCTGCTTTCGCGGATTTCCAGAAGATGCCGCTTGATGCGGCCGATGTCGAACGCGCGCGCAACGGGATATTGCTGGCCACGCGGCTCGGCAGCGAAGCGCTGAAGGATCGCGCCGGCACGGTTTCCTACAACGCCGACATTCTCGGCGACGCGCAAAGCGCGCTGGTCGACGATCCGCGCGTCAAGAACGCCAGCGTCGCTGATGTCGAAGCAACGATGAAGCGGCTGCTGAGGCCGGAAGATGCAAGCGTGCTGGTGTTGAAGCCGGGTCCGCGCGGCGGCTACCCCGACGCGCTGATCGGATCGTCCGGCACGCCGCAGCCGTTCACGGCGCCGGAGCGGGCAGCGATCGATATTCCGAAGCACCAGGCTGGCGAGGCGCCTTCGGCGGTGTTGCCCGCCATGGAAACGGCGACGCTGTCGAACGGCATCAAGCTCGTCCACTACACCATGCCGGAAGCGCCGATGGTCTATGTGGCGGCCAGCGCCGACGGCGGCTGGAACAGTGTGCCGGAAGGCAAGGAAGGGCTGCTCGAGCTTGCCGCAAGCATGGCAACGCGTGGCGCCGGCGAGCGCGGCTCGGCCGACTTCGCCAAGGCGACCAGCGATATCGGTGCCAGCGTCGGCTACCAGGCCGGATACCTGACCACCGCGATGACGCTCGGCGTGCCGCCGGAAAAACTGGACCAAGGTGTCGGTCTGCTTGCCGGTGCGGTGCTGAAGCCGCGTTTCGACAAAGCCGACTGGAGCGTGCTGATGGCGCAGACCGTCGATTGGCTCAATGGCCGCGAGGCGGACCTGCCGGGCGTTGCCGGCCGCGCGGCCAAGGCGGCGCTTATTCCACAGGTGCCTGACAAGGCTGCGATCGACTGGTCGGCCAAGGCGCTGGCCTCGATCTCGCTCGACGATGCCAGGGCCGCCTTCAAGACGGAGTTCACGCCGAAGGCAGTGACGTTCTACAGCGTCGGTCCGATGCCGGTCGCGACGGTGGCGGCAAGCCTCGAAAAGGCGCGTTCGGCACGTGGGCGGATAACGCCGCCGGCTATGCGGTCGAGCCATCGCCTGGGGCGCATTTCAATGGCGGCCAGAAAGTGCTGCTGGTGCCCGAGCCCGGCGCCAGCCAGTCGGCGCTGTTCGTGGCGCGGCCGGCGCCCGGCACCGACGAGGGCGAGCGCGCGGAATCGACCGCGGTCGCCAATCTGCTCGGCGACGATTTCTCCAGCCGACTGAACTCGGTGATCCGCGAGGAGAAGGGCTATTCCTATGGCGTGTCGAGCTATCTCTTGAGCCCGATGAAAGTCGGGTCCGGGCTGGTGGTGGCAACCACCGTCGAGCGGGCCAACACCGGTCCGGCGATCACCGAGATCCTGAAAGGCTTTGCCGGCCTGACCACCTTGCCGGTGGCGCAGGACGAGGTCGACCGCACGGTCACGGTCTATCGCCGGGCGCTGGCCGGATCGGCGGAGACTTCGGCCGGCCTGTTCGGTTCGCTGATCGGTGCCGTCGGCTCCGGTTCGACGCTGGAGGACCAGCAGAGCCGGATGACGGCGCGCACCCAGCTGACGCTCGGTGCGGTGCAGAAGCAGGCGCTGGCACTGTCTTCGCTCGATCGATCGCTGATCGTGGTGGCGGGCGACCCGGATGTGGTGATGCCGCAGCTTGCCGCGATCGGCCTTAGGAATGTCGAGATCGTCAAGCGCGACGAGGAAGGCGAGCAGACGGCGATGCGGGCGCTTGACCTTCTCGGCGGCAAGCAGCAAGCGCCGCTGTCCGCCTCGCCATGGCGGGTCGGCGACGGCGGCACGACGCGGGCGGTGCATTCCTGTGCTTCGGCCAAGGATTGCGGTGCGCAAATCCACGCCGATTGATCGGTTCAATGCGTGGCCGCCGGCCGCGCGCAAATCTTGGCACTGTTGGTTTCGGGGGAAACGATGAGCGATTCATTTCGAGAAGTTACATCCGTCTCGTGGTTTGGGCGGATCAAGCGCGCGGTCGGTGGTGTCATCTTCGGCCTGCTTTTGATCGTGCTGATGGTGATCGGCCTGTTCTGGAACGAGGGCCGCGCGGTGCAGACGGCACGCTCGCTCGCCGAAGGGGCTGGCGCCGTGGTCTCTGTCAGCGCCGACAGCGTCGACGCCGCCAATGACGGCAGGCTGGTGCATGTCAGCGGGCCGGTGACGGCGGACAGCGGCCTGTCCGATCCGGATTTCGGTATCGCGGCGCAAGGGCTGCGCCTGTCGCGCGACGTCGAGATGTACCAGTGGAAGGAAGAGTCCAAATCCGAGACCACCAAGAAACTTGGCGGCGGCGAAGAGACGGTCACCACGTACAGCTATTCGAAGGTGTGGGACGACAGCCAGATCGACTCCTCGGATTTCAAGAAGCCGGACGGCCACCAGAATCCGCCGATGGCGATCCACAGCCGGACCTTCCAGATTCCGGAAGGCAAGCTCAGTGCTTTCACGCTCGATCAGCCGGTGCTCGATCGCATCGAGGGTGACAAGGACTATTCGCTGTCGGCCAGTCAGTCAGCCGCGATCAAGGCCGCCTATACCGGCGCCAGGCCGCTCAGCATCGTCGACGGCAAGATCTATCTCGGCGTTGACACGACGACGCCGGCGCTGGGCGACTACCGCATCGGCTACGAACTGGCGCCGCTCGGCGTGGTCAGCATCGTGGCACGTCAGGCCGGCAGCCGGTTCGAACCCTACCAGACGGTGGCAGGCGACGAATTGCTGATGGTCGACACCGGCACTGTCCCGGCCGACAAGATGTTTGCCGAAGCCGTTAGCGCAAACACGCTGATCACCTGGCTGCTGCGCGCTGCCGGCCTGCTGTTGCTGACCATCGGCTTTGCCCTGTTCCTCAGCCCGATCGGGGTGATCCTCGACGTCATTCCGTTCCTTGGCAGCATGGCGCGGATGGGCACCGGCATCATCGCCTTCTTCCTGGCGATCCTGGTCGGCACGACGACGATCGCCATCGCATGGTTCTGGTATCGGCCGGTGCTGGCGGCGGGCATCCTGGCCGCCGGCGTCATCGCGGCGGCGGCGGTCTATTATTTCGGCCGCTCACGCAAGGCAGCCGCACCGGCGGTCGTGCCGAGCACCGGCACCGCAACCTGATCGCGAGGACCCGGCAGCAACGCCGCCCGGTCCCTCGCTTTGCTTCTGCAGTCGGTGCCCCAAAATCGCTCACGCCTTTGGGGTGACGGCATTTACCTGCCCTCGAAACCGGTCAGCACGCCGACGGCGTTGACGCCGATCTCCTCGACGGCATAGCCGCCTTCCATGACGAACAGCGTCGGCAGGCCGAGCCTGGCGATGCGGCGGCCGATCTTGGGATAGTCCGACGTCTTCAGCTTGAACTGGCTGATCGGGTCCTTCTCGAAAGTGTCGACGCCGAGCGAGACGACGACGACGTCCGGCGCGTAAGCGGCAAGCTTGGCGCAGGCATCTTCAAGCGAGGCATTCCAGGCGTCCCAGTCGGTGCCGAACGGCATCGGATAGTTGATGTTGAAGCCTTCGCCGGCGCCCGAACCACGTTCATCGGCATGGCCGAGGAAAAAGGGATATTCGACCATCGGATCGCCGTGCAGATTGAGGACCTGCACGTCGGCGCGGTCATAGAAGATCTCCTGCGTGCCGTTGCCATGATGGTAGTCGACATCGAGTATGGACACACGGCTGGCGCCCTGGTCGAGGAACCATTGCGTGGCGACGGCGGCGTTGTTGATGAAGCAATAGCCGCCCATGAATCCGGCTCCCGCATGATGGCCCGGCGGGCGGCAGAGCGCGAAAGCGGATGCCTCGCCGCCCTTGACCAGGCCGGCGGCGGTCAGCGCCACGTCATAGGACGACTTGATCGCGGCCCAGGTGCCTTCGACGAAGGTGGCGCCGGCATCGAAGGAATAATAACCGAGCAGGGCGTCGATGCGCTTTGGCGGCACGTCGCCGCGCAGGCCGCGGGTCGGCCATGTGAAGGGCATCGCCGAGCCCTTGAAACCGGCTTCCACCCATTGCGGCCAGACCGTCGGCAGGAAGTCGATGTAGTCGGCCTTGTGGATACGCCTGGCGGCAGCAAGATCGTGCTCGAGCGGCAGGACGATCGGACCCAGTTTCTCGCTTTCGACCCGCGCCTTGATGAATTCGGCCCGCGAGGGCATTTCGAAACCCGGCACGATCGCAGCGGTGACCAGTTCCATCTGGCCGGCATGGCCAGCATGAAGCGGCGAATAGACAGTCTTCATGAAATTCCTCTCGAAGTGCGAAATCAGTCAAGGTTGAGATAGGGGCTCACCAGAGCGAGCCACATGGTTTCCACATCGTCCTCGATGAGGTTGTATGTCCTGCGATCCCTCTTCAGTCCGACCAGCCGGCAGGCGTGCCCGACCTCCATCATCACAAGGCCGAGCCGTTTGGCGATCTTGTCTTCAAGAACAGGATTCACATGCCGCAGCCAGGCGGCGTAAAGCGCGATGATCTGCTCGTCATATTCGTCCTGGATAGGCCTGAGATCGGCATTGCCTGAAATGGCCTCGATCACCGGCATCAGGGTCGCGTTCTCGAGATAGATACTGGACGTGTCGATAAAGAGCTTGCGCACTTCGCGCCGGAATTCTTCGCGGTTGGTGGGCCGGGGGACCTTGATACGCTTCTCGATCACTTCGGGAAAGGAGGACAGCCAGCGCCGGGCGAGGTCCAGAAGAATGGCTTCCTTGTTGGGGAAGTATTGGTAGACCGACCCGACCGACAGGCCTGCGCGCTGCGCAATGGCGAGCGTCGTCGGCGTCTTGGTTCCTTGCTCCCGCGTCAGGATCAGCGCCGCGTCGAGAATCCTGTCGACCACCTTGCTCGACCGTTGTTGGCGCGGCTGCTTGCGCGGTTCGAGCGCTATCCTGGTTTTGCGGTCGAGACTGCGCTTCACTGCCTGATGTCCCCGTTCCCCGCCCGGTCCCAACACACGGGGAGGGTGCTGTCCACAATACATTCCAAATTCCGCATGTTGACAAACGCGAATAAACAGTCGCATTCTTTATCCACGCTGTCTTCAGGGATAACAAGGGGAATTTCGAAGACAGCACGCTGGCATCGTTTTTTGTCCGTAGCGCCGCTCCAGTGGAGTGGCCGCTCGTGGGCACAGGATTGTCGGTCTCAGTCAGTCGTCAAAAGCGCGGAGTCGCGATGTCTGTCACGGGTGCGGGTCATAATGCTGATCTGATCGTCATCAACGGTCGCGTGCTGACCATGGACCATGACAATCCCGTCACAGAGGCTGTTGCCGTCAAGGACGGCGCCATCATCGCCATCGGCAGCCGCGCCTCCATCGAAGAGCTCAAGGGACCGGCCACCAAGGTCATCGACGCCAAGGGCGGTTCGGTGATCCCGGGCTTCATCGAAGCCCATATGCATCTGTTTTCAGGCGGGGCTGAACTTGCCCACCTCCAGCTCACCGGTATTCACGGGTTTGAGGCGCTGCAAAAGGCAATCCGCGACTATGCGCCGACCCAGCCGGATGCGAAAATGCTGGTCGGGCAGGGTGTCGACTACACGGTGCTCGGCAGCGAGCGGGTGACACGACACCATCTCGACGCCATTTTGCCCGATCGCCCCTTCTGCATGGCGGCGCCCGATCATCACACCATGTGGGCCAACACCAGGGCGCTGGAAACGGCCGGCATCCTGCATGGGCGCACGCTTGGCCCCGGCAACGAGATCGTCATGGGCGATGATGGCCTGGCCGGCGGCGAATTGCGCGAGGGCGAAGCCTTCGGTCCGGTGCTTGACCTTGCCGGCGAAAGCCGGGTGCGGCTGGGCCTGGCCACCGGCGGCGAGCCGGACCCGATGCCGACCGCGGCCGAGCGGGCCGCCGACCGCGATATCATGCGGCGCGGGCTTGCCTGGTGCGCGCGCCATGGCATCACCTCGATCCAGAACATGGACGGCAATCTCTATCAGCTTGAACTGCTGGCCGAGATCGAAGCCGAGGAAGGGCTGCCCTGCCGCGTGCAGATACCGTTCCACTACAAGAATTTCATGACGCTCGACATGCTCGACAAGGCGTCCGACATGGCCAAGCGCTACAACAGTGAGTGGCTGTCATCAGGCATGGTCAAGGTGTTCTACGACGGCGTGCTGGATTCCTGGACAGCGGTCATGGTCGAGCCCTATGCCGACCGTCCGGACTGGGTGGGCGAGCCGCTGTTCACGCCGCAACAATTCATCGACCTGGCTGTCGCCGTCGACAAACGCGGGCTGCAGATCGCCGTGCATTCGATCGGCGACGGCGCCGTGCGCGCGGTGCTCGACGGTTACGAAGCGGCGCAGAAGGCCAACGGCAAGCGCGACAGCCGCCACCGGGTTGAGCACATCGAGGTCACCACCACCGCCGACGTTCCGCGTTTTGCCGAACTCGGCGTCATCGCTTCCATGCAGCCGCCGCACCCGCCTGGCGCCATGGATTTTCCGCTGGAGCCGACCGTATCGCGCATCGGGCCGGCGCGCTGGCCGTTGAGCTATGCCTGGCGGACCTTGAAGGATGCCGGCGCGCGCGTGGTCTTTGCGTCGGACTGGCCGGTGTCGCCGATCGATCCGATCCTGGGCATCCGGGCGGCAGTGTTGCGCAAACCGTGGGCAGAAGGCGACCCGGACCAGAGTTTCTCGCTGCATGAATCCCTCGCCGGCTACACCGTCGAAGGTGCCTATGCCGAATTCGCAGAGCACCGCAAGGGCATGATAAAACCCGGCTATATGGCGGATCTGGTGGTGCTCTCGGCCGATATCGAGGCGACCGCGCCGGAGGCGTTGCACAAGGTGCATCCGGTAACGACGATCTGTGGTGGCAAGATCACCTATCAGGCCTGACTGTGGCATGAGGCTTGCTAGCCAAATTACGAATTGAACTGTGATTCAGTGCCGGGCTTGCCAACATACCGGCCTTGTGTTCACATCGAACAGGGGAACATTCCGCCAGCAAGAGCGGGGTCAACAGTGAGGCGTAGTCGTGCCGGATAAACCGGATCGGAATGCGATTGAAGTTGTCAAAGTAAGCAAAATTTTCGGATCAGGAGAGGGCCAAGTCGCTGCCCTCGATACGGTCTCGGTATCCATCCGCGAAAACGAGTTCTTTACGCTGCTCGGCCCGTCGGGCTGCGGAAAGACGACGTTGCTGCGGCTGATTGCCGGCTTCGACTTTCCAACCGCCGGCGAAATCCTGCTCTACGGCCAGGACATCGCGCCGCTGCCGCCCTTCAAGCGGCCGGTCAACACCGTCTTCCAGTCCTATGCGCTGTTTCCGCACATGACAGTGGCCGAGAATATCGGCTTTGGCCTGGAGATGCTGGGCAAGCCGAAGGCCGAGATCAAGGCGCGCGTCGACGCGATGTTGAAGCTGGTCAAGATGGAAGCGCTCAGCGCGCGCCGCACCAGCCAGATCTCCGGCGGCCAACAGCAGCGTGTGGCGCTGGCCAGGGCGCTCGCACCGCAGCCGAAAGTGCTGCTGCTCGATGAGCCGTTGTCGGCGCTCGACTACAAGCTGCGCAAGGAAATGCAGATCGAGCTGAAGCGGCTACAGCACGAGACCGGGATCACCTTCATCTTCGTCACCCATGACCAGGAGGAAGCGCTGACGATGTCGGACCGCATCGCGGTGATGTCGTCCGGCAGGATCCTGCAGGTCGGCTCGCCGCGCGACATCTACGACCGGCCGTCGGAACGCTTCGTCGCCGATTTCATCGGCGAGTCGAACTTCCTCAAGGCCGAGGTGGTTGGTGTCTCGGCAGGCCGCGCGACGGTAAAACTGTCGTCGGGCACGGAAATCCCGGCCTCGCTGCCGGAGGGCCTGGTTCCCAAGGGCAAGGTTACCATCGTCGTGCGCCCCGAACATGCGCAGTTGAGCGCCGCAAGCCCCAGTGCATCGCTGTCGGGCACGGTCGAGAACATCGTCTATCTCGGTACCGACACGCATTTCCATCTGCGCCTCGCCGATGGTGAGCCCTTCATCGTGCGGCGCCAGAACAGCCGTGGCACCGGCGACGGTATCGTCCAGGGCGGCAAGGTCGGCATCCTGATTGGCGGCGACGCCGCCCAGGTCTTGAAGGACTGACGATGGCGACCGCAGAGGAAGTCGCCAAGGCAGCAGAGCGGCGCGATATCCGCGACCGCTGGCTTTTGTCAGCCCCAGCACTGCTGGTCATTTTTCTCGCCGCGACCGGCCCGTTGCTGATCGTGCTTGTCTATTCGTTCCTGACGCCCGGCGCCTATGGCGACGTGAAGTGGCAGTTTTCATCCGATGCCTGGTTGTCGGTGTTCATGGAACGCGACATTTTCGACGATACGCTTTCTCTCGCGGCAGCGCATGTCACCATCTTCTGGCGCTCGATCAAGCTTGCCGTGGTGACCACGCTCGCCACATTGGCGCTCGGTTTCCCGACCGCCTATTTCATGGCGACACGAAGCGAAAAGACCAGGGATCTCTGGCTCTTCCTGATCACCATTCCGTTCTGGACCAACCTTCTGATCCGCACTTTTGCCGTGCTGCAGATCATCCGCAACGAAGGCATCGTCAACACGATCCTGCTCAAGCTCGGCATCATCTCGGCGCCGATCCAGATCCTCTTCACCGATACGGCGATCCTGATCGGCATGGCCTATGTCTATCTGCCGCTGATGGTGCTGCCGATCTACGCCAGCATGGAGAAGCTCGATTTCCGGCTGGTCGAGGCGGGCTACGATCTCTACGCGACACGCTTCAAGGTGCTGCGGAAGATCATTTTCCCGCTGGTCAAACCCGGCGTCATCGCCGGCTCCATCCTGGTCTTCATTCCAGCACTCGGCGCCTATGTGACACCAAGCGTGCTTGGCGGCGGCAAGAATATGATGCTGTCCAACCTTATCGAATTGCAGTTCGGCCAAGGCCGCAACTGGCCGCTCGGTTCAGCGCTGTCGATCGCCGTCATGATCATCGTGATGGTGGCACTGCTTGCCTATGTGCGCAATGCCGGAACGTCAGGGGTGCGTCATGGCTAGCAATTTCTCCATCAAGCATCAGCCGGGCTTTACCGCGATCGCGGCGACCTGCTTCGTCTTGCTCTACCTGCCCATCATCGTGCTGGTCGTCTATGCCTTCAATGCGGCGAACTCGACATCGGAATGGGGCGGCTTCTCGCTCAAATGGTTCCAGTCGGCGTGGCAGAACACGCAGGTCATCGATGCGACCCTGCGTTCGTTCCAGATCGGCGCCACCGCCGCGGTGTTCTCGACCATCTTCGCCACCATGGCCGCGCTCGCCACGACGCGGACGGCACCCTATCCGGGTCTGACGTTCAAATATGCGGCGATCAACCAGCCGCTGATGGTGCCCGAGATCGTCACCGGCGTGGCGTTGCTGATCTTCTTCTCGCGCATCAAGATCTTCACCGGCTATTCCGGCCTCGGCTACCTGATCGCCGCGCATACGGCGTTCTGCATTCCCTTCGCCTATCTGCCGATCCGGGCGCGGCTGGAGAACATGGATCTGACGCTGGAGCGCGCCGCGGCCGATCTCTACGCGACGCCGTGGAAGACCTTTCGCCGCATCACGCTACCGCTTTTGTGGCCCGGCATGCTGGCCGGACTGATGCTGGCCTTCGTCATCTCGCTCGACGACGTCGTCATCACCGAGTTCGTCAAATCCGGTGGCCAGGACACGCTGCCCACTTACATGCTCGGCCAGATCCGCCGTGGCGTAACACCCGAGATCAACGCGATATCGACCGCTTTCCTGCTGCTCTCGGTCGCGATCGTCACGTTGTTTTTCTTCGTCAGCAGGAAACGAAACTGAAACCAACAATGGGAGTTAGAACGATGAACTGGAAGACAACAGCGACCGCCATGGGGTTGGCGTTGCTCGCTTCGACGGGCCTGGCTCGCGCCGATGGCGAACTGAACATCTACAATTGGGGCAACTACACCAGCCCCGATGTGATCAAGAAGTTCGAGGATAAATACAAGATCAAGGTGACCATCACCGACTACGATTCCAACGACACCGCGCTCGCCAAGATCCGGCAGGGCGGCACCGGCTTCGACATCGCCGTGCCATCGCAGACCTACGTGCCGATCTGGATCAAGGAAGGCCTCCTGCTCGAAACCGATCCGGGCAAGATGGAGAACTTCAAGAACGTGGCGCCGGAATGGGCCAATCCTGAATTCGATCCGGGCCGCAAATATTCGGTGCCGTGGGCGTGGGGAACGATCGGCGTCGTCGTCAACACCGATGCCTACAAGGGGCCGGCCGATACGTGGGGCATCGTCTTCAACACGCCCGACGAGCTGAAGGGCAAGGTCAACGTCGTTCCTGAAATGAACGATGTCATCTTCGCGGCGATCAAATATGTCGGCGGCCAGCAATGCACCGACGACAAGACGGTGCTGAAGAAGGTGCGCGACCTGCTGGTGGCGGCCAAGCCGAACTGGATCGCGATGGAATACAACACCATCGAAAAGATGGTACCCGGCGACTTCAAGGCGACCAGCGACTGGAACGGCTCGGCGCTGCGTCAGCGGCTGGCCAATCCGGCCATCCATTACAACTATCCGAAGGAAGGCTTTGGCCTGTGGAGCGACAATGTGGTCGTTCTTAAGGAGGCCAAGAACGTCGAGAACGCCAAGCTGTTCCAGAACTTCATCATGGATCCGGAAAACGCGGCTGGCCTCTCGGCCTTCCACCGCTACGCCAACGCCATCACCGGCTCGGACAAATACATGCCGGCTGACATGAAGGACGCGCCGGAAGTCGTCATTCCGGCCGACGCCAAGCCGAAAGGCGAATTCCAGAAGATGTGCGCGCCGGAAACGCAGGAACTCTACACGAAGATATGGACCGAACTGCAGAAGTAATCTCTGCATGACGGACCCGGCGGCACACGCCGCCGGGTCTTTTCTTTTCCGGGAATAGCCTTTCATGGACTCCTATCGCAATTCCGATCCGCGGCCGCCGATCATGCAGGGCTCGCCGCCGGCCATGGTGCTGCCCAAGCTCGACTGGGACCGGCCGCCATGGAACCGCTGGGCGTTCCAGCATGTCAGAGAATTCCTGCCGACCGCCGAAGTCTGGCGCGGCAATGGCCATCGCCACCGCTTCGAACGCGCCGAAGTCGATCTCGACGGACAGGCGGTCGAGGACAGCACGGGCCAGCCGACGACGCTCGCCGGATTGCTCGACGAGACCTATACGGACGGCTTCCTGGTGCTGAAGGACGGCAGGATAGCCTATGAGCGCTATTTCAACGGCATGGGCGAGCGGTCGCTGCACCTGTCGCAGTCGATGGCCAAGTCGGTCACCGGCTCGGTTTTCGGCATACTGGTCGGGCGCGGCCTGATCGATCCGGCCAGGCCGGTGACGGACTACCTGCCGGAACTGAGCGTCACCGGCTGGGCGGGAGCCAGTGTCCAGCATGTACTCGACATGACCAGCGGGGTGCGTTTTTCCGAGGAATATACCGACCGCTATTCGGACATCGGCCAGGTCGATGTCGCGACCGGTTGGAAACCGGTGCCGCCGGACAGCGATCCGGCCTTTCGCTGGCCCTCGCATATGTTCGAGCTGATCCTCGGCCTCACGGAAACGATCCGCCCGCATGGCGCGGCCTTCGAATATCGCTCGATCGAGACCGATGTGCTCGCCTTCATCATGGAACGGGTGACAGGCAAGCGTCTGCCGCAACTGGTTTCGGAAGAACTCTGGCAAAAGCTCGGCGCTGATGAAAGCGCCTGTTTCACCGTCGACAGTGCCGGCTATGCGGTCGCCGATGGCGGCTTCAACGCGACGCTGCGCGACTATGGCCGGTTCGGCCAACTGATCCTCGACAATGGCGGCGGCGTGGTGCCGGCCGACTGGATCGAGGCGACGCGCAACGGCAGGCACGGGCCGGACTTCAATCCCAGCCTGCCCGAAGGCAGCTACCGCAACCAGTTCTGGATCGAGGATCCGCGCTCGCGCGCGCTGATGTGCCGGGGCGTGTTCGGCCAGATGATTCACATCGACTGGAACACAAGTATGGTCGTGGTGAAGCTTTCGACCTATCCGGATTTCAGCAATGTCGCCTATTCGGTGGCGACGGTGAAGGCCGTGCACGCCATTGCTGCGGCACTTGCCTGACAGGCTGCTTGGAAACCCACTCCGGCGGCCATCGCCGGAGCACCTTTCGAAACAGCCTCTAAGAAACCCAAAGAAATCCAGAAGGATACGCCATGACCGGCAAGACCGCGTTCGAAACCCGATACGGCTTCCGCCGCAATGAGGTTCTGCTCGCCAACTGGCGCGAAAATCCGTTCAACCGCTGGTCGTTCCAGAATCTTGGCGAACTGGTGCCGACGGCGCCGGTGGCAGCAGTGCCGGGTGGTATCGAGGCGCCGGTGCGGGATATCAGCGGCTTGCTGGGCAACAAGGTCACGATCGCCGGCGCGCCGGAGACGGTGGCTGATTTTCTCGCACGCTCGAACACCGACGCGCTGACGGTGATGAAGGGCGGCACGGTCATCGGCGACTGGTTCGCGCCGCATATGGATTTCGGCGCCCGCCATATCATCTTTTCGATCAGCAAGTCGCTGACCGCCATCGTCGCCGGCATATTGGAAGGCGAGGGCGTGTTCGATCCGGAAGCGCCGGTGACGCATTACATTCCGGAAGCCGCCGGATCAGCCTACGCCGACGCGAGCGTTCGGCATGTGCTCGACATGAGCGTCAGCCTCGACTTCGAAGAGGCCTATCTCGATCCGGAAAGCGCCTTTGCCCGCTATCGCCGCGCCACGCTGTGGAATCCGGGCGGCGGCACGGAAAGCCTGCGCGAATTCATCCTGACCTTGCAGCGGCTTGCCGAGCCGCATGGCCAGACCTTCCGCTACCGCTCGCCCAATTCCGACCTGCTCGGCATCCTGCTCGAACGTGCCTCGGGCCAGCGCTTCACCGACCTGATGCGCGAGAAACTTTGGCTGCCGCTCGGCGCCGTCAACGAAGCCTCGATCGGCGTCGACATGGAAGGCACGGCGCGCACTGCCGGCGGCATTTCGGTGACGCCACGCGACCTGGCGCGTGTCGGCGAGATGATGCGGCAAGGCGGCACGGCCAACGGCCGCCGCGTCGTGCCCGAAGCTTGGGTGCGCGATACGATTGCCACCGGCGGCAGTTCGGAAGCCTGGCAGCGTGGCGCGATGCTGCCGCTGTTCCCCAAGGGCCGCTATCGCAACAAATGGTACCAGACGGGTCTGCCGGGCGGCGCCTATTGCGGCATCGGCATCCACGGCCAGTGGCTCTATGTCGATCCCAGGACCGAAGTGGTGATCGCCAAGATGTCGTCGCAGCCGGTGCCGGTCGATGATCCGCTGGATATCGAGATCGTTGCCTTCTTCGAGGCGATGAGCCGGATGGTCTAATCTCCCTACCCGCCAATTACCGCGCGCTTTCCTGTGGACCCGCCGGGCTGATGAAAATGCGGCGGTTGGCGGACTGAACGTCTGCGCCTATGGTCGCCGCTCTTTTCGACGAGAGCAGGAACGACATGGCATCCGACATCAAGCGTATCGCAGCCATCATCGCGGCCGAGATCACGGCGCGGCCCGAACAGGCCGCGGCGGCGATCGAACTGCTCGACGAGGGCGCAACGGTTCCTTTCGTGGCACGCTACCGCAAGGAGGTGACGGGCGGGCTGGACGACACGCAGTTGCGCCTGCTTTCGGAGCGTCTGGCCTATCTGCGCGAGCTCGACGCGCGCCGCGACACCATCCTTGGTTCCATCCACGAGCAGGGCAAGCTGACCGACGAGCTTGAAGGCAAGATCGTCGCCGCCACCACCAAGGCGGAGCTGGAAGACATCTACCTTCCCTACAAGCCGAAACGGCGGACCAAGGCTGAAATCGCCAGGGAGCGCGGGCTGGGGCCGCTGGCCGAAGCCATCCTGGTCGACCGGTCTCTGGTGCCGGCCGAACTGGCGCTGACCTATGTGACCGATGAGGTGGCGGACGCCAAGGCGGCACTCGAGGGCGCGCGCGACATCCTGTCGGAACAGTTCGCCGAGAATGCCGACCTGGTCGGCAAATTACGGACCTACATGAAGGAACGCGCCTTCATGCGCGCCCGGGTGGTCGACGGCAAGCAGGAGGCCGGCGCGAAATTCTCGGACTATTTCGACCATGTCGAGCGCTGGTCGACCGTGCCAAGCCATCGCGCGCTGGCGATGCTGCGCGGCCGCAATGAAGAGGTGCTGTCGCTCGACATCGAGGTCGATGCCGATGACACGTCGCCGGTGAAGCCGGTCGAGCGCATGATCGCCAACGCCTATGCCATCGGCGGCAGCCTGCCGGGCGACCGTTGGCTGATGGAGGTGGCGGGCTGGACTTGGCGGATAAAACTGTCGCTGCACCTGACGCTCGACCTGATGCGCGACCTGCGCGAGCGGGCGGAAGAGGAAGCGATCCATGTCTTTGCCCGCAACCTGAAGGATCTGCTGCTTGCCGCCCCCGCCGGCTCGCGCGCCACGATGGGGCTCGACCCCGGCATCCGCACCGGCGTCAAGGTGGCGGTGGTCGACGGCACCGGCAAGGTGCTGGCGACGACGACCGTCTATCCGTCTCCACCCCGGAACGATGTGCGCGGCACGCAGGCGGAGCTGGCCAAACTCGTTCGCCTGCACAAGGTCGAGCTGATCTCGATCGGCAATGGCACCGGCAGCCGCGAAACCGAAAAGCTGGTGGCCGACATGCTGTCCGATATGCCGGCGGATGGCGGGCCTAAGCCGCTCAAGGTGATCGTCAGCGAGGCCGGCGCCTCGGTCTATTCGGCTTCAGCGACGGCGGCGGCGGAATTCCCAGGCCTCGACGTGTCGCTGCGTGGTGCGGTGTCGATCGCCAGACGCCTGCAGGATCCGCTGGCCGAACTGGTCAAGATCGAGCCGAAGTCGATCGGCGTCGGCCAGTACCAGCACGATGTCGACCAGTACCGGCTTGGCCGCTCGCTGGAAGCGGTTGTCGAGGATGCGGTCAACGCCGTCGGCGTCGATCTCAACACCGCTTCGGCGCCGCTGCTGGCGCGCGTTTCGGGCCTTGGCGCATCGCTGGCCGACGCTATTGTCGCGCATCGCGATGCGACCGGACCCTTTGCCAGCCGCAAGGATCTGCTCAAGGTGCCCCGCCTCGGACCTCGCGCGTTCGAACAATCCGCCGGCTTCCTGCGCATCGCCAACGGCAGCGAGCCGCTCGATGCCTCGTCGGTGCATCCGGAAGCCTATGGCGTGGCGAAGAAGATCGTCGCCGCCTGCGGCCGCGACGTGCGCTCGCTAATGGGCGACAGCGCTGCGCTGAAGGCACTCGATCCACGCGTCTTCGTCGATGAGCGTTTCGGCTTGCCGACGGTGCGCGACATCCTGGCCGAGCTGGAAAAGCCCGGCCGCGATCCACGCCCCGGCTTCAAGACCGCGACCTTCGCCGACGGCATCGACGATATCAAGGATTTGAAGCCCGGCATGCTGCTGGAAGGCACCGTCACCAATGTCGCGGCCTTCGGCGCCTTCGTCGATATCGGCGTGCATCAGGACGGGCTGGTGCATGTCTCGCAACTCGCCGACCGTTTCATCAAGGACGCGCATGAGGTGGTCAAGGCCGGCGACGTGGTCAAGGTGCGCGTCGTCGATGTCGACATCAAGCGCAAGCGCATCGCCCTTTCGATGCGCAGGGATGGCGGAGAAGGTGGTGCATCGCGCAGCGGGCCGCGCGACACTGGCGGCGGCAGACCAGCGCCGCGTTCGCCTGCGCCGCAGCGCCAGCCGGAACGGCCGGCGCAGCAAGGCGCGTTCGGCGCGGCGTTGGCCGATGCGTTGAAGCGGAAGTAGCGGTTCTTCTCGCTCCGCCAAGGTCGGCGCCGCCCCTCATTGCCCTGCCGGGCATTTCTCCCCGTATAGTGACGGGGAGAAATGGCTGGCCGCATCGCCGTCACTCTTCTTGAAACGCTGGCGATTGGTGAAATCGCCAAAGACAGCCCCCTCTCCCCGTCACTATACGGGGGAGGATGCCGGCAGGCAGGTGAGGGGCGGCGCCACCGCCCGCAAAAGCCGCCAGTACTCAAGGCTTTCCGCTCTATCTTGCTTCCAGCCGATCAAACACCTGCTCCGCGGGGATGCCTGGGCCACTCTCCACACCTTTGCGAATGTCCTCGCGCAACCCGACGTGCATCAGCAGCCAGTCGCGAAAACTGGCGACCGGCGGGTGGTCGCGCTTGTCGTGCGGTACGACGAGATAATAGGCGCTGCGGCTTTGCATCGGCAGGCCGGGCGCGGGCACCAGCTGGCCGCGCTGCAATTCGCCAGCGATGAGGATCAGCGGCAGAAGCGCCACGCCGAGCCCCGCCATGCAGGCTTGGGCGGCGGTGCCGAACTGTTCGAACTGCATGCCCGGTCCGGTCGGCGCGCTCAGGCCCTGGTGTTCGAACCATTCGGTCCAGGCGCCGGGGCGCGTCGTCATGTGCAGCAGCGGCAAGCGGCCGATATCCGCCGGTGCGGCGATGGCGCGGCCGGCGAGGAATTCGGGCGACACGACCGGCGCCACCGTTTCGCGCACCAAGAGCGTCGAGTCTGCCTCCGGCCAGTCCGGCAGGCCGTAGTGGATGGCGGCATCCAATCGTTCGCGGGCGAAGTCGAAGCGGCCGACGCGGGTGACGAAGTTGATAGTGATATCGGGATTTTTTTCGACGAAATCGGGGATCATCGGCATCAGCCAGCGCGTGCCGAAGGTTGGCAAAATAGCAAGGTTCAGCATGCCACTATGCCGATTGCTCATCAATCCAAGGGAGGCGTCACGCAATTGGCCAAGCGCCGACCGCACCGCTTCGGCGTAGATTTCGCCTGCCATCGACAGCCTGACATTGCGGCTGTCGCGTTCGAACAGCCGGCGGCCGAACTGGTCCTCCAACAGCCTGATCTGCCGGCTGACTGCGCCCTGGGTCAGATCGAGTTCCTGGGCGGCGGCGGTGAAACTGCCGAGGCGGGCCACCGCCTCGAAGGCGGCAAGGGCACTTGTGTTAGGTAGAAGGCGGCGCTGGACACTCATGATCGATTACTAACGCTCATTGATCGGCGAAGCAATTTCGTTTGATTTTTTCAGGCCGCGGGTCGATAAGCCGGGCCAAGATTTTGCTTCATGCATGTCGTCATCCCAAAACCGCTGACACTTTTGGGCGACCTGCATCAGTTGGGAGAGAGCCATGGCCGCCGACAAGAATGTATTCGTCTGGGAAGACCCGTTCCTGATCGAGAGCCAGCTTTCGGAAGACGAGCGCATGGTGCGCGATGGTGCCGCTGCCTTTGCCGCCGACAAGCTCGCGCCCCGGATCGAGGACGCCTATCTCAACGAGACGTTCGACACGGCGATCTTTCGCGAAATGGGCGAGGCCGGCCTGCTCGGCATCACCATTCCCGAGGAGTTTGGCGGGCTTGGCGCCAACTACGTGACCTACGGGCTGGTCGCGCGGGAAGTCGAACGTGTCGACTCGGGTTACCGCTCGATGATGAGCGTGCAGTCGTCGCTGGTGATGTATCCGATCTACGCCTATGGCTCGGATGAGCAGCGCAAGAAGTACCTGCCCAAGCTCGCCAGCGGAGAATGGATCGGCTGTTTCGGCCTGACCGAGCCGGATGCCGGCTCCGATCCGGGCGGCATGAAGACTCGCGCCGAGAAGACGGCCAACGGCTACAAGCTCTCCGGCTCGAAGATGTGGATTTCCAACTCGCCGGTCGCCGATGTGTTCGTCGTCTGGGCGAAATCATCGGCGCATGACAACCAGATCCGCGGCTTCGTGCTGGAAAAGGGCATGAAGGGGCTTTCGGCGCCGAAGATCGGCGGCAAGCTGTCGCTGCGGGCTTCGATCACCGGCGAGGTGGTGATGGAAGGCGTCGAGGTCGGCGAGGACGCGCTGCTGCCCAATGTTTCCGGACTGAAAGGCCCGTTCGGCTGCCTCAATCGCGCCCGCTTCGGCATTTCCTGGGGTTCGATGGGGGCCGCCGAAGATTGCTGGCATCGCGCCCGCCAGTACGGTCTCGACCGCAAGCAGTTCGGCAAGCCGCTGGCCGGCATGCAGCTTTACCAGAAGAAACTCGCCGACATGCAGACCGAGATCGCGCTTGGATTGCAGGCGAGCCTGCGCGTCGGACGGTTGCTCGATGAAGGCAAGATGGCGCCGGAAATGATCTCGATCGTCAAGCGCAACAATTGCGGCAAGGCGCTCGACATCGCCCGCCAGGCCCGCGACATGCATGGCGGCAACGGCATCCAGATCGGCTACCACGTCATGCGCCACGCGCAGAACCTGGAGACGGTCAACACCTATGAAGGCACGCATGACGTGCATGCATTGATCCTGGGAAGGGCGCAGACGGGCCTGCAGGCGTTTTTCTAAGCCGGCACACCTGCTTAAATTAGGTGCACCGCAACATCTCTGCTTGGAGAATGGCCGCCATTTGTGTCAGGGTTCAGCGAATTCGTTTGAAACGCTGAATTCCGGGGCCCCATGGCAATTCTGGCAGCTGTCTACCATCTGACCCACTACAAATATGACCGGCCGGTGGTTCTCGGGCCGCAGATCATCAGGCTGCAGCCGGCGCCGCATTCCCGCACCAAGGTGTTGAGCCATTCGCTCAAGGTCGAACCGGCTAACCATTTCGTCAATCTGCAGCAGGACCCCTACGGCAACTTCCTCGCCCGTTTCGTTTTTCCCGAGCCGGTGACGGAACTGAAGATCGAGGTCGATCTCGTCGCCGACATGACGGTCTACAATCCGTTCGATTTCTTCGTCGAGCCGTCGGCCGAGGCGTTTCCGTTCGAGTATCCGGAAGAGATCCGCGACGATCTCGCCATTTACCGCACCCCGGAGCCGGCCGGTCCGCTGCTTTCGGCTTTGCTCGGGACCATCGACCGCAGCGCAAAGAACACCGTCAATTTCCTCGTCGATCTCAATGCCCGGCTGCAGCGCGAAATCGCCTATATCGTGCGCATGGAGACCGGTGTGTTCTCGCCGGAAGAGACGCTGGCCGCGAAAAAAGGCTCGTGCCGCGATTCAAGCTGGCTGCTGGTGCAGATCTTGCGCAATCTCGGCATCGCCGCGCGCTTTGTCTCCGGCTATCTGATCCAGCTCAAGCCGGATCTCGTCGCGCTGGATGGACCGCCTGGAACCGCCGTAGACTTCACCGATCTGCATGCCTGGTGCGAGGTCTATCTTCCCGGCGCCGGCTGGATCGGCTTCGATCCGACCTCCGGCCTGCTCACCGGCGAGAGCCATGTGCCGCTCGCCGCCACGCCGCATTTCCGCAACGCAGCGCCGATTTCCGGCATGGCGAGCTTTGCCAATGTCGACTTCGGCTTCGAGATGCGGGTCGACCGCATCGCCGAACATCCGCGCATCACCAAGCCGTTCTCGGATGAAAGCTGGCAGGCGCTCGATGCACTCGGCAACAAGGTCGATGCAGCACTTGCGGAAGGTGACGTGCGGCTGACGATGGGCGGCGAGCCGACCTTCGTCTCGATCGACGATTTCGAATCCGCGGAGTGGAACACCGCTGCCGTCGGACCGACCAAGCGCGAGAAGGCCGATGCGCTGATCCGACGGTTGCGCGAGCGCTTCGCGCCGGGCGGCTTTCTCCACTACGGCCAAGGCAAATGGTATCCGGGCGAGAGCCTGCCGCGCTGGACCTTCTCGCTCTACTGGCGCGCCGATGGTGAACCGGTTTGGAGCGACCCGTCGCTGATCGCGCGCGAAAAGAGTGAGGCCGATGTCGGGCCGAAACAGGCCGAAGACCTGCTGACGGCGATTGCCGGGGAACTCGGCATCGAAAAATCCATGGTCAGCGAAGCCTATGAGGATCCGGCCGAGTGGCTGCTCAAGGAAGGCAAGCTGCCGGACAATGTCGATCCCTCCAACTCCAAGCTGGAGGATCCGGAAGAGCGCAGCCGCATGGCGAAAGTCTTCGAACGCGGGCTGACCAAGCCGTCCGGCTATGTACTGCCGGTGCAGCGCTGGAACAGCCAGGCGTCGGGACCGCGCTGGCGTTCGGAAAAGTGGAAGACGCGGCGCGGCCGGCTGTTCCTGGTGCCGGGCGATTCTCCGGTCGGCTATCGCTTGCCGCTCGGCACGCTTCCCTATGTGCCGCCGGCGCAGTTCCCCTACATCGTGCCGGTCGATCCCTCGCTGCCGCGCGGCCCATTGCAGGCGCGCGAGGCGATCCTGCCCGTAGCGGCTCCGGCCGAACTCGAAGGCGCCGATGAAATGGCGCGCCGCCAGCAGGCGGTGTCGTTCACCGCGGCAAGCGGTCAACAGGACCGGGTCGAGCAGGAAATCACCGAGATCGGCGGCGCGGTGCGCACCGCACTTTCGGTAGAGCCGCGCGACGGCCGGCTCTGCGTGTTCATGCCGCCGGTCGAGGCGCTCGAAGACTATCTTGAACTGGTGGCGGCTGCCGAGAATGCAGCGCGGACCATCGGTCTGCCGGTGCATATCGAAGGCTATGGCCCGCCGCACGATCCGCGCCTCAACGTCATCCGCGTCGCACCCGATCCCGGCGTCATCGAAGTCAACATCCATCCTGCCGCCAACTGGCAGGATTGCGTGGCGACGACGACAGCGATCTACGAGGAGGCGCGGCAGACCCGGCTTGGCGCCGACAAGTTCATGATCGACGGACGCCACACTGGCACCGGCGGCGGCAATCATGTCGTGGTCGGCGGCGCGACACCCAATGACAGTCCGTTCCTGCGCCGGCCCGATTTGTTGAAGAGCCTGGTGCTGCAGTGGCAGCGGCATCCGTCGCTGTCCTACCTGTTCTCCGGCCTGTTCATCGGCCCGACCAGCCAGGCGCCGCGCTTCGACGAGGCGCGTCATGACTCGCTCTACGAGCTCGAGATCGCGATGGCGCAGGTGCCGCATCCCGACCAGGGCGCGGCACCCTTGCCGTGGCTGGTCGACCGGCTGTTCCGCAACCTGTTGACCGATGTCACGGGCAATACGCATCGCTCGGAAATCTGCATCGACAAGCTGTTTTCGCCGGACGGGCCGACCGGCCGGCTCGGCCTGGTCGAGTTCCGCGGCTTCGAGATGCCGCCCAATGCGCGCATGAGTCTGGCGCAGCAGCTCTTGGTCCGTGCCATTATTGCCCGCGCGTGGAAAAACCCGCTCGACGGCCGCTTCGTGCGCTGGGGCACCTCGTTGCATGATCGTTTCATGCTGCCGCACCATGTCTGGGCGGATTTTCTCGACGTGCTCGACGATCTCAAGCTCAGCGGCTTCGAGTTTCGTCCGGAATGGTTCGATGCCCAGCTCGAATTCCGCTTCCCGTTCTGCGGCGAGGTCCAGCATGCCGGCATCAAGCTGGAGCTGCGGCAGGCGCTCGAGCCTTGGCACGTAATGGGCGAGCAAGGGGCGATCGGCGGCACCGTGCGCTTCGTCGATTCCTCGGTCGAACGGCTGCAGGTCAAGACCGAGGGGCTGAACCCCGAGCGTCATGCGGTGGTCTGCAACGGCCGCATCGTGCCGATGAAGGTCACCGACAACCGCGAGGTGGCGGTGGCGGGCGTCCGCTTCAAGGCGTGGCAGCCGGCTTCGGGACTGCATCCGGCGCTGCCGGTCAACACGCCGCTGGTGTTCGACATCTATGACCGCTGGTCGGGCCGCGCGGTCGGCGGCTGCGTCTACCATGTCGCGCATCCCGGTGGGCGCAACTACGACACCTTCCCGGTCAACGGCAACGAGGCGGAGGCACGGCGGCTCGCCCGCTTCGAACCGCGCGGCCATACGCCGTCCTTCTATGTGCTGCGTGAGGAACAACCGGCGGAAGATTTCCCGATGACGCTTGACCTTCGGCGGCCGGCAAGACTCTGATCAACGATGGCAAAGGGGAATCACAAAAGGGTACGCGGCAAGCCGCAGATCCACAGCCTGCTGGAGCACTACCAGCCGATCGACGGCGTCGTCGACGAGATGGTCGATGCGTCAGGCACTCCCCGTCCGGTCTGGAAGCACTTCATCGAGGCGCTCGACGAACTTGGGGCTGAAAAGCTTGGCCAGCGCTTCGCGCGCGCCGACCAGTATCTGCGCGACGCCGGCGTCTATTACCGCGTCTATGACAAGGCCGGCGCCAATGAGCGCGAATGGCCGCTGGCGCATATTCCCCTGCTTATCGAGGACAGCGAGTGGGCCGCGATCAGCGCCGGCCTGGTGCAGCGCGCCGAACTGTTCGAAGAGACGATTGCGGACATCTACGGGCCGAACCGGCTGGTCGAAAAGGGCATCCTGCCGGCGGGGCTGATCGCCGCCAGCCCGGAATATTTGCGGCCAGTGGTCGGCACCAGGCCGGCTGGCGGGCATTTCCTGCATTTCTGCGCGTTCGAACTCGGCCGCGGGCCCGACGGCCAATGGTGGGTGCTGGGCGACCGCACCCAGGCGCCATCCGGCGCCGGCTTTGCGCTGGAGAACCGCGTCGCCACCACACGCGCGCTGTCCGATATCTACGGCGAGATGCATGTGCACCGCCTTGCCGGCTTCTTCCGCCGTTTTCGCGATGCGTTGATCGGCATGGCCAAGGAAACCGACGGCCGTGTCGCCATCCTGACGCCGGGGCCGCTCAACGAAACCTATTACGAACACGCCTATATCGCCCGCTATCTCGGTATCATGCTGCTCGAAGGCGAGGATCTGACCGTCTCCGGCGGCAGGCTGATGGTGCGCACGGTCTCCGGCCTGATGCCGATCAGCGTGCTGTGGCGGCGGCTCGACGCTGCCTTCGCCGATCCGCTCGAACTGCGCCCGGATTCGCAGATCGGCACGCCAGGCCTTGTCGAGGCGATCCGCCAGGGCGCGGTTGCGACCGTCAACGCGCTTGGCTCCGGCCTGATGGAAACACGCGCGCTGCTCGCCTTCCTGCCCAAGATCTCGCGCGCCTTGCGGGGCGAGGAATTGCTGCTGCCGAGCGTCGCGACGTGGTGGTGCGGGCAGGCGACGGAACGCGCGCATGTGCTGGCCAATATCGACCGCATGGTGATCGGTCCGGCGCTATCGACACGGCTTGCCTTCGAGGATGACAACCAGACGAAGCTCGGCTCGGCGCTTTCCGCCGGGGAGCGGGCTGAGCTGGTGGCGCGCATCGAAGGTGAAGGCGGCGCCTTCGTCGGCCAGGAAGCGGTGACGCTTTCAACGACACCGGTCTTTGTCGGCGGCTGGCTGGAGCCACGGCCGGCGAGCCTGCGCGTCTATCTGGCGCGCACGCCCGAGGGCTGGACGGTGATGCCGGGCGGTTTTGCCCGCGTCGGCCTGTCGCTCGATCCGACGGCGATCGCCATGCAGCGTGGCGGCCAGGCTGCGGACGTCTGGGTGGTCAGCGACAGACCGGTGGAGCGCGAGACGCTGCTGCCGCAAGAAGGCGACAGCTTCATCCGCACCAGGCCGGGCAGCCTGCCCAGCCGGGCGGCGGAAAACCTGACCTGGCTCGGCCGCTACATCGAACGCTCGGAAGACACGGTGCGCATCCTGCGCGCCTATCATGTGCGGCTCGCCGAGACCTCCGATCCGGACATGCCGCTGCTTGCCGACATCAGGGATTATCTCGAACCTTTCGGCATCGACGTCGAGACGGCGATCCCGTCGGGACTGATCGGCACGCTGGATAGCGCCGTCTACAGCGCCGGGCAGATCCGCGACCGGTTCTCACCCGATGGCTGGCTGGCGCTCAAGGATCTGTCGAAGACCATCCATCAGTTCGCAACCACGGTGGCGCCCGGCGACGACGCGACACGGGCCATGACGGTCATCCTGCGCAAGCTCGCCGGCTTCTCCGGCCTGCTGCATGAGAACATGTACCGCTTCGCCGGTTGGCGTTTCCTCGAGATCGGCCGGCGGCTGGAGCGCGGCATCCAGATCGCCCGCACGCTGTCCCGGCTGACCGGCGCCAAGGCGCCGGACGGCGCGCTCGACATGATGCTGGAGATCGGCGACAGCGTGATGACCCACCGCCGGCAATATCCGGTGCAGGCCGGCCGGCGCACGGTGGTCGATCTCCTGGCGCTCGACCCGCTCAATCCGCGCTCCATCCTGTTCCAGCTCGAAAGGCTGAAGGCAGAGATCGGCCTGTTGCCGTCGCTCGGCGGCGAGGGGCACATGTCGCCGGCGGCCAAGGAGATCCTGCAACTCAACACCCAGATTGCCATCAAGGAGCCTTCGGACATGACGGCCAAGGCGCTGGACGATCTCGCCTATGAAATCGGCGGCCTCTACAACAGCCTCGCCAAAGCCTATTTCGGCTAGGCAGGTTCCGCAAAAGGGTCACATGGTTTTGCGACAAGACCCTGCGCCAAGACAAGAAAAGTAGCGCATGCTTTACGACATCCGGCTCCATCTCCATTACGACTATGCCGCGGCGGCGGGCGGCGGCCGCCACCAGATCCGCGTGCTGCCATCGACGATTTCCGGGGTGCAGCGCGTCATCGCCGCGTCATTGTCTTTTGCGCCGGCGCCCAACGAGCGTTCGGATTTTTTGGACTTCTTCGGCAACAACGTCACCTCGATCGCCTTTCGCGACGCGCATGATGCGCTCGACATAAGGATGAGCGCACGCGTATCGGTGTCGCGGCCCGAGCCCGGGCTCGACGTGTCGCCCGATATCGGCCGGCTCAGGCAGGAACTCGCCGCGGTGCGGTCGCTGGCGTCTGATGCACCGCATCATTTCCTGACGGGCAGCACCCATGCCGGCATCGATGGTGCGATCACCCTCTATGCGCAAGGCAGCGTCGGCGGCTCCGCCGCCGGCACGGCGATGGACCTGTGCAATCGCATCCATCGCGATTTCACCTATGACGGCGAGGCGACGACGGTGCGGACCCGGGCCAGCGACGCCTTCAGGCTGAAGCGTGGCGTCTGCCAGGACTTTTCGCACATCATGATCGCCGGCCTGCGCGGACTCGGTATTCCGGCCGGCTATGTCAGCGGCTTCCTGCGCACCATCCCGCCGAAGGGCAAGCCTCGGCTGGAAGGCGCCGATGCCATGCATGCCTGGGTCAAGGCCTGGTGCGGGCGCGACGCCGGCTGGCAGGAATTCGATCCGACCAACGGCATGCGGGCCAGCAACGACCACATCACCGTCGGCTACGGCCGCGACTATTCGGACGTGGCGCCGATCGTCGGCGTGCTGAAGACCACCGGCGGACAGGTCGGCGAACAGGCTGTCGACGTCATTCCGGTCGTGCTCGAAAAAGCCTGAAAGCAGGCTCGGCGCCAGCGCTGTCGCCGGCTTTTCGCACGACCTTTGGAACCAGCAATCGGCCCGCAGCTTATCTACGGATATTTGCGTGGAGCAGACATGCTGCAAAAATCCGGATTGTCGCACGGCCGGCCGGCTGACGAAGATGCTGTGCCGAAGAACGGGGCGCAAACCTCGGCCGATCATGCATCGCTTACCTATGTCAGCGATGCCGAGCCCGGCATAAGGCGGCTTAAGACAGGCAAGGGGTTTTCCTACAAGGGACCGAACGGGCGGCCAGTTCCCGACGTCACGCGGGCGCGCATCGAGGCTATCGTCATTCCGCCGGCCTGGACGGATGTGTGGATTTCGCCGGACGACGACGGTCATATCCAGGCGACCGGCAGGGACCAGCGCGGACGCAAGCAGTACCGCTACCATCCGCAATGGGCCGAAGAACGCGACGGCGCCAAATATTCGAGCCTTGTCGCCTTTGCCGAAAGCCTGCCGGTCCTGCGGCGCCGGATCGACGGCGATCTGCGCCGTCGCGGCCTGCCGCTCGAGCGTGTCGTCGCCGCCGTCGTCTGGCTGCTCGACAACACTATGATCCGCGTCGGCAACGCCGCCTACGCCCGCGACAACAAGAGTTTCGGGCTGACCACATTGCGCGACCGCCACGTCGACATCGTCGGTTCAAGCCTGCGCTTCGCCTTCAAGGGAAAGTCCGGCAAGGAGTGGAAGCTCAAGCTGGTCGATCGCCGCATCGCCGGGATCGTGCGCGGCGCACAGGACCTGCCCGGCCAAAAACTGTTCCAGTATCTCGATGAAGACGGCAACAGGCGGCCGGTCCGTTCAGAGGACGTCAACTGCTATATCAGGGAGGCCGTTGGCGATGCGTTCAGCTCCAAGCACTTCCGCACCTGGGGCGGCACCATCCACGCCGCGTCACTGTTTGCGCAGACGGAATTACCGGAAACCCAGGCGCAGCAAAAGCGGGTGATGAACAGCGTCATCGACAAGGTCGCCGAGCGGCTGGGCAATACGCGCGCCGTCTGCCGCAAATGCTATATCCATCCGCAGGTGTTCGAGGCCTGGTCGCAAGGACGATTGCTCGACGAAATGGCGCAAGCCAACAAGCATAAGCGCTCGATAGACGGCCTCGATGGCGAGGAAGCTCTCGTGCTGAGATGGCTGAAGGTGCGCGAAAGCTAACCGGCGGCAATGCGGTTACCAAATGCGCGGCACCCAGATTTTTTTATCGACGTCGTGTCGGGATCGGTCCTAGTGTTTCGTCCTTTGACAGAGAAAAGGACCAACCATGCTCTACGCAATCCTCTGCTATGCCTCCGAAGACGTCGTCAGCTCGTGGAGCAAGGCGCAGGACGATGAAGTCATAGGCAAGCTTCTCAACGTTCAGGAAAAGTACGTCCAGGCCGGACGACTTGGCCCGGTGGCGCGGCTGTTGCCGACCACGGCGGCAACGACACTGAGAAAGGTCAAGGGCGAAGCCGTCGTCATCGACGGGCCTTTCGCGGAGACCAAGGAGCAATTCCTCGGCTTCTACACGCTCGAATGCGCGGATCTCGACGAGGCTGTAGAGTTCGCCCGTGAACTGTCCGACGTCAACCCGAGTGGCGGCTCCTACGAGATCCGGCCGGTTCAGATGTTTCACACCAACAAGATTCCCGCATGACCGAACTCGCCTGGATAAGCTCGACAATCAACACCGCCCGTCCGCAGGCGATGGGCGCGCTGCTGCGTTATTTCCGCGATCTCGATACGGCGGAGGAAGCTTTCCAGGATGCGTGTCTCAGAGCCCTGAAGAATTGGCCGCAGAACGGGCCGCCGCGTGATCCGGCGGCCTGGCTGATCTTTGTCGGCCGCAACAGCGGCATCGATGCCGTGCGCAAGCGTGCCAAGCAGGCGCCGATGCCGGAGGAAGACCAGATCTCCGACCTGGAAGATGCCGAGAGCGACATGGCCGAGCGGCTGGACGGCGCGCATTACCGCGACGACATCTTGCGGCTGCTGTTCATTTGCTGTCATCCCGATCTGTCACCGACGCAGCAGATCGCGGTGGCGCTGCGCATCGTCTCGGGCATCACCGTCAAGCAGATCGCGCGCGCCTTCCTGGTCGGCGAGAGCGCCATGGAGCAGCGCATCACCCGCGCCAAGGCGCGCATTGCGGACGCCGGCGTGCCGTTCGAAACGCCGGGCGCGGTCGAGCGCTCGGAACGGCTCGCCGCTGTCGCCGCCATGGTCTACCTGATCTTCAACGAGGGCTACTCGACCAACAGCGGCGAGGCGCCGGCGCGCGCACCGCTGTGCGAGGAGGCGATCCGGCTGGCGCGGCTTTTGCTCAGGCTGTTCCAGACCGAGCCGGAGATCATGGGGCTGACGGCGCTGTTGCTGCTGCAGCATGCGCGCGCGCCGGCCCGTTTCGATGAAGACGGCGAGATCGTGCTGCTCGAGGATCAGGATCGCAGGCTGTGGAGCCGCAAGATGATCGACGAGGGGCTGGCGCTGGTCGACAAGGCGCTGCGCCATCGCCAACCCGGCCCCTACCAGGTGCAAGCGGCTATTGCCGCGCTGCATGCGCGAGCCGACAAGGCCGAGGACACCGACTGGGTGGAGATCGACCTGCTCTACGGCCTGCTCGAACAGATGCAGCCGTCGCCGGTAATCACGCTCAACCGCGCGGTCGCGGTCTCAAAGGTGCGCGGACCGGCAGAAGCGCTTGCCATGATCGAACCGCTCGAACAGAGGCTTTCCGGCTATTTCCACTTCTTCGGCCTCAAGGGTGGCCTATTGATGCAGCTCGACCGGGGCGAAGAGGCGCGTGTCGCCTTCGACCGCGCCATCGCGCTCGCCAACACGGCCGCGGAAGCCGCCCATATCCGCATGCATATCGACCGGCTGATGAAAGACGGTGCCGTACGGGGACCTGCCCGCACGGCGAAATGACTGACTTTTGATCTGGTTCAACGGTCTGCTCTCGGCTTGGACCATGCCGGGGTGGCGATTTTCCCCTGGAACGAGTAATGCCACGCCATGACAGTGCCTGAGGTGCCTTTTCGGCACGCAGGCGACATGGCGCAAGGCTTGATCCGGCGCCATATGATGGCGACGGGATATGAAAGGGAAAAAAATGACCATAGCGAAGGAAACGGCCGAGCTGCTGGCGAAACTGGGTGTGGCCAATGACGCGCTTGTCGGCGGCGACCTGATCGTGCGCAGCCCGGTGACGGGTGAGCAGATCGCGGCGCTGAAGACGATCTCGCCGGCCGACGCGGCCAAGACCATCGATGCCGCGCACAAGGCGTTCCAGGCGTGGCGGATGGTGCCGGGCCCACGGCGCGGCGAGCTGGTGCGGCTGCTCGGCGAGGAGCTGCGCACGCACAAGGCCGAGCTTGGCCGGCTGGTCTCGATCGAGGTCGGAAAGATCCCGTCCGAGGGACTTGGCGAAGTGCAGGAGATGATCGACATCTGCGATTTCGCCGTCGGTCTGTCCCGGCAGTTGTACGGCCTGACCATCGCCACCGAGCGCCCGGGCCATCGCATGATGGAAACCTGGCATCCACTCGGCGTCGTCGGCGTCATTTCCGCCTTCAACTTTCCGGTCGCGGTGTGGTCGTGGAACGCAGCCCTGGCGCTGGTCTGCGGCGACGCGGTGGTGTGGAAGCCGTCGGAGAAGACACCGCTAACGGCGCTCGCCTGCGAAGCGATTTTTGCCCGCGCGGTAAAGCGTTTCGGCACCGACGCGCCGCAGGGCCTGGCGCCGGTGCTGATCGGTGACCGCGCCGTCGGCGAGATCCTGGTCGATCATCCCAAGGTGCCGCTGGTATCGGCCACCGGCTCGACGCGCATGGGCCGCGACGTTGGCCCGCGGCTGGCCAAGCGCTTTGCCCGCGCGGTGCTCGAACTCGGCGGCAACAATGCCGGCATCGTCTGCCCGACCGCCGATCTCGACATGGCGCTGCGCGCGATTGCCTTCGGCGCGATGGGCACGGCGGGACAGCGCTGCACGACGCTGCGGCGCCTGTTCGTGCATGACAGCGTCTATGACGCTCTGGTTCCACGTCTCAAGAAGGCCTACGAAAGCGTCTCGGTTGGCAATCCGCTGGAGACCCCTTCACTGGTCGGGCCGCTGATCGACAAGGCTGCTTTCGACGCCATGCAGAAGGCGCTGAAGGAGGCAGGTTCACATGGCGGCAAGGTGACCGGCGGCACGCGGGTCGAGAACGGCCATCCGGATGCCTATTATGTGCATCCGGCGTTGGTGGAAATGCCGAAACAGGTTTCGCCGGTGACGGAAGAAACCTTCGCGCCGATCCTCTATGTGATGAAATATTCTGATTTCGACGCCGTGCTCGACGAGCACAACGCGGTTGGCGCCGGCCTGTCGTCGTCGATCTTCACCCGCGACCTGCAGGAATCCGAGCGCTTCCTCGGCGTCGACGGATCGGACTGCGGCATCGCCAACGTCAATATTGGCACGTCGGGTGCAGAGATCGGCGGCGCCTTCGGTGGCGAGAAGGAAACCGGCGGCGGCCGTGAGAGCGGCTCCGATGCGTGGAAGGCCTATATGCGCCGCGCCACCAACACGGTGAACTATTCCAAGGCGTTGCCGCTGGCCCAGGGCGTGTCGTTCGACATCGATTGAGGACTCCGGGGCTCCATGCATCCCCGCACGGGGTATGCATGGAGCCCCGATCATCTGCCTGCCGGCGAGCCGAAGGCCTCGACGAAGGCGGCATCGATGATGGCCAGCTTCACGGCCTGGGCGGTCATGTATTCGCGGTAGAAATCGGCCGACACCCACATCACCGAATTGCCGCGTTGGCCGAGCCAGCCGACGCTGCCGAGGTCCTCGGCATCACGCAGCTTGCGCCCCAGATGGGTTCGCGACAGTTTGAGCCATTTGGCGAAATCGCCGATCGAGACGATGCCGGTCGGGATTTGATCGAGGCCGGCATGATCGGGATCGACGCTCGATATCAGCCAGTCCATGACGACGCCGCCATTGTTGAGCCAGGTGAACAGGGAAAAGGTCTGCCTGGGCTCGCGGACGGGGTTGGAGGAGACCAGGCCGTCGGCCACCAGCGGCTGCACCCTGGCGAGCGCGTCGGGCCGTTCGAGGAACGCCGCCAGACGGTTCGCGCCGTCGAGGCTGTCCAGCGTGTGCAGATGCGCCATCATCCAGCCGGCGACCGTCTCCAGCGTGTTTGCTGTGGGTTGTATCGGGCGGATGCGCCCGTCATGCGCCGTCGGCAGAAGCTCGACGAAATTGTAATGCAGCATCTCTTTGATGAAGGCGTCAGCGGTGTTGCGGCTGGCGACGGCGTTCTGGCGGATCACGTCGATGAAACGTGCCGCCGTCAGTTGCTTGCGGTAGTCATCGGGCTTCCGCCTGAAATGCAGGGCGAGGCCGATATGCGCCATCAGCCAACGCTGCTGGGTGGCGAACACAGACGAGAGCCGAGGGCTCATTCCGTAGGCCTGGATCAGCGCCTGCGCCTGGGCACGGACACAGCGATACAATGCCGGGTGGCCCGCAATAAGCTCCGAGGTCAGCGCCATTCTCCCCCTGCTCCGATTCGGCCTGACGGCTGCGAAGACCCAACCACATTTTCAGCCTTCCGCTTCTGTGTCCAGAAGCAGTCCGCCGGTGCCGGTTCACAGCATCGTGGGTTGGTGCATGACCTACGATTTCCCGGGGCAGCCCGATGTCACGGCGATTGTCGGCGGCCCTCGCTTGCCGGAAAACAGGCGTTGAAAGCGGCATCCACAATGGCCAGCTTGGCGGCCTGGACGGTCATGTACTCCTGGAAGAACGTCTTCGATACCCACATCACCGAATGGCCGCGCAGGCCAAGCCAGCCGATGCTACCGAGATTCTCGGCCGCGCTGAGCTTGCGGGAAAGATGGGTGCGCGAGAGCTTGAGCCATCTGGCGAACTCGCCGATCGAAACCACGCTGGTCGGAATGCGGTCCAGGCCGGCATGATCGGGATCGATGCCGGACATCAGCCAGTCCATGACGATACCGCCATTGTTGAGCCAGATGAACAGGGAAAAGGTCTGGTTGGGTTCGCGCACCGGCTTGGAGGAAAGCAGGCCGTCCGCCACAAGAGGCTGCAGCCTGGCAACCGTCTCGGGCCGCTGCAGGAACCTCGTCAGGCGATCGCCGCCGTCGAGCTGATCCAGCGTCTGCAGATGGGCGAGGACCCAGCCGGTAAACGTTTGCACGGTGGCCGCCGTCGGCTGCAGGGGGTGCGTGCGCCCGTCGCCGCCCGACACATATTCGGCGATGTTGTAGTGCAGCATCTCCTTGATGAAAGCGTCAGCGGTGTTGCGGCTGGCCACCGCGTGCTGGTGCACGACCTCGATGAAACGCGACACCGTCAATTCCTTGCTGCGATCGTGCGGGTCACGCCTGAAATGCATGGCAAGTCCGACATGGCCCATCAGCCAACGCTGCTGCGTGGCGAAAATGGAAGCCAGCCGTGGGCTCTCTTCATAGATGTGGATCAGCGCCAGCGACTGTGCCTGAACATGGCGATGCAGGGCTGGATGGGCGGCAATGTCTTCCAGATTCAGCGCCATCCTCCTTGTGTTCCGAGCGAGCCACTGCAACCCAGACGACGTAACCACATTTTCAGCGTTCGCCGCTTGTGTCCAGACGTTCCATCCCGGTCCACAGGCATGGAGAGCAGGCCGAGGCGGGCCAGGGTACAGGCCGTTGATCGCAGTGAGGAGCTTGGGACTCTCTGCGGCGGCCGGTTTCTCATTCTCCCGGCTGTGCACCGGGCTGCCAGGGGCGCCACTTTGGCGACCGCAGCCTCTGGCACCAGCGGCCGAAGCGGTCGACATAGATGTAGATGACCGGCGTCGTGTAGAGGGTCAGGATCTGGCTCAGCACCAGGCCGCCGACGATGGCTATGCCGAGCGGCTGGCGCAGTTCGCTGCCTTCGCCAAGGCCGATGGCCAGCGGCACGGCGCCGAACAGTGCCGCCATGGTCGTCATCATGATCGGGCGAAAGCGCAGCAGGCACGCCTGGTAGATGGCATCATGCGCCGACTTGTTCTCGTTGCGCTCGGCGGCCAGCGCGAAGTCGATCATCATGATCGCATTCTTCTTGACGATGCCGATCAGGAGGATGACGCCGATCAGCGCCATGATGCTGAATTCGATGTCGAAGGCCGACAGGGCCAGCAGCGCGCCGACGCCGGCCGAAGGCAGCGTGGAGAGAATGGTCAGCGGGTGGACGTAGCTCTCGTAGAGGATGCCGAGCACGACATAGACGGCGATGAGCGCAGCAAGGATGAGCAGCGGCTGGTCGGAGAGCGAATCCTGGAACACCCGGGCCGTGCCCTGGAAACTGCCGTGGATGGTGGCCGGCATGCCGATGCGGTCCGCCGCCGCGTTGATGGCCGCGACCCCGTCGCTGAGCGCGACGCCCGGCGCAAGATTGAACGACAGCGTGGTGGCGACGAACAGGCCCTGGTGGTTGACCGAAAGCGGCGTGCTGCCGGGGCCATAGCTCGCGACCGACGACAACGGCACCATCGTCTCGGCACCGGTGCTGACGGCCGATCCGGTCGATGCGGCAGTCTTGCCGGTGCTGGTGATGGAATTGGTCGCCTGGTTGCGCGCGGCATCCGTCGCTGCCGCCGCGGCGCTGCCGGACTGTCCCGGCGCGACGAATGTACCGGCAACCGCATTGCTCGCCTGCGAACCATGCACTGATCCGCCCGACGTGCTGACATAGACCTGTTTCAGCGCTTCGGGGTTCTGCCAGTATTGCGGCGCCACCTCCATGATGACGTGGTACTGGTTGCGCGCCACATAGATGGTGGAAACCTGGCGCTGGCCGAAGGCATCATAGAGCGTGTTGTCGATCTGGCCGACGGTGATGCCGAGGCGCGTCGCGGTGTCGCGATCGATGACGATATCCGCCTCCAGGCCCTTGTTCTGCTGGTCGCTGTTGACGTCGGTCAGCTTCGGCTCGGTCTGCAGTGCCGCCGCGAGTTTCGGCGCCCATTGCGCGAGGTCGTCGAAACTGTCGCCTTGCAGCGTGTACTGGTACTGCGCGTTAGACTGACGCCCGCCGACGCGGATATCCTGTACCGCCTGCAGGAAGAGGGTGGCGCCCGGCACCACCGCAAGTTCGCGCCGCAGCCGGGCGATCACCTGGTCGGCGGAAACCTTGCGTTCGGCCAGCGGCTTCAGCGACACGAACATCGAGCCGGAATTGGTCTGGCCGCCGCCGGTGAAGCCGACAGCGGCATCGACGGCAGGGTCCTTGCTGACGATGCCGGCGAACTGGCTGAGTTTTTGCGACATCAGCTGGAAGGAGGTTGCCTGGTCGGCCTGGATCGAGCCGACAAGCCGGCCGGTATCCTGCTGCGGAAAGAAGCCCTTGGGGATGGTGATGTAGAGATAAGCATTGAGGCAAAGCGTCGCCGCGAGCACAGCCATGATCAGCAGCGGATGGTCCAGCGCCCAGGAGAGCGACCGGCGGTAGCCGCTCAGCATGGCGTCGAAGACGCGCTCGCTGAAGCGGTAGAGACGGCCATGGCTGCGACCCTTTTCGCCGCGCAGCAGGATCGAGCACATCATCGGGGTGGTGGTCAGCGAAATCGCCAGCGAGACCAGGATTGCGGCCGACAGCGTGATTGCGAACTCGCGAAACAGCCGGCCGATGATGCCGCCCATCAGCAGGATGGGAATGAAGACGGCAATCATTGAAAGGCTCATCGACAGCACGGTGAAGCCGACTTCCTGCGCCCCCTTGATCGCCGCCTCTATGCGGCCCATGCCCGAAGCGACGTGGCGGGAAATGTTCTCGAGCACGACAATGGCATCATCGACGACGAAGCCGGTGGCCACCGTCAGCGCCATCAGCGACAGATTGTCGATGCTGAAGCCGAGTAGGTACATGACGCCCAGCGTGCCGACCAGCGACACCGGCACCGCCACGATCGGCACCAGTGCCGAACGCAGGTCGCGCAGGAAGGCGAAGACGACCAGGATCACCAGGCCGATGGCGATCATCAGCGTCTGCGCGACTTCCCGCAGCGAAGCGCGGATGGTGGTCGAGCGGTCGACCGCCAGCGACAGATCGATGGCCGGCGAGATCGAGGCGCGCAGCGACGGCATAAGCGCCTTTACGCGGTCGACCGTGGCGATGATGTTAGCATTGGGCGAGCGGTTGAGGATGATCAACACCCCCGGCTTGCCGTTGGCAAGACCGGCATTGCGGATGTTCTCGACGGAATCGTTGACCTGGCCGACGTCTGAAAGCCGCACCGGGGCGCCGTTGCGATAGGCCACCACCAGCGAGCGATAGGCGTCCGCATGGTTGGCCTGGTCGTTGGCGTAGATCTGATAGCGCTGCGGGCCGACGTCGATGGCACCCTTGGGGCTGTGGGCGTTGGCCGAGGCGAGGGCCGCGCGCACATCCTCCAGCCCGATGCCGTAATCATAGAGCGCCTGCGGATTGAGCTCGACGCGCACCGCCGGCAGCGAACTGCCGCCCACCGACACCTCGCCAACACCGTCGACCTGCGAGAGTTTCTGCGCCAGCACGGTGCTGGCGGCATCGTAGAGCTGCCCCTTGGACAAAGTGTCGGAGGTGAGCGTGAGAATGAGGATCGGTGCGTCGGCCGGATTGACCTTGCGATAGGTGGGGTTGGAATGCAGGCTGGACGGCAGGTCGGCGCGCGCCGCGTTGATCGCCGCCTGGACATCGCGCGCGGCGCCGTCGATGTCGCGGTCGAGGCCGAACTGCAAGGTGACGCGCGCGCTGCCGACGCTGCTCGACGACGTCATTTCGTTGACATCGGCGATCTCGCCGAGATGCCGTTCGAGCGGGCTGGCGACCGTGTTTGCCACGACCTGCGGGCTGGCGCCCGGCAGCGATGCCTGCACCGAGATCACGGGGTAGTCGACCTCGGGCAGCGGCGCCACCGGCAATTGCGGAAACGCCACCAGTCCTGCCGCCAGCAGGCCGAAGGTCAGCAAGGTCGTTGCAACCGGGCGCCGGATGAAGGGAACCGACAGGTTCATGGCGCGGCGTCCGCATCATAGGCGCGCGGAAGGTCGGGCTGGACGCCCCGCAGCCGGGCGGCAAGGCGATCGAACCAGAGATAGATGACCGGCGTCGTGAACAGCGTCAGCAACTGGCTGACGAGCAGGCCGCCGACGATGGTGACGCCCAGCGGATGACGCAGTTCCGAGCCGACGCCGGTGCCGAGCATCAGCGGCAGCGCGCCAAGCATCGCCGCCAGCGTCGTCATCAGGATCGGGCGGAAACGCAGCAGGCAGGCCTGGTAGATGGCTTCGCGGGGCGCCTTGCCTTCGTTGCGCTGTGCGTCGAGCGCGAAGTCGATCATCATGATGGCGTTCTTCTTGACGACGCCGATCAAGAGGATGATGCCGATGATCGAGATGATGGTCAGGTCCTCGCCGGCGATCATCAACGCCAGCAGCGCGCCGATGCCGGCCGAAGGCAGTGTCGACAAGATGGTGATCGGGTGGATGAAGCTCTCATAGAGCACGCCGAGCACGATGTAGACGGTGATCACCGCCGCCAGGATCAGGAACAACGTGTTGTCGAGCGAAGCCTGGAATGCGCGCGCCGCTCCCTGGAAATTGGTGATGACGCTGAGTGGCATGCCGATGTCGCTTTGCGCCTGCTGGATCGCGGTGACCGCTTCGCCAAGCGACACGCCGGGTGCCAGGTTGAACGACACTGTGGTGGCGGGGAATTGCCCCATATGGGAGATTTGCAGCGGTGCGGTGGCGACGTGAGTGCTGGCGACCACGGCCAGCGGCACCGGACTGCCGCCGCTCGATGACGGCAGGTAGACGGAGGACAGCGCGTTGAGCGAATCCTGCAAAGAGGGATCTGCTTCGAGAATGACCCGGTACTGGCTGGATGTGGTGAAGATGGTCGAGACGATGCGCTGGCCGAAGGCGTCGTAGAGCGCGTTGTCGATCGTCGCCGGCGTGATGCCGAAGCGCGCCGCCTGGTCGCGGTCGATGTCGACGAAGACGGCGAGCCCGGCATCCGACAGGTCGCTGGCGACGTCGGCGATCTCAGGCAGCGTGTTCAACCTGGCCAGCAGCTTCGGCGTCCATAGCGTCAGCTCGTCTGGATTGGCGTCCTGCAGCACGAATTGATACTGCGTACGGCTGACCGTGCCGTCGATGGTCAGGTCCTGCACCGGCTGCATGTAGAGGGTGACGCCGGCCGTGGCGGCGGTCGCCTGCTTCAGCCTTGCTATGACTTGCGTGATGTCGGCGGTGCGCTTTTCATGCGGCTTGAGGTTGATCAGGATGCGGCCGACATTGAGCGTGGTGTTGGTGCCGTCGACGCCGATGAAGGATGACAGGCTGTCGACATCGGGGTCTTTCAGGATGATCGCCGCCAGTTCTTGCTGCCGCTCGGCCATCGAGGCATAGGACACCGATTGCGGCGCCTCGGTGATGGCCTGGATGACGCCGGTATCCTGCACCGGGAAGAAACCCTTTGGGATGACCACGTAGAGTGCTGCCGTCAACACCAGCGTGGCCGCCGCCACCAGAAGCATCAGCGTTTGCCGGTCGAGCACCCAGGTCAGCGCGCGGCCGTAACCCCTGATCACCCAGTCGAAGAAGTCGCGGCTGGCGCGCTGCAGGGCGTTCTCGCGCACCGCCGACAACGGCTTGAGCAGCTTGGCGCAGGCCATCGGCACCAGCGTCAGCGACACCACGGCGGAAATCAGGATGGTGGTGGCGAGCGTGATGGAAAATTCGCGGAACAGCCTGCCGACGACATCGCCCATGAACAGCAGCGGGATCAGCACGGCGATCAGCGAGACGGTCAGCGATATGATGGTGAAGCCGATCTGCTGCGACCCCTTCAGCGCCGCCTGCAGCGGCGTCGCACCCTCCTCGCCATAGCGCGCGATGTTTTCGATGACGACAATGGCGTCGTCGACGACGAAGCCGGTGGCAATGGTCAGCGCCATCAGCGAGAGATTGTCGAGGCTGAAGCCGAACAGGTACATCACCCCCAGCGTGCCGACCAGCGACAGCGGAACCGAGAGGCTCGGGATGAGCGTCGCACGGGCGCTGCGCAGGAAGACGAAAATGACCAGCACGACGAGGATGACGGCGAGCGTGAGTTCGTATTCGACGTCGCGCACGGACGCGCGGATGGTGGTGGTACGGTCGGTCAGCACCTTGACGTCGACAGTGCTTGGCAGCGAGGCCTGCAATTGCGGCAGCAGCGCCTTGATGCGGTCGACCACCTCGATGACGTTGGCGCCGGGCTGGCGCTGGATGTTGACGATAATGGCCGGCGTGCTGTTCATCCAGGCCGCCAGCCTGTTGTTCTCGGTGGCGTCGACCACCGTTGCCACATCGCTCAGCCGCACCGGGGCGCCGTCCTTGTAGGCGACGATCAGCGAGCGGTATTCCTCGGCGCTTTTCAGCTGGTCGTTGGCGTTGATGGTGTAGGCCCGCGACGGCCCGTCGAAATTGCCTTTCGGCGTGTTGACGTTGGCGCTGCCCAGCGTGGTGCGCAGATCGTCGAGATTGAGGCCATAGGCGGCGAGCTTGCGCGGATCGGCCTGGACGCGCACGGCCGGGCGCTGGCCGCCGCTGAGGCTGACCAAGCCGACGCCCGCCAGTTGCGAGATCTTCTGCGCCAGCCTTGTGTCGGCAAGCTGCTGCACATCGCGCAGCGGCATCGTGTCCGATGTCAGGCCGAGCGTCAGCACCGGCGCATCGGCCGGATTGACCTTGGCGTAGATCGGCGGCGCCGGCAGATCGGCCGGCAGCAGATTGCCGGCGGCGTTGATGGCCGCCTGCACCTCCTGCTCGGCGACATCGAGCGAGATCGCCAGGCTGAACTGCAGCGTGATGACCGAGGAGCCGGCCGAACTGACCGAATTCATCTGGTTCAGGTTGGCAATCTGCCCGAGCTGGACCTCCAGTGGGGCGGTGACCGAGGATGTCATGACGTCCGGGCTTGCTCCCGGATAGAAGGTCTGCACCTGGATGGTCGGATAGTCGACCTCGGGCAGCGCCGAGACCGGCAAATAGCGGTAAGCCAGCAGGCCTGACAGCATGATGGCGACCATGAACAGCGATGTCGCCACCGGCCGCAGAATGAAGGCTCGCGACGGGCTCATTGCTGCTGCCCGGACTCCGCATGGCGATGCTTGCGGCCCTGGCCCTTGTGCCTGCCGGTGTCGTCCGGCTTCAGCGTCGCGGACACCGGCTGATCGGGTGGCTGCGCCTGCGGTTGAGGCGCTGTCCCTGCCGGTGCAGGCGCCGAGGCCTGCGGGGCTGTCTGTGCCGGAGCCTGTGTCTGGCCGTCCTGTTGCAGGTTGATATGGGCTCCGTCGCGAAGCTTGTCGGCGCCGTCGACGACGATGCGGTCGCCGGGGGTCAGGCCCGCCAGGATCTCGACGTGCTCGCCATTGGTGACGCCAAGCGTGACCTTGCGCACCGAGACGGTGCTGTCGGGATTGACCAGATAGACGAAGGTGCCGGGCTGGCCGCGCTGAATCGAGGCGATCGGGGCGATCGCCACGTCCTTGTGCTCGTCCACCAGCAGCTCGATGTTGACGAACTGGTTCGGATAGAGAATGCGCGTTTCGTTGGCAAAACCCGCCCTCAGCTTGATGGTGCCGGTGCTCGGGTCGATCTGGCTGTCGAAGGTTTCAAGCTGGCCGTCGGCGAGCTTCTTGTTGCCGGCGCGGTCGAAGGCGGTGGTGGGCAGCTTGGCGCCCTGCTGCAGGCGCTGTGCGATCTCCGGCAAGTCGTCCTCGGGCACGGTGAAGAGGACACTGATCGGCTGCAGCCTTGTGATGACGACAATGCCGTTGGCATCGCCCGGCGTCACGTAGTTGCCCTCATCCACCTGGCGAAGGCCGGCGCGGCCGTCGACCGGCGCCAGGATGCGGCAATTGTCGAGATTGAGGGTCGCGGTCTGAACCAAGGCCTGGTCGACCTGGATGGAGCCGGCGTCCTGCGCAACCAGGGCGACCTGCGCGTCGAGCGTCTGATGCGTCGCCGCGCCTTGGGTCACCAATGTCTGGTCGCGTGCAAGGTCGAGCTGGGCGTCCTTCAGCATCGCTTGGTCGCGCGCCAGCTGGCCCTGGGCCTGGGCGAGTGCTGCCTGGTAGGGACGGGGATCGACCTCAGCCAACAGATCGCCCTTGGCGACGTCCTGACCCTCCTTGAAGTTCACCTGGACAAGCGGGCCGATGACCTGCGGCTTGACCGTGACGGTGGAGAGCGAGGTCACCGTGCCAAGCGCGTTGAGGGTGACGTCTATCTTGCCCTTCTCGATGGTGGCGGCGCCGATCGACATCGGTTGCGCGTTTCTTCTACCACCGGGCTGCCTGGCCTCGACATGCGGGCGTTGGTAGAGATAGGTGCCGGTGGCGGCGACAATTGCAATAAAGATCAGCCACGGGATCCAGCCACGCGAACGGCGTTGCGCGACATTCGTTTGCAGGGGCGTCTGCAGGGGTATTTCCAACTGCTGGTCCATGGCGGCATCTCTCACCCCCATCAACCAATATGGCCGAAACCGACCCAAGTCGAATTAACAGTTGGACAGGTTTGACCGGCCATGCCGGCCGGTCTTTCGCCTCGGTTTCTGCTGTTTCCGCGGTCGTGTCCTGACGGCCGGCGCGCCGGATACATGCGCATCAGCGGGCCGCCGTCGAAGGCGAGTTCGATGCCGTCGCACATCACCGACCTCGATGGCAGCCTTATTTCGTCAACTGATCATCGGTTGACGAGGCAAAAAGAAACCGGCCTGCTTGTGCCGACCGGTTGTTCCGGGCGAGATCAACCGCAGACGCGGACTTCCTCGATCACCCTGTGGTGGTGGCGCCAGGTCCTGACCAGTTCGATATGACAGCGGTGATGCCGGTGGTAGCGGCGATATTCGCCGCCCTGGTAATCACCGAACTGTACGCTGTCGTCACCATACTGGTTATCGTAATCGCGCCGGTGGTGGCGGCGATACTCACCACCTTGATAGTCGCCAAACTGCGCGCCGTCGTTCTGATCGTCACCATATTGGTTGTCATCGTAATGACGGTCATGATGGCGGCGGATGATGATCTGGCCACCGTTGTCGGGCTGATCGTCCGATGAGTACTGGTTGTCGTCGGACTGGATAATCAAGCTTGCGGCTTGCGTTGGCGCAATGACGGCGGCCGTTGCGGCCAATGCCATCACCGAAGCCAGGAATAGGTTTTTCATATCTTGTCCTCCTAGGTTCAATCTTATGAACTCGCGGGAAGACTTAGCGTTCCAACATCGCTTTTCATAGCCGTGGACGCCAGGTTGGGCGTCATCGGCGGGACAATTTGCCTTACAGGCGCACAAATGCCGTCAGCGGCAGGTGGTCGGACGCCACCCGCGAAAGCGGCGTGTCATGCGCCTCCACGGCCGAGATCATGCCGTGCCGGTTGGCCATGATGCGGTCGAGCGCCAGCAGCGGCAGGTTCGACGGGAAGGTGGGCACTGCCGGCGGCAGCGGGCCAAAGGTGACATGCAGCGTATTCAGCGCGGAGCGGTTGCCGAGCCGCCATTCGTTGAGATCGCCGAGCAGGAGCGTCGGCGTGGCATCGGGGCTGTTCATGATATCCAGCACGACACGGGCCTGCTGCGAGCGGGACCGGCGCAGCAAACCGAGATGGGCGGCGATGACGCGCAGGGTCCGGTTTCCGTCAAGATCGATCTCCGCCACCACGGCGCCGCGTGGCTCCAGCCCCGGCAGCCTGATCTGATGCACGTCGCGGACGACGCCCTTCTTGAACAGCAGGACATTGCCATGCCAGCCATGCCCCTTGCCATTGGCCGCAATCGGCACCGGCACCAGGCCGGTTTCATGTTCCAGGCGAGACAGGTCGAGAAGCCCGTCACGGTCGCCGAAGCGGTTGTCGGCTTCCTGCAGCGCAATCACGTCAGGATCGATTTCGCGGATGACGCGGCTGGTCCGCTCGGGATCGAACTTCCTGTCGAGGCCGATGCATTTGTGGACGTTGTAGGAGGCAACCAGCGTTCCGGTTGTGCCTGTCCGCTTGGGCGCACCGGCGTTTGCCTTCCGCATCCTGCGGTCGCGAATGGATAGAAGCATGCTTGCCGGAAGGCTGCGTCCAGTTCTTTGCATATCCGTGCTGCTCGTCCTCGCTGGCTTCAATTCGGAACCGGGCTACAGTCAAAATAGGCGCCGTCGGCATATATTCCATGACAGGCAGGCTTCACACGCGCCAACCTTGGCTAGAGATAGGGCGAACCGAGCCACAATACCCGGTCGAACAGCCTGATAAGGAAGGGTCGGGCCCGCAAGGCGTCGAGGGTCACCGGCACTGCGGTGGCGAGCGCCGATGCGATCCGCGCCTCGATCTCGCTGGCAAAGCCGGCGTCGAGGACCTCGAGGTCGATCTCGAAATTCAACCGCAGCGACCGGGCGTCAAGGTTGGAAGAGCCGACATACGCCCACACGCCGTCGATCGAAAGCAGCTTCGAATGGTCGAACGGTCCCTCCGTGCGCCAGATGCGGCAATAGTTCTTCAGCAGCTGATCGAACTGCGCCGTCATAGCGCGGTCGACAAGGAAAAGATTGTTCACCGCCGGCACCACGATGTCGATTTCGACGCCGCGCCTTGCAGCGGTGGTCAAGGCGCTGATCAATTCACGGTCCGGCAGGAAATAGGGCGACATCAGGCGGATCGATTTGCGGGCGACGGAGAACGCGCCGATCAGCAGCTTGTGGTTGGTCTCGATGCTGGCGTCCGGGCCGGACGCGACCGCCCGCACCAGCATGGGCAGGCCGGGCGCCGGCGACAGCGGCCCAATTCGCCAGGCATCGCCCTTCAACGGTTCGTCGGTGGCGAAGCGCCAATCCTCGGCGGCGACCGAGAAGAGATCGGCGACGACCGGACCAGTGACCCGGAAATGCGTGTCCCTGGCGCAGTTGGAACCGGCGAACTCGGCCGAGAAGCCCTTGCGGATGTTCATGCCACCGGTGAAGGCGACCTTACCGTCGATGATCAGGATCTTCCTGTGGGTCCTGAGATTGGCGTAGGGCAGGCGCAGGCCCATGACGATGTTGCCGTTGAAGACATCGGCGGTGATGTCGGCGCTGCGCAGATGCCCCAGGATGCTCGGCACGGAATAGCGGGCGCCGACGGCATCGATCAGCACGCGGACCGTGACGCCGCGCCGGACGGCGCCGGCGAGCGCCTCGACGAAGAGCATGCCGACGGCATCATTGTCGAAAATATAGGTCTCGAGCAGGATGCTGCGCTCGGCGCCGTCAATCGCCGCGCACATGGCGGCATAGGCCTCGTCGCCTGTCTCCAGCACATCGATTGCGTTTCCAGGGTGGAGCGCGCGCCGCGCCACCCTGTCGCCCAGTGTCCGCAGACCGGTGAACCGCTGCCCGTATCGCTCGACGATCAGGGCCTCTTCGGCGGCAACGTCGCGCTCATGCTTGGCGGACACCGCGCCGCCGGTAAGTGGGCGCTGCGCGCTGATCGAGGCGCGACGGATGCGGTTGATACCGGCGACGGCATAGATCAGCACGCCGATGATAGGCGACAGCACCATCACGCCGACCCAGCCGGTGGCTGCGCGGACATCTTCCTTGGTCATGACGACGTGGATGATGCCGACGGTCGCCATCACCACCGAGATGATCGCAAGGATTTGGGGCCAGTGAGTCGCCAGAGTCTCGAACATTGCTGGGACTATCCAGCGAGCGGTTGCAGAAGGCAATGCGGCCCCGGCATGGGGGCCAATCCACGGATCGGCGTTACCGGGTAAGCGTCTGCAACCGTTGCGAGTGGCGCAGCCGAGGCATTATCATCTGAATTATCTCGGTACGGAGCAGCAGGCTGGCACCTCCATGTGCTTTTACCGGCTTCGGAAGCTTTCTGTCAGTCAGGGCGATACGATTGAGGATCAAGCCAAGGAACTCGCCGGGCGAAGACTTGTGCGCCTCACTTCCGGTCGAGAAAAGTCCTCACGGCTGCGATCGTGGCCTCCGGCTGCTCTTCCATCAGCCAATGTCCCGAATGGGGGACCACGACTTCGGTCACGTCCGTCGCGGCATTGCGCATCACGATCGCCTCGGTTGCTCCAAAGGATTTTTCGCCGCCGATCGCCAGCACTGGCATGGTGAGTTTCGTCATCATGGATACCTTGTTGTCTTCGACGTCCTGCCGGATAGAGCGGAACTGCGCGAAGGCCGAGCGCATCGCTCCCGGAAGGGCGTAGAGCTTGGTATAGTGTTCACGCGTTGCTTCGTTGATCTTGGACGGATCGCCAGCGAATTCGTTCCAGAAACGATCAAGGTAGATGCGTTCACGTCCCGCCACCAGCCGCTCTGCATCCGGCCCGCCAAAGTCGAAATGCCACAGCGCCGGGCTGCGCACGACCTCATCCCAGGGCGGAATGCCGGGAACCGGCGCGTCCATCACCACCAGCTTTTCGGTCTTGTCCGGATAACGTGCCGCATAGGCGTAGGCGACCATCGTGCCAATATCGTGCCCGACAATGGTGGCATGGTCGATATCAAGCGCGGTCAGAATTGCGCGGATGTCGGCCGCCTGTGTCCGTTTGTCGTAGCCATCGACTGGATGGGACGACAGACCCATACCCCGCAGATCCGGAATGACGATCCGGTGATCGCGGGACAGCTCGGTGGCCAGCGGCCCCCACATATCACCGGTGTCACCGAAACCATGTATCAAAACCACCGGGGAGCCCTGTCCGCCCACACGGACATGCAGCGTCACATCACCCGCCTTGATATCCTGCGTCTGGAAGCCAGGGGGCAGCGATTGAACCTGCGCTGCGGCAGGCAATGAAATCACAAGCATGCCAAACAGGCCAAGCAGGAACCTGAACATCTCTTAATCTCCGCCAATTGGTCCCAGTCTCGTGACCATCATCTGTGCCTTGCTTGAGTATGGCGCAGGACTTTCGTTCTGATTAGCCATATAATTCGGGAACTCGAATTCGGAAAATGCGGACAATCATGAAGCTTGAAGGCATCGGCACGTTCGTCACCGTAGCGGAAGCCGGTTCGATCAGCGAAGCCGCCCGGCGTCAACGATTGTCCAAATCGGTGGTGAGCGAGCGTTTGGCCGAGCTCGAAAGAAGCCTGGGCACGACATTGCTGCATCGTACGACGCGGAGACTTACCCTGACGGAGGATGGGATAGCTTTCCTCGCACGAGCGCGGCGCATCGTCAGGGAAGTGGAGGACGCCGGCGCCGACATGGCGGAACGACGCGGCGAACTGGTCGGGCCGCTGCGTATCTCGGCGCCGGTCACATTTGGACGCATGCATCTCGGGCCGGCGCTTTACCCTTTCCTGGCGCGCCATCCAGGGATCGAATTGACGCTCGATCTCGATGACCGGCGCGCCGATGCCGCTGCCGATGGTTACGATGCGGTTGTGCGACACGGTGCGATCCAGGATTCGCGGCTGATAGCATGGCGTCTCGCGGCGAGCCGACGGGTTCTCGTCGCGTCGCCGGAGTATATCGCCCGGAACGGTGCGCCTACGTCAATGGCTGACCTGGCCAGCCATCGGGGCATTTTCTACACCCATCGCGGAGTCGCCGATTGGCGCTTTCCCAGCCCCGACGGCGCTGCGATTGTCCGGGGTCGGATCGGGTTGCTCGTCAACAATGGTGACGTCATGCGTGAGGCTGCGATCGCGGGGCTAGGAATAGCCTTGCTGCCGACATTCATTGCCGGAGGAGCGATCAGAATCGGTGAACTCAAGGTCGTCGATATCGGCGTCGAGGCCGAAGGCGAATTCATCTATATCGCGTATCCTGAAGGGCCGCCGCCATCGGCCAAGCTCAAGGCGTTCGCGGAATGTCTGATCACTGCAATCGGTGATCCGCCCTACTGGGATGTGCCTGATTGCCGCCCGACGGACAAATGATTATCCGCTCCATCTAGGCAAATCACTAAAGACCCAGGGCAATCTTGAAAGCAGAAAGCTCGTCGTCGGTGACGGGGACCACGTGCTGTGGCTCGGGGTAGGCGCCCGTCTGCACGTCGGATATAAACTCGCGATAGGCGGCGATGCGCTCGCGCTGCAGCCGCTCATATTCGGCGGCGAAGTTGCGGTAGGTCCTGGCGTGGCGCGGCCTGTGGCCAGCGGTGTGGCCGAGCACGTCCTCGCTGAAAAGATACTGCGCGTCGGCATGCGGCCCGGCGCCCATGCCGAGCATGATCAGGGGCGTATTCCTCGTGATCAGTTCGGCAACCCGGTCGGGTACCACCTCCAGCTCGGCGCCGAAGCAGCCTATGGCCTCCAGGCGCTTGACGTGATCCCACACCGCACGCGCACTCTCGGCCGTCCTGCCGACGGCCTTGAAGCCGCCGGTCCAGGTGCATTGCGAGGGGATCAGGCCGACATGGGCGACGACCGGCACGGCGTTGTCGCAGAGCGCCTTCTGGATATCGAGCGAGGCGGCGCAGTAGAAACAGTCGCCGCCGATGCGCATGAACTGGTAGGCGGTTTTCAGATAATCCTCCGAGGTGACCAGATTGCCGGCGGGACCGTAGGGCAGCCCGACCTGCACGAAGCATCGGCCGGCCGCCTCGCGCATCTCGGGCGAGAAGAAGCGCCCCTCGATCGAAAGCATGTCTATGCCGGCCGCATCCGCTGCCGCCGCCTCTTCGAGAGAGGTGACGTAGAGCATGGAAATCTTTTGTCCGCGGCCCTTCATGGCGCGGATGTCGGCGACGGTGGGACGGCTGCTCTTGGTGACCATTCTTGTTCCTCAGACGGTGAAAGCTTCACGGAAGGCCTGCAGTGCCGCCTCGGGATCACCCGAGGCAAACGCTTCCATGCCCACCGGCCCGCGGTAGCCCATGTCCTTCAGCGCGCGGGCGACGCCGCGATAGTTGATCTCGCCCGTGCCGGGCTCCATTCGGCCCGGCACGTCGGCCACCTGGACCTCGCCGATCCATGGCAGGCAGGCGCGGCACAGCTCGATCAGGTTCCCTTCGCCGATCTGTGCATGGTAGAGGTCGAGGTTGAGGCGCAGCCCCGGCCGGTTGACACTCGACACCAGCGCAAGCGTGTCTTCGGCTCGTGCAAAAGGCACGCCGGGATGGTCGACCGGAAGGTTCAAATTCTCCAGCGTGAATGTCACGCCTTCAGCCTCGGCGAGATCCGCAATCCGGTTCAGCGTGTCGCGTGCCTTGAGCCACATGGCGCCAGTGACGGTCTCGCAGGGCGTGACCGGCAGGCCGCCTTCGCCCAGCCCGGTGCCGTGCAGGTTGAGCCGTGCGACGCCGAGGCGTTTGCCGACCGCCGCGGTCTCTTTCGCCGTCTTCAGTAGTTCCGCGGCGCCCTCGTCATCGGAGAGACGGCCGCGCAGATAGCCGTTCATGATCGAGAACGTCGCGCCGGATTTCTCGAGCATTGCGAGGTCGTGATCGGGCCAGTTCCAGAGGCCGACCTGGAAGCCCATTTCGGTCAGGCGCCGCACGCGCCATTCCATCGGCCGGTCGCGCCAGAGCATCTCGGCGCAAGCCGCAAGGGTGAAGGGATCGGACATGTCAGACCTCGATGTACACGCGGCCGTCCTCGACCTTGGTGTTGTAGATCTTAAGGTTCACGCAGACCGGCGCGCGCAGCGCTTCGCCGGTCCGGTAGTCAAACACGCCGTTGTGCTTGGGGCATTCGATCCTGTATTCCATAACCAGCCCGTCGCTCAGATGCACCTTCTCATGCGTGCACAGCCCGTCGGTGCAGAAGAACGCATCGTCGGGGCTGCGGTAGATGGCGAATGTCCGGCCCTCGTGATCGAAGCGGATAACGTCCTCTTCCTCGATATCATCGGCCGCGCACGCATCAATCCACCTTGCCATTGTCGCCCTGCAGTCTGTTCTTGGGTTGGTCGAAAAGACAGCCGGCGGAACCACGCATTCCGCCGGCCGCACAGGAAGATGCCCGGGAGGAGGAGATGGGCGTCTTCACTGGGTTCATGCATGGCTTGCGCCATGCGGCGCATGCCTGTCGTCAGCCGCCGAGAAGCTCTCGATCTCGGCTTCGAGTTCGGCCATCTGCTCGCCGCCTGCCATCAGGTCGGTGATCGCTTCACGGCTTTTCTCGCCCTTGCGGAAGTCGGCGGCCTTGGCGCCCCTGATGAGGACGGCGAAGTGGTCGCCGACGGTCAAGGCATGGACGACATTGTGGGTGATGAAGATGACCGCGATGCCCTTGCGACGTGCCTGCAGGACGATGCGCAGGACGTGCGCCGCCTCCTTGACCCCAAGAGCCGCGGTCGGCTCGTCGAGGATCAGCACGCTGGCGCCGAAATGCACGGCGCGCGCGATCGCCAGCGCCTGCCGCTCACCACCGGACAGTCCACCGACCAGGCGATCGCCGTCGTCGATGCGGGTGATGCCGAGCTGGCGCATCTCGGTGACGGCGATCTCATTGGCCCGCTTGCGGTCGTAGATGGTGAGCGGTCCCCAGCGCCGTGTCGGCTCGGCGCCGACGAAGAAGGAACGGCCGATGCTCATCAGCGGGAACGTCCCGCCGAATTGGTGCACCGTCGCGATGCCGTGGTCGCTGGCGTCGCGCGGGCTGTCGAAGGCGACGGCCTTGCCGTCCATTTCCATCGTGCCCGATGTCGGTTTGTGGACGCCGGAGAGGATCTTGATCAGCGTCGACTTGCCGGCGCCATTGTCGCCGAGCAGGCACAGCACCTCGCCTCTGTTGACCTCCAGCGAAATGTCGTGAAGCACGTCGATCGGACCGAACGACTTGTTGATCCCGGTCAGCCTGAGCAGGGGCGTGGTCATGAGCGGACCCTCGATTTGGTACGCGGCGCGTAGGTCAGCGCCATGGTGCGGAAGGTGTTGTTCATCAGCACGGCCGCCAGCAGCAGGACGCCGATGATCAGGCTTGCCCAATTGGCGTCGAAGCCGGTGTAGAAAATGCCCTGGTTGACGATGGAGAAGGTCAGCGTGCCAAGCACGATGCCGACCACCGAACCATAGCCGCCGGTGAGCAGCACGCCGCCGATGACCACCGCGATGATCGAGTTGAAGATGAAGGACTGCCCCGCAGCCACCTGGGCGCTGTTGTAGAGGATCGCCTGCGACATGCCGACGAAGGCCGCGCACAGGCCGCTGCTCATGAACAGCGCGATGGTGACCCGGTCCGTCGGGATGCCGGCATTGCGGGCGCTGACCGAGTCACCGCCCATGGCCAGGATCCAGTTGCCGAAGCGCGAGAAGTTCAGGACGAACCCGACGACCAGGACGATGGCGATCCACCAGAACAGGGTCACCTGGAACTTGCCGCCGAGATAGTCGCCGAACACGAGCTTGGCGATCGGTCCGCTCCTCAGCGCAACACTGGTGCTGCCGGACAGGATGATCGAGAGACCGAGCGTCAGGCCGGCCAGCGCGAACAGCGTTGCCAGTGTGACGACGAAGGACGGCACTTTGGTGTGGATTACCAGGAGCCCGTTGATGAAGCCGACGATGAGGCCAAGGGCGAGGGCCGCGAGGATGCCGACGATGATCGGCAGGCCGTAGTGGCCCGAGATGATGGCGATGGTCATCGAGCTGGCGGGGATCATCGAGCCGACAGAGAGATCGAGATGTCCGGCGATCATCAATAGCCCCACCGGGAGGGCGATGATCCCGAGTTCCGAGGCGACGTTGAGCCAGCTCGCGGCACCGCCGGCCGACATGAAGTTGGCGCCGCCGAAGATCGAGAAGAACACCAGCACGGCGATCATGCCGATCAGCGAGCCGACCTCCGGACGCCGGACGAGCCTGCCGATCGAGGGTATCGAGGAATGCGGGGTGGGTAGCGCAGTCGCTACCACGGCGGGTTGGTCATGGGCTTGGGATGTCATCGAAGTGGTCCCTGGCTTGAACAATGGGGGTGCCTGGCGCGGCCCTCGGAGGGGCGCCGGCCGGCGATGTCCGGCCCACGGCGGGGCCGGACACTCGGTTTGCGCGAATTAGCGGGCGCCCGCCGCCGCACCACCCATCGTCGCGCCGACGTTGGCGGCATCGACGATCCCCGGTCCGGTCAGCACCGGCTTCGTCGGCAGGTCGAGCCCGTAGTTGACGAAGCCGTTGAGCAGCGACACCGCGAGATAGCCCTGCAGATAAGGCTGCTGGTCGATCGAGAACATCTGCGTGCCGTCCTTGATGCGCTGCAGGCCGGTTTCGTCCATGTCGAAGGAAGCGAGCTTGACCTTGTCGCCAAGATTGGCCTGGCTGATGGCGTTGGCCGCACTGTTGGCGTCGCCGGCGCTGATGGTGATGAGGCCGTCGAGGGTGTTGTCTTTCAGCACGGCGGCCTTGATCGCCTCGGCGACCGCGGTCGGGTTGCCGAAGCTGGATGAAGGCAGCGGCAGCTGGATGGATTTGCCGCCGCTCTTGGCGATGGCGTCGGCGATGCCCTTGCAGCGGTCTTCGGTGTTGGTGGAGCCCGGCAAGGTGTTGACGCACAGCACATTCTTGGCGCCATGGCTGCCGAAATAGGCGCCGCCGCCGACACCGGCCACGTATTCCTCGTTGCCGACATAGTTCATGGCGCCGAGCCGCTTGGCTGCGTCCATGCCGCCGGAATTGTAGATGATGAGCGGCACGCCGGCGGCAACGACTTCCTTGAAGGCGTCATCCATGGCCTCGGGCACCCAGTCGGGACCGACGATGGCGCTCGGCTTCTGGCTGAGCGCGGTGCGGATCAGCTTGGCGGCGTCCGGGCCAAGATTGTCGTAGTTCTGCGGGCCGAGCCAAGTCACCGAGCCGCCGGTCAGTTCGGCGACCTTTCCGGCGTCGTCCGCACCTTTCTTGACCTTCGACCAGAACGGGTCGTCCGCCTTGCCGCCGATGACGAAGATCTTCGCCCCATCAGCCATTGCGGCTGTGGCACCTGTCGCCACCAAGGCTGCCGTCATCGCCGCAGTCAAAAGCTTCGTGATATGGTTCATTTCATTTCCTCCCGGTTGCCGTCATCAGACGGATTGGAAAACTTGGTCCCGACGCTCCCCTCCCGGCGCGTCGCGTGATCAATGCTTCGCCCGGCGTCGCTTACGCCCTGGCATTCATGCGCTGCTTCTTTTTCTGGAACCGGGCGTCCATCATGGCGTCGCCCTCTCTGGTGCCGTCATGCAAGGTGCCGAACCATCTATCGAGCGGGATCAGCCCGTCGCCGCCGTAGTTCACCTCGAAATATTTATGGTGCAGGTAGTGCGCGTAGGCGTGGCTCGATACGGCTGTGTCCTGCGTGAGTTCCAGCTTTTCGAAGCCGAGATGGCCGTTGACGGCACCAAAGCCGGCGACGTGCAGCTGGAACAGTGCGACGATGGGGTTGGACGGGATCAGAAGATGCCAGAAGGCGACCGCGTGATAGAGGAACCCTTCCACCGGGTGCATCGACAGCGACGACCAGGGCGACGGGTTGATCGAATTGTGGTGGACGGAGTGGATCCAGCGATAGAGCGGACCCCAGTGGATCAGGCGGTGGATGAAGAAGAAATGCACCTCGTGAATGGCCGGTGCGACCAGCACCAGCGCGGCGAGGTAGACCGGGTGGTCATGCCAGCCGACCCACGGCACGTAGCCGTTGGCAAAGCACCACAGGAAGATGACTTCGACCACCGTCCATAGCGGGATCGTGATGAAGAACGAGCGCAGAAAGTTGTCGAGGTTCTGGCTCTGGAACCAGAAGACGTCGGAAGGCGCATCGGCGGGGAATTTGTGGTTGTATTTGAAGCGTGTCGCTTGCGCGCGCCTGACGTAATAGCGCAGCTCGAAAATACCGTAGAAGACCAGGATCGCCGCGGCGTTGACGGCGTAGAGCCAGAGCGCCCAACCCCAGCTGAGCGTCTTCATCGTCTCGACGCTGGGGACGATATAGAACCAGTAAAGGAGCGCCGTGGCCATGTGGAAGGCGTTCCACGGCCAGATATAACCGGGCAGCCACGCCAGGATCTTCGGCAGCCTCGGTGGCCAATTCCACAACGGCACGGCCTCGATGCGCCCGTTCGGCTTCCAGTCGCCGCGCTTGTCGCGCACGCCGTATTTGAGATCGTCCATCCCGGATCCTCCACCCGCAACGCCTGGGATGGCTCGCACGCGCACGCTGCCTCACACCGCCGTCGGGCGGAGGGTCAGAACCTTGTCTGCGCTGTGCTGCTTCTATCCCTGGGCTGGCGGTGCTTGCGCCTTCCTTGCTTCTTCCCGAGATAAACATCTTGATCCAAAATGAATCAAGAATAGAATGTTTATTCCAAATTGATTGTATCATTCGTCTCAGGATTGCTTGACGAATGATATCTTCGTATCAAATGCTATAGGCTGATGAGACGAAATGGATCAGAACAAGCGGCCGACCATCAAGGATGTTGCCGCCGAGGCAAATGTTTCGGTGGCCACCGTCAACCGGGTGCTGAGCGGCTCGGGCGCCGTCCGCCAGGGCACGCGCGAGCGCGTCAGGCTGGCGGCGGAGCAGATCGGTTTCTATGGCATGGGTGCGCTGCGCAGCCGTATAGCGGCCGCCCGGCCGCGCTACCGGTTGGGTTTCCTGCTGCATCAGCCCGGCCGCGCCTTCTACCGCAACATTGCCGAGGCGATACGTGCGGTGGCGCCGACGATGCCCGACTGCGAGATAGAGCTGCGCACCGAGTTTCTTGACGATCTGTCGCCGCAGAATGTCGCCTCGTGCATGCTGGCCTTGGGCGCCGAATGCAACGCCGTTGGTGTCGTCGCCGCGGTCCATCCGCTCGTCACCCAGGCCGTGGACACGCTGCATGACCGCAATGTGCCGGTGTTCGCACTGATCTCGCAGATATCGGCGACGGGCCAGGTTCCCTACATCGGGCTGGATGGCTGGAAGGTCGGGCGAACGGCGGCCTGGGTGTTCGAGCATGTCTGCCGGGCGCCCGGCAGACTGGGCATCCTGGTCGGCAACCATCGCTACCGCTGCCAGGAGATGAACGAGAGCGGCTTCCGTTCCTATTTCCGCGAACATGCTCCTGGCTTCACGCTGCTGGAGCCGCTGCTGACCTTCGAATCCAGCGCCATCGCGCAGGAGATGACCGAAAAGCTGCTGAACGAAAATCCGGATCTGTCTGGCCTCTATGTCGCCGGCGGCGGCATCACCGGCGCCATGGCGGCGCTGCGCTCCACCGGTCGGGCCGGCAGCGTCGTCGTCGTCGGCTATGAACTGATGGACACGACCCGCGCCGCACTTCTCGACGGCACGCTGACCTTCGTCATTTCGCACCCGCTGGCCCGCATCGCCCAAGAAGCGCTGGCCGGCATGGTCCGCGCCGTCTCGGCCCCGAACGAAGGCGGCAACTTCACGACGATCCTGCCCTTCGAGATCTACACCCGCGAGAACATCTAGTTCACGGCGCCGTCGCAATCCTTGATCCCCCGAAAAGATTGCCGCAACAGCGATCTGCCTTCGGTTTGGTCGCAAATAGCGGCTATCCCTGCTTGATTCTCCCTGCCTTGGTTAACCACCTTCCGTTTTTGGTCCTTTTCCCAACTGACAGCGTCAGGATACGATCGCAGGGGGTCTATGCTTATGTGCCATTTTTGCTACATCTAACAATCTTGTCGCCTGAATCATCGATTTAGCAGGAGCTAATTCAATAATTCCTCACACATTTCGTGAAACTGTGGATAGTTCTCGGAGGCAGGCCTTGGCTTGGCGTAGCGCTCTCGAATAAGGGTGCTGGGGGAAACTTTAGGGTGGGTTATATGAATAAGACAAGCATCTCGGCCGTCGGCAAGCGCCTTGGTCTTTTGATGGCGGCTACAATGCTGACTTGCGCGAGTGCTCATGCGCTCACGCTCAAGGAGGCGATGGCTGTCGCGGTGGAATCCAATCCCGAGATTGGACAGGCAATTGAAAACCGCGAAGCAATCGAGTTCGAGTTGCGACAGGCCAAGGGCCTTTATCTTCCCAGTGTCGATGTCGAGGCATCGGCTGGAGTTCGTCGCCTCGACAATACGTCCCGGCGCGCACTGTCGATAGAGGACGATTCGCTCTATCCGGCGGAAGCGGATCTGGTGGTCACACAGAAGCTGTTTGACAGCGGCGCGCGGCGGGCGGAATTGAACCGCCAGGCATCGCGGGTCGACGGAGCGTCCTTTCGGGTCCTGGAACGCTCGGAATTCATCGGGCTGTCGGTCGTCCAAGACTACCTTGAATACATGCTGCAGGCTTCGATCGTCGCCGAAGCCAAGAAGAACCTCGGTTTCCATCAGGCGATACTCGGCGACATCCGGCAAGGCATCTCGGGCGGGGCGCTGAACGAGGCCGACCGGCAGCAGGCCGAAGAGCGTCTGTTCGCAGCCCAGGCACGCATGCAGGAGGCGAGCGAAGAACTGGAAGCCTCCAGGATCCGGTTCTTCAAGACCGTCGGCAAACCGCTGGTCAATGCTTCGCGGCCCGGTGATGTCGCCGCCGCACTGCCGAGGTCACTTGACGATGCGCTGGGCCTGGCACGACAGAACAATCCACGCGTTCATATGGCCACCAGCGATATCGCCGCTGCTGCTTCCATGGTGGATGCGGCCCGGGCGAAATACGGCCCCGAAGTCCTGGCCGAAGGCCGTGCCAGGGGAGGGTATGATATTGACGGCGACAATGGCGACGCCAGTGACCTGCAGGCGCGTCTGGTGCTGCGTTGGAACCTGTATCGAGGCGGCATAGACAAGGCCAATGAACAGGAGCAGATCCGCCGTGCCAGCGAACAGCGGCTTGCCTATCACCAAGTCTTGCGTGAGATCGAGGAGGCTGTCCGCACGTCATGGGATCGCCGTTTCCGGCAAGCCGACCTGGCAAAGACGCTCAGGCTGCAGGCCGCTTCCAGTGAAAAGCTGGTTTCGTCCTACCGCGAGCAATTCAAGGTAGGGCAACGGTCGCTGCTCGACGTGCTCGATGCGCAGAATACCCGGTTCAACACGGCAACGCTGGCGGACACAGCATCCTATGCATCGCTGTTCGCCCAATACCGACTTCTGGCCGCGACAGGTCAATTGCTGAAAACGATGGGTCTTCAGCCGGCAAAGCAAGCGACGGCCTATGCACGATCCGAGTTCAACGCACCAGAAACCGCGGACACTGAAACCTATGCGCGGACGCCATCGGAGCAGAAGAACGACCTGCCTTTCGATATCCTTGCGCCAGTGAGGAAGAAGTAGGACGGTGCAAGGTCCAGCGAGGGTCCTTACGGGCATATCGTGAACCAGCAACCCAACATCCTCTCCCCCAAGGAGGCATTCAAAGCCTGCTTTTCAGCGGTCGCCGGCTATCTCGGCAGGCCGAGCGCGGAGACAGTGCTGTTTGCCGGGGTGCCGATTTCAGAGACGCGAATTGAGGTAGAGGATATTCGGCACCTTGCCGAGCGCATCGGCCTCGAGGTCAAGGACGTCAGTCATCGCGATTTCCTGCGCGGGCGCGTCGATCTGCCCGCCATTCTGTTTCGCGCCAGCCAGCTGCCTGTCGCCCTGCTCGCGGAGATTGAAGCGGGCGAATACCTGACTGCGCCCCAAGAAGACGGCCGCACCACGATCAGCAGATCCGAGCTGGCTGCCAGCTATATCAGCGGCGGCGCGTCCTTCTCGATCACCTATGCCAATGCCACCGAGGCGATGAAGGTCGGCTCCGCACAGAAGATCGAAAGGCGCCATTGGCTGACGGGGACGATGGGCGCCTTCTGGCGCACCTATTCGAAAGTCGTCCTTGCTGCGATATTCATCAATGTTCTGGCCATCGCCTCACCCATCTTCACGATGAACGTCTACGACAGGATCCTGCCGAACAAGGCAATATCCACACTGTGGGTTCTGGCCATCGGCATCGGCGCCGTCATCCTGTTCGATCTGCTTTTGAAGACGGCCAGGGCTTCCCTCATCGACTATGCCGGGCGCAAGGCGGATCTTCGGATATCGTATCTTCTGTTCGAAAAAGTGCTGAACTCGTCACTGTCGGCGCGTCCCGGCTCGACCGGCGAATACGCAAACCGGGTCACGCAATATGAGTTCGTCAGAGAGTTCTTCACCTCGAACACCATCAGCGTGTTCATCGACACGGCATTCGTCTTCGTCTTTCTTCTCGTCATCTATGCGATAGGCGGCTGGCTGGTGATCATACCGGCGCTGGCCTTTGTGATGTCCGTCATCGTCGGCTTGATTACCCAGCGCCGCATCGGCAAGCGCGTCGCCGCCTCGATGAACGAAGCTTCGCAACGCCAGGCCTTGCTGGTCGAATCCATCTCGACGCTGGAGACGATCAAGTCGCTGCGCGCCGAGGCGTATCTGCTGCGAAAATGGGGAGAGCACTCCAAGAACGCCGCCAACACGTCCGAGAAGATCAAGCAACTCTCGGCGGCCGCAGGCAACATAACCCAGTCGATACAACAGCTGGTGACAGTCGCCCTGGTGGTGGCCGGCGCCTACGCCTTCTCGGAAGGGCATGTTTCGACAGGAGCAATCATAGGAACGGTCATGCTGGCGAGCAGGGCGGTGGCTCCGCTCGGCCAGATCGCCATCACGCTGTCCCGGTTTCGCCAGGCCATGCTCTCGCTGAGGATGGTGAACTCGATCATGGAGCAACCGGAGGACCGGCCGGACACGGTGGGTTTCGTCAACCGACCCATTCGCAACGGGGCGATGGCGTTCAGGAATGTCGGGTTTGTCTATCCCGGCGCGGAAAACGAGGTTTTGACCGGTCTGAATTTCACGGTGAAGCCGGGAGAGCGGATCGGCATCATCGGTCGCATAGGATCGGGAAAGACGACGATGGGTCGGCTGGTCGGCCGGCTGTTCCTGCCGACCTCCGGTGAGCTGCTGCTGGATGGGATCGATATTCGCCAGTATCACCCGTCAGAAGTTCGGGCCGCTGTCGGCATCGTTGCGCAGGCTGGCGATCTGTTCTCGGGGACCATCAAGGAAAATCTCCTGATGGCTTGCCCGGAGGCTACCGATGAGCAGATCATCGACGCGGCAAAGGCGGCTGGCGTCGACGATTTCGTCTCACGCCATCCGCGTGGTTACGACATGAATGTCGGCGAGCGTGGCACCAATCTTTCAGGCGGCCAGAGGCAGACAGTGGCGATCGCACGCCTGCTGCTGACCAAGCCGAAAATCGTCTTTCTAGATGAACCATCGGGCTCGATGGATCTCGCATCGGAACGCCAGTTGATAAAGCAGCTCAAGGTCGCCTTTGACCGCGACACCACGCTGATCGTCTCCACACATCGCTTCAGCATGCTAGAACTGGCCGACCGCCTGATCGTTATCGAACAGGGCAAGATCGTTGCTGACGGACCGAAGGACCAGGTTATACAGGCGTTGCAGAAAACAAGCGCCTGATCGAACAAATTGAATGCATCCAATGCGTTGGGGCGTAGGAAATGCTTGCCAGGGAAGATCGGCCGCCGCTCTTTGCGTCGGCGTCCATATTCATCATAGGAGCGCTTTTCGTTGTATTTGTCGCCTGGGCAGCCTTTGCCGAAGTCGATGAGATCGCGCGGGGAGACGGCAAGGTGATACCCGCTTCCAAGACCCAGATCATTCAGGCGAGTGAAGCCGGTGTCGTCCAGGAAATCGCAGTTACGATTGGCCAGGTCGTCAAGAAGAATGATCTCATCATCCGTCTCGACAACACGCTCAACACCTCCAGCCTTGGTGAGCAGCAGGCCAAGGCGCGAGCCCTGCAGGCGCGCATTGCGCGGCTCCAGTTCGAGCAGAGCGGCAATCTCGAAGGCGCATTTCCCTGTCCGCCCGAGATCCAGAAGGCAGCGCCGGAAATCTGCGAAAACGAGCAGAAGCTGCTCGTCGCGCGCCGCGAAAACTTCGAAGTCAAGCTGTCGGTTCTCAAGTCGCGCCTCGATCAGCGCCAGAATGAATTGGACGAAGCCACCGCCAATCTCGATCGTCTCACCAAGAACCTGGCTGTTAGCGACCAGGAAAAGGAGCTGGTCGATTCCATGGTCAAGAAGGGGCTGATGGCGAGGACCGAGCAGATCCGCGTCGAGCGTGAGCATACCGAACTGCAAGGGCAGTTGAACCTCGCCGGTGAAACCATCAAGAAAACCAAGGGGGCTATCACGGAAGCCCAGCTTCAGGTCGACGAGCTAGGTCTGCAGTTGCAGCAGGAAGCCCTGAGCGACCTGACGGAGGCGCTGGCCGATCTCTCGGTGGTGGATGAGACCATACGTGGCGCCACCGACAAGGTCGCGCGCACGGATATCCGGTCTCCGGTGGATGGGATTGTCAACACGCTGGAGCTGAACACGGTCGGCGCCTTCGTCCAGCCTGGAGCGGTCGTGGCCGGCATCGTCCCGACCTCCGAGACCCTTCTGGTCGAGGCCCGGGTTTCACCGCGAGATGTCGCCTTCATCCGGCCGGACCAGGACGCGCTCATCAAGGTCACCGCCTACGATTTCTCGATCTTTGGTGGCATCGAAGGCAAGGTCTCCAACATCACAGCCGACAGCCTGGTCGACCAGAAGACAGGCGAACCCTATTACCAAGTGCGCGTGTCGACGGACAAATCGACACTCGAGAGAGACGGCAAGGCCTATTCGATCATCCCGGGCATGATCTGTTCCGTCGACATCAAGACCGGGCGCAAGACGATCCTGAATTACCTCTTGAAGCCGATCAACAAGGCACGTCAGGAGGCGATGAGTGAGCGGTAGCGCCAGCTCTCCTCTTCCCGATCGCGAGCGGCTGCTGCCTCCTGTCACGGCTGAGGATTTTGGGCTGGAATTTCGGGTTGTGGCACGCGGCGGCGTACGACGCGGCATCCGTTTGGAACGGGCTTTCTGGGTCACGCTGAAGCAGATGGCCGAAAGCAGGAAGTGCACGATCGGGATGCTCATCGATGAGATCGCCGAAAGTCAGGCACAGACAGGTAACCTGACATCTGCGATCAGGGTGGCCTGCATGCGTGGATTGGGGGAGGAAAACCTGACCTTGCGAAGGCTTGCCTCGATCAACACCATCAACGCCATAGTGGTCGCCTGCCCGTCGCCGGCCTTTGCCTTGGCATCGTCGAAGAAGATCCTGACGTTCAACGCGCCGTTCCAGCAACTGGTCAAGCGTCAATTGCCGATAGCTCCAAACGACGATGCGCGCCATGACCTCAAGCTGGCGCTGGACCTCAATGTAGCCGACATTTTCGCGCGGCTCGACGCCAATGGCCAAGCGCCGGTGGCTACGGGCTTTGTCATCGGCGCCGGTGAACGTCGCTACCGGGGTCAATTGAATGTCGTGCGAGCCCCGGTGGTCGAGCCGGAATTGCTGATGGCGTTCGTCTTCGGCGGCTAAGGCGCGTCACCTTGACCTAGATGCAGCCGAAGCGTTCGCGCTCTGGTTTTCATGCAAACCATTGTCCCAAAGTCACTTTTGGCGACATGTGATCTTGCCGGAAAATCTATCGCTGAACGCCTTCGCCCGGCGCAACGGTCGCGAAGCCGCCTTTGATCTCAGCCATCTGGGCTGCGCCCGGTTTCGAGCCGTGGATCCAGGCCCGGTCCGTGCTGAACGAATAGAGCGGAACGTAGTCGGGAAGATCGCTGTCGCGCACGACGGTGTTGCTGAGGCTGTCGAGAATGAAGGTGCCGCTGCCTGTGCTCACCGACAGCACCGCGTGAAAGAAGCCTCGCTTGCGGTCCTGGAGAACAACGAGCGCCATGCTTTGCGTTGGAATACCGGCCCTCAGCAGAGCCGTCATCTTGAGGATGGCAAAATCCTCGCAGTCGCCGGCTCGCCGTTCGAGAATTTCCGATGGCTTTGCCCAATAGTCGAGTTTGCCGTAGACGTCGCTGTCTTTCCTGTAGGCAATCAGGTGATTTACGCTGCTGTTGACGAAGGATAGCTTCTCGCTGAATCCCTTGCCCTGGGCGGCGGAGACCATGCTGGCAAAAGCCGCACTCTTGCGCTCGCAGGCGCTGCCCGCCGAGCAACTGGTGATTGCCTGGTAGACGGGTGCCCAACGAGCCGAGACGGGGAAATTGCGCATGGACAAGGCGACCGATCCGAATACGCCGGGAATAATCGATGCCGTCTGCACCGGATCTATCCCGGCATCAGCTCGCGCCGTTGACGAACCATCCCCGCGATCAGCAAATGCCGGGCCGTAGCTGCCGAAAACCATGCTGATCCGGTAAGGCGCCAAAGGCTGCCAGGGCTGCGGCCTCGCCAGCGAAACACCGCCGAGGCAGGGTGGCGTCAGGACCCTTTCCAGAGGCGTGCCAATAGCGGCAGCCTCCCCGGAAACGGCACTTGCGAATGAAGGTCCTGCCAGGCCGACAAGGCCGATTGCCAGCAGGAGCACCTTGAGCCTGGTTTTTCCCAGAACTGATTTTTCTTTTTTCATAACGCCCACCTTTGACTGTGGACGCTACCAATCTTGTCTCAAATTATTGGAAAGGAAGGTGGATAACTTTACGGCAAGTGGCTTTGTCTATTTTATTTAAAATTTTATTCGATTTTATACTCCCATTTACCAAGAGACCGCGTCGAACCTCCACCGGGCGCGCTACGCAGAAGCCGGCATATATCAGGTTATATGTTCGAGGTTTACCAACGTGTAAAAAATGCTGGGGTAAGCATATCGGAGTATATGAAACAGATTGCGGGGTTGTTGCAAAGCAGAAGTGGCCAATGTCTCTTGCCGGGAAATGTCGGAGGGGTTTCAGCAATGATCACCAATAATGAGTTGGACAGTTCTTCGGGTTCCTTGAACGAGCATTCCGCGTCCAGCGAACACAATGGTCAGGCATCGCCGGGAGAGATCCTGGTCGCACAAGCAACTTCGACCCAGCAGCCCGCGCCGGCAGCGGCCGAACCGGTGCCGGTCGATGTCGGCGGCGGAGCACCTGTCAAGCCGGAAGCGCCGGCGACGGCGAACGCACCCGCGGCACCCCATGAATATGTGGCTGACGCCAGCAACATCGTGAAACTTCCGTCCAACGTTTCCATCGACAACATCAAGGTCGACGGCCACAACCTTGTGCTCGAGCAGGCCGACGGCTCGGTGATCGTGATCAAGGACGGCGCCTTGAACGTGCCGACCTTCGTCATCGGCGACGTCGAGGTGCCGCGCGTTGCGTTGCTGGCCGCGCTCGAGGCAAGCCATGTCGACGTTGCCTTCGGCGCCGACGGTTCCATGTCGGCCGGCACGGGCGGTTCGCCACCCAGTGCAGGCGGGAATTTCGAAATCCCCCCCGGCGGCATCGGTGACGGGTTCGGCCTTTCGGCCTTGTTGCCCCCGACAGACTTGCAGTTCGGGTTGCTGGACCGGCGCGAGCTGACGATTGGCGTTGCGGAAAAGGAAGACTCCACCCCCTCGATCGATCTCATAGGCTCGGCAACAGTCAACGAGGCCGGTCTGCCGGCGCGTGGCGGCGAGCCCGCCGGCTCGGACGCGTCCGCGTCGTCGGAGACGACCTCGGGCAACATCGGCTTCACCTCGCCTGACGGCGTGTCGGTGGTCTCGCTCGACGGCCATGTGCTGAGCGGTGTGGCTCAGACCTTCACCGATGGGACCGGCTCGCTGACGGCGAGCTATGTCTTCGATGCGGCGACCGGTATCGGCACCATCCACTACACCTACACGCTTCTCGACAACACCGCCGGCAACGCCACCAATGTGAGCTTCCCGGTCGCGGTGACGGATGCAAATGGCAATCCGGCCCCGGGCGGCAATCTGGTCATCAACATCATCGATGACGCACCGACGGCAGTTGCCGACACCGACGCGGTGGCGGCGGGTTCGCACGCGCCTATAGGCGGCAATGTGATAAGCGGCGCCGGCAGCGACGGCAATGCGGCAGGAGCCGACACCAAGGGCGCCGATGACGCGAAGGTTGCGGGCGTTGCCGCCGGCACGACCAATGCCGATCTGGACAGCGGGGTCACACTGAACACGCCGATCCATGGCGCCTATGGCACGCTGACGCTGCAGGCGGACGGCTCCTACACTTATGTGCGCGATGCCGGCACGCCTGGCGGCGTCCACGACGTGTTCACCTATACGATCAAGGACGGCGACGGAGACCTGTCGCACACGACGTTGACGATTTCGATCGGCAATTCGACACCTACGATCAGCGACCTGACGCCGGCGGCCGGTGGCGGCGACGTCGTCGTCAACGAAAATGACCTGCTGGCCAACCGTGGATCCGGTGAGTCGGACGGCTCCGACACTTCCAAGGAAAGCAACACACAAGGCGGCACCTTTGCCATTTCCTCGCCCGATGGCATCGCCTCGCTGGCGATCGACGGCCACAATTTCATCACCAATGGCGTGTTCACGGCGGGCTCGTTCACGACGGCGCTGGGCAACACGCTGACGGTGACGGCCTACGACGCCGCGACCGGTCAGGTGAGCTACACCTACACGCTCCTCGACAATGAGGCGCATCCCGCCGTCCAGGGCACCAACAGCCTGTTCGAGAATTTCACCGTCACGCTCACCGACCAGGACGCGCAGAGCGTCAACGGCACGCTGTCGGTCAACATCGTCGACGATGTGCCGACGGCCACGACCGAGGCTTCGCAGAATGTTCTTGAAGGCGCGACCATCACCGGCACGCTGGACTTCGTCGCCGGCGCCGACGGCGCTACGGTGACGCATATTGGCGCCACCGCCCTGGTCTTTGGCGGCGACGGCTACTCGCAGGCGATCGACATCGGTGACGGCTTTATAAAGGTCAAGGCCGACGGCAGCTATGCATTCACGGCCAACAGTCCGGTCATCGGGGCCGGTGCGGCCTCGGCGACCTATACCGTGACGGACGGCGATGGCGACAAGGCGACTGCCGGCATCAGCTTTGCGGTGACCGACGCCAACCATCCGACGACCGGCACGGCGGCGCCCACGGTCGATGATGACGGGCTGGCCGGCGGCAATGCGGCAAGCACGGCGGGCGACATCGACGCCAATGCCGGCGAGGTTCCGCTCAGCGCCAGTGAAGCGACCTACAACGGCACGCTGGGCGGCAGCGTCGGCGGCGACGGCGCCGGTTCCAACGGCTTCTCGTTCGCGACGCTGGACGGCACCAGCGGGACGGTCGGCCAGGAGAACGTCACCTACAGCTGGAACGCCGCCAGCGACACGCTGACGGCGACGGGTCCACGCGGCGACCTGTTCACGGTGCATGTGACCGATCCGGCCACCGGCGCCTACACGGTGACGCTGCTCGACAACGTGCTCCAGGCACAGGGTCCGAACGACGAGAACAATGCGACGGTCAACCTCGGCTACGTGATCACCGACGCCGATGGCTCGACGGCGCCAGGCACGCTGACCATCACCTTCAACGATGATGCTCCGACGGTCGCGATGGCGGATGTGAAGCTGCCGTCGCTAAGCGTCGACGAGACGGATCTGACGACGAATGCGACGGCGAGCTTCGCCAGCGCCTTCACCTCGAGCTATGGCGCCGATGGCGCCGGCACGACCACCTATGCGCTGGGCTTCAATGCCGGCGCGACGGGGCTGGTCGACACGGCGAGCGGCCAGGCGGTGGTGCTGAGCCTCGAGGCTGGGCAGGTGGTCGGCCGTGCGGGCGTCGGCGGCGTGATCGTGTTCACGGTCAGCACCGATGCGTCGGGCAATGTGACG
>NZ_JBFUEE010000007.1:0-347897 GCF_056404355.1 Mesorhizobium sp. P2_D5
GCCGTGAAGAGATTGGCGCCACGGCCGCGTAGCTTCAGCAAGATCGAGCTGTCCATGTGGCTATGAAGCCTCCTCAAGCCGAGCTCGTTGTAGACATGGCCGGTCGAGCCGGGATTGATGCCCGATATGACGACAGTCGACGCGCCGCTGTTGAATGCATAGAGCACAGCGGTGATGCCGTTCGAAAACTTCCGTGCATTGTCCAACTCGCTGTGGCGCGTGCCCATGACCGCCTCGTGCAGGGCAATGCGCTGGTACGTGCCAGACAGAACCACCACGGCAGATGCAAACTTGGTAATGAGAGCCATCCGCTCAAACGTCGCTGACGTCGGGATGTTCCGTCAAATGGTCGGCGCAGTTGGGACGGGCTAGGGTTGGCGCGGGCCAAGCGGACATCGCGATTCTGGGTATTCTGGATCAGGATACCATGAGGAAGGTAATGATTGTGGTTCAGAGTAATGGAAAACTGGCCCGGTCGCGGCCCAGACGACCACTGGCGCCAAGGATAGCGCAAAAGCCCAAGTGCGCCCAGTTGCGTGTGCGACCGCGTTGGCGACCAGATTGAACGTCTTTTCCATTTTTACGGCTCCAACGCTCCTGCCATCGGCGCCAACAACCCGTTGGACATGCAAGCGTTCCGGATGGAACCTCCGGGTTGAGCCGCACTGGACCACCACGCTCTGTAGCCGAAGCGGTTAGCGCATTCTTGCGAACGTATTGACGGGCTTAGTCCATGATTGCCCGGCGCCGCCGTTCTTTAATAGCCCCCTATAATCGGCAGGATCTCTCCGGTGATGTAGCTCGAACATTGCGGCGACGCCAAAAAGACATAGGCCGGGGCGATTTCTTCCGGCTGTGCCGGCCGCTTCATAGGTGTTTTCGCGCCGAACTGCGAGACATCGTCGGCCTGCTTTTCAGACGGGTTGAGCGGTGTCCACACCGGCCCCGGAGCCACTGCATTGACGCGAATGCCTTTGCCGATAAGGTTGCCTGACAGCGCTCTTGTGAAGGCGTGAATACCGCCCTTGGTCATCGAGTAGTCGATCAGTTCTTTCGAACCGTCTATTCCGGTTATAGATCCCGTATTGATGATTGCTGAGCCGGCCTTCATATGCGCCACCGCCTCTTGGGCCATGTGGAAATAGCCGTAGAGGTTGGTCTTCAAGGTGGTGTCGAAATGCTCCTCAGTCAGGTCGGCAAAATCCATTGAATGAACCTGGAATGCTGCGTTGTTTACGAGCACGTCGAGGCCTCCCAGTTCCTTGACCGTGTTGGCCACAGCTCTGCGGCAGAAGGTTCGATCCGCGACATCTCCTCGGATGGTGATGCAGCGGCCGCCTTCGTTTTCCACCGAGTGTTTCGTTACCTCGGCGTCGCCATCCTCCGACAGATAGACGATCGCAATGTCTGCGCCTTCGCGCGCGAAAAGGACGGCGACCGCACGCCCAATGCCGGAATCACCTCCGGTGACCAGCGCCACCTTGCCCTCGAGCTTGCCAGAGCCGCGCCAGAACGGTGCATCGTATAGCGGCGCCGGCTTGGTTTCTGCTTCAGGGCCGGGTTTCGGATGATGCTGCTTTGGAAAGGGTGGCGCCGGGTATGCTCGCGCACCGGCCTGCATGGCGCCGTCGGATGTCGATTTTGGTTTCATTCGATCGTCGGCGTCGACCTTGCGCTGTATTCGCCGCTGTTTTCGGACGGTCGTTGACGTGTCGGTTTTCTTATCGCTCGGCATCGATGTCTCCTCAGTTGCGGAGGAACAACGTGCGTTTTAGGAAAAGGTTGGCTGTGCCAATTGGAAAAATGCTCGCTGAGCGCCCGACACCAGCAGCCTGTCCAATGGAGCCTGGAAAACCCGCCGCCGCGACCTTGGTTCTTCGCCGCGCCATCAGTTGCACCAGCCAAGGCCGCCTGGTCCCGTTCCGTTCGGCATAGCGGATGACTGCCATCGCTCCGACGACGAGCAGCTGGCGCAGGTAGCGATTACCTGCCTTGGAGATGCTGCTGAGCTTCTCCTTGCCCCCGCTCGAGTTTTGCTTCGGCACGAGCCCGATCCAAGCCGAGAGGCATCGCCCCGACTTGAATGCGTGCGGATCGGCGACGGTCGCAACGAACGCACTCGCCAGCAGCGGGCCAACGCCCGGAATCTCCATCAACCTGCGACCCAGTTCGGTCTCTCGCGCACTCGCACGGACCCGGCGATCGTTTTCGAGGATCTGTTCCTTCACGACACGAAGCTGTGCTTCCAGCATCCTCAGGCAAAGCCGTGCGTCGGCCGGTATCCTGGCATCGTTCTCGTCGTTGATGACCACGAGAAGTTGCTCAATTCCATTACGCCCGATCGGCGCCACGACCCCGAACTCGGATAGGTGCGCCCGCAACGCGTTCGATATCTGTGTCCGCTGGCGGTTGAGCATCAATCGAACCCGGTGCAGCATCATCACACTCTGCTGCTCGGGCGACTTCACCGGCACGAAGCGCATAGTCGGTCGTGTCACGGCCTCGCAGATGGCTTCTGCATCTGCAGCATCATTCTTCTGCCGCTTCAGATAAGGCTTCACATACTGTGCCGGCAGCAGCCGCACATCATGGCCACGTGCAGTCAGTTCTCTCGCCCAATAATGCGACGAACTGCAGGCTTCGATTCCGACCAGGCAACGCGGCAGGCTCTCAAAGAACGGCAGCACACGCCCAACCGGATCGTTCTTGAAGTCGGCGACTTCGGCCGGCACGAAGCTGTAGACCCGACCTTCGGGGCCCACGACGTCGGAGAACAGGCGCGTCCAATCGCCGTCGCCTGGATAGACGTCAATGACAGTGGAGCCCGCAAACGCCTTGGCGAGAGCGTGACCGATCTTGCCGAAACCGATAATTGCGTAGCTCATAACGTTCTCCAATCTTGTGCTGCCCAGTTCAGACCTGGGCCATGCCGCCATCGACCGCGAGGTCGACGCCGGTGATGAAAGAACTTTCGTCGGAGGCGAGGAACGTGACCGCAGCCGCAATTTCCTCCGGTTGGCCTCTGCGACCCATCGGTATCTGTGAAGCAAACTGGGCGGCCGCTTGCTCGGCTTGCTCAGGGGTGAGGCCCGTCGTCGTCTCTAGCGCGGGAGTCTCGATCGGTCCGGGGCTCACCGTATTCACGCGAATTTGGCGGTCTTTCAGCTCCAGTGTCCAAGCGCGCGCGAAGTTGCGAACAGCCGCCTTGCTCGCGGCGTAGGCGCTAAATCCGGGCACCCCCAACACGTTCGCGACGGAAGATGTCAGGATGATCGAGCCGCCGTCTTTGAACAGGGGAAGGGCCTTCTGCACCGTAAAGAACAGACCCTTCACGTTCACATCGAAGGTCTGATCAAAATGTGCCTCAGTGGCGACCGCGAGCGGTGCGATTGTCCCTGCGCCCGCGTTCGCGAAGAGAATGTCGATGTGACCATGTTTCTCTTTCACGACGGCATAGAGGTGGTCCAGATCTTCCAAGCGCGATACGTCGCCGACGACCGTCGTAACGTCTCTCATGATGAAGGTAGCGGCCTCCTTCAGCTCTTTCTCTCTTCGCCCGGTGATCACGACGTGCGCACCTTCTTCCACGAAGCGCTTGGCTGTCCCTAACCCGATCCCACTGCTTCCGCCCGTGATGACCGCGATTTTACCCTCGAGTGCTTTCATGATCTTTTGTCTTTCGCTGTGTGTGAGCTAGGTACGGAACCGCGCCGAGGTCAGAGTTGGGCCAGGCCGCCGTCGACGGCGACTTCGCTGGCGGTCATGAAGCTGCTGTCCGGCGACGCGAGGAAGGCGGCCACGGCTCCGATCTCCGCCGGGTCGGCCATGCGCTGGAGCGGGGTCATCGCGCCGTAGGCCTTCTGCCCCTCCTCGCCCAGCGCCTCCTTCGCGAGCTCGGTCGCCGTCGCTCCGGGCGATAGCACGTTTACGCGGATGCCAGTGCCCTTCAGGTCCTCGGCCCAGGTCCGCGCGAGGTTGCGCACGGCCGCCTTGCTCGCGCTGTAGGCAGTGAATCCCGGGGCGCCCGTGGTGCCGGCGCTCGATCCGGTCAGGATGATCGAACCGCCCGGGCCCATCAGCGGCAACGCCTTTTGGACCGTGAAAATCGTACCTTTCACATTGGTGTCGAAGGTTTCGTCAATGTGCTCGGCGGTCATCTGACCGAGCGGGAGCGGGCCTCCGGCCCCGTGGCGAAGACGATGTCGAGGCTTCCGCGCTCGTGCTTCACCGCCGCGTAGAGCCGGTCGAGGTCGGCCTCATCCGAGACCGAGCCTTTCACCGCGCGGGCATTGGGCCCGAGGTCCGCCACAGCGGCGTCGAGCGCTTCCTGTCGGCGGCCGAAGATGAAGACGAAGGCGCCCTCCTCGACGAATCGCTTTGGCTCGGCAATCGCCGCGGCGACGTCGCGGGCCTGCGCTGGGATCAGAGGGTCACCCGCCGCGTCTTCATCGACGGTGTCGAGCGTCACTTGGACGGATTTGATATCGTTCAGGCCAAGAACAAGGGACGAACAGGTGGCAAACGGCTTTTCGTGCCGATCACACCGATGCTGTCCGAGATCCTGGATGCGGCCGACAGGCGCGGCGAGACCGTTCTGGTCAACGGCTACGGTGAGCCGTTCTCCGCCAAGTCGCTGACTGGAATGATGGCGCATTGGTGCAAGCTTGCCGATCTTCCGAAGGGGTTGACACTGCATGGCTTGCGGAAGTCGCTCGGTGTTTATCTGGCGGAGGCCGAGGCCTCAACGAGACAGCTCATGGACGTGCTCGGTCACGACGATATCGACCATGCCGAGCTTTATTCGCGCGAGGCCTCGCAGGTTCGGCTGGCGGTCCAAGGGATGGATCGAGTCATGCGTCTCGTGACGCGCAAGCCGATGCTTGGCGAACCTATTGGCGAACCTCGTGGCGAACCATTCTATAAACCATTGATAAATAACGATAATGGTGGGCCCGGAGGGACTCGAACCCCCAACCAAGCGGTTATGAGCCGCCGGCTCTAACCATTGAGCTACAGGCCCCACGCGGGCTGGATTAATGTTTTTCGCATCGCCGCACAAGGCTTTCCCGTCGGGCTTCCACGGATCGCCCAAATCAACCCATAATCGCGCTCTACGCGACCTCTGCGACTTTGATCGCGGACCAAGGAGATTTTCATGACCAGACGCCTTTTGCCTCTCGCGCTCGCCGCTGCAATCGTTTTTCCGGCGATGGCTGGAGCCACCGATTTGCCGACGCCGCCCCGCATCATTGTGTCGGGCGAAGGCGAAGCAACCGTAGCCCCCGATCTGGCGATCCTGACGCTCAGCGTCATGCGCGAAGCCAAGACCGCGCGTGCGGCGCTCGACGCCAACAACGACGCCATGGCCGCCGTGATCGCCGCCATGAAGTCGGCTGGCATCAAGGACCGCGACCTGCAGACCGCCGGCATCCAGATCAACCCGCGCTACAACTACACCAACAAGCCTGATGGCAGCCAGGAAGCCGAACTCGTCGCCTATCAAGTGACCAACACGCTGTCGGTGCGGGTGCGCGATGTCGACAAGACGGGCGAGATTCTGGACAAGGCGGTATCGCTCGGCGTCAACCAGGGTGGCGGCATAACCTTCACCAACGACAACCCGGCAGCGACCGTCACCGAGGCCCGCAAGAAGGCGGTGGCCAACGCCGTGGCCAAGGCCAAGACGCTTGCCGAGGCCGCCGGCGTCAGCCTCGGACGGGTGCTCGAGATCACCGACCAGAACATCGCGCCGACACCAATGCCGATCAACGCCAAGGCCTTCGATGCCGCAGCGGGCGCTGCGGCTCCGGTACAGGCCGGCGAGAATTCCTACAACGTCCAGGTCACCGTCACCTTCGAACTGAAGTAAGCGCCTGACGATCCATGGTGGGGCTTGCTCGGCCATGGATCGAGCCTTCAGCCAACGCCCTATATGAAAAACCCCGCGGGATTGCTCCCGCGGGGTTTTTTCGAGCCACGCCCTTCCAGCAGGAAAGGGGCTCGGCTACTCCCAGCATGATCTTCGCAGAAGATCATGCTGCCCGGCTAACCCTCGATGAGGGGCATGCCGCCAGGCTGATCTTTGAAGGAGATCATGCCCTTGTATTCAAGCCGGACCCGGCTTCAGCGATAGATAACCGGGCAGCCGCGGTCGTTGGCGAACACGACGACGACGCGGTCGCCGTACTGTCGGCCCATCACCTTCACCGTACGACGGCTGACGTCGAGGATGCGGACGCGGTGGAGACCCATGCGTTCGGCCTTGTCGAGCGCGCGGTCCGGCGAACAGCCACGACGCCATTCGCCGCGGCGTTCATCACCCCAGCCGCGACGTTCATCACGGCGGTGGCGATAGCCGTCGTCGCCGGCATAGACGCCGAAGCGCGTGTCGTTGTTGTTGCCGAAGCCGAGATAGAGGCTGTCGGCATGGGCCGGGATGGCGGCCAGCGTGCCGAGACCGACCAGAGCCGAAAGGGCTGCCGTCTTGATCGTGTTGAACATTGTCTTCTCTCCTTGTTGCGGGCTTTCGCCCGTCCTCGTGAACCGATGGGGGGAGAATGCACTTGGCTGTCTGAACTCATTGCGAACCGGCCGTTCATCTCCGGTTCATGTGGCGGAAAAGGATTTCGCCGGCCATCTACCATCGTCCACGGCAGGGGTGAATGCTCCAAAACGCCTCACTCAGTGCCCGGATCCCAATCCAGCAGTTTGGCTGAAGACCAGCTTGTTCGTTCCAACGCGGAGCCCTGCGGCTGGTCGTCTCCATGCGAGCCCTACGGCTCGTCGTCCAGCAGGTAATCAAAATAGTCTTCCGGCTCGGCGAGATCGGTCTCGCTTGCCTTGACCCGCCCGCGCATCGACATGCCGGCCTCATGCACGGTCTCGGCGCTGCCCGACACGAGCCGGTGCCACCAGTAGAGGTCATGGCCCTCGGCCACCAGCCTGTAGGCGCAGGTGCTGGGCAGCCAGCTGATGGTGCGAACGTTCTGCGGCGTCAGCCCCACGCAGTCGGGAACGCGCGCCAGCCGGTTGGCGTAGTCCGAACAGCGGCAGCTCTGCGCGTCGAACAGCCGGCACCCGACACTGGTCCAGTAGATCTCGCCGGTGTCCTCGTCCTCGAGCTTTGACAGGCAGCATTTGCCGCAACCGTCGCACAGCGACTCCCACTCAGCCGGGCTCATCGCCTCCAGCGCCTTGGTTTTCCAGAACGGCGTTTCCATTCCCGGCATGTGGCCCCAGCCGCCGGCAAGGTCAAGCGCGGCAACGGCCGGAATGCGGCGATCGCCGGGTGAATGACACGAAGTTGCCTTCAAAAGGCCGGCCAATCGCCCCGTACGGCGTCTATCGCAACCAAACTGGAACCAATCGGCGCAAGATCGGTTTCGGCAAGGATGGGACCCCATAAGGAGAGTTTTCGATGAAACGCCAACCACGGATTCTGGCAGGCACCGCACTTGGCCTGCTGATGGCATCCGCGCCGTTGGGCGCGTTCCCGCTTCAGGGAAGTGCCGCCTTCGACCCTGCCCAGCACACGTCAGCCGCGTTCATTTTGGCGCAGGCAGCGTGCGCCGAGGGCGAATCGGCCGAAGCCTGTGCGCAGAAGCAGCCGAAACAAAGGGAGCGGAAGAAGGCCGAGCCAGAGCAGCAGGCGGCGCCCGCAGCCCAGGGCGAGCAGCCCGCCGAGCAGGAGCAGCCGCGCAAGAAGCGTGAGAAGCAACAGCAGACCGAGTCCGCCCCTGCCGAGCAGGCCGCTCCGGCTGTCGAAGAGCAGCAACCTCGGAGGAAGAAGCGCGATCAGCAGCAGCAACAGCAGACTGAGCAGGCGCCGGCCGAGCAAGCCGCTCCAGCCGCCGAAGCGCAGCAGCCGCGCAAGAAGAAGCGCGAACAGCAGCAGACCGAGCAGGCGCCGGCCGAAGCGGCACCCGCAGAGCAGGCCGCTCCAGCCGCCGAAGCGCAGCAGCCGCGCAAGAAAAAGCGCGAGCAGCAGCAGACTGAGCAGGCGCCAGCCGAAGCGGCTCCTGCCGGCCAGGCCGAACCGGCCAACGACAACCAGCAGGGCGAGCAAGCCAAGCCGCGCAAGAGGCACAAGCAGGATCAGCAGGCCGAGCCGACCACGATAGCACCGGCCGTCGAGCCCGCACAGAAGCCTGAGAAGCAGAAGAAGCCTGTCGAAACGGCCAAACCGGCCGTCGTGCCGGAAGCCGCCCCGGCACCGACCGAGAAGCAAGCTCCGGCCGAAGTGGCGAAGCCCAAGGTCGAACCGGCTCCCGCCGGCGAACAGCCAGCGGCCCAGGGCGAGCAGCCGCAGGACAAGACCAAGAAGCACGGTAAGAAACCGGTTGGTGAGCAGCCTGTCACCGGCGTGCAGCCTGCCACGGGCGAACAACCGGCCAATGGCGAAAAGCCTGCCATAGCCGAGCAACCGGCCAATGGCGGCAAGGCGGCGCCTGTCCAGGGCGAGGCACCTGCCGATCCGAACACCGCTCCCATACTGGACAGCCAGAAGGATGCCGAGCGCAAGGGTGGCAAGGACCAGGGCCGCAGGAAGCCCGCCAACCAGAACGGCCAGCAGAATGGCGAGCAGCAGAATGGTGGGCAGAACGCCCAGCAAGGTGGCGATCAGGGCCGCAAGCCCGTGGTCGCGCCTGTCGATCAGGGTCCACCGCCCACCGACGACAAGGCCGCCCAGCAGGAGATCAAGCCCGAAAAAATGGTCCCTGTGACGGAGGAAAAAGGCAAGCGCGTCGATCGTGCACCTGACGAGAACATCCGCGACCGCCGCCGTCCCAAGGGCGTCGACGTGCTCAAGGAAATCGGCGACCGCGTCATCATCCAGCTCAACAACCAGACGATCGTCCAGAGCAATGACGGTCCGCGCATGAACCGTGGCGCCAAGGACGTCTACTACGAGGATCTGCCGCAAGGCCGCACACGCGAGACGGTCGAGCGCGGCAATGGCGTCCAGATCGTCACCATCCGCAACCGCTACGGCGATGTCATCCAGCGTTCGCGCATCACCCCTGACGGGCGCGAATACGTGCTGAGCTATGTCGACGAGCAGGACTATCAGGATGAGGGCGACTGGCGCGATCCCGGCGACGACCTGCCGCCGATGCGACTGACCATCCCGCGCCGGCAGTACATCCTCGATTCCGAGGACGTCGAGAGCCCGGACGACTACTACACCTTCCTCGAACAGCCGCCGGTGGAGAAGGTCCAGCGCCTCTATTCGATCGACGAGGTCAAGCGTTCGGCCCGCGTGCGCGACATCGCACGCCGTGTCGACCTCGACACGCTGAACTTCGAATTCGGCTCGGCCTCGATCTCCGACACCGAGGTGCAGAAGCTCGAGGGTGTCGCCAGCGCGATGGACAAGCTGCTGAAGAAGAACCCGGCCGAGACCTTCCTGATCGAAGGCCACACAGATGCCGTCGGCACGCCAGAGGCCAACCTCGCTTTGTCCGATCGTCGCGCCGAAGCGGTGGCGGAGGCCCTCACCAATGCCTTCGGCATTCCGCCGGAGAACCTGACGACGCAGGGCTATGGCGAGGAGTATCTGAAGGTCAACACGGCCGCGCCCAACCGCGAGAACCGACGCGTCGCCATTCGCCGCATCACCTCGCTGGTGGCGCCCGTCGCCAGCAACAATTAGGTCATGATTTCAAAACCATGACCTGGTTTGCGGACTCTGCACGAGAAGCAGCCATCCCCGGTCCTGCCGGGGATGGCTCGACATGTCAGGTTCAACAAGAATTGTACCGGCATTAGCGCCGGCTCATTGAATCGTGGGTTCACCTACCCCAGATTCTTGACAGGGCGTTCCCTGCCCCGTCCCGACTCCAGCGGGACGCATTGAGCCCCGCCGGTCCCTCACCGGCGGGGTTTTTTGTCTTGCAAACAGGGACGACCTGACCGAAATACGAGCCACCACCTCGCGGCCCACTATCCCAAGAGAACCCCGGAACCACTCCATGAAGCGTCTCGAACTGGCCATCGAATCGATCATCCTTGCCTCGCGCTGGCTGCTGGTCGTTTTCTATCTCGGGCTGGGCGTGGCGCTGGCAATCTATGCGCTGTCCTTCGGCAAGAAGCTCTACGAGTTCGTCACCGTGGCGTTGACGCTTGGCGACACCGACACGATCCTGAAGATGCTGGGGCTGATCGATGCCGCACTGGTCGCCTCGCTGGTCGTGATGGTCATCATCTCGGGCTACGAGAACTTCGTCAGCCGCTTCGACGATGAAGACGGTGGCGTGCATTGGCTGGGCACGATCGATGTCGGTTCGCTGAAGGTCAAAGTTGCCTCGACCATCGTTGCCATCTCTTCCATCCACCTCTTGCAGGTGTTCCTCAACTCGTCTTCCTATTCGACCGACCAGTTGATGTGGCTGACCATCATCCACCTCGCCTTCGTCGTCTCGGCCTTCATGCTCGCCTATATCGACCGGCTGATGGGCCTGAGCAAAGGCAAGAAGGACGAGGCGTGAGGTGACGCCTGCTGGCGTTGAATCAATCCAGCAGGATCGGCGCCCTATCGCCTTGCATAAGCAGGATTTTCCGCAGCTCAAGGATTGGCGGCTAGCGGCCTCGAGCCTCTAGTAGATCCGCTTGATCTTCGTGTCCGTCCGCGCAAACACCTCGTCCGGCACGAAGAAGTCGCCAGCCAGCGGCCCGGTCGCGCCCGGCGCATAGATGGACAAATCGCTGACGCCCTCGGCGCGCAGCACCTCCTCGTCGATATAGAAATTGCCGGTCGCCTCGCGCGATGGCCGCATGAAGATCGCATGCGCGGCATCGGCCATGATGTCGGGCGAACGGCTCATCGCCGCCACAGTTGCGCCGCCGAGCAGATTGCGCACCGCCGCCGTGTCGATGGTCGAGATCGGCCACAGCGAATTGACCGCGATGCCGTCCTTTGCGAACTCGGCGCTCATGCCCAGCGTGCACATTGACATGCCGAACTTGGCCATCGTGTAGGCGACATGGTTCTTGAACCATTTGGCCTTCATGTCGAGCGGCGGCGCCAGATTCAGAATGTGAGGATTATTAGCCAACTTCAGGTGCGGAATGCACATTTTGGAGACCAGGAAGGTGCCGCGCGTATTGATCTGGTGCATCAGATCGTAGCGCTTCATGTCGGTTTCCAGCGTGCCGGTGAGTTGGATGGCGCTGGCATTGTTGACGCAGATGTCGATGCCGCCGAACTTTTCGACGGTCCTTGAAATCGCCTCGGCAACCTGTGCTTCCTCGCGGATGTCGCACAGCACAGGCAGCGCCTTGCCGCCGGCCTGCTCGATCTCTTCAGCCGCGGTGTAGATCGTGCCCGGAAGCTTCGGATGCGGCTCGGCGGTCTTGGCGGCGATCGTCACATTGGCGCCGTCACGCGCGGCGCGCAGCGCGATCGCCAGCCCGATGCCGCGCGACCCGCCGGAGATGAACAGCGTCTTTCCCTTGAGCGACATTTCCTTGCGCCTCCCTTGCAACACAGCAGGCGCGAACCTTTGCGCGGCAGGCGACCACAGCGCAAGGTCCGACGCGCTGGACGTCGAGTTACGCTGCGTAGGGTTTGTGACTAAACCAGCACCAGCCCCTGGCGCATCGCGATGGCGATCGCGTCTGTGCGGTTGGCGGCACCCAGCTTGATCAGGATCGCGGCAACATGGAACTTCGCCGTGTGCACGGAAATGTTCAGCCGCCGCGCGATCACCTTGTTGGGTGCGCCCTCGGCCAGCAGCGCCAGCACTTCCGCCTCGCGCGGCGACAGCGAAGGCCGGGCGGCGTGCTCGTCGGAGGCTTCGTCGTCAAACGGCTCGCCATCGCCGGCCTCGCGATCGCTGGCATGGAAATCCTCATGGCGCCCGCGTCCGCCATCGCTCGTTACGCGATAGCCGGCCGCCGCCAGCCGCGCTGCCGCGGCGATCAACAGATCGTCCGCGCCCGCAGGCATTACGGCCAACACCTCGCCGGCAGGCCGCTCGCCGCTGCCCGACAGCAGCACCCGTGGCGTGGAGGCCGGCACGGCATCACCGCTGGTGTCGTCAACGATGGCGACATCGGCCGTGCCGCCGCCGGCCACGACAGGCAGCAGGTCTTCGCTCGCGGCAAACGACGCAGCCAGGCGCTCGGCGCGTGCCGCGTCGCCAAGCGCAATCAGCACCACCAGCCGCCGCGAGGCGGCACCGTCATGCATGATCGGGTCGCTGGTGATCGTGTCCATCACTCCTCTCAGGAAAGCGGCTTTTCGCCGATCGTCAGCGCGACATCGCGCTGTTCGCCGCCGCGCACGACACCGAGTGTCACGGCAACGCCGGCGCTGTCAGGCCCGAGCCTGCGGATCAGGTCGCGCGGGCCATGCACGGCCTCGCCATTCCATGCCACGATGATGTCGCCGAGCGAAAGACCGGCGGCCTTGGCCGGGCCCTCGTCGTCGAGGCTCATCACCATCGCGCCATGCGCGTCGCGGTCGCGCACCGGGTGCAGCCCGGCGCCGAGATAGCCGCGCGCGACGTGACCCTTTTCGCGCAAGGTCGCAACCGCCCGCTCGATCGTCTCGTAAGGCATCACCAGTGCCCGGTGGCGCGGCCCGAACAACAGCATGCCGATCAGCGCGCCCTTGGCGTCGAGCACAGGACCGCCCTCGAAACGGCCGCCGGCGCCGATGGCAAGATTGATGCGCCGGTCGATGGTGCCGCCGCGCATCGAGCGCCAGGCCGGGCCGACCTCGCCGACAGAGCCCGACACGGCCAGTGCCGAACCCTGGCTGTTGCCGATGGCGATGGCGATGTTGCCGGGCCGTACCGCATCGGCCTTGGTAAGTGCAGGCGCTGTGCCCGCATCGGCCGGCTTCAGCAGGGCGACGCCGGTCGATGGATCGCGGCCGATGAGTTCGGCCTTCACCGTCTTGCCAGAGGCCAGCGTCAGCTCGATCTCCTCGCCAGCCTCGACGGCTTCCTCGGCGGTGACGAAATAGCCGTCGCTCCAATGGAAGGCGCTTGCCGTGCGATGATGATGCGTGGCGAAACTTGCAATTGCCGGCGCCGCCTTGGCGGCGAGATCGGCGATGGCCTGGGAAAACGCGCTCAGATTGAAATCGCTCATGTTGGTCTCCTGGGTTTCTTCATGCCCCAGATATCGCTCGGCAGCGCGCTTGGAGGTACTCGCCTGACGGCTAGTTGGCGGTTTGACTGGCCATCTGGTCAGGTCGCGACGGTTCCAGCCGCTTCGCACATATAGTGCGTGTCGCGCAAAAGTGCTCAGCGGTTTTGGGATAACGACACGCACAGGAAAAAGCCTGAAAACACGGAGCCCGCCAATGGCCCTCGCCGCCGCCAAACTCCAAACCGACGACACGCTGCTCGACGCCTATTCAACGACGGTTGCCGACGCCGTCGACCGCATCGGCCCCGCCGTCTGCCGCATCGAGCGTGTTGGCGGTCAGGGCGGCCATGGCTCCGGCTTCGTCATCGCGCCGGACGGACTGGTCGTCACCAATTTCCATGTCGTCGGCGACGCCAAGACGGTGCGTGTCTCGATGCCGGACGGCGCCTCCAGCGAGGGGCGCGTGCTTGGCCGCGACCCCGACACCGACATTGCGCTGGTGCGTGCCGACGGCAGCTTTGCCGATGTCGCCCCCCTTGGCGATTCCAAGCGGCTGCGGCGCGGCCAGATCGCCATTGCCATCGGCAATCCGCTCGGCTTCGAATGGACCGTCACCTCAGGCGTCGTCTCGGCGCTCGGCCGCTCGATGCGCGCCTCCACCGGGCGGCTGATCGACGATGTCATCCAGACCGACGCAGCGCTCAACCCCGGCAATTCCGGCGGGCCGCTGGTGTCTTCGGCTGGCGAGGTTATCGGCGTCAACACCGCCATGATCCATGGCGCGCAAGGCATTGCTTTCGCCGTCGCCTCGAACACCGCCAATTTCGTCATCTCTGAGATCATCCGCTTCGGCCGCGTGCGCCGCGCCTTCATCGGCGTCTCAGCCGACACGACGAACCTGCCGCGCCGCGCAGCCCTTTTGTCGCAAGTCTCGACCAGCACGGCGGTGCGGCTGCGCAGCGTCGAGAAGAATGGCCCGGCGGCGAAGGCCGGCCTGAAGGAAGGCGATATCATCGCCGCCATCGACGGCCGCCCGGTCACCGGCGTCGACGATTTGGTGCGCCTGCTCGATGCCGAGCGCATCGGCCGCGAGACGTTGTGCACCGTCGTGCGCCGCACCGGCGTCAGTCAGGTGACGGTGACGCCGGTGGCGCGCAGCTGAGGTCTCGCTGCTCGAGCACCCGCCCAAGCAGCGACACCAGTAGCGCCGCCAGTTCGCCGGTCGGGTCGAGGTCGGGATCGAAGATCGTCATGTCCATGCCGATGCAGGCAGGACCGGCAACCAATGCGGACAGGATAGCGACGAGATCGTCGGGATCGATGCCGGGACTGCCGGGCGAATCCACCGCCGGCATCACCGTCTGGTCGAGCACGTCAATGTCGAGATGCAGCCAGTAGGGAGACCGCGCCAGCGTTGCCCGGGTCTTTTCCAGCACCCTCGCCACGCCAAGCTCGCGCGCGGCAAAGACGTCGATCAGCGTCATGGCGGTGGAGTTGATGTCCGCCCAGGCGAAGTCGGCATCACGGCTCTCCCGTTCGCCGATCTGGATCACTCGTTCGTCGGCCACCAACGGCCCGGCAATGCCAGGCCACTCGGTCAGGAGCGGTTCGCCGCGCCCGGTGGCGAGCGCGAGATCCATCCCGGCGGCCGAGCCGAGCGTGGCATCGGCATCGTAGTTGCCGGGATGACGGAAATCGCTGTGACCGTCGACATGCACCAGGGCCAGTGGACCGGACCGCCGTGCGGCCGCCAGCGCGCCAAGCAGGATCGAACAATCGCCGCCGACGATCAGTGGAAATTCGCCCTGCCCGATCGTGGCGGCGACAAACTCGGCAAGCTCCAGATTAAACCGGCGGATCGCAGGGCCATTGCGCAGTCGGGTGCCAGGCTGCGGTTCGGTGCCGTAGGCGGGCCGTTCGAGATCGACCACCTTGGCGGGAGCAACCACCTTGACCAGGCCGGCCTCGCTCAGCGCCTGCGGCGCCCGCCATGTCCCTGGCACATGGCCGGGCCGGAGCGGGCGAAGACCAAGGTTGGACGGGGCGCGGATAAGGCAGATTTCACGCATGGAAGAGCCTGGGTTTGCCAAGCCCACCATAGGCCGCGAATGCCCGCCAGGTCACGCAGCCGGTGCCGCCGCCCATCTCTGCCGACAGTTCCTGCCAGCGACCCCATTCAGGCACCCTCGGTAGATTGCGCCTGAAACTCCGGGCTCGGCGGGATCGGCTTGATCACGTCGATCAACACGCCATTGGGGTCCTTGGTGATGAAATGGCGCTGGCCGAAGGGTTCGTCGCGCAGGCTGCACAAGATCGGCAGGCCGGCGGCGGTGATCCGTTCGTAGACAGCATCTGGATTCCTGACCTCGAAATTGATCAGCAGACCGGACGTGCGGCCCCGCCCTTCTTCTGGGATCGTTTCATGATCGCCATGGACGATGCCAAGATTGACGCGGCGATCCTCGGCAGATTGCAAATGCACGTACCAGTCGCTCTCGAACAGCGGCTTGAAGCCTAAATGCTTGATATAGAAAGCCTTTGTGGCGGCAACATCGCCTGTCATCAGCACCGGGTAGTAGCTCGTGGTCTTCATCTTTCCTTCTCCCGTCAAACAACATACAGTCTGCATGTAGATTGAATTAACATACAGGCTGCATGTATGCAACGAGAATCCGCGCGCCGTTCCAACCGCGACCGCACCGAGGCGACGCGCGCCGACTTGATCGCCGCGGCGCGCAAATTGTTCACCGAAAAATCCTATGCCGAGACCGGCACCCCCGAGATCGTGGCAGCCGCAGGCGTCACGCGCGGCGCGCTCTACCACCACTTTGCCGACAAGCAAGCGCTGCTCGCCGCCGTGGTTGAACAGGAAGCGGCAGTTGTGGCTGACGAAATCGAGCGCGCCTCGCCACCCTCGTTGTTTGCCCGCGACGCCCTGATCGCCGGTTCGGACGCCTATCTCGTCGCCATGCGCGCGCCCGGCCGCACGCGGCTGTTGCTGCTTGACGGGCCGGCCGTGCTTGGCCGCGCCGCCATGGACGCGATCGACAACCGCCATGGCAACCGCTCGCTGCGCGAGGGGCTTGTCGCGGCGATGCGGGCGCAGACGATGACGAGATTGCCTGTCGAGGCGCTGACCGCGCTGCTGGCTTCCGCCTTCGACCGTGCGGCCCTGGCCACCGAGGCCGGTGAGTCAGCCGAAGACTACCGCACCGTGCTCATGGCGCTGATTGATGGGCTCTCACCAGGTCCTCCTCGTCAGGTATCTGGCCCGGCTCGAACTCGTTGAAGCAGCCGAGCTGGCGTTTGAACTGCTCGATTAGCCAGGCCGCCGCCGGCTTCGGGCTGCTGTCGTTGCGATGCATGGCAAAAAGTGGCGAGTTCGCCTCCCTGAAAGGCTCGAGGTCGAGTTCCACCAGCCGGCCGCTGGCCAGGTCGTCGGCGATCAGCCAGCGCGGCAGCCCGCCCCAGCCCAGCCCCTCGCGCATCAGCATATGCTTGGTGCGCATATCCGTCAGCCGCCAGGTGCGGTAGGCGAAAACACCGAAGTCGCGCCCCTTGGTACGTTCGGACTGGTCGGTGACGACAAGCTGGATGTGTTCGCGCGCATCCTCGATTGCCACGGGCTTCGGCAGCAACGCCAGCGGGTGACTTGGCGCGGCAGCCAGCACGATCGACATGAAGCCGATGCGCACAAGATGCACATCGTCGACTTCGCCCAGCAGACCGCCAATGCCGAGATCGGCCTGCCTGCTGACGACGTGATCCGGGATCAACCCCAGCGAGCCTATGTGCAGGCGCAGCGTCACGGTTGGGAACTGCGCCTCGAATGCCTTCAGCACCCGAACCAATACTGGCGAGGGCAGCGCCGCATCGACCGACAGCGCGACTTCCGCCTCCAGCCCCTGATGGTAGCCGTCGGCTCGCGTGCGGATCCGCTGCAGCACGCCGACCATGCGTCGCGCATCCTCCAGCATCGCCCGGCCGATCTCGGTCAGTTGCGGCTCGCGCGTGCCCTCGCGCTCGAACAGCTTCAGTCCGAGCTGCGCCTCGAGATTGGCGATGCCATAGCTGATGACGGATTGCGCGCGGTTGAGCTTGCGGCCGGCGGCCGAGAAACTGCCGGCCTCGGCGACAGTCAAAAAGACCTGAAGTTGATCGAGCGTCGGGTTGGGCTGCATGACCATATCCACTTCATAGATGGATAGTATAGAAAATATGCCAGTTTTTCAAATGGGTCGATGGCCCCATATCCAGCGGGACAAATTAATACAACCCCCTGGAGAGCCCAAAATGTCTATCCTTCTCGTTACATCGAGCCCCCGCGGCACTGCCTCGCACTCGACCCGCATTGCTACTGAATTCGCTGAAAAGCTCCTCGCTGCCGATCCGTCGAACACGCTTGTCGTGCGCGACCTCGTCGCCAACCCGTTGCCGCATATCGACGCCGACTATTCGACCGGCATCTACACCCCGGCTGAAGCCCGCACCCCGCGCCAGGCTGAAGTCGTCGGCGTCTCCGACGTTGTGCTCGACGAACTGTTCGCCGCCGACACGGTGATCCTCGCCACCGGCTTCATCAACTTCAACATCTCCTCGACGCTGAAGTCCTGGGTGGATCACATCGCCCGCTCCGGCAAGAGCTTTGCCTATGGCGAGAACGGCCCCAAGGGCCTCGTCACCGGCAAGAAGGTCTATATCGTGCTGGCTTCGGGCGGCATTTATTCCGAAGGCGCGGCCGTCCAGTTCGATCACGCCATTCCCTATCTGCGCGGCGTGCTCGGCTTCCTCGGCATGACCGATGTCGACGTCATCCGCATCGAAGGCGTCGGCATGGGCCCTGACGCGGTCACCGCCGCGCTCGCCAAGGCGACTGCCAAGGTCGATGCCGTGGTGGCGGCCAGCCAGCAGGTCTCTGCGGCCGCATAAGCCATCAATCGTCGAAATTGAAAGGCAGGCGCCTGGCGCCTGCCTTTTTTGTGGTCAAGCGTCCTTTGCCTCAGCGACAATATCCGTCGTGTCTTGCGCGATCTCGGGCAAAGGCGGCAACACCACAGCCGGATGCCGGCCTTCGCGCAGCATGAGCCCGAGACTGTAGTCCACGGCCAGCTTCATCGCACCAAGCGCGGTGCCGCCGTCTCCCAGCGAACTGACGGCGATGCGTGTCGGCCACGCAAGTTCTGCCGCGACGCGCTCGACATTTTCCGTCATCAGCGGGTTTCTGCCAACGCCGCCGCCAAGCACGATCAGGCCGGGGTCGAGCATACCGATGCAGCCGGCCGCCAGTCTGCCGATATCGGCGGCATGACGCTCGACAGCCGCCATCGCAGACGCCGAACCCTCCCGGGCGCGCGCGAACAGATCCTTGGCCGAGTCGGGCGGCGCGCCTTCCTGCAAGGGCCAGTCGACACGGCATCGCTCGATCAGCGCCCGCGAGCCGAGATAATGTTCGAGCCCTTCACGATAGGGCGTCTCGCTGACGGACCACGGAAACGGCATGCGGCCGATTTCGCCGGCGGCGCCGCCGGCGCCGCGAAACAACCGACCCTCGGTGATGAAGCCAAGGCCAACCCGCACGCCAACTTGCAGGAAGGCGAAGGTCTGGTGGCCCTGCGCGGCGCCGTAATGCATTTCGCCAATGGCGGCGCAGTTGACGTTGTTTTCCAGGATGATCGGCACTTCGACATGGCGCCGCAGCAGGCCAAGCACGGCCGACGGTCCGCCCGGCCGGTCGAAGCGGTCGTTGGCAACGATACGCGGCACCGCCACGGCAACGGCGCGCAGCGCACGAAAACTCTTGCCCACCTTGCCCATGGTGGCATGAGTAACCGACAGCACGATGGCGCCGACGTCGTCGGGATGGCTGGATTTGGCCTCCGGTATCGGCTCTTCCGCCGCCGACAACGGCTGCCCGTCCATCGAATAAGCGACAGCGCGCACCTGGGCTGCGCCTACATCGACGCCGATCGCATAGCCCGCGCCCGGACCGATGCCATAGATGGTTGCCGTGCGACCAATGGCGCCGCGCTCCAGCCCTCGCGAGGCGACAAGCCCCAGTTCGCTCAATTCCGAAACCGCGGCCGACATGGTCGGCTTCGACAGGTCGAGCATCGCTCCGAGCTTCGGCCGCGTCACAGGCCCATGCGCGGCGAGCACACGCAGCACGGCGCGGGCACTGTCGGTCAGATTGGGGATTTCCGCAGCCGCCATCTCTGCCTTTCGAGCTTTGCCCTGCAAATCCTGTTGCCGTCCGCGAGAGCGAACGCCGCCGCGACTCACACCTCTTCAATGCCTCATTGCCGGGCGGTTTGGCAATTTTCTCGATAATTGGCGGACACGTCAGACTTCGGTCGGCGACCAAGGCTTCAGCTTGATATCGGTCTGGCGGTAGCGGAAAACGATATCTGTGAGGCCAGCGGCATCCTGCATGTCGCCGACGATAAGCTGGATGGCGATGATCTCCAGGATGGCGTCGGCGATGGCGTTGCCAAGGGCGGGAATGGAGATCACCACCAGCCTGTCTGCAGAAGCGACATCGGTACGCCGCGTCACCAGCACCGAGGGGCAGCCGAACCCGGCGACATCGGTGGCGATCTTGACCTCGCGGCCGTCGCCGATGGCGATCAGTCCGGTCGCCGCATCCTGCGATTCCATCGGCCCATGCAGGTAGTTCAGCGTGTCCCATCCCGATGCCGGTACCCGAACCGCCTCACGAATCAGCATCGCCGCCTCGCCGGCATTGGCGAAACTGACACCTGCGCCGACGATATCGATGGATGTCCTGCCCTGCAGCAGCCGTGCCGCCTGGCCGGCCGCCTGCTCGGCACCGGAAAGAACAGTGGCGACCGCGATTGGCAAACGCGCCCAATCGAAGCTGTTGCCGGCGAGCCTGTCGATCAGCATGCCAAGCGCCAGCAAGGTGCCGGTATAGCCAGTCGAACTCGCACCATTGTCGGCGCCCGAATCCGTGGCAAGCACGGCGCCGGTCAGATCAGCCAGCGGATTGTCGCTGCCACGGCATACAGCCAGCCGCGGTGCCTCCGACGCCTCTTGCATGACATCGGAAATTTCGCGGCTCTGCCCCGAGGCCGAAAGCGCGATGAAGGCATCCGCTGCGGCATCCGTGTGGCCATAGAGATCGGTCGGCGTGTAAGCGAAGGCCCGCATGCCGCACGCGCGCAGATAAAGCGCCCCCGCAAGGGCGGCCTGATAGCTGGCGCCAATGCCGGCAAGCCCGATCGCCTTGCCGGCAAGGACGTCGACATCGAGAGCATCGAGCGACCTGGCCACTGAACGCCTGCCGATCGCGAGACTTTCCGTCTGGCGCGCCACCGCCTGGCGGTAGCCGATACGCTTCATCATTCAAACGGCTCCGATTTGTGAGGACACACCTTGGCCGGCAAGTAGCCGCCTGGCCAGCGCGACCCCGCCGAGCACCGGCGGTTCGCGTAGTAACAGCACCTGGCTCGGCGGCGAGACTTTCGCCATGGCGTCGACGAATGCCGTCATCAACATCGGCTGCTCAGATATGACGCCACCGCCGGCCACGACAAGGGCCGGATTGGCGCCGCGCTCGATCAGCAGTTCGACCAACGCGGCAAGCCCTGCCCCGCCTTCCCTGATCACACGGACAGCCAGCGCCGAGCCGGCGATCGCCGCGTCGAACACGGCATTGGCATGACGGCCCCAGACCGCCGCGCCGCGCGTTTCGTTGAGCAGGATGCCAAGCTTGGTCTGGTCGTCAGTACCAAGTTCCCGCATCAGCGCTCCAATCAGCGGGTCGCTGGCATCCTCGCCACGGTCGAGCGCGCGGCGGATTGCCTTGGCCGCCTCACGCACAAGGGCAGGCGCGCTGCCTTCGTCACCGAGGATCCAGCCCCATCCGCCGGCAGCCAGCATCTTGCCTTCAGCCGTGCGTGCGACCGCAATCGAGCCGGTGCCCGAGACGACGCCGATGCCGTCGACATGGCCAGCGGCGGGCACCATCAGTTCGGCATCGTTGACGACCTGCACCGCGCCGCCGGTCCTGGCCGCCAGCAGCGCCTGGAAGCGCAGGCACTGTTCACCCGTGTCGCAGCCATGTGCGCCGACCGCCAGGGCAGCGGGCGCCATGCCGCCACACAGATTGACGACGATGCCGGCCAGCTTCGTGGCATCGGCCTCCATCTCACGGATGCGCCAGGTCTCGGTCACCAGCACCTCGTCGGCGATCGTACGTTCGCCCAGGCACACCATGATGCGCGTCTTGGTGCCGCCGATATCCACGCCTGCAATCATTTTCTGGGTCAACGACATCCACCGCACAAGCCGGACGAAGCGGGTTGCCGCGTCCATTCCATATTAGTTAGGAAACTTTACAAACTATCTTTCCAGACGGCAAGAACTATGATTTGATAATCGTCGTAAAAAGCGCATCAAGCGCATTGGGAGATTGCAACATGAGCAGGAGAAGGATTGGCCTGGCCCTCGCGGCCGCGTCTTTCGCATGGGGACTCGCAGCAAGCGTGGCGCATGCTACCGACATCTCGTTCTGGACGTGGCGCCAGGAAGACAAGGCCGCCTACAACGAACTTTTCGCCGATTTCACCAAGGCCAACCCGGACATCCATGTGAAGTTCGAGTCCTTCCCGGACGAGAACTATCCGACGATCGTCTCGACGGCGCTGGCCGCCGGCAAGGGCGGTGACGTCATCCACACCCACGCTTATGGCTGGCTGGAGCAGTTCGTGAAGGCTGGCTATTTCGAGCCGCAGGACATGACCACCGTGCCCTCGCTCGCCAACCAGCCCGCCGATGCGCTGGTGGCCGGCACCTACCGCGCCGACAAGAAGGTCTATTCACTGCCCTTCGCCTCGCAGACGCTCGGTCTGTTCATCAACAAGGATGTCTTCGCCAAGGCCGGGCTGACCCCGCCGACCACATGGGATGAGTTCATCACCGTCAGCAAGGCGCTCAAGGAAAAGGGCATCTATCCCCTGGCCAACGGCATGGGCACAAGCTGGTTCAACGAGATGTTCGTGGCCATCTTCACCAACCCCTTCCTCGGCCAGGACTTTGTCACCGACCTGACTTCGGGCAAGACTACCTTCAAGGACCCGCGCTATGTCGCTGCACTCGGCAAGCTGCTCGAGCTGCGCGACTACATGCCTCCCGGTTTCGAAGGCATAGACTATGAAACCGCGGGCCAGCTGTTCATCAGCGGCAAGGCGGCGATGCTGGCCGGCGGCAGCTTTGATATCGCCACCTACAGGACCCAGAACCCGGCGATCAACATGGACTTCGTTGCGCCGCCAATGGCCAAGGCCGGCGACACGCCACAAGTGACCAAATTCTTCGACGGCGGTTATGCCGTCAACGCCAAGTCGGCCAACAAGGAGGCCGCGCTCAAGCTGGTCAACTGGATGGGCACCAAGGAGTTCGGCGACAAGTTCTCGGCCTTGCTCGGCAACATCTCCCCCATCAAGGGCGTCGTCATCAAGGACGAACTGCTCGCCCACGTCGCCAAGTTGAACGAGACGGCCATGCCGCATATCAATGTCGTCTACTTCCGTTTCGAGAAGCCGACGGGATCGGAGCTGCTGCAGGGCGACATCACCAAGATGATGTCGGGTTCGATCACCCCTGACCAGTTGGCCGCCGATCTGACCAACGGGCTCGCCAAGTGGTACAAGCCTTTCCAGGGCAAGTGAAATGAACAACGGCCGGCGCCACACTGCAAAAGCCTTCCCGTGGCGCCGGTCACTCTGGATCGCATCACTGCTGACGCCGGCCCTGGTGGTCATGGTGCTGTTCGTACTCTGGCCCCTGCTGTCGGCCTTCCGCCTTGCCTTCTATGAGTTCAACGGCTTGCAGCCCACCGGCTTCGTCGGTTTCGAGAACTTCCGCAAGGTGCTGTTCGAGACGCCTTACAGCGACTGGACCTACAATGCGCTGAAGCACAACATCATCGCCTTCGTGGCACTGATGGTGTTCGAGAATGGCACCGCGTTCCTGCTCGCCTACGCATTGTTGAAGGCGTTGCCGGGCCATCGCATCCACCAGGTTATCGTCTTTCTTCCTGTCGTGCTGTCGGCGGTCATCGTCGGCTTCCTCTGGAAACTGTTCCTGCATCCGTTGTTCGGGCTGGTGAACCAGACTCTGGCGCTTGTCGGCATCGGCGCCATCCCGTGGCTTGGCAATGAATCGACCGCCTTGGGCAGCATCCTGTTCACCAACATCTGGCATTGGCTCGGCTTCCCGACACTGGTGTTGCTGGCCGGCATGCAACGCGTCGGCAAGGAAGTGATCGAGGCCGCCCGTCTCGACGGCGCCGGCGACTATGTGCTGATGACCCGGATCATCTGGCCGCTGATTGCGCCGAGCGTTACCATCGTCACCATCCTGACCTTCATCGGCAGCTTCAACTGGTTCGAAATCCCCTATGTCATGGCTGGCCTTACCGGCTCACCCGGCGGCGCCACCGATGTGCTCGGCCTCTATTTCTACCGCACCGCCTTCGGCAGTACGACCACGGGCATCCAGGATTTCGGCCAGGGCAGCGCACTGGCCGTGATGATGTTCATCGTCGTTGCCGGCGTCACCGCAATCGCGCTTCGCTACCTGCGCCGTCGCGAGATCGAACTGTGAGCGCAGCAGCCGGCAGCCGGGACCGCGGCGAATTGTTGAAGAACGGCGCCATCCAGCTGATGCTGGCGCTCAATGCCGTCATCATGATCTATCCGCTGTTCGTCATGGTGATCTCGTCCTTCAAGACCAATGCGGAGATATTCAGTTCGCCCTTCGCCATGCCGTCGAGCTTTTCGCTGACCAATGCCGAACGTGTGTGGACCGAGACCAACTTCGTCCGCTACCTCGCCAATTCGGTCGGCATCACCACGGCAGCGGTAGCTCTGATCCTCTTGTTCAGCACCATGGCCGCCTACGCGATCGCCCGCTACCAGTTCAGGCTGAGCGCGCTGGTGCTGATGTTTTTCCTGAGCGGCATGACCGTGCCGTTGAAACTGGCAATCATCCCGCTGTTCATCCAGCTGGATACGCTGGGACTGGTCGACAGCTATGCCGGCCTGGTGCTGGTCTATGTCGCCATGGGCATTCCTTCTGCGGTGTTCATCATGACCGGCTTCCTCAGAACCTTGCCGCGCGAACTTGAAGAATCGGCGCGCATGGACGGCGCCAGCGAATTTCGCATCATGCGCTCGATCATGCTGCCGCTGGCGCGCCCGGCTCTGGTCATAGTCGCGATCCAGAACGCGGTTCCAATCTGGAACGATTTCTTCTTCCCGCTGGTGCTGATTACGTCGGACGATCTCAAGACGCTGCCGCAGGGCCTCACCGTCTTCATCGGCGAGTTCACCACCGACTGGGGCGTGCTGTTCACCGGACTGACGCTGGCGGCCCTGCCCATCACCTTGCTCTACATCGTGCTGTCGAAGCAGTTCATCTCGGGCATCACCCAAGGCGCGGTTAAATAGGGCGCGGTCAAATAGACGAGGATCCTTTCACGTGGCCAACCAGAACAAGATCATCATCACCTGCGCCGTTACCGGCTCGATCCACACGCCATCGATGTCGCCGCACCTGCCGGTAAGCGCCGAGCAGATCGCACAGGCCGCGATCGAAGCCGCCGAGGCAGGTGCAGCCATCGTCCATCTGCACGCGCGCAATCCAGCCGATGGCCGTCCCGACCAGTCGACCGAGGCCTTTGCGCCCTTCTTGCAAGTGATCAAGCAGCGCTCGGACTGCGTGATCAACATCACCACCGGCGGTGCCGCGACGATGAGCGTCGAGGAACGGGTCAAGCCGGCGGCGACCTTTGCGCCGGAAGTCGCCTCGCTCAACATGGGCTCGATGAATTTCGGCCTCTATCCCATGCTGGAGCGCTTCAAGACCTTCGAGCACGAATGGGAGCGGCCATATCTCGAAGGGTCGCGCGGTCGCATCTTCCGCAACACCTTTGGCGACATCGAGTACATCCTGCGCACCTGCGCGGAAAACGGCACGCGTTTTGAAATCGAGTGCTACGACATCGGCCATCTCTACACGCTTGCCCATTTCGTCGAGCGCGGCCTGGTCAAGGCGCCGTTCTTCGTCCAGAGCGTGTTCGGCATCCTCGGCGGCATCGGCACTCATCCGGAGGATGTCGCACATATGAAACGCACCGCCGACCGCCTGTTCGGCAATGACTACCACTGGTCGGTGCTGGGCGCCGGGCGCAGTCAACTGCCCATCGCCACCCAGGCGATTGCGCTGGGCGGCAATGTGCGGGTCGGGCTGGAGGATTCACTGTGGATCGGCAAGGGCCAGCTGGCGAAATCCAGCGCCGAGCAGGTGCGCAAGGTGCGCCAGATCATCGAGGGGCTCGGCGCCTCGGTGGCCACCCCCGACGAGGCGCGGCAGATCCTGCAACTCAAGGGCGGCGACAAGGTTTCTTTCTGAGACGACTTTCTTTTCCCGTGGCCAGATCTTTCCCAAGGATGACACGATGAGCGCGCTTTCCATCACCGATGTCGAGAAGGCCTATGGCAAGGCGAAGGTCATCCACGGCGTGTCGGTGGACATTGCTTCGGGCGAATTCGTCACCCTCGTCGGCCCATCCGGTTGCGGCAAGTCGACCTTGCTGAGGATGATCGCCGGGCTGGAAGACATCAGCACCGGCGAGATCGCACTCGAAGGCAAGGTCATCAACGACATCGCGCCGAAATCGCGCGACATCGCCATGGTGTTCCAGAACTATGCGCTCTACCCGCATATGACCGTGCGCGAGAACATGGCTTTCGCGTTGACGCTGAAGAAGGAAAACAAGCGCGAAATCGACGACAAGATTGCGCGCGCCGCGACAATCCTGGGACTGCAGGATCTGCTTGAGCGTTATCCGCGCCAGCTTTCCGGTGGCCAGCGCCAGCGTGTCGCCATGGGCCGCGCCATCGTGCGCGAGCCGAAGGTCTTCCTGTTCGACGAGCCGCTCTCCAACCTCGACGCCAAGCTGCGCGTGCAGATGCGCACCGAAATCAAGGCGCTGCACCAGCGCCTGGGAACCACCATCGTCTATGTCACTCACGACCAGGTCGAAGCCATGACCATGGCCGACAAGATCGTCGTCATGAATGGCGGTATCGTCGAACAGGTCGGCGCTCCGCTCGACCTCTACGACCGACCGGCCAACCTGTTCGTAGCCCAGTTCATCGGCTCGCCGGCGATGAACATCCTGCAAGGGCGCAGCACCGCCGACGGCTTCACCACCGGAAACGGCATCGTCTTCCCGCTGCCCGTGCTGGAACAGACCGAAAGCGCCGTCGCCTGGGGCATCCGGCCCGAACATCTCAGGCTTTCCGACAGCGGCGTGCCGGCAGTGGTCGAAGTGGTCGAGCCGACCGGCTCGGAAACCCTTGTCATTGCCAAAGCCGGCAACAACACGCTGAGCGCGCTGCTGCGCGAGCGGATCCGCGTGATGCCGGGTCAGCACGTTTTCCTGGCCCCGGACCTGACGCAGCTCCATCTGTTCAACGCCGAGGGTCGGCGCATCACGTCCACGATCCAATAGATCGCGGCGGCTACGACACCGATGAGGAAAGGCAGGCGTCGGCGCCTGCTCTTTTTGTCCTAACCGATCAGATGCCTCAGAATGCCCGCCGAGGCGACCCCGATCAGCACAGTCGGCAGCATGGAGAACCGTGTTGCGGCGACAAAAGTGATGGCCAGCGCCAGAAGGTCAGCCGGGTTCCTCGACACGAAGGCCGGTGCGATCACCGAGATCAGAACGCAGCCGGGTGCAGCCTCCATCACCGCCGTGGCACGGACGCTGAGCGTGCGGTTGCGCAGCACGAGATAGCCGCCGATACGGGTCAGATAGGTGACGCCGGCCATCAGCACGATGGTGAAAAGGGTCGTCGCGTCGATCATGCTTCTCTCCAGAAGAACCAGGCCGAGACCAGCCCCGACACCGCGCCCGCCGCGACATACCAGGCGCCGGGAACCATGAGATAGGTCAGCGCCGCGACGACAAGGCTGACCAGCCAGGGCCGCGCGGCGGCCACGCCCTTCCACATGCCGCTCATCAACACCAGGAAGACGGCCGGAAACGCCATGTCGAAACCATAGGTCTCAACATGGCCAAGCATCGGGCCGAGCAAGGCACCCAGCGTGGTGAAGGCCACCCAGGTGAGATACATCGCCAGCGCCGCACCCATATAGTAGCGCGGGCTGAAGGCTGGCGTGATACCAGCCGCGGCGCGCTGCCTAGCATCGGCAAGCCCGAGCGCCCAGCTTTCGTCGCATAGGAAGAACAGCGCCGGAAACATCTTGCGCCGCGGCAAGTGACGCAGGAACGGCGCCAATGCGGCCCCCATCAGCAGGTGCCGGCTGTTGACCAAGAAGGTGATGGCGACGATGAGCACGATGTGCGGCGGCGACGTCCACAGCTGGATCGCCGCGAATTCCGAGCCGCCGGCGAAATTCAGCCCTGTCATTGCCGAGAGTTCGACGACGCTCAAGCCTTTCTGGGTGGCCTGGGCGCCGAGCACCAGCGCATAGGGGATGGTGCCGAACAGCACCGGCGCGCATGACGCCACGCCACGGCGGAACTCGGACGTCGAACCATCGCGTGCCGCCTCGACTGCCTGTGAAATGCTCATGCTTTGCCATCGGTCGGCCTCGCGGCCGCCGCTTCCAATTGCGTTTGAAATCAGTGATGTCGGCGGCAAACATACCAACACCGTCCAGCAATTTGGTTGCGAAGATTGTTGTATTTCATTTGATTTTGGCATTGAGTGTCACAAATCGCCAAGAAAATGGAATCCGTAGCCATGAAGCTGGATGAGATCGACAAGCGCATCCTGCGGGCACTGCAACGCGACGGCCGCATGGCCAACAATGATCTGGCCAACGAGGTCGGGCTGTCGCCATCGCCTTGCCTGCGGCGCGTGAAGCTGCTGGAGGAGGCCGGCGTCATTGACCGCTATGTCGCCGTGCTCAACCCGGCCAGCATCGGCAAGGGCCTGACCTTCTTCACCCGCATCTGGCTGAAGCAGCAGGACGAGGACACGATCGAGCATTTCGCCACCGAAGTGGCCAAGCTGCCGCAGGTGATGGAATGCTATCTGATGCTCGGCGATTGCGATGCCCTGGTGCGCGTGGTGGCGGCCGGCATCGACGACTACCGCCGCTTCCAGTCGGAGCATCTGAGCCGCATCAAGGGTGTGCAGAACGTCAAGACGGATGTCCCTAGCCAGACGATCAAATACACATCCGAACTGCCGCTATGACGCATGTCACCCAAGAGTGTGAAGCGGTTTTGGGACCACGACATGCGTCCAAAAACCATGTCGCCCAAAAGCGGCCGGGGCGACCGGAAAAGGCGCCAGTTAGACTGGATAAAAAATGCAACCGGATTGTAGGATCGATGTCCGTGCCAGCGTCCTTCGGACGCAAGCAGCGCGTTGCGCTGCCCTCTGGCATGGGAGAAAAACATGAGCCTTTCCTATCGTTGGGTCATCGTCGCGGCTGGCGCGTTGATGTCCTGTGTCGCCATCGGCACGATGTTTTCGCTGGCGATTTTCCTCGAGCCGATGGCGATCGACACCGGCTGGTCGCGCGCCGGCATCTCGAGCGCCGTGACGCTCAACTTCCTGGTGATGGGCCTTGGCGGCTTCGCCTGGGGCGCCCTGTCCGACCGTTTTGGCGCCCGCATCGTCGTGACGATCGGCGCGGTGCTGCTCGGGCTGGCGCTGGTGCTGGCCAGCCGCGCCGGCTCGCTGCTGACCTTCCAGATCACCTATGGCGTGCTTGTCGGCCTCGCGGCCAGCGCCTTCTTCGCGCCGATGATCGCGCTGACATCAGGCTGGTTCGACACCAACCGCAGCCTTGCGGTCTCGCTGGTCTCGGCCGGCATGGGCGTAGCACCGATGACGATCTCGCCCTTCGCTCGCTGGCTGATCTCGGCCTATGAATGGCGCACGGCCATGTTCGACATCGGCATTACCGCATGGGTGCTGCTGTTGCCGGCCGTGCTGCTGGTCCGCCAGCCGCCGAAGCGAGCCGTGGCCGATTTCGGTTCCTCACGGGTTGCCGAAGGCGCCGGCCTGACGGCCGGCCAGGCGCTGCGCTCACCGCAATTCATCGTGCTCGGGCTGACCTTCTTTGCCTGCTGTGCTGCCCATTCCGGGCCGATCTTCCATATGGTCAGCTATGCCATGCTGTGCGGCGTGGCGCCCATGGCGGCGGTCTCGATCTACAGCGTCGAGGGCCTCGCTGGGCTTGGCGGGCGGCTTCTCTACGGCGTGCTTGCCGATCGGCTCGGCGTCAAGCCGGTGCTGATCGCGGGCCTGGCCATCCAGGCAATCGTCATTGCCGCCTATCTCAGCATCAGCCAGCTCGAGCAGTTCTACATGCTGGCCGTCATCTTCGGCGCCACCTATGGCGGCGTGATGCCGCTCTATGCGGTGCTGGCGCGCGAGTATTTCGGCCAGCGCATCCTGGGCACCGTGTTCGGGGCCGCAACCATGCTGTCCAGCCTCGGCATGGCGCTCGGTCCGCTGGCCGGCGGCATGGTGTTCGATGCCTACGCCAACTATTCCTGGCTGTTCATCGGCTCGGCCATCATCGGCCTTGGCGCGGTCGGCATCGCGATCGCCTTCCCGCCGCTGCCGCGCCGTGAGTTGCAGACGGCGTGATCTTGGGAGTCTAGCCGAAATGGGCTTGCAGCACGGCTCGAAATTTTTGCATCGTCTTTTCGGTTGTCTGCGCATCTGCAGCCGCAAAACCCATGACAAGGCCGTTTTGTTCCGAGCCGTGACGGTACTGGATCGATAGAGCCGAGACGTTGATCCCCTGTTGGAGCAACGCCTCGGCAGTCGCCGCGTCGTTACATCTATCGCGGAAAATGCCGACAACCTGGATGCCGGATTCGGTGGAATGGAAATCCAGCCATTCTCCGAGATGTCTTTGAGCGCTCTCCAGGAAGAACTGCCGCCTGTCCGCATAGAGGCGTCGCATGCGCCTGAGATGGCGGGTAAAGTGCCCCTCGTTCATGAAGTCCGCCAGTGCTGCCTGGGCAAGCAACGGGGCGAACTGGCCGGTCACGCTCAGCGCCGAGACGATTGTGTGGTCTATCGCTTTGGGCGCCACCAGAAAGCCGAGGCGCATGGCCGGAAACAGGATTTTCGCGAAGGTACCGACATAGACCACGCGGTTCGACGCGCCGATGCCCTGCAGCGCCGGTATAGGCTGCCCCTGAAAACGGTATTCGCCGTCGTAGTCGTCCTCGATGATCCATGACCGCCAGGTCTCGGCCATGTGCAGGAGATTGAGCCGCTGTTCCATCGGCATGGTTATGCCGAGCGGATGATGGCAGGAGGGCGTCACGAAAATCATGCGCGGAATGACAGGCGGTGGATCGAGGTTCCAGCCTGCATTGCCCACGCGCAGTGGCGCCAGTTTCGCCCCAGCCGAGACGAAAGCCGAACCCGCCCCATAGTATCCCGGCTCCTCCATCCACACCGTGTCGCCTTCATCGATCAGCAGCCGGGCCAGAAGATCGAACGCCGACTGCGCGCCATTGGTCACGACAATCTGCTCGGCGGTGCACTGAACCCCCCGCGACGCGGTGAGATAGCGAGCGATAGCCTCGCAAAGAGGTGGATAGCCTTTGACGTGATAGGTCCCGAAAAGGTCGATATGCGCAAATTTTGCGCGGCGGCTGAGCAGTTTCGACCAGGTGTTGAACGGAAAATTATCCGGGTCCGGCATGCCGGGATGAAATGCGAGCATGCCGGGTCGGCCGTGATGATAGGGTTGGGCGAGCATGGCCTGCCCGCGCAATGATATCGGATTCTCACCCTCGACCGATACATGCTCAGCCGCGGTCGAACGGGTCGGCAGATCCATGACCACCGAGGGCCGGCGTGGCCTTATCGCCAGATAACCCTCCAGCGCCAGCTGGTCGCAAGCGGCAATCACCGTATTGCGGCCCACCTGCAGATCCCGCGCCATGACCCGTGTCGAGGGCAGCGCATGGCCGCTCGGCAGCACGCGCCGTTCGATCAGACCGCGCAACTGGACGTAGAGCTGCCTGTGCAGGTTGGCGGAACTGCCGCGATCCAGCGCAATGCCGTCGATTGGAAAACTCGTCTTCATCCTGGTTCCGAAAAATCAATGCAAACTGGTTCTAACAATGGAACCAAAGCAGTCCTAGGCTCAAGAAAAATGCGTTCAGGTTCAGGTGGGGCTGACCAATGCAGTGCATAAGGGTGGGAGTGATCGGTGCGGGAGGCGTCGCCCAGGTCGAGCACATCCCGAATCTGCTCAAATTGCACCGGCAGTTCAAGATCCTCGGCGTCTATGATCCTTCGCGCAAAGCCCGCGCCTTTGTCGGCGAGGAATTCGGCCTCGCTACATTCGCCGATCTCGACGGACTTCTAGCGATGCCGCTTGACGCCGTGGTCATAGCCTCCCCCGATGCCTTGCACTGGGAACAGGCTCTCGCCGCCTTCGCCCGGGGGCTGCACGTCTTCTGCGAAAAGCCGCTTTGCTACAGCGCCGGGGACATCGACGACCTGATCGCCGCCAGGGATCGCGCCGGCAAGGTGCTTCAGGTTGGCTACATGAAGCGTTTCGATCCGAGCTACGAGGCGGCGCTGAAGATGCTGCCGGGCACGGCGCGGACGCTTCGCTACATTTCGGTCGAGGTCAACGATCCCGACGCGTGGCCGTTCGTGCGGCACCATTCCACATGCCGGGGTGACGACGTCGCGGTGGATCTGGTTGCCGCGACCGAAGCCAGGCAGCGCGAGCAGGTGGATCGAGCGGTGCCTGGACTGGATGATCCCGACGCCTTTCGTGGTTTTGTCGGCGCCTATTGTTCAGCGATCGTGCACGACGTGAACGCCGTCCACGGGCTGCTCGATGCGCTCGGCGTCACAGATGGCGACATTGTCGGCGCCTCGCTTTTTGCCAGGGGTGAAGGCGGCCAGGGTGCCGTGCGGCTGCTCGGTGGCCAGGCGCTGTGGAACATGGTGCATCTGGCCGTACCTGGGCTCGCCGACTACCGCGAGCGCATAACGCTCTACTTCGACCAAGCCTCGCTCGAACTGGAATTCCCCTCACCCTATCTCAACCACCAACCGACACGGCTGACCCTGCGCACCAGCGACGGCCACACGCTTTCCAGCCGCGACATCCGCAGCGGATACGAAGAGGCGTTTGTCGAGGAGTTGAAGGGTTTCTGGTCGGCGATCGTCGAAGGCACGCCGGTGCGCAACACCGCCGAGCAGGCGCGTCGCGACATGACGCTGCTGGCCGGGCTCACCCGGCGCCACCTTGCCCAGCTCAAGCAATCAGGAGCTCGCCCGTGACGGTTCGCATCGGCATAAACCCGATCACCTGGAGCAATGATGACGTGCCGGAACTCGGCGGCGATACGCCACTTGAGGTCTGTCTCGGCGAGACCAAACAGGCCGGCTATTCCGGCACTGAACTTGGCGGCAAGTTCCCGCGCCGGTCGGCCGAGCTGAAGCCGATCATGGAGCGCTATGGCCTTGCCGTGATTTCCGGCTGGTATGATGGCCGCTGCGACGAGAAGGAAGTCAGCGCGGAAATGGATGCGATCATGCCGCATCTCCAGCTGTTGAAGGATATGGGCGCGGCGCATGTCGTTTATGCCGACACCTCGCGCGGACGCCATGACGCCATCTGGGGACCAATCTCGCAACGCCCGGCACTGAGCCCGCAGGAATGGCCGGCCTACGGCCGCAAACTGACCGCGCTGGCCGAGCGGATGGCGGATTTCGGCGTGCGCATGGCCTTTCACCACCATATGGGGACCATCGTCGAGACCGATGCCGAGGTGGCCCTGCTGATGCGCCACACCGGCGAGGCGGTCGGCTTGCTCTACGACACCGGCCATTCGATATTCTCGGGCGGCGATCCGCTGGCTTTGATCAGGGCGCACGTCAAGCGCGTCGTGCACGTGCATTGCAAGGACGCGCGCAAGGCCGTGCTTGATCGGGCTCGCGCGCAAGACATGAGTTTCATGGGAGCGGTCATGGACGGGATATTCACCGTTCCCGGCGACGGGTTCATCGATTATCCCTCGATTTTGCGCGTGCTTGCCGACAACGGCTACAGCGGCTGGCTGGTCGTCGAGGCCGAGCAGGATCCCAGCAAGGCCAACCCGCTGACCTATGCGACAATGGGATTCCGGAATTTGTCGCGCATGGCTGGGGAAGCCGGATTTACTGTCAGGGAATGATCGAGGCCACTATTCGGCCTCCAGGGAACCAGTGCTGATGAATGAAACTGGACAGAGGTGTGCGAAGATTCAGGTCATGGAATAACAACACACCTTGAAGGGGCAACTGGACTGCCGACCGTAACTGCGGCGGCGGAAAACAAACAGGAGGTTGTTATGTTTTCGCTTGCGAAATTAATAAAGCCTGCGCTCGGCCTGCTGGCCGGCGTTACGATGATGGCGGCGGCCACCAGTCTTGCGGCCGCCGATGATACGCACGTGGTGTTTGTAACCCATGGCCAGAGCGGCGACCCCTACTGGTCGGTCGTGAAGAACGGCATGGACGATGCGGCCAAGACCCTGGGCGTCAAGGCCGAATATCTGGCGCCCGAAACATTCGACATGGCCAAGATGGCGCAAATGATCGACGCCATTACAGCCTCGAAGCCCGATGGGATGGTTGTTTCGATCCCCGACGCCGCGGCCCTTTCAGGTCCGGTCAAGAATGCCGTTGCCGCCGGCATCCCGGTCATCGTCATCGACTCCGGCGGCTCGAAGCTGACTCATGATCTTGGCGGCCTGCTGTTCATGGGACAGGACGAATTTCAGGCGGGCGTCATGGCCGGCGAGCGCATCAAGGCACTCGGCCTCACCAAGGCGGTCTGCGCCAATCACGAGGTGGGCAATTCCAGCCTTGACGATCGCTGCGCGGGCTTTGCCAAGGGGCTGGGCGTCGATGTTCCGGTGATGAACGGCGTCATCGACCCGACCGAAATGAAGAACCGCATGATCGCCTATATGACCGCCCATGCCGACACGCAGTTCATTCTCGCTGTCGGCGCCAGCGGTGCCGAACCAACGCTGGCCGCGCTCGATGAAATGGGCCTCGCGGGCAAGGTGAAAACCGGCACGTTCGATCTGTCTCCCACCATCCTGCAGGCCGTTGTTGCCGGCAAGATGGAGTGGGGCATCGACGCCCAGCAATATGCCATGGGCTATATCCCGGTCGCGATGTTCGACCTTTGGAAGAAGTACAAGATCATGCCGATCGCCGACTATCCGACAGGCCCCGGTTTCGTCACCAAGGATACTGCCGCCTCGGTCATCGATCTGGCAAAACAGGGCAAGCGTTAACCGCTGGCGGCCGGGCTCCGGCCCGGCCGCTTTCACCGATGAAGGTAACGCATCCATGGCTGCAGAGGTTCGCGACGAGCGGATCCGGTCCGTCTCCCGCCTGAGCCGCCTGTTGAGCAGGCCGGAACTTGGCGCGGCGGCCGGGACCGTTCTGGTCTTTGTGTTCTTCGCCATCACGGCGGGAAATACGGGACTTTTCAGTGCCAAGGGGATCATCAATTTCCTCGAGGTCTCGGCCCAGCTTGGCATTCTCGCCGCACCCGTGGCCCTGTTGATGATCGCGGGCGAGTTCGACCTGTCGGTAGGCTCGATGATTGGCTTTGCCGGGATCCTGATCGCGATCCCTTCCGTATTCTGGGGCTGGCCCATCTGGCTTTCGCTGCTGTTTTCCTTCGCTGTTTGCGGCGGTATCGGTGCGCTCAACGGGCTCGCCGTCGTCAAGACCGGGCTGCCCTCCTTCATCGTGACGCTCGGAAGCCTGTTCATGCTGCGCGGCCTGACGCTCGGTCTCACCCGCGGCATATCCGGGCGGACCCAGGTTTCGGGCGTGCATGAACTGGCGTTGAACGATCCTCTCAACAGCCTGTTTTCAGGCCAGGTGTTTTCCGGCCTGATCGCCTGGCTTTCGGACATCGGCCTGGTCGGCAAGCGGGCGGACGGACTGCCGTCGATTTCCGGCATTCCGGTGTCGATCGTCTGGTGGATCGCATTGACCTTGATCTGCACCTGGTTGCTGACGCGCAGCCGCTTCGGCAACTGGATCTTCGCCGCCGGCGGTGAAGCCAACGCCGCGCGCAACCTCGGTGTACCGGTGGCGCGCACCAAGATCACGCTGTTCGTCATGACGGCCATGGCGGCCGCGCTCTTTGCTGCGATCCAGGTCCTGGTCACCGGCTCGGCCGACACGCTGCGCGGCACCCAGAAGGAATTCGAGGCCATCATAGCCGTCGTCATCGGCGGCACGCTGCTCACCGGCGGCTACGGATCGGCCGTCGGCGCCATGTTCGGCGCATTGATCTTCGGCGTGGTGCAGATGGGCATCTTCTACACCGGCATAGACACGGACTGGTTCAAGCTGTTCATGGGCGCCATGATGGTCATCGCCGTGCTGTTCAACAGCTATGTGCGCAACCGCGCCATGAGGAGCCGGTGATGGCCGAGCCCTATGTCGAACTGAAGTCGGTCAGCAAGTATTTCGGATCGGTCGTTGCGCTGAAGGATGTGTCGTTCGACGTATGTCCGGGCGAAGTCCATTGCCTGCTCGGCGACAACGGCGCGGGCAAGTCGACGCTGATCAAGACGCTGTCCGGCGTCTACGCGCCAGACGAGGGTGAAATCCGCGTCCAGGGCAAGCCGACGAGGTTTGCGTCACCGGCCGATACGCGCAACAGCGGCATCGCAACGGTCTATCAGGACTTGGCTTTGGTGCCGCTCATGAGCGTGGCGCGAAACTTTTTTCTCGGGCGCGAGCCAATGCGCAAGTTCGGCCCGATCAGCCAGTTTGACGCCGAGTTCGCCAACCGCACCGCGTATGACGAATTGTCGGCGATGGGCATCCAGCTGCGCGATCCGGAACAGCCTGTCGGCACGCTTTCGGGCGGGGAACGGCAGTGCCTGGCCATCGCCCGCGCCGTTTATTTCGGCGCCAAGGTGCTGATCCTGGATGAGCCGACATCGGCGCTGGGGGTCCATCAGGCATCTGTCGTCCTGAAGCTCATCGTCCAGTCCAAGGCGCGCGGCATCGGCGTCATCTTCATTTCCCACAACGTTCATCACGCCTATGTGGTCGGCGACCGCTTTACCTTGTTGAAGCGCGGCAGATGCACCGGCACCTACGCGAAAAGCGAAATTGATCGCGATCAGTTGCTCAATCTGATGGCCGGCGGCAAGGAACTGGTCGACCTGGAACAGGAACTCAATAGAGCGGTCAAAGGCAGCCCCGCGTAGGGGAAGTAAAGGTCAACCAGCTGGCGCAAAGCCGACGATCGTCGCCTCGACCGGTCCTGCCCTATCGGAAGATCCGCTCGCCCTGCTCGTCCACCAGCTGGATGCCCTTCTTGATCGAGATGTCGACGGCGTCGTCGAGCCCGGCGAAGCGGTCGGCACGGATGAATTTGTGCTCCTTGACGACGCCATCGACCTCCTTGGAGACGACGCCGCAGGTCTGGTACTGGCCCTCGGCCTTGTAGGGCGTGGCGCTGATCAGGAACCCCTTGTGCTCGACCTGCTTGGCCGGCGCTGCACTTTTTGGTTCACCTGCCTCGGCTTCGCCACCGCCACCGAAAAGACGTTTTAGAAAAGACATCGCTCAAATCTCCCTGTTCGCCCTGCAATCGCGGCCTGCCCTGTTCGCGATTCACGACGCTGTCGTTCCAGAATGCGCGAATGTGCCGCCGCATTCCAGCCCCCTGATGAAGACGTCGGCTGGCAGATCGATCTCGTCAGCCTGCCGCAGCCGGTCAATCGAAATGACAAAAAGCCCGGGGGTTCCCGAGCTTTTGTCTGTTCTGGCTTTTGGCGGTACTGGACGGGCGGCCTCAGCCGCGCGACAGCGCTTCCAGCGCCTCGGCGGCACCTTCGAGAATGGCGATCGCCTCGGCCTGCTTGTCGGCCGGGGCATCGACGAAATCGCCGAGAGCCGCACGCAGCCGGTGACGCACGGCGCGGAATTCGTCGCGCGCTTCCGAGCGGCCACCACGACCGCCGCGACGCCCGCCCTCTTCGCGCTCGTCGTTCCAGCCGAACCAGTCGCGCGCCTTGGCCATCTTGCGGCCGAAGCGCTCGAGGTGGTCGAGCACGCCGTCGATCATCTCGCGGTTGTCGTTGAGATGCGCCTGCCCGGCTTCGGTGATCGAAAACACCTTCTTGTTGCCGTCGGCCGCGGAAGCGGCATAGCCGGCTTCTTCCAGGAAGGTCAGCGTTGGGTAGACCACGCCCGGGCTCGGGCTGTAGATGCCGCTGGTGCGCTCTTCAAGCGCCTTGATGATGTCGTAGCCGTGGCGCGGTGCCTCGGCCAGCAGCGACAGCGTGATCAGCTTGAGATCGCCGTCGGCCAGCATGCGCCCGGCGCGGAACATGTCGCCCGGCCCGCCGCGTCCGCCGCCACGACCGCCATGGCCGAACGGGCCAAAGCCGCCGCCACGGCCGCCGAACTTGCCGGCCATGTGCATGAATATGCGCTCGCCGAAATGATTGTGCCCGAATTGCTTGTGCATTGATTGCTCCTTGAGTTCTATCTTACGATATATCTTAACTAGGCGCACCAATCGCTGGAGTCAAGATATATCTTACGATGTATCTGAATGCCGCGCCAGAGGCTTGCTTTTGCCGGAACGCGCCGCTAGAAGGCCCGCGAGCGCCACGGCTGCTCCGTAAGCGTCTGACGTCAGGCAACGCATCCAACCCCGGTCCTTCCGGGCAATTGCGCCGAAAACCGGCGAATGGATGCCAAATGCGACGGACCGGACACTTCAGGGAAACTCCCAAAATGACTGCAAGAAATCGGCGCAGGAAGCTGCCTGCGCGCTATGCTGCCATCCTCAGCCCGCTGGTGCTGTCGCTATTGATGACCTTCATTGTCTCATTCATCTCGACGCTGAAAAGCCTCGGTTTCCACCCCGGCCTGCCGACGATCTGGATGACGGCCTGGGGTTTGTCCTGGCTGGTGGCGTTTCCAACGCTGCTGCTGGTGCTGCCGATGGTGCGCCGCATCGTCGGCGCACTCTGCGAGCCGGCCGGCCGATAGGGCCTGGCGAAGGGAGGTCCGCAAATGGTTCGGGACCTCCATTCGCCCCGGTCACCGACGAGGAACCGCTACCAGCGGCCGTTGCGCCGGTTCCAGGCGTAGAGCAGGTCGGCGAACTGATCATAGGCAAAGCGCGTCAACGGCAAGGCGACCGGATTGCCTAACACCGTCGCCAGCCAGCCCTCGCCCGGCGTTATCAGCCACACGGCAATCGCGACATCGGCACCGACCAGCAGTCGGCCGTCGGCGTCGGTGGCGTGCAGCCGGCGGCGGACATCCTCAAGCGACGCACCAAATCGAGCAAGTGCTGCCGGTTCAAGATTGATGTCGCGAAACGCGATCCGCCCGGCCTTGACCGCTTCGATCAGCCGCCGCTTTTGCCGGCTGATACCGGCATCGCAAACCGGGCAGCGTGTGTTGTACCAGACGGTCAGCAAAGGCTTGGCCCGTTGCTCGGGCATGATTCCTCCAAAAACCGGTACCTGTTTCCTGGGATCATGCTCAACCGTGGCCATGCCTGTGGTGCAGGTCGGGATAATGCGGATGCCGGTGGCGCATGGGCGCATGCCGGTGCCAGTGCGAATGCGGCTCGCTCACCGGTCCGTCATGACGGTGCTGGTGGTGCTCGTCATGCACATGGCTGTGCTCGTGTTCCAGTTCCTCGTGGTCGTGCTCGTGCTCATGGCGTTCCGACAGATGCAGCCAGAGTCCGAAGGCCATCAGAAGCCCGGCAACCGCAAGCTTGAGCGTGACGGCGTCACCCAGGACGACGATTGCCAGCAGCGCGCCGATAAAGGGGGCGAGCGAGTAATACGCCCCTGTCCGTGCCGTGCCGAGATGACGCAGCGCCACGATGAACATCACCAGGCTGACCCCGATGACAAAGAAGCCGACGGCCGCGGTGACTGCGACGATCGACGCTGGCGGAAACGAAGCCCCGCCGGCGAGCGCCAACCCGACATTGACGACACCAGCCACCAGCCCTTTGAGCATGGCGATCACCACCGGGTCGGTGGCCGAGATCTTGCGTGTGAAATTGTTGTCCAGCCCCCACGCCAGGCACGCCGCGGCGACGAGCACGGCACCAAGGTTGAAGGCAACGCCCTCACCTTGCCACGACAGCAGAACGGCGCCGGCCACGATGGCGAAGGCGCCCAGGAGCAGCCGGCGGTCGACATTCTCGCGGTAGACGAGCCAGGCGATCGCCATCGTCGCCAACCCTTCGAGATTAAGCAGCAGCGCGGAACTGGATGCGGTGTTGAGGCCGAGGCCGAACATCAGCAGCACCGGCGCGACGATGCCGCCGGCGCCGATCGCCAGCAGCAGCCATGGTATGTCCCTGGCGGTCAGTTGCGCCTCGCCGCCGCCGCCGCCGCGAGCCGAGCGATAGAGGGCCAGCCCGGCGCCGGCGCCGAGATAGAGCAGACCGGCCAGCATGAAGGGATTGACGCTGTCGAGCAGCAGCTTGCACAGCGGCGGCGCAGCGCCGAACAGGATGGCGGAGCCAAGAGCGAGCGGCACGCCGGGCCACAGATGCGCATGTGAATTCGGTTCGGACATGGCCGCATCCTAGTGCATGTCGCCCAAAACTGCGCAGCGGATTTGGGCGACATGCATTCCACAAGGACCTGAAGCGCTTCAGCCTCGGCGCTGTTCTGAGAGCACTACCCGAGCGAGGTGATGATCTCGCGGTAGGCAAATTCGGGGAAGGCTTTCAGCGTCCGCGTCCTGATGTTGCCGGCCGCCGCCAGCATCAGCGAGAAGCGAGCCAGGACCGCGTCGTCGGGCGCTTCAACCACGGCCACCATGTCGTATTCACCCATGGTCAGGTAGAACGCCTTGAACGATCCGCCCATGTCTCCCAGCTGCTTCCTGGCGGCGTCGAGTCGCTTCGGTGAATCGCGCACATTTCTGGCGCCCTGTTCCGTCCAGTTCATCAGCACGATATAGCTTGTCATGCACACCTCCCTCCGGGCCACGGAGCACGGCGGCTTCGCCGGGGCGGGCATCCGGGTTTGTCGCCCAGAAAATGCATCCGACGTCGAAATTATCCTCCCGCAGCGAACATCCTGCAAGGACTACCGCGCCGACGCCCTGTTGCTGGGTAAAGACGAGCCTCGCGAGGCGGCGGCAAAGCGACGGCCGTAAGACGGTCGGCGCACCGACCGGGGAAAGCCGGTTTTAAAACCCGCCCGATTGCGGCAATCTCGGTCGTGGCCGTCGATCTGGCGGAAATCCCCGGCCGGCAACCGAGACCGATCCAGCCGCCGGAGAGCTTCATGCGCGAAACCATCGACCTGCCGCCGGAATCGATCGAGAGTCCTGCCGCATGGACCGGCGAGGACATGGCGAAACATCCTGAGCGTTGGCTGGTCGAACTGGATGCGCGCGACGTCGCGGAACTGGAGTTGGCGGCAACCGGCTTTCTCGCCCGCTCGCAGGACATCGGCAACCTGACCAAGGCTGACTTCCCCTTGCCCCGGCTTGTCGGCCATCTTGCCGCCCTTCGCGAAAAACTGATCGCCGGCATTGGCTTCGAGGTGCTTCGCGGTCTCCCGGTCGAGAGATATTCAGCGCAAAGGGCGGCAACGATTTTCTGCGGGATTGGCGCGCATCTGGGAAGCGCACGATCCCAGAATGCCCAGGGCCATATCCTCGGCCACGTCCGCGACATAGGCGCCGACGCCAGGGACGCCACGACGCGCATCTACCAGACCTCTGAGCGCCAGACGTTTCACACCGACTCCGCCGATGTCGTCGGTCTGCTCTGCCGGCGCGATGCCATGCAAGGCGGCGAGTCCCTGCTGGTGAGCACAGCGACGATCTACAACGTGATGCGCAGGAAGCGGCCTGATCTCACCCGCCTGCTGTTTGATCCGATCGCCACCGACCGGCGCGGCGAGATACCGGAAGGGGAAAAACCCTACTTCGAAATCCCGGTTCTCAACTGGCATGCGGGATTGCTGACCGGCATCTATCAGCGCCAGTACATCGACAGCGCGCAACGCTTTCCGGATGCCATGCGGCTCAGCACCACACATATCGAAGCGCTGGATCTCTTCGACAGCCTTGCCAATGATCCCAGACTAAACCTGTCGATGCGCCTGCGGCCCGGCGACATGCAGTTCGTCTACAATCATTCGCTGCTTCACGACCGCAGCGGCTTTCGGGATTGGCCAGACCCGGACAAGCGGCGCCATATGCTGCGTTTGTGGTTGTCAGTGCCGGGCGACCGACCGCTGCCCGAGTGCTTCAGGCAGCGTTATGGCTCGATAGAGATCGGCGACCGGGGCGGCATCATCGTCAAGGGGACGCGGCTGAACGTGCCGTTGTGGTAGATCGACAACGGGCGGACGCCCCAGGCCTTCGCGGCGTTGATGCCCTTCGAAGAGCACACCGCAGCAGGCATCGGTATCGGCGTCAATTGAGCTGGCCGGCGACGACGCCGTCCCTGCTCAGCTGTCCAAGAAGCTCCTGAGCTTCCGGCTACGGCTTGGATGCTTCAGTTTCCTGAGCGCCTTGGCTTCGATCTGGCGGATGCGCTCGCGGGTGACCGAGAACTGCTGGCCGACCTCTTCCAGCGTATGGTCGGTGTTCATGCCAATGCCGAAGCGCATGCGCAGCACGCGCTCCTCGCGCGGCGTCAGCGAGGCCAGCACGCGGGTGGTGGTCTCGCGCAGATTGGCCTGGATCGCCGCGTCGATCGGCAGGATCGCCATCTTGTCCTCGATGAAATCGCCTAGGTGCGAATCCTCCTCGTCGCCGACCGGCGTTTCGAGTGAGATCGGCTCCTTGGCGATCTTCAGCACCTTGCGCACTTTTTCGAGCGGCATGGCGAGTTTTTCGGCCAGCTCTTCCGGCGTCGGCTCACGGCCGATCTCGTGCAGCATCTGGCGCGAGGTGCGCACGATCTTGTTGATCGTCTCGATCATGTGCACCGGAATACGGATGGTGCGCGCCTGGTCGGCGATCGAACGCGTGATCGCCTGCCGGATCCACCATGTCGCGTAGGTCGAGAACTTGTAGCCGCGGCGGTATTCGAATTTGTCGACCGCCTTCATCAGGCCGATATTGCCTTCCTGGATCAGGTCGAGGAACTGCAGGCCGCGATTGGTGTATTTCTTGGCGATGGAGATGACGAGACGCAGATTGGCCTCGACCATTTCCTTCTTGGCGATCGCGGCTTCGCGCTCGCCCTTCTGCACCTGATTGACGATCTTGCGGAATTCCAGGATCGAGATCGCCGTTTCGGTGGCCAGATGCTGGATTTCGGCGCGCAGGTCGCGGATGGCGTCCTTCTCGTTCTTGGTGAATTCCTTCCAGCCGCGCGAGGTCAGGTTGCCGATCGCGCGCGTCCAGTTCGGGTCGAGCTCCGAGCCCTGATATTCCTTCAGGAATTCCTCGCGGCGCACGCCGTAGCTTTCGGCGAGCCGCAGCAGCTTGCCCTCGTTCTGCACCAGGCGCTTGTTGATGTCGTAGAGCTGCTCGACCAGCGCCTCGATGCGCGCCGTGTTGAGCGACAGCGACTTCACCGCCTTGATCAGCTGGTCCTTCAGCTCCTTCAGCCGGCGGTCCTGGCTGGGCGACAGCGTGCCGGCCGCGGCCAGCCGGTTCTCGACCTGCTGGTCCTGCAGCTTGCGCAGCTTCTTGTAGGTGTCGGCGATGACGTCGAGCGTCTCCATCACCTGGGGGCGGAGTTCCGCTTCCATCGCCGCCAGCGACAGGCTGGCCTCGTCCTCGTCTTCCTCGTCGTCATCGACCAGCCCGCGCGTGTCGGCGCCGACATTGGTGACGTCGTCTTCCTCGTCGCGCGAACGGCGCGGCTTGTCCTCGACCTTGGCTTCCTCAATGCGCTCCACCACCGGCGCCTGCTTGGCCTCGGGGCCGGCATAGGTGGCTTCGAGATCGATGATCTCGCGCAGCAGGATCTTGGATTCGTTGAGCTCATCGCGCCAGATGATGATGGCCTGGAAGGTCAGCGGGCTTTCGCACAGGCCCGCGATCATCGTCTCGCGGCCGGCCTCGATGCGCTTGGCGATGGCGATTTCGCCCTCGCGCGACAAAAGCTCGACCGAGCCCATCTCGCGCAGATACATGCGCACCGGATCGTCGGTGCGGTCGGTCGGCTCTTTCTTGGTGGTGGTGGCAGCAACGGCGGTGCCGGTCTGCTCGGCCAGCTCGTTGGCGTCTTCCTCGGCATCAGCCGCAGTGTCTGCGGCCTCGGGCTCTTCGCCCTGCTCGTCGTCCTCGACCACGTTGATGCCCATGTCGGACAGCATCGCCATGGTGTCCTCGATCTGCTCTGAGGTCACTTCCTCGGAGGGCAGCACCGAATTCAGCTCGTCCATGGTGACATAGCCGCGCTTCTTGGCGGCCTTGATCATCTTCTTGACAGCATCATCGGAAAGGTCGAGCAGAGGGCCATCGGTGGCACCTTCGCGTTCGGTTTCGACCTCTTCCTTTTCCTTTGTCGCCATAGTCTTTATCTTCTCCTAGCGGCCGAACATCAAAGCCGCGTAAGCTGTCGGACCAGTCAAATCGGATGCACTCGCTTATGAGTCGCGCTTCACCGGGCCAGTAACTGCATCTCTCGTTAAGTCCAGATTAACCCTGATATCTGTGGCAGGCAGCTTGCCTGTCCAGTGACCAGTACCTCACATCGTTTATTTCCCGTCGACGCGGGTGCGGGTTAACGTTTCGAATCGTCCTGATTCCGCCATTCTGCCGGAAGGTCAAGCGCCTCTCGCATGATTCGCATGAAAAAAGCGAATCAATTACCCGACTTAGCCCCGCCAAGCGCCATTTGGACGCGCAACAGCGCTTTCACATTTCACTCTCTTGCCGAGCCCGTCCTGCCCTATCGGCCGGCAAAGGCTCTGTCTTTCTTTTGGTGGAAGCACGATCTCTGGACAAACGGTTTCCGTTTGTCCGAAAAACCGTTCCCACTTTTCGGGATCATGCTTTAAGCCCGCCCGGCCCTGCCCGAGGATACACCGAATCCTTCGATCAGCGCTTCCGTCGCTTGTACATCCTGAAATTGCGCCTGAATTTCGATCAGGTGCCGATAGTTTTCATCTGTGGGATCGGTGGCGAGCGCCGCTTCCGCCTGTTTCAGCTCCTTATGTAAGGTGCGCGCGCTGCGCTGCAAGTGCAGGGCCTGGCTGAAAGCGTCGCGGGCATCCTCGAGGGCTGCGGTTTCCAGCGCCGGCCAATGCCGCATTCGCCGGATCAGCCCGACCGCCCGCTCCCAGATCTCGGCGCAGCCGGCGCGCTCGATCATTGCCACCACGGCCTGACGGTCGTTGGCCATGTCATGCGCCATCGCGTCGAGGATGGCGGCGTGCAGCCGCCTCAGATCGGAGTTGGCGAGATCGAGAAACTCGATATGTGCGAAATTCTCGTCGATCAGCACCGGATGGTTGACCAGCGCGACGATGATCGTCGCCTCGCGCATCGACATCCCCTCGCTGCCGCGCTTGACCAGCGCCGAGCGGCCGAGGCTCTCGGTGATCGGCGTGCGTCCGCCGCCGGCCTTGGCGAATTGTCCGCCCGGCGGCGGCGCCTTGCCTTGGCCCGGGCGCCCATCCTGGCGGCCTTGCCTTGTACCGCGCTGCGCGCCGAAGAAGCTCAGCACGCGCTCGCGCATTTCCTGTTGATAGTGATAGCGAAGGCTTTCGTCGCGGATGCGGCTGGTCAGTTCGCGCAACGTCTTTTCGAGCTCGGCCCGCCGCTCCGGCGTGTCGAAGACGCCGCCGGCCGTTTCGCGCATCCACAGAAGGTCGGCCAGCGGCCGCGCATCGGCCAGCACGGAACGGAAAGCGTCCGGCCCTTCGGCCTTGACCAGGTCGTCGGGATCCTTGCCTTCCGGCAGCAGTGCAAAGCGCGCCGAGCGCCCTGCCTGCACCGCCGGCAGCGCCATGTCGGCGGCCCGCCAGGCAGCCTTCAGGCCGGCCTTGTCACCGTCGAAGCACAACACCGGCTCGCCGGCCATGCGCCACAACAGCTCGAGCTGGTTTTCGGTGAGCGCCGTGCCCAGCGGCGCCACGACATTCTCGAAGCCGGCCTGCGCCAGCGCGATCACGTCCATATAGCCTTCGACGGCAATGACCGTACCGCCCTTGGCAAGCGCCTTGCGGGCGCGGGCGAAATTGTAGAGCACGTTGCCCTTGTGGAAGAGCTCTGTGTCGGGCGAGTTCATGTATTTGGCCAGCGCATCCGGCGCCAGCGCGCGGCCCCCGAAAGCAATGATCTTGCCACGCGAATCCGGGATCGGGAACATGATGCGGTCGCGGAACCAGTCATAGGAGACCGGAATGTCGTCGCCATGCCGCACCAGCCCGCAGGCCTCGATATCGGCTTTGGGAACACCCCTGGCGGCGAGATGCTCCTTCAGCGCATTGCGGCTGTCGGGCGCGAAGCCGAGCCGGAACGATTGCTGCGTCGCCGGTGTCAGCCCACGATCGCGCAGATAAGCGCGGGCTTTCGCGCCCTCCGGCCCCTGTAGGCGCTCCTGGAAGAAGGCGGTCGCCATCTCCATGACGTCCGTCAGGCTGGCGCGTTCCTTTTCGCGCCGCTCCTCCTGCGCATCGCGAACCGGCATCGGCACGCCGGCCATGTCGGCGACCTTCTCGACCGCTTCGGGAAAGCTCATGCCGTCGAGTTCGGTGAGGAACTTGAAATGATCGCCCGAAACCGAGCAGCCGAAACAATGGTAGCGGCCCTTCTTGTCTTCGCAGTGGAAGGATGGGCTCTTCTCGCCATGGAACGGGCAGCAGGCCCAATAATCGCCGCGCGGCGCGTTGGTCTTCTTCCTGTCCCACGCGACGCGCTGGCCGATCACCGATGAAATCGGCACGCGGTCGCGTATCTCGTCGAGGAAGGCGGGCGGAAAGCGCATCGGGAAACTCGTTTCCCCACCATATAATCATGCCCGCGGAATCCGACGACCCCTAATGCGGACGATGCCCGGTTTCCACAGGGCAAAAAAGGCGGCCGTTGCGGGCCGCCTTTCTTTCACCTCCAGCAGGGTGCTGGCCCAGACGAGATTTACTGCCCGGCAAGCGCGCCGAAAATGACGCCGGAGAGAACGCCGACCAGCACATAGTCGTTGCCGACGCGGATCCACTCCTGGCCGCGGCCGGGGCGATGCAGGCCATAGCGGCCATAGTCGCGGATCGGCCGGTGCTGCCTCCAACCGGAATACTTCTGGCCATTGCGCCAATGGCTGCGCTTCACGACGATCTTCTTCTTCACGACACGCTTCCTGACGTCGACGTGCTTGCCGGGCTTTTGCCAGTCGACCTGGCTGTAGGTCGACTGCGGGGCGTTCGGCGCATTCATCGGCGCGGCCTGGCCGGCGAGCGACGTGGCGGCCAGCATCGAGAAAGCGAGTGCGGAAAGGACAATGCGTTTCATGGGAGTCTCCTTGGTTGTCGATGCCCAAGGGATAGTGACCCACCGATGAACCGAAACTGAACACCTGCATTACAATTGTGTAATGAATTCCTTAGCTTACTTAGGAGAGTTGAACATCCTCGCAAAGATCGCGACCAAACACGCGCGATCCGCCGCGCCACAGCAGCCTCGCAATGCAACCATTTGCGCGTCCGTCCATTTTCCGACACCGCCTGTCGCGGCGCAACGGCCCTTGAAATCGACAAGATTTTATTACCCGGCTAATGTAATATCGTCATTCTGGTCACTGCTATGAACATGATTCGCACCCTCGTTTCCCCTACTGATCGCCGCGCTGATCGCATCGCGCACCCCGTTGTCCGCATGCGGAAGGCGACATGAGCGGTTCCGTCGTCCTACTGCATCTGGCCGGCGCCGTGGCGCTGATGCTGTTTGCCACCCGCATGGTGAAAACCGGCGTAGAGCGCGCCTATGGCGACGTGCTGCGCCATCGTCTGCGCGCCACCATGCGCAATCCGATCATGGCGGTGCTGGCCGGCACCGGCCTCGCCATCGCCTTGCAGAGCTCCACCGCCGTCACGCTGCTGGTCGGCTCCTTCGCCGGCTCCGGCATCGTCTCGGGCGCCGCCGGGCAGCTTGCCGTGCGCGGCGCCGAAATCGGCTCGGCGCTGGTGGTCAAGCTGCTGACCTTCGATCTCACCCTGCTGGTGCCGCTCTGCCTGATCACCGGCACGGTGATGTTCATGGCCACCGAGCGGCGCGACTGGCGCCAGTCCGGCCGCATCCTGGTCGGTATCGGCCTTTTGATCCTGTCGCTGGAAATGATCGGCCAGGCATCGGAGCCGCTGCGCAACAGCCAGCTCATGCCGGTCATCATCAATTACTTCTCCAGCGATTCCATCACCGCCTATCTGTTGGCGGCGCTGATCACCTGGCTGTTCCAGTCGAGTATCGCGGCGGTTCTGTTGATGGCGACGCTGGCCGGCCGTGGCCTGATCACGCCGGAACTCGGCGTCGTCCTCATCCTCGGCGTCAACCTCGGATCCTCGATCATCGCGCCGATGCTGACCCGTTCGGCCGGGCCTGCCGTGCGCGTCGTGCCGATCGGCAATCTCCTGATGCGCGGGCTTGGCTCGCTGGTCGTGCTGATCCTGTTCATGACCTTCAGGCCGCATGTCGCCTTCCTCGGCGCAACGGCGGCGGACCAGATTGTCAACGCTCACATCCTGTTCAATGTGCTGATCCTGCTCGCCGGCCTGCCGCTGGCCGGGTTCGTCTACCGCGCCTCGGAGAAGATCGTGGCACTCGGCACCAAGCCGGCGCCGGCCGCCACACTCGATGTCGTCGAGCTTTCCGCGCTCAACGAGAGCGCGCTGGACGTTCCAAGCCAGGCATTGGCCAATGCCACGCGCGAGGTGGTGCGGGTCTGCGAGACCGTCGAGATCATGCTCAAGCGCATCATCGAGCTGTACGAGAGCGCTGACGCCGACAAGATCAAGGCGCTGGCAGCACTCGACGACCGCGTCGACCGCAAGCACGCAGCGATCAAGCTCTACCTGGCCAAGCTTACCAGGAACCCGCTGACCGAGGACGAGGCGCTGCGTTGCCAGGAGCTGATCGGCGCCTGCGTCAAGCTGGAGCAGGTCGGCGACATCATCGTGCGCAATATGCTGGTGCATGTGAAGAAGAAGCTCGAGCGCGGGCTTGAGTTCACGCCCGAGGGCTGGCGCGAACTATGCGCTTTCCACGCTTCGGTGCTGGCCAATGCTCGGCTCGCCTTCAACGTGCTGGTATCACGCGATCCCGAGACCGCCCGCCAGCTGGTGCTGGAAAAGGACCAGTTGCGCGACCGCGAGAAGGAAACCAGCGCCAGCCATTTCGTGCGGCTGCGCGACGGCACCGCCAAGAGCGTCGAGACCAGCTCGATCCATCTCGACACCATCCGCGACCTGAAGCAGATCAATTCGCTTTTGGCGTCGATGGCCTATCCGGTGCTCGAAGAGCGCGGTCTCCTCACTGGATCGCGGCTTAAGGCGAGCGGAGGTTGACCCTGCCGGTCTCCCCGCGAGGGAGATCGGCGGTTCCACGCCCGCACGTTCCACTCAAGAAAACCTAAAGTCGCGACAAAAATTTCTGGATTGCCCGCAACGCCCATCCGTGGTTTGAGGCCGTTCCAGCTAGGGCCTTCCCATGTCGCTTCCGCTCATCGCCCTGTTCATTGCCGCCTTCGCTTTCGGCACCACCGAATTCGTCATCGCCGGCGTGCTGCCGCAGGTGGCGGAGGGGCTTGGCGTCTCGGTTCCATCGGCCGGTTATCTCGTCTCGGGCTATGCCTGCGGCATCGCCATCGGCGGTCCGCTGCTGGCGCTCGCCACCAAGTCGCTGCCGCGCAAGACCTTGCTGCTCGGCCTTGCCGTCGCCTTCACCATCGGCCAGGCGGCCTGCGCGCTGGCACCCGATTTCACCTCGATGCTGTTGCTGCGCATTGCCGTGGCGATAGCGCACGGCGCCTATTTCGGCGTCGCCATGGTCGTGGCGGTCGGTCTTGTGCGCGAAGACCAGCGCGGCATGGCGGTCGCCGTCATCCTGTCCGGGCTCACCGTCTCCAATGTCATCGGCGTGCCGGCCGGCACCGCGATCGGCAACATCTGGGGCTGGCGCACGACTTTCTGGGTGATGGGTGCGCTGGGTGTCGCGGCAACGCTTGCCATGGCAGCGCTTTTGCCGCGCACCGCTGGATATCAGGCCAAGCCCGCCGGCCTGGCGCGCGAGGTTCGCGTGCTGGCGCGCCAGCAGGTCTGGACTTCGCTGATCCTGATGCTGATGCTGATGATCGGCCAGTTCGGCCTGTTCACCTACATCACGCCGACACTGCTCGAAATCACCGGCCTAGATGAAAGCCAGGTGCCGTGGGTACTGCTGCTCAACGGCGTCGGCGCCACACTCGGCGTCTTCCTCGGCGGCAAGCTCTCCGACTGGAAGCTGATGCCGTCGCTGATCACAATGCTGGCCCTGCAGGCGGTGACGCTGGCGGTGATCTATGCCGTCAGCCCCTACCCCTTGCCGATGGTTGTGGCGATCGTCATCTGGGGCGGTCTCAACTTCGCCATCGGCACGCCGATCCAGACCCGTATCCTGGCCTGGACCGCCGATGCGTCCAATCTCGCTTCGTCGCTCATTCCATCCGGCTTCAATGTCGGCATCGCGCTTGCCGCATCGCTGGGCTCGGCGATGCTGAATGCCGGCTACGGCTACCGCAGCCTGCCGCTGCTTGGTGCCATCGCCATGCTGGTCGCCGTAGCAGTGGCGCTCGCGTCTTATGTCTGGGAAGGACGCAGCAACGCCACGCCGCCGCTGACGGCGCCAGCCGAGTAAGCGCACGACACAAGAACGCTCACCCGCGCCAGCGCAGCAGGCGCATGGCGTTGGCGGTGACCAGCACGGTGGCGCCGGTGTCGGCCAGGATCGCCGGCCACAGGCCGGTGATGCCGGCAATGGTGGTGACCAGGAACACCGCCTTCAGCCCGAGCGCCACTGTGATGTTCTGGCCGATGTTGGCCATCACCGCCCGCGACAGCCGCACCATGCGCACGACATCCATGACCCGGCCATGCAGAATCGCAGCGTCGGCCGTCTCCAACGCGACATCGGTGCCGCCGCCCATGGCAATGCCGATGTCGGCGGCGGCGAGCGCCGGTGCGTCGTTGATGCCGTCGCCAACCTTGGCCACCCTCAGCCCCCCGCGCTGCAATTCGCCGACGATGCGCAGCTTGTCCTGAGGCAAGAGCTCAGCCCGCGCCTCGATGCCGAGCGAAGCGGCGATGGCTTCGGCCGTGCGTCGGTTGTCGCCGGTCAGCATCACAGCGCGGATGCCTTCGGCCTTCAGCGCCGCAATGCCGGCCGCCGCATCCGGCCGCGGCTCGTCGCGCATGGCGATCAGCCCGGCCACCACGCCATCGGCCACCAGCACCGAGACGGTCTTGTCCTGGCCGTTGAGGCTGTCGATGGCAAGACGCTGCGCCTCGGTTATCGTAGCGCGTTCGCCCGCCGCCTGGCCGGAGCCGAGGAAGGCCGCGACGCCGCCGACGCTACCCTCGACGCCCTTGCCTGAAATCGCCTTGGCGGCCAGGGCCGGCGGCACCGGCGCCTTGGCGGCCTTGGCCTTGTCCAGTATGGCCACCGCCAGGGGATGGCTGGAGCCCTGCTCAAGTGCTGCCGCCAGCGCCAGCACGGTGCGTTCGTCGCGCCCATAGGCCACGATGTCGGTAACCACCGGTTTGCCCGCGGTCAGCGTACCGGTCTTGTCGAAGGCGACGGCTGTGATCCGGCGAAAGCCTTCCAGCACGGCACCGCCCTTCATCAACAGGCCATGCCGCGCGCCGGTGGCCAGGCCCGCGGCGATCGCCGCCGGCGTCGAGATGACCAGTGCGCAGGGGCAGCCGATCAACAGGATCGCCAGGCCTTTGTAGATCCATTCGTTCCAGTCGCCGCCGGCAACCAGCGGCGGCAGCAGCGCCACCAGCGCCCCAACCACCAGCACAGCAGGCGTATAGTACCGTGAGAAGCGATCGATGAAGCGCTCGGTCGGCGCCTTGGCTTCCTGCGCTTCCTCCACCAGCCGCACCACCCGAGCGATGGTGTTGTCCGACGCTGCTGCCGTCACCCGAACCTTGAGCACACCGTCGGTGCTGATCGTGCCGGCGAAGACACCGTCCGAGACACCCTTGCGCTTTGGCGTGCTCTCGCCGGTCACAGGTGCTTCGTCGATAGCGCTCGCTCCCTCGACGATCTCGCCATCGGCCGGGATACGATCACCTGGCCGCACCACGATCACGTCGCCGACGACAAGGTCTTCGGCTGGGACTTCGACCGTGCCGCCTGCCCGCTCGACGATTGCCGTCTTCGGCACCAGGTCGGCAAGGCCTTGGATGCTGGCCCGTGCCCGACCGGCAGCGACGCCTTCCAGCATTTCGCCGATCAGGAACAGCACCACCACGGCGGCGGCTTCCTCGGTGGCGCCGATCATCACCGCACCGCTGGCGGCGATGGTCATCAGCATCTCGATCGAGAACGGCGTGCCGGCCAGTGCCGCCATCAGCGCGCGCCGGGCGATCGGCACCAGGCCAACCAGCAGCGCGGCCAGGAAGACCCAGCGCTCGGCCGCCGGAAACAGATGACCGATGCCGTAGGCGGCAAGAAGCGCTGCAGCACAGGCCAGCGTCAGCGCCGCGCGGCGGCTGCGCCACCACGCCTGCCTCGACTCGGCATCGCCATAGAGATGGGCGGAACCGATGGTCCGCTCGCGGACCGGCTCGCCGCCATGGTCGTGGCCTTCATGATCGTGATCAGCATGATCATGCGCCATGGCTACTGCATGCCCGTCGGTCTTGGCTTCCGCCCTGGCGATGGCGTAGCCAAGCCGCGTCACCTGCTGCAGCACCTTGTCTTCGGGCAGTACACCGCCGTGGCTGACCGTCATGCTGGCGCCGGTCACCGAAACCGAGACGTCGGCGACGCCATCGAGACGGCGCACCGCCGTATCGATCTTGGCCGCGCAGGAGGCGCAGTCCATGCCGTCGATCTTGAACCGTGTCTGCCTGATACTTGGTTGCTTGAGGGGCGCCGTCATCGCTTCACCTGTCTGCCTTGCCCGCGTGGCGTGCCGCCGCCTCGGCCTTGAACCCTGATGTCGGACACTGTAATTGCTCTAGTCACTAGAGCTTCAAGAGGCAAAATCATGTTTTCGATCGGCGATCTCTCCCGCCGCACCGGGGTCAAGGTGCCGACCATCCGCTACTACGAGCAGATGGGCCTGGTTGCCGCACCCGAGCGTTCGGAAGGCAACCAGCGCCGCTATGGCCGGCAGGAGCTCGAGCGGCTGGCCTTCATCCGTCACGCCCGCGACCTCGGCTTCGCCGTCGAGGATATCCGCTCGCTCATCGAATTGAGCGGCCACCCCGAGCAGCCCTGCGGCCATGCCGACCGGATCGCCGGGGAGCAACTGATCTCGGTGCGGGAAAAGATTGCCCAGCTGCAGCGGCTGGAGGCCGAACTCGAACGCATCACATCTTGCTGCCACGGCAATACGGTCGGCGACTGCTACGTCATCCGCGCCTTGTCCGACCACGCGCTGTGCGCCGACGAGCACGGGTGAGGAGGGCTCGCGCGCCCGCTACAGATCGATCCGGAACCGCAGGCTTTCCGCTCCGCCATAGGCGGCATCCTCGAAGAAACGCTCGACCAGCTTGCCGCCATTGGTCAGGATCACCTTGTGCGACGCCGGATTGCCCGGCTTGGCGGTGATCTCGACATAAGGCAAGCCGACCGCCCTCGCCTCGTCCAGCATCAGCCGCAGCGCCTCGGTGGCGTAGCCACGCCGTCGCTTCCACGGCACCACCGCATAGCCGATATGGCCGAGCACATGCGGCGGCAGCGCAGCTGTACCTGGCTGCCAGCGAAAGCCGATCGAACCTGAAGCTTCGCCGTCCCAGATCCAGCGCCGAAAGCCCGGCAGGCGCGGCACCTTTCTGCCGTCGGGCAAGGTTATAGGGCCGCCATTGGCCAGAGGGTCATCGAGGTCGGCGAGAAAGGCCACCGGATCCTTTTCGATGGCCGCAAGTTGCTCGCGCGTCGCTTGCTCGAGCCGCACATTGTCCGGCGACCAGCCGCGCTCGAGCGCCGCCTTGTAGGACGGTAAATGTTCAAGCGCGGGTTTGACGAGTTCGACCATTTTGCACCGGCGGAGTAGCTGCGCCGATAAAGTAGCAGCATTATCCGCGAAGGCACGGTCCACCGGGTGTGGCCTCTTGCGACAAGGCCGCATTCCCATCGCTGGAAACGCGGCCTTGTTCTTATCCCTTGGGAGGAACCGACGCTCTGGCGCAACCATTCCCAGGCCGCGCCAGTGCCTTTTGCCGAGCTCAGGCGATATCAAAACGGTCGGCGTTCATCACCTTGGTCCATGCCACCACGAAATCCCTGGCGAATTTCGCCTTGGCGTCTGCGGTCGCATAAACTTCGGCCAACGCGCGCAGCTGCGAATGCGAGCCGAAGATGAGGTCGGCACGGGTGCCGGTCCACTTGACTTCGCCGGTCTTGCGGTCGCGGCCTTCGAACACGTCCTTGGCGTCCGAGGTCGCCTTCCACTCCGTGCCCATGTCGAGCAGGTTGACGAAGAAGTCGTTGCTCAGCGTTTCCGGCAGCTTGGTGAAGACACCGTGCTTCGACTGCCCGGCATTGGCGCCGAGAACGCGCAGGCCACCGACGAGAACTGTCATCTCCGGCGCCGTCAGCGTCAGCAGTTGCGCGCGGTCGACCAGCGCCTCCTCGACGGTCAGCCGCTGCTTGCCGCCGACATAGTTGCGGAAACCGTCAACGGTCGGTTCCAGCGGTGCGAAGGAGTGGATGTCCGTCTGCTCCTGCGAGGCATCCATGCGGCCCGGCCAGAAGGGAACGTCGACGCTGTGGCCACCGTCCTTCGCGGCCTTCTCGACGGCGGCGCCGCCGCCGAGAACGATCAGGTCGGCAAGCGAGACCTTCTTGTTGCCGGTCTGCGAAGCGTTGAACGCCTTGCGGATCGCTTCGAGCTTGTCGAGCACCTTGGCGAGTTCCGCCGGCTGGTTGACGGCCCAGTCCTTCTGCGGCGCAAGGCGGATGCGCGCGCCATTGGCGCCGCCGCGCTTGTCGGAGCCACGGAAGGTCGAGGCCGACGCCCACGCCGCCGACACCAGCTGCGACACCGACAGGCCGGACGCCAGGATCTCGGCTTTCAGTGCTGCAGCGTCCTCTTCGTCGATCAGCACATGATCGACCGCCGGAATGACGTCCTGCCAGGGCAGTTGCTCGTTCGGAACCAACGGACCGAGATAGCGCACGAGCGGGCCCATGTCGCGGTGGGTCAGCTTGTACCAGGCGCGCGCGAACGCGTCGGCGAACTGAGCCGGGTTTTCATGGAAGCGCCGCGAGATCGTCTCGTAGGAAGGATCGAACCGCAAAGCGAGGTCGGTGGTCAGCATGGAGGGAGCGTGGCGCTTGGCCGAATTGTGCGCATCCGGCACGCTGCCAGCACCCGCGCCGCCCTTCGGCGTCCACTGGTGCGCCCCGGCGGGGCTCTTGGTCAACTCCCATTCGAAGCCGAACAGATTGTCGAAGTAGTTGTTGCTCCACTTCGTCGGCGTCGTCGTCCAAGTCACTTCCAGGCCGCTGCCGATGGCGTCGCCGCCCTTGCCGGTGCCGAACGTGCTCGCCCAGCCAAGGCCCTGCTGCTCGATGTCGGCGCCTTCCGGCTCCACGCCGACCAGCGTCGCATCGCCGGCACCATGGGTCTTGCCGAAGGTGTGGCCGCCGGCGATCAGCGCGACGGTCTCCTCGTCATTCATCGCCATCCGCGCGAAGGTATCTCTGATATCGCGCGCGGAGGCCAGCGGATCAGGCTTGCCGTTCGGTCCTTCCGGGTTGACGTAGATCAGGCCCATCTGCACGGCACCGAGCGGATCCTGGAGATCGCGGTCGCCGCTGTAGCGCTCGTCGGCCAGCCACTTGCCTTCCGGACCCCAGTAGATGTCCTCCTCGGGCTCCCAGACGTCGGCGCGGCCGCCGGCGAAACCGAAGGTCTTGAAGCCCATCGATTCCAGCGCGACGTTGCCGGTCAGGATCAAAAGGTCGGCCCAGGAGATCTTGCGGCCGTACTTCTGCTTGATCGGCCACAACAGCCGGCGGGCCTTGTCGAGGTTGACGTTGTCCGGCCAGCTGTTCAGCGGCGCGAAGCGCTGCTGGCCTGCCCCGGCGCCGCCACGGCCGTCGGCGATGCGGTAGGTGCCGGCGCTGTGCCACGCCATGCGGATGAACAGCGGCCCGTAATGGCCGAAATCGGCGGGCCACCACTCCTGCGAGTCCGTCATCAGCGCATGCAGGTCCTTGATCACGGCGTCGAGGTCGAGGCTCTTGAATTCCTCGGCATAGTCGAACGCCTCACCCATCGGATCGGACAGCGGCGACTGCTGATGGAGAATCTGGACATTGAGCTGATTCGGCCACCAGTCGCGGTTGACCCTGCCGACGGCTGTGTGCACGACCGGGCATTTGCCCGTGCTGGGGTCGTCAGTTTGTGCGTCCATGTTTTTCTCCGATCGTGGCTGTGTTGAGCTGTTTCAACTGCTGCGTGAACAAGGACAAAGGATGTCCCTGGAAGCGGTCCGTTTCGTGGCTGGCGCATGACCGTATGCCAGATACGCGACCGAATATCTTGGATGTTCCTGTCACTGCGGGCACGCCCCGGACGAAGCCGTCCCGGCTGCTCCTCATCTCCCTTGCAGCTCCTATAGCAAAGCTGCGCGATTAATTTAAGTTGGATTTCCTGATTACAGCGATAAGGTGACATTATGACAAACCTGACGCTGAAGCAGCTGCGCTATTTCGAGGCGTTGGCGCGGCACAACCACTTCGGGCGCGCGGCCGACGCCTGCGCGATCTCCCAGCCTGCCATTTCGGTGCAGATCAGGGAACTGGAGGAAACGCTGGGCACGGAGCTTTTCGAAAGAGGCGCTAGACAGGTCCGGCTGACCAATTTCGGCGAAGAATTCGCCTTGCGCGTCCGCGACATCCTGCGTTCGGTGGACGAGCTCGCCGATCTCGCGCGTTCCTCGCGCGACAGGCTGGTCGGCCGGCTGCGCATCGGCGTCATCCCCACGATCGCGCCCTACCTCCTGCCGACGATCATTGGCAACCTCTCGAGCATGCATGATGGCCTCGATATCCATGTGCGCGAGACGCAGACGCAGAAGCTGATCCAGGAACTGGCGGACGGTCGGCTCGATGCGGCCATCGTTGCCTTGCCGGTGTCCGAACCATCGCTGACGGAAATCGTGCTGTTCGCCGAGGCCTTCGTCCTGGTCCGGCCCGGCGAAGACGAGGGAAAGCCGGTGCCCAATCGCGAAATGCTGCGTGAAATGCGGCTGCTTCTGCTGGAAGAAGGCCATTGTTTCCGCGACCAGGCACTGTCCTTCTGCAACATGCATTCGGCACGGCCACGCGAGTTGCTGGACGGCAGCTCGCTGTCAACCCTGGTCCAGATGGTCAGCGCCGGCATCGGCGTCACCTTGATCCCGGAAATGGCCGTGCCGGTGGAGACGCGCTCGGCGTCGGTCTCCATCGCCCGCTTCAGGAGCCCTCAGCCGTCACGGACGATCGGCATGGTCTGGCGCAAGACCAGCCCGATCGCCAAACAGCTGCTGCGGATTTCGGAAGTCGTTCGGCAGTCGGCCGACGCACTGCGCGCACAGCACAATCCGACACCGATTGCGCACCTGCTGAACCTGACGGCAACCGCCTGACAAACACGCCTTGGTTTCCGGCTTCGCGTGGTTAGCTTGCGGATTGCCTGACCATTTTGAAAACACCGCTTGGGCGGCCTGCTAAACAAGATGTGTTTCGCCGATTGGCGCGAGGCGATTTATGATCGATTCGCGGCGGCAACACCGCTAGGAATTGCGAACGGGCGGGAGAATTGATCAGGTGCGGTTGAGATCTGTCCCTCTGGGTGTCGTCGCCAGCCTCCTCCTCGCCGTCATCGCTTTGACGGTGTCGGCGCGGTCGTTTGCCGCGCTTCCCGATGTTCCCGCCTGGTTGCAGGCCCATGTCGGCGACAGCGATGGTCAGATCTCGCAAGTGGTCCTGGAGCGGGCCCGCGCGCTTTACCTGAAAAAGGTGGCGCAAGGTGCGATCAGGAACCCCTGCTACTTTGCCATGGATGCCACGCGTCCCGGCGATCTGGGCAATGGCGTGCTCGGGCGCCGGTACTATGTCATCTGCGAAGCCAGCCAGTCGTTTCGCGCGATCTCATCGGGTCATGGCGCCGGCCGGAATCTGAAAGGCACTGTCGATTTTTCAAATGGCAGACGGTGCGCGAAGAACTTCGGCAACGCCATGGATTCTGAACTGACCGCCGGCGGGGCCTATATCACCCGCGAGGCGAAAACATCGTTCAAAGGCTTTTATCGCACCGGTGCGAAACAGGACGCGGCTTTCCTGCGCACCTTCATACAGTTCGACGGCGAAGGCGAAGCCGCCAATGCCAGGCAGCGGGTGATCGGCGGCCATGCGGCGCAGGTGCTGCGCGCCCAGTGCATGCGCAAAAATCCGAACAGCTCATATGCCGACCATGACGGTTTGGTGCCGTTCGGCAAGCTGGTGGACTATCCTGGCGGCCGCAGCAACGGATGCACCAGCTGGTCGCCGGTGGATGCGCGGCAGATCATCTCGATGGTGAAGGACAACCCGACGACGCTCTACATCTATCCGGAATCACGCGACATTGCCGCGGTAGTGGCACACCGTTCGCAGTCGGGCGGTGTGCCCTACTGGAACGCATCCTGCCTGAAGGAAATCGGCGCGCCGAAATTCTGGCCGAGAAAAACCCTCGAGCCGATCATCGCCCAATACAAGACGGATCATCTGGCACCACCGCCCCAGCCACTGCCGATCTGCAAGGGGTCTTGAAGTCCGCACCCGGATAGGCTGCCGCCCAGCCAGGCGATGCTTTCGGCGCTCTCGGGAGAGCCTTTCAGGCAAGACGAGATCAGGCACCTGATCCGCATCGTTGTCGAAGACATTGGTGAACGGTCAGGCCGAATTGGCAACCGCTGACGGTCGCAAGCCCCGGTCAGCGATGGGCGGCAAGCCTACTGCAGCAGGCCCTTGACGATGCCGCTTGCCTTGCCGAAATCCATCTGGCCGGCATATTTTTGCTTCAGCGCGGCGATCACCTTGCCCATGTCCTTCTGGCTGGCCGCACCTGTCGCCGCGATCGCCTCGCGCGCGGCCACGGCCACCGCGGCCTCGTCCAGCTGCGTCGGCAGGAAGGCGCGGATGATCTCCATCTCGCCACGCTCCTGCGCCGCCAGTTCCGGTCGCTTGCCGTCGTCGAAGGCCTTGGCCGATTCCTCGCGCTGCTTCACCATCTTGGCCAGGATCTGCAGGATTTCCTCATCGCTGGCAGGGTCCTTGGCCGAACCACGATTGGCGATGTCGCGGTCGTGGATGGCCGCCTGGATCAGCCGCAATGTCGGCAGCCGGTGCTTGTCCTGCGCCTTCATCGCGCTCTTCAGGGATTCGGCGATTTTGCCACGCATGGTGCTTTCTCCTTCGATGGGCGCGGACAATAGCGCCGGGGACAGGCCAACGCAAACCCTGATATTGCCAGGCAAGCCACTGATATTGCTTGACGAAATAAATCGGAGCCCGATTGCTCATGATCATTGACCGCTTTGCGCCCTTCCCCTATGTACTGGGCCTTGCATGAACTGAAGCTTGACTGCGTGGAAGCCGCGAAATCGCCGCTTCGCGCTATTTGCCGCGCAGATGGTCCGCCAGGCCGATTGCAGCGTGCAGACTGATAGGAGCGCCGCCATGGCCGAGATGACCCCCGCTTGGGCAACCGAAAGGCCGACCGCCCTTCTGGTGCTGGCCGACGGCACCGTCATCGAGGGTCGCGGCCTGGGCGCCACCGGCTCCGCCGTCGCCGAAGTCTGCTTCAACACGGCGCTGACCGGCTACCAGGAAATCCTCACCGACCCATCCTATGCCGGCCAGATCGTCACTTTCACCTTCCCGCATATCGGCAACATCGGCACCAATGAAGAGGACATCGAGGATCTCAATCCGGTTGCACGCGCCGGCGCTGTCGGTGCCGTGTTCAAGGCCGATGTCACCAACCCGTCCAACTACCGCGCCGGTACCGGTCTCGACCAGTGGCTGAAGAAGCGCGGCATCGTCGCCCTTTCGGGCATCGACACCCGCGCGCTCACCGCGCTGATCCGTGAAAAGGGGATGCCCAACGCAGTCATTGCGCATGCGCCCGACGGCGTCTTCGACCTCGACGACCTGAAGCAGCGCGCCGCCGCATGGTCGGGCCTGATCGGGCTCGATCTCGCCAAGGAAGTCACGTCAGGTCAGTCCTCGGTCTGGCGCGAGACGCCATGGGTCTGGAACGAAGGCTTTGGCGAACAGGCCGATCCTTCGATGCATGTCGTTGCCATCGACTACGGCGTCAAGCGCAACATCTTGCGCCTGCTCGCCGGCCTCGGCGCCAAGGTCACCGTGGTGCCGGCCAAGACCGGCGCTGAAGAAATCCTTGCCATGCAGCCGGACGGCATCTTCCTCTCCAACGGCCCCGGCGATCCCGAAGCCACCGGCGACTATGCCGTGCCGGTCATCCAGGACCTGCTGAAGACCGACATCCCGGTGTTCGGCATCTGCCTTGGCCACCAGATGCTGGCGCTGGCGCTCGGCGGCAAGACCGCAAAGATGCATCAGGGCCACCACGGCGCCAACCATCCGGTAAAGGACCACACCACCGGCAAGGTCGAGATCGTCTCCATGAACCACGGCTTTGCCGTCGATGCGGACTCGCTGCCATCAGGCGTCGAGGAAACCCATGTCTCGCTGTTCGACGGCTCGAATTGCGGCATCACGCTGACCGGCCGTCCGGTGTTCTCGGTCCAGCATCATCCCGAGGCCTCGCCCGGCCCGCAGGATTCGCACTATCTGTTCCGCCGCTTCGTCAATCTGATCCGCGAAAAGCGCGGCGAAGAATTGCTGGCGGAGCGGGCTTAACCGGAAGCGGCGCGCGCCTCACGCGCCCGTCATCGCTCATATCTGCGCTCCATCTTCCGCCACGCTGGTGGTGACGTTTCTGACCGCCACCGGCTTTGCCACCTTGGTGACGAAGACGATCAGCGCCAGCGTCAGGAAAAACGCGCCAACCAGATAGGGGGCGCCACCGAAGGTCACGGGCGCTCTCGGCCCGGTGAACCAGGAAAAGATCGCCGTATAGAGCAGCGGAGTGATGATCGAGGTGATCGAAAAGATCGAGGTCATCGCGCCTTGCAGTTCGCCTTGCGCTGAAGGCGGCACCTTGGCGGCGGCGAGGCTCCTCAGCGGCGGATCGGCCAGCGCTTCCAGGCAGCCGACGACGATCACCGCATAGATCATCCAGCCTTGCGACGCGAAGGCGTAACCGAAGGCGCTGAGCGCCGTGAAGGCAAGGCCGATGGCTGCCGTCTTCCACTCGCCAAGCCTGGGGATCACGCGCGGCAGCACCGTCGCCATGACGATCGCCCCGCACAGGCCGAAGGCGCCGAGCGAAAAGCCGATCTGCTGCTCGCTCCAGCCGTAGCGGTAATTGGAGACGAACGACCACACCGCCGGGTACATCATGTGCCCGAGCGTCATCATGAAGAAGACAAGCCCGATCCAGCCGATGCCTTTGTACTGGCGCATCTGCAGGAGCGTCCCAACCGGGTTCGCGCGTTTCCACTCGAAGCGGCGGCGATGCTTGTCGTCGAGCGTTTCCGGCAACAGGAACAGCGCAATCAGGAAGTTCACGAAAGCCAGCCCGGCGGCGAAATAGAACGGTACGCGTGGCCCGAACGTACCGAGCAGCCCGCCCAGAACCGGCCCGATGACGAAGCCGACGCCAAAAGCGATGCCGAGCAGGCCGAAATTCTTCGCCCGGTTCTCATCGTTGGAGATGTCAGCGATGAAGGCGGATGTCGTCGAATAGCTGGCGCCGGAAATGCCGGCCAGCACGCGCCCGATGAACAGCATGGGGAAGGACCAGGCGACGGCGCAGATCAGGTTGTCGATGGAAAAGGTCAGCACGGAGGCGAGCAGGATCGGCCGCCGTCCGAAGCGATCGCTCAAGCCGCCCATGATAGGCCCAAAGAAGAACTGCATCGCCGCATAGACGAAGAACAGCCAACCGCCCTCGATCGCCGCTCCGCTGATGCTGACGCCAGTCAACTCCCTGAGATAGGCCGGCAACACCGGCATGATCATGCCGAAGCCGATGATATCGAGCAGCAGCGTCGTGAAGACGAGCGCAAGGCCCCGTCTGGCGGTTTTGGGGTCGATCATAAAGGGTCAAGCTCCTCTGCTCGCCCTGGGGCGCAGGCGGACGCACCTTATAAGCGAGCTTGTCGCCCGGAACAATAAGGGAACAGGCTTGATATTTTCATCCTGACATCCCCTGACGGCGGCTTCGCCGTCAGGTCGGTCTCGGAAAACGGTCCCTCAGATCGGGCCGCTCAGCGTGTTGCAGTCCGACAGCTTGCCGCTCTTGTAGCCGCGCGCCAGCCAGGTTTGCCGCTGCTGCGAGGTGCCGTGGTTGAAGCTTTCCGGCACGACATAGCCTTGCGTCTTCTTCTGCAGCGTGTCGTCGCCGATCTGTTTGGCGGCGTTCAGCGCGCTCTCTATGTCGCCCTGCTCCAATATGCCTTTCTGCGCGGTGTAATGTGCCCACACACCGGCGAAGCAATCGGCCTGAAGCTCGATGCGCACCGACAGCTGGTTGGCATCGGCTTCGCTCATGCCTTGCCGCATCTGGTTGAACTTAGACATGATGCCGGTCAGGTTCTGCACATGGTGGCCGACCTCATGCGCGACCACATAAGCCCGGGCGAACTCGCCCGAGGCGCCGAACTGCTGGTCGAGCTGCTGGAAGAAGGTCATGTCGAGATAGACCTTGTGGTCGCCGGGGCAATAGAACGGTCCGGCTGCCGCGGAGGCAAAGCCGCAAGCCGAGCGGACCTGGCCGCTGAACAGCACCAGCTTCGGGTCTTCGTAGGTCAGGCCCTGCGATTTGAAGATGCCGGTCCAGGTGTCTTCGGTCTCGGCCAGCACGGTGGCGACGAACTGCTTCATCTCGTCGTTGGCGGGCGCACCCGCGCCGCTGTCCTGGCCGCCGCTGTCGTCGGTGATCTGCCCGCCGCCGCCCGGCAGCAGGCCGCCGTCGCCGCCGCCCAGGATCGTCGACGGATCAAAGCCGAAATACCATCCGGCCAGCACCACCAGGATGACAAGGAAGATGCTACCGCCGCCCCCGGCGCGACCACCGATGGGGATGCGGAACTGACCGGGGCTGCCGCCGCCGAGCCCGCCGCCGCTGTCGCTGCGGTCGTCCTCGATATTGTCACTCTGACGACGGCCTCTCCAGAGCATGGCAACTCCTCGCGCTGCGAACTTCCCCGTTGTTCCGGCAAGGCCGGCTCAACCCAACAAACAATTATCCCAATGGTTGCACCAAGTCACAGCATTTTTCGAGACTGCGCCCCTGCCGAATGGCTGCCTCGCCACTCTGGCAGAGACCACGGAAGGCCTGTAGCATCGCCGCAAACGGAGGGGTACGCGAGGCTTGAAGACGTTCGGTGAATTCGTGTCGCTGCTCGCGGCCCTGCTCTGCCTTGGTCTCGCAAGTGCCGGCGCGGTGACGCTTGATTCCAGTGTCGCCGTCACCGATCCCGCCACTTTGCAGGCACTGGAGCGCGGCGGCCTGTCGATCAGCCGCCTGCTCGGTCCGGCACTCGGCCTCACCCGCGAGGTCGACAATCGCGGCCTATTTTCGGTGCCGGCGCTGGCCACCGTCCGCGACACCGTCAAGCTTGAGATCGCCGACGAACCGAAGACCAGTCCCGACCCCTATGTCGCGGCCATGGCTAGGTCGACCGACACCAGCCAGAAATTCAATCCGAAATACATCGACGACGACGGCTCGACGCTCGACCTGACCGGCGTCGTCAACCGCATGGATCGCGGCTATCTCGGCCATACCGAATGCGGCGAGATCCGGCTGATCTATCGCTTCCACTATTCGGTCGCGGAAAAGCCGGTGAAGGGAAAGGCGGGCCAGCGCATTTCCTCGCGCCTGCCGCTGACCATGAGCCTGGTGTTCAACGCCAAGCCCACGCGGGCCCAGGCCCGTGCTTCAAGGGATTTGCCGAGCGCAATCGATGTATCCTGCGCCGAAATCGCCAAGCGCTGGCTTGCCGCCGGGCAGATGGATCTGCCGCCAGACCAGTTGGCGGCGTGGCTGCGCTCTGACGAAGGGCCGCTCTCCGGCGCCATGCTGAATTCGTCGCAGATCATGCGCCTTGAACTCAACATGCAGGTGCTCAGGCTATCGGCCTCGACGCGCCGCGATTTCGGCGGCCACGCCGAATATCTGCTGAAGATCTTCAAATGGGATCCGGCCACATCGAGCTTCTACGAATCGAAGATGGAGAACCAGATCGACCGGGCGATCGTGCTGGCCGACAAGCCGTCCTTCGCCAAGTGGCTGCTCACCGACCGCAACATCTACGACCTCGATCATGGCCGGCTGGTCATCGACGAAAAGTTCCTGGCCAAGAGCGCCGTCTCCGTAGCACCCGGCGGCCTGAGCCGGTCGCAGAACAACATCGCCTATGGGCTGGTCGACGACGCCGATATCGACAAGGCGCTGAAGGACTACGTTGCCAGGGGCAACACGCTCTCCTCCGTCAAGTCGGTGGCAGGCTTCGAACTGCGGCTCAATGAGATGACCTGCACCGGCTGCCACCAGACGCATGGCATTGCCGGCTTCCACTATACCGGCGCCGACCCGGCCAGCGAGCCGCGCCGCAACGCCGTCTTCGTGCCGGGCTCGGCCGTGTTCTTTGCCGACCTGCCGCGTCGACGCGCCATCGTCGAGCAGTTCGCCGCCGGCGGCCATCCGGATTTCACGCGTGGCTTTGCCGCCCGTCCGGACCAGAAATACGCCGAGGCGCTGAAGGGCAGCGACCTCTACAATGGCTGGGGCTCGATCTGCTATCGGGGCGAGGATTTAAGCTTCAAGGACTGGAGCTGCGGCGAAGGCTTGCGCTGCGCCGGCGTCCACGAGAGCGCAATCCATCCGGGCTTCGGCACCTGCGTCAGCGAGGCCGGCACAGCGGTCGGTGACCCCGTCGAGTTCGGCGAGATAAAAATGTCGACATGGGGCAACGACCAGTATTGCCGGCTGTCACCGGCCACCGCCAAGGCATGCGCCATCGATCCGGCGCGGGACAAGAAGCCGCCGGTCAAGCTCGCCGGCTATGGCGCCGCACGCCAGCGTTATGACAATCCGCAGCAGAAGACCGGCGGCTTTCCCGGCGGCATGCTGCGCAAGGCAAGCTGTGAAAAGCTTCCCGACGAGGCGACCTGCGGCCGGTTGGCCAAGACCGGTTTCAACGACTGCATTGCGTCGGGCAAGGACCACAAATTCTGCACCAAGGAATTCACCAAGACCGCCGGCCTGCGCGCCTGCGACAAGGCGCATCCCTGCCGCGAGGACTATATCTGCACCGCCGGCTATGACGACCTGCCCCAGGCCAAGCCTGGTGAAGGCACCTGCATCCCGCCCTATTTCATCTTCCAGTTCCGCGTCGACGGCCACCCCAGAAGCTGGGTGCAAGATGTCAGGGAGTGAGAGCCCGGTTTTGCCGCAGGCAAAATGATAGGCCCAGTGGTCAACGAAGGCGCCGTTGCTACATCTCAGCAAACGGCTTTCGCCGACAATTGCCGATGTCTGCCCGAAAGGCGCCTAATCCCTTTGCTTGGCGCCGGCGCTCTTGCCGTCGGAACTTTTAGAGCGCTCCTCGAAACGCGCGGCGCCCTTCTTCAGCGGGTGACCGGTCTCGGCTTCGGTCTTGCGCTCGTCCTTGGCCGCTGCCTGTTTCAATCCCTTGGCCGCCTGTTTGCCCTTAGCGGTCGGTGCCTGTTCAACGCCCATCACTTCCTCCCTTGGCGCGCGCCAATCGCGCGGTGTCAGGAGCAACGTGCGTAACATCAGGCGGTTCCCGCGCGGCTTCGTCGTTCGGGAAACGCGGCGCTGACGCAGCTCAGCGTGCCGCCGTCATCGCCTTGCGGAATGCCTCGAGCGTCTCGGCGCTGACATGGTGCTCAATGCCCTCGGCATCGATGCGCGCAGTCTCGGCGCTGACGCCGAGCGAACGCAGGAAGGCTTCCACCGTCTGGTGGCGGATGCGGCTCTCCACCGCGACCTTGCGGCCGGCATCGGTCAGGAACACGCCGCGATAGGGTTTTCTGGACACCAGGCCGTCGGCGCACAGCCTGGTCAGCATCTTGGCCACCGTCGGCTGGGCCACGCCGAGCCGTGCGGCGATATCGACCTGACGCGCTTCGTTGCCGTCTTCGATCAGGTCGGCGATCAGCTCGACATAATCCTCGACCAACGCGCTGCGGCGCGCTTCGCGCGTGTGCCTGAACCCCTCCGAATGGACGTCGGCGTCAGGCAGCGGCTTTTCGCGCGGGACCGGTCTGTTCTTCAGCGCCAATGCGCGCCCCTCCTGGGAGTTTAGCCGTCCATGCATTCATAGCACGGGCTCTGATTCTTCAGGCCGTTTATTTGCATTCCGCCACAGGCGCAACCGGCGTTGTCGGCGACCGTTCCCGCGCCAGGTCGCCGCTCGAACAAAAAGCACCGACAATGAAATATAGCATATTGCATAATGTTGAGCCATGGCATAGCTTAGGGGAACATCGACACGTCTCGCGGAAAGCCCCTCATGTCTGAAGTCGAAGCCACAGCCTCCCAATCCACTTGGCGGTTCGCCAGGCCCGAGGAGGACGACCAGCCCAGCCTGCGCGAGGTCAATTCTTCCATCGCCGTGCCGAACTCGGGCGTTTGGTTCCGCCGGCTGTTCGCCTTCATGGGCCCCGGCTACATGGTCTCGGTCGGCTATATGGATCCGGGCAACTGGGCGACCGACCTCGCCGGTGGCGCGCAGTTCGGCTACACGCTGCTGTTCATCATTATGCTCTCCAACCTGATGGCGATCCTGCTGCAGGCGCTGGCTGCCCGCCTCGGCATCGCCACCGGCCGCGACCTCGCCCAGGCCTGCCGCGCCTACTATCCACGCCCCGTCAATTTCATGCTGTGGATCGCGTGCGAACTGGCCATCATTGCTTGCGACCTGGCCGAAGTCATCGGCACCGCGATCGCGCTGCAGCTTCTGTTCGGCATTCCACTGATCGGCGGCGCCGTGCTCACGGCGCTCGATGCCTTTCTCGTGCTGTTGTTGATGAACAAGGGTTTTCGCTATCTCGAAGCCTTCGTCATCGCGCTCCTGATCATCATCTTCAGCTGCTTTGCCATCCAGATCTTTGTCGCCGCCCCGCCGGCCGGCTCGATCCTGCATGCAATGTTCATTCCGTCGTCCGAGATCGTCACCAATCCGGCAATGCTCTACATCGCCATCGGCATCATCGGCGCCACCGTCATGCCGCACAATCTCTATCTGCACTCCTCGATCGTGCAGACCCGCGCCTATGAGCGCACCGACAAAGGCAAGCGCGACGCCATCAAATGGGCAACGACGGACTCGACCATCGCCCTGATGCTCGCCTTGTTCGTCAATGCCTCGATCCTGATCGTGTCGGCGGTCGCCTTCCACGACACCGGCCACCAGGATGTCGCCGAGATCGGCCAGGCCTTCGAGCTGCTGTCGCCGCTGCTGGGCCTCGGCATCGCCTCGATCCTGTTCGCCGTCGCGCTGCTGGCTTCCGGCCTGAACTCGACTGTGACGGCGACGCTGGCCGGCCAGATCGTCATGGAAGGTTTCCTGCGCCTGCGCATCCCCAACTGGGCACGCCGCCTGCTGACGCGCGGGCTCGCCATCATCCCGGTGGTGATCGTCACCGCGCTCTATGGCGAAAAAGGCACCGGCCAGTTGCTGGTGTTCAGCCAGGTGATCCTGTCGATGCAGCTGCCCTTCGCGGTTGTCCCGCTGGTGCAGTTCGTCTCCGACAGGAAGAAGATGGGCAACCTCGCCATTCCGCGCGGCGTCGCCGCACTGGCCTGGGTGGTCGCCGCGATCATCCTGGTGCTCAACTTCAAGCTGCTCTACGACACCATGTTCGGGGTCGGCTGAGACGCAAAATCGACTGCTCTGCTGAGAGATAGTCCGGCGACAAATCGGCAATCCGCGCTATCTTCTCCCGCGTCATGACCGGGATAGAAGACGTCAGGAAGTTCTACGCGAGGCTGATGGCCGCCAATGCCGGCTCGCCCGATCCGCGCCTGGAGGCGGTCTTCGCCGAGGTGCCGCGCGAAGCCTTCCTCGGTCCTGGGCCGTGGACGATCATCGCCGGCAACGGCAAGATCACGACGCCGAGCGCGGATCCGGCTCACATCTACCAGAACGTGCTGGTGGCGCTCGACAACGACAAGGGCATCAACAACGGCGAGCCGTTCCTGCACGCCATGTGGATCGGCAAGCTTGCGCCGAAACCCGGCGAAGCCGTTTGCCATATCGGCGCCGGCACCGGCTACTATACCGCGGCACTGGCCAAACTGGTTTCGCCCGGCGGCACCGTCACCGCTTTCGAACTCGACAACAACCTGGCCGAACTCGCACGACAAAATCTCGAAACCTATGGCAATGTGACCGTCGTCCATGGCGATGCCGTGACGTCGCCCTTGCCGCCATCCGACATCATCTACGTCAATGCCGGGGTCGCCGCGCCACCGGTGGGATGGCTGAAGGCGCTGCGGCCGGGCGGTCGCATGATCTTTCCCTGGCGCCCGGCCGAGCGCGTCCCGCTGTCAGTGATGGTGACCCGCACCGAAAAGGGCTTCGCCTGCAACCCCTTCATGCGCTCATGGTTCATTCCATGTGTCGGCGCCTCGGTTGCAGACCCCGCGGCGAAGATCCCGACGCGCGACCAGGCCGCGCGCAGCCGCTCGATCTGGCTGACGTCGGACAAGCTGCCGGACCGCACCGCCACGGCGATCTTCGGTGAGGTCTGGTTCTCCTCGCGCGTCCTCGATGCCAGGCCTCGCAGGTGACGCACCGACGGCGGGCCTGTCAAAATCTTGCCAGCGGTGTCGGACGGGCGGCGATCCGCGCGTCCTTGGGCTGAAGTCCAGCCGCGACGGCGTGGATTGAAGAAACCGGAGCATTGGAATGAGAAAGATCATCGCCGCGACATTCGTCAGCCTCGATGGCGTCATGCAAGCCCCAGGCGGTCCGGAAGAGGATCCGGTCGGCGGCTTCAAGTTCGGCGGCTGGACGTTCCACTACTGGGATGACGCCATGGGCGCGTTCATGGGCGAGACCTTCACCAAGCCCTTCGACCTGCTGCTCGGCCGCAAGACCTACGACATCTTCGCCGCCCACTGGCCGTACCAGGACAACGATCCGATCGCCGAAAGCTTCAACGCCGTCACTAAATATGTGGCGACGCACCGGCACGACACGCTGACCTGGAACAACAGCCAGTCGCTGGGCGACGATGTCGTGGCAACGCTGCGCAAGCTGAAGGAGCAAGACGGCCCGGACCTGCTCATCCAGGGTTCGAGCGACCTGATCCAGACCTTGCTCGCCAATGACCTGATCGACGAGATCAGCCTGCTGATCTTCCCGCTGGTGCTGGGCAAGGGCAAGCGGCTGTTCGGCAACGGCACCATGCCTTCCGCCTTGAAGCTGACCCGCCCGCAGGCCTCCAGCACCGGCGTCATCATGGCGACGTATGAGCGTGGCGGCGAGATCAAGACCGGATCGTTCGCGCCGGAGAAGCCGTCCGAGGCAGAGATCGAGCGGCGCAAGAACTGGAAGTAGCTGGACCTGGTTTCAAGCCGCCACCAGCCGCCGCGCCAGCCCTTCGCGGATATGCCGCGCGAACTCTTGCGCTGCAGGCCCGACACCATGCCTCGGCAAATGCAGGTTGATGGCAAAATTCGGCAGCGGCGGCAGGCCTGAATCGAACGGCAGTATGTCGAGATCGGCCGGCACGGTGGAGGCCAGCCATGTGGTGACCGCGAGGTCCGAGCGCACCGTCGCCGTCGTCGCGTCGATGTTACCGTTCTCGAATACGGTACGCCATTCCAGCCCGTGCTCACCAAGCGCCGACAGCACCGCCGGCCGGAAGGCGCAGGTGTCGGCAACGATCGAAACCGGCAGCGGCCGCTTGGCGCGGGCAACGCCGCCCTTGGCGCCGACCCAGACCAGCCGGTCTATGGCCAGGCACTCGCCGGCCGACGGGCCGACCCGTTCCTCGATCACCGCAAGGTCGATGGTGCCGGCCGCAAGGGCAGCAGTCAGCTCCGGTGACGACGCGCAGACCAGCGATATCTCGACCTGCGGATAGGTCTCGGCATAGCGCTTCAGCACCGGCGCCAGCAAGGTGCCGACGAGATCGTAGGGCACGCCGAGCCGCACCTGGCCGGCCACCGGGGTGCCCGCCATGTCGGTCCAGATCTCGTCATTCAAGGCCAGCAGGCGCTTACCCTTGCCGAACAGCCGCTCACCGGCGCGCGTCAATCTGAGGCCGCGCCGGTCGCGCTCGAACAGGCTGGCGCCGAGCGCCTCCTCCAGCCGCTTGACCTGCTGGCTGACGGCGCCTTGCGTCAGGTGCAGCGCATTGGCAGCCGCCGTCATGCTGGCCTTGTCGGCGACGGTGACGAAGGTGCGGATCAGCGCCATGTCGAGATTTCGGATCATAGCTGCATTATGTCTTCTAATGCCAAGCATAGCAAACATTGTATTTACTGAAGTTCATGCGCGGCTAGGATGGCGGTGTCCGTCGATGCATGTCGCCCAAAAATGCGCAGCGGTTTTGGGAGAACGAGATGCAGAAACAAAACTTGAAGCGTGTCGACACGCTTAAAGGAAGCCGCATGCTCGAGCCGATCATCCCCCTCGTCCTGTTTGCGATCATTGCCACCACCACGCCCGGCATCGCCACGACCCTGTCGACGGCGTCCGGCGCGCAGTTCGGCTTTCGCCGTTCCGTTCCCTTGCTCGTTGGAAGTGCCGCCGGCCTCGCCACGGTGACGGCCGCCGCGGCCGCCGGGCTCGCCGGCCTGCTGCTTGCGGTGCCCTCGCTGCAACTGGCGATGAAGGTCGTCGGCTCGCTCTATCTCGTCTGGCTGGCGATCAAGATCGGTCGCAGCGGACCGCCCGACCTGGACGTCACCATGGCCAGTCCGAACAGCTTTCTCGGCGGCGCCGGCATTCAATGGATGAACCCCAAGGGCTGGGCGATGGGGCTCGGCGCGGCAGCCTCGTTCGCGGCTTTGACCAGCGGCCCGCTGCAGCTTGCGCTGCTGCTAGGCGCCACCTTCGGCTTGGCAGCAGCTGCCTCGCTGTCGCTGTGGTGCGTGGCCGGGATGCTGCTTGCCCGGCTGCTCAAGACAGAATGGCAATGGCGCGCGCTCAACATCGTGCTGGCGCTGGTGCTTGCCGCCTCGATCATTCCAATGTGGCGGTCGGCCTGAACGCCAACCGCCACACGCGGGCTCAAGCCGCGTAGCGTGCCGCCGGCTTGTTGGCATGCAGGCTGCCGTAGAAGGCTTGGCGCGCGCCGAGGAAAGTGTCCAGCTTGGTGGCGTCGGCAAGCCCCGGCACGGTAACCGTTTCGCCCTTGGCCAGGCCGACAAGTGCGGCATCGACCAGATCGTCCGCCGTCATGACGATCTCCTGCGGAAGGCTATCGATATCGCTGCCGGCGATCTCCCAGAAATCGGTCCGGGTCGCGCCTGGCAGCACCACCTGCGCCTTCACCTGCGTACCCGCAACTTCGCGCTGCAGGGCTTCGGTGAAGTTGACGACATAGGCCTTGGTGCCGCTGTAGATGCCGCCGAACGAGGTGTCGAAGGCAAGCACCGAGGCGATGTTGACGATGGCGCCACGGTTGCGCGCCACCAGACCTGGCAGCACCGCACGGGTCAGCCGCGTCAAGGCGATGACATTGACCTTGATCATGCGCTCGACGGCGTCGGCATCGGCTGTCGCCACCACCTGCTGGCCGCCAATGCCGGCATTGTTGACCAGCACCGTCACGCTGTCGTCGGCGGCGATCGCCTGCTCGACGCGGCGGACATCATTGTCGTCGGCGAGATCGGCGCTGATCACGCCGACCTTACGGCCGTAGGCGTAGCGCAGCTTCTCCGCCAGTTCCTCGAGCCGGTCGGCACGCCGCGCCACCAGCACCAGGTCATAGCCCTGCCCTGCCAGCCTGTCCGCATAGACCGCACCGATGCCCGCCGAAGCTCCGGTGACCACCGCCGTGCCCTTGTTGCTCTGTCCACTCATTGTCCTGTTCCTTCTTCGACTGATTGCTTCGCTTCGACTTTTGCCGCCGGCACCGTGGGCAACCGCCCTTGCCCTGCCGCCAAAGCCATCTGATCTTATTTAGTGGCATATACCACTATGTATGAAATAGGCATATGCCACTATCTTGTCAATGATCGGGACTGAGATTATTTAAGGGTAAGCGGTCGGGCGTGATGCAGCCGTCGCCGAGAGAAAAAATGTCAAAAGATGCCCTACCCGGCCTGACGCTGTGCAACAACGCCATGCTGCGTCGCGCGGCACGCAAGCTCGGCCAGTATTATGATGATGTGCTTGCGCCTTCGGGCCTCAAGGCCACGCAGCAGGGCCTGCTTTACCAGATCCATATCGGCAACGAGCCGGCGATGGGCGCCATTGCCGCGTCCATGATCATGGACCTGTCTGCGCTTGGCCACACGCTGAAGCCACTGATCCGCGACGGCTATGTCGAGACTTTCGCCGATCCGGACGACCGCCGCATCAAGCGCGTGCGGCTGACGCCGCAAGGTCTGGTCAAGCTCGATGAGGCGATGAAGCTGTGGCAGGTCGCCCAGCAGCGTTTCGAGGACGTGGTCGGCAAGGATCAGGCGGCAAAACTGCGCGCGGCGCTAGATGACATCGCCGCGCTGGATTTCGAGCTGCCGCCGGCCAGCTAAGGCAGCCGACGGGCCTCCGAGAAGACTATTCAGCCGGCATGGCAACCGGCCGCGCCGCCCAGCGACCGGCCAGCACGATGCCGAGCCCGATGATCGGGAAGGCCGCGGCGACCAGCCCGAGATCGGCCGGCGCGCCATAGCGCAGCACGGCGCCACCGACCACCGCTCCTAGCGCCACGCCGAGATAGAGTGCCGAACCGTTGAGCGACAGCACGATCGGCGCGGCGTCGGGCGCCAGCTTGATGATGCGGCTGGCCTGCGCCGGCGGGAACGCCCAGCCGACAATGCCCCACGGCACCATCATCGCCATCAGCGCCGGTCCGGCAATATGGGACGGCAGGAAGGTCGGGATGACCGACAGCATGACCAGCATGGCCGCACTCAGCGTCAGCGACCAGCCGACGGTGCGCGTGGCGCCAAAACGGTCGGCTGCCTGGCCGCCGGCGATGTTGCCGATGACGGCGCCGACACCGAAGGCGAGCAGCATGCCGGGCAGCGCGATCTGGCTGAGCCCGCCGCCCTCGATGGCGAGCGGCGCGACATAGGCAAAGACGGTGAAGGCGCCGGTCAGCGCCAGAAGCGTCGTCAGGAGGATCGGCATCACGCCGGGCCGCAGCGCCGCTGCCAGCCGGCGCTTCAGGGGCAGCCTGGTGCCGACGATGCCGCGTGGCAGCCGGTACCACAGGATCGCGCCGGCAAGCGCGCCAAGGCCGGCAATGGCGTAGAACGTGCCGCGCCAGCCGGCGAATGCAGCGACCAGAGCGCCAAGCGGCGCGCCGACCGCGACAGCCACCGTGGTGCCACCGACGACGACGGCAATGGCGCGGGCCCGGTGATGGTCATCAACCAGCGCCACCGCCGTGCCTTGCGCGGTCGCAGCGAACAGGCCCGACGACAGCGCCATGACGATGCGTGCGATCAGCAGCAGTTCGAAGGAGGAGCTCAGCGCGGCGGCAATGTTGCCGATGACGAAGAACACCAGCGTCCACAGGATGACACGGCGCCGGTCCCATTCGCCGGTCAGCGTCGCCAGGATCGGCGTACCGACCGCATAGGCGAGCGCGAAGGCGGTGATCAGCGTGCCGGCCAGCGGAATGGAGATGCCGGCGTCCGCCGCGATGTCGGGCAGAAGGCTGGAGATGACGAAGCCTTCGGTCGAGATCGTGAACGATCCGAGCGCAAGCCAGAAGAGGCGCTTGTCCATGGGGCGTGTCCTTAGTTCAAAAGTTATTGAACAATTGGACATGACAGGGCATGATGTCAATGAAGCCAGGGAAAAATAGCAGCACCCTCCTGACAGCCCTGTGTCAGCACAGTCGGTCAGCACGGATCGCAACGGAAGAACGGCGCGTATGCGCAGAGCAGGATGGATGCGTTGAAATCGGCCCGAACTGTGCTTAGTTTCCAGCCATGACCTTGCCACACCCCAATACCGACCAGATCAGCCTGCCGATCGTGCTCGGCGTGCTCGGTGACCCGACGCGGCTCGCCATCGTGCGCTATCTCGCCAGCAAGGAAGGCGTGGCGCTGAACTGCAGCCAGTTCCTCGACCTCGGCTCCAAGACCAATCTGAGCTATCATCTGGCCAAACTGCGCGAGGCCGGGGTCACCCGCGCCGAAGTCGTTGGCACCAACCGCATGATCACGCTGCGTCGCGCCGACCTCGACGCCCGCTTCCCCGGCCTGCTCGACAGCGTCATCGCCGCCGCCGGAGACGATCCCGCGCTGCCCGCGGTCGGTGGCCACGATCTTGAAGTTTCCGCCTGACCCTTGCAGGAATTGGGTTCCTCGCCCCGCATAGCGGGGGAAAGAGAAAACGCTGCCCCACGTTCGGAGCCACCCAAGATGCGCATCGCCGTCCTCGCAGATATCCATGGCAATGTGCTGGCGCTGGACGCCGTGCTTGACGATCTGAAGCAGCGCGGCGGCGCCGACCTGACCGTCAATCTCGGCGACAGCGTTTCCGGCCCGCTATGGCCGCGCGAGACGTTTGCGCGGCTGGAAGCGCTCAACCTGCCGACGGTGCGCGGCAACCACGACCGTCGCGTCGCCGCCGATCCGGCCAGTGACGAGATGTGGCCTTCCGACGCCTATGCGCAGGAGCGGCTGACGCAGGCGCAGCGCGAGGCGCTGTTCGCGCAGCCGCTGACGCTCGAGATCGCGCCCGGCATCATCGCCTTCCACGCCCGGCCCGACCATGACGAGAAATATCTGCTCGATGCGATCACCGATGGCCAGCTGGTGCGCGCGCCATTGGCGGCGATTCGGCGCCGGCTGAAGGCGCTTGACCCGGCCTGCCGCATCGCGCTGTGCGGCCACAGCCACCGGGCCGAGCTGATCCGCATCCCCGGTGGTCCGGTCGTCTTCAATCCCGGCAGCATCGGCTGCCCCGCCTATGACGATTCGACGCCGCCGGCGCATGTCTCGGAGCAGGGATCACCACATGCGCGCTACGGCATTGTCGCCTTGGGCAGCGCCGGCCAGCCCGACCGCTTCGAGGCCATCGCCGTCGACTACGACCACGAAGCCGCGGCCAGACAGGCCGGAGATGCGGGACGCCCGGAATGGGCCCACGCGCTCAGGACCGGCTTCATGCCGGGCTGAGTGTAGCTCATGCCGGGCTGAACTCGTTGATGCCGCCAGCCTCCCTGACCCGTAAACTTGCAACGCCAGGCCGCCGCGGCTAGACACGAAATGCCCTCAGCCAGGCCGGGAGGATTGACCTGGCGAGGGGATCAGCTGGGGCTTCGCAAGGAGCAGCAGGGTTTCTCCCGTCCGCCCAGCACCATGGTTCGTTCGAATTTTCGGGCTTACATGGCGGCGCGTCGTCGCTTATAAAACCGGCCGGGCAAGCGACGGGCTCGATCCGTCGCGTGCACGGTGTCTTTGAGTATCAGCGCACGGCCAAATGATGAGGCGCACCGTTACGCTCCGAACAACCCTGCATGCGCTGATTGCGGCTCCGCTTCTGATGGCGGCCTGGCCGGCTGTTGGCCCCGCCATGGCCGAAGAATCGCCGGATCTCGTCATCTCCATCGTCACCGGCCTGGCGCCGGATGACCTTCTCAATATCCGCACAGCAGCATCGCCGGTCGCCACGGTCGAAGCGCGTCTGGCTGGAGGCGCAAGCGTCACCAATCTCGGCTGCAACGACGTCAACGGCAACAAATGGTGCAAGGTCGAGAGCATGGGCAAGGACAAGCTGAGCGGATGGGCGCCGGCGCGCTACCTCATCCCCCTCAATCCGGCTCCCTATGTCGAAGGCCAGGCAAGACCGGCCGACGCACCGATGGTCGCCTCCACTGGCAATGAGGCCGATCAGGCATCGGCGCTGGACAAACCACAAACCGGCGACCCCGCCAAGCCCCAGCCGCCGATCGCACCGCCGCCCGACCTGGCGGCGCGTCTGGGTGGCGCGGGTCCGGAGGCTGGCGCCGAAAGCACGCAGAAATCAGCCGTCGAAATCGGCCAAACGGCCATGCGGGATGCCTACGGCCTGGCCTTCGCGGTGCAGGAAAACCCGACGACCGGCGAGATCGAAAAGCCGCCGGCCGCGGCATCCATTGCCCCGCCGCCTGACTCACAAGCCGTCGCGCGGATGGAACCGCCAGCGGGCCATGCCACCAATGAAATTCCCTGCGCCCGCTATGTCGGCGAGCCGATGACCCGCTGCCCGGTCAGCGTCGTGCGCGCCGGCACGGACAAGGCCGACGTCACCGTCACCTGGCCCGATGGCGGCACCCGCGTCATCTCCTTCGTCGCCGGCAAGCCGGCCGGGTCCGACGGGCAGAGCGACTTCCGCTTCACCCGTGAAGGCAGCCTGAACATGATCCGCATCGGCGTCTCCGAACGCTTCGAGATCACGGATCAGATGGCGCTGGGGGATTAGTCTTAGGGGAGTAAGGGAGTAGGGCAGTAAGGCAGTATGTTTGCAGCGCGCTCCAAACTCTACCTACTCCCCTACTCCCCTCATTTTCGGGGTTACATCGGGCAAAACTCTTCCCTATAAGGCCCTCCTAGCCTGATACCAGAATCGCGAGCACAACCGGCCGGGTCTTCCCGTCCCGGTTTTTTGTGCAAGCCGCCCGCCGAACGGAACTTATCGCCCATGCCAAGACGCACTGACATCAAGTCGATCCTGATCATCGGGGCCGGCCCCATCGTCATCGGCCAGGCCTGCGAGTTCGATTATTCCGGCACCCAGGCCTGCAAGGCGCTGAAGGAAGAGGGTTTTCGCGTCATCCTGGTCAATTCAAATCCGGCCACAATCATGACCGACCCGGAACTGGCCGACGCCACCTATATCGAGCCGATCACCCCGGAAGTCGTGGCCAAGATCATCGCCAAGGAGCGGCCCGATGCGCTGCTGCCGACCATGGGCGGCCAGACCGCGCTCAACACCGCTCTGTCGCTGCGCCGCATGGGCGTGCTCGACCGCTACAATGTCGAGATGATCGGCGCCGACGCCACGGCGATCGACAAGGCCGAGGACCGCGCGCTGTTTCGCGAGGCGATGAAGAAGATCGGGCTGGAAACGCCGAAGTCGATGCTGGCCAACGCCACCGACGTCAAGAACACCGACCGCAAGACGCACGAGGCCGAGCGCGCCGCCGTCAAGGCCGAGGCCCCGGCCGATCTCGACGCTGCGCTCGACGCGCTGGAAACCCGCTGGAACCTCGGCGAAGGCGACCGCAAGCAGCGCTACATCAGCCATGGCATGGCGATCGCCGCCCAGGCGCTCGACCATGTCGGCCTGCCTGCCATCATCCGCCCGTCCTTCACCATGGGCGGCACCGGCGGCGGCATCGCCTACAACCGCGCCGAATTCTACGAGATCGTCCAGTCCGGTCTCGATGCCTCGCCGACCACCGAAGTGCTGATCGAGGAGAGCGTGCTCGGCTGGAAGGAGTACGAGATGGAGGTCGTCCGCGACAAGGCGGACAATTGCATCATCGTCTGCTCGATCGAGAACATCGACCCGATGGGCGTGCACACCGGCGATTCGATCACCGTCGCGCCAGCGCTCACGCTCACCGACAAAGAATACCAGATGATGCGCAACGCCTCGATCGCGGTGCTGCGCGAGATCGGCGTCGAGACCGGCGGTTCCAACGTGCAGTTCGCCGTCAACCCGGCCGATGGCCGTCTGGTCGTGATCGAGATGAACCCGCGCGTCTCGCGCTCGTCCGCCCTGGCTTCCAAGGCGACCGGTTTCCCGATCGCGAAGATCGCGGCCAAGCTCGCCGTTGGCTACACGCTGGACGAGCTGGAGAACGACATCACCGGCGGCGCGACGCCGGCCTCGTTCGAGCCGTCGATCGATTACGTCGTCACCAAGATCCCGCGTTTCGCCTTCGAGAAATTCCCCGGCGCCGAGCCGGTGCTGACCACCGCCATGAAGTCGGTCGGCGAAGTCATGGCCATCGGCCGCACGTTCCAGGAATCGCTGCAGAAGGCGCTGCGTGGTCTCGAAACCGGCCTCACCGGCCTCGACGAGATCGAGATCCCCGGCCTCGGCCACGGGACCGCGATCGCCAACCATGCCGACGACCGCAACGCCATCCGCGCAGCACTGGGCACGCCGACGCCCGACCGGCTGCGCATGGTGGCGCAGGCGATCCGCATGGGCACCTCGCTGGAAGACGTGCACGCCATGTGCAAGATCGACCCGTGGTTCCTCGAGCAGATCGCCGGCATCGTCGCCATGGAAGCCCGCATCCGCGAGCACGGCATCCCCGGGGATGCCGTCAATCTGCGCATGCTGAAGGCGATGGGTTTTTCCGACGCCCGCCTGGCATCGCTGACCAGGACCGACATCGAAGTGATCGCGAAGGTCCGCGAAAAGCTCGACGTTCACCCGGTCTACAAGCGCATCGACACCTGCGCCGCCGAGTTCGCCTCGCCCACCGCCTACATGTACTCGACCTACGAAGTGCCGTTCGCCGGCCACCTCGCCAACGAGGCGCAGGTCTCGTCGCGCAAAAAGGTCGTCATCCTCGGCGGCGGGCCGAACCGCATCGGCCAGGGCATCGAGTTCGACTATTGCTGCTGCCACGCCGCCTTTGCGCTGCGCGACGCCGGCTATGAGGCGATCATGATCAACTGCAACCCCGAGACCGTGTCGACCGACTACGACACCTCGGACCGGCTCTATTTCGAGCCGCTGACGGCGGAAGACGTGCTGGAGATCCTGCGCGCCGAACAAGCCTCGGGCGAACTGGTCGGCGTCATCGTCCAGTTCGGCGGCCAGACGCCGCTGAAGCTGGCGGATGCGCTGGAGAAGGCCGGCATCCCAATCCTCGGCACCTCGCCCGACATGATCGACCTCGCCGAAGACCGCGACCGCTTCCAGAAGCTGCTGCACAAGCTCGGCCTCAGCCAGCCGAAGAACGGCATCGCCTATTCGGTCGAGCAGGCCCGCCTCGTCGCAGGCGAGCTCGGCTTCCCGCTGGTCGTGCGCCCGTCCTATGTGCTCGGCGGCCGCGCCATGCAGATCATCCATGACGAGGGCATGCTGCAATCCTACCTGCTCGACACCGTGCCCGGCCTGGTGCCGGAGGACATCAAGCAGAAATACCCCAACGACAAGACCGGCCAGATCAACACGCTCCTGGGCAAGAACCCGCTGCTGTTCGATACCTATCTCTCGGGCGCCATCGAGGTCGATGTCGATTGCCTCTGCGACGGCAAGGCAACCTTCGTCTCCGGCATATTGGAGCACATCGAGGAGGCCGGCATCCATTCGGGCGACAGTGCCTGCTCGCTGCCGGTGCACTCGCTGCCTTCGGAGCTGGTGGATGAGCTGGAGCGCCAGACGGCGGCACTCGCCCGCGCGCTCAATGTCGGCGGCCTGATGAACGTGCAATATGCGATCAAGGACGGCACGGTCTATGTGCTGGAGGTCAACCCGCGCGCATCACGCACCGTGCCCTTCGTCGCCAAGACCATCGGGCGGCCGATTGCCAAGATCGCCGCCCGCATCATGGCCGGCGAGACGCTGGAAGACGCCTTCGCCCATTACGGCGCCATGCCCGACCCCAGGAATCCCGGCCACATCGCGGTCAAGGAAGCCGTGTTCCCCTTCGCCCGCTTCCCCGGCGTCGACATCTTGCTCGGCCCGGAAATGCGCTCGACCGGCGAGGTCATGGGCCTCGACCGCGATTTCGCGCTGGCCTTCGCCAAGAGCCAGCTGGGCGCCGGCGTCGACCTGCCACGCTCCGGCACGCTGTTCGTCTCGGTGCGCGACGAGGACAAGAAGGGCATATTGCCGGCGGTGAAGCGCCTCGCAGGTCTCGGCTTCAAGGTGATGGCAACCTCAGGCACGGCCCGCTTCCTCGCCGAAAACGGCGTCGTCGCCGAGAAGATCAACAAGGTGCTGGAAGGCCGCCCCCACATCGAGGACGCCATCCGCAACCGCCAGGTCCAGATCGTCTTCAACACGACTGATGGCCAGAAGGCGGTGTCGGACTCAAAATCGCTCCGCCGCGCGACGCTGATGCAGAAGGTGCCGTATTACACGACGCTGTCGGGCGCTGCCGCGGTAGCGGAGGCGATTGCCGCGCTGAAGGCGGGGAGCCTCGAGGTCAGGCCGCTGCAGGAGTACTTTGCCTAGAGCGAAGCCGCGGCTGCCATGGCTTCGGCATCGGCGTCGTAATTCCAGACCCAGGCGCGTTCCTGCGGCTGAGCGTCAAGCTTGCGGTCGCGGGCATGCAAGTCGCCGCTGGATGCGTCATAGCGAGCACCGTTCATGCGCGCCATGCGCTGGACGCCGGCAGTCCGCTCGCGCCGCAGCTGCTCGTAAATCAGCAGCGCCCGTGGGGCTGACTTGCGGTCTGCGTGGCTCAGCACCGTCGCCAAGGCAACCGCGTCTTCGATGGCCTGATTGGCTCCTTGTCCCAAATGCGGCAGCATTGGGTGGGCGGCGTCGCCCAGCAGGGTCAGGCGTCCGCGAGTCCAGGTTGCGAGCGGCTCACGATCGAACAGGCCCCACCTAAACGTCGTTTTCAGTTGGGCAATGACCGTCTCGACCATGGGGTCCCAACCGGCGAACTCCCGGGCAAGGGCGGCGGGATCGCCCCGTGCCGACCATGACTCCTTCATCGGCTCGTCAGTCGTCACAAAGCCGACGTAGTTGATGAGCAGGCCGGCGCGCACCGGATAGACGAGAAAATGCTTGCCTGCACCAAGCCAGTTGCGCATCGCTCCCGGCGGCCACGAGACACCAGCCGCCGGGATCACCCCTCGATAGGCGACCGATCCCGAATAGAGCGGGGCGGACGGGGCAACTACGAACTGCTGAAGGGTAGAATGGATACCGTCAGCCGCGATCACGACGTCGGCCGTGGTGCGCAAACCATTGGCGAAAGTGATGACGGCCTGCTCATCGTCCTGTTCGAAGCCGATACATCTGTGGCCGGTCTTCACACTATCGGCAGGTAGCCGATCGACGAACATTGCCAGCAAATCGGCGCGGTGCATGCCGTAGAACTCGATTTGGCTGGCAAGCTCGGGGGGCCACATCGCAGCCGCATAGGATCCATCGGCGCGACGAAACTGTGGGTCGATCCATCTGGCGCCCGAGCGGATCAGCTCGTCACCGAGGCCGAGCCGCCGAAGCATCCGGACACCGTTCGGTTGGATCACGACGCCGACGCCGACCTCGGCCAGGGCCGTAGCCTGCTCGTAGAGACGGACGTCCATGCCACGTTGAAGCAGGGCGGCAGCAGCGGCGGCGCCGCCGATGCCGCCGCCAATGACTGCCACACGTAGCGGGCTCGTGCTCATTGCTCCGGCTCGTCAAGCATGGTCAGCCCTTGGCGCGTGCCGCCACCCGCGGCCGCCCGTGAATATTGGCAGCCTAGCGCCGGCGCACAGCGCAGGCAAACGGCGATCATGTTGTAAGGGGTGCGTCGTCGCCGAGAACAAGGTGCTGGAAAGCCGCCCCAACATCGAAGACGCCATCCGCAACCGTCAGGTGCTGATCGTCTTCAACACCATGGGCGGACAGAAGGCGGTGTCGGACTCCAAATCGCTGCGCCGCTCACGCCACCGCCACGCACTCGATCTCGATATCAAACTCCATCGGCCATGACGCCACCGGCACGAAGCTGCGCGCCGGCGGGTTGATCGAAAAATACTTCGCATAGACCCGATTGATGGCGTTGTAGAAGCCGGAATTGACGGCGTAGATGCGCACCATCACCACATTGTCGAGCGAGGTGCCGGCCGCTTCCAGGCAATGTTTCAGCGCCTTCAGCGACGCCTCGGTCTGCGTTTCGATGTCGCCGCGCACCATCTCGCCGGTCACCATGTCCACCGGCGGCGTCGCCGAGATGAACACGAAGCCGTTGGCCTTCACCGCTGTCGAACAGGGAAGGCCGAGCGCCCGCACCTTGGCCGACATGACAGGCACTTCGATGACTTCCTTCTTCACGGCAAATCTCCCTGGGTTTTCAGGGACCTTATCGCGCCACCAGCCGAACGCCAGCGCGGAGCGATGATCCAGGACTGACGCCGCTCACCCCTGCCCAGATGCGGCGCCGGGAACGCCCTTACCTTCTCCCCTTGGGGGAGAAGGTGGATCGGCGCGATAGCGCCGAGACGGATGAGGGGTGCTCCAGCGGAGTGAGACGTTGGCGTTCCCTGGAACACCCCTCATCCGTCGCCTTCGGCGACACCGCCCGGGGCGAGTCACGGGCCTCGCCCGCCCTTCGGGCCCCACAAGGGGAGAAGGGGAGCTCGGCTCAGCCCACCGCCACACATTCGATCTCGATATCGAACTCCATCGGCCATGACGCCACCGGCACGAAGGTCCGCGATGGTGGGTTCTCGGGAAAATGCCTGGCATAGACGCGGTTGATGGCGTTGTAGAAGCCGGAATTGACGGCGTAGATGCGCACCATCACCACGTTGTCCAGCGAGGTGCCGGCCGCTTCCAGGCAATGCTTCAGCGCCTTCAGCGATGCCTCGGTCTGCGTTTCGATGTCGCCCTTGACCAGCCTGCCGGTCGAGATATCGAGCGGCGGCGTGCCGGACACGAAGACCAGCCCGGCGGCTTTGGTCACCAGCGACAGCGGCACGCCCAAGGCACGCACGGCTGCCGACAGCACCGGCACTTCGATGATTTCTTTCTTCACGGCAATCCTCCCTGGGTTTGCAGGGAGCTTACCGCGCCGCCCGGTGAACGCCAGCGCGGATGCATGGGCCAGAGCTACCCCTGCCCCGGATACGGTGTGCCGTCCTTGTGCAAGAAACGTCCGTCGGAGCTCGGGCTCATCATGTCGATGTCGGAGCATGTGATGACGTCGTCCGGGTCGCGCGAGCCGACCTCCAGATAGAGCGCCGTCGTGGACGACCGGTTGATCAGGTGATGGCCGTTGCCGCTGTTCTTGGCGAAGGTCGCGCAGTCGCCTGCCTTGAGCAGCGTCTCGCCGCCGTCCTCGACCAGCATCAGTTCGCCTTCCAGCACGGTGACGAACTCGTCCTCATGGCTGTGCCAGTGGCGCTGGCTGGACCAGCCGCCGGGCGGCAAGGTCATCAGATTGACGCCGAAATCGGTGAGCCCGCCCGCGTCGCCCAGCCGCCGCCGCGTGCGGTCGGCACAGGGTTGATCGAAAGGCGCGGGGTAGCCGGAGCCCTTGCGGACGGGCACGGCTGACAGGTCGATCTTGGGCATGGAATGCTCTCCCGTTTTGTGCCGACATTGTAGACAAGAACCGCTTGGCACAGACAGCCTTGTCGACGTCGGCGCTGCCCCTCATTGCCCTGCCGGGCATTTCTCCCCGTGCCACGGGGAGAAAGGGGCCTGCCGCGACGTCGGCTCTCTTCCTGCAGCGCTGGCGATTGGCGAAAGCGTCGATCACAGCTCCCCTCTCCCCGTTCTACGGGGAGAGGATGCCGGCAGGCAGGTGAGGGGCGGCGCCAGCGTCCGGAAGGTGCGAACCAACCTGAAGCGATCGCCCGCCGTACAGAACGAGCCCCTGCCCTCCTAGTGACAGCACGCCTCGCCATATTGCAGTTGCTCGTTCCAGTTCGGCCGGCCCTCGGGCGTGAAATCCATCAGGTTCCACAGCGGCTCGCAGGTGCCGACGCCACGCGGATCCTGGCCTGGGTCCGTTGGCGCGAAATCCAGTTCGGAACTCCAGAAATGGCGGATGCCGTCGGCGTCGCGATGGAACACCGACAGCAGCGGCGACTGTGCGCCGTCGGCCGCCTCCGCATTGTAGTCGCGCTTGAAGCCGTTGTTGGCCGAAGACACCAGCCGCATGTTGCGCCAGCCTCGGTCGCGACCGAGCGTGACCAGGTTTTCGAGCGCGGTTTTCGCCACCACGGCGAAGTTGAAGCCGGCGGCTTCGAGATGGCCGACCGCGCCGTCGAACTGGTCGAGCAGCGCCGTGCAGGACGGGCATGGCTGGTCCAGCCGTGCGAGCTTCGCCGTGCCGCCGCTGGTCGCCACGTCGCGCGTCTCGCGTGGGTGGCGGGGAAACATCATGTTGTAGAGGATGAGCGAATCCTTGCCGGGCGCAAACAGCTCCGACAGTTTTACCTTCCCGGGCTTGCCGTCCGATCCCAGCGCGTCGAACACATAATCTTGCGGCACTAGCCCACCGGGCGGCAGCGCGCGCCGCGCGACCGCAACCTCTTCCATGGCGCGGCGCAGCCCGATTTCCTTCTGCAGCAGTTTTTCGCGGGCGGTGCGGTATTTGGCGGATTCGTTGGGAAAGGTGATCATGATCGGCTCCTTCGGTCGCGGCGCCGGCGTCCCGGCGCGGTTGCTCTGCGACCCAAGGACGTTTGGCGGCGATCGGTGCCGACATTTTTTTGCGCAGCGCTCGGGCGATTCCTCGTGGCGGAACCTCGCTCTCTTCCCAGCATTCTCCCCACAGGATAAGCCAGCAGTCCGGGAACAAAATGCACAACGACGATGACGACGAGATCGACCTGCGCTGCCCGCAAGTGGTGGCCGACAATGCCGCCAAGGGGCTGCGCCTGCGCGGCGAATTCGGCCGTGGCGGCACCGAGATCGGCGTGGCCCGCGCCACCGAACTGAAGAACCGGGAAAAGCTCGCGCCCTCCACCATCCGCCGCATGGTCAGCTATTTCGCCCGCCACGAGGTCGACAAGCGCGGCAGGAACTACGGCAATGAGCAAAACCCGTCGGCCGGCTACATCGCCTGGCTGCTGTGGGGCGGCGACGAGGGCCGCGCCTGGGCGCTGGACCTCAAGCGGAAGATCGGCAACGCGCCGGACATTTGAGCGCCCCGCTCAGCTGTACCAATCGACCTCGAACATGCCGAGCCGATCGTAGAGCCGCACTGCGGCGGCGTTTTCTTCGGTGTTGGTCTTCAGGTCGACATAGTCAGCGCCGCGTGCGCGAAAGGTGGCGAAGGCGTGCCACATCAGCGCTTCGGCAATGCCCTTGCCGCGCGCCTCGGGATGGACGGCGAGGTCCTTGACGAAGGCGCGCGTCCAACACAGCGCGGCCGCCGCCAGCCGGCCCTTGGCGTCGATGACGAGGAAACACAGCGCCGGGTCGAATTCGGGATCGCCTGATATGCGCGGCCACCACTCGTCAAACGGGCCGTCGGCACCGTCGTCGAACACTTCGGTCAGGAGCGCATGCAGGGCCGGCGCATCACCGGGCTCGAAGCAGCGCATCACAAAGCCTTCCGGCCAGTGCGCGGGAACCAGCGTCTCGTCGAGGATCTTGCGCAGCCGGATATCGTTCAGAGCCGGCGGCCGCGGTTCAGGCATCGCGCTCAGGCGTCGGGCTGCAGGCGGCTGCGCTGGCGGTCGCGGCCAAGCCCGGTCGCCTCGAGCAGGCCCTTGCGCTTGGCGTCGAAATAGTAGCCGGTCTGGTAGAGCCAGTCGGCCCGCTTGGCGTTGCCGCCGGACACCAGCCAGGCGCCACGCAGATATTTGACCGCGTATTTCAAATTGGTGTCGGCGTCGAACAGACCCTTGGCCGGTCCGTCATAGCCCATGCCGCGCGCCGTCGCGTGCTTGATCTGCATCAGCCCCCAATGGCCATTGTTGTAGGCTTTCGGGTTGAAGGTGCTCTCGCGGTTGACGACATGGCGAACCAGATCGACCGGCACCTGGTAGAGGGCGGCGTATTTCTCGATCAGCCGCTCGACGTCGCCACGCACGCCCGGCGCGTGCTCTTCTTCCGCGGGTGCCATCGGGAACTGGACGAGGGCAGCCGGGTTCTGCGGCACCATATAGGCGACCTGCTGGACGCCTGGCACGACCTTCCGGTCGCCCTTGGCGGTCGCGGGCATGACGAGCCCGGCGGTCGTATAGGTCTCGGCCGTCTTGACGGTCTCGCCTGCGGTCGCCGGCGGCGGCGCTTGCCAGGCATTGGCGGTCATGATGGCGGGTACCGCCGGCGCTGCCGGGGTCGATCCGGCGAAGGCGGCGGTCGCGGCAGCCGGCTGGACGGCGGCATCGGGTGCCGGCGTGGCCGGGCCGGGCGTCAATTCAGCCGTCTGAACCGGTGCGATTCCCGATGATTCCGGCAGCACCGAAACCGTCTCCGGCAGCGGTATCGTGAAGCCGGCGTCAGCACCGGCGGCAGTCGCGGTTTCGGTCAGGGCAGGCGCGGGTTTCATCTGCGAGGTCGACGTGCAACCGCTGATGCCGGCGGCAGCCAGGAACACGCCGATCGCGATAAGAGTGTGTTTTGCTGGCAAGCCGCGCTCGGGTCCGATTTGTCGGGTTATTAAGAAATTCCTTACACCAGCGATTCACGACCGGCAATCGGGGCCATCGGGTGGTTTTCGGGTGGCGAGACTCTGGCCGGGATGCCATATTGTTCTGGATATGTACCGGGACGAATGCCGGATTTCGCCACTTTGCGGAAAGGAACGCATCATGGAAACGACATCTTCGATCACAGCCGGCCACGCAGTGTTAGAAACAGTGATCGGCTTCATGGGCATCGCCTGGAGCGAAAAGGGCCTGATCCGGCTCTGCCTGCCCGAACGCAGCCGCGAGTCGGTGGAACGGCGGCTGATGCGCCATGCCGGCGTTTCCGCCTCCACCGCGCAGCCGCAATGGGTCGTCGACCTGATCGCCTCGATAAAGGCCTATGCGGCCGGTGAGGATGTCGACTTCACAGGCGTACCCGTCGATCTCGACGGCATCGACGACTTCCGCCTCGCCATCTACGGCGCGGCGCGGAAGCTCGGCTATGGCGAAACCACCACCTATGGCGAACTGGCCAAACGCGCCGGCCATGGCGGTCTGCCGCGCGAAACCGGTGCTGCCCTTGGCGCCAATCCGGTGCCGCTGGTTATTCCCTGCCATCGCATCCTTGCCGCCGGCGGCAAGATCGGCGGCTTCTCGGCATCCGGCGGCTCGAACACCAAGGAGAAGATGCTGGCCATGGAAGGCGTGCGCGTCGGCCCGCCGCCACCGGCGCAGGTTTCATTCGGGTTCTGAACCATCTCTCTGTCGCAATTCCCTAGGGAAAGCGCTTCACACTTTTCCTGGAGTTGCTCTAGTCGTTGTGAAAGAAGCGCCGGTGGAAATGCCGATCATAATCCGGCCGCTTGCAGGTATAGACCGGACAGGACCTGGTGTCGGCGCTCGGCACGTAGGCGCGTGCCCTCACCTCGCCCATGGTGCAGAACTGCTCGCTCTGCACATAGCGGTCATAGAGCGGCAGGCCGGGCACCCGCGTCGACTGGTAACGCAGGATGACGGCGCCCTGCCGCGCGATCGTCGACTGCACGCGCCCGCAGCTCATACGCGTCGGATCGTAGCGCGAGATCGCCTGCGCCTCGGCGGCCACCAGCGTCAGGCAGGCGGCAAGCAGAATGGTTTTCATGATCCTCTCCCCAAGCTCCTCCCGGATTGAACACCGCCGGGGCCCGATCCTGTTGCGACGCTCACACGCGATTGGGGCGGCCATTGGGCGGCATCCTGATCACGGCCTTCTCACGCAGTCTTGTTTTTCGTGCGAAAGCAGCCTATATGCGTTCCATTGATATTTCGGCCGATCGATCCGGGCCTCGCGATAATCGCGTTTGCTGACGTCTATCTCCAAAATCTCGATGCACACCGGCTGGACTTCGGTCCGGTCAATCTAAAGCAAATGTGAAGGACTATCTAAATGGCAACTGGAACGGTCAAGTGGTTCAACGCCACCAAGGGCTTCGGCTTCATCCAGCCTGACGCGGGCGGCGCGGACGTATTCGTCCACATCTCCGCTGTCGAGCGTGCTGGACTGTCGACGCTGGTCGAAGGCCAGAAGATCAACTTCGAGATCGAGCAGGACCGCCGCACTGGCAAGTCGTCCGCTGGATCTCTGAGCAAGGCAGCCTGATTTTGCGAATGGCGCGCGCCGGGCGAGAGCCCGGGGCGCGCGGCAAGTCACGGATGTACTGACAGTCGCGCGAGAAGCGCGCCGGAGCGGAAAGACCCGAAAAGCTGGATCAGCAGATAGCTGCCAGCCCGGACCGGACGCTCCCGATCAGGCTACCGAAAATGGGAAGGCGGGATTTATCCCGCCTTTTTGTTTGTCTGGGGTTGAGACGCCGACAATTGGCGACGTTGCTCACCCCACCCAGTCCATCGGCACGTGCCCTGGATCCGCTTCCACCCGGCCAAGCCAATTTGCCACCGCTGGATAGGCATCAAGCTGGAAGCCGCCCTGCTCTGCCGTATGCGTATAGGCATAGAGCGCGATGTCGGCGACGCTGTAGGCGCCGCCAGCGAAGAACGCGTTGGTTTCCAGATGTTTGTTCATCACGCCGAGCGCCTTGTTGCCGCGCTCCAACGTCACCGCCAGCCGCTCCGGCGTCGCATCCCGGGCGCGTTCGGGAAAGGTCAGCAGCGCCTTGCGCACGGCGATATAGGGCTCGTGGCTGTATTGCTCGAAGAACAGCCATTGATAGGCCAGTCCCCGTTCGTACCTGTCCGCCGGCAGGAATCGCGTGCCCTCGGCGAGATAGAGCAGGATGGCGTTGGATTCGGCAAGCCGGCGGCCGTCGTCGAGCTCGAGCAGCGGCACCATGGCGTTCGGGTTCTTGGCGATATAGTCCGCTTTTCGCGTCTCACCCGTATGCGAACTCACCTCGACATTGGTGAAGGCGAGGCCAAGCTTGGCCATCAGCAGCCGCGGCTTGTAGCAATTGCCGCTGTCGATCATGCTGTAGAGTATCATTGCCGTGCCCCGATGCGCTGCCTCTGCCGGTGGATTATCGCAGCGGCTCCCGCCGCAACCAATGATTTGTTTTGGCACGACCATCAGCGCTGCTGATGTGTGAACGCATGAGGGCGTTCAAGGGCGTGACGAGATTCAGGTCAGGCCGAGTCGAAAACGGTGGATTCCGAGAACCGGAACGGAGCGTACATTTGGGTACGTGAGTACCGGAAGCGCAGGAAGCTGCCGTTTGCAGGCCGGCCTCACCTGAATATCGAGGCGCCCTAGCCGAACAGCGGCACAACCTTGCTATCCCTGCCAAGCAGCGTGTCGACGGAGAGCGGCTCTTCGTTGAAGATCGTGCCGGCCAGCGCCGGGCGGGCGAGAAGAAACCCCTGCAGCAGGTCGACGCCGCCTTCGAGCGCGACGCGCAGGTGTGTGGGCTGCTCGATGCCTTCGACCAGCACCTTGGCGCCACGGTCGTGCAAGGTCGAAACCAGCGGGCGGAAGAACCGTTCGGCGGCGGCATGGCGGCAGAACTCGGCGAACCAGGTGCCGTCGATCTTGACGATGTCGGGATGGAGCAGGCTGACCCGCTCCTCCGTCGAGTGGCCGGTGCCGAAATCGTCGATGGCGATGCGGATCCCGTCGCGCCGCATTTCGCGCACCAGTCGGATGAGAAGCGCGTCGTCGGCCGCCTGTTCGGTGATTTCGCAGACCAGCATGGCCGGCGCGAGGCCGAAATCGCCGAGATACCTGGTCATCAGCCGGATCTCGGCCAGCGCTCGCCCGGGATGGTCGTTGATCAACGGATTGTAGTTGAAAAACAGATCGAGTCCGTCGACGCCGATGTTGTGAAAATTCCTGAGGTGAAGCACCCGGCACATGGTCTCGACAAACAAGCGGTCGGAAGCGGCGATGCTTTCGAAAAACACCTTCGGCGCACCGGGGCGGCCGGCACGGTGCGGCTCGATCAGGGCTTCGACCGCGACGGCGTGAAGGAAGCGGCCGCGCGGAGCGAAAATCGGCTGATAGGCGCTGCGCAGCCGGAACTCGCCATGGATGCCGTATTCGATACCGACTTCGTCGACCTGGATCGCGTTGCCGACATCGCGCCGCCGCTCGCGCCTCATGGCGCCACCTTGCGCCCGAAGGCTTTTGCTGGCCGTGTCGCGTGCGGTGGTGCCGGTTGGACAGGCGCGGCTTCAACGGCCGTGGAGGCGGCCTGCTGCGCGGATTTGCCGAAGACGCGAAAGCTTGTCGGCGCTAGCTCGGGCCGCGCCAGCACAAAACCCTGCACCATCGACGCTCCCGACTTCTCGGCGAGTTCCAGTTGCCAGCCCTCCTCGATGCCCTCGAACACCGTGCGGATGCCTTGCTGCTCGAAACTTTTCACCATGGTGGTCAGCAGCGCGAAGCCGGCCCCGGACTCCATCAACTGCGTGATCCAGAAGGCGTCGAATTTGACGATGTCGGGCTTCAGCTCCTTGATGCGGTTGATGTCGGAATCATCGGCGCCATAGTCGTCGACGGCGATGCGAAAGCCGTTGGCCCGAAGTGCTGCGACGAAACTGTGCAGGGTCTCCTGCGACGCCGAGCGCTGCTCGGTCACTTCGCAGACCACACGGCGCGGATCGATGCCAGCCTCGTGCAGCACCAGCCGCATTTCGCGCAAGGCATTGTCGGCAACGGTGCGCTCGGTGAACACCGACGGGTCGAAATTGACGAAGATCGATGCTTCTTCAGGCAGGCAGGCGCCGGCGTTCAGAAGATGCAGCGTCCTGGTCAACGCCTCGACATGGAGGCGGTCGGCGGCCGGGCAGGTGCTGAAAAAGCTCATCGGCGATTGCGGCTCGCCGTCGCGGAACGGCCGGATCAGCCCTTCGAACGCCGCCACCGACAGCTTGCCCTCGTTGAAGGCGAAGATCGGCTGGAAGGCGCTTTGCAGCGTGTAGATGCCCCAGACACCGGTGGAGGTGCCGTCGTCGTGACGGATGATGTGGGCAAGCCCGATGCTGCGCGACACGGTTCCTCGCTCCGCAAACTGGCGGTCAAACTGTGATCCTGTCACGCAAGCCTCTACCGCCCGTTAATGAATTTATCGTTGCCGATCACGGGTCCTTGAGGCCTGGATCAGGCGACAATGCTTGCACTGCGCGAAATCATGCGACATGAGAAGCGCCGCGGCCGCTCCCGGCCCGCGCCGACCTTGTTTGGAGATATCCGGTCATGGCCTTTCTCGCCGACGCCCTTTCCCGCGTAAAGCCTTCCGCGACCATTGCGGTGACGCAGAAAGCGCGTGAGCTGAAAAATGCCGGCCGTGACATTATCGGCCTCGGCGCCGGCGAGCCGGATTTCGATACGCCCGACAACATCAAGAATGCGGCGATCGAGGCGATCCGCCGCGGCGAAACCAAATATCCGCCGGTGTCGGGCATCGTGCCGCTGCGCGAGGCGATCGCGAAGAAGTTCAAGCGCGAGAACAATCTCGATTACAAGCCCGAGCAGACCATTGTCGGCACCGGCGGCAAGCAGATCCTATTCAACGCCTTCATGGCGACACTGAACCCCGGCGACGAGGTCATCATACCGCGCCCCTACTGGGTCAGTTATCCTGAGATGGTGGCGATCTGCGGCGGCACCTCCGTGTTTGCTGACACCTCGATCGACAACGGCTTCAAGCTGACCGCCGCGGTGCTGGAAAAGGCAATCACGCCCCGCACCAAATGGCTGCTGATGAACTCGCCGTCGAACCCGTCGGGTGCAGCCTATACCGAGGTTGAATTGCGCGCGCTGGCCGACGTGCTGTTGAAGCATCCGCATGTCTGGACGCTGACCGATGACATGTACGAGCACCTGACCTATGGCGACTTCGTCTTCAAGACCATCGCCGAAGTCGAGCCGAAACTCTACGAGCGCACGCTGACCATGAACGGCGTGTCGAAAGCCTATGCCATGACCGGCTGGCGCATCGGCTATGCCGCCGGCCCGGTGGCGCTGATCAAGGCGATGGACATGATCCAGGGCCAGCAGACCTCGGGCGCCTGCACCATCGCGCAATGGGCATCGGTCGAGGCGCTCAACGGCCCGCAGGACTTCATCGCCAGGAACAAGGCGATCTTCCAGGGCCGGCGCGATCTCGTCGTGTCGATGCTCAACCAGGCGCGCGGTATAAGCTGCCCGTCGCCGGAAGGCGCCTTCTACGTCTATCCGTCCTGCGCCCAGCTGATCGGCAAGAAGACCAAAGCCGGCAAGCTGATCGACACCGACGAAACCTTCTGCTCGGAACTGCTCGAGGCCGAGGGGGTCGCAGTGGTGTTCGGCTCAGCCTTCGGCCTCGGCCCCAATTTCCGCATCTCCTACGCCACTTCGGAGACGCTGCTTGAGGAAGCCTGCACGCGCATCCAGCGCTTCACGGCATCGCTGACCTGATCAGGCCAGTCTTGAAATTGAAAACCCGGCTTCACCGCCGGGTTTTTTGTTGGCAACGACGCCGCCTCACAGGCTCGGCACTCAGCCGCCATATTGGACTGACGTCACCTCTTCCAGCCAGTCGGCGTGGACACCGTCCAGCGCCTCCTGCATTGCGATATGCGTCATCGCCGACTTCGGCGCCGCACCGTGCCAGTGCTTTTCGCCAGGCGCGAACGAGATGACGTCGCCGGCCCTGATCTCCTGGACCGGCTCGCCCCATGTCTGGGCAAGGCCTGCGCCTAAGGTGACGTAGAGTGTCTGGCCGAGCGGATGCGTGTGCCAGTGGGTGCGCGCGCCCGGCTCGAAGCTGACCAGCGTGGCCCGCAGCCGCGCCGGCGCCTCCTTCTCGATGATCGGCGTCTGCAACACGCGGCCGGTGAAGTACTTCTCCGGCGCTACGATGGTCGGCACGCTGCCGCAAGCAATGATCTTCATCGGGGTGATCCTGGAACTGGTGAAGCGATCGGCGACAGACGCCGCCCGACATGTGACGAAAAATGCATTCTCGGCCGATATCATCCGAGGCGCAACCGGCCGTTTCGCCCACCGCCGCAAGACCGATTTTTCTCCTTAACCATGAACGCTCCCCGCACCGTGTCGCGGCACGGAAAGATGGCGAATTCAATGTCTTCTTAACAGCTGCGCTCTAGCCCTGAGCCTGCATTTCAAGGGGCGATGAGATGAGCATACTGGCGACGATCAAGGATCACAGCGGCCGGATCTACCGCGGCATCCAGTTGCTGCTTCTGATCAGCATCGGCGCCGCGGTGCTTGGCGCGGTCGACCTGTCGCGAAACCTGCCCTCCAGCAACGCCTTCGCGGTCTCGATCCTCGCCACCAGCTTGGCCCTGATGGCCCTGATGTATATGCGCAGCAGCGTCGTCAATCGCTTGCGGTCGGCCGCCGCCGCAGAGGCGGAAAAGCATCATTTCCTGACCAGGGACGCGATGACCGGGGCGATGACGCGCCGCTATTTCCTCGAAGCGCTGCACGGCAGTCTCGGCAGCATGCGCGACCGGCACGATGCGACCTTGCTGTTGATCGACGTCGATCACTTCAAGCAGCTCAACGACACGTTCGGACATCAGTTCGGCGACCTCGCTCTGGCGCATCTGGTCAAGACGGCCGAGCGCATCTTTGCCGGAGGCATGGTCGGACGGCTCGGCGGCGACGAATTCGGCGTCATCGTCCCGCACAACGATCTCGCCATCATCAGCAAGAAAGTCAGGCGCTTGCTGGACGCCATGCGGGCCGGGAAATCGCATGAGGGCAAGACCATCCCACTGTCCATTTCCGTCGGCGTGGCGCTGGCGCCGGCACATGCCTCGAACACGACGGAACTGATGCTGGTCGCCGACCTGGCGCTCTATGAAAGCAAGGCGGCGGGCCGTGGCCGCGTCACCGTGTTCGACGAGGAGATGCTGTCCGACAAGCGCTATCGTCGCCTGGTCGAGCGGGAGTTGCGCGCGGCGGTCTATCTCGGCGAACTGGAGCTGCACTACCAGCCGATCGTCAATCCGGACAGTTCCACCTGTGGCTTCGAAGGGCTGATCCGCTGGCGCCACCCGGTTCGTGGTCTGATCTCGCCGGCCGAGTTCATTCCGATCGCCGAACGCTCGACCCTGATCGACATGCTCGGCGAGTGGGTGTTCAAGCGGGCCTGCGCCGATATCAGCCATTTCCCGGGACGCCGCATTTCGATCAACGTATCCGGCGAACAGCTGAAGCGTGACGAGATCGTCACCATGTGCGATCGCGTGCTGAAGGAAACCGGCCGTTCCGCCGCGCAATTCGTCATCGAGATCACCGAGACGGTGGCGACCGCCGCCACGCCCGAAATCCTGCGGCGCCTCGAAGCGTTGCGCGGCCTCGGCTTCCACATCGCGCTCGACGACTTCGGCACCGGCCATTGCGGCTTCAACTATCTGAAGACCTTGCCCGTCGACAGCATCAAGATCGACCGCTCCTACATCCGCAGCCTCGCCCATGACCAGGTGGCGCAGATTTTCGTTTCGGCGCTCGCCCAGATCGCACGCATCCAGGACGTCACCATCGTCGCCGAGGGCGTCGAGACGCAGGAGGAATTCGCCCTGGCCAAGGCTGCCGGCTGCAATCGTTTCCAGGGCTATTTCTTCGGCCGGCCGGCGCCGCGCGACAAGCTTGGTTCGTTGCATGCCGTCCATGCCGAGCCGCTGGCGCTGAGCGCCTGAGGCGACGGCCGAAGAGTTTCTATTTTTCTTGCCCTGCCGGCAAACAAGTGGGACGATGGTTTCGGGCAGGTGGCCAAACCAAAAGAACCCCGCCCGCGACGGTCGAACAGGCCGGCCGCCGCTCAGGACCGATTGACCAAGCCTGAACCATGCATGCCAGTCGGTCCTACGGGAAACGCCTGAGTGGAGGTCAGTCATGGGTACTCGCGCCGGAGGACGACGCACGGGACCGAAATGCATTGCCATAATCGGTCCCTTCGCCAGCGGTAAGACGACACTTCTCGAAGCCATATTGGCCCGCACGGGCTCAATTCCCCGACAAAACCCCGTCTCATCGGGCAACACCGTTTCAGATCATTCGCCAGAGGCGCGGGCCCACGCGATGAGCGTCGAGGCGACCTTCGCCACCACCGAATTCATGGGCGAGCAGCTTACTTTCGTCGATTGTCCCGGCTCCATCGAATTCTCTTTCGAGGCCGAGCCGGTGCTGGCCGCCTGCGACCTCGCCGTGGTCGTTGCCGAGGCCGACGAAAAGAAGATCCCTGCCCTGCAGCTGATCATGCGCAGGCTCGACGATCTCGGCGTGCCGCGCATCCTGTTCCTCAACAAGGTCGACAAGGCAATCGCCGGCGTGCGCGACACGCTGAAGATGCTGCAGCCGGCCAGCGCCGTGCCGCTGCTGCTGCGCCAGATTCCGCTGCGCAAGGATGGCGTCGTCATCGGCTCCATCGATCTGGCGCTGGAGCGCGCCTACATCTATCGCGAATATGCCGAAAGCGAAGTGGCCGAAATACCTGGCGATGACAAGGCGCGCGAACTGGAGGCGCGCTTCTCCATGCTGGAGACGCTGGCCGATCATGACGACCAACTTATGGAACAACTGCTCGAGGAGATCGAGCCGCCCAAGGACGCCATCTTCGACGACCTCGCCGCCGATCTGCGCGATGGCGCGGTGACGCCGGTGCTGATCGGCACCGCCGAGAAAGGCAACGGCGTGCTGCGCCTCTTGAAGGCGATCCGCCACGACGCGCCCGACATCGAGGCGACCCGCAGGCGGCTGGGCGCGCCCGACGGCGCGGCCACCGTGGCTCAGGTGATGAAGACCATCCACACGCCGCATGGCGGCAAGCTGTCGGTGTCGCGCATCCTGTCCGGCCAGGTCGTCGACGGCTCCGAACTCTGGCTGCCCGGCGGCAACACGGCGAAGGTTTCCGGCATCTACCGAATGCTCGGCAAGGATCAGTTCAAGCTCACCATCGCCAAGGCCGGCGACACTGTGGCGCTGGGCAAGCTGGATGAGGTCAAGACCGGCCAGACGCTGAGTTCGGCCAAGGGCGGCATCAAGCCGCTGCTTGAGTTCGAGCCGCCGCAGCCGGTCTTCGCTTTCGCGCTGCGCCCCAAGGAGCGCAAGGACGAAGTGAAGATGTCGGCCGCCATCCAGCGGCTGGCGGAGGAAGACCCCTCGCTCAGCCTGCGCCACAACCAGGACTCGGCCGAGACCGTGCTGTCGGGCCATGGCGAGATGCATCTGCGTGTCGTGCGCGAGCGGCTGGAAGGCAAGAACCAGATCCCGGTCGAAGGTCATGCGCCGGCGGTGCCCTATCGCGAGACGATCCGCAAATCGGCGCAGCAGCGCGGCCGGCACAAGAAACAGTCTGGCGGCCATGGCCAGTTCGGCGACGTGGTGATCGAGATCAAGCCGCTGCCGCGCGGCTCCGGCTTCCAGTTCACCGACACCATCACCGGCGGCGTCGTGCCGAAGACCTATATCCAGTCGGTCGAGACTGGCGTGCGCGACTATCTGAAGTCGGGCCCGCTCGGCTTTCCCGTCGTCGATGTCGCCGTCAACCTCTCGGACGGCTCCTACCACGCGGTTGATTCCTCCGACATGGCCTTCCAGATGGCGGCCAGACTGGCGATGAAGGAAGGCATGGCCGCCTGCTCGCCGGTGCTTCTGGAACCGGTGATGAAGGTCGAGATCGTCACGCCCTCCGACGCGACCTCGAAGATCATCGCGCTCATCCCGCAGCGGCGCGGCCAGATCCTCGGCTATGATGCGCGGCCTGACTGGCCGGGATGGGATGTTGTCGAGGCGACCATGCCGCAGGCCGAGATCGGCGACCTGATCATCGAGTTGCGCTCGGCGACCGCTGGCGTCGCCAGCTACCGCGCCGTCTTCGACCACATGGCCGAACTCACCGGGCGTCTCGCCGACGAAGCGATGAATGCCAACGGCAAGGCTGCCTGATTCGGTCTTCCCCTCGAACCCCGGTTCGAGGGGGGCCAAATGAAAACGACGCCCGGCGGGGACCGGACGTCGTTTTATTCGCGGACCGTTTCCCAGGAGGCAAAACGGAAGGTCCGCCGCATCTGGCGCCGCCGAACTTCGGCAGCGAAAATGGTTCGGACGCGGTAGCCGCCTGAGCCCGGGCCGTTCGAGTGATGCCCCCATCTCCCGCACGACCACACCGCGTCCTATGGTGTGGATAGCACGTGTCGGGCGTCCATGTCATGTTACCTGAGGTTACATGTCACTGTTACGTGGCAATTCTGATGAATTTTCGAGTTGCTCCGGCAGGGCTCGGGCAACAAAAAAGCCGGATCAACGAAGATCCGGCTGAGTTTGATTGGAAGTGCCTGTTAAGGCTAACCTCCAGAGGGGAACACTCTAGGGCGCTAATGGGAGGAGAACGCGCCCAGGAGATGATCTGTATATGTGCTCATCATGCCCAAGAAACAAGCATCTATTTTGCAACACACGCATGCAAAAAGACGCAGGCTGTGGTCTAACCCATATCCGAGACCTATAGGACCAGCAAAATCAGCAAAACGGAGTGTACGGAGGCGCGATTCTCACTACAGAATCGCCAATCGCGATCGATTTCTGTGCCCAAATGCCAAAACCGCGCAATGATGTGGAAGCAGGCAGCAGCCGTTCATTTATCAGGCAGTCAGGGAGGAAGCACCCAATGCGGACGTTTTCGGCGATCGCCGGCAGCGCGGCGTTCTTCATCGCCGCACCCGGCGTGGTTGCCGGGCTGGTGCCCTGGCTGTTGACCGATCGCTGGGGCTTGCCATGGTCGAGCCTGCCGGGCTTTGTGCCTGTTGGCGGGCTCCTGATCGTCACCGCGATCGCTGCACTGCTGCATGCCTTCGGCCGCTTTGCGCTCGAGGGGCTGGGCACGCCCGCTCCGGTTGCACCGACCGAGAGACTGGTGATCGGCGGCATCTACCGCCATGTCCGCAACCCGATGTATGTCGCGGTGCTGTCGATCATCCTCGGCCAGGCGCTGCTGTTCTCGAGTTTGACGCTTGCCGCCTACGCGACCATCGGCGCGATCGCCATGGTGTCGTTCGTCCGGCTCTACGAGGAGCCGACACTGGCCCGCCGCTACGGCGCGCAATACGAAATCTATCGCCGCGCCGTGCCCGCCTGGCTGCCGCGCCTGACGCCCTGGCGGGGGTGATTCTAGAACTGGATGAAGACCAGAAAGTCGGACGCCAGGGGTGGATCAGAAAGACCAGCTACGCGCCTTGGCGATGATGAAATCGCGAAAGACATGCAGCTTGGCCTGGTTCTTCATCGCGTCCGGATAAGCGAAATAGGTGTCGAATGACGGCACCTCGGTCTCCGGCAGCAATTGCACCAGGTCGGAATCCTTGTTGATCACATAGTCGGGCAGCATGGCGATGCCGGCGCCGCCCTGCACCGCGCGCTTGATCGACAATATGTCATTGATCTGCAACGTCGGCACCCTTTGTCCGCCTTCGAAATCGCCAATCGTTTCCAGCCAGTTCAGTTCCGACAGATGCGACGGCACCGGCACGCCGAAGGTGACGATGCGATGGCTCTTCAGCTCGGCCACCGAAGCCGGCTTGCCGTGCTTGGCGACATAGGTGGGCGAGGCATAGAGGTGGAAGTGTACGGTGAACAGGCGGCGCTGGATCAAGTCCGGCTGCTGCGGCTGGCGCAGCCGGATGGCGCAATCTGCCTGGCGCATGGTGAGGTCGAGTTCCTCGTTGGCGAGGATCAGCTGCAGGCTGATTTCGGGATAGAGCTCTATGAACTCCTGCACCCGCTCGGTCAGCCAACCGGCGCCCAGCCCGACGGTGGTCGTCACCCTGAGCACGCCGGAGGGGCGATCCTTGGTCTCGGTCAGCCGCGACTTGATGGTTTCGAGCTTCATCAGCACGTCATGCGCCGTGCGGAACAGCATTTCGCCCTGCTCGGTCAGCACCAGCCCGCGGGCATGGCGGTTGAACAGCGGCACGCCGACATCATGTTCGAGCGCGCTGACCTGCCGCGAGATCGCCGATTGCGACAGATGCAATGTCTCGGCCGCATGGGTAAACGACCCTGCCTCCGCCGCAGCGTGAAACACGCGTAGCTTGTCCCAGTCCAACGCCATGCTACCCCTCGTTCTGTTTTGGCGTCTGAATGAAAAATCAGGCTTTTACACGGCGTTTCTAAGTCGCCTTCTGAACTCTTTATTCCGCCGCTTCACGGTGCACTTCGATGCCGGCCAGATACTTCTCCGCCTCGAGTGCAGCCATGCAGCCGAGCCCCGCTGCGGTCACCGCCTGGCGGTAGATGTCGTCGGTCACGTCACCCGCCGCAAACACGCCGGGAACGTCGGTGCGGGTCGAATCCGGCGCCGTCCACAGATAGCCGTTCGGCTTCTGCTTCAGCTTGCCGGCAAACAATTCGACCGCCGGCGCGTGGCCGATGGCCACGAACACGCCGTCGACCTTGAGATGTGTTTCCTGGCCGGTCACCGCATGCTTGAGCTTCAGCCCTTCGACCGAAGGCGGCAGCGGCGCCTTGCCGGGACGGCCGGTGATCTCGTCGACGATCGTGTCCCAGATGATACGGACATTGTCCTTCTTCAGGAGCCGCTCGCGCAGGATGCGCTCGGCGCGGAAATCGCTGCGCCTATGGATGACCGTCACACTCTTGGCGAGGTTCGACAGGTAGAGTGCCTCTTCCACCGCCGAATTGCCGCCGCCGACAACAGCGACATCCTTGCCGCGGTAGAAGAAGCCGTCGCAGGTGGCGCAGGCCGACACGCCGAAGCCCATGAAGGTTTGTTCGGTCGGAATGCCCAGCCATTTGGCCTGCGCGCCAGTGGCGATGATCAGCGCGTCGGCGGTGTAGCTGGTGCCGGAATCGCTCTTGGCGCGGAACGGCCGCACATTGAGGTCGACCTCGGTGATGATATCGTTGATGATGTCGGTGCCGACATGTTCGGCCTGCTTCAGCATCTGCTCCATCAGCCACGGCCCCTGGATGGGGTCGGCAAAGCCGGGATAGTTCTCGACATCGGTGGTGATCATCAGCTGCCCGCCCTGCTGCAGGCCGGCGACCAGCATCGGCTTCAGCATGGCGCGGGCGGCGTAGACCGCCGCCGTATAACCGGCTGGGCCGGAGCCGATAATGAGAACGGGCGCGTGCTTGGTGGTCATCTAGAAGCCTCTGCGGAGGGCTGCCGGCATTGCGGCATGGAAAACTCGTCGATATCGCGCGTAATGTAAGTGTTGCCCACGGCGCCAGCAAGGCAGGTTGGCATTCGTCCCCGGAAAGCTTTGTCGCACCCCTGTCGCCGCTTTGATCGGCCGAAATATTCCGAGCGAGGGATGGAATGGACAGCGAAGTCGTTTAATTACAAGATCACGCAAGATTCTTGCGTATTGCCCTGACTTATCGAGAGCCCTCATGCCGCTCAAGGCCGATCTCGACGCCATCGACTGGAAGATCCTGCGCGAGCTTCAGGCCGATGGCCGCATGACCAATGTCGAACTATCGAACCGCGTTGGCATTTCGGCGCCGCCGTGCCTGCGCCGCGTCAAGCGGCTGGAGGAAGCCGGCATCATCCGCGGCTACCGCGCCTTGCTCAACGCGCCGGCGCTCGGCCTCGATGTCGTTGCCTTCTGCCTGATCGGCCTGCATCACCAGGCCGACGCCGAACTGCGCACCTTTGCAGAGCGCACCCGCGGCTGGCCGATCGTGCGCGACGCCTGGATGGTATCGGGGGAATCCGATTTCCTGCTGCACTGCGTGGCGAGCGACCTGGGGGCCTTCCAGACCTTCGTCATCGAGGAGCTGACTTCGACCCCGAATGTCGACACGGTGCGCACCGCGCTCACCATCCGCCGGGTCAAGGACGAGGGGCTGGTCTCGTTTGCACAGCCTTGAGGCTGGTCGACGGCAGCACCACATCGTCCCCGCTCGATGCGAATTCCCGGCTTCGCCATACCAGGGCCGCTTTCGCATTCGACAGGCTCTGGTGTAGAAAGCCGGAGCGTTCTGACGGACGTGGCTGCTTTGTTGGTTTCCTAAGGCAATTTCAGGAAAGTGTGACGGGTTTTTCGACAGGGCTTGCGTAACAACAGATGGCGCAAGCAGCGTAATTTCACAGAACAGTGTGCTGTAGAGTGGGATCATGACTCGATTTTCTAGTCCGGTTTCGGCGCTCATCATCTGCATGAACGAAGCCGACATGATCGGCCCGTGCCTGGAGAGCGTCGACTTCTGCGCCGACATCGTCGTCGTCGATTCAGGTTCGACGGATAACACCCTGGACGTCATTCAGGAGTTCATCGCCAAGGGCTACCCGATAAGGCTGTTTCACAACGATTGGCCGGGTTTCCCACGTCAGCGGCAATTCGCGCTTGATCAAGCCACGCAGCCATGGTGCCTTTCGATTGAAGCCGATGAGGCCGTCGACGACCTGCTCAGGCGGTCGATAGTGACCGTGACGCAGCCTCACAACGGGGCCATCGACGGATGGTTCGTAAGACGCCGCGACAAGCTGAAAGGCTATGGCTATGCGCACCGCTGGGTGCTGCACAACAGGCTGCTGCGTCTGTTCCGCCGCGACAAGGCCACCATGGACATTGACCTGCGGGTCCATGAATCGTTCGAGGTGCCGGGCGAAACCGGTACGATTGAAAATGGCGTGTTGCTGCATCGCCGCGAAATGACTGTCGCGGAGGATCTGGCAAGGGCCAACACCTACTCCAGCCTCAAGGTTGCCACGCTGGTCGAGAGAGGCAAGAAGCCAGGCTTGATAAGGCTGGTCCTGTCGCCGCTCGGCAACTTCCTGAAATTCTACCTGGCCAAGCGCTACTTCCTGTGCGGCCGGCATGGCTTCGTCTATTCGATGATGGTGATGGTGTATTCGTTCGCCACCGAGGCCAAGCTTTATGAAGCTTCGCGAGACAACGATCGGACTTGAGGCCAAATTCCACTTTCGGAATTATGCCCCCCTTGCTTTGATGCAATTCCGGACGGAAAGCCGTTTCACACTTTTCCCGGAGTTGCTCTAGCCCGACATAGCGCCGAGTGCCGCTATTGCGGCGAGCAGGCCACCCAGATCCTCGTGGTCGCGCCAGGGCTGGACTGTAAAGCCCGATTGAACGGCCGCTTCGCCGTCGACCAGCCAGCCCTGCAAAAGTCCGGCGCGCTGTCCCGCCTCCATGTCCGCCTGCTTGTCGCCGACGATCAGCGATCGCTGCAGATCGAGCCCGAGACATTTGGCCGCCTCCAGCAGCATGCCGGGATTGGGCTTGCGCATCGGATGATTGGCGATCGCAAGCGGCCCCTCGCCCGCCTCGTGATAGGCGCAGGCAAGGACCATATCCACGAACGCGTCGTCGGCGCGCAGCAGGTCGAGCACGCGGCCATTGACGGCGGCGAAATCGCTCCAGCCGTAGTAGCCGCGCGCGATGCCCGACTGGTTGGTGACGATGATGACGGGAATGCCGGTCTGATTGGCGGCACCGATCGCAGCGGCGATATCCTCGCGCAGCACCATTTCGGCCGGGTCATCGGGATAGCCGGTGTCGAGATTGATGGTGCCGTCGCGGTCGAGAAACAGTGCAGGCGTACCGGTCGGAAAAATCCTGCTATCGATCCGCTCTACCCACAGTCCGGGCTCCTTGAGCGGATAGGGTTCGAGCTTCACGACCAGGTCCCGTCAGCCATTGCTGAGACGCGCTTCGACCACTTCGCACAGATGATGATAGAGGCACAGATGCCCCTGCTGGATGATCGGGGTCGAGGTCGAGGGCACGTTGAGCAGGATGTCCGATAGCGGCTTGAGCTTGCCGCCGGTGTCGCCCGTCAGGCCGATCACCGTCATGTCCATCATCCGCGCGTGCTCGGCAGCGGCGAGAATGCTCGGCGAATTGCCGCTGGTCGAGATTGCCAACAGCACGCCGCCCGCCGAGCCATGCGCCTCGACCTGGCGCGAAAACACCGTGTCGAAGCCATAGTCATTGCCCCAGGCGGTCAGCACCGCGGCATTGGCCGGGAGTGCGATGACATTGTAGGCCTTGCGCTCCTTGAGGAAGCGGCCGACCAGTTCGCCGGCGATGTGGATCGCATCGCTGGCCGAGCCGCCATTGCCGCAGATCAGCAAGGCTTTGCCCTGCGAAAGAGCCGTCACGATGGCGCTCACCGCCCGCTCCATCTCGCTCGTCAGGTCGCGCTCGACCATGGCGGAAATCGCGGCCGCCGAGCGGACCAGGTAGTCGTTCAGGTCAGACATGAATTCCTCAGCTTGTGGTGCCGCCGGCGCGCAATTTGCCGATGGTGTTGGTGGTGCTTTTGCCGGCGACGAGATCGATCAGCACGACGCGGCCGCCCGCCTTCCGCACCACATCGGCACCGACCACGGTGTCGATCGTGTAGTCGGCGCCCTTGACTAGTATATCGGGCAGCAGCGCTTCGATCAGCGCCAGGGGCGTGTCCTCCTCGAACACCACGACCGCATCGACCGAGGCAAGGGCGGCGAGCACACAGGCGCGGTCATGCTGGTCGTTGACCGGCCGCCCGACGCCCTTTAGCCGTCGCACCGAAGCATCGCTGTTGAGGCCAAGCACCAGCCGGTCGCACTGGCTGCGCGCCGCGTGCAAGAGACTGACGTGGCCGGCATGCAGGATGTCGAAGCAGCCATTGGTGAAGCCGACGCTCAAGCCCTCCTCCTTCCACGCCGCGACCATGCGCGCGGCCGACGTAGCGTCGAGGATGGCATCCTTGTGGGCGGTCGGCCCGTGCGAACGGAACAGCGCACCGGTGAGTTCCTCGACCGTCAGCCGCGCGGTGCCGCGCTTGCCCACCACGACGCCGCCGGCAGCATTGGCGATCGATGCCGCCGAGACAGGGTCGGCACCGGCCGCCAGCGCCAATGCAAAGCTCGCGATCACCGTGTCGCCGGCGCCCGAAACGTCGAACACTTCGCGCGCCTGGGTGGCGATATGGCGCGCCTCGGTCGGGTCGACCACGCTCATGCCCTTTTCGCTGCGCGTCGCCACGACGAAATCGAAGCCATGCGCTGAAATCAGCTGGCGTGCCGCCGCCACGATCTCGTCATCGGCGAACACCGCATGGCCGACAGCTTCCCCAAGCTCCTTGCGGTTGGGGGTGATGGCGGTCGCTCCGGCATAGCGCGCATAGTCGCGGCCCTTCGGATCGACAAGCACCGGCTTTCCCGCCTCACGGCAGATGGCGATCAAGTCGCCGGCGACGCCGTCGAGCAATATGCCCTTGCCATAGTCGGACAGGACGACGATGTCGGCGCGCGTCAGCGCCGCGCGGAAATGCCGGATCAGACCGTCGCGCTCCGCAACATCGAGCGGCTTGATCTCCTCTTCGTCGAAGCGCAGCACCTGCTGGTTGAGCGCGCTGAAGCGGCTCTTCGACGAGGTCATGCGGCCACGCGCCTGCGCGAGGCCCGCTGTGTCAGCGCCGAGTTCGCGCAGCATGCGCACGAGATTGTCACCGGCAGCATCAGTGCCGATCACCGACACGGGAACAGCGGATGCGCCGAGCGAGACGATGTTGGCGACGACATTGCCGGCGCCGCCCATAGTCGAGGTTTCGCCGCGCCGGTGCAGCACCGGGATCGGCGCTTCCGGCGAGATCCGCTCGATGACGCCGTTGACGAACCGGTCGAGGATGAAGTCGCCGACCACCAGCACGGTGGCCTGGCCAAACCGTGCGATGGCGCGGTGCAGGGGTTCGGGAGAAGGCGGATTGTGCTTGATCATGTCACTGGCAACGCGTGGAAATGGCCGATTTCAACCTTGCGGGTAATCATCAATTGAAGGGCCGGTTCGTTCATGGCGAAGCCGATATACCGCAAATCCACGCAGCGCAACGGCTGGCCATGACCACGATGGCCGGGCGGTCAGGTCTTCTGCAGGGCGACATGGACACCCAGACCGACCAGCACCGCCCCGCCGGCCCGCTGCATCAGGCGCTGTGCACGGCTCGAACGCCGCAAGCAGCCGATCACGGCACCGGCCAAGAACACGCAGACGATATCGGCCGAAGAGAACATCAGATTGACGATGGTGCCCAACACGACGAACTGCAGCCAGACCGGTAGCGCCGCCGAGGTATCGATGAACTGCGGCAGGAAGGCCATGAAGAAGATCGCCGTCTTGGGATTGAGCACCTCGACGGTGACGCTCTCGAAAAAGGCGCGCCGCGCCGATTTCCGCTCGATCGCGGGCAGCGCCATGTCGCCCTCGACGCGCTTGCGGAACAGCGAAACGCCGAGCCAGATCAGGTAGAGCGCGCCGACCAGCTTGACCGCCAGATAGAGCGGCGGCACGGCGTGAAACAGCACCGACAGGCCCGCGGCAGCGGCAAAGACATGCACATAGCCGCCCAGATGAATGCCAAGTGCTGCCGTCAGGCCGGACCAGCGGCCGCGCGCCATCGTCTGCGCGGCGGCGTAGAGCATGGCCGGGCCGGGAATGTAGGCGAAGATCGCCGTGGTGGCGAAAAACGCGATGAGCAGTTCGGTCGACGGCATTCTTCTGTCCCTCACGATCGTCCCGGGTGGCACAAACCGACTGAAGCGGAAGCTTTGCGGCGCCACTGTGACATCCGCTTCGCTGCCTGCTTTATCGACAGCCCACCCTGCCTCCCTTATAAGGGCCGGAATCGGCAAGTGAAACGCGTATCAGGGCCAACAACATGATCATCGTCACGGGCGGCGCCGGCATGATCGGCTCCAACATCGTCGCGGCGCTGAATGCCGAAGGCCATGACGACATCCTCGTCGTCGACGACCTCACCGATGGCCACAAGATCGCCAATCTCGCCGATCTGCGCATCGCCGACTATCTCGACAAGGACGATTTCCTGGGCCGTATGGAGGCTGGCTCGTTCGGCCGCATCGAGGCCGTGTTCCACCAGGGCGCCTGCTCGACCACCACCGAGTGGAACGGCAAGTTCATGATGGAGGTGAACTACGCCTTCTCGAAACGGTTGCTGCATGCCTGCCAGGCGCTGCGCGTGCCCTTCCTCTACGCCTCCTCGGCTTCCGTCTATGGCGGCGGCGCCGAATTTCGCGAAGACCCGGCGCTCGAGCGACCGCTCAATGTGTATGCCTATTCCAAGAAGCTGTTCGACGACTATGTCAGGCGCACCGTCTTCGACACCGATCATGCGCAGGTTGTGGGCTTGCGCTACTTCAACGTCTACGGTCCGCGCGAGGCGCACAAGGGCGCCATGGCCTCGGTCGCCTTCCACCTATTCAACCAGGTCGAGCGGGGCGAGAACCCGAAACTGTTCGGCGCCTATGATGGCTTCGGACCGGGCGAGCAAAGCCGCGATTTCATCCATGTCGGCGACGTCGCCGACGTCAATCTGTGGCTGTGGAAGCGCGGATCGAGCGGCATCTTCAACTGCGGCACCGGTCGCGCCCAGCCCTTCCGTGCCATTGCCGAAACCGTCATCGACACGCTGGGCAAGGGCGAGATCGAATTCATCGAATTCCCCGACCATCTCAAGGGCAGCTACCAGAGCTTTACGCAAGCTGATATGTCCCGTTTGCGCGCGGTCGGTTACAATGGCCAATTCCGGACAGTGGAAACCGGTGTCAGAGACTATGTCGAATGGCTGAAAGCCCAACGATCCTCGTGATCGGCCCACGCTGGGTGGGCGACATGGTGATGGCGCAGTGCCTGTTTTCGGCGCTGAAAGAGCTTCATCCCAACGCCGCGATCGATGTGCTGGCGCCGGCCTGGGCCGCGCCGCTGGTCAAGCGCATGCCCGAAATCCGCCAGCAGATCGACTTTCCGCTCAAGCCCGGCGCGCTGGAATTCACCATTCGCCGGCGTTTTGGCCGACTGCTGCGCGGCCGCTACGACATGGCCTATGTCCTGCCGGGCAGCTGGAAATCGGCGCTGATCCCGTTCTTTGCCCGCATTCCGCGCCGTTTCGGCTATTTGCGCGAAATGCGCTACGGCCTGCTGACCGACATCGTGCCGCTGCCCGACAGCGTCAAACGACGCACGGCGCAGGCTTATTTCGGCCTCGCCCAGGGCGGCCATTTCCGGCCGCCACGCCTGACCGTGGACGCGAAGAACCAGGCCGCCCTGCTCGACCGCTTCGGGCTCGCGCCCCAGAAATTCGCAGCGCTGATGCCCGGCGCCGAGTTCGGCCCGGCCAAGCGCTGGCCGAGCGAAAGCTATGCCGGGCTTGCCCGTGATCTCATGGCGAAGGGTTTGAAGGTCGCGCTGTTCGGCTCGAAGAACGACCGCGACGTGGCGGCGGAGATCGCAGCCCTTGCCCCCGGCGTTGTCGACCTCGCCGGCCAGACCCGGCTGGGGGACGCCATCGACCTGATCTCGGCGGCAAGGCTGGCGGTGTCCAACGACAGCGGGTTGATGCATGTCGCGGCGGGAGTCGGCACGCCGATCGTTGCCGTCTACGGCTCGACCTCGCCACAGAATACGCCGCCGCTGGCGGAACGGTGCGAGTTGGTCTGGCTCGGCCTGTCCTGTTCGCCTTGCCACCAGAAGGTCTGTCCGCTCGGCCACCTCAACTGCCTGAAGACGCTTGAAGTGGAGCAGGTCGTGGCAGCAGCGAAACGCCTGCTGGAAATCCCGGCAGCCGCATGAAGGTCCTCATCGTCAAGACGTCGTCGATGGGCGACGTCATCCACACCTTTCCGGCCGTCGAGGATGCCCGCCTTGTCAGGCCCGACATATCCTTCGACTGGTGCGTGGAAGAGGCATTCGCCGGCATCGTGGCGTTGCATCCGGCGATCGACAGGATCCACACGGTGGCGATCCGGCGCTGGCGCAAGACATTGCTCGACGGCGGCACCTGGCGCGAAGCGGCCGCCTTGCGCCGCACCCTGCGCGACTGCCGCTACGACCTCGTCATCGATGCGCAGGGCCTGCTGAAATCAGCCCTGGTGGCCAGGCAGGCCGGTGCGCCGATCGCCGGCTTCGATCGGTCGAGCGCGCGCGAACCTTCTGCGTCGCTGGTCTACGACGTCACCTACGCCGTGCCGCGCCTGCACGCCATCGAACGCACGCGGCGGCTGTTCGGGCTGGCGCTCGGCTACCAGCCCGATCTTTCGAGGCTGGACTCCGGCATCGTCCCGCCGCCCGGCAATCTGGCCGGCATCAGTGGCAGAATCGCCTTCCTGCTGCACGGCACCAGCCGCGAAGACAAGAAGTGGCCGGTCCAAGACTGGATCGAAACCGCCCGCCTGCTGGTTGAAAGGGAGACGACGCCGGTCACCACATGGTCGAACGAGCGCGAAAAGGCTGTCGCCGAAGCGATCGCCGGGGCTGTTCCGTCAACGGTCGTGGTGCCCAAATCGCCGCTCTCCGACATCGCCGCGATCATCGGCCGCTCGACGTTGGTCATTGGCGCCGACACCGGGCTGACCCATCTCGCCAGCGCCTTCGGCCTGCCGACGGTTGCGGTTTTTCTTGCCACCGAGCCGGGTTTGACCGGGCCGCGCGGGCCATACGCGTCAACGCTTTTGGCCGCACCCGGGGACCATGTAACGCCGGGGCAAGCGGTAGCGGAGGCAGAGAGGCTGCTGGAGCGTAGCCAGGCGGATTGATTTATTCAATCAATTCAATTGGAAAGGTTAGTGCTGCCCTCATCCGCCTGCCGGCACCTTCTCCCCGTATAGTGACGGGGAGAAGGGAGCAGAGCGCAAAGTTGGCGGATGTTTGCAAACGCTGAAAATTAGCTAAATCATCGGTGAAGGCGTCCTTCTCCCCGTCGCTATACGGGGAGAAGTGCCCGGCAGGGCGATGAGGGGCGGCGCCAGCCTTGGCTTGAAAAGCAAGTCGGCGCTTCTCAAATCGCCTAGATAAACTGCACCTGGACGATCTCGTAACCCCTTGCGCCGCCTGGCGCGTTGACCTCGATGGCGTCGCCGACTTCCTTGCCGATGAGCGCGCGCGCGATCGGCGAGGAGATCGAGATGCGGCCGGACTTCACGTCGGCTTCCTGGTCGCCGACGATCCGGTAGGTCTTCTTTTCCTCGGTGTCCTCGTCGACCAGCACCACGGTGGCGCCGAACTTGACCTTGTCGCCGCTGAGCTTGCTGACATCGATCACTTCGGCGCGCGCGATATAATCTTCAAGCTCGTTGACCCGGCCCTCATTGAGGCTCTGCGCCTCTTTTGCGGCATGGTATTCGGCATTTTCGGAAAGGTCGCCATGCGAGCGCGCCTCGGAGATCGCCTCGATGATGCGCGGCCGCTCTTCCTGCTGGCGCCAGCGCAGCTCTTCCTTCAATGACGCGAACCCCTCGCCTGTCATCGGGACCTTGTTCATGATGCCTGACCTTTCCTGCTGCCACCCCCGCGTTTCGGGGAAAGCCTTGTCAATGGGTACAAAAAGAAAACGGTCCGAGAGCCTCGGGCTAACGGAACCGTTTCACCGCAATTTCCCTGAATATAGCAATCTTCGCAGGTTTTTCACGCCCAAAAATCGGTTTTGCGAAAATGTTCTCCGGCTTTCACAAATGCCGGTCGCTGCTTTCGCAAATACTGTCGCGGCCGATGCGAACCGGCGATGGCCGGCAACAAAAAATCCGGCCGCGATCGCTCGCGGCCGGATTGAGAAATATTGGGCGCCGAAATCAGCTCCGCATGAAATGGTCGATCTGCTCCGACAGCATACCGTATTCGCGCGAACCCTTGCCGGTCCGCTTTTCGATTTCCATCAACTGCTGCTGGGCACCGGCCAGATCGCCGATCTGCAGATGCGCTTCGCCGAGATATTCGCGCACCAGCGTGTAGTTGGGGTCGATGCGCAGCGCTTCCTCATAATAGCCGAGGCCGACGGTGACGCGGCCGGAATGGCGGTGCGAATAGCCGAGATAGTTGAGGATGCGCGGATCCTGCTTGTTGGCAGCGAGGCTGAGCACGGCGATCGCCTCGTCATAGCGCCCGGCCAGCGCCAGCGAATGCCCGGCATCATAGATGCTGTCATCATCCAGCATGCCTTCCTGGGGTGCGACGCACTTTTTCTTCTTCTTGTCCCAGACCTGGCCCTTCTTGCACTGGGTCACGGTCTGGTCGCTTCCGCCGCTACTGCCGGCGGCGTACACCGGAACGGCAAGGAACTGCAGTGCGACAAGGGCAGTCGCCGCCTGGATCAGCATTCTTTTATGCATCGAAGCCTCCTTGAGGGGTGAGAATGCAACACTAACGCCGGACGCCCTCGGTTTCATCCCGGAAAAAAAGCATATCGGAGAACATCAGGTGACGGATGCTGCAAATCCGCTATCATTCAAGCAAACGACCTGACGGAGACGGAATGTGCAGCGGCGCCTTGAAAAGGATTGGGAGCTTTCGATCGGCCCCGACACCGTGCGCCTGTTCATCCTCAAGGCCAAGGCATTGAGTGCCGCCGTCAATGAAGACTATGCCGGTGGCGCCGAGCATGAGGTCGAACTCGACGGTGAGGCCCATGCCAACCACCATCATGACGGCCTCGCCGAGGAAAGTTCCGAAAACCTCACCGAGGAAGAACTGCGTGAGTTGATCAACGACCTCAATGTCGATGAGGCAGCCGAACTCATCGCCCTCGCCTGGATCGGTCGCGGCGACTACGATGGCACCGAATGGGCGGATGCGCTTGCCGCGGCGCGCGAACGCGCCAACAAGCGCACGGCAAAGTACCTGCTCGGCATGCCGCTGCTTGCCGACTGGCTGGAGGAAGGGCTGGAAGCGATCGGCGCGTAACATCGTGGTTACCGTTCGTGATGGGGCCAAGGCAACCTCCTTGCGTCCGCGCCGTTGACGGCCATGGGGTCGATTGTCTTTTCCCAAACCTGCAGGATTGCACTGGTCGTAGCCATCGCGGCTGTGCTGGTTGCGCCCGCCGACGCCAGACATCGCCATCGGCACCACAAGCCCCAGGTGGAGCAGCCGATGTCGCTGCGGGCCGACCAACCGCTGGAACCGCGGGGCAAGCATCGGCTGAAACGGCGGGGCTCTCAGCACGTCACGCCGGGCCCGACACAGATACAGCAGAAAACGCAGGATCCGCTGGCATCACCAGCCGAGGTTCCGGTGCCGGAGCCACGTCCCCCAGACGCGCAGAAGGCCGACGTTTCAAAGAAGGACGAGCTGAAGACGCAAGCTCCAAAGACCGGCGGAGCGGTTGACCGGCTCAATGAAGAAAAGTCGCATCAAAAAAAGCCGCCCCGCCCCGAACCATCGGCCGATACGGAAAACGAACCGGAGCCGCCTTCCGTGGCGCCGACGCCACCACCAAAGCCTGGGACCGTGGAGCCCGAGGTTGAGCCGCCGGCTGTCGCCCCGCAGCCGCCGCAAAAGCCGGCGGATGCGGGCGACGAGAAAATGCTGCCCGACCCGCGCTCGGCCGATCTCCCCGACGACAAGATGCCCGACGAGGAAGTCTCTTGCCGCGAGCGGCTGAAGACGCTCGGTGTCGAGTTCGAGGAACACAAGGCAGAACGCAATCCCGACATCGGCTGCTCGATCCCCTACCCGATCGTGCTGAAGACAATCGGCAAGTCGATCGCCATCGGCCCCGGCACCGAGCTCAATTGCCCGATGGCCGAAGCTGCGGCACGTTTCGCCGCTGACGTCATCCAGCCGGCGGCGAAAGCCGAATTCGGCGCGGATCTGCAATCGATCGGCCAGGCATCGGCCTTTGTCTGCCGGCCGCGCCACGGCACGAGAAAACTGTCGGAACACGCCTTCGGCAACGCGCTCGACATCGCCAGCTTCACGCTGTCGGACGGCAAGAAGATCGAAGTCGGCCCGGCGCCGCCGGAAAAGGACGCGAAATTCCTCAACGCCGTGCGCAAGGCCGCCTGCGGACCGTTCAAGACCGTGCTCGGACCAGGCGCCGACCCCGACCATGCCTTGCATTTCCATCTTGATCTCGAACCGCGCCGGCATGGTGGCACCTTCTGCCAGTGAGCCTGGTGGGCCGACACTGCATGCCGCAATTCGGCCGCAGGCATGAACACGGGCGCTGAGTTTTCCTTTACCCTTGATCGTTAAAATGCCGGATATCCGTGAATGGGATTTCCGCCAATGGCCGGCAAATTTCGCGTCGTGTTTTCCACCGCCGCGCGCCAATCGAAACGCGCTGCGATGGTCGCCGCCGGCCTTGCCCTCGCGGCGGTTTCGGCCTGCAACACCGGCAGCGTGCTGTCACTTGAACCGGCCGTCGATGTCGGCTCGCAGACCGCTGCCGTGCCGCAATACACGGGCATGCAGAAGCTTGTTCCGTCCAATCCCTATATGACGAGCGCCGCCTATCCGCGCATGGATGAGCCTATGTCGCCGGTCGAGCAGATGCCGGCCAGCGAAACCGACTGCCGCCAGCAGTTGAAGCGCCTCGATGTCGCCTACACCGACCTGGCGCCGATCCATGAAGGTCAGTGCGGCATCGATTATCCGGTCAAGGTCTCGGCCATCGGCAGCATCCAGATGAAGCCTGCCGCCACGCTGACCTGCGACATGGCCGCGACCTTCGCGGGCTGGACGAAGAACGAACTCGTTCCCTCCGCCCGCTGGCGCTATTTCTCCGGCGTCAAGACCATCCACCAGGGTTCCAGTTATTCCTGCCGCAACATTGCCGGCGAAGGTGTGCTGTCGGAGCACGGTAAGGGCAACGCGCTCGACGTGATGAGCATCGAGCTCAACAATGGCGACGACATCGACGTGCGCAAGCCCGGCCTGTTCGCCTTCCGCACCCGCGGTTTCCTCAACAATGTGCGCGCCGACGGCTGCCAGTATTTCACCACCGTGCTTGGCCCCGGCTACAATTACGACCACCGCAACCACTTCCACTTCGACATCAAGAACCGCAGGAACGGTTATCGCGCCTGCCGCTAGAGTGTCGGACAACAGCATGTCGACACCCTTTGCCGGCGAAACACGACATCGCATAGAGTGATGCCGGAACGTTCGGGCGACGGTGATGAGCCAGCGAAGTTTTCAGCGACGCATTGCAATCTGGATGACGGCCTTCCTGGCCGCCTATCTGGCGCTCGCCTATTTCGCCGCGCCGGAATTCTGGACATTCCGGGATCGCGGCTTTCGCACCCAGCGTTTCGAGATGGTGACGCACACGCCGCAAGGCATTCCGGGTGATCCAATCAATGTCGGCCTTGTCGGCACCAAGAAGGAAGTGGTCCATGCCTTCGCCGTCACCGGCTGGGACACTGCCGATGCCGTGACCTTGACGACCGCGATCGAGATCGGTGAAAGCGTGCTCTTCGACCATCCCTATCCCGATGCGCCGGTCAGCCGGCTGTTGTTCGACGGCCGCGCCCAGGATCTTGCGTTCGAAAAGCCGGTGGGCGCAAGCGCCGACAGGCGCCATCATGTCCGCCTCTGGCAGACAGGCGCGAGCGGCGATGACGGCCGGCCGCTGTGGCTTGGCTCGGCCAGCTTCGATCGCGGCGTGGGGCTGAGCCACGATACCGGCGCCATCACCCATCACATCGGCCCCGACATCGATGCCGAACGCAATTTCCTGATGCGCGATCTGGCCACCGCCGGCACGCTGATCTCGACCAGAGACATGGCGGGCATCGGCGCCACCAGCAGCGGGCGCAATGGCGGCGGCGATCCCTATTTTACCGACGGCGAGGCCGTTGTCGGCGTGTTGAAGCAACTGCCGTGAGATCATGTGTTCTGAGACCAGATGGTCCGGGATCGACCTGAAAATTGGCCGTGACCCCGATGCCGCGGACGACATCGGTTGAGAGCTGCCACTGTCATTTTCTAAAAATCTTGGCGGACTATTTTCGAAAGCCGCGCCGCAATGCTATTGACCGCTCATGCTATACGTCGAAATCGCTATCGTGGTCGTCCTCATCTGTGTGAACGGCCTTTTGTCTATGTCCGAGCTCGCCATCGTCTCGTCGCGTCCGGCCAGGCTCAAGGCGATGATCGACCGCGGCGTCAACGGCGCCGGCCGGGCTCTTGAGCTTGGCTCCAATCCCGGCAAGTTCCTGTCCTCGGTGCAGATCGGCATCACTTTGGTCGGCGTTCTCTCTGGCGCGTTTTCCGGCGCCACGCTGGGCGACCGGCTGGCCACCTTCCTGGCCTCGACCGGCATGCGCGAAAACGTCGCCGATCCGGTCGGCGTCGGCATCGTCGTCGCCATTATCACCTATTTCTCGCTCATCGTTGGCGAGCTGGTGCCCAAGCAGATCGCCTTGCGCGATCCCGAGCGCGTGGCCGCGCGGGCGGCCCCGGCAATGACCATCCTCGCCACCGTCTCGGCTCCTCTGGTCTTCCTGCTCGACATTTCCGGCCGCGCCATATTGTGGTTGCTCGGCCAGCGCGGCGAAAGTGAGGAGAAGGTCACCGACGAGGAGATCAAGATGCTGGTCGCCGAGGCCGAGCATCACGGCACCATCGAATCCGACGAGCGGCGCATGATTGCAGGTGTCATGCGGCTTGGCGACCGCGCAGTTCGCGCCGTGATGACGCCGCGCACCGAGGTCGACTGGATCAATCTGCAGTCCGACGAGAGCACCATCCGCAAGCTTTTGATGGAGACCCAGCATTCGCGCCTGCCGGCGGGCGACGGTGGCGTCGACGTCATGGTCGGCGTGGTCCAGACGCGTGACGTGCTTGCCGCGCTGCTTGCCGGCCATGTGCTCGACCCGCGCAGGCATGTGCGCGCCGCTCCCATCGTCTATGACCAGGCCGACGCGTTGGACGTGTTGCAGAAGCTCAAGGAATCCGACGTGCCGATGGCGCTGGTGCATGACGAATACGGCCACTTCGAAGGCATCGTCACCCCGGCCGACATTCTCGAAGCCATCACCGGCGTCTTCCGGGCGGATATCGATGCCGGCGACGAGGAAAACGCGGTCAAGCGCGAGGACGGCTCATGGCTGCTCGCCGGCTACATGCAGGCCGACGAAATGGCCGAGATTCTGGGCTTCGACCTGCCGGAAAACCGCGACTACGAGACCGTCGCCGGCTACGTGCTGGCGCACATGCACCATCTGCCGGCGACCGGCGAATGCGTCGACGCGCAGGGCTGGCGCTTCGAGGTGGTCGATCTCGACGGCCGCCGCATCGACAAGCTGATCGCCACCCGCCTGCCCGGCTCGCACCGAGAAGCCGTGCGCTAACGAATGGCCTTCCGGCTCCCTGTCTGATTCGTTCGATCGTCGCTTTGATCCCGCCTCAATGTGCGTCCGGAGGCGGCGCCTTAGGTGTGACGTTGCGCAGGAACGGTACGAGAGCCGTCGCGATGACGAACGCGATCATGATCACCAGGAACGCATCCGCGTAAGCCATCGTGGATGCCTCGCGATAAGCCAGCTGCCACAGCTGTTTCAGCGAAGCAGTGTGACCGTCGGCCACTGCGCCCGGGATCTGGCCATAGCGCTGCGCGACGCCGTCGACCAGGCGCATGGCCGCCTCATTCTGCGGCGTCAGGTGCGATGCGATCATCAGGAAATGGAAGTTGGTGCGGTCGTTCAGGATGGCGCCGCAAACGGCGATGCCGACCGCGCCGCCGAGATTGCGCATCGTGTTGAACAGGCCACTGGCATATTTCAGCCGTTCGGGCGGCAGGCTGCCGAGGCCGAGATTGACGCTCGGCGCGACCGCGAAGACCTGCGGGAAGCCACGAAAGATTTGCGGCAGAAGCAGCTGCGCGGCGCCCCATTCGCTGGTGATCGCGCTGAAGCTCCACATCGACGCGCCGAAGGAGGCAAGCCCGAACATCATCAGCCAGCGCGTGTCGAAGCGCTTGGCGAGAAAGATGTAGACGGGGACGCCGACCATCGAAGCGACACCGGTGGAAAAGACCGCCAGCCCGGTCTGCAGGGCGTCGTAGCCGCGCACGTAACCGAGAAACAGCGGCGTCAGGAAGATCGTGGCGAAGATGCCGACGCCGGTGATGAACGAGAGAAAACAGCCAATCGCGAAATTGCGGTTGCCGAAGGCGCGGAAATCGACCACCGGCTGCGAATAGGTGAGGCTACGGACGACGAACAGTACTCCGGTGACCCCGGCGAGGATGGCGCCATTGCGGATTGTCGCATCATCGAACCAGTTCCAGCGCGAACCCTCCTCAAGAACATATTCAAGTGTGCCCAGGCTGACCGCCATCAGGACGATGCCGATGTAGTCGGCGCCCTTCAAAAGGGACGGATCGGGTTCGTCGATCTTGACCAGGACGGCGACGAGGATCGTGATGATGGTGCCGGGAATGACGTTGACATAGAAAAGCCAATGCCAGCTCAGCGTATCGGTGATCCAGCCGCCGATGACGGGGCCGAGCGTCGGCGCGATCGAAGCGATGCTGCCAACAACCGCGGCCGCATAGACCCGCCTCGGACCCTGGAAATAGTGGAACGACGAGGTGAAGACCGTCGGGATCATCGACGCGCCGAGCAGCCCCTGCAGCGCGCGGAAAGCGATCATGCTTTCGATGTTCCAGGCCAATCCGCAAAGCATGCTTGCCAGGGTAAAGCCAGCGGCCGAGATGGTGAAAAGCCACCGGGTCGAGAACACGCGCGTGAGCCAGCCCGACAGCGGGATCACGATGATTTCCGCCACCAGGTAGGATGTCTGCACCCAGCCGATCTGATCCTGGGCAGCCGACAGGCCGCCGCCGATATCCTGGAGCGAGGACGCGACGATCTGGATGTCGAGAAGTGCTATGAACATCCCCACGCACATCACCATGAACGGCAGGATGCTCGCGAAGAAGGACTGCGGGACGGCACGCTCTGACATGGCGTTCTCAGTGCGACGCGGTGTCGACCGTCACGGCGGTCGACAGACCCGGCCTGAGCGCAACTTTCTGCGCCTGGTCCTGGTCGATCGTGATCCTGACGGGAACACGCTGGACGATCTTGGTGAAATTGCCGGTCGCGTTCTGCGGCGGGATCACGCTGAAGATGGCCCCGGTTGCGGGCCCCAGGCTGGTGACATGTCCTTTGAGCGGCTCGTCGGGTGCAATGTCGGTATAGACCGTCGCCGGCTGCCCGTCGGCCATGTGGCGCAGCTGATCTTCCTTGAAATTGGCGTCGACCCACAGCCCCGATGCCGGAACGATCGTCAGGAGATAGCTGCCGGGTGAAACATAGGTGCCGACCTGCGCCAGCCTGTTGCCGATGATCCCATCGATGGGCGAGCGGATTTCGGTGAAGCCGAGATCGAGCTGCGCGGTGTCGACATCGGCCTTGGCTGCCGCGACCGCGGCGGTTGCTTCCGAGATCTGGGTGTTGAGGACGTCGAGCTGTTGCTTCGCCGCCGCAAGTCCCGCACGGGAGGCGGCGACCGAGGCCTTGGCCTGGCCATCGGCGGCAAAGCTTCTCTCGGCGTCCTGCTGGGAACCGGCCCTGGTGCTGGCCAGCACCTCATAGCGCTTCGCGTCCTGAGCGGTGAAAACGGCGGCCGCGCTCTTGGCCTCGAGATCGGCCTCGGCCTGCTCGATCACCGAATTCTGCAGCGAGATTTGGGCATGAAGGTTGTCGAGAGCCGACTGCTGCTGCTGGACCGATGCCTGCGCATGCTCCAGCGCCGCCTTGAAGGACCGGTCGTCGATGCGGATCACGAGCTGACCCGCCTCGACATGCTGGTTGTCCTCGACAAGGATCTGGTCGATATGACCGGCGACCCGTGGCGCCAGCGGCGTGACGTTGCCGCCGACATAGGCGTCATCGGTCGAGACGAGAAAGCGGCCGGCCTGCCACCACTGGACGCCGTACCAGCCGGCGACGCCGATCACGACAAGGCCTGCCAACATCAGCAGCGGCCTGCGACGCTTCCTGGCGGGCATGGGAGTGGCGGCAACGGAAATGGCAGGCGTGAGATTTTGGGCGACCGATGGCTGCAATTCGGCCGGCGAAAGAACCTTGTTCATCTGCCGCGCCCCTCGTCCTGGCTGTGCTGAAGCAACGCGTTGTCGACCAGCGGAAGGCCTGAGCCTTCGCTGCTGAAGCGATATCGCCGCCGCATGCGATCGGTGGCCTTGGGTGCCGTTGCCATGGCGAAGTCCTCGCTGTCGAGTTCCTTGCCGGTCTGGCGATCGACCAGCACCGGCTCGGCCCAGCGCCCGTCAGCCTTGTCCACAACGACGAGGCTGGGGCCCTCGGGCGCCAGATGCTTGTTGCCCCAAGCGAGCAAGGAAAGCAGGACCGGGCGGAAATCGCGCGCCTTGGAGGTCAGCACATATTCATGGCGAAGCGGCCGTTCGCAGTAGACGCGCTTCTCAAACAGGCCGCGCTCGACCAGGCTGTTCAGCCGCCGCGTCAGAATGTTGGGCGCAATCTCCAGGCTCTTCTGAAACTGGTCGAAGCGCGTCAGGCCCTGGAACGCATCCCGCAGCAGCAGAATGCTCCACCACTCGCCCACATCGTCGAGGCTGCGCGCGATGGGGCATGGGCGGGTTTCGAAGCTTGTTTTGGCAACCATTGTCGCTGGTCTCTTTCAAAATGAAAGTGACTCATAGCCTAGTGGATTGCATTATGCAAGTGACTTGTGAGGATCGAGGGCTGGAACCCGGTTTTCAACGGAGATCGGCTAAAACACCAAGACGTCGATTCCGCCCATCGGATGGACGGCAGCGCCGTGCACTACGCTGTGGATACGGATCGCGACGACGTCACGTCAAAATGATAGGGTCATGTGCTCGACCAAAGGCCTTGGCCTCGGCATGCTCACCGGCCCGCGTCACATCCCGGCGGTAGCCTGAATGGCCGCGGCGGGCCGGCCCCATGCCGGCCCGCGTGCGTTTCATCGACAAGCTCCTCGCCACCCGCCTGCCAAGCCGCGCTGATAATTGTCGAGAAGCGCTGACATCCATGAAACCTTTTGATTTTTAAGCCGTTGTCGGCCTATGTCCGGGGTCAAATCCAAGCCGAAATCTGTCAACGGTGCCAAACCACGCGGAGCTGAAAAGTCGCGCCAGGAAAAGGCATCGACTGTCGAAGCCGCGCCCGAGGCCGACGGGCATGCGGCGCCCGAGGTCGACGGGCATGCCGCGCCCGAGGTCAACGGCCAGGCCGCGCCGCCGCCCGATGTCATCGAACCCGATCCGGAACTGACGCCAGAAAAGGCCGAGCAGGCGCGCAAGAGATATCTGTTGAAGCGCTTCTGGATCAGTGCGCGCGGTTACTGGGGCCGCGGCGGCGACAGGCTCGCCTGGCCGTTCACGATCGGGCTGTTGATCCTGATATGCGTGAACGTCGGCTTCCAGTATGGGATCAATCGCTGGAACCGGGCGATTTTCGACGCCCTTGAGCAACGCGACGCCCACACCGTGTACTTCCTGAGCGTCGTTTTCGTGCCGCTGGTGCTCGGAAGCGGAAGCCTTGTCGTTACGCAAGTCTTCCTTCGCATGACGATTCAGCGCCGCTGGCGTTCCTGGCTCACCACCGCGGTCATCGCGCGCTGGCTCGCGAACGGCCGCTACTATCAGTTGAACCTCGTCGGCGGCGACCACCAGAACCCCGAAGCCCGCGTTTCGGAGGATTTGCGGATTGCCACCGAATCCCCGGTCGACTTCACCGCCGGTGTCATCAACGCGTTTCTGTCGGCCTCGACCTTCATCGTGGTGCTGTGGACGATCGGCGGAGCCCTGAGCTTCACAGTCTCGGGTTCGACCATCACGGTTCCCGGCTTCCTCGTCATCACGGCGATCATCTATGCCGCGATCACGTCCACTTCGATGGCGGTGATTGGCCGCCATTTCGTCCACCTCTCCGAGGAAAAGAACCAGGCGGAAGCCGAATTCCGCTACACGCTGACGCGCGTGCGCGAGAACGGCGAGAGTATCGCGTTGCTCGGCGGCGAGGAGGAGGAGCGCAGCGGCATCGACAAGAGGTTCGCGCATGTGCTCAGGCAATGGGCGCTCCTCACAGGCCAGCACATGCGCACCGCACTGGTGTCGCAGGGGTCGAGCCTGTTTGCGCCGGTCGTGCCGATTCTGCTTTGTGCTCCAAAGTTTCTCGAAGGCAACATGACACTTGGACAGGTCATGCAGGCTGCCTCCGCCTTTGCCATCGTGCAGGGCGCATTCGGATGGCTGGTCGACAACTACCCGCGTCTCGCCGACTGGAACGCCTCGGCAAGGCGCATCGCCTCGCTGATGATGTCGCTCGATGGGCTCGAGCGAGCCGAGCAGAGCGACGCCCTGGGACGCATCCAGCGTGGCGAAACCGAAGACGGCGCGATGCTCAGCATCGACAATCTCTCCGTGACGCTCGACGACGGCACGTCCGTGGTCAAGGAAACCAAGGTCGTGATCGAACCGGGCGAGCGGGTGCTGGTCGCCGGCGAATCTGGCTCAGGCAAGAGCACGCTGGTGCGGGCCGTCGCGGGTCTCTGGCCATGGGGTGGCGGCAGCGTCAATTTCCACGCCGACAGGCGGCTGTTCATGTTGCCGCAACGACCCTACATCCCCTCAGGCACGCTTCGCCGCGCAGTCGCCTATCCCGCCGCCGCCGACAACTGGACGATCAAAGAGATCAAGGCTGCGCTTGATAGGGTGGGCCTCGCCTACCTCGCCGACAGGATCGAGGACGACGCGCCATGGGACCAGACCTTGTCGGGTGGCGAAAAGCAGCGGCTCGCCTTCGCGCGTCTCCTGCTGCACAGCCCCGACATCATCGTGCTGGATGAAGCAACCGCGGCGCTCGATGAGAAGAGCCAGGGCAAGATGATGGAGGTGCTCATCCAAGAATTGCCGAAGGTCACCATCATAAGCGTTGCGCATCGTGCCGAACTGGAGGCCTTCCATAGCCGCAAGATCACGCTGGAGCGGCGCGAGGGCGGTGCAAAGCTTGTCAGCGATATCGATCTTGTCCCACGCAAGGGCAGACGCAACTTGATCGGGCGCGCCTTGTGGGGCTCCGGTGGGCTCCGATCGAAGGGCAGCGTGACTTCAAGTAAGGCGACGCAGTCCCAGACTAAAATTTGAAGTCCGCCCGGTCTGAAGGCGATTAATCGACAAACAATATCAGGGCATCAGCACCACCTTCCCCGTCGAGCGGCGCTCGTCGAGCAAGCGGTGCGCTTCGCCAGCCTGGTCGAGCGGGAAGCGGCCGCCGATCGCAACCTGGAGCCGACCGCCTGCCGCCAGTTGGAACAGTTCGGACAGGCTGGCTTTCAGTACGTCCGTGGACAGCAGCGGCAGCAGCGCGAAACCTCTCAAAGACTGGTTGCGGCCGATCATCGCTTCCAGGTCGGAAGCCGCAAGCGTGTAGCGGCCAAGTGCGGCGAACACCAGTTCGCCGCCGGGTGCCAGAGCCTGCAGCAACGCAGCCGTCAGTGGGCCGCCGACCGTGTCGTAGATGATATCGGCGCCCTGCCCGTCGGTGACGTCACCGAGGTGAGCGGGCCACTCCGGCTTGAGATAGTCGACGGCGGCATCGGCGCCGAGCGACAAAGCGAGATCGAGCTTGGCCTTGCCGCCGGCGGCCGCGATCACCTTGCGTGCGCCCTTTAGCCTGGCCAGTTGGACAAGCAGCGAACCGACGCCACCCGATGCGGCCGGCACCAGCACAGACTTGCCGCCGGGCGGGCTTTGCCGCAGCAGGTGAAGGGCCGTCAGCCCCTGTACCATCAACGCTGTGGCATCCTCGAACGACAGGGCATCCGGCAGCCGCACGACGAGATCGGCGTCGATCGTCACCTCCTCGGCATAGCCGCTGTGAGGATGCTTTGAAACGAACAAAGGCGCGGCGACACGGGCTCCCAGCAGCGACGCATCCGCCCCGTGTCCAACAGCCTCGACGAAGCCCGCGGCCTCGACCCCAAGGATCATCGGCAGTTGCGGCGTCACCGCGTAGCCATCCCTGCGCATCAGCACCTCGAAGAAATTTATCCCGGCGGCATGGACGCGGATCAGCACCTCGCCGGCCTGCGGCACTGGCGACGGCAGGTCGACCGCCTCCAGTACGTCGGGACCGCCGAAGCGGCTGAGTTGAATGGCTTTCATGGCAAACTCCGATCGCTATGGCATCGGCCACGGTTTGCCACTATCTGCGCAGCCTCGACTACACACTCATTTGTCCCCTGCTGACCAGGAGGTGACCATGGCCAATCCAGGCAAGAGACTGCCCATCAAGCGATTGCCGATGCTGCCGGCGGAACGCGCCCTGAAAGTGATCGCCGGGCGCTGGAAGGCGGTCATCCTCTACCATCTCTTCGACGGCCCGCGACGACTGTCGGTGCTGAAAGCGATGATGCCCGGCATCACCCAGAAGGTTCTGATCCAGCAGCTGCGCGAAATGGAGGAGCACGGCCTCGTCAGCCGCGAGATCTTTGCCGAAGTCCCCTCGCGCGTCGAATACTCCGCGACAAGTCTCGGCCTCAGCCTCGAGCCGATCCTGCTTGCGCTTTGCCAATGGGGCCAGCACCACGCCGACGAACTCAACGAAATGCATCGCCTCGCCGATTGCATCATCCGCCCAAGGCCGGCGCGGGAGACGCACGCCTCCCACAATTGAAAAAGGGCGGCGCTAGCGCCGCCCCGGATCCTTGGGAGGATAATTCGAACCGGCGGTCAGGCCGCCTTGACTTCCTCGGCGACGGCGTCGGCCTGACGTGCTGCCTTCAGCACCTTGGCCCACCACGAGACGTCGTTGACCAGCGCCGTGGCGGCCTGGTTCAGGTGCTCGAGCTCTTCGAGCTTCTTCTCGCCCTGGCGGACGGCGAGGAAGTCGCCCCAGGCGATATGGACGGCCGACTTGACCGGCGCCATCTGCAATTCGACCGCATGAAGGCGCAGTTGCTCGACGGCGCGGGAGCCGCCGACGCTGCCATAGCCGACGAAGCCGGCCGGCTTCTTGTTCCATTCGTTGGCAGCGTAGTCGATGGCGTTCTTCAGCACGGCCGTCGGACCATGATTGTATTCGGCGGCGGTGAAGATGAAGCCGTCGAATTCGGCGACCTTCTTCTGCCAGCGCTTCGCCACTTCATTCTGGGACGGTGCCCAGGCGGAGGATGCGACCTCGTCGAAGAACGGCAGTGGGAAGTCGCGCAGGTCGACGATCTCGACGTCGATATCGGCATGCGATTTGGCGATCTTGGCAATCCACTGGGTTGGTACGTCGGCGAAACGGGCGGCGCGCGTCGAACCGACAACGATGGCGATCTTAGGTTTTGACATGGGGCTCTTCCTTGCAAGTAAAGCTGGTATCGTTTGGATACCGGCGCTATATGAGATACTGTCAACTCGCGGCGCAAGGAGGCACCTTTTTGTTACTGAGGAACCCGCTCAACACCGAAGATTGCCGCGCCGTTTCGGAAATCCTGCAGCGCGTCGGCGATAAATGGACCGTTCTGGTGGTCGGCAAGCTCGGCCAAGGACCGTTGCGATTCAATGAGTTACGCGCTGCTGTCGGCGGCATCTCGCAGAAGATGCTGACCACCACCTTGCGCGGATTGGAGCGTGACGGCTTCGTCACCCGCACGGTGTTCCCGACCATACCGCCGCGCGTCGATTATGAGCTGACCGAACTCGGCCATGAGTTGCTGATCCCCGTCAGCGCACTCGGTGAATGGGCCCGTGTCAACACCACGCGCGTGCGGGCAGCACGTGAGAAATTCGACGCGACGCATGCCTGAAGCCTTTGTATTGGAATGGTTTTTGCCGATGGCTGCGCTAGCGACATCGCATTCCGTCGGCGGCTGTTGACCCGGTTTCGGGTCTGGCTTTCAGACGAACGCCGTCAGCGGACAAGGACAAAGCCGCGGCGGCACCTGCCAGCGCGGCGTTCAGCAATCGTTGACTGATTGTCTTCGTTCATCAACAGACCGTGCGCGGCCCGTTTCGCATCTGCCGCGTGTTCACCCCGGCATGGCTGTGCGCCGAAGCCCCCGGTCAGGCTTCCGCCGGAACCGCCTTTGGCTTGCCCTCGCCATCCAGCGCCACCATGACGAAATCGGCATGGGTGACCTTCTCCATCAGGTCTGAGAGATAGCGCTGCGCCCAGGCCTCGACCTTGAGCGTCATCGAGGTGCGGCCGACACGCTCGACATGGGTGTAGATGCACAGCGTGTCGCCGATCTTCATCGGCTTGGCGAAGGACATTTCCTTGACCGCCGCCGTCACCACGCGGCCCTTGGCGCGCTCGGCCGCACGGATGCCGCAGGCAAGATCCATCTGCGCCATCACCCAGCCGCCGAAGATGTCGCCGGCCGCATTGGCGTCCGAAGGCATGGCCAGCGTGCGCAGCGTCAGATCGCCGAGCGGCCGTCCTTCAGCGTAGTGCACCATGGGGGAAATCCTTCGAGGTCAATGCCCTCGATCCCGTAGCGTCATGGCGCAGAGAGGTCAACGCGCCACCCACCGAAGTCTCGGTTGGCCGCTAGAAGTAACGCGCGAGGTTCGAGCGAATGCGGTCCAGGACGCTATGCCCAGACAGGTCGGGAGAGAATTCCCTGCCGGTGATTGCCTCGTAAGCCTGTGCATAGACCCGGGATGCCTGTTCGACAATCTCGTCGGGTATGTCAGGTATCGGTTGGCTGTAAGGATCGCATCGCGCAGAGACCCACGACCGGATGAAATCCTTGTCGAAACTCTCCGGCCGGCTGCCGCTGGCGAGGGCTTCCTCATAGCTCTTGGCGATCCAGTACCGGCTGCTGTCCGGCGTGTGGATTTCGTCGGCAAGGATTATGGTCCCGTTCCTGTCGGTGCCGAATTCGTACTTCGTATCGGCGAGGATGAGGCCGCGTTCGGCGGCGCGCTGCTGTCCACGGGCGAACAGCCGCAAGGCATAGCCCGACACGGTATCCCACTGCGCCTGGGTGAGAAGGCCCTGGTCAAGGATCTCGGCCTTGGACAGCGGCTCGTCATGGCCACCGTGCTGGGCTTTGCTGGTCGGCGTGATGATTGGCTCGGCCAGTTTTTCATTGTCGCGCAGGCCGTTCGGCAGGGTCATTCCATACATGTCCCGGTCACCGCGCCGGTACCTTGTCAGGATCGAGGTGCTGGTGGTTCCCGCCAGATAGCCGCGCACGACGATCTCGACCGGCAGGATGTCCAGCCTTGTGCCGACGACAACGTTCGGGTCGGGATATTCGAGAACATGGTTCGCGCAGATATCGGCGGTTTCCTCGAACCAGTACCGCGCCGTCTGGGTGAGGATCTCCCCCTTGAACGGGATCGAGGTCAGGATGGTGTCGAAGGCACTGAGACGGTCGGTGGCGATGATGATGCGCCTGCCGTCCGGCAGGTCGTAGTTTTCGCGGACCTTGCCGCTGTAGTGGCCCGGCAATTCGGCAATGAAAGCATCAGGCAAGGTTCGCATATGATTCCTGCCTTCCGCAGATTGGCTGATATCATCGCATAAGCTGTCGACCCCATGCATATCAAGCGCGATTGTCGGGATTCCCCGCAACTCGACCTGGCATCCCGGTCGCTTTTTTCACAACCGATGCCGGAAGGCGCGGCGACGCGGCCGACCCGCCGCGTCTAGGCTGTGGCCAGATTTCCGGAGCCGCCCACCAATCATGCAGACCTATGACTTCATCATCGTCGGCTCCGGCTCGGCCGGCTCGGTCCTGGCCGACAAACTGTCGGCCTCCGGCCGCTTTTCCGTGCTGGTGCTGGAAGCCGGCGGCACCGACCGCCGCTTCTACGTGCAGATGCCGCTCGGCTACGGCAAGACCTTCTTCGATCCGGCGGTGAACTGGAACTACAAGGCCGAGCCGGACCCTGGCTTAGCGGGCAACGCCGACCACTGGCCGCGCGGCAAGCTGCTCGGCGGCTCGAGCTCGATCAATGCCATGGTCTGGATCCGGGGCGCGCGCGAAGATTTCGATGCCTGGGCAGCCGCCGGCAACCCAGGCTGGGGCTATGACGATATCTTGCCCGCCTTCAAGGCGCTGGAGGACAACCAGGCCGGCGCCGACGCATGGCGCGGTGTCGGCGGCCCGCTGCATGTCACCGATTGTTCGGACGCCGTCCACCCGCTGACCAAGCGCTATCTCGCCGCCGGCCAGCAGGCCGGCCTGCCGCTTAACCCGGATTTCAACGGTGCTGCCCAGGAAGGCGTTGGCGTGTACCAGATCTCGACCAGGAACGGCCGCCGCATGTCGGCGGCGCGCGCTTTCCTGCGCCCGGCGATGAAGCGCGCCAACGTCCGCGTCGAGATGAACGCGCAGGCGACCAGAGTGCTGTTCGAAGGCAGGCGCGCCGTCGGCGTCGAATATCTCCAGAACGGCGAGACGAAGACGGCGCGTGCCGGGCGTGAGGTCATCCTGTCGGGCGGTTCGGTCAACTCGCCGCAATTGCTGCAGCTGTCCGGCGTCGGCCCCTCGGCGCTGCTCAAGGGGCTTGGCATCGCCGTCGTCCATGCCAACGAGAATGTCGGCGCGCATCTGCAGGACCATGTCGGCATCAACTACACCTTCAAGGGCAGGCTGCCGACGCTCAACCAGACGCTGCGTCCATGGTGGGGCAAGCTCCTGGTCGGCATGCAATACATCCTGACGCGCTCCGGCCCGCTGTCGCTGTCGATGAACAATGCCGGTGGCTTCTTCCGCACCGACCCGGCGGCGACCCGCCCCAACATGCAGCTCTATTTCCAGGCCTTCTCGACCGTCATTCCCAAAAGCGGCGAGCGTCCGATCCTGACACCCGACCCGTGGCCGGGCTTTTCCATCGGCCTGTCCAATTGCCGTCCGTCGAGCCGCGGCGAGATCATGATCCGTTCCAGCAATCCGCGCGACTATCCCAGGATATCGGCCAATGCCTATTCTACCGAGGCCGATGTCGCCGAGATGCTCGACGCGGTGAAGTTCGTGCGCAAGATCGCCTCGATGCCGGCAATGGCCGAGATCATCGAGGAAGAGGTCCTGCCGGGGCCGTCGATCACTTCAGACGCCGATCTGATCCAGGATTTCCGGAAGCGCTCGGGCACCGTCTATCATCCGGTGTCGACCTGCCGCATGGGGCCTGATCCCTCCCGCGCCGTGGTCGATCCGCGCCTCAAGGTGCACGGTATCGAGGGCTTGCGTGTCATCGACGCCTCGATCTTTCCCGACAACATCACCGGCAACACCAACGCCGCCTCGATCATGACCGGTTGGAAGGGCGCCGAACTGGTTCTGGAGGACCAAAAATGAAAATCACCGACGTCAAGACCTGGGTTGTCGGCAACCCGCCGCCCGGCATCGGCGGCAAGTATTTCATCTTCGTCAAGCTGACCACCGATGGCGGTGTCGTCGGCTATGGCGAGGCTTACAACGCCACCTTCTCCGCCCATGTCACGGCGAAGATGGTCGAGGATATGGCCGAGCGCTATTTGATCGGCCGCGATCCGCACGACATCGAGAACTTCTTCCGCCGCGCCTATTCCTCCGGCTTCACCCAGCGCCCGGACGTGTCTGGCATGGGGTGCTTCTCGGCGCTGGAAATGGCCTGCTGGGACATCGTCGGCAAGGAGGCCAACAAGCCGGTCTACAAACTGCTCGGCGGCCAGGTGCACGAGACGCTGCGCTCCTACACCTATCTCTACCCGCACACCGGCAGCGTCCATTCGGAGGACGCTCCGGACGGCAGGAACGTCTACAACGACCCCGAGATGGCGGCTGCCTGCGCGCTCGAATATGTCGAGCAGGGCTTCAACGCCGTTAAGCTCGACCCGGCCGGTCCCTACACTGCCTTTGACGGCCATCAGCCGCGTCTCGTCGACATCGATGTCTCCACCCGCATGATCAAGGCGATCCGCGAGGCGGTCGGCACCCGCGCCGACATCCTGTTCGGCACCCACGGCCAATTCACCGCCTCCGGCGCGCTGCGCATGGCCCGCGCCATCGAACCCTATGATCCGCTGTGGTTCGAGGAGCCGGTGCCGCCCGACATGCCTGAAGTGATGGCGCAGGTGGCGCGAGGCACGTCGATCCCGATCGCCACCGGCGAGCGGCTGACGACCAAGTTCGAATTCGCCCGCGTCATCGAGAACCGCGCCGCGACCATCCTGCAGCCCGACCTCGGCCGCTCGGGCGGCATCCTCGAAACCAAGAAGATCGCCGCCATGGCCGAGGCTTACCACATCCAGGTCGCCCCGCACTGCTATTGCGGGCCGATCGTCGGTGCTGCCAACATCCAGCTGGCGGTGACGCTGCCCAACTTCCTCATCCTAGAATCGCTGAAGCAGTGGGATGGGTTCCACGCGACGCTGCTCACGAAGAAGATCGAGTGGCAGGACGGCAATGTCATCCCGTCGAAGGAGCCCGGCCTCGGTGTCGAACTCAACGAAGCGGTCTGCGATGCGCATCCCTACACCGGCAAGGAATTGCATCTGCAGATGATGCAGACGCCGCTGATGCCGTGAGCGAAAGCTACGCCTTCATCGGCCTTGGCCATCTCGGCGGCAATCTTGCCGCCAGCCTGATCCGCAACGGCTTCGCGGTCACCGTCTTCGACCGCGAGCCCGCTGCTGTCGAGCGCCTCGTTGCGCTGGGCGCCACCGCCGCCAACAGTCCCGCCGAGGCCGCCTCGCGAGCCGGCAATGCGGTAACCTGCCTGCCCTCGCCCAAAGTCAGCGAAGCGGTGTTGGCCGGTCCAGGCGGCTTGCTCGAGGGCCTGCCCGAAGGCGGCACCTGGATCGAGATGTCGACCAACGGCCGCGACGAGATCGTGCGTCTGGCCGCCCTCGCCTCGGCCAAGGGCATCGAGACGTTGGAATGCCCGGTCACCGGCGGCGTGCATCTGGCGGCGGTCGGAAAAATCACCGCACTGGTCGGTGGCGATGCGGCACTCTATGCGCGCCATCGCCCGGCCATCGAAGCGATGTGCGCGAAGTCGTTCCTCATGGGTCCGGTCGGTTCGGCGGCGGTGATCAAGGTGATCACCAACATGCTCGCCTTCATCCATCTTGTCGCCGCCGGCGAGGCCTTGATGCTGGCCAGGCAAGGCGGGCTCGACCTCGCCCAATCCTACCACGCCATCGTCGCCTCCTCCGGCAACAGCTTCGTCCATGAGACCGAAAGCCAGCTCATTCTCAACGGCTCCTACGACATCGGCTTTACCATGGACCTGGCGCTGAAGGATCTCGGCTTCGCGCTCGCCATGGGCGAACAGTCTGGCGTGCCGCTTGAGCTTGCCACGCGGGTCAACGCGATTTTTGAGCAAGGCAAGGCTGCCTATGGCGGCGCCGCGTGGTCGACCCAGATCGTCAAACTGCTGGAAGATGCCGTTGGCACTGACCTGCGCGCGCCCGGGTTTCCAGCCAAGCTCGAAGTCTGACACCAGGCAAGAAATCAAGCGATTTCAGTTGGTTGGACCCATCTCCGAACTCACCTGAATCGATCTGTTAACGACTTGATTCAATATCTGAGCGTCAGCGCGCCGGGCAGGATCTCGAAGGTCGCCGGTATGCGTCCCGGCGACTCGCCATCGATGTCGACCATCGCGCCGTTCGTCTCGACATCGCCGAGCGGCTCGACCACCACTTTCCGGCCGCGCAGGATGGTGATCGCGGGATGGTTGCGGTGCCGGCCGCCATAGAGCAGCCGGATATCCCAGATCAGCTTCAGCTTGCCGGCCGCGCGCAGGATGACGATGTCGAACTGCCCGTCGGCCAGTTCCGCATCCGGCGCGATCATCATGCCACCGCCGAAGAACTTGCCGTTGGCGACCGCCACCAGCGCCATGCGCGCCTCGACCGGCGTGCCGTCGTCGACCGTGATCCTGACATGCTGGAAGCGGTAGCGGATGAATTCGACCACGGTGCGCCACAGGAACAGCGACCTGGCCGACATCTTGCCCTTGCGCTTGTCGGCGTTGACGGCGCGGTCGGTGGCGCCCGACAGGCCGAGGCTGGCGATGTTGATGAAATGCCGGCTCGCCAGCGCGCCATGGTCGTCGATGTAGCAAATGCGCCCGGCATCGACTTTCCGAGGCTTGGTCTCGGCGAGCCGCTTCAGCACCGCATCAACCTCGCGCGGCAGGCCGAGCCCGCGCGCGAAATCGATGCCGGTCCCGCACGGCAAGAGGCCAAGCTCGGTTGTCCTGCGGCCTTCCTTGGACGCCTGCAGCAGCCCGTCGGCCACCTCGCTGGCAGTGCCATCACCGCCGGCCGCGATCACCAGGTCGAAACCGTTTGCCGCGAGATCGAGCGCCAGCCTTTCGGCGTCACCTTCGGCCTGCGTCTCGCGCAGCTCGAATTCGCCGAAATGCTTTTTCAGCGACGCGGCGACCTCCGGCCAATGCCGTTTCAACCGGCCGCCACCGGCAATCGGATTGAGGACCACTCCGACTTTCAAGCACACCCTCCCGCAAGGACATCAAGGCGCCCGGCGCCTCGAATCCTTTGCCGGCATTGAAACCCGCGCCCGCCGACAGGGCAAGGGCGAATGTCCACCGCTGCCGCCCGTCATGGCGGACCGGAAAATCCGTTGTCCTTGCTTGATCCCCGATAATCCCGCTATCCACAGGCCTGCCGCAGTGTCGCCGACCACTTACCCGGCGTACATTGAACCCATCTCAGGCGGCTACCGATCGTCCAGCCGAAAGGCGAAGTGAAAGGCGGATTTCCTGAGGCCCGTACGGCCCTGAGCGAGAGCAGGCTTGCCTGTTGGAGGGACGGATGCCGAGACCTACGGGGCCGCGGAAAGCGTGCCAACGCCGACGGCGGACCGATGCTGCCATGAAGGACGGCAAAAACCTTCGATGGTGCGCAGGGCAAAGCCCGCAAGGGCGGAGACCGGCGTGGTCCCGAACGGGCGCTGCTCTCGGGTGGCGGGCTGGCAGGACCGTCAAAATCAAGGCCGGCATGGCGCGACGACTTTAGGGAAGTTGCTGCCGCGACCGTGTCCTGATCTGACAGGGAGGCGCTGGGAGAGATCCCGGCGCCGACTGTCGTTTTTTGGCTATCCCCTACAATTTTTACGCTGTTTCCGGATATGGCTGCAACCGGTTCTAAAATCAGCTAACGTCCGGCGTCGTCGGAGTCCGTTTGATAACGCGCTCTGCAGAGGCGCATGGCGTGGGTTTCGAGAACCGAAGCGCAGCGGACATTTGGGTCCGTGAGCATCGGAAGCGCAGAAAACCGCGTCAGTCGTCCGGCAGAGTAGCGTTAGCGAATGGGCTCCCTGAAGGGGGATACTTCATGACGTTGATCCAGAAGCTTGCCGTTGCCTATGCGTTCCTGTTCTTCGCCGTCGTTGCCATCGGCTACATACCGGCGTTCAACGATGCCAACGGCAATCTGTTCGGCCTGTTCTCGCTGCAATGGTATGATGACCTGCTGCACGCCTTCTCCGGCGTCTGGGCGCTGGCCGCCGCCTTCATCTCGCATCGCCAGGCGGTGTTCTATTTCAAGCTGTTCGGCTCGGTCTATCTGTTCGACGGCGTGCTTGGCCTGATCACCGGTTCGGGCTGCCTCGATGCCGGCATCTTCATCAACGGCTTCCGCTCCCTCAACGACATCGAATTCCCCGCCCGCTTCTTCGCCAACCTGCCGCATATCGTCATTGGCGGCTTCGCCGTCTATGTCGGCTTCTGGCTGTCGAAGCGCATACACGACCACTTCGCCACGGCCTGATCCGGCAATGTTCCTGTTTCGCTGGCTGAAGCGCATCGTCAAGGCGATCCTGTGGCTGATCGTCATCGTCGTCCTGATCCCGGTCGTCGGGCTGAGCTATGGCTTCCTGACGACGTCGTCACTCGACAAGGCGCCGCTGCCCGGCATTGCCGACGGCGCGCCGCCCAAGGCGCTGGCCGACAAGGTTCGCGCCGAAATCCCCGGCTATAAGCGGCCGGAGGAATCGACCTTCCTCACCTACCCGGAATGGGCGATCGTCTACGCCGCGCGCGAGTATGCCGGCTTCGTCGACAAGAACCAGCCGAGCGGCTTTCCCTATTGGTCCTATGTCGGTCGCTTCTGGCAGGACTACGCCATGGTGATCCGCGCCAGCTCTGCCTACAATTTCAACTTCGCCAACCACCAGATGCTGGTCATCATCGGCACCAGCCACAGCATCGAACACATCCTGCAATGGGCCTATGAGAACACGGTCGGTCGCGTAACCGAGGCGACCGCCGGCAAGCGCACCGCCGCCGACATCTATCAGGCCAAGGTGGCGGCCGACTATGCCGCTTTCCTCGACCAGGTGCCGTGGTATCAATTTCCCTATGCGCAGAAGCGCGCCGGCCTGTTTGCCGTGCAGCCGGCGCCAGGCGACAGTTCCATCCGCACCAGCGAACGCAAGCTTGCCTTCGGCCTTGCCGACACCATCAAGCAGGGCTACGCCGACCTGATCAAGCAGGCACTCGCGGCCACATCCCCACCCGCCTTCCTCGACATCCATGTCTGGGCCAAAGGGCCGGTCGGCGAAGCGACGCGCAACGAGCCCGATACCTTGCTGGAGCGCGACTACGGCGCCGACGGCGCTGTCTTCGTCACCAAGCGCTACCAGGTTTTTACCGAGATGATTCCGCGCCTGATCGACAAGGGCGTCTCCTTCGTCGAAATCGGTGGCAATGACGAGATCATGGTCACCGTGCTTTCGACCGACTCGATCGCTGTGCCCGAAGGCATCCGCATCCTGTTCAGCTATCCGCTGCCGGCCGACCCGGCGACGCGCCGAACCGGGCTGACCGTCGCCGTGCGCAAATTGCATCTCGTGCTGCCGGCTCTGATCAAGTCAGGCGCCAGGCTCGAACACGTCTATGACTATTGAGACGATAGCCTGGCAATGCGCAGACTGATCCGCATCGTCGGCTGGCTTGCGCTCACGCTGGTCGCGCTCATTGTGGTCACGCTTGTCGGCTTTCGCGGCGCGGCGGCGCTGCGGGAGAACCTGTCACCCGAGGAGGCCGCGCCGACGGGAGCGCTGTTTGCCACCGTCGATGGCCTGAAGATCCACTACCAGGTCTGGGGACCGCAGGACGGGCCGCCGCTGCTGCTGTTCCACGGCACGGCCTCCTGGGCGGAGACCTACCGCGATATCGCCGCGCCATTGGGAGAACAGGGCTTTCGCGTCATAGCGCCCGACATGCCTCCCTTTGGCTATTCGCAAAGACCGGTCGACCAGGACTATTCGCGCGCTGCCCACGCAAAACGCGTCCTCGGTTTCGCCGACGCGCTCGGCCTGCGCCATTTCAGTGTCGGCGTCCACTCCTATGGCGGCGGTGGGGTGATCGAAGCCGCCTTCGAGGCTCCGGACCGCATCGACGCTCTGATCCTGCTCGACGTGGCACTTGGCCTCGGCCGGACCGAGGCGCCGACAATGCCATTTGCCGCTCTCCTGAACCTGCGATGGCCTCGCGACCTGCTCACTGCCTCGACCTTCACCAATCCGCTGATGGTCGGACCGGGTCTGCGCTCGTTCATCGAGAACGACGACCTAGTCACCGCTGAACGCATCGCTATCTACGCGCGGCCCCTCAATGTCGAAGGCACCACCGATGCAGTCGGCCATTGGCTGTTCAACGGCCTGTTCAACGACGAACGAAAATCCCTTGCCGCCAACCCCGCGAACTATCGCGTCTTCACGCCGCCCGTCCTCGTCGTCTGGGGGCGAGACGATACGACCACGCCCCTGGCACAGGGTGAAGAGATTGCCGCGTTGTTTCCGCACGCCGAACTGGCGGTTCTCGATGGCGTCAACCACATCCCGCAGGTCGAACGTCCGCACGATGTGGTACGGCTGATCGCGAATTTCCTCAAACGAATCGCGCCGGCCGCTCGATAGATCGACCGTTCGGCGCTTCGCCACGCTCATTCCACAATCGAGGCCAAATCCCGCCTTGTTCACGCGCGATGGATTGTTGCACCTCGCCCAAAAGCGGAAACCGGGTTTGGGACCGCGACATGCACCGAAATGGGCTGCCGGGGGGCATCTCGAAGGGACAAGACCGTGATCAAGACCGCCCTTGTCGCCATGACCATTGTCGGCTGCGACTGCGACGCCAAGCTTTGCGAATATATCGGCGAGACGCCGGCCAAGTGGTCGACGATCGCCGAATGCGAAGCGGCGATGAAGAGCCAGATGCTGCACGAGCGCAATTTCAACTATCCGCTCATCTCCGGCATCTGCCGCGCGAAAGGCTCGTCGTCCTCCTCGCAACTGGCCGCGACCGCGTCGCGCCCGGACCTGACGCCCGCCAGCAGGGTCGTTGAAACCGAAAGCCCGCTGCCGCCGGAATTGAGCCGCCGACCGAGTGTTCCTGTCGGCGCGCCGACGACGGCCGTGGAAGCGGAGGCCGCCCGGCCCGTCGCCTATGAACAAGTGGTCGATGGCGGAACCGGCGTGCTCTATCGCACGAAGAACGGCTACGCCGTGGTCAAGACCGATCTTGGCCGCGCCGTGTCGGCGACCGCCGATGCGGCGAAGCGGTCGGCCAACTGGCTGGCCGGACTGGTGCCGAAGGGCCTGTAGAGCAACTCCAGGGCTAGTGTGAAGCGGTTTTCCCGGGAAGAGCGCATGGCGCTTTACCTCAGGGGATCGCGCCGAAACAACGCCCCTACAGCTTGACCTTCAGGCTCTGCCAGAACTTGTCGATCAGCGGCTTTTCGGTGGCCGCATCCTCGCCGGCGACGCGGGTGATGAACAACAACCCCTGATCGGCAAGTCCGAAGCCGACGATCTCGAAATCGGCGGTGTCGGTGCGTGTCTTCACCTTGGCGAGAATGCCGGTCAGTTCCTTGCCGTCGGCGAGCTTGCGCGTTGTCGGCTCCTGCGTCAGCTTCGCACCAGCCTGCACCGATTCCTTGGTCATTTCCTGCAGCATCAGCTGGTTGAGCGACACCGGATTCATCTTGCCGTATTCCTGCACGACGACGATCGTGCCCAGCGCCGACGCCATCAGATACTGCGTGATGTTCTCGCCGAGATCGGTCTTGGTCACCGAGATGTCGCTCGGATGGACGAAGGAGAAACTGCCGCCGGAAAAGGTGGCGAAGTCGTTGCGCTCGAGCGTCACCTTGCTCTGTTTGCCGCCGGGCAGCGTCACATCTGTGCTCTCGCCCGGATCGATATCGACCGTCACGCCGTCGATCGTCAGCTTGAAAGCCTTGAGATCCTCGGCTCCGGCCGGTCCAGCACACAGCGCGATGAGGGTGAGTGCCGCCGCTGATACCATCCGCATTGGTTGTTCTCCTGACGTCTATACCACCCCGCTCAGCGCCTTGATGGCACGGTAGAAGGTCGAGGCAAACAGTTCCGTCGGGTCATATTGCCGCTTCGCCGCCAGGAAGGCCGGCAATTCGGGATAGGAGGCCAGCAATTCCCTGGCGGTGTAATGCAGCTGATAGGGCAGGAAGAACCGCCCGCCATGCCTGATCGTCACATCGATCAGCGCCCGCGTCAGCGCCCGCATTTTCGCATTGCGGTCGGCATCGGTCGGCTGGTTGATGTAGAGCACCAGCGAATAGGCCGGCTCCGGCGCGTAGGTCAGTGCAACATCCTCCTTGTGGACGATGCGCACCGAGGCATTGAGCACCGGCAGCGGCTGGTTGCGCAGGATTTCGCGCGCTTCCGAAATGAACTCGATGTAGGCGGCGCGCGGGATGAAATATTCGTGCAGGATGTCGGTCTCATCCATCAGGTCGTTGAACAAATAGGGCACCGAATCGTGCATCGGGTTATTGCGTGTGACGAGACAGGCCTCGCCTTCGGCCATGGCTGAAGTGCGCGCCACCGTGCAGCTTTCGAATTTCGGTTCCAGTGTCTTTTCGGTGAACCATTTCAGCTCCTGGAACAGGCTGCCCCATTTCGCCAGATTGATGAGCACCCGCTTCAGCCCCACCGAACCCGGCTCGCCGATCTCAGGCTGGTCGGCCGGCGGCTGGTCGGCCACCTTGTCGTAGCGATAGACGATCATGTCCTCGAGGAAATTGCCCGGCGCCGTCGACAGATGGCCGTAGAACAGGCCGATCTCCTTGTTCGGCTCCAGCACGTCGGCAAAGAATTTCGGGAAATCGTCCGATTTGATGATCTCGCGCGAGGTGCGGTAGACTGTGTTGTCGACGATATCGAGCGTCGCCTCCAGCACCACGCCGAACAAGCCGTAGCCGCCGACGACGTGGCGGAACAGGTCGGTGTTCGCGGTCGGCGAGCAGGTCGTCACCGAACCATCGGCCAACATCACCCGCATCGAGCGGATCGAGCCGGCAACTGAACCCGCCTGATGGTCCATGCCATGCGCGTTGACCGACAGCGAGCCGCCGACCGAGAAGATGTCGGTCGACTGCATCGCCTTCACCGCGAAGCGCGGATGCAAAAGGTTCTGGATATCGTGCCAGCGCGCGCCCGGCTGCAGGGTCATGGTCTTGGCCGCGGCATCGACGGTGACCTTGTTGAACTTTCTGAGATCGAGCACCAGCGCGTTGTCGTCGAAGGCGTGCCCGCCCATCGAGTGGCGGATGGCGGCCAGCGAGATTTTCAGCCCGTTGGCGCGCGCGAAGGCCAGCGCCTTGGCGATGTGGTCTTCCTCGCTGACCTCGACCACGCCATAGACCGGCGTCTTCGACAGGCCGCTGGCATCGTTGATGTCGCCGCCTTTTGCCGACCAGGGCAGCGAAGGATCGAAGGCCGGCGGGCTGGCAATCGGCTTCAGCGGCAGTGCGATGCCGTCGACATCGGCGATGCGTCCGGCGTTCTTCGGTCCCGAAGGCCCTCGTGCCAGCCGCGCCACAGTGGTGCCGCCCCACAGCACCGCGCCGCCGAAGACGGCCGCACCCAGCAGCAATCGCCGCGACAGGCGAAACCCTTCTTGTTCCTCGGCCATGGATATCCCCCGTTGGCCAAGGGATAGCGCGGCTCTTTGACAAAAACCATAGCGGTGCATGGCGGAGCCGAGGCGCCGTTACGGCATCAAGGCGGCCAGCAATGAGGTTCAGGCGTCACAAAGGTGATCTCGAAGAGTTGCGCTGCCCCTCATCCGCCTGCCTGGCGATGAGGGACAGCGCCGTACCCATCAAAGATTGGGCTTACGAAGACTTCTTGATCGACGTCACCATGCCGGTCTTGTCATCGACCGTCACCGCCACCTTGGCGCCGACCTTCAGTTTGCCGACCGCCGCTTCCGGGGACAGCTGGTAGATCTTGCCGTCGTCGAGGGTGATCGACTTGGTCGTCGGATCGACCGACTGGATGGTGCCCTGAACGGTCGCGGCATAGGCCGTGCCGAGGAAGGCGAGCAGGGCGGCGGTGGTTGCGAGGGTCTTCTTCATCGGTAAGCACTCCGTGCTGTTTCGGTTTTCCGGGGCTGCCAGCTTGAGAAGCGACAGCACCGAACGGCCCGAAACTGGACCGGAAAGTGCGCCCTCCGCAAATCACGTTGAGTGAAATTTCGCAAACGATATCATAGGCTTAATTCCGACACATTGCCTGCCGTCGATGCAACTGCCGGCCGCTTCGGTCCCCTCCAGCAAGTGCACTTCTTTCCACGAAAAGAGTCACTTGGCCGATTGTGGCGGGCGGCTTTCGATCACCACGCAGCCGCCGCAATCCACCTCCAGCGGCATCACGAAACAGATTGCTGAGCGGTCATCGGTACAATTTTTGTTTCATGGATCAGTTGAAACCGACCCAAAAACGGATGGAACTCGCGTTCTGGTTGCAAACCCGGAATGGATGCAGGATGGTGTCGACCGTCGCGATGAAGGGGACCGTCCATGAAGCTTGCAGTCCGGACCATGATATTCCTGATGCTGGCGTTTGCTCCGGGATTGGCCGAGGCGCAAAATTCTAATCAGGGCGGCGACAAAGTTGTCAGCGTCCCCAGGGACGATCCGGATATGGCGGCGGCCATAGCGCAGGCTCGCGCAGGCCTGGATGAATTCCTGACATTGTCGGAGGCTCCCCCACCTTTGACATCAGACTTCAAATTGAAGGTCGAGTTCAGGGACGGAGACGCCGCGGAACATTTCTGGATCATACCCTTCCACCGCACCGCAACCGGATTTGCAGGTACGTTGGCGAACGAGCCACAGAGCGTGCACAACGTCGTAGCCGGCCAGGAACTCGAATTCACCCGGGAAGATATTTCCGACTGGGGCTACACCAGAAACGGCCGTCAAGTCGGCAGCTTCACCGTCTGTGTGTTGTTTAAGACCATGTCGAAGGAAGACGTCGACTATTACCGCCAGAACTATGGCTTCGACTGCTGACGCGCGTCACCTGACTAACCCGTCTCCCCATCCCTCGCGCCGATCTTGCGCACCAGCGCTGCCGTCGCCAGCATGGCGCCCATGTCGGCGATCATCGGCGCGACATGCCTGGAATAGTCGAGCGGCACCGAGATAGCTGGCAGCTCGAAGAAATTCTTCGTCTGCGGCAGCAGCAGGAAACCGTCGCTGCCGTTGAGCGCGACGCGGGCCGGATCGTCCGGCCAGGTTTCGCCAAGCCATTTCAGCGCCTGCGCCAGCCGGCCGGTCACCAGCGGCCGCGCCGCCTCGATGTTGTCGGTGCGGAATTCATAGGCGGCGTCGAGTTCGGGCACACCGGACGACAAGTCCTGCATCTTGCTGGCGAACATGCCGCGGAAGAATCCGACGACCGCATTGGTCCGCCGCGTCGCCACCAATATTCCCGGGAACGGCTCGATCGCTTCGAAAGCGACGATGACACCCTTGAAGGCTGTCGATGAACCCTTGCCAGACCCTTCCCGCAATTCTGCTTCGTAAAGCTCGAACGGAAACTCTTCGTAGCGGCCCGAAACGACATCGTCGAACGACTGCCGGTTGAAGGGCCCGACCGCCTCGCGCGGCAGCCGGTCGAAGGAGTTCGGCCTCCCCCCATGCTGGTAACGCATGTCCGCGATGAAGCCGAAGATGATCGGCAGCAGCGTCTCGCGGAACGATTGCTGCAGCCGCGTCGCCGGTTTCATGGCCTGGAAGTAGAGCAGGATCGAAGCCGCGAAGCCGATGACATAAAGAAACACATGCGGCGTCGAGAACCATTGCTCGTTGGGGTCGGCGACCTTGTTGAACAGCCAGGCGACCAGCACCACGAACACCAGCACCAGGCCGACGAACAGCGGCACCCGCCAGCGCACCTGCCGAACCGCCGAAGCCCTCGCCGCCTCATAGGTCTCGATGTCTTTCCGGATGCCGGCCGTGACCGCCTCGCTCGGCATGAAATCCGCTGTTTCCATCGCCACCCCCGCAAGCCTGCCGCTGCCGGCGCATGATAGTCGGTTTTACCGGGGCCGCCAGACGGTTAGGCGGTGCCCCCGTCCTCGCTTCTAGGGGAAGGAAAAATTGCCCCCAGCCGGCCTTTGACCTTGTTGTGCATCCGCCCCTTCAACCCTTCGACTGACAGCAGCCGCTCATGATCACCGGCGCGCAGCCGCACAAAGGGATGCAACTGGTAAGACGCGATCGCGCCGCGCGTGCCGGCATCGGCACTGACATCGACGATGAATATGCCTCCAATGCGCCCCGGCCATGGCTGGCGGGCAAGGGCCGTGCCGAGGAAATCGCCGAGCCCATAGGCGACGAGCGTCCGGTCGATGCGGTCCACCGGTTGTACTACATGGGCATGATGGCCGGCGATCAGCCCGACGCCCTGCCCGGCCAGCCGCCTGGCCAGCGCCTGCGTCTTGGCGCGCGGAAAATGCCGGAACTCCCAATCCCAGTGCGGCACCGCGCAGAGAAGATCGACGGCTTCGCGCGGCCAGTGCGCCGGATCGCTATCCATCGACACGCGGCCAGCGAACAGGTTTTCATCGGCGTTGCGCCACAGCGTGAAGGCCGCGAAGCCGAATGTCAGCGGGCCGACGGTGACAGGCACCAACGCACCATTGGCTGCCAGGCCGATGCTGCGGATGCCCAGCCGCTTCAGCGCCGCCACCGTCGCGTCGAAACCGGCGACGCCCTGGTCGAGTACATGATTGTTGGCCAGCGACAGCACGAGCCTTTCGTGTGCGATGCCAACGGCCGCCAACGTCTCGACCAGAAAGCGTTCGCTCATCGCGTGATGCGTACCGAGTTTGGTCCCGAGCACCGCATTTGGTCCGTCCACGATCGGGCTTTCGCAATTGCCGATCACCAGGTCGGCAGCGCCGAGCAACGCCTTGATCGCCGGATCGCAGTCCGGCGCGCCGCGGTTGGCCACCGCCGAGATGTCGCCGATGAAGGCGAGCCGCACCGCCCGCTTCGGCGGCGGAGTCAACATCGTCGCGGCCATCGGCGCGAAACCATTGGCATCACCGCCGAGCGAGGGCTTCAGAAAGCGCGGAAGCCACGACAGTTTGTAGGAAAGCGGATAGTTCGACACGCCCAAGCCCAATCGTTTGCCCCTGTCTAGACCGTCGGGCTCGAGGGTTGAAGCGCATCCGTCGACAATCGTGCGTCTGCGCCTCGGCGCTGAGAGGCGCGGCACTGCAAATGCGTGTATGTTCGCCGACGCGACCAACGCATGGGGGAAAAGATGACACGAACAGCAAGCCTGCTGGCATCCGCTTTCATTCTGCTGGTGCCGTTGTCGTCCGCGCGCGCCGCCATGCCCGAAGCGGCAACCGCCTTGTTCGAGGCCAAGACCGTGGCGGCGCGCGACACCGCCCTGTCGACGCTGGAGGCCGCCGCGCCAAAAGATCCGGCGTCAGCCTACGCGGCCGGCGCCGGCGAGTTCTTCACCGCGCTGGAACTGCTGGCCAGTGGCCTGCACCGCCATGGTTTCGAAAGCCCGCAATCCTTCATGCTGCCATTGATGCGGCTGCCGGTGCCGGACAATCCCAACCCCGAGCCGCTGACCTATGAACAGTTCCGCGCCATCCTGGTCGGCTTCCGCGACCGGCTGGAGAAATCCGCCGCCACGCTGGGTTCGGTCCCGGCCGATGCCGATATCGGCATGGTGCTCGATCTCACCCATGTCGGCATCGACCTCAACGAGGACGGCGCGATCACGCCAGATGAGAGCATGGCCGCCATCATGGCCTCGCTGTCGCGCGGCGGCAGCGCACCGGACGGAGCAGTACCCGCGCTCACCTTCCGCTTCGACCGCGCCGACGGCTATTGGCTGCAGGGCTATGCCGAATTCCTGATGGCGCAGGCCGATTTCTGGCTGGCGCATGATTTCAGGAGCACCTTCGACGGCTCATTCCACATGCTGTTCCCGCGCGCCAAACTGCCGTTGCAGGACATTCTCGTGCCGCCGAGCAGCGACATGGGCAGCAGCATCTTCACGTCGGAATGGCGCATCGCCGATTTCATCTCGCTGGTGCATCTGGTCAACTGGCCGGTTGTCGAACCCGAGCGCCGGCAAGCGGCGCGTCGCCACCTGCTCGAAATGATCCGGCTGTCGCGCGAGGACTGGAAGGCGATCCGCGCCGAGACCGACAACGACCGCGAATGGCTGCCGGGACCGCAGCAGAAGGGTGAGAACCCGCTCACCGGCCTTGAAGTCGGCGAAGAACAGGTCGAGGCCTGGCTCGCCACCTTGACCATGGCCGAGGATCTCCTGGAAGGCCGCTTGCTGCTGCCGCATTTCCGCATCACCGGCAAGGGCATCAACATGAAGCGCTTCTTCGACGAGCCAAAACCCTTCGACCTGGTGCTGTCGATCACCGGCCCGGCCATCGCGCCCTATCTCGAAAGCGGCAAGATCCTGACCAGCGACGAATTCAACCAGATCCAGCGCCAGTTCGGCGGTAGCGGTTTTCTGACTTTTGCCCTGTGGTTCAACTAAGGGCAACGGCAGGACGCTAGAAAATCGCGCCCTGATAGAGCACCGTCTCGGCCTCTTCAGGCGTAAACCGGCGGGCCAGCGTGCGAAACGCGCTGTGCACGCCGTCGCGGTCGATGTTGCAGCTTCTGAGATGCCGCACCGCCAGCGTCGGATCGAAGGCGCTGCGGCCATGCATGACACGCTGATTGTCGAAGACCAGCACCTCGCCCGGCTGCAGCTGGTGCTGGAACTGGTTTTGCGGATCGCAGATCAGCCGCGTCAGTTCGGCCAGCGCCTCGATCACGCCATCGATTTCATCCTCTGAGGCCGTCTGTGGCGCCAGGCAGCGGTCGTTGTAGCGGACGCCGGTGACGACCCCGGTTGCATCGAGGCTGATGACATGTGCCTCGGCACTGAAGAACACCTCGCCCGCATGCTCGCGATGAAAGGTGACGCCGTGCCGCGTCAACAGATCGAACAGTTCCGGCGTCTGCGTCCGCATCAGCGCGGCAACATGGAAGCCGTCAACCATCAGGGAGGTGCCGCCGCTGCCCGCACCGGTGCGGATGGCGTGGAAGAAGATGAAGCCCGGCGGCGCATAACGGAACGGCTCGTCCGTATGCGGGATCTGCGCCCGAGCCGTCTCTCCCGCCACCCGCGCATCCGGCCGCGAGATCAGGTCGAACACCTTGCCGTAGCTGGTCTCGCGGATCGGCCCGTAGCGGCCGGCGACCCGCGCCGTCGCTTCCGTTTCTGCGGGAACCCCGGTCAGCATCGCGATGCCGTGATCGCTTAACGCCCGCAGCGAATGGAACAGCATCTCGTCGTCCTCGACAACCGCGTCGAATGAAAAGCGGCCAAGCCGCGCGGTCAGGTCGCTGCTCCACAATTGCGGCTGGAACCGGGGCGGGCCTGAGCCAGCGCCGGCATCGCCTGCCAGGAATTCAGCTCCGTAGTGCGAGACATGGCCATCATCCCAGACGACACCCACCTCGCCCGCCGTGACATTGATTGAGCTGGCTCGAACGCTTGCGGCAATATCGGCCGGTGTCAGCCATCTCTTGCCGGAGGCAGTGTTGCCACAGTCATCGCATTCGCAAGCCAGCCGCAGCCAGCGCGTCGAAAGCTTTCCAGTTCGGCCGTCCGCCAGGTCGACGACGACGCGCTGGCCTTCGGCACGCATGGCGCGGATCGGCGCGGTCGAAGTTGAATGCCTTGATGGGTGCTTTGGCGTGTCAAGCATTGCAGCGGTCCCCACGATTGAATTTCTTAAACGATCTTAGATCCCTGAAAACAGTGATTCAAACGAGTTCCCTTCGCTGACTTTTGAGTTAAACTCAATCCATGACACTCCGGGATCTTCCCCTATCCGCCTTGCGGGCGCTACTCGCCGCCGCCAGGGCTGGTAGCCTGACGCGCGCTGCCGAGGAGCTGGGCGTCACTCCAGGCGCCATCGGCCATCAGATCCGGCAGTTGGAGGAGCGGCTGGGCGTCAAACTGGTGCGGCGCGAAGGCAACGGCGTCGTGCTGACCCGCGCCGCCGAGGCCGCCCTGCCCGACATCGACCGCGGTTTTGACGCGCTGGCCTCCGGCATGCGGCGGCTGCGCTTCGAACGACGGGCCGAGACCTTCACCATCTCAGCAGATCCGTCCTTCGCCTCGCTCTGGCTCGCGCCCCACCTTAGCAGAGTGCGCGCGGCGCTGGGCAAGCTCGACGTGCGCATCGTTGCGTCCGTTGCGCTCGATACCATGCTGGAGGAAGGTGTCGACCTCGCCATCAGCTATCGCAAGAGCGCAACACCGGATCTCGCATCGCTCGACCTGTTCACCGAACGGGTGATCCCAGCCTGCGCGCCTGCATTGGTTCGCGGCCATATCAGGCCGGATGCGGCCGAGGTGCTGGACAGCATGCCGCTGTTGCACATCGATCCGACGATGGGCGACGACGTCTACCCGGCCTGGCGCGACTGGTTCAACGCCGCCGGCCAGCAACGGAAAGACATCGACCAGGGCCCACGTTTTGGGCTAACGATCGTCGCGGCACAGGCGGCGATTGCCGGCATGGGCGCATTGCTGGCCAGCGAATTGGTGCTGCGGCGTCATCTCGATCCCGGCCATCTCATCGAGATTGCAAGGGATGTGCCGGCGTTGATGATCAGGCGCCGCCTCGTCTGGCCGCAGCATAGCCCGAAGGCGCGCCGCGCCGCAGCCGTCGCCGTCGAACTGGCAGCAATTGCCGATATCGGCATCGATGGCGCCCTGCCCGCGTGAGCCCGACTTAACGCGCAAATCCGTGCAGCCGGCCGAGCAACCATTGCAATGGATTGGCGACGAAGGCGCGGGTGACGAAACTGTCGTGGGCGGCGTCCGAGGCGAGCAAGGCGACGGTGCCGGCTTCGAGGCGGCGCGGCGGATCCGAACTGGCGTCGATGCCCTGGCCCGCCAGCAACTGTCTGATTTGCGCATTGCCGGAGGCGGAAGATTTGCCATAGGCGCTGACGAAGAAGCCCTTCCTGTGGCGCCCGGCCCAGCTGGCGAAAATGTCGGCCTCGTCGAACACGGCGTCGAGCAGGATGACGCCGAGCAGACGATCGCCGATGTCGCCATTCCTGAGCACGAAGGCGGCGGGATTGTAGCCGCCGCTATAGGCGACGAGCACCACCGGCATAGCGTCGAATTTAGTCGCCTTGGCGCCGGTCAACTTGCCCAGGCCTTGCGCTGCCTCGGCCATGAACATCGCGAAGTGACCGGGCGTCCAGAAATTGCCGGCGCTCGAGTCTTGCGCGTTGCTGGCGAATTGCGGCGCCACCAGCACGGCGTTGAGGCCGGACGCTTCGACCTGCGCGACAACCCGCTGGCGGCCGACGACATCACGCTGCAAGGTGGCGCCATTGCCGTGGAAGAACACCACGATGACCGCCGGCCTAGCCGGATCGAACCCTCGTGGCGCCGCCAGCAGCGTGCTGCGGTCCGAATAGGTCTCGTCTTCCCAGTAGATGCCACCACGCGGCGAGGTGTGGCCGCGCCGGCCGTTGGCCGTCACGTCGAGAAAAGGCCCGGATCCATCGGGCAGCTTTCCCCCGTAGGGAAAGGGCGACGTCTTGAACGGCACGATGGCCGACATGGCCTTGCGCAAGCGCGCGCCCTCGCCCGACGCTGGAAACGCCGCCGCGGCCAGCAGTCCTCCGACGATGGCGCGCCGGTCGGGCATCAGGCCGTCACCAGCCGGATGGCTGGTGCCTTCGACGGCAACAGCACGGCAAAGAAGGCCGGGATGGCGACGAGATAGGCGATCGCCGCCCATTGCAGCACGGCGCCGAGGCCGAAGCTGGTGGCGACGATCGGCACGGCGGCGGAGCCAATCACCGAAAAGCAGCCGTTGATGCCCCAGGCCCAGACGAACAGATGCTCCTTGCCCAGCCGCGCCAGCCAGGTCATGGCGGTGGCCATCGGCATGCCCATCAGGAAGGCCGGCGGCGACACCAGAAGGAAGCAGAGCAGCAGCCGGACGGCATAAGGATAGGCGCCGATCCAGTCGAGCACGGGCGACAGAGTGAAGCCGTAGGCCAGCAGCAGCACGCAGATCGCCAGCAGCAGGACAGGCAACAGTGTCCGGGCACGGTTGAAGATGCGCTCGGCAAACAGGCTGCCGAGACCGGAAAACACCAGCATCGATGAGATCAGCACCGAGGCCGACACGGTCGGATTGGCGAGCGCCACGGTGAAGCGGCTGATCAGCCCGACCTCGACCATGATGTAGCCGAGGCCGAGGCAAGCGAAGTAAAGGATGGTGCCGAGCTTGCCACGCGAGCGCGAGAACACGATCCGCCAGCCGAAGATGACCGGCAGCAGCACCAGTGACGCCGCCGTGATGCAGGCGATGCCGAGCGTCGCCCAGATCAGCAGATAGCCCCAGTCGTCCTGGAACAGGTCGAGCCGGTCCAGCGTCAGCGGCAGGTCGGCGACCTTCACATAAGCGGCGAAGTAGGGCTGGTCGTTGCTCAGCGGACGCACGTCGAAGACATAGTCGCTGGCAAGCTTCGCCCAGCCGCCCGTCAAAAGCGCGTGCCAGGTCATGCGCTGCAGCGCGGTGGCCGGCAGCACGTCGGGGCCGGCATCGCCGCCAGCATCGGCGCAGGCATCGAGGGTCGGATCGGCCGGCGCGGTCGGGTCGCAGGCTGCGTTGGGAGCGGTCGGGTCGGCCGGCGCCGTCGCATCCGCGGCGGGCTGGGTCAGCGTCGCGTCCTGTCCGCTGCCAAAGATCGAGGCGCGATAGTCGTCGAGGATTTTCTGCGCCGTCGAGCCGTCATAAGGCATGCCGGGGTAGTAGACCTCTTCCCACGACATCGACTTGGTGTAGTCGCGCAGCGTCTTGATTTCCGCCGCGCTGAAGCCGCCGCGCTTGAACAGCACCGTGGTTGTCGAGAGATAGCTCGACACGGCGAAGATATCATTGGCCGCACCTTGGCGGTCGAACATCCGGGCCGCCTCGGCGATGGTGGAATAGAGCTTCAGCACCGATTTCGGCGGCTCTTCCTTGTTCCACAGGGTCACCGACAGCACGCCGCCATCGGCCAGCGCATGCATGTAGCTCAGCATCGCCTCGTGCGTGTAGGCGTATTTCTCCGAGATGGCGAAGCCGCCCGGATTGGACAGGCCGACACTGTCGGCGAGGCTGAGGTCGATGACGTCGTAGCGCTCGCCGGTGTTGGCGAGGAACAGACGCCCGTCATAGTCGATCACCTTGAGGCGCGGCTCGGCCAGGATGTCGCCTGTGACATCCTTCAGCAACGGGTCGCGGAACGCCCGCAATGTCATCGGATTGCTCTCGGCGACGGTCACCGAGGTCGATCCGGCATTGAGCGCGGCCTGGGTGGAGATGCCGCCGCCGAACTGCACGACGAACGTCCTGGGCTTCGCCTTGATGACATAGGGGTAGTGCATCGGCAGATAGCGGAAATAGACCTGCTCGGCCGGCGCCAGATTGCGCATGATGCCTTCCGGCCCGTCACCGTCGCGATACATGCCGACATAGGTGTTGGCCGGAACTTCCGGCATGCCGAAGGCGGCATTGTCGCTCAGGCCCGGCGCGAAATGCATGTAGGAACTGGCATAGACCTGCAGGTCGCCGAACGGCGAGACGCTGCGGTAGATGCGCTTGCCGTCCGGAAAGTTGCGGGCATAGGCGACGCCCTTGTATTGCGACACCGCGATGTCGGGTATGACGAGCAGGCCGGGCAGCATCAGGTAGCCGGCGATCGACAGCGCCGCGACAACCGCGCCGGCGACAACACGCTTCCAGGCGCCGAAGGCGAAGAACCACAGCAGCGAACCGGCGGCCCACAACAGCAGCGGCACGACGATGATGGTTTCAGGCGAAAACAGATACATCGACACCAGCACGACGAGGCCGGCGAGCCCGGAGCCGGTGAGGTCGGCGAAATAGACGCGACTGAAGGCGGTGCGGCTTTTCAGGAAGACGATGCCGAGGAAGAACGCGCCGGCCAGGAACGGCAGGAGATAGAGCAGGAAATTGGCCAGCAGCCGCCATTTCTGCTCGGGATCGGAGACCAGGAAGATGGCGTTGAACGGCACCGTCTGGGCAGCGAGGTTGGAGGCGACGACAAGCGGGCCGACCAGCAGCAGCGCCGCCGTGGCGGCCCCTTGCCAGTGCCTGTCGAACCAGTCCTTGCCGGCGAAGATCACGACGCTGGACAGCGAGAAGCCAAGCATGGCGAGGCTGACCACCAGGGAACCGAAATGCGACCAGCTGCCGACGGCGAACACCCGCATGACCGATATCTGCAGCGCGATGATGGCGCCGGCAATCAGCCCGATTGCGAGGTAATGCGCGAGACCAGGCGCCTCCAGTGAGGCGATGCTTGGTCGGGAGATCGGTGCGACGGCTGCCATGCGGGCCTTTTTATCTGGCGGTTCAGCAAGGCCTTACCAAACGGCCGGCTCAGCTGTTGTGCGTGCCGACGATCTGGTCGCCTTCCATCTTGGTGAAGGGCACGAAAGGCACCACCTTGCCATTATAGATGTCCGAGCGGACGATGTTGAACGTGCCGTCGGCGAGCTCTTCTTTGATCACCTTGAGCACATGCTGGGCGCCTGGCGGACCGACCGGGATGACCATGACGCCATTCGGCTTGAGCTGCTGCAACAGCGACGGCGGAATGTGGTCGATGCCGCAGGTGACGATGATCTTGTCGAACGCCCCAACGCTTTCCCAGCCGTAATAGCCATCGGCGTTGCGGCTGGTGACCGAGCCGAACTCGCTGTAGCCGCGCTCGATCAGCGCGTCATAGGTGCGGCGGGTGCGCTGCGCCAGCGGATTGATGATCTCGATCGTGTGCACCTTGTCGGTCAAATTGGCCAGATAGGCCGACTGGTAGCCGGAGCCGGTGCCGATCTCGAGCACGGATTCGCCGAGCTTGACGTCGATGGCCGTCGTCATGCGTCCGACCAGATGCGGGCCGGAAATGGTCACGCCATAGCCGATGTCGAGGAAGGCGTGATCATAGGCACGCGCCAGATTCTGCGGCAGGACGAACTCCTCGCGCGGCGTCAACAGGAAGGCGCGCTTGTTGCGGTCGTCCAGCACGTCCTTGTTGTAGACCATGATCTGGAAGCGATCGAAGCGCTCGGCCAGCAACTTCGGGTCCTCGCCTCGATTGGCCACCATCCACTCGATGAACGCCTTCTTGTCGTTCACCGGCACTTCGGCGTTGCGATCATACGGCACCGGCACACTAGCCCTAGCGGCGCCAGGAAGAATGGAAAATGCCGCCGCCCCCGCCGACAGCGTCAAGAAGTCCCGACGCTTCATTAAAAAGCCTCCAAAAGTGGCCTTTGCCACCTCAAACCCAAGCATTTCAATCCGATTGCACTGCCTCCCAAAACGAGTCAATGGCCGTCGAGGGGCGACCGTCCGGGCGATGAATTTGTGGCAGGCGGGCAACAGTTTTGCCGATGCCGACGGCCTGTTCAGCAGCACTCAATGGCGCGCGACATTGTCGCATGACTCGCTGAACGGCCTTTTTGGTAAATTAGCAAAGGCTGTTTTGCTTGACTTGGGCGGCAAAAACAGGCAGCAAAACAGGATTGGAGGGGCTCCAATGCCGCGTTGATGGTCGTGGACAAGCCTTTTGAGGCAAAAAGTCCACGTCGTTCGTTTGGTTTTGAGAGGGATTGATTAACCAACTTTGTCCATATTTTGAAGCAATCGGCAACTAACGACAGGCGCGATAAACGCGTCGGGGACCACCTGGGATCACTCACAGAATGGTCGTCGCGGCTATGACAGCCGCGGACGTGGGAGCCGATTGGAGCAAGATTGGTGCATGGCGTTCTTGAGTAAAAAAATTGGCGGGGACGAGCGTTGGGACGGCGAGACCGCCTGCGACGCGCCACGGTCCTCTTCCTTCAACCCTGAACGGATCGTCCGCTGGGTCGCGGTGCCCGGTGTCAGCGCGGCCATTGGCCTGTGGCTGGTCGGTACCATGGCTGGCCTGAGTTCCGTCGGCGCCTCGCTGTCGGCGACATCAGGCGGCCTGCCGCAGACGCTTTCGATGCCGGGGGCGCTTGCCCTTGCCGATCCGTTGAAGCAGCGCTTTCTGAGATCTTCGGCGCCGTTCGTGCTGGCCAGTGCCCATGGCGGCACGCAGGCGCTGCACGATCATTCCGTGCAATGCGGCGCGAGTTGCTTCAAGCTGGCTGCGTTAAACCCGCAGGCTGAGAAATCCGCTCGCCTCGTGGTGCAGGCAAAGCCAGCCCCGATGGTTGTAAAGTCGAAATCGCAAGAGCGTTTCGAGCGCATGGAGGCGTCGCTGTCGCCGGCCAAACTCGCCGTTGCCTTTGCCGGGGCCGGAAAACCTGTCGTCGCGGCCGACGCATCCGCGCGCCCGGTCATTTCCACCCTTGCGCCGCAAATTGCTGAAGCGTCCCTGGTCCCGTCCGTCAAGGTCATGGCCAGCCTGTCGGATGACATGCCGGCTCCAGCGGCCGAACGCTTCGCCCGGATGGATACCGGCTCCGTCGTCGTGCAGACGGCGCCGCAGCCGATGGGCTTTGCCCAGTCGGACGCACAGACGCCAGACAACGCACAGTTGGCGCTTGCCCTCGTCCAGTCGCTGCCGGTCGACGACGAGGCGTTCGCCTCGCCACTACCTATGACCGAGTCCTCGGCCGATGTCGCGGTTTCGCCTGTCGAAACCCAGGAGGCACAGCCCGGCGATGCAGCTTCCCTGCCGGATGCGCTGACCGACGACGTGCCGTTGCCGACCCGGCGCCCGCAATTCGACGCGCCACAGCAGCCCAAGGTCGTACAGCAGTCGACGAAACCCATCCAGCAACCGTCGAAACCCATCCAGCAACAGTCGAAGCCCGTCCAGCAGCAGAAGCCCGCCCGTGAGATGGTTCAACAGGCCCAGCCCTCCAGGCCGGCGCGGCAAGGCAGGTCCGGCGAGGGCGACGTGCTGGCCTATGCCAAGCCCGACACACCTTCCGGCGGCCTTGGCCAGGCATTCAAGAACCTGTTCAACTCGCCGGGCTCCACGAGCGGAGCCAGCAATGGCGTCGCCGTCTACGATATCAGCGCCAAGACCGTCTACATGCCTGACGGCTCGAGGCTCGAGGCGCATTCGGGCGTCGGCGCCATGGCGGACCAGCCGCGCTATGCCGATCAGAAGAACCGCGGACCGACACCGCCCAACACCTACAATCTGTCGCTGCGCGAGTCGCGCTTTCATGGTGTGGAGGCTTTGCGCCTGACACCGGTCGATGGCCGCAACAAATACAATCGCGACGGCCTGCTGGCCCATACCTACCTGCTTCGGGGCCGCTACGCCCAGTCGAGCGGTTGCGTCGCCTTCAAGGACTATGCGCGCTTCCTCGCCGCCTTCAAGAAGGGCAAAATCAAGCGCCTCGTTGTGGTGCCGCGCCTGTCGTCTTCGCCGACGCAGGTCGCATCCGCCGCCAGGGGCGCGTAATACCAAGAAGCATTCGGCCGCACTTTCTGCCCTGCTCCTGACAGCCTACTGTCAGGAGCAGCGTTGTCCAATACGCCTCTCCCCATCGCGCTCTTTCCATTTTGGCCGGGAAATCCCATATTCGGGACATGGCCAAATCCCCCGACAAAAAAACGCCGCCGACGGCGAGTGACGACCGCGCCGCCCCGAAGCGGCGCAGCCCGCTGACCGATTTCCTCGACGCCTCGGAGCCGCTGCACAAGGGCGGCTTTGCCGAGATCCCGCAGGCCGAACTGTCGGGCACGCCGCTGGCTGGTTCGATCGCCGATTGGGCCGAGCAGATCGAGCAGGAAGCCGAGAAAGAGGGGCGCCTCGGCAGCAGGAGCGACGGCGGCAAATCGCCGAAGCCATCGAAAAAGATTCCCGAGCGCTCGTCGTCGCCCGGCCGCACCGCGCGCGGCACCTCGATGGGTGGCGCGGCAACAGCAAGAGAGCGCACGGCCGCCGGCCTCAACCCGGTCGCCGGCCTCGACATCTCGCTGGAAGAAGCCGAGACGATGACCTCGAGCGGCGTCACCGCTACGGTGGCCGCGTTGTCAGCGCTGATCGAATCCGGCAATCCCCTGCACAAGGATGGCGTGTTGTGGACGCCGCACCGCCCTGCCCGCCCGGAAAAATCCGAAGGCGGCATCGCCATCAAGATGGTGTCGGATTTCGAACCGGCCGGCGACCAGCCGACGGCGATCAAGGACCTGGTCGAGGGCGTCGACAACAGCGATCGTACGCAGGTGCTGCTCGGAGTCACCGGCTCCGGAAAAACCTTCACTATGGCCAAGGTGATCGAGGAGACGCAGCGTCCTGCCCTGATCCTGGCGCCGAACAAGACGCTGGCCGCGCAACTCTATTCCGAGTTCAAGAAATTCTTCCCGGAAAACGCCGTCGAGTATTTCGTCTCCTACTACGACTATTACCAGCCGGAGGCCTACGTTCCGCGCACCGACACCTTCATCGAGAAGGAATCCTCGATCAACGAGCAGATCGACCGCATGCGCCATTCGGCGACGCGCTCGCTGCTCGAGCGCGACGACGTCATCATCGTTGCCTCGGTGTCTTGCATCTACGGTATCGGTTCGGTCGAGACCTACACGGCAATGACCTTCCAGATGCAGATCGGCGACCGGCTCGACCAGCGCGCGCTGCTCGCCGACCTCGTCGCGCAGCAGTACAAGCGCCAGGACGTCAACTTCGTCCGCGGCTCGTTCCGCGTGCGCGGCGATACGATCGAGATCTTTCCGGCCCACCTTGAGGATCGCGCCTGGCGCATCTCGATGTTCGGCGACGAGATCGAGCAGATCACCGAGTTCGACCCGCTGACCGGCCAGAAGACCGGCGAGTTGAAGAGCGTCAAGATCTACGCCAACTCGCACTATGTGACGCCGCGCCCGACCCTCAACCAGGCGATCAAGTCGATCAAGGAAGAGCTCAAGCACCGGCTGGTGGAACTTGAGCGCGCCGGCCGGCTGCTCGAAGCTCAACGGCTGGAACAGCGCTGCCGCTTCGATCTGGAGATGCTCGAAGCCACCGGCTCCTGCGCCGGCATCGAGAACTATTCGCGCTATCTCACCGGCCGCCAGCCGGGCGATCCGCCGCCGACACTGTTCGAATACATTCCCGACAATGCGCTGGTCTTCATCGACGAAAGCCACGTCACCGTGCCGCAGATCGGCGGCATGTATCGCGGCGACTTCAGGCGCAAGGCGACGCTGGCAGAGTATGGCTTCCGCCTGCCGTCCTGCATGGACAACCGGCCGCTGCGCTTCGAGGAATGGGATGCCATGCGCCCGCTCTCCGTCGCCGTCTCGGCAACACCGGGCGGCTGGGAGATGGAACAGGCCGGCGGCGTCTTCGCCGAGCAGGTCATCCGCCCGACCGGGCTGATCGATCCGCCGGTCGAAGTGCGCCCGGCCAAGAGCCAGGTCGACGATGTCGTCGGCGAGATCCGCGACACCACCAAAGCCGGCTACCGCACGCTGGTGACCGTGCTGACCAAACGGATGGCCGAGGACCTCACCGAATATCTGCACGAGCAAGGCATCCGCGTGCGCTACATGCACTCCGACATCGACACGCTGGAGCGCATCGAGATCCTGCGCGACCTGCGCCTCGGCGCCTTCGACGTGCTGGTTGGCATCAACCTGTTGCGTGAGGGCCTCGACATTCCCGAATGCGGCTTCGTCGCCATTCTCGATGCCGACAAGGAGGGTTTCCTGCGCTCGGAAACCTCGCTGATCCAGACCATTGGCCGCGCCGCCAGAAACGTCGACGGCAAGGTCATCCTCTATGCCGACCAGGTCACCGGCTCGATGGAACGGGCGATGGCCGAAACCGGCCGCCGCCGCGAAAAGCAGATGGAGTGGAACGCGGCCAACGGCATCACCCCGGAATCGGTCAAGTCGCGCATCTCGGACATCCTGGATTCGGTCTACGAGAAGGACCATGTCCGCGCCGACATCTCGCAGTTCACCGACAGCGCCGGCGCCATGATGGGCAACAATCTCAAGGCCCATCTCGACGCCATGGACAAGCAGATGCGCGACGCCGCCGCCAATCTCGATTTCGAGAAGGCGGCCCGCATCCGCGACGAGATCAAGCGGCTGCGCGAGATGGAACTGTCGATCTCCGAAGACCCGCTGGCGCGCGAGATGGAAGGCCAAAGTCCCGCCTCGGGCCGCGAAAAGGGCAAGCACAACAAGGGCGTGGCCAAACATCGTACGACGGAGGAACAGGAGCGTTTCCGCAAGCTCGACGCAGCACGTGCCGCCGAAGAGGCGGCCAAGGCTGCCCGGCCCAACCTCTTCCGCAAGCCGTCGCTCGACGCCATGGGTCCGGGCACCGACATGCCCACGCCCGCAGGCGCGGTGTCCCGTTCGCTGTTCAAGAAGCAGTCGGCCGAAGAGGCGCACGGTTCTGATTTCGGCATTCCCGGTGACACGACCAAACCGCTGTTCAAGAAGAACTCGCTGGATGAGATGACGGTGCGGCGGACCGAGACACCCATCGAGGGCGACAAACCGGTCAAGCGCGAGCGCGCCGGCATTGGCTCCTATGAGGATCCCGGCGACGCCCGCCGCGAAAAGCGCCGGCCAGGCAAGACGGGCAGGCCGGGACGGTAGCGATCCTTCGCGCCCCTTTGACAGAAGGGCTGTCCGCCCAACACAAGTCTTTCTATCGGCAACTCTTTTCCTGGACCATGCGCCTGCCCTTGTCAGTTGCCGGTCGAAACGATACGGGCCGTGGCAGCTTCTCTCCTTCCACCTGCAAGCCCCACGGCCCTCCACACAATGAAGCCCAAGGACATCGCTGCCTACGTCTTCCTGGCCATCACCTGGGGGCTGTCGTTCCTGGTGCTGCTCAAGGTGGTGCATGCCTTCGGCTGGATCGGTGCGGTGACCTTGCGTTCGCTGATCGCCGGCATCACGCTTCTGCTGCTGGCGGTGGCAACGAGGCGCCGGCTCGACTTCAGCGCCGGCTGGTCGCACTTCGCCATTGTCGGCGCGACGACGGTCGCGGCACAGTTGATCGGCCTGTCCTATGCCACCCCGCGCATCGGCACGGCGATGGCGGCCATCCTGGTTGCCGCCATCCCGCTGTTCTCGATGATCATCGGCCAGTTGTGGGGGCTTGAGCGCATCACCGTCCGCGGGCTTGCCGGGCTGCTGCTCGGTGCCGCCGGTATCATCATTCTCGTCGGCTTCCCGGCAGTGCCCGTCACGACATCCTTCGCGCTAGGTTGTGCCGCATCGCTGTTCAGTTCCTTCTCGGCGGCCTTCGGCAGCAACTATGCCAACCGCCATCTGCGCTCGGCCGGCTCGCTCGAACTCACCAGCGCCGCCTTCCTCTTCGGCGGGCTGATGACGCTGCCGCTCCTACTGGCCGTGCCGGTGCCGGCGATGCCGCGCGCCATCGACTTCCTCTATCTCGCCATCCTTGCCTGCGTCATGAGCGCAATGACCTATGTCGTCTATTTCCGCCTGGTCGCCAGCATCGGCGCCACCAGGACGATCAGCGTCGAGTTTGCCGTGACCGTGATCGCCGTGCTGGTCGGCACGGTCATGCTCGGCGAGTCGCTGACCCTCATCCAGGCCTTCGGCGCGGTGGCGATCATCGCCGGCTGCGTGCTGGTGCTGGACCCGTTCCCGCGCCGGATGAAAGCGGCAGCCTTGCCATCGGCCTCGCCCTTGGTGTAGTCATCTCCCGTACTCGAACGTCTTGAAAGGAGGGCTCACGTGTTTACGTTTTTTCGTCACCATCGTCAGCGTGGCCCGATTTCTGCCCTGCGAGCTAGCTTGCAGGGCTGACCAGGGACGGTCCGGGTTTTTCCCGCTTCGATTTTATTGGTCTGCCCTTCGTGGTGTTGCAACGCCGAGCCTGATGGCCTGCACGCGCACCGTCAAAGTGCATTGAACCGGACTTGGCTCCGGCAAGACCAGAGAAATCAAAATGGCCCTGATCAGCCTCAAATCCCTCGGCGTCACCATGAGTGCGCCGCTCTTTGCCAATCTCGACCTCACCATCGGCACCGGCGACCGGCTCGGCATCGTTGCCGCCAATGGCCGCGGCAAGTCGACCTTGCTGAAATGCTTGACTGGCGAGATGGAGCCGACCTTTGGCGACATCAGCCGCACGCGCGGCCTGTGCGTCGGCCATGTCGAACAGTCCGTTGCATCGGCCCTTCTCGACCGTACGTTCCACCAGGTGGTGGCCGATGCCTTGCCGCCTGAGCAGGCCGAAAGCGAGATGTGGCGCGTCGACGTCGTTCTCGATTCGCTCGACGTGCCCGAGCCGATGCGCGAACGGCAAATGCAGGCGCTGAGCGGCGGCTGGCAGCGGCTTGCGCTGATCGCCCGCGTCTGGGTCACCGATCCGGATGTGCTGCTGCTCGACGAGCCGACCAACCATCTCGACCTGGCCAGGATCAGCCAGCTCGAAACCTGGCTGAACACGCTGCCGCGCGAGGTGCCCGTCGTCGTCGCCAGCCACGACCGCGCCTTCCTCGACGCCACCACCAACCGGACCCTCTTCCTACGCCCGGAACAGTCGCCGGTGTTTGCCCTGCCCTACTCCAGGGCAAGGCAGGCTCTCGACGACGTCGACGCCTCGACCGAGCGCAAGTTCCAGCGCGACATGAAGGTAGCGCAGCAATTGCGCCGGCAGGCCGCCAAGCTCAACAACATCGGCATCAATTCGGGCAGTGACTTGCTGACGGTCAAGACCAAGCAGCTCAATCAACGCGCCGAGCGCCTGGAAGAGGCGGCTGCCCCGGCGCATCGCGAGAAATCGGCTGGCGCGATCAAGCTCGCCAATCGGGGCACCCACGCAAAGGTGCTAATCACGCTCGAGGACGCCGCAGTGGAAACCCCTGATGGAACGCTGCTGTTCAGGACCGGCAAGCGCCACATCTGCCAGGGCGATCGCATTGTCCTGCTCGGCTGCAATGGCGTCGGCAAGTCGCGCTTCGTCACCCTGATCCGCAACGCCATCCTCGAGCCAGAGGCGGTGCAGAACGTGAAGGTGACGCCGTCGACCGTGCTTGGCTATAGCGACCAGGCGCTGTCGGGCATCGGCGGCGACGACACGCCGCTGGCGATGGTCTCGCGCCGCTACGATGTTGGCGAACAGCGCGCCCGCTCGCTGCTCGCCGGCGCCGGCGTCGGCATCGATATGCAGGAGCGACGGATCCGCGTGCTGTCCGGCGGTCAGAAGACGCGGCTGATGATGCTGGCGCTCAGGCTCGCCAACCCCAATTTCTATCTGCTCGACGAGCCGACCAACCATCTCGACATAGACGGCCAGGAAGCGCTGGAAGCGGAGCTGCTGGAGCATCAGGCAAGTTGCGTGCTCGCCTCGCATGACCGCTCCTTCATCCGCGCCATCGGCAACCGCTTCTGGCTGATCGAGAAGCGGCGGCTGACCGAAGTCGAGGATCCCGAGGACTTCTTCCGCTCGGTGGCCGAAGCGGGTGGCTGAGGGTTGGCGGCAGGATGAAACGCCAATCGTATCATGGCATGAGACGTTCTCTTGACTTCCGAGACGTATCATGCAAAGATACGTATATCGGATACGGCAGATGATACGCTCGTTCAAGGACAAGACCAGCGAGGCCGTATCAAACGGCAAGGCTCCGAAGGGTTTCCCGTCGGACCTAGTCCGATCAGCCCAGCGGAAGCTGTTCATGATCGACAATGCCGCCGAACTATCAGACCTGAAGACGCCTCCAGGCAACAGGCTTGAGCCGCTGAGAGGCAACCGTGCGGGTCAGCACTCGATCCGCATCAACGATCAATTTCGCATCTGCTTTCGCTGGGTGGACGGGCAGGCCGAGGATGTGGAAATAACCGACTACCATTGAGGTTTCAAATGCTGAACATCAATCCATTTATCCATCCCGGAGAAATCCTCCGCGAGGAATATCTCGTACCGCTTGGCCTGAGGCCTTACACATTGGCCAAGAAGCTGCATGTGCCGCGCACGCGCATCGAGCGCCTGGCCAGCGAGACGACACCGGTAACGCCCGACACCGCTCTGCGCCTCGCGAAGTTCTTTGGAACCACGCCGCAGTTCTGGATGAACATGCAGGCGAGCTACGACCTTGCTGTCGAGGGAGAGGCCAAGAAGGCAGATATTGAAACGATCGAAAGCCTGGAGACTGCGGCTTGAGGTAGGCGGCCCGCCTCGAGCCACCGACGGTGCAGCGAAAAAAGGTTCCGACGATCTGTCGGATCGCCTCAGCCTGCCGCGTCCTTGGGATGCCGACACGATGATGTCGGCGCCAACCCAGGGAGATCATGTCATGTCGGTTCTTTCATCCATCGGTCGCATCGCAACCCAATATGCGGCGGCACGTGCCCGCCATCGCAGCGAACGCATCCTGCTCTCGCTGCCCGCCGAATTGCGCAAGGACATCGGCTTTCCGGAACTCTTCGACGCGCAGAACAGCCGCCGCGCGGCCACCTTCTCGGCCAAGGTCATATGACCGCGACCAGCCTGCCTCTGCCTCTGTCGCTCAATCCCGCCGGTTGCCCGGTCTGTCCGGGCCCGGCCGAGAAAAATTTCGCGGCCCTGTAGGATTGCCGTCACCTCATGCGTCCTATGGTTGGCAAGGCCAAGCCAAACGCAAAGAGGAGCAAGACATGACTGACCAGACCCCCGTTCAGCCCGCGCCGAAAGTGCTCGGCGGATTAACCCCCTATCTGCAGGTGGACGGAGCCTTCAAGGCCGCTGAATTCTACAAGAAGGCCTTCGGCGCCGAGCAGGTGTTTGCCTATCCGCCGGACGAAAAAGGCCGCACCATGCACATCCATCTCTACATCAATGGCTCGACGCTGATGCTGGGCGACGCCTACCCCGAGCACGGCCACCCGCATCAGAACCCGCAGGGCTACACCATGCAGCTGCATCTCCAGGACGACACCATCGAAAGCTGGTGGCAGCGCGCCATCGACGCCGGCTGCGAAGAAGTGGTGCCGCTGCAGGTGATGTTCTGGGGCGACCGCTGGGGCCAACTGCGTGACCCCTTTGGTGTTGCCTGGGCGATGAACGCCCCGGTGAAGTAATAGGCGAGCAACAGCACCTCTTTCCCCAGGAGTGATGCGCTCATCTGCGCCGGGTCGCATCCCTGCCGGCCCGGCGCCCGATTTTCAGCAAGAGGAATATGCCATGTCCTATGTCGATGGTTTCGTGCTTGCCGTGCCAAAGGCCAAACTCGAAGACTACAAGAGGCTGGCCAACCTCGCAGGCCCCATATGGATGGAACACGGCGCGCTCGCCTATGTCGAATGTATCGGCGACGACGTGCCCTATGGCGAGGTCACCTCGTTTCCGCGTGCCGTTCAGGCAACTGACGACGAGATCGTCGTCTTCGCCTGGGCGGTCTATGAATCCAGGCAAAGCCGAGACACGGTGATGGCCAAGGTGATGGCCGACCCGCGTTTGACACCCGATTGGGGCCCCATGCCGTTCGATATGAAGCGCATGATCTTCGGCGGCTTCCAGCCCTTCATCGAGCTTTGAGCAACTGAGCCCCCATCGCTTCGTCATCCTATGGCGGAGCAAGGAGCGAAGCGACGCGGCGCAGACCATAGGATCCATGCCGTCACGTTAAAGCATTGAAAACGGTGAAGAATTCCGTTCCGCCGCATCCTTCGATCGAGGTCCCGGAATGGATCCTCGGGTCTGCGCGACGCCGCTTCGCGGCTGCTCCGCCCGTGCATGACGAAGCTGGGGTTAATCTGCCACCCGCGCGCTAATCCAGCCTATCCAGCAGCGGCTTGAGCCGATCGCCATAGCGCTTCCATAGATCGACCGAGCCCTGATACATTGGCTGGCGCACCTGCGCGGCGGATGCCGTGCGCACCGGCCGGTCGGTCTCGTGGAACGACAGCACCGCATCGTTCCACGGCAGGCCGAGATGGGCGATAAGCGCCCGCGTCTGCCCTTCCTGGTCGGCGACGAAATCCTCATAGCGCACATCATGCACCACCCCAGGCAGCACGGCATGCCAATGCGCCATGATGTCGGTGTAGAGGTTGTGGAAATCGGCGAGTTCGCCGAGGTCGTAGCCGTAGCGATGGCTGTCGCCGCGGAAATGCACCTTGTAGATCGACAGGCACGTCGCCGCCGCGTCGCGGGCGCAATGGACGATCTTGGCTTTCGGCAACATCAGATGGAGGAAGCCGACGAGCAGGAAATTGCCCGGCATCTTGTCGGTGACATGCTTGAAGCCGGGAAAGCGGGCGTGCAGCATGTCGAGATAGGCTTCGCCAGCCTCGGCAAAAGCCTTGTCGGGCATGTCGGCGATCCCGGCCGGAAAGCCGCCCTTCATGGTCAACGGAAACTGCTTGCCTACCGCCATCTTCAGGATGTTGAGCTCGCCGGCGCCATAGACCTGGGGATGGCTGGCGATGATCTGCTCGATCAGCGTCGTGCCGGAGCGCGGCATGCCGACGACGAAGATCGGCGTGTCGTCGGCAATCGAGCTGGGCTTGTGTTTCTCGAAGAAGCCGGCATCGAAGGTTGCTTTCATGGCCTCGAATTCGGCGCGCGTCCTGGCCGCATCGTAGTCGATGCCCTTGCGGCGGATCGCGTTGCCTTCGGCGAAATAATCGAAGGCCCTGCCGTAATCCTTCAGATCGTCATTGGCCTTGCCGAGGCCGAAGGACAACTGCATGCGCGCCAGGCTATCCTGCGGCGCCTTGGCATGCTGAGCCTCCATGCCGGTCAATTCGCTGTCGCGCTCCTTCTGGCGCTTGACCTGCGTCAGCATCAGCCAGGCTCTGGCCATGCCGGGGTCGACCGCCAGCGCCTGCCGAAACAGGTCGGCGGCTTCATCGAGCTTGCCCTTTTCCATCAGCCCGACGCCCAGCCCGTGCAGCAGGTCCGCGTCCTTCGGCCGGATCGTCAGCGCCTCGCGGAAGACGGCGAGCGCCTCGTCCAGACGTCCGGCTTCTTGCAGCGTTTCGGCAAGTCCGATGCGGGCGCGGACATGGAAGGGATTGCGACTGACCGTGCCGCGATAGATCGCTTCGGCCTCCTCGAACTGGCCGAGCTGCTTCAGCGACGAGCCAAGATTGTCGCGCGCCGCGAGCTGGTCCGGCCGGATATCCACCGCACCGCGAAAGAAATCGATGGCGGCTGCGATGCGGCCGAGATCGCGCATCACCGTGCCGAAATTGTTGAGGAAATCAGGATTTGTGGGCTGCAGGCTCACCGACTGTTCGATGAGATCGAGCCCCTCTTCGCTGCGCCCGGTCTGGTGAAGCAGCAGGCCGAGGAAATGCGCCGCGGCCGCATGATTGGGCTTGCGCGCCAGTACCTGGCGGTAAAGCGCCTCGGCTTCCTGCCGTCGCCCGGCCTGGTGCAGCTGCAGGGCCTGCTGCACATACTGGTCCAGCCCCAGCGGTGGCTGTCCTCCAGCGCCAGATCTGGCTCCCGCGCCCGCCGCTCTTCTCTGATCTCTGTTAATGGGAAACCTGCCGTGTTTTTCCGCCGGCCGCGATCTAAGCAATTCCGGGAAAGGTATGAAACGGTTTTCCGTCCGGAATTGCGCCAAACAAGGAGATAGATCGGTTCGGCGTTTCAGTGAAACGATGAACCGATCTAGGCCATCGGCGCTTCAGGTTCAAGGCTCGCTTGGTATCCGTCAGCGCAGAAGCGATCAAATCAGCCGGTTGGCCTCCGCAACTTGCCTGGCACGCCGGAGCGTTCCGTCGGTATCGGCGACCCTTCGCTTTGCCGCTTCGTCACTCCTGACGGTCAGCCGCGGCGACAGGATGGGCGTTGCCGTCGCTTGTTTAGCCAATGGGCCGATCGCGACTGTAGCTCCTGCCGATGTTGTTTCGTTAATCATGAAATCTCGTCCTTTCATACGTAAATAAAACAAAAATACCGGGAGAAATGTTCCCGCCAGACTTCAAATAATTTTTGATATCTATGGGCTTGTATCATCGTTTTCCTGAAAGTTACAGAAAGCAATTTTCTGAGCGAAGCCCGATTTTTATTTTAAATCGCCTTGATTAAATTGCGGCAAAGGCCTATATGTACAGGATCGCTTTGGGTAGAATTGGCACCTCGCGGCGTCAGAGGTTCTCGACCCGCCAATCTCATTCCAAATCACCGATACTGGCCGCGTTTCGCGACCTCATCTCACCCCTCGAAAGACCCACATGAACACCGGGACCGTAAAGTTCTACAATGGCCAGAAGGGCTTCGGCTTCATTCAGCCGACCGATGGCGGCAAGGACGTTTTCGTCCATGTCAGCGCGCTGGAGCGCGCCGGCTTTCCTGGCCTCGCCGAAGGCCAGAAGCTGCAGTTCGAGTTGGAGCGTGACACCAAGGGCCGCGAATCGGCCGCCAATTTGCAACTGATCTGATCCGGCCGAATTCGATGAACGCTGACCACGGATGTACTGGCAGCTCTCGAAAGCGGCTTATTTCCAGCAATTGCCGGAAATAGGAAAGCGGGGCTCGTCCCCGCTTTTTTGCTTTTCAGGGCCGCTGCGGAAGCATCAAGGCAAGACAATGACCGATCGCACCACCCACTCCATCGCCCATTTCGCGGCACCCTTCGTGCTCGGCGGACTGGAAGGACAGCTGCCGGCCGGCGACTACGACATCGATCACGACGAAGAGGTGATCGAGGGCATGTCGCGGCTTGCCTGGCGACGCGTCGCCACCTTCATCCATCTGCCGGCAAGGGCCGTGAAAAACCCGACCACCAGCCAGCTTGTCGCCATCGATTACCTCGAACTCGAAACAGCGCTGAAGCGCGACAGGGAGAATGCAGCATGATCCGTTTCCAGCAGAATGCGCGCCCGCGCACCGACACGCCCTCGCACCAGTTTGCGATCGGTCAGACTGTCCGCATGAAGAGCCGCACCGGCCTCGTCCAGAAAACCGCGGAACTGTTCCAGATCAAGAGCAGGCTGCCGGTCAAGGACGGCTCGCCGCAATACCGCATCCGCAGCGAGCAGGAGACCCATGAGCGGGTCACCACGGAAGACAATCTCGAACCGGCCGACAACCCGGTCGTTACTGACAACCCGGTCGTCTGAGCGCCCAGCAAAGCCACGCCAACACGCAACAGGAGCACGACATGTCCAAAGGTCAACAGCGAAGCAATCGCGAAATGCGCAAGCCGAAGAAGGACAAGGTCGTGGCCAAGCCAGCCTCCCCGTTCGGCTCGTCGGTCAAGCAGGCAGAGAGTAGCCTGAAGCCGAAGTCGAAGGGCTGACCAGCCCAGGGGCGCCTCGTGCGTCCCCCCGTCGCCCACTTTGTGAGGCGACGGACTGACACGACACGTTTGCGCAACACCCCGCACACGGAGGCGCGCTTGAACTTCGTCATCGAGTTCTACCGGTCGCGCGACGCCGACGAAGCCACGCTCGACAAGGTATCGCTGGAAGCGCCGAACCTGCGCGCCGCCCTGCAGGGCGCAACCGCGCTGTTCCACACGCTGGCCATGCCGCAAATCCCCGATCGCCTGCGCATTTCCGACGAGGACGGCAGCGAGCTTTACGCTGGCCCGGCCGACGGGGCGTATCCAGCGGAGGTGTGAGCGAACGCCTCGGTTTTCCCTTCCCATTGTGGGAAAACGCTAAACACGCCCAGTTCCCGTCAGCACGGTCCGCCGTCGATGACGCGATAGTCCGCGGCGCGGGCTTCGCAGGCATTGGGGAAGGTGCGCAGTTCGCCATGCCGGCGTGCGCACACGGGAGCATATTCGCGGGTGCAGAACGTCTGCTCCTCGCCACCGCCACCGCCACCGCCGCCGTCGCGGCATGGACCGTCGCGCACGATGCGGTAGCCGGCCCGGTCGGCAAGGCAGGCATTGGCAAAGGTCTGCCGGTCGCCGCCGCGCCGGGCGCAGACCGGCTCGTACTGCCTGCTGCAATACTGCGGTTCGGGCCGGGGCGGATGCGGACGCGGCCCTGGTCCCTCATCGACGACGACAGTGCAGGCGGCAAGAATTGCCGACAGGAACAGGATGGCAAAACCTTGCCGCGAAAAGACTGTCGCCAGAAACTTCATGTTGATCTCTCCCTCGATCCCGTCCCGGGAAGACGATCCTTGCCATTCCATTGCCAAATGCAACCCCCGTTTGCAGCCTCCCGCCGGAAACGATGCGCGGAGCCATGGCACCCATCAGCCCCATCCCGCTGGCGGCCACGACATCTGGCCCATTCGTGGCCGCGCTCTGGGCCGATGACCCGGCCGGCAACCAAGCCTATGTCGGGCCGCATCGGATGCTCAGGTCAGTCGATCCATGCGTCGGGATGCGCCCATTGTGGCGGCCCGCGGCGCTATCTTGCAACCTTCACGTTTCCGTGCGATAAATTCCGTGTTCGGGCATTTGCGACCCGGAGAGCGGAACGTTTTGGACGACCTTTCCCCGATACTGTGAATCTCTGACGGCCCCGTTTTCGGCGGGGGGTTTGACCATGCGCCAATGCATGACTGCCGAAGCAACCACCGGGACTTGCCCATTGCGCCAGGCGGCGGGCAGGACCACCAGACTGAACGGGTGAAGGAGTTTCCCCAATGGCCCAGACCGGCACCGTTAAATTCTTCAACGCGACCAAAGGCTTCGGTTTCATCACGCCCGATGGCGGCGCCAAGGATGTGTTCGTCCATATTTCCGCGATCGAGGCCTCCGGCCTGCGCACACTCGTCGACGGCCAGAAGGTCACCTTCGACGTCGAGCCGGATCGCATGGGCAAGGGCCCCAAGGCGGTCAACCTCCGCGCTGCCTGAACCATCGGGCGCCGTGCGTCCCTGACGCATGACGGAGGCTCCAATGCCTGGACCTGGCTTGGAGAGGGATTTGAATTTGAAAGGCGCGGCGGTTTTCGTCGCGCCTTTTTCATGCCGCGAGGTCTGCCAGATGCATGTCGCTCAAAGTGCGCGGTGGTCTTTAGACAAACGACATTCATAAAAACAAAGACTTAAACGGGCGTCGTCTGAATCCCTTCAAACGCGACGCACTTTAGCAGCCCCAAAAACTTTCTCTTGCCGATGGCGCTAAAATAAAGGACAAATTTCCATTCGGGCATTTGCCGGCCCGAGACTGGACTTTATGGGACCAAAGGAGCTTCCCATGCCGCAGACCGGCACCGTCAAATTCTTCAACCATGCCAAAGGCTTCGGCTTCATCACGCCCGATGATGGCGCGAAGGATGTTTTCGTCCATATTTCAGCCGTGCAGGCGTCGGGCCTTCCTGGTCTTGAGGATGGCCAGAAAGTGTCCTTCGACACGGAACCGGACAAACGTGGCAAGGGCCCGAAGGCCGTCAACCTATCGGTTGGCTGAACCGGCTCCAGACCGGCGACGGCTCCGGCTGAATAGCCCCTGTTCCCTGCAGGGGTCTTGACGCCTGTTTTGGATATTGTGCGTCGAAATCCGTTCAGCCCCCGTTCAGCCATGGTCGTGTATTAGTCTTTGGTAAAGCCGGACCGCATCCCCCGAAACTTGCGCGGGCCGGCACGAAGGAGACCGACATGAATCGAATTTTCAAGACCGCTGTCCTGTCCGCTGCCGTGGTCGCAACCACGCTCGCGACCTTGCCCGCTGCGTACGCGGGTGACTGGCGCCATCACGGGCATCACGACAACGGCGATGCAATCGCCGCCGGCGTCCTCGGACTCGCGGCCGGCGCGCTGATCGGTGGTGCGTTGGCCAATGACGGGCCCCCGCCCTATGCTGACCGCTACTATGATGACGGTTACTACGAGCGTGACGTCGTGGTCCGCCCGGCACCGGTGCGCCGCTACTATGCAGAACCGAGGGTCGTCTACAATGAAGGCTACGCTCAGCCCTGGACGCGTGACTGGTACGACTATTGCTCGGACCGCTACCGTACCTTCAACGACCGCACCGGCACGTTCACCGGCAATGACGGCGAACAGCATTTCTGCACGGCGAACTAAGACCTAAGGCATCCCTGCCCCAACGAAAGCGCTGACCGCAAGGTCGGCGCTTTTTGTTGTTGGTTTGATCGTCCCGGATTTCTCTTGAGATCGGCGCCGCCCCTCATCAGCCTGCCGGCACCTTTCCAGTGAAGTACGGGGAGAAGCCATTGGCTGCAGCACAGGCGCTCTTAGGTCAGAAAAGGGTTGGTCCGCCGCTCCTCGCCGAAGCGTCCGCCGGGACCATGGCCGCAGATGAAGCCGATGTCGTCGCCGAGCGGCAGGAGCTTGTCCTTAATCGAGGCGATCAGCGCCGCGTGGTCGCCGCCCGGCAGGTCGGTGCGGCCGACCGAGCCGCGAAACAACACATCGCCGACATGGGCGAACTTGGCCGCGCGGTTGTAGTAGACGACATGGCCAGGCGCGTGGCCAGGGCAATGCAACACCTCGAACACATGCGAGCCGAATGACACGGTCTCGCCTTCGGTCAGGAACCGGTCGGGCACGCAGTTGCGCGCGCCGGCGATGCCGTACCGCCTGCCCTGGTTTTCCAGATTGTCGAGCAACGGTTTGTCGGCCTCATGCGGGCCGATGATCTCGACGCCGAGCGCCTCCTTCAACTCCATGGCGCCGCCGGCATGGTCGATATGGCCATGCGTTATCCAGATCGCCCCGGCTGATATCGCGTTGTCCTTCAGCGCCGCCAGCACCTTGTCGATGTCACCGCCCGGATCGACGACGACACCCTGCTTGTCGTCCATGTCGAACAGGATGGTGCAATTCTGCTGGAACGGTGTGACCGGCACGATGCCGGCATTGAGCTGACCCATGATCGTCCTTTCGCTACTCCAGCGTGATGTAACGGCGCGGGCGAAGGGCGTCCACCCCTCGACAGACGAACGGTCAGTCGCTCCGAAAACGAAAATGGGCGGCCGAAGCCGCCCACTTAGAACGCCTAGACCGAATAGCTTACTTCTTCATGGCACCCATGACTGCGCCGAGAATGCCGGTCAGGATCGCGCCGCCGCCGGCACCGCCGACGATGTTGTTGAGATTCAGCGCGCTGCCGAGACCGCTCGTTGCTGCTGCCGCGGCCGCCGGATCGACCGCGCCGCCACCAAGCAGGCTGCCGAGGATCGCCGCACCGCCGACGCCGCCAATGGCTCCGCCCAGGATTTTGGGAAGCTGACCCAACGCCGCCGTCTTGAGCGCCGCACCGACCGCCTGACCACCGATGATACCCGTAATCACCTGTACAATGATCGGAAGAAGCGTGTTCATGTCCATATGATTAGTCCCTCCATAGCTGCCAGCCTTCCGGGCCGACACCATCATGAGACGCCGAAATGGACGAAAGTCAAATGCACAAACGCTTAAATAAAAGGGGCGGCCTCAAAACCGCCCCTGCTTGCTCGAAAAGCTGTGACTTTCGTTATTCTGCTGCGATCGCGTGCTTGGGCTGAACCGCTGCAGAATAGTCATTCATAAGGTTCTTGGCGATTTCACCGACCTCGAATCGGTAAGGTCCGATCTCCGAAACCGGCGTTACTTCCGCTGCCGTCCCGGTCAGGAAGCATTGCTCGAAGCCCTCGAGTTCTTCCGGCATGATGGCGCGTTCGATCACTTCCAGACCGCGATCCTTGGCCAGTCCGATGACCGTGCGGCGGGTGATGCCGTCGAGGAAGCAGTCGGGCTTGGGCGTGTGGATCTTGCCGTCCTTGACGAAGAAGATGTTGGCCCCGGTTGCCTCCGCGACCTGACCACGCCAGTCGAGCATCATGGCATCGGCATAACCCTTGGCCTCGGCGGCGTGCTTGGACATGGTGCAGATCATGTAGAGGCCGGCGGCCTTCGACTTGGACGGCGCCGTGCGCGGGTCGGGCCGGCGCCATTCCGCCACGTCGAGGCGGATGCCTTTCAGCTTCTGCGCCGGATCGAAATAGCTCGGCCACTGCCAGATGGCGATGGCGCAGTTGATGCGGTTGTTCTGCGCTGAAACGCCCATCTGTTCACTGCCGCGCCAGGCGATCGGCCGGACATAGGCGTCCTGGAAACCTTGCTTCTTCAAAAGCGTGGTGGAAGCGTCGTTGAGCTCGGCCACCGAATAGGGAATCTTGAAGCCGAGCAGGCGCGCCGATTCATGCAGGCGCTCGGTGTGTTCGTTGAGCTTGAAGATCTCGCCGCCATAGGCGCGCTCGCCTTCGAACACGGCGCTGGCGTAGTGCAGGCCATGGGTCAGGACGTGGATCTTGGCGTCACCCCATTGGACGAACGCGCCATTCATCCAGATGAAGCCGTCCAGTTGATCGAAGGGAACGGATGCCATGGTAACCTCCCGCGGGCGGCAGCCCGCATAGTGTTGTATCGTTGTGTGTTTCGTGTCGGTCGCGCAAGGCGGCCTTTATGCTGGAGCGTAGGCGGATAATTGGGCTCTGGCAAACTCAGGAAGTTCCGGAAAAACCGGCCTCTCTTGCCTTTTCGTTCGCAATCCGCCCAAAAGCTTGTCAAAAATTACCATTGCCGGGAAATTACGTCAATAGTACTGACATAATCTCTCTTTCAAGCGGAGAAATGATGACGGATCGAAGCCACGCAGCCGGGAAACCGATCAGGACGGCGATCACCGACGAGGACGGCATCGATTTCGCCATCATCGAACTGCTCTTCTTCGCCTATCGGGACTTCACCTCCGATCCGGATCAGATCCTGGCCGATTATGGCTTCGGCCGAGCCCACCACCGGGTGCTGCATTTCGTCAACCGCAGGCCGGGCCTGACGGTTGCCGAACTGCTCGACGTGCTGAAGATCACCAAGCAGAGCCTGGCGCGGGTGCTCAAGCAATTGATCGACACCGACCATGTCGTGCAGTTGCAAGGCCCTCGTGACCGCCGCCAGCGCGAGCTTTATCCGACAGCCAAGGGCCGCGCGCTGGCGCTGGCGCTGGCGCGGCCACAGTCGCGCCGCATCCATGCTGCATTGGGAGATTCCGGGATAACCGAACGGACCCTGGTTGAACGGTTCCTCGAAGCGATGGTCAATCCGGAACTGAGAGCGCAGATCGACGTTGGGTCCGCAAAAATGTCAGGGAAAAGCCATGGAGAGCACTGAAAGGGTCGATCATGCGGCCGCACCGGACGACGACGCGCCGCATTTGCTCGTCGTCGACGACGACACCCGCATCCGCAATCTTCTCAAGCAGTATCTGACCGAAAACGGCTTTCGCGTCACCGTCGCCGGCAATGCCGGCGAAGCCAGGCGCAAGCTTGCCGGCCTCGACTTCGATCTTCTGATCCTCGACGTGATGATGCCCGGTGAAACGGGCGTCGACCTGACCAAGTCGCTGCGCGCCGAAAAGAACGTGCCGATCCTGATGCTGACGGCGCTGTCGGAAACCGACAGCCGCATCACCGGCCTCGAAGCCGGCGCCGACGACTATCTGCCGAAACCTTTCGATCCGCGCGAGCTGATCCTGCGCATCAACAACATCCTGCGCCGCGGCGGTCCGGCGACAACGCCGAAGGTCGAGCAACTGGTCTTCGGCCCTTACACGTTCCAGATAGCCAGGCGCGAATTGAAGCGCGGCGGCGAGGCGCTGAAGCTGACCGACCGCGAGCAGGAGATCCTGGCGATCTTCGCCGCGCGAGCAGGCGAGACGATCCCCCGCCACGAGCTTGTCGGCGACGATTCGGAAGTCGGCGAGCGCACCATCGACGTCCAGATCAACCGGCTGCGCCGCAAGATCGAGCGCGATCCGTCCAATCCGGTGTGGCTGCAGACCGTGCGCGGTATTGGGTATCGGCTCAGCGTGGAATAGAATGCCGCCTGCGGCCGGTCGAACGGTTGCGGGCAAGCGAAAAGAGCGAATGGCAACCACGGAACTGCAACAGCCGGGCAATAACGGCTTGAGCGCACGCGCCGCGCGCACGCTCAAGGCGGTGCCGCGTGCCTGGAACCGGTTCTGGCGCCTCGTTTCGCTGTATATGCCGAAGCGGCTCTATGCCCGCTCGCTGATCATCGTCATCGCGCCGATGATCCTGCTGCAATCGGTGGTCGCCTTCGTCTTCATGGAACGCCATTGGGCAACCGTGACGCAGCGTCTATCGCAGGCCACCGTACGCGACATCGCCGCCATCATCGACATGATCGAAACCTATCCGCACGACGCCGACTACGCCAACATCATCCGGATCGCCCAGGACCGCATGCAGTTGAAGGTCGACCTCTTGCCGCCCGACCCGCTGCCCGCGCCCGGGCCCAAACCCTTCTTCTCGATCCTCGACGATGTTCTCTCGGCCGAAATCACCCGCCAGATCAACCGCCCGTTCTGGATCGACACGGTCGGCAATTCCAACATCGTCGAGGTGCGCGTCCAGCTTGAGGGCAAGGTGCTGCGCGTCTTCGTGCGCCGCAGTCAGGCCTATGCCTCGAACACTCACATCTTCCTGATCTGGATGGTCGGCACCTCGCTGGTGCTGTTGATGATCGCCATCCCCTTCCTGCGCAACCAGATCCGGCCCATCCTGACGCTCGCCGAGGCGGCCGAAAGCTTCGGCAAGGGCCGGCCGATGCCGCGCGATTTCCGGCCGCGCGGCGCCGAGGAGGTTCGCCGCGCCGGCTTTGCCTTCATTCAGATGCGCGAGCGCATCGAACGCCAGATCGAGCAACGCACCGCCATGCTGACCGGCGTCAGCCATGACCTGCGAACCATTCTCACCCGCTTCAAGCTGCAACTGGCGTTGGCCGGCGGCAAGGCCGAGACCAAGGCGGCGCTCGACCAGGACATCGACGATATGCAGTCGATGCTCGAAGGCTACCTCGCCTTTGCCCGTGGCGAAGCTTCCGAGGATGCCGGGCGGTTCGATCTCGAGGCCTATTTCCAGAAGCTCGACGAGGAAGCCGGATTGCGCAAGCGCAAGCTGTCGACGACGCTAGTTGGCGACCGTGATGTGCATGTGCGGCCGAACGCCTTTGCCCGGCTGCTGTCCAACGTCATCGGCAACGCCTTCCGCTATGCCAGGACGGTGGAGGTCAACGCCAACCATGGCCGCGGCTCGCTGCTGGTCACCATCGACGACGATGGCCCTGGTATCCCGCTCGACAGGCGCGAAGACGTCTTCAAGCCCTTCGTGCGGCTCGACGAAGCTCGCAACCTCGATGCCAGCGGCACGGGGCTCGGCCTGTCGATTGCCCGCGATATCGCCCGCAGCCATGGCGGCGACATCACCCTCGACGACAGCCCGCTCGGCGGCCTGCGCGCCGTCATCAAGGTTCCGGCCTGATCGGGGCATGATCTCGAAAAATGGAAACCGGCTTTCTCGGACAAACGGAAACTGTTTATCGAGATATCATGCTTAGCTAGACGACTGCTTCATCCGCCCGTCATGAAACCATGGTGAAGAGCGCGCATGAAGCGCGCGACCTCACTTGATTCGGCCTTGCCGCCTCACTTCGATCCCGTGCCCGCCCGGGTGCGCAGGAGCGAAGCGAGAGCCGCAGGCTGGTCGCCGTTCCGGCATCGTCTCAAGGCAACCGTCGACCTTTCGAGCAAAGGGCCGCCATGCGCATATTGATGGTCACCGACGCCTGGCGCCCACAGGTCAATGGCGTCGTCCACACGTTGGAACGGCTGACCGAGACGCTGAAATCCTTCGATGTCGCGGTGGATTTCCTGACACCCAACATCTTTCGCACGCTGCCCTTGCCGACCTACCCCGACATCCGGCTGGCGCTGACCACGCCCGGCCATGTCGCGCGCCTGATCGAAGCCGGCAAGGCGGACCACATCCACCTCGTCACCGAGGGACCACTGGGCATCATGGCGCGACGCTATTGCCGCAATGCCGGCCGGCCGTTCACCACCAGCTATCACACCCGCTTTCCCGAATATCTGAGCGCCCGCCTGCCGGTGCCGGAAAGCTGGGCCTATCGCTGGCTGCGCGATTTCCACAATTCCGGCCAGGGCACGCTGGTCGCCACGCAGTCGCTCGCCGACGATCTTGCCTCGCGTGGCTTCAACAAGCTGCGCCCCTGGACGCGTGGCGTCGACACCGACCATTTCCGGCCGGACAAGAAGAAGGATCTCGGCTTTCCCGGCCCGATCTTCCTTTGCGTCGGCCGCGTCGCCATCGAAAAGAACCTCTCGGCCTTTCTCGACCTCGATCTGCCCGGCAGCAAGGTGATCGTCGGCGAGGGTCCGGAACTGGCCAAGCTGAAGGCGAAATACCCGCAGGCGCATTTCCTCGGCCATCGCCCCAATGACGAACTGGCCGAGATCTACGCCTCGGCCGACGTCTTCGTCTTTCCCAGCCGCACCGACACGTTCGGCAATGTCATCATCGAGGCGCTGGCCAGCGGCACGCCGGTCGCCGCCTATCCGGTGACCGGTCCGATCGACATCGTCGGCGACGGTTTTGGCGGCGCGGTATCGACCGATCTGCGCGAGGCGGCGCTCGCCGCCCTCAACGTCGACCGCGCCGAGGCGCGCGAACGCGCCATGCGCTACAGCTGGAAAGCCTGCGCCGAACTGTTTCTCGACACGGTCGAGGAAGCGCTGGGCATGCCGCGGAAACTGGCTGCCTGACATTTGCCTTCGTCATCCACGGTTGAAGCGGTGGCAAAGCCGACGCGCAGACCCGGGGATGAACAAGCCGTGGTCAGTCGACGACCCTACCTAAAAAAGCCGCCCGCCATCCGGCACCCTACGCTCGATGGCGCCGAGCACCACGGCACCCTCCTCGTCGGGAAAGCCGAGCGTCAGCACTTCCGACATGAACGGACCTATCTGGCGCGGCGGGAAATTGACCACCGCGAACACCTGCCGGCCGATCAGCGTCTCGGGCGTATAGTATTTGGTGATCTGGGCCGAGGATTTCTTGATGCCGATGTCGGCGCCGAAATCGATCTTAAGCTTGAATGCCGGCTTGCGCGCTTCGGGAAACGGCTCGGCCTCGACGATCGTGCCAGCGCGGATGTCGACACGATCGAAGTCGGCAAAACTGATGTCGGGCTTGCGCTCGCTGCTCGAACTCATCTCTGTCTTGTCTGCCTTGCGGTCGCTCTAGAGCATGATCCCGAAAAGTGGACCCCAGTTTTCTCGGACAAACGGAAACCGATTGTCCAGAGATCATGCTCAAACAATGAGATAGAGCCCCATCCCGATTCCATCGGGATGGAACGGGCTCTAGGCGTTGCCGTACGTCTCGAACAGCACTCCGGCCAGCGCGTCCTTGGCCGAGGTTCCCGACCAGACGACGAACTGGAAGGCCTGGAAATAGCATTCGCAGGCTTCCAGCGCCGACGACAGCAGCACTTCGACCTGCTGGCTCGACGGCTCGACACCGCCGGCCAGGAGCAGCGACTGGCGGAACATGATCGCGCCTTCCTGCTCCCAGAGGTCGAAATGGCCGAACAGCATCTGTTCGTTGATGAGCGACAGCAGCCGCATCACTTCCAGTGCGCGGGCCTCCGGCACCTTGATGTCGAAGGCGCAGGCCAGGTGCAGCGCCTCGAAATCCTCCATCCACGAGAAGGAGACGTGATAGTCGGTCCAGCTGCCGGCAACCGAGATCGAAATCTCGTCATCACCGGCCCGCTCAAAGGACCAGTCGTTGTTGTGGGCCACCTGCTCGATAACATCCACCGGATGGATTTCGCGGGAGAATTCGAGTTCGAGAAGTTCCATGGAATGCTTCCTGTCGTTCTGAGGAGCGCCGCCACACGCTCCGCGGGAGGGCACACACAACGAACAATCTTGTCTAGAACTCGGACGGCCAGGACTTCTCGACGCAAAGACCCCCAGACCGGACCCCACCGCCCGGCCACATGACCCTGCTCCGAATCATGCAACAAATTCAGTCTATTGATCGGGAGTCGCGTGAACAGCCCAATTTTTCGCACTGCGTCATTCGCATGTGGAAAGCCGCTGTCACAAAGATTCATGCAACGCCGTTAAGCGATTCACGGCAAAGCGCTTTTCAGGATCGGGCTATGTGGAAAAGTTTAATTATTATTTTTTTGCGCGGGGCTTTGCCGCCGCCGCCGGTGCGGCCTGTCCGCTCAATTCGGCAAGCTTGGCCTCGAGCGCCTCGATACGCTCTGCAAGGCGGGTGTTTTCTTCCCGGGCCTTGGCGGCCATCTCGCGCGCCGCCTCGAACTCTTCGCGCTGCACCACATCCATGGTGTTGAGGATGCGTTCGGCCTGGCCCTTGAAGGCGGTCTCGACCTCGCGGCGCACGCCTTGGGCGGCCCCTGCGGCATCGGTCATCAGCTTGGCGAATTCATCGAGAATGCGGTTCGGTCCGGTCGACATGGCAAATCCTCGCTTGCTCGAATTGACGTAGTGGTGCTGCGCGCGGAATGCAAGAACGTTGAGGCCTGGTGTGGCATCAAGTCGGACACACCTTATCCAAAATTACTGGCAAGCCCGATCAATAACTATTATTATTCCAATGGTTTTGCAGGAGTACCGTCATGGCCATTAGCGCAGACTTGGGCAACCGTCTCGAAGAGATCGTGAACCAGCTTGTCAGCACCGGTCGCTACAATTCGAAGAGTGAAGTGCTGCGTGAGGGTGTTCGCCTCGTCGAAGAGCGGGAGAAGCGCCTTGCCGCCCTCGACGCAGCCCTCGCCAAAGGCATTTCGGATGCCGATGCCGGACGGATAAAGCCGGCCGACGAAGTGCTTGATCGACTGGAGGCCAAATACAGGGCAATGGTAGAGAAGAGCAAGTGAAGCGGCTGGTCTTCACCAGCCAGGCTGAGGCAGACCTTGAAGCCATTGGCGACCACATCGCACTCGACAACCCGTTTCGTGCCATAACATTCATTCAAGAATTGCGCCGCGATTGCATGGAATTGCGCGCAATGCCGGAGCGATATCCACTTCTTGAGCCCCATCGATCCACAGGCATTCGTCGGCGCGTCCATGGCAACTATCTGATTTTCTATCGCGTCGGCTCAGACACAGTAGAGATACTGCATATCCTGCACGGCGCGATGGACCTTGGGGCGATCCTGTTCCCAGATAATTGACGACGTCCGCCTTGCCTTGACCCTGCCAAAACCCTGCCGCATGGTCCGCGCCCAAATGCGATCGCAACCGAGAGTTCCCTGTTGAACGACTATTTCCTGCTGCCGCTGGCCTCCCTGCCCTTCCCCAACATCAACCCGATCCTCATCCAGATCGGGCCGCTGGCGGTACATTGGTACGGCGTCGGCTACATCGTCGGCATCCTGTTCGCCTGGTGGTACGCCAAGCGGTTCGCCGCCAATGCGAGGCTGTGGCCGAACGGCGTCCTGCCGATGAAGCCGGAGGACCTCGACGACTTCATCGTCTGGGCGGCCATCGGCGTCGTACTGGGCGGCCGCACGGGCTACGTGCTGTTCTACGACCTGCCGCGCTACATCGCCCACCCGCTCGACATCTTCGCTCTCTGGCAGGGCGGCATGTCGTTCCATGGCGGCCTGCTCGGCGTCATCCTCGCCATGACGCTGTTTTCCATCAAGCGCGGCATCCGCACATGGTCGCTGTTCGACGTGGTGGCGGCCGGTGTGCCGGTTGGCCTTGGCCTGGTGCGCGTCGCCAATTTCATCAATTCCGAGCTTTGGGGGCGCCCCACCGACGTGCCCTGGGCGATCGAATTCCCCAATGGCGGGCCGTTTGCCCGCCATCCTAGCCAGCTCTATGAGGCCTTGCTGGAGGGCGTGGTGCTGTTCCTCGTCCTGCGCATCCTCACCCATTCGCGCCTCAAGCTGAAGACGCCGCGCTTCGTCGGCGGCGCCTTCATCTGCGGCTACGGCCTGTCGCGCATCTTCGTCGAATTCTTCCGCGAGCCCGACCAGCAGCTCGGCTATCTCCTTGGCACCAATTGGCTGACCATGGGCATGATCCTGTCGTCGCCGATGGTGCTGGTCGGCATCTGGGCGATGGTGACCGCCAAGCCGGTGCCACAGCCGCAGCCGGCATGACACGGCTGAGGACCCGCATCGTCGGCCTTATCGAGGCGTCGGGGCCGCTTCCCGTCAACGAATACATGGCGATGTGCCTGTTCGACCCCGTGGACGGCTACTACACGACGCGCGAACCCTTTGGCGCGGCCGGCGACTTCATCACCGCGCCGGAGATCAGCCAGATGTTCGGCGAACTCGTCGCCATCTGGCTCTACCAGGCCTGGCTGGCCAGCGGCCGGCCGCTGCCGGTCACCGTCGCCGAGATCGGTCCTGGCCGCGGCACGCTGATGAACGACATGCTGCGCACGCTGTCGCGACTTGATCCTGATCTGGCCAAAGGCGCCGGCTTCGCGATGATCGAGACCAGCCCACGCCTGACAGAAGTTCAGAAACAGACGCTCGGCACGACGCCATTCGCGATCGATTGGCACGAAACCATCGACACGCTGCCGCAACAGCCGCTGTTCATCGTCGGCAACGAATTGTTCGATGCCGTGCCCATCCGCCAGTTCGTCCGCGCCGGCGCCGGCTGGCGCGAACGCGTGGTCGGTCTGGACGAGACCAGTGAGCTGCGATTCTTTGCCGGCGCCGGCTCGGTCGACCCGACACTGCTGCCTGACGACGCCACCGACGCGCCGCAAGGCGCGATCGTCGAGGTCGCGCCGGCACGCGCAGCCCTGATGGCGACCATTGCCGAACGCATAATTACGCATGGCGGAGCCGGCCTGTTCGTGGACTATGGCCACCTCCGGCCAGGTGTCGGCGACACGCTGCAGGCTCTGCGCAGGCACGATCACGAAGATGTGCTGGCCAATCCCGGCGAGGCCGACCTGACGACCCACGTCGATTTCGCCGCTCTTGCCGCAACCGTCCGCGCGCATGGGCTCGACGCCCATCTGTCGACGCAAGGCGGCTTCCTGCTCGGCATGGGCATTCTCGAGCGTGCCGGCCGGCTCGGCGCCGATGCCGACCAGACGGCGCGCGACAAGATCGCCGACGACGTCGAACGCCTCGCCGGCGCGCAAGCCATGGGCGAGCTGTTCAAGGTGCTTGCCGTGCTCCCCCGCGACATGGCCGTCCGGCCCTTTGCCACGGCGGATTGACTTTTCACTGCCGCCTCTCCCAATCTCCCGTCCGGCAAGCACCGTTCGGACCGCCAGCCGAACTCTGCCCCGCCTTCTTGTCGAAAAGCACTTCTCCTTGACGAAACCGCCCACACGGACAACAACGCCCGCATGCTGAATCAGACCAAACCGGATCCCGTTCGGTCGGCCCTGCTGGACAAGGCGCAGGCGCATGGCATCCGCCACGGCTATTTCACCCGCCTCGGCGGTGTTTCCAGCGGCATCTACCAGGGCCTCAACATCGGCACCGGATCGAATGACGACCAGGCGCTGGTCGCCGAGAACCGCAGCCGTGTCGCCGCCTGGATGGGCGTGCCGGCGAGCCATCTGCTGACCGCCTGGCAGGTCCATTCTCCCGATGTCATTGTCGTGCGCGAGCCCTTTGCCGGCGAGCGGCCCAAGGCCGACGCCATCGTCACCGACCGGCCGGGCATCGCCATCGGTGCCTCGACCGCCGATTGCGGCCCGGTGCTGTTCGCGGATACGCAGGCGCGCATCATCGGCGCCGCGCATGCCGGCTGGAAAGGCGCCTTCACCGGCGTGCTGGAAAACACCATCCTCGCCATGGAAAGCCTTGGCGCCAGCCGCCAAAACATCGTTGCCGTGCTCGGCCCTTCGATCGGCCCTGAAAACTATGAGGTCGGGCCGGAATTCGTCGCCCGTTTCGTCGAGGCCGACGCTGAAAACATCCGCTATTTCGTACCCTCCGCCAACGCCGGCCATGCGATGTTCGACCTCAATCGCTACACGGTCGACCGGCTGGCTAAGGCCGGCGTGACGGCCGAGGGCCTCGGCCGCTGCACTTATGCCGAGGAAGATCTGTTTTACTCCTACCGGCGCACCACGCACCGCAAGGAGCCCGATTACGGCCGGCAGGTTTCGGCAATCGTTTTGGAGAAGCAATAATGGCGCTGCATTTTGAACGTTCGGAATTTGATGCGCGGCGCGACCGGCTGATGATCGAGATGGCCGAGAAGAAGCTCGACGCTATCCTGCTGTTCGCCCAGGAAAGCATGTACTGGCTGACCGGCTACGACACGTTCGGCTTCTGCTTCTTCCAGTGCCTGGTGGTGAAGGCCGATGGTTCGATGGTGCTGTTGACCCGCTCGGCCGACCTGCGCCAGGCGCGCCAGACCTCGATCATCGACAACATCGTCTTGTGGACCGATCGCAACGGCGCCAATCCGGCGGTCGACCTGCGCAATCTGCTCAACGAGCTCGACCTGCTCGGCGCCCGCATCGGCGTCGAATACGACACCCACGGGCTGACCGCCTACAATGGCCGGCGGCTGGACGAACAGCTGCAGACCTTTGGCCAGATCGCCGACGCGTCCGGCATCGTCGGCCGGCTGCGCCTGTTCAAGAGCCCGGCCGAAATCGCCAAGGCCGAGAAGGCCGCCAACCTTTCCGACGACGCGCTCGACGCGGCCTTGCCGCTGATCAAGCAGGGCGGCGACGAAGCGCTGATCCTGGCAGCCATGCAGGGGGCGATCTTTGCCGGTGGCGGCGACTATCCGGCCAACGAGTTCATCATCGGATCCGGCGTCGATGCGCTGCTGTGTCGCTACAAGTCCGGCCGCCGCAAGCTCACCAAGAACGATCAGATGACGCTTGAATGGGCTGGCGTCTTCAACCACTACCATGCGCCGATGATGCGCACCGTGCTCACCGGCAAGGTCTCGAAGCGCCATCAGGAGCTGTTCGACGCCGCCCGCGCAGCACTTCTGGCCGTCGAGAAGGCGATGACGCCGGGCAACAGCTTCGGCGACGTGTTCGACGCCCACGCCCGCACCATGGAGGCGCACGGCCTGACCAAGCACCGGCTGAACGCCTGCGGCTATTCGGTCGGCGCCCGCTTCACCCCGTCCTGGATGGACATGCCGATGTTCTACCAGGGCAACCCCGAGCCGATCGCGCCGAACATGACGCTGTTCGCCCACATGATCATCATGGATTCCGACACCGAGACGGCGATGACGCTTGGCCGCACCTACCTGACCACCGAATCCCAGCCGAAGCCGCTGTCCCGCCATGATCTCGACTTGATCGTACAGTGAATCCACAATGGGAGGCGTGCTTCGCCAAGGAGTTAGAAGGCAAATGAGACGATCGCATGTGACGACCGTGTCATTGCTTGTGGCATTGGCTCTTGCCGCCTGCACCAACGCAAAGGACGTTCTCGAACCGTCAGCCATCACCCCGCCGGCGACCTCGACGCCGTCGACGCCCGGCACCCAGGGCAGCGCCGCCCCCGCCCCGTCGCCCGCCGACCCCGCCATTGCGGGCAATCCCGCAACCACCACCACGCCGGTCACACCAGCCCAAAGTGCTGCCATCCTGTCGAAGACCCGCCTGCAGATCGCGCCGATCGTCGGTGCTTCGGTGGAGGCCGCCACGCCGCTGACGGCGGAATTGCAGACGCGCGCCAGGCAACGTGGCATCACGCTTGCCGGCAGCACCGACCAGACCGCGACCCATGTGCTCAAGGGTTATTTCTCGGCGATATCGGAAGGCAAGGACACCACCGTCATCTATGTCTGGGACGTCTACGACCCGGCCGGCAACCGGCTGCACCGCATCAACGGCCAGCAGAAGGCAGCTTCGACAAAATCCGGCGACAGCGGGGGCGGCGATAGCTGGAAAGGGGTCTCACCGGCGACTATGCAGGCAATCGCCGACCAGACCATCGACCAGTTCGCGGCCTGGCTCGGCGGCAAGGCGGGCTGAGGTGTTGCCCACTGGCGATGGCGCGAGGCTTTCTTGAGATTAGCCGGCGGATTCCCGATCTCGGCGCTTGCAATACCGGCGCGGGCCGCTAAAAGCCCGGTTAAAAGGTGCAGGAGAGTCTGTCTGATCTCTCCATCCTCCACCAGGAACGGTGTATGAAACTCTTCGCGGGCAATTCCAACAGGGTGCTGGCCGAAGCGGTCGCCCGCTATCTCAACATCCCGCTGGGCAAGGCCAGTGTCAGGCGCTTCGCCGACCAGGAAATCTTCGTCGAAATCCAGGAAAATGTGCGCGGCGAGGATGTCTTCATCCTGCAGTCGACCTCGTTCCCGACCAATGATCACCTGATGGAACTGCTCATCATGATCGATGCCTTCATGCGCTCGTCGGCCAAGCGCATCACGGCGGTGATTCCCTATTTCGGCTACGCCAGGCAGGACCGCCGCGCCTCCGGCCGCACGCCGATCTCGGCCAAGCTGGTCGCCAACATGATCACCCGTGCCGGCGTCGACCGCGTTCTGACGCTCGACCTGCACGCCGGCCAGATCCAGGGCTTTTTCGACATCCCGACCGACAATCTGTTTTCGGTGCCGGTCATGGCCCGCGACGTGAAGGCGAAGTACAAGCAGCTCGGCAATGTCGTGGTGGTGTCGCCCGACATCGGCGGCGTGGTGCGCGCCCGTGCGCTGGCCAAGCGCTTCGACGCGCAGCTGGCCATCGTCGACAAGCGCCGCGAGCGTCCGGGCGAATCGGAAGTGATGAACATCATCGGCGCCGTCGCCGGCAAGGATTGCCTGCTGATCGACGACATTGTCGATTCCGGCGGCACGCTGTGCAATGCCGCCGATGCGCTGCTGGCCAACGGCGCCACCAGCGTCACCGCCTACATCACCCACGGTGTCCTGTCGGGCGGCGCCGTCGCCCGCATCAGCGGCTCGAAGCTGCAGGAACTGGTGATCACCGATTCCATCCAGCCGACCCAAGGCGTGCTCGACGCTCCGAACATCCGCGTCATCTCGATCGCCGACCTCATGGGCGAAGCCATCTCGCGCACGGCGACCGAGGAATCGGTGTCGAGCCTGTTCGACTAGGCCTGTCTCCAAACAGCTTCAAACCTCGAAATAACTCGGGCCGTCGAGGTCGGCAACCAACCCGGGCTGCGTCGGCTGCCATCCCAGCGCCTGCCTGGTCTGCTCGCTGCAAGCAGGCCAATCCATGCCGAAGAAGTGGCCGAGGAAGCCGAAATGGTCGGCTGCTTCCTCGCGGGTTTTGGACACCACCGGCAGTTTCAGCCGGCGACCGATGATCTCGGCGATCTCCCGCGTCGGCACACCCTGGTCGGCAACGCCGTGGTATCTGGCTCCTCCAGCCCCCTTCTCGAGCGCCAGCCTGAAGAGGGTGGCTGCATCGAGCCGGTGCACTGCCGGCCAGCGGTTCGTCCCGTCGCCAATATAGGCCGAAACACCCTTTTGACGCGCGATGCCGATCAGCATCGGAACGAAGCCATGATCGCCGTCGCCGTGGACCGAGGGCGAAAGACGCACCGCCGAGGCGCGCACGCCGCGTGCCGCCAGCGTTTCGGCCGTCACTTCCGAGGCGCGGGGATAGGAAGCGGATGGAGGAACAGGCGCGTCGTTCTCACTCGCCACTTGACCGGCCGGCGTCAGCAGCGCCAGTCCGGAGGTGACCAGCAAGGGCCGCTCGGAGCCTTCGAGTTCCGCCCCGAGCGTCTCGATGGCGCGCCGGTCCGCCTCGCAATTCGCCGCGAATTTCGAGAAGTCATGGTTGAAGGCGGTGTGGATGACGCCATCCGAAAGGGCCGCTCCACTGCGCAGGCTCTCCAGGTCCTCGATATCGCCGCGATGCACCTCGGCGCCCGCAGCGACGATCGACCTCGCACCTGCATCCGAACGGACGAGGCCAAGCACCTGATGGCGCGCTCCAACGAGCTCCCGCACAACCGCTGAACCGACAAAACCGGTGGCACCGGTGACAAATACACGCATCGCGATTTCTCCTTTGTTTGCTCAAGGGCCGTATGGACAGCCCGTTGCCGAAGGAGATACGGGATTGAGGAAATACGATCTATGCTGTAAAGTCCGTATTATCTTCGCAATCGTCCGGAATGCTCATGGATCCGCTCTCAGATGTGCTGTCGCTGCTGAAGCCGCGCAATTACCTGTCCGCCGGGCTGGAGGCCGGTGGCGACTGGTCGATCCAGTTCCCCGACCAGCAGGCAGCCATCAAATGCGGTGCCGTGGTATCCGGCCGATGCTGGCTGTCCGTGGACGGCGTGGCGGATGCGGTGCGGCTGGAGACGGGTGACTGTTTCCTACTGCCGCGCGGGCGTCCTTTCCGCCTTGCCAGCGACATGGAGCTGCCATCGGTCGATGCCCGCACCATCTTTTCCCCCGCACGCACCGGTGGCATCACCTTGCATAATGGCGGCGGCGATTTCCTTCTCGTCAGCAGCCGCTTTGCCCTATCCGGGAACCATGCCGGCATCCTGTTGCGAATGCTGCCGCCGATCGTCCACATCCGCAGCGACTCCGATCATTCGGCGCTGCGCTGGCCGGTGGAGCGGATGATGCAGGAATTGCGCGAGCGGCGGCCAGGTGGCTTTCTCATCGTCGAGCATCTGGCCCACATGATCCTGATCGAGGCCTTGCGCCTGCATATGGCCGAGGGCTTGCGGGGCGGCGTCGGCTGGCTGTTTGCGCTGGCCGACAAACAGATCGGCGCGGCGATCGGCGCCATGCACGAAGACCCGGCGCATGGCTGGACATTGCAGGCGCTGGCCGAGCGCGCCGGCATGTCGCGGTCGACCTTTGCGCTGAAATTCAAGGCGATGGTCGGTGCTTCCCCCATGGACTACCTGACGCGCTGGCGCATGCTCTTGGCCGGCGACAGGCTGGCGAGTTCCGGCGATCCTGTTTCCGTCATTGCACTGTCGCTCGGCTACGAATCGGAAAGCGCCTTCAGCACCGCCTTTAAGCGGGTGATGGGCTGTTCGCCGCGCCAACACAGCCGTGGCCGGCCACCGGCTTCCGCCCCGCATGGCGAGCAGATCATCCGCACCAGCCTGCCCGAGCCGGTCGCGGGCTGAAGGGCCGCGCATAACGCCGAAATCATGGGCTTTCCAGTCGAAGCGCAGCGCTTGGCCGACGTATGCTTTCGCCGCTGTCACGCGCACCGCGCATATAGCCGCGTGGCGACGCGCCCAGCATGCGCTTGAACATGGTGATGAAGGCCGGCACGCTGTCATAGCCGAGATCGAGTGCCACCCTGGTGATTGGTTCCCCGTCGGCCAGCCGTGGCAGTGCTGCGAACAGGCAGGCCTGCTGCCGCCACGTCGACAGCGACAGGCCGGTCTGACGCTGGAAGGCGCGGGTGAAGGAACGGCGGCTCATGCCGGCGGCATCAGCCCATTCGTCGATCGTCGCATGCGGCGAAGGGGCCGCCACGAAACGCCGGCAGAGTGCCGCCAGCCTGGGATCGGACGGGAACGGCAGGCCGAGCGGCCGTTCCGGCAGGGTCGGGATTTCATGCAGCAGGAGATTCATGATCAGCCCGCCACGGCCTTCCAGCACGCCGCCCTGCGGCAGCTTCTCGGACTCCACGATCAGGCTGTGCATCAGGTCGGTGACGCCGACCACGCGCAAGCCTTCCGGCAGCCCCGGAATAGCCTGCGGCATGACATAGACCGAACGCATCGAGACATCGCCCAGCATCTCGACCGAATGCTCGGTGCCGGCCGGAATCCACATCGCATGATCAGGCGGTACCATCCAGCGCCCATGCCGCGTCGTCACCAGCACGACGCCGACCAGCGCGTGCAGCAGCTGGTTGCGGCTGTGGCGGTGTTGCGGCACATGGTAGCCGTCGGGATATTCGGTCGGCAGCGCCACCGCCGGCCCGACTGCTTGCTCCAGCCACAGCCAGCGGCGCTCGTGCAATTGCTCGAGGTTGGCATTGCCCGCGTGAAAGATTTCCCTGCCGTGCGGCATTGGGTATGGCCCACTTGCGAAACTATTGGACCAAACCACGAAAGAAGTCGCGCCGCAAGCAGCTTATAAGGCAACCGTCCTAAGGCGGTCTGCAGGAGCGTCCGCCAGAGCTGCCCGCGGGCGTGCCCGCCAAAAAGACCACGGAGCCTACCTTGACCGATACGACAGCCGCCAGCGTCGCGCCACCAGCGACCGCCAGTCACGCTTCAGCCCAGGCGACGGCCTTCACCGTCATCCTGGCGGTAAGCTTCTGCCACTGCATCAACGACATCATGCAGTCGCTGCTATCGGCCATCTATCCCTTGCTGAAAGAGAATTACGGCCTCGACTTCTGGCAGATCGGCCTCCTGACCTTCACCTTCCAGGTGACCGCATCGCTGCTGCAGCCGGTGATCGGCATGGTCACCGACAAGCGGCCGATGCCCTATTCGCTGCCCTATGGCATGGCGTCGTCGCTGATCGGCCTGGTCGTGCTCGCCTATGCCGGGCATTATTCGCTGCTGTTGATCGGCGCCTCGCTGATCGGCATCGGCTCGGCGATCTTCCATCCGGAATCCTCGCGCATCGCCCGCTTTGCGTCCGGCGGCCGCTTCGGGCTCGCGCAGTCACTGTTCCAGGTCGGCGGCAATTTCGGCCAGTCGATGGGGCCGCTGCTGGCTGCCTTCATCGTCGTGCCGTTCGGCCAGACCAGCATCTCATGGTTCGCTGTCGGCTCGCTGATCGGCATCATCGTTCTGTGGCAGGTCGGCGGCTGGTACAGCCGCCTGCGCGCCGCACAGGGCAACCGCAAGACGGCAACCTTCGTCTCGCCCTTCCCGCGCCGCAAGGTGATGAATGCATTGATCGTGTTGACCCTGCTGGTATTGAGCAAGAACGCCTACATCGCCAGCCTCGCCAGCTACTACACCTTCTATTCCATCCATAAATTCGGCGTTTCCGTGCAGATGTCGCAGGTCATGCTGTTCCTGTTCCTCGGCTCCTCGGCACTCGGCATCCTGCTTGGCGGCCCGTTCGGCGACCGCTACGGGCAGAAGGCGATGATCTGGTTCTCGATCGTCGGCGTGCTGCCCTTCACGCTGGCCCTGCCCTACGCCAACCTCGAATGGACGATGGTGCTGACGGTGCTGATCGGCCTGATCCTGTCGTCGGCCTTCTCCAACATCGTCGTCTTTGCGCAGGAGCTGGTGCCGGGACGTGTCGGCATGATTGCCGGCATCTTCTTCGGCTTCGCCTTCGGCATGGGCGGCATCGCGGCCGCCGTGCTTGGCGTCGTCGCCGACATGAAGGGCATCGAGTTCGTCTTCCAGATCTGCTCGTATCTGCCACTGCTCGGCCTGCTGACGGTGTTCCTGCCGAACATGCGGGAAGCCAGGAAGGCGGAGGCGGCGATCAGCTGATATCAGCCAGTCTTCAGGATTTTGACGTGAGGGCGTGGCAGCTGCCACGCCCTCAATGATTCTTTCGTCATTCGCGGGATATAGGCCTGTTGTTGTTCGAAACACGTGCAACAAATGGCGCCGACGGCAAGGCTGGGTCAGCGGACGCTTTCACGTTGAAAATAAAGTACCGGGCTCGGCGCGACTGATCAGTGCGCAGCGCTCCGCGTCAGGAAAGGCAATCTGTTATGTCCAGGCTTAAAGACAAGGTCGCGCTGATTACGGGTGGCACCAGCGGCATCGGCCTGGTGACGGCGCAACGTTTCATTGAGGAAGGCGCGCGCGTCGCCATTACCGGCACCAATGCGGGCCGTCTCGAGGAGGCGCGCAACATCTTGGGCAGCGATGTGCTTGTCATCGCCTCCGACGCCGGAGATGCCGCCGCCCAAAGCGACATTGCCGGGCGGATCGGCGAAACCTTCGGCAAGCTCGACGCTCTCTTCCTCAACGCCGGCATCGCCGATCTGCGGCCGCTTGGCGACTGGACCGAGGCAGCGTTCGATAGGAGCATCGATGTCGACCTCAAGGGACCGTACTTCCTGGTCAAGGCGCTCGTTCCCCTGTTTTCGAACCCGTCGTCGATCATCCTCAGCGGCTCGGTCAACGCGCATATGGGAATGGCAGGAACGCATGTCTATTCGCTGGCCAAGGCTGGCATGATTTCGCTGGCGCGGACGCTGTCGGGCGAACTGATAGGACGCGGCATTCGCGCCAATGTAATCAGCCCGGGCCCGATCGACACACCGCTCAATGACAAACTTGGGCTGGATCCGGCAGCGGCGAAGGCCCGTGCGAAAGCGGTGGTCGGCCTGGTCCCCGCGGGCCGTTTCGGAACCGCCGAGGAAATTGCCAATGCGGTGGTGTTTCTGGCTTCGGACGAATGCCCGTTCATGGTCGGTGCGGAAATGCTGATCGACGGTGGCTTGAGCATCGCCTGAGATCGGCAGGGCCTTAGCACCCGCCAGATGGCGGGTGCTTTTGTCTGTGACGTCGAAATATCCTACGCCTTGAAGAAGGCCAGCAGGTCGGCGTTGATGATCTCGGCATGGGTCGTGGCCATGCCATGCGGGAAGCCCTTGTAGACCTTGAGCTCGCCCTTCTTCAGCAGCTTGATGCTCAGCAGTGCCGAGTCGGCGATTGGGACGATCTGGTCGTCGTCACCGTGCATCACCAGCACCGGCACGTCGATTGTCTTCAGGTCCTCAGTAAAGTCGGTCTCCGAGAAGGCCTTGATGCAATCATAGTGTGCCTTGGTGCCACCCATCATGCCCTGGCGCCACCAATTGTCGATGACACCTTGCGAGACTTCCGCGCCCGGACGGTTGAACCCGTAGAACGGGCCAGCCGGAACGTCGCGGAAGAACTGGGCGCGGTTGGCTGCCTGGGCGGAGCGGAAACCATCGAAAACCTCGATCGGCAGACCGCCGGGATTGGCCGGGGTCTTGAGCATGATCGGCGGCACCGCGCCGATCAGCACTGCCTTGGCGACACGACCTCCCGAACCATACTGGGCGACGTACCGCGCCACCTCGCCGCCGCCGGTCGAGTGGCCGACATGGATGGCGTCCTTGAGGTCCAGATGCGCCGCCAGTGCCGCGACATCGGCGGCATAGGTGTCCATTTCGTTGCCGATATCCGTCTGGGTCGAGCGGCCATGGCCGCGGCGATCATGGGCAATGACGCGGTAGCCCTTGGACAGGAAGAACAGCATCTGGGCGTCCCAGTCGTCGCTGCTCAATGGCCAGCCGTGATGGAAGACGATGGGCTGACCGGTTCCCCAGTCCTTGTAGTAGATCTGCGTTCCGTCCTTGGTGGTGATTGTGCCGCTGCCGGTGCTGGGCTTGGATTGCGAGGCCTGGTTCATCTCAATCTTCCTTCGATTGTTGTCGCGATAAACAATATCGCGATGTCTACATGCCTAGCGTAGCCCAAACCGCTTGTCCATGGAAATATGTATCGCGATATCATTTTTCGTGGTACAGACTTGGTGCCTGCCTTGGCAAGAAGGAATCCGCCGTGCCTCTCCCGTTGGACAATCAGCTCTGTTTCACGCTCTACGCCACCAGCATGGCGATCAATCGCACCTACAAGCCGATGCTAGACGAGATGGGCATCACCTATCCGCAATATCTCGTGCTCAATGCGCTGGCAGAGGCCGACGGCATGTCGGTCGGCACTATCGCGCACCGGCTCGCCTTGGAATCGAGCACCGTCACACCGCTGGTGAAGCGAATGGAACAGGCTGGGCTGGTGAGGCGCCAGCGCAGCCAGCTCGACGAGCGCCAGGTGCAGGTCGACCTGACCGCAACCGGGCGCGCGCTGCTTGTCCGGTGCAACTGCCTGAATGAGACCTTGATCGAGCGCTCGGGCATGACGCTGGCACAGCTTGATGCCTTGAACCGGCAGATTCAGGCGCTGCGCGACGCGTTGACCGGCGACCGGTAGCCAGCCGCCAACAACAGTCTAGGCCAAAAACCACAGTGCCGGCGCCGGCACGGCTATCATGCGGATTTAAGCACGGTGAATGGGCGTTTGCGCAGGGTCCGCTTTGCCTGGAAACTTGCGGCGGGAGCGGGACGGCCGACATGGAAGCCCTGGACCTTGTCTATGCCAAATTCGCGCATAAGGGCCATCTGCTCGTCCGTTTCCACCCCTTCGACCAGGATTTTGTGGCCGCGATTTCGGACCAGGGTAATAATGTCCTGGAGCATTGCCTTGCCGTTCGGGGCGCTGCAGTCGTGCAGAAACGAGCGGTCGATCTTCACCGTGTCGAAATCGATGAGACGAAGCCACGACAGGCCGGCAAAGCCGGTCCCAAAATCATCGAGCCATATCTTGATGCCGAGCAGCTTCAGGTCGCTGATGCAGCGAAGAATGTCCGAGTGCATCTCCATTTCCAGTCCTTCGGTGATTTCGAAGGCCAGCCTGCTGCCGGCGACGCCGGTCTCGCCCAAAATGGTCGCGACGGACGTTGCGAAGCCAGGTGTCTTGAGCTGAATTGGAGAGACGTTGACACTGACGACACGGACGTGGTCGTCCGCCAGAAGCTCGGAGCACACTGTCCTTATTGCCCAGCGCCCGAGTTCCAGGATCGCGCCGGTTCGTTCCGCAACGGGAATGAACAGGCTCGGCGGAACCGACGTACCGTCCAGCATTCTGAGGCGCATCAGAGCCTCTACGGCTTCGACCCGGCCCGATTTGACATCCTGGATAGGTTGATAAACGAGCGAAACGAGATTCTGGCCAATCGCGATCTTCAGCAAGGCCGCGATGTTCTCACTTTCGTCGCTGCTCTGGGGATCGGTCGGATCGAACAGCCGAGCGCAATTTCGACCACCGGCTTTTGCCAGATAGAGCGCGCGGTCGGCTTCGTGGATGATTTTCTCCAGCTTGGCGCCAGTCTGCGTCCTGGTGAATGCAGCGCCAACGCTCACTGTCACAATCGAGACGCCGTCTCGCCGCAGCTCGTGGGTAAGCGCCAAGCCCTCCACCGTACTGCAAATGGCTTCGGCCAGATCCATGATCTGTTCTTTTCTCTCCACTCGAGCCAGGACAATGAATTCCTCCCCGCCATAGCGACCGATCGAGCCACTATACTGCTTGATCATTTCGCTAAGGGCATTGGCGACATGGATCAGGCAGCGGTCGCCTTCCTGATGGCCGTAGCAGTCATTGAACTTTTTGAAGAAGTCCACGTCGATGAGGATCGCCCCAAAACTGGTGCCAACCCGTTGCCAGTCGCTCCAGTAATCCCGCAGCTTTTCGTCGATCGCCCGCCGATTTTCGAGACCCGTAAGCGGATCGGTCCGCGACAGTCTCAGCAGAGCCTTGCCTCGTTCGGTCGCCTCGTTGTGCTGAATTTTGGCTTCCAGCGCGTTCAGGAAGACGTTGTAGCGCTCCTCATTCAGTTTCCAGTTCACATATGAGGTGAATGTGAAGCAGGAAATGTAGAACGTTCCAAACACCAACTTGTATGTTAGCGTGGAAGGCACAAAGTAGTTTACGACATACAATATGCATAGGATTATAGTTGACGTTATAATAGAAACTTTGAATCTGAACGTAAAGAAGAGATTGGCACTCATCATGAAGATGGTGCCGAAGACCATATAATAAGAGACGCTTTCCTTGTCCGCACCCATAACCGCTGGGGACAACCAGCCGACATAGCCAAAGATAATGGCCCCGGCGCAAGTGATGTCGAGCCATTCCGTCCCGACGCCATGGCGAAGCTGCATTTCCAGGATCAAAAGCGCGGTCAGTCCGACCGCGAAGCGCGCCGTGATCGTGTAGGCGGCCACATCCGGGATCAGCAGCAGGTCAGTTGCCGAAAACAGCACATAGATGGCAACGGCCATCCAAAGCCCGGGCCTGGCTTCCCCTCTTCGCGTCACCTGGGCTTCCGTCCGGTAAAGGCTGCGAAGCTCGTCGGACGCCAGTTCGTAACGCGGTTCGTACGGTTCCGCATCAGCCGCATCGGCAAATACGGATGCCACGCGTTCGTCCATCACAACGAACCCCGTTTGAAGGGGATCTTGTATGCCGAACTCATCTCTAGCTTCTGCCCTCACGCAGGCCGGCTCCTTGGACGCGACGCGATTGCGACGCCGGGCCAACAAATGCAATCGAGCAAGACAAGTTTCCGTTAACTCGAACGAGGAATCGGCCCCAGAAGCGGCCTAACGAATGAACATGGTTTGCGGGAAATTAATCATACCGATAAAATGCGCCCGACCCGCCATTGGCAAATGGAGCATTCTACGCAATAAGTTAACTGACTGTTAACTATGGAGTGATGGGTTGCAAACCGTGTTTGATGGCAAAAGCCTGATTACTGCCAAGATGATCGCCAGCAGTCTCCGTCGAGGAACGATCGAGCATCATGGCGAAGAGTTCGAAAACGCTCGCGCGGAGCTGGCGCTCATTCTCAGCGCGACACAGCAGCAAATCGAACAACGAAAAGACCCTGCCGAGATCATTCGTCGCCTGATGTCGCACCTCAACGCGACGCGTTCCAAGGTGCATCCCGACGTTTGGCAAGCATTGATACCGGTGGTGCAGGGCCACCCGGTCCTGGAGTATTTTCTCGAGGATCCCCTGACACGGTGGTCCTTCAGCAAGCCCAGGGGGTATTCTGGCGACGCGGAGTTGCTCGACTACATCTATTGTGATCCGCACGTGGCCGAGAGCGTGGCAAACGCCTCGGAGACCGGCAAGGCGCTCTATACCCATACCCAGGACGTGCCGTCGTGCGTCGCGGCACGGGAACGACGCGATCTTTTGACCCGATATGTCGACGAGTCTGCGGCCAAGAACGGACCGCAAACCGAGGTCCTGGCGATCGCGGCCGGCCATTTGCGTGAGGCCAATCGCTCAGTCGCCCTGGCGGAGGGCCGTCTCAAGCGCTGGGTTGCGCTCGATCAGGATCCCCAGAGCGTCGGATTGATTTCGCGCGACTTCCAGGGCACCGCGATCGAAGCCATCGACGGCTCGGTGCGCACCGTGCTCACGAGGGGCCACAAGCTGGGCCAGTTCGACTTGATCTACGCCTCAGGCCTTTACGACTACCTTGCGCACAACGTTGCCGTGAAACTCACGAAGACCTGCCTGCAGATGTTGAAGCCGAACGGGACGTTCCTGTTCGCGAACTACGCGGAGGGCAATCCTGACGCCGGGTACCGTGAGACGTTCATGGACTGGGTGTTGCTGCTGCGCTCGGAAGTCGACATGTGGAACATCGTCAATGCCAGCGTCGACCGCAACACCGTCGAGGCCAAGGTGTTCTTTGGCGAGAACCGCAACGTGCTGTACGCCGTCATCGAAAAGCGCGGCTAGCCTTTGGCTTGCACCTCCGGCCACCTTCCGCTATAGAGCCGCCACCCGCGTAGACACCCTTGGAGGCAACGCGGCGGAAAGCCGCCTCACCCGGCGGCTTTCGACGTTTACGGCCAAGCACGTTGCCGGCCGCGAACGCTCCAGAACAAACCGAAAGGAAATGCCATGAGCCACGACACTTACGAGCTCAAGGCCGAAGCACGCGAACAGGTCGGTAAGGGGTCCGCCCGTGCAGTTCGCCGCAACGGTAAAGTGCCTGCAGTAATTTATGGTGACAAGCAGCCTCCCCTGGCCATCGCGCTCACCTACAAGGACATCTACTACAAGATCCATGGCGGCGGGTTTCTGACCACGATCGCCACGATCGATGTCGACGGCAAGAAGATCCAGGTCCTGCCGAAGGACTTTCAGCTCGACCCGGTCAAGGATTTCCCTGTCCATGTCGACTTCCTGCGCATCGGCAAGGACACCGAGGTCAATGTCGACGTGCCTGTCCACTTCATCAACGAGGACAAGTCGCCCGGCATCAAGCGCGGCGGCGTGCTCAACATCGTGCGTCACGAAGTCGAGTTCCACTGCCCGGCCAATGCGATCCCGGAATTCATCACCGTCGATCTCACCGGCGCCGACATCGGCGACTCGATCCACATCTCGGCGGTCAAGCTGCCGGCCGGTGTGAAGCCTGTCATCTCCGACCGCGACTTCACCATCGCGACCATTGCCGGTTCGTCGGCGATGAAGCCGGAGACGGAAGTTACGGCTGAAGTGGCGACCCCTGAAGCGGCCCCTGCCGCCGAAGAGAAGTAACTCTTTCACGCCCGGAGCAGGCGATGCTGCTGTTTGCAGGTCTCGGCAATCCGGGCGCGAAATACGCCAACAGCCGGCACAATGTCGGCTTCATGGCGGCGGACGCAATCGTCCGCCGCCATTCCTTTTCGCCCTGGTCGAAGAAATTCCAGGGCCTGATTAGCGAAGGCACGCTTGGCGGCGAAAAGATCGTCCTGATCAAGCCGCAGACCTTCATGAACCTGTCCGGCCAGTCGGTCGGCGAAGCGCTGCGCTTCTACAAGCTCGAGCTTTCCGCGCTCACCGTCTTCTACGACGAGATCGACCTTGCCGAGGGCAAGCTGCGCATCAAGACCGGCGGCGGCGCCGGCGGCCATAACGGCATCCGCTCGATCGACGGCCATGTCGGCAACGCCTATCGCCGCGTGCGCATCGGCGTCGGCCATCCCGGCGTCAAGGAAATGGTCCAGTATCACGTGCTTGGCGATTTCGCCAAGGTCGACCGCGAATGGCTGGAACCGCTGCTCGACGCGATCGCCGACAACGCCGCCATGCTCGTCAAGGGCGACGAATCCGGCTTCATGAACAAGGCCAGCCTCGCCGTCCAGGGTAAGGCCGCGCCGGAGCCGGAAAAGCAGGCGCCAAAGCAGCCGGCGCCCAAGCAGCAAAGTCACGTCCGCCAGGCTCGCCCGCAGCAGCCGGCAGTCAAGCTGCCGGAAAGCGGCCCGATGGCCGCGATGCTGAAGAAACTCTTCGGCAAGGAGTGAACGCAGCAGGAGCGTGCGGCGTTACAGGGCTTGACGTTGATCACCCCTATCGCCCATAGCCCTGATCAAATTTCGATTTCCCGATAGGACCGGACAAAATGGGTTTCAAATGCGGCATCGTTGGCTTGCCCAATGTCGGCAAGTCGACGCTTTTCAACGCGCTGACCAGGACGGCGGCGGCGCAGGCCGCCAACTATCCGTTCTGCACCATCGAACCGAACACCGGCGAGGTGGCGGTGCCCGATCCGCGCCTGCAGAAGATCGCGGCGATCGCCAAGTCGAAGGAGATCATCCCGACCCGCATCTCCTTCGTCGACATTGCCGGCCTGGTGCGCGGCGCCTCGAAGGGCGAAGGCCTGGGCAACCAGTTCCTCGCCAACATCCGCGAGGTCGACGCAATCGTGCACGTGCTGCGCTGCTTCGAGGATGACGACATCACCCATGTCGAGGGCCGCATCGACCCCGTCGCCGACGCCGAGACGGTCGAGACCGAGCTGATGCTCGCCGATCTCGACAGCCTCGAGCGGCGCATCGTGCAGATCCGCAAGCGCGCCGGCAGCAAGGACAAGGAAGCGACGACCGTGCTGCCGCTGATGGAGGCGGCGTTGGAGCTGCTGCAGGCCGGCAAGCCGACCCGCATCCTGCTCAAGGGTATTTCGGCGGACGACCTGCGCATCCTGCAGGGGCTGAACCTTCTGACCTCGCATCCCGTGCTCTATGTCTGCAACGTCGCCGAAGCGGACGCCGCCACCGGCAACGAGCACACAAGGGCCGTGGAAAAGATGGCCACAGCGCAAGGCGCCAGCACCGTGGTGATCTCGGCCGCGATCGAAGCGGAAGTCGCCCAGTTGTCGGACGAGGAGGAGATGGAATTCCTGTCCTCGCTCGGCCTCGACGAGCCCGGCCTGAACAAGGTCATCCGCGCCGGCTACGAGCTGTTGCAGCTGATCACCTATTTCACCGCCGGCCCCAAGGAAACGCGCGCCTGGACCGTGCACAAGGGCGCCAAGGCACCGCAGGCCGCAGGCGTCATCCACACCGATTTCGAGCGCGGCTTCATCCGCGCCCAGACCATCGCCTACAACGACTTCATCACGCTGGGCGGCGAAGTGGCGGCCAAGGAAGCCGGCAAGGCGCGCGACGAAGGCAAGGAATATGTCGTCCAGGACGGCGACGTCCTGCTGTTCAAGTTCAACACCTGATTTTGTGAAGATCACGCTTGGCGGCAAGCCCTTCCGGTACCGGCAGCTCTAAGAGTTCTTCCGAGCCGCCGGAGTCATTCGCCCGCCAGTTGCTTGTCTTGATTTTGTCACGCCACAGGACTAAGCGGCAGGTGCACGCGCCGGACCGCCGTGCCATCCGACACGAGCTTCAATCCGAACGCACCCTTTGGCCCCAACAAGGGAGACCCGGCGATGATCAAGGCCTTCGTCGTGGACAATGACCGCCTGCGCGTCATCGACGATCTCCTGGCAAACGGCGAGAACGTCGTCTGGGCCGACCTGCTCAACCCGACCAGGGAAGAGGAAGTGGCGATCGAAAGCTGGCTCGGCGTCGCCATTCCGACGCGCGAGGAGATGGAGGAGATCGAGATTTCGAGCCGCCTCTATGTCGAGGACGGCGCCTACTTCATGACCGCCACCCTGCCCGCCCAGACCGAGGTTGACGATCCCCTGATGTCGCCGGTCACCTTTGTGCTCGCCGGCTCCCGGCTGATCACCGTGCGCTATCACGAACCGAAGGCATTCAAGACCTTTCCGCAACGCGCCGAAAAAGTGGCAACCGGCTGCACCAGCGGCGACACCATTCTGATCGGGTTGCTGGAGGCGATCGTCGATCGCCTCGCCGACATCCTGGAGCGCGCCGGCCGCGACATCGAGGCGATTTCGCGCGATATCTTCGAGGCGCGGTCGACCAAGGTTTCCAAGCGCAATCGCGATTTCCAGGAACTCCTGAAAGCCATCGGCCGCAAGGAGGACATCGCCTCCTCGATCCGCGACAGCCTGATCTCGCTGCAGCGCTTGGCCGGTTTCTTCGCCCACGCCTCGACCCGGACCAAGATGAGCAAGGACACCAAGGCGCGCATCAAGACGCTGTTGCGCGACGTGCTGTCGCTAGCCGACCACGCCACCTTCCTGTCGCAGAAGATCAGCTTCCTGCTCGATGCCACGCTCGGCATGATCTCGATCGAGCAGAACGCCATCATCAAGATCTTCTCGGTCGCCGCCGTCATCTTCCTGCCGCCGACGCTGGTGGCTTCGATCTATGGCATGAATTTCGACATCATCCCCGAGCTCAAATGGCAGCTCGGCTATCCCTTCGCGATCGGCCTGATGATCTTGTCGGCGATCCTGCCCTTCTGGTATTTCCGCCGCCGCGGCTGGCTTTGACCCGTCCGCCAAAGGCCACGTGGCCGTGACGTGGCGCTATAGAAATCTCTTGACCAAACGGCGGCCTGCCTGCATCCGGAAACCCCGATCCGAAATCGTGGGTCTATGAACCGGATTCCAGACCATGACTGCAAAAACCTGGGCCTATGAGGACTTTGTCGAGGGCGCCTTGTTCGACCTCGGCAGCAAGCAAGTGAGCGCCGCCGAAATCATCGAATTCGCCAGCGAATTCGACGCGCAGCCCATGCATCTCGATGAGGAAGCCGGCAAGGCGAGCATCCTCGGCGGCCTCTCCGCTTCGGGCTGGCATACCTCAGCCATGTTCATGCGCATGCTGTGCGATGCTTTCCTGCTCGACTCCACCTGCCAGGGATCGCCCGGGGTCGATCAGGTGAAATGGAAGAAGCCGGTGCTGGCCGGTGACACGCTGACAGGAAGCCTGGTGGTTCTCACCAAGCGCCTGTCGCGGTCGAAGCCGCAGCTCGGCTTCGTCACCATGCGCAGCGAACTGCTCAACCAGCGCGGCGAAAGCGTCTTCGAGCTCGAAAACTCCGTCATGTTCCTCACGCGAGACGCTACCGGGAGCGCAGCATGACACTGGACGAATTCTTCCGCATCGGCACTACCGTTACGCTCGGCTCGCACACATTCGAGCCAGAGGCGATCAAGGTGTTCGCCAGGAAATACGACCCGCAAATTTTTCATATCGACGAGGAAGCAGCCAAGAAGAGCGTGCTCGGCGGGCTCTGCGCGTCGGGCTGGCACACGGCCGCGACCTGGATGAAACTCAATTTGGCAAGCAGCATGGACGCCGAGATCGCTGCGTGGAGCGGGCCCGGCCCGGTGCCGGAATTCGGCCCCTCGCCTGGCTTTAAGAACCTGAAATGGCTGAAGCCGGTCTATGCCGGGCAAACGATCACCTTCACGCGTACGGCACTTTCCCACCGGCCGATCGCCTCACGCCCCGGCTGGCGGCTGCTGGCGTTGCGTTGCGAGGCCTTCGATTCGACCGGCGACAAGGTGCTGGAGTTCGAAAGCGCAGTGCTGGTGAAGGTGGAGTAAGCCCGGCGCTTCTCCCTTCTCCCTTGTGGGAGAAGACGTCGGTGCTCCCTGGAACACCCCTCATCCGACCGGGCTTCGCTCGGCCACCTTCTCCCACAAGGGGAGAAGGCAAGAGGTCCCCTCAATGCCCCTCGAATCCGATCAGCGTCCTCACCGGCACGCCGAGCGCTTCGAGCTTGGCGCGGCCGCCGAGATCCGGCAGGTCGATGACGAAGCAGGCTGCAAGGATGTCGGCGCCGATCTGCCGCAGCAGTTTGACCGCCGCTTCCGCGGTGCCGCCCGTGGCGATCAGATCGTCGACGAGGATCACCTTCTCGCCAGGAGAAACGCCGTCCTTGTGCATCTCCATCTCGTCGAGCCCGTATTCAAGGCTGTAGGCGACGCGCACGGTCTCGAAAGGCAGCTTGCCCTTCTTGCGGATCGGCACGAAACCGGCCGAGAGCTGATGGGCGACGGCGCCGCCAAGGATGAAACCACGCGCCTCGATGCCGGCGATCTTGTCGATCTTCTGGCCGGCATAGGGATGCACCAGCTCGTCAATGGCGCGGCGGAAGGCGCGCGCATTGCCGAGCAGCGTGGTGATGTCGCGAAACAGGATGCCGGGCTTGGGATAATCCGGAATGGTACGGATCGCGGCAAGCAGTGAGTCTTCGAGGGAGGATTTCATGGGTCGAGATTACCTGAAACGGAGATTCTTGCGCGACAATTGTTCGATCGAACTGCAGCCCATCAGCTTCATGCCGCGCTCGATCTCGACCCGCATCTGTTCGAGCGCCCGTTCGACGCCCGGCTGGCCGGCCGCCGCGAGCGGGAACAGATAGTAGCGGCCGACGCCGACCGCCTTGGCGCCGAGCGACAGCGCCTTCAGCACATGCGTGCCGCGCTGCACGCCGCCATCCATGATGACGTCGATCTTGTCGCCGACCGCGTCGACGATCTCGGCAAGCTGGTCGAACGCCGCTCGCGAGCCATCCAGCTGCCGGCCGCCATGGTTCGACAGCACGATGCCGCTGCATCCGATCTCGACGGCGCGTTTGGCGTCCTCCACCGACATGACGCCCTTGAGGCAGAACGGACCCGACCACAGCCTGACCATCTCTGCGACATCGTCCCACGTCATCGACGGGTCGAGCATTTCGGTGAAGTAACGGCTGATCGACATGGTGCCGCCGCCCATGTCGACATGCTCGTCCAGCTGCGGCAGCTTGAACCCCTCATGGGTGAAATAATTGATCGCCCAGGCCGGCTTGATCGCGAACTGCAGCATCCCGGCCAGGTTGAGCTTGAAGGGGATGGCAAAGCCGGTGCGTTTGTCGCGTTCGCGGTTTCCCCCGGTGATGCTGTCGACGGTCAGCATCATCACTTCGACGCCAACCTCCTTTGCTCGCTGCATCATCGCCCGGTTGAGGCCGCGATCCCGATGGAAATAGAACTGGTAGACCTGCGGGCCGCTGCTGATCCCGCGCGCCTCCTCGAGGCTGACGGTGCCAAGCGAGGAGACGCCGAACATCGTGCCGTATTTGGCCGCGGCCTTGGCGACCGCGCGCTCGCCCTGATGATGGAACAGCCGCTGCAAGGCGGTCGGCGAACAATAGACCGGCATCGCCAGCTTTTGACCCATCACCGTCACCGACATGTCGATCTCGCTGACGCCGCGCAGGACGTTGGGAACCAGATCGCAGGCATCGAAGCTTTCGGTGTTGCGGCGATAGGTGACCTCGTCGTCCGCCGCGCCGTCGATATAGTCGAAGATCGACCCCGGCAGCCGCCGTTGCGCCATGCGGCGGAAATCGGAAAAATTGTGACAGTCGCTGAGCCGCATCATTGATTTCCAGACGTCATATCGTGGCAATCGCTTCGCCACCGTTTGGTGCGTCGAATATCAACCTGTTGTCTCCGTGCCAACGGCCTAATTGCCGAGCCGTCCCACGAGCTACAATCGCCAGCACAAAAAGGGGCGCCCGAAGCGCCCCTTTCGTCGGAAACCGGCAGCTAGCGAAAAATTACATGCCGAGATCGGAACGAAGCTCGGCCTTGGCCACGTCGTATTCGGCCTTGAAGTCGTCCCGGTTGAGCAAGACGGCGGCGATCACGCTGCCGGAAATCTTGCCCATTTCAACATCGGACGCGTAATGGATACCGCCAACCTCGCGATTGTGGGCGTATTCAGCCGCACGCGCCATGATCTCGGCGCGCTTTTCCGGAACCATGTCAGACAGGATGATGCCCATCATGGTGCCGACGGTGGCGTGGCCGGAAGGCCACGAACCGGAGCTGGACAGCTTGACCGCGGGCTTGACGAGGTCGCTGAGCTGGTGCGGACGCGGGCGCTTCCAGACATCCTTGGCCGGATCGACGACGGCGCCTTCGGTGGCCACCACGCGATCGAAGAAAGCACTGAATTTCGGCAGTGTTTCCTTGTTGAACTTCGGCCCCATCACATTGGCGAAGCGCCAGACATTCTCCTCGGCGTCGGCAACAGCGCTGGCCACCATTTCGGGCGTGCGCGTCACCTGCAGCGTCAGCACCTCGCCAAGTTCGGCCTTGGTCTGCGCCGAATCGTTTGCCGGCGGCGGCGGCAGGATCATCGTCAGGTCGACATCCTTGTTGGTGATGAAGGGCTGGGCGTCTTCTGCTTGCGCGGCCGAGCCGAGGATGAGCAGCAGCAAGCCTGCCGCGAGCGATGCGTATCTTTTCATGGGGGGCGATCCTTTGGTGAGAGCGGCACAGGATCGCCGGATGCGGTGACGGCCATGTGACACCACAGGCCTCCCCAAATGCAAAGGGCGCCTTTCGGCGCCCTTTTTTGATCGTATGGCTGTGCGCGGTTTAGTGCGCCACGCCTTCCCACACCTTGCGCTTGGTGAGATAGACCAGCGCACCGAACAAAAGCAGGAACACCAGCACGCGGAAGCCGGTCTTCTTGCGGTCTTCCATATGCGGCTCGGCCGCCCACATCAGGAAGGCAGAGACGTCGCGGGAATACTGGTCGATGGTCTGCGGCGCGCCGTCGTCATAGGTCACCTGGCCGTCGGACAGCGGCTTGGGCATCTTCAGCGACACGCCCGACATGAAGTACGGATTGTAGTGGGTGCCTTCCGGGATGACCATTCCGGCCGGCGGCGTCTGGTCGTAGCCCGTCAGCAGCGAATGGATGTAGTCGGGGCCGCCCGCGGCATACTGCGTGAAGATATCGAAGACGAAGCGCGGGAAGCCGCGCTCGACGCCGCGCGCCTTGGCCAGCAGCGACATGTCGGGCGGGGCAGCGCCGCCATTCGAGGCAGCGGCGGCTTCCTCGTTGGCGAATGGCGGCGGAAAGTGGTCGGACGGCTTGCCAGGGCGGTCGAACATGTCGCCGGCGTCGTTCGGGCCGTCATGGATGGTGTACTCGGCCGCCAGCGTCTTGATCTGCGCGTCCGAATAGCCGAGGTCCGACAGCGTGCGGAACGCCACCAAATTCATCGAATGGCAGGCCGAACAGACTTCCTTGTAGACCTTCAGGCCGCGCTGCAGCTGCGCCTTGTCGTAGGTGCCGAACGGCCCGGCGAAGCTCCAGTCCATCTCCTTCGGCTCGTTGATCGGGAAATGCGTCGGTGCGGCCGCGTTGTGTGCCTCCTCGGCGGCGATCGCCCCGGTGCCAACAACCACGAGGCCGAGCAACGCCAGCGAGGTGAGAATCTTCTTCATGCCAAATCCCCTTAGATTCTCTACCCGCTCAGCCCTTGGTTTCCGGCGCGGCCGTAGCCCCCGCAGGATGATGACCGCCACCCTTGTTCTTCTCGAGCACCGCTTCGGTGATCGAATTCGGCAGCCGCCGCGGCGTCTCGATCAGGCCGAGCACCGGCAGCGCGACCAGGAAGAAGGCGAAGTAGAACAGTGTCGCCATCTGCGCCATGAACACGTAGCTGCCTTCCGCCGGCTGCGAGCCCAGCCAGCCGAGCAGGATGGCATCGGCCACGAACAGCCAGAAGAACAGCTTGTACCAGGGCCGGTACACCGCCGACCGCACCTTCGAGGTGTCAAGCCACGGCACCAGGAACAGCATGACGATGGCGCCGAACATGCAGATCACGCCGCCGAGCTTGGAATTGATCGGCCCGATGTTGAAAGTGATGGCGCGCAGGATCGCGTAGAACGGCAGGAAGTACCATTCAGGCACGATATGCGCCGGTGTCTTCAGCGGATTGGCCACGATGTAATTGTCGGGCGCCATAAGGAAATTCGGAATGTAGAAGACGAAATAGGCGAAGAAGAACAGGAACACGATCATGCCGAACGCGTCCTTGATGGTCGCGTAAGGGGTGAAGGCGACGGTGTCGGTCTTCGACTTGACCTCGATGCCGGTCGGATTCGACTGGCCGACGACATGCAGCGCCCAGACATGCAGCACGACGACGCCGGCGATCATGAACGGCAAGAGGTAGTGCAGCGCAAAGAAGCGGTTCAGTGTCGGGTTGTCGACGGCGAAACCGCCGAGCAGCAGTTGCTGGATCCATTCGCCGACCAGCGGGATTGCGCTGAAGAAGCCGGTGATGACAGTGGCGCCCCAGAAGCTCATCTGGCCCCACGGCAGCACATAGCCCATGAAGGCCGTCGCCATCATCAGGAGGTAGATGATACAGCCGAGGATCCACAGCAGCTCGCGCGGCGCCTTGTAGGAGCCGTAATAAAGGCCACGGAAGATGTGGATATAAACGGCCATAAAGAAGAACGAGGCGCCTGTGGCATGGAGATAGCGCAACAGCCAGCCCGAATTCACGTCGCGCATGATCTTCTCGACCGAATCGAAGGCGAGACTGGTGTCGGCCGCAAAGTGCATGGCCAGCACGATGCCGGTCAGCATCTGCGACACCAGCATGATCGCCAGGATACCGCCGAAGGTCCACGCATAGTTCAGGTTGCGCGGCACCGGATAGGCGATGAAACTGTCATAGACCATCCGCGGCAGCGGCATGCGGGCGTCGAACCAGCGTTCGATACCGGTCTTGGGCGTATAGGTCGAGTGTCCCTCGCTCATCGAAATATCCCCTGCCTCAACCGATAAGGATCTTGGTATCGGAAATGAACTTGAATACCGGCACTGCCATGTTCTCGGGCGCCGGGCCTTTGCGAATGCGGCCGGCCGTGTCGTATTGCGAACCGTGGCACGGGCAGAACCAGCCGCCGAATTCGCCTTCCTGGCCGAGCGGAATGCAGCCCAGATGCGTGCAGACCTGGACCATCACCATCCAGGCTTCCTTGCCGGGCGTGGTGCGGTTGGCGTCGGTCGCCGGCGCGTCGGCCGGAAGGTTCGCGTTGCGGGCGATCGGATCCTTGAGGTCTGTCAGCTTGACCGCCTCGCCGTCCTTCATCTCCTGCTCGGTGCGGTTGCGCACCACGACAGGCTTGCCACGCCATTTGACAATCAGCGACATGCCCGGGGTCAGTGAAGCGACGTCGACCTCGACGGAAGCCAACGCCAGTGTCGAGGCGTCAGGGCGCATCTGGTCGATGAACGGCCATGCGAGGGCACCCGCGCCGACCACCGCGGCCATGCCGGTGGCGACATAGAGAAAATCACGACGGTTGGGATCCTGGGTGTCGGTTGCGCTCACGGGTGCCTGATCCTTTCGCCTATTCCGCGCCGGTGGCTGAGCCTTGTTCCCCGCTCAATTGCGCCAACCCGACAGCGCATGGCGAACAGGCTTGCGAATTCCTCCGGCATTTGGACTTCGGTTTATGCGTGAAGCCCGTTTTTGTCCAGACGGGTGAAGGCACAAGGGCAGATTGTCGCGGGGACAAAATCCGTCCTCGGTCAGCGCGACGCCGGATGGCCGCCGAAGATCGCTAAACAACAGGGAAACAACCGCAATTCCGGGGTTCGCCCCTACCTCGACACCGGACACCGGCCCGGTCTATCCTTGCTACCATGGCACACGTCATAGACCGCGACACATGGGCTGTTCGCTCTGACGGCTGGAAGGGCGAGCTGCAATGCGGCGCCTACGGCTCCAAGTCCTGCCTGATCTTCAACTATCTGCCTGATGTCGGCGGCGGCCCCCGGCTCCACACGCATCCCTATGCAGAGATCTTCATCATCCGCCAGGGCACCGGCCTGTTCACGGTCGGCGACCAGGAGATCGAGGCCTTTGCCGGCCAGATCGTGATCGTTCCGCCCAACACGCCGCACAAATTCACCAATCTCGGACCGGGCCCTCTGGAAACCACCGACATCCACGAGAACGGCACCTTCATCACCGAATGGCTGGAATGACCATGATCCCGAAAGCGGGAACCAGTTTTCGCCGGAGGTCATGGTCGAACAAAAGAGCTATTTCGCGCCGAGCCTGACCAGAACCGCCTTCGGGATGTTGTATTCGCGAATGACGGCGTCATGCTTTCGCAATCCGCACAGTTCGCGCTGGATGAAATAGCCGTGCACCGCCTCTGCTGCCTCCTTGAGGAGACGGGGACGCAGGTTCTCATCGCCATTGTCGCGCAGCCTCCCCAGCGTTTCCTCGACCCGCTGGCCGGCGCGGCCGAGTGCTGCCGCCTTCTCGGCGAGGATTTCATGGCCGAGCGCGTCGAAGGCGGCTTCGGCAGCCGTGGCGCTGGCAGATGGAGGACGCAGCGACATTTCAGCCTCCTTTCCCAAAAATCATGCGGTGTGTGACGAATTCTTCGCCTATCACCGGCTGGAAGCCAAGCCGCTCATAGAACGCGAAGGCTTCTTGCGGCGCACGGGTGTTCAGCGCGGTAAAATGCTGACGCGCCCTATCGATGACGGTCTCGACCATCATGCGGCCAAGGCCGGTGCGGCGGTGAGGCGCGCTGACGAACAGGTGCCGGACCCGGCCCTGGTCCCTCGCCTCGAAATAAGGATCGATGTTCAGCCCGCACACACCGGCGAGGTCGCGGCCATGCCATGTGCCGTACAGCGCCTCGCCCCGCTTCAGGAACTTGTTGCGGCCGCTTGCCCAGCCATCCGCCAGGCGCACCAGCATCCAGTACCCCTCCAGACGGCTCTCCTCCTTCAGCGCGTCGAAGCCCGGCGTGGTTGGCCGGAGCCGCTTGAGCACAAAGCCGACCTCCGCCGATCCACCCATGCCCTCACTCCGCCGCCCCTCATTCCGCCGGTCGCGTCTCTTCGAGCACGCTTTCCTCGTGATAGAGGAAGCCGCCGGACTGCCGCTGCCACAGCCGCGCATAGAGCCCGTCAAGCGCCACCAGTTCGTCATGCGTGCCTTGTTCGACGATGCGGCCGCCGTCGAGCACCACCAGCCGGTCGAGCGCGGCGATGGTCGACAGCCGATGGGCGATGGCGATGACCGTCTTATCCTCCATCAGCAACGCCAGATTCTCCTGGATCGCCGCCTCGATGTCCGAGTCCAGCGCCGACGTCGCCTCGTCGAGGATCAGGATCGGCGCGTCCTTGAGGAAGACGCGGGCGATTGCCACGCGCTGGCGCTGGCCGCCCGACAGTTTGACGCCGCGCTCGCCGACAAAGGCCTCGTAGCCGGCACGGTCCCGGTTGTCGCGAAGGCCCACGATGAATTCGTGCGCCTCGGCTTTCCTGGCCGCGGCGATCACCTCGGCATCGGTCGCGTCAGGCATGCCAAGCTTGATGTTGTCGAGCAGCGAACGGTGGAACAGTGCCGTGTCCTGGCTGACGACACCGATATTGGCGCGCAGCGAATTCTGCGTCACACCAGCGACGTCCTGGCCGTCGATGGTGATGGACCCGCTTTCCAGATCGTAGAGCCGCAGGATCAGATTGGCGAGCGTCGTCTTGCCGGCGCCGGAGGGTCCAACCAGCCCGACCTTCTCACCCGGCCGCACGACAAGGTCGATGCCGTTGAGCACGCCGAACCCCTTGCCGTAGTGGAATTCGACATTCTTCACCTCGATGCGCCCACCGGCCACCACGAGTTCTTTTGCGCCGGGCGCATCGGTGAGGCCGAGCGGCTGCGAGACCAGCGCCTTGGAGTTTTCCAGCACACCGAGATTCCGCAATATGCCGTTGAGCTGCATCATCACCCGGCCGAGCAGCATGTTGAGCCGCAGCACCAGCGACAGTGTGAAGGCGACCGCACCGACTGTGATCGAGCCTTCGAGCCACAGATAGACGGCAAAGCAACCGATCGTCGTGATCATGATGCCCGACAGTGTCGTCAGCGCCATACGCACGCCGGTCAGTCGGCGGGTGAACGGGCGCAGCGCGTCGAGATAGATGTCGAAGCCGTTCTTGATGTAGCGGTCGTCGCCATCGGCCGAGAACAGTTTCAGCGTCTGCACGTTTGAATAGGAATCGACGATGCGGCCGGTGATCATCGAGCCGGCTTCGGCGGTTTCCTCTGCGTGCTTACGGATTGCCGGCAGATAGAGCTTGGCCAGCCAGCCGAAGGCGGAAATCCAGATCACCACCAGCACGGCCAGCCTGAGGTCCAGCCCGGCGACCAGCGCCAGCGTCGTCACGGTATAGACGATCATGAACCAGATGACCTCGATGAAGCTTTCCATCAGGTCACCGGTGGCTTGGCCCGCCTGCCAGACCTTGGTGGCGATGCGGCCGGCGAAATCGTTTTGGAAGAAGGCGTAGGACTGGCGCGACACGTACCGGTGCGCCTGCCAGCGCACCAGATTGTAGAAGCCGGGCGTGATTGTCTGTTCGTCGACCAGCGCTGACAGGCCGACGACGATGGTGCGGATCACCAGCACCACCGCGATCATGAACACCAGTTCGGGGCCGGCGGCATTCCACAGCGCGTGCCAGCTGCGCTCGCCGGGAAGCTGGTCGAGAATGTCGACCAGCCGCCCGACGAAGTAGAACAGGCCGGCTTCGACCAGCGGCGCGATGCCGCCGATGAGCAGCATGGCGAAAAAGGCGAATTTCGCCTGGCCGACATAGTGCCAGAGAAAACCGCCGACGCTGGTCGGTGGCCGAAGATTCGCCGGCTCCCTGAACGGATAGACCCAGTTCTCGAACCAGCGATAGACGGCTGTCATCATGCGGCGGCCATCATTCTGCGGCTTGCCCCTTTGCAAGTGCGTCATTGGCGGCATCGGCCGAGCCATCGTCGAGCAGGAACCCGCCCGACTGACGCTGCCAGAGCTGCGCGTAGAGCCCGCCCCGGGCGACGAGTTCCTCGTGCGAACCTTCCTCGATGACGTGGCCCCTGTCCATCACCACCAGCCTGTCCATCGCCGCGATGGTCGACAGCCGGTGCGCGATGGCGATGACGGTCTTGCCTTGCATGAGCTTGTAGAGATTCTCCTGGATGGCCGCTTCAGCCTCGGAATCGAGCGCGGACGTCGCCTCGTCAAGGATAAGTATAGGTGCGTCCTTCAACATAACGCGAGCAATGGCGATGCGTTGCCGCTGGCCGCCGGACAATTTGACGCCGCGATCGCCGACATGAGCGTCGAATCCCTTGCGGTCCTTGGCATCCGAAAGCCCGGAGATGAAGTCCAGCGCCTCGGCGCGCCGCGCCGCCTCGACGAGCAGCTCGTCGCTGGCGTCAGGGCGGCCATAGAGGATGTTCTCGCGCACCGAACGATGCAGCAGCGAGGTGTCCTGCGTGACCATGCCGATCTGGGCGCGCAGCGAATCCTGCGTCACGCCGGCGATCTCCTGGCCGTCGATCAGAATCCGGCCAGCTTCCAGGTCGTAGAAGCGCAGCAGGAGGTTGACCAGCGTAGACTTGCCGGCGCCCGAGCGGCCGACAATGCCGACCTTCTCGCCCGGCTTCACCGTCAGCGACAGGCCCTCGATGACACCTTTCTGCTTGCCATAGTGGAAACGGATGTCGTCGAAGCGGATCTCGCCCCTGGTGACGGCGATGTCCTTGGCCCCCGGCTGGTCCTCGACCAGACGCGGCAACGAGATCGAGGCGATGCCGTCCTGCACCGTGCCGATGTTCTCGAACAGGCCCGACATTTCCCACATGATCCACTGCGACATGCCCCACATCCGGAGCACCAGCCCGATGACCACGGCGACCGCGCCGATCGTCACCGCCTGCCCCAGCCACAGCCATAGCGACAGCGCGGTGACGGAGAACAGCAGCAGCGCGTTCAGGATATAGAGGACGCCATACAGCACCGTCACCAGCCGCATCGACCGGTAGACCGTCTCGAGGAAGCCGGCCATGCCCTCCTTGGCGAAGGATGCTTCGCGGCGTGCGTGGCTGAACAGCTTGACGGTCTGGATGTTGCTGTAGCTGTCGACGACGCGGCCGGTCATGGTCGAGCGGGCATTGGCCTGTTCTTCGCCGACCTTGCCCAGCCGCGGGATGAAATAGCGCAGCAGCAGGACATAGCCGACGAGCCAGACGACAAGCGGCGTTGCCAGCCGCCAGTCGGCCGAGCCGACGATGAACAGCATGCCGAGGAAATAGACGATGACGTAGTTCAGCACATCGATCAGCTTGATGACGCATTCGCGCACGGCGAGCGCCGTCTGCATCAGCTTGGTGGCGATGCGGCCGGCGAACTCGTCCTGGTAGAAGCTCATCGATTGCTTGAGCAGGTAGCGGTGCACCTGCCAGCGTATGCGCATGGGGTAGTTACCCATCAGCGTCTGCTGGTTGAGCAGCGAATGGAGCCACACCGTTCCCGGCAGCGCGAACAGCACGATGAACGCCATGCCGGCGAGCTTCCAGGCTTCCGTCTGCAGGAAGGTTTCGCGATTCTGCCCCGACAGCCAGTCAACGATGCGGCCGAGGAAGCCGAACATCCACACTTCGGCGATGGCGATGGCCGTCACCAGCACCGCGTCGAGAAGGATATAGGGCCAGGCCCCGCGTGTGTAATGCACGCAGAAGGCGACCAGCGTCTTGGGCGGCTCGACCGGTTCCGCTGCCGGGAACGGATCGAGCCTTTTTTCAAACCAGCCGAACAACATAAGTCATGCTCACAAATCTGTTTTCCGCTCACGCGGCGTGGGAACGTACGAAGTCGCCAGACCGCTCGGCGTCAAGGACCGATGGCTCGGAATCGTCCGAGCCATCGGTCCTGCTTCGCGCTATATAGGGGCTAGCAGGCTTTTCGCCGACAGCCGAGCTTGTCGATCCTGACGGCGCGGTGTCGACAACCCGGAGCTTCGGCCCCGGCCGGATCAGCCGGATGATCCGGCGCACCAGCGACGGCCGGCTCGGGTCGGGAACCGCGTGCGAGAAATCGACATCCGGCAGCATGCCGCGATGCGGCCGGCGGCGGACTTCGGCATGCACCGCCGACGAATAGGTTTCGCCGATCAGCAGCGCCCAGGTTGCCATTTTCTGGTCGTGCAGGCTCCTCGAGCCAGGTATTCTGTAGGGATCGAACATCGGTCCGTCCTCCGTGTGAAAATAGAGATGAAAAGGTGAATCCATATCGTCCGCCGGCATTCGGCCGGAGGCACGGATTGCGTCGGTCTGGACACGACGGTAGTCGTTGGTCTGGACATGACGGCGGGCGTCAGTCTGGACACGACAAGCGTCGGTCTGGACACGTTCAGGCGGGGCGTTCAGCCCCTTTGACAGTTTGAAAAACATCGCAGGATTCCTTCGAGAGCCGAAAAAGCGTTTCGGCGGGAATCGGTGCGATCAAGTCTTAGAGAGTCAGGAGAATTGTCGTACCGAAACCGCCATGGGGCGAACAAGCCCACGAGAGGGGCGCTGGATGTGCATGGTCATCATGAATTTCCCCTCCATCGGTTCGGGTTGACAATGGGTCTGACATACCCGACTTCGCAGAAAATGGCCACCCGCAGGTCCAGCAATTTCCAAAACCGCAAGCCGGCTGTGGCCGATCTGCCACTTATTAGAAGGACGCGGAAATGAACGACCGTCTCCGCATCGCGCTCTACCAGCCTGATATCGCCGGCAACACCGGCACAATCCTGCGCTTTGCCGCTTGCCTCGGCCTTGGCGTCGATATCATCGAACCGGCCGGCTTTCCGCTCTCCGACCGGGCGCTTAGGCGAGCCGGCATGGATTACCTCGAAATGGCTGATCTGACCCGGCATGTCGATTGGCACGCCTTCGAGGACTGGCGCAGGGCCGGCTCCCGCCGGCTGGTGCTTCTGTCGACCAAGGCCGCGATTCCCTACACGAGCTTTGCCTTCGCCAGTGGCGACATCCTTTTGTTCGGCCGCGAATCCGCAGGCGTGCCGGATGCTGTCCATCAAACGGCGGATGCGCGGCTGACCATCCCCATGCAGGGTGCCGCGCGCAGCATCAACGTCGCGCTGTCCGTCGCCATGGTGGCGGGTGAAGCCATCCGGCAACTCGGCTAGGAGTTCGCTGGCAACCCCCGTCAATTTGACCCAGGCGCACATCGCCCTCTCCTTCATTTGCACATCCTGGGTTTCTTGCTACAAGCTCAACTTAACTTGAGGTCAAGCGATAAAATCGAGGCGGGAAAGCAAGGATGGCACCAGTAACGGAATTAACGGTCGGCCAGGTGGCGATGCGCAGCGGGGTGGCGGTGTCGGCGCTGCATTTCTATGAGGCGCGCGGCCTGATCCGCAGCTACCGCACGTCCGGCAACCAGCGCCGCTACGGCCGCGACGTGCTGCGGCGCGTGGCGATCATCAAGGTCGCGCAGGAGGTCGGCATCTCGCTGGCCGAGATCGGTGCCGCATTGGCATCCCTGCCAGAGGGCCGCACGCCGACCCGCGACGACTGGAACCTTTTGTCCACCGCCTGGCGCGACGGGCTCGATCACAAGATCGCCCAGTTGAAGAAACTGCGCGACGGGCTGACCGACTGCATCGGCTGCGGCTGCATGTCGATCGACAAATGCCCGCTCAGGAACAAGGGCGACCGCCTGTCTAGGGAAGGCACGGGGGCAAGAAGGTTGGTGGCTACACCTTCTCTCCGTTCGGGGAAAGGTACCTGAAATCCTAATCCGCCGCCGGCAGCCGCCTGATGGTGAATTCGATCAGGTCGCCCGGTCGCTCGAACCAGCTTTCGATCTCGGTCCAGTAGGCCTGCTTGGGAAAGCGCTCGAACCATTCCTTGGCCTTGAGGCGCGCATCGGAGCGCGGCAGCACGAAGGTCTCGCGCAAAAACCCGTCGCGTGGCATGCGCGTGCGCTCAGCCCGGCTTTGGTCGAGCCTTTTCTTCAGGCCATCCAGCGGTGGTCTTGCCGGGGTGCGCACGAAACAACTCCTTGCACCTTAATGACGCTTGGACACTTGACCCTTGCCCTTAAGAGATTAGGGATCGCGCCGGCAAAAGACGAGTCATTTGTAGGGACTCGGCCCCCCGCAACCGGAGACGGCACTTGGAACGACCTGAAATACCGGCAGGCCTGCCCGCCGACATCGAACAGAAGAAGATGAAGGCGCGCCTGTGGTTCGAGGCGCTGCGCGAACGCATCTGTGGCGCCTTCGAGCAGATCGAGCAGGATCTTGGCGGCCCGCTGGCCTCATGGTCGCCCGGCCGTTTCGAAAAGACGCCATGGGAGCGCGACGAGGGCCGCGGCGGCGGCGGCACCATGTCGATGATGCACGGCCGCGTCTTCGAGAAGGTCGGCGTCCACACCTCGACGGTCTATGGCGAGTTCTCACCCGAATTCAGGAAGCAGATGCCCGGCGCCGAGGAAGACCCGCGCTTCTGGGCCAGCGGCATTTCGCTGATCGCTCACCCCTGGAACCCTAACGTTCCGGCCGTGCACATGAACACCCGCATGGTCGTCACGTCTAGCCAATGGTTCGGCGGCGGCGCCGATTTGACGCCGGTGCTCGACCGTCGGCGCACCCAGGACGATCCCGACACCATCGCCTTCCACCGAGCCATGCAGTTCGCTTGCGAGAAGAGCCCCGAGGTCGCCGATTATCCGAAATTCAAGGCCTGGTGCGACGAGTATTTCTATCTGCCGCATCGCAACGAGCCGCGCGGCACCGGCGGCATCTTTTTCGACTGGCTGCATTCGGGCGAGGACAAAGGCGGCTGGAATGCCGATTTCAACTTCGTCCAGGATGTCGGACGATCCTTTCTCGTCGTCTACGGCCACCTCGTGCGCGCCAACTTCAATGAGAACTGGACCGATGGCGACCGCGACGAACAGCTCATCCGGCGTGGCCGCTATGTCGAATTCAACCTGCTTCACGATCGCGGCACCATCTTCGGACTGAAGACCGGCGGCAATGTCGCCTCGATCCTCTCCAGCCTGCCGCCCGAGGTCCGCTGGCCGTAACAAAATGGTGAGCGCGATGTGAGCCGCATTGATGTCCCATTTGCTCGAAATGGGCATGGAATATGGTATACAGCACCGCGAAAGATTTCTTTTTCGTCTAATAGGCGATTGAAAAGGCTGGCCTATTTCCTGCGTCGGGTCGGGAAGCGCCGGCGGTTCGCCTGAGAGCAAAGCAGAAGCGAGCCGCGACCCGACGCGACCGGACGGCCCAGGCGATGCGGGACATCTTCGTCAAAAAGGATACCCGCCTTTTCCAGGAGTACTTCGCAATGCGCAGGACCATTGTTTCGGCGGCCGCCGCTGCCCTTCTCGCTTCCGGTTCGGTGGCATTCGCCGCCGTCAAGCACACCACCGGAACGATCAAGACCTTTGACGCAACGGCCATGAGCCTTGTCCTCGATGACGGATCGTCTTTTACGCTTCCCAAGACCTTCAAGGATCCTGGCCTTCAGGTCGGTGAAAAGGTTCGCGTCTCATGGGAGATGAGCGGCAAGAACAAGGTTGCCGAGGCCGTCAAGATCGCAAAGTGACAGCCTGCCTGCCACAGCGGGACGAGACGATCTCTGGTCCTGCTTTGGGGTAGCGTAAGAGGGCGGAGCAGCGCTGCTCCGCCTTTTCGCCGTTGACTGCGACCAATGCCGCCCCATCTGTGTTATGCTGTTCCCCCGCTCGCGGCCCAAGTTCCCATCCTGGATTTGGACCATGAGCCGAAAACTATCGGAGCCTCAGGCTCCGCGGAGGAAAAGGAGAAATCCCATGAAACAATTTCACTGCGGGTCGCTCGTGCCCGGCTGTGACTGGCACACGCGTGCCGACGAGGAGGCCGAGGTCATGCGCCGTGCCGTAGAGCACATGCGCGAGACCCATGGCGAGGCGGTCATCCGCGAGACGATGATCGAGGCGATCCGCTCGCGCATCGAGAAGACCCGCGACGCTGCGTGACTTCAGCCTGCTTTCAAGGCTTCCGCGGCGCGTTCAAGCAGCGCGCCGCGATCGGGCCAAAAGCCCGCTTCGACCCATTCCGTCTCAAGGTTCTTGAGGATTTCCCCAAGCTTCGGCCCTGGAATTGCGCCAAGCCGCGTCAGATCGGCGCCCTTTAGCGGAAACAACGGCTTCTCCCATTTCAGGGCGAAGGCAAGCAGGCGCGAAAAGCCGCCGGCTTCGAGCAACGCGTCATTGTCCTGGACGGCGCGCATCCGCGCGCCCGCAAGCGACAGCCGCAGGCGATCGACAAACCCTTGCCGGTCGCCGCGATAGAGCCGCTTTGCCAACTCGCCCTCCGTCGTCTTCGGCTCGGCGGCGGTGGCCAACGTCCAGTGGCGCAGGCGATCCGCTTCGGCGGTCGAAAATTTGAGCCGCTCGGCGAGCGTCTTCATGCGCGCGGCATCCGGTGGCACGATCGCTTCCAGCCTGAGCAGCGGGTCAGGTGCCCAGTCCAGATCCTTCTCGGCCCTGGTCAGCGCATGGATCGCGTCGATGCCCCATTTCTCGCTTTCCGGCAGCGCGGCGGTCAACACGCCGGCCTGCCGCATCCAGAGCAACGCCCGCGAAGGATCGGGCGCAGACAGAAGCTTCTTCAGTTCCGACCAGATGCGCTCGGCCGAAAGCTGGGCCAGCCCTTCCTTCAGCCGGGCACAGGCTTTCAGCCCCTCGGCATCCGGCCGGCCATCGCCATACCAGGCGAAGAAGCGGAAGAAGCGCAGGATGCGCAGATAATCCTCGCGGATGCGCGCTTCCGGATCGCCGATGAAGCGCAACCGGCGCGCCTCGATGTCGGCTGTGCCGCCGACCAGGTCGATCACCGTGCCATCGGCCTCGGCATAGAGCGCGTTGATGGTGAAGTCGCGCCGCTCGGCGTCAAGCTTCCAATCGCTCCCGAACGACACCTTGGCGCGACGGCCATCGGTCTCGACATCGGCGCGCAAGGTGGTGATCTCATAGGGCTTGCCGCCGGCGACCACGGTGATCGTCCCATGCTCGATGCCGGTCGGCACCGCCTTGAAGCCTTCCGCCTCGGCGCGTCGGATGGTTTCCTGCGGCAGACACGTGGTGGCGATGTCGATGTCGGCGACCGGCTGGCCCATCAGCGTGTTGCGTACCGCGCCACCGGCAACACGCGCCTCTTCACCGCCTTGCGCCAATGCGGCTAGCAGGCGCTGCAGATGCTTGTCGCCGAGCCACTCGGCCCGGCCCGCGATAGAGACATTCACGCATAGAGCCTTTCGTAAAGCGTACGGATGATGCCGGCGGTGACGCCCCAGATGCGCCGGTCGCCATAGGGCATGTCGTAGAAGAACCATTCGAGATCGTTCCACATGCGGCTGTCGCGCTTGTGGTTGGCCGGGTCCATCAGGAAACGCAGCGGCACTTCGAAGGCGGCATCGACCTCGTCGGCATTCAAGCTGAGCCGGAAACCGGACCGAACGATGCCCAGCACCGGCGCGATGCGGTAGCCGCTGCCGGCGACATAATCGGGCATGCGGCCGATGACCTCGATGCGATCCTGGGCAAGGCCGATTTCCTCGAAGGTCTCGCGCACAGCCGCCGCTTCCGGACTGGCATCGGTCGGATCGATGGTGCCGCCGGGAAAGGCCACCTGCCCCGAATGGTTGCGCAGCCTTTCGGCCCGTTTGGTCAGCAGAACCGTGGCTTCGCCCTCATGATCGACCACCGGGATCAGCACCGCGGCATTGCGCAGCGCCTTGCCATGGTTGAGGCGTGGATGGCCTGGATTGAAGCGATGGTCGCCATAGTCGTCGCCGGCATGCGCATCCGGCTGTGCCGCAAAGCGCGCGCGAAAGTCCGCTGCGGAAAACGGCGCCGTTGACATCTGGTCCATCACGCGCTCAGCCGCTTCAGCTGGTCCGCCGGCATGATCGCAAACACCGCACCGTTCGAACGCACAGCGAACATGGTCTTGCCGCCGATTTCGATCTCCTCGCCATGTCCGACCAGCTCATACATCACCGGCCGCGCAACCAGCGCTTCCAGCCGGCCGCGCACCAGCACATAGGGTTTCAGGCCACCGGTCTCGCTCTCGTCGACAAAGCGCAGCGGCCGTTCCGGTCCGGCTTCGACGACATCGCCGACATTGGTGCGAAAGGTGATGATCTGCGCGTCGCCGCTGCCCGAAACATCCATCTCAACGGCGATGAACGGCGCGTCGGCGACGCGGATGCCGACCCGTTCCACCGGTGTCACCAGATAGGTCCTGCCGTCCGCGTCCTTGCGCAGCACCGAGGAGAAGAGCTGCACCAGCGGCATGCGTCCGATCGGCGTGCCGAGATAGAACCAGGTGCCGTCAGCCTTGATTTCCATGTCGAGATCGCCGCAGAAGTCGGGATTCCAGCGCTCGACCGGCGCCGCGCCCTTGCCGGCGCGGGCCGCGCGCGAAATCAGCGCCTCGAGACCGCGCGCCTCGGTGGCGGTCGTAAGGCTTTGTTGGCGATGTTCGGAGTGTTCCGTCATGGTCACGAAATAGTCACTGTTGTTCCGCTTGTCAGCCTAAGTCTGTGATTTAAGTTTTGACATAGGCGCCACGCGAAGCCGAATCGCGGCAACCTATGCTATGGTGCGTGCCGGTATTTCCAACCATGGTATCTCCAACCAAAGGGATCGAAGCTGCATGAGCGTGATGGTCAAGGAAAGCCCTATGAGCGAAACGGACATGATCGCCGAGGCCGAGAAGGCGCTTGCCGACATCTCCAGGATCCGCGACGGGGTCGGCCGGGTCATCTTCGGCCAGGAGAGCGTCGTCGAGCGCACGCTCGTGGCGCTGTTGGCTGGCGGCCATGCGCTGCTGGTCGGCGTGCCGGGCCTGGCCAAGACCAAACTGGTCGAGACGCTGGGCATCGTGCTGGGCCTCGATTCACGCCGCATCCAATTCACGCCTGACCTGATGCCGTCCGATATCCTCGGCTCCGAGGTGATGGAGCAGGACGAGTTCGGCAAGCGTTCCTTCCGTTTCATCTCCGGGCCGATCTTCGCCCAGCTTTTGATGGCCGACGAGATCAACCGTGCCTCGCCGCGCACCCAGTCGGCGCTGCTGCAGGCGATGCAGGAGTACCACGTCACCATTGCCGGCGCCCGCCACGACCTGCCGGCGCCCTTCCATGTGCTGGCGACGCAGAACCCGCTGGAGCAGGAAGGCACCTATCCCTTGCCCGAGGCCCAGCTCGACCGCTTCCTGATGCAGGTCGACATCCTTTACCCCGAAATCGAGGCCGAGCGCCGCATCCTCTTGGAAACCACCGGCATCGAGGACGCCAAGGCGCAGAACGTACTGAACCCGGTGCGGCTGAAGGAGATCCAGACGCTGATCCGCCGCATGCCGGTGCCGGAAAGCGTCGTCGAGGCGATCCTGACGCTGGTGCGCTCGGCGCGCCCCGGCCAGGGCAATGTCGAGACCGACAAGCATGTCGCCTGGGGCCCCGGCCCGCGCGCCAGCCAGGCGCTGATGCTGTGCACAAGGGCGCGCGCGCTTTACGATGGGCGGCTGGCGCCCTCCATCGATGATGTGCGTGCGCTGGCCGAGCCGGTGCTGCAGCACCGCATGGCGCTGACCTTCGCCGCCCGCGCCGAAGGCACCAGCGTGCGCGACGTGGTGGCGAAGCTGGTGAAAGGGATTTGATGGCGCGCATCGGCGAGGTCCAGGCACCGGCAGCGACGCGCGACGCGCTCGCTCGTGGCCGGTTGCGGGCTTCGCTTGTGCCTGACCTGCTGGTCGAGGCGCGCCGCATCGTCAACACCGTGATCGCCGGCTGGCATGGCCGCCGCAAGCGCGGCATCGGCGAGAATTTCTGGCAGTTCCGGCCCTATGTCGAAGGCGATGCCTCGCGTATCGACTGGCGCCGTTCGGCCCGCGACGACCACACCTATGTGCGCGACCGCGAATGGGAAGCCGCCCATACGGTGTGGCTATGGGCCGACCCGTCGCCGTCGATGCTCTACAAATCGACCGGCGCCGGCGTGTCCAAGCAATCGCGCGCGCTTGTGCTGACGCTGGCCATGGCCGAGCTGCTGTCGCGCAGCGGCGAACGCATCGCCTGGCCCGGCCTCACCGATCCGTTTACCGCCCGCAACGGCGCCGAGCGCATCGCCGCCCAGCTCATGCACGCCGGCGAGTTGCCGGCAAAGCCCGACCTCTCCGACATCCGCCGCTTCTGCGACATTGTCATCGCCAGCGATTTCCTCGATCCGGTCGAGGAAACGATGGCCTGGCTCGACGTGCTCGCCCGCCATGGCGTGCGCGCGCATCTGATCGAGGTCGCGGATCCGGCCGAGGAAACCTTCCCCTATGCCGGCCGCACGGAATTCACCGATCCCGAGACCGGCGACAAGCTGACCGCCGGCCGCGCTGAAATGCTGGGAGATGAATACCGCCTGCTCTACACCGCCCGCCGCCACGAACTGGCTGCCTGGTGCAAGCGGCTCGGCTGGAGCTTTACCGTCAACCACACCGATCGGCTGGCTTCCGACGCGCTGGTGCGCCTGCACATGGCGATGACCGCCGACGGCGGTTATGCCGGGCTGGCCGGTGGCGGTCGCGCCGGGAAGGCCGTCACATGAGCTGGCTGCCGCTCTCCTTTGGCGCCCCCATGGTGCTGTGGGGCCTGCTGGCGCTGCCGGTGATCTGGTGGCTGTTGCGGTTGACGCCGCCCAAGCCGCAGAGCGAGATCTTCCCGCCGCTGAAGATCCTGGCGCGTGTGTTGAAGCGCGAGGAAACGCCGCAGCAGAGCCCGTGGTGGCTGACGCTGCTCAGGCTGTTGATGGCGGCGCTCATCGTCGCCGCCCTTGCCGAGCCGGTGTTCAACCCACGCGAAAAATTGCCGGCCGAGGGCGCGGCCCTTGCGTTGGTCATCGACAATGACTGGGCAAGTGCCGCCGACTGGAACAAGCGCGTCGCCACCGCCGAGCGGCTGATCAAAGACGCCGGCTCGAACGGCGTGCCGGTCATCGTCGCCTTCACCGCCGAAAAGTCCAATTCGGAAATCGGCCCGTTCGATGCCGCCGCCGCCCTCGACCGGCTGCGTGCCGCCAAGCCACGGCCGATCCCGACCGACCGGCCCGCCGTCTATGCCCGCGTCGCCGGGGTGCTGGACACCTTGCCCGGCGCCAGCGTCGCCGTGCTTGCCGATGGCCTGGCGGCAAAGGGCGACGAGGCCGCCTTTAACACGCTGTTGTCGAAAAATGCCGCCCGTGTCGTGTGGGCCAGTTCAGACCGGCTGTCGCTGACCGGCCTGACCACCGCCGACAACCAGGTCGACGGCTTTGCGCTGACCGCCATCCGCGCGCCGGGCGACCCGGCACCGGCACAAGTCACCGCCGGCGCTTTCGACGACAAGGGCCGCCGCATCGCCGATGCGACGCTGACCTTTTCCCCTGACGAAACCACCGCCACCGGCACCATGGCGGTGCCGTTCGAGCTGCGCAACGACTTCGCCTCGATCGCGCTCGACGGCGAGCGCCAGGCCGGTGCTGTGCGCGTCCTTGACGAAAGCTCCAAGCGCCGCCGCGTCGGGCTGCTGTCGCAGGCCGAGGCCGACCAGGCGCAGCCGCTTTTGTCGCCGCTCTACTACATCAGGCGCGCGCTGCAGCCCTTCGCCGATCTCGTCGAACCCTCCAGCGCCGACCTCGCCGACGCCATCCCGCAGATCCTCGACCAGAAGCCGGCGATGATCGTCATGGCCGACATCGGCACCATTCCCGCACAGGTTCGGCAAAGGCTGGTCGACTGGGTCGACAATGGCGGCACGCTGGTGCGCTTCGCCGGCTCGCGGCTGGCCGCCGCCGGCAATGACGACGACCTGCTGCCGGTCCGCCTGCGCACCGGTGAGCGTTCGCTAGGCGGAGCCCTGTCATGGACGTCACCGCAACCGGTCACCGAATTCCCCAAGGCCGGTCCGTTCGCCGATCTTGCGCCGCCGACCGAGGTCACCGTCACCAGGCAGGTGCTGGCCGAGCCGACGCCCGACATTGTCGAGCGCACCTGGGCCGCCCTCGCCGACGGCACACCGCTGGTCACCGGACTGAAGAAAGGCAAGGGCACGCTGGTGCTGTTCCACGTCACGCCCGAGGCGACCTGGTCGAACCTGCCGATCTCCGGCAGCTTCGTCGAGATGCTGCGCCGCATCGTGCAGCTGTCGCGCAACCAGGGCGCGGCGATCGCCAATGCCGAAGCCGCGGCCACCTCGCTGGCGCCCTACCGCATGATATCAGCCGACGGCTCGCTGGTGCCGCCGACGCCGGATGCACGGCCGCTGGTGCCGGGTCCCGCGCTGGCGGTAACCTTCGAGAACCCGCCCGGCCTCTACGGCTCCGAGACCGGCGTCTTCGCTCACAATTTGCTCGATGCCGCAAGCAAGCTGGCGCCGCTGGCGCGCCCGCAAATCACCGTTCCGGTCACATCGATCCAGTATGCCTTTGACGAATCGCGCAACCTGAAGGGCGCACTGGTCGCCGCCGCTCTGGTGCTGATGCTGCTCGACACCCTGGCGGTGTTCTGGATGGGCGGCCTGTTTGCCCGCCGGCCGCGCCGTGCCGGTGGCGTGGCCACCACCGCCGCGATCCTGATTGCGCTCGGCGCGCTGTTTGGCCATGCCGATCCTGCCCGCGCCGACGACGCCAAACCTGGCGACGAGGTCGCCATCGAGGCCATATCGAAGACCCGCATCGCCTATGTGCTGACCGGCGTGCCGGGCGACGATTCGATCAGCCGCGCCGGGCTCGAAGGCCTGACCCGCTTCCTGGTCGAGAAGACGGCGCTGGAACCCGGCGCGCCGGCCGGCGTCGACATCGCGAAGGACGAGCTGTCGTTCTATCCCTTGATCTACTGGCCGATCGATCCGGCCGCACCGATGCCGAGCCAGGCCGCGATCGCCCGCATCGACGCCTATATGCAGCAAGGCGGCACGGTGCTGTTCGATACGCGCGACCAGTTCGCCAACGGCATCGGCGCCGATTCGACCAGCCCGGCGACGGAGCGGCTGCGCGACATCCTCGGCAACCTCAACGTGCCGCCGCTGGAGCCGGTGCCGTCCGACCACGTGCTGACCAAATCCTTCTTCATCCTGCCCGAATTTCCCGGCCGCTTCAGTGGCAGCCCGCTCTGGGTCGAGGCCTCGCTCGACGCCAGCAATGCCGAGAACCGGCCGGTGCGCACCGGCGACGGCGTCTCGCCGATCATGATCACCGCCAATGATTTCGCCGGCGCCTGGGCGGTCGACGAAAATGGCGATCCGCTGCTGCCGACCGTGCCGGCGGACCCGATGCAGCGCATCTACGCCTTGCGCGCCGGCGTCAATATCATGATGTACATGTTGACCGGCAACTACAAATCCGACCAGGTGCATGTGCCCATACTGCTCGAACGGCTGGGGCAGTAGGATGACGTGCTTTGTTGCGTTCCCAGCCCGGAATTGCCCTCCCCACAAGGGGGAGGCTAATTCATGAACTGGTCGATCTCCCTCGAGCCGCTGATCTCCTGGCCCCTGCTGGCTCTGGTGCTGGTGCCGCTGGCGCTGCTGGCGCTCATCGGCCTGTGGTTTCGCCAGCGCGGTGCCGTCTTCCGCTTCGTCGCCCTGATGGCGCTCGCGGCCGCCCTGTTCAACCCGGTGTTCCTCAACGAGGAACGCGAGCCGCTGAAAAGCGTCGTCGCCCTCGTCGTCGACCGCAGCCAGAGCCAGGATATCGGCGACCGCACCAAGCAGACCGACGAGGCACTGGCCGGGCTGCAGCAGCGTCTTGGCCGCTTCAAGCAGTTCGATGTGCGCGTCATCGAGGCCGGCAAATCGCAAGCCGCCGAGGAGCGCACCGAGACACGGCTGTTCGGCGCGCTCGAAGGCGCTTTCCGCGACGTGCCGCCGTCGCGCATTGGCGGCGCCATCATGATCACCGATGGCGAGGTGCATGACGCGCCCGCGGGCAGCCCCGATTTCAACGCACCGCTGCATGCCCTGATCACCGGCAACGATCACGAGAAGGATCGCCGCATCCGCTTCGAGAACGCACCGCGCTTCGGCCTTGTCGGCAAGCCGCTCGACATGACCTACCGCGTGATCTCGACGGAAAACGAGACCAGCCCGGTCGAAGTGCGCGTCTCGGTCAATGGCGAGCAGGTCGCGGTCGAACATGCCACCGTCGGCCAGGCCATGCCGCTGCAGGTGACCATTCCGGGCGCTGGCCGCAACATCGTCGAGCTCGCCATCGACCGCGAGCCGGGCGAACTGACCGACACCAACAACCGCGCCATCGCGCTCATCGACGGTATTCGCGAAAACCTGCGTGTGCTGCTCGTCTCCGGCGAGCCGCATGCCGGCGAGCGCACCTGGCGCAATCTCTTGAAATCCGACGCCTCGGTCGATCTCGTCCATTTCACCATTTTGCGGCCGCCGGAAAAGCAGGACGGCACGCCGATCAACGAATTGTCGCTGATTGCCTTCCCGACCCGCGAACTGTTCGTCGAGAAGATCAAGGATTTCGATCTCATCATCTTCGACCGCTACCAGCACCGCGACGTGCTGCCGATCCTCTACTACGACTACATCTCCGAATATGTCGAAAAGGGCGGCGCGCTGCTGATCGCGGCCGGCCCCGAATATGCCGGCGAAAGCTCGATCGCGCGCACGCCGCTGATGTCGGCCTTGCCGGCGATGCCTACCGGCGAGGTGGTCGACAAGGCCTTCTATCCGCGCCTCACCGACCTCGGCCAGCGCCACCCGGTGACGCGCGGGCTCGACGGTTCGGCCACCGAGCCGCCGCACTGGAGCCGCTGGTTCCGCACCATCGGCGTGCAGAATCCCGAAGGCGAAGTGGTGATGAAGGGCGCCGACAACCGGCCCCTGCTCTTGCTCGACCGCAAGGGAGAGGGCCGCGTCGGCATGCTTCTGTCCGACCAGGGCTGGCTGTGGGCGCGCGGCTTCGAGGGTGGCGGCCCGCATGTCCAACTGTACCGACGCATCGCGCACTGGCTGATGAAGGAGCCCGATCTCGAGGAGGAGCGGCTGACCGCCGACGGCCGCGGCATGGTGCTGGAAATCCGCCGCCAGACTATGGCCGATGCTCCCGGCCCGGCGCAGATCATCACCCCGTCCGGCAAGACCTTGACCGTCAAGCTCGACAAATCCGATCCCGGCGTCTTCCTTGGCAGCGTTGAGACCAGCGAGATCGGCCTCTACCAGGTCGCCAATGGCGACCTCACCGCGCTCGCCCATGTCGGGCCGGTCAACGCGCCGGAATTCGCCGATGTCATTTCCACGGAAAACCGGCTGAGAACGCCGGCGGAAGCCACCGGCGGCAGCGTGCGGCGACTGGCGTCATCCACGGCCCTTGGCAGTGACATTACGCTGCCGTCGATCGTGCCCGTCCGCTCGGCCGGCGATGCCAGCGGCAGCGACTGGATCGGCCTGCGCACGACTGACGACAGCGTGCTCAAGGCGGTCTCGCGCGTGCCGCTGTTCGGCGGCTTCCTCGGCCTCGGCCTGCTGCTTCTGGCGATGGGTTCGATGTGGTACCGCGAGGGGCGGTAGGGCTACTCTTCCGGCTCGGTCGTGAACAGCAGCGGATAGCCCTTGGCCTTGCCGGCATCGGTCGCCCGTGTCGCCTTGGTCTCGGCGACATCCTTGGTGAAGACGGCAACGACGCACACGCCGCGCCGGTGCGCGGTGATCATGATCCTGTGCGCCTGGTCTTCGCTGAGCTTGAACTCGCCCTTCAGCACCGTCACCACGAATTCGCGCGGCGTGAAATCGTCATTGATGAGGATGACCTTGTAGAGCTTTGGCCGCTCGGTCTGCGGCTTAACCTCGGTACGCGGTTTTGTGGTGATTTCAGGCATCGGAACCGACAATTTTGCGCAAGCGACCTGGCCCGCATTCTGACACCAGCGAATTCAGCCGTCCATTTTGATTGACGCGCAAAGCCGGTCCGGAGGGCGCCGCCATTCACGACTATGTGGGAAAGTCTCGGTTGCCGTTCAACGGTCCTGGCGGCCGAACATACGGCGGCCGGGAATCTGCCGCGCGGCCGTGACGGATGGCATATCGGACCGAAGGCGGTTTCCGCCCGCATCCGCCCGGCGTTCCAGCCATGCCGCGATCGGCCACGCGACGACGCAGATCAGCGTTGTGCCGGTGAGCAAGATCAGCACCCAGGTCTGTGCCGGCGTGATGTAGTCCCAGTTGGTGGAAATCTCCGGTGCGAACAGCGAAGGCTCGGTGCGTCCGCTGGCCGGATCGGGCACCGGGCTGGCGGTGAGCAGGATCAGCACCCTGGCGGCACCGGTGGCGACCAGACCGCCAACCACCAACGAACGCAGAGTGGACGAAAGCCGCTTCTTCATGCGGATTGTCCTACATGGCCGGCATTGCAAACGGGTTAAAGTCGGTCGGGGCGGAAGCTGCCGGCGCGAGGCTTCGGCCAAACATCGGTAGGCTAAGCGTCCGCTACATCGCCGATATCAGGGCTTTCAGCGGTCGGACAGGAAGAAGGCCGCCCCAGCCGAAAAACAACTGGAACGGCCTTGTCGCAGACGGGCAAGTTATGCCCGATCTGGATTAAGCCTTCGGGGCGTCCTTCTTGACGGCCTTCGTCGGAGCCTTCTTGTGCTTCTTGGTCTTCTTGACGACCTTCTTCGGGGCAGTCTTGGCCGGGGCGGCAGTTGCCGGAGCGGTGGTGGTCGTCGAAGCAGCCGGAGCAGCGGTCGTGGTGGCAGCGGCGTTACCGAGAGTCGGCATCGCCAAGGCGAGAGCGACGGCGAGACCGGTTGCGGAGAGGATGGACTTCTTCATGGCTTCACTTCCTTTTTTAGCGGGTCGAGTTTTCGAGCGTCACTGAACCGGGTCGTTCGGCGTCACTCCAAGCAGCTTCAAAGCGTTGGCGAGCATCCGGATGCCCTGTGCCTGTTTCTTGGCGGCGCAGTACCGGTTACCCTTTCTCTGAAGTGCCTTTGCCGCGGTGACCTGCGTTGCCGCGGCATGGGTTTCGAGGGCTTCATCAAATTGGTGGCTGAGATTGGCGCACCGTTCGCTCCGGGTGGTGGGCGTCACCTTTGCGTCCGATTGTTCGACAGCGGCAGTAACCAGGCAAATGCCCAGCAACGCACCCAACAAACTGATCGACAACCTTGGCATCGGTTTATCCGTAAACCCCGAGACTAGCGTCGCAGCCGATGACCTGACCGCCACGAGACCAGTTATGCCTTTGTATTTTTTCAGGAGTTTTTCTGAACTGTAGAATTTTGTTTCTGGATTGTGTCTGAGAAAGCCGGTGTGGGCGCATCATCACCACTGGCCAACATATGGCCTGAATTCTATCGTGTGGGTTGCGACAGAACGGCTAGGCAATCAAACAATGACAGGGCTGCTGTGAAATCCGACGCACACATACTGATCGTCGACGACGACAAGGGCATCCGCGACCTGCTGCAGGAATTCTTCCAGAAGCGGGGCCTGCACACCTCGGTTGCCGCCGACGGCACCGAGATGGAGGCCATCCTGCGCCGCGCGCAGGTGGACCTCATCGTCCTCGACGTGATGCTGCCCGGCAAGAGCGGGCTGGAGCTTTGCCGCGACCTTCGCGCCCAGTACTCGACACCGATCATCATGCTGACCGCCGTCACTGAGACCACCGACCGCGTGGTCGGCCTGGAGATGGGCGCCGACGACTATGTGCCCAAACCATTCGACCCGCGCGAGCTTCTGGCGCGCATCCGCGCCGTGCTGCGGCGCAACGGCGCCGCCGAGCCAAAGCGCGCCACAACCAAGCAGATCTACCGCTTCGCCGGCTGGACGATGGACTGTTCGCGACGCCGGCTGATCGCCCCCGACGATGTCAGGGTCGAGCTGACCATGGCGGAATTCAACCTGCTGCAGACCTTCGTCAAGAGCGCGCAGCGCGTGCTGACGCGCGACCAGCTCATCGAACTGTCCGGCGGCGACAGTGACTATTCCTTCGACCGCAGCATCGACATCCTGGTCAGCCGGTTGCGGCGCAAGATGGAAGACGACCCGAAAACGCCCAAGCTGATCCTGACCGTGCGCAGCGGCGGCTACCAGTTCCTGCCCGAGACGACCTCCGAATGAGACGTTTCCTGCCGCAGACCCTGCCTGTCTGGGTGCTGCTGATCGTCATCGCCGGCCTGCTGATCAGCCAGGTCGCGACCCTCTACATCGTGTCGCGCGACCGCGCCGCCGCCAACGACGTTGTCGACCTTTACCGCCTCAACGATCGTGCCTTCTCGTTGGTGCAGCTCATGCATGACGCCAGTCCGGAGCAACGCAAGGCGACGGCGACCGGCCTGTTCAATTCCACCTACGCGCTTACCGTCACCGACACGCCCGCGGTCACCTCGTCGATTGCCGGCGACGACGAACTGGCGGAGCTCGAAGACATCCTCGTCGGCCGGCTGTCGAAATTCGGCATCACCGATGCGCGGGTGCGGCGCGACCCGGCGACGCGCGAGGCCGACGATGCCACCGGCATGGCGCCGGGACCCGATATCGGCCAGGTCGAGCGCGACCTGCTGGTGCTGGCCGCCGACTTCGCCCAGAGCGACAAGCTGACGGCGTCGCTGCGCTTTGCCGACGGCCAGTGGCTGAACTTCACCGAGCCGATCACGCCCGTCGGTCCGATCCTGAGCTTCGACAGCCTGCCGCTCTATTCGCTGATCGCAGGCCTGGTGGTGATCATGTCGATCTGGTCGTTGCGCCGGCTGACGGCGCCCTACCGGATGATGGAAACCGCCGTGAACCGGATCGGCAAGGATCTGAAGAGCCCACCGATCGCCGAAAGCGGCAGCCGCGAGGTGCGTGCCGCCGCCAAGGCGATCAATGCCATGCAGGCCCGGTTGCGCGAATATGTCGAGGACCGCGAACATCTGGCGGCGGCCCTGGCGCATGATCTGCGCACGCCGATGACAAGGATGCGTCTGCGCCTGGAGCTGTTACGCAAATCGGCCGTTCGCGAAGCGCTGGCGCACGATCTCGCCGATGTCGAGAGCATCGCCAGCTCGGTGATAGACTTCGCCACCTTTGAGGTGACCGAGGAAAAGAGCGAACGCATCGACTTCTGGTCGCTCGTCGAGTCGATCGCCGACAGCTATGACGACATCTCGTTCGATGACGACACCCGCTCGCGTGGCCTGATCTGCATGGCACGGCCGGTCGCGCTCAGGCGTTGCGTCACCAATCTGATGCAGAACGCGATCACCTACGGCAAGAAGGCGCATATCAGCCTGCGCCGCTCGGAGAACATGATCCTGCTCACCATCCGCGACGAAGGGCCGGGCATACCGCAGGCGCAGATCGACGCCGTGTTCGGCTCGTTCGTGCGCCTTGAACAATCCCGCAACCGCCAGACCGGCGGTCTCGGTCTCGGCCTGACCATTGCCCGCAACATCGCGCGGGCCGCTGGCGGCGAAATCAGCCTGTCCAACAACCCGGGCGGTGGCCTGCTGACGCAACTGCGCCTGCCGTTGGCAGCGTAGGGCGATTTGGGACCACCAGGCAGCCTTCGCTGCAGCGGAAGCTGCAGACGAAGCCTGGCGCTACCGCCGCAGCACCGCGCTCAGCACGTCGCGGATGCCGATGGCGCCGACAAAGCGCGACTGGTCGTCGAACAGCGCCACGGGTGCGGTCTGCGAACGGTGCATGGCCAGCATCACGGTTTTCAGCGAGGTGCCGGGGTTGGCCCAGAACACTTGCGCCGCTTCCTCGGACTGGCCCTCGACATCGGCACATGACACCCAGACCGCCGGCTTGCCGTCGCGTTCGGCCGCCGCCACCAGCCCGTGGTCGTCGATCTTGAAGCGCGTCGTCTTGCGCCGGTCGAGCCACACCCAGCCATTGTCGCCGTGCTCCAGGTCGCGACGGTCGCGCATCACGTTCCAGGCGGTCAGCACCGACAGCGGGTTCACATTGGCGATGAAGTCGCGGACATAGTCGTTGGCGGGCCGCAGCACGATGTCTTCCGGCGCGCCAGTCTGCACGATGCGGCCGCCTTCCATGATGGTGATGTGGCTGCCGATCTTCAGCGCCTCCTCGAGGTCGTGGCTGACGAAGATGATGGTCTTCTTCAGCTCGGCCTGCAGCTGCAGCAATTCGTCCTGCAGCTTGGTGCGGATCAGCGGGTCGAGCGCCGAGAACGGTTCGTCCATCAGCAGGATCGGCGCCTCGGTGGCGAAGGCACGGGCCAGGCCGACGCGCTGCTGCATGCCGCCCGAAAGCTCATGCGCGTATTTCTTCGACCACTGGTCGAGATGAACGAGCTCCAACTGCTTTTTGACGCGCTCCTTGCGCTCGGCTTCCGGAACACCGGCGAGTTCGAGGCCGAGGCCGACATTCTCCTCGACCGTGCGCCAGGGCAGCAGGCCGAACTGCTGGAACACCATAGCTACCTGCTTCTGCCGCAGCCTTCTCAACGTCACCTCATCACAGGTGACGACGTCGACGGTCTTGTCGCCGTCCTTGACAAGCACCTGACCACGCGACACCACGTTCAGCCGGTTCACGGCCCTCAGCAATGTCGACTTGCCCGAACCGGACAGGCCCATCAGCACGGAAATCTCGCCCTCGTTCACGGTCAGACTGGCGCCTGCGCAACCCAGCACATTGCCGGTCTTTTCGAGGATCTCGGCGCGGGTGGCTCCAGCGTCAATCATTGCCAGAGATCCGGCCTGGTCGGCGCCGAAGACGATATCGACGTTTCTGAAATCGACGGCGACGGTCATTTCTTGCCTCCAACGGCAATGCGGGTCATCCGGTCAAGCACGATGGCGAGGACAACGATGGCCAGGCCCGCTTCAAGCCCGAGATCGATGCGGCGCGAGCCGAGCGCCCTGTTGATCTCGGTGCCGAGGCCGCCGGCGCCGATCAGCGCCGCGAACACCACCATCGACAGTGACAGCATGATCGATTGCGTCAGACCGGCCATGATGGTTGGCAGCGCCGAGGGCAGTTCCACCTTCCACAACAGCTGGCTCTTGGTGGCGCCGAACGCTTCGCCTGCCTCGACGATCGACTTCGGTACCGAGACGACGCCGAGATGGGTGAGCCTGACCGCGGTCGGGATGACGAAGATGATGGTGACGATGAGGCCGGGCGCGTTGCCGAGACCGAACAGCGTCAGCACCGGGATCAGGTAGACGAAGGTCGGCAGCGTCTGCATCAGGTCGAGCACCGGCAGCATGATGCGGTAGACCTTCGGCTTGTGCGCGGCCCAGATGCCGAGCGGCACCCCGATGGCCATGGCCATCGCAGCAGCAGCCACCACGAGCACCAGCGTCTGCACCGTCTGCTTCCACAGGTTCTGGTTGATGATGAAGATCAGGCCGAGGAAGACGCCAATTGCGAGCGGCCTTGAGCGCTGCAGCAGCCAGGCGATGGCGGCGATGACAAGCGCCAGCAGCACCGGCGGCACCAGCAGCAGGATGTCGACCAACCCGTCTAGCAGGAAATTGAGGCCATTCGAAAAGGCCCTGAAGACAGTGTCGAAATTGTCGGTGAGGAAGCCGAAGAACGCCTTTCCCCAGGCGCCGATCGGAATCTTGTGATCGACCATGAATTTCGAAATCGGATCCATATCGCCCCTCTCATGCAGGAGACCGCCCTGCCCTCGGCCTCTACTGTCGCAACGTCATCTTGTCACAGGATATGAAAAAGGGCAGCCTTTTCCAGAATGGCTGCCCTTTATTTCGGTCATGCCGAAATCACAGTCGGCTCAGCTTCCGAGCGCGGTCTTGATCGCCGCCGCGGCGTCGCCGCCATCAAAGGTGGTGACGCCGGCGATCCAGGGCGCAACCGCGCCGGGATTCTTCTTCAGCCAGTCGCTCGCCACCGTGTTGGCATCGCCGCCCTTGAGGATCGCGTCCATCATCTGGCCTTCCATGTCCAGATTGAACTTCAGATTGGCGATGAACTTGCCGGCATTCGGGCACTCCGTGGTGTAGCCCTTGCGCACATTGGTAAACACGGTGGCAGCACCGAAGCCGCTGTCGCCCATGCCGTCGAGATAGGTGATCTTCATGGCGCCCATCACCGGATGCGGCGTCCAGCCGAGGAAGGCGATCCACTCATTGTTCTTCATCGACTGCTCGGCCTGCGTCAGCATGCCGGCTTCCGAGGATTCGACCAGCTCGAAGCCTTCGAGATTGTCCTTCGGATTCTTGATCATGTCGAGGATGATGCGGTTGCCGTCATTGCCGGCTTCGATACCGTAGATCTTGCCGTTGAACTTGTCCTTGAACTTGCCGATATCGGTCAGCGACTTGACGCCGGCATCCGCGACATAGGTCGGCACCACGATGCCGTAGCCGGCGCCGGTCAGGTTCGTGCTGATGGTCTCGACCGAACCGTCGGCGGTGTAGTCCTTGATGTCGTTGGTCATCGACGGCATCCAGTTGCCGAGGAAGACATCAAGATCCTTGTTCTTCAGCGACGCCATGGTCACCGGCACCGACAGCTGGATCGTCTGCGGCTCGTAGCCGAGCGCGGTCAGCAGGACGGAAGCGACACCGGTCGTCGCCTGGATATCGGTCCAGCCGACATCCGAAAGACGCACCGCCTTGCAGCTTGCCGGATCGCCGGCGAAGGCAGCGCTCGTAGACAACAGAGCCGCCAGGCCGAGGCCGGCGACGAAGGAATTCATGCGCGACATAGATATTCTCCCATTGCGATTCTTAGGCGAAGCGAAGTTACGGTTTCTCTGCCCGCCTTGTTTCGTCAGCCAAACACCATTCTGGTGTGGTTTCAAGCATTAAGGCAATCACGATCAACGGCGCAGGCTGGCCAATCAGCGACACGCTTCCTGCTTTTGCACTGCGCGGCTGTCGTTTTTTGGGGGAATGCGGCGGCGCCCCCTCCCCGCGCCGGGACAAGTCGGCTTAAAAGGGCGGCATGGCCAAGCTCTACTTCCACTATGCGACGATGAACGCCGGCAAGACGACGATGCTGTTGCAGGCGTCGTACAACTATCGCGAGCGCGGCATGCGCACGATGCTGTTCGTCGCCGGCCACTACCGAAAGGGCGACAGCGGCCTGATCTCGTCGCGCATCGGCCTGGAGACGGAAGCCGAGATGTTCCGCGACGGCGACGATCTGTTCGCCCGCGTCGCCGACCACCATGAACATACGACCGTGCATTGCGTCTTCGTCGACGAGGCGCAGTTCCTCGAGGAGGATCAGGTCTGGCAGCTCGCCCGCATCGCCGACCGGCTGAACATACCGGTCATGTGCTACGGCCTGCGCACCGATTTCCAGGGCAATCTGTTTTCCGGTTCGCGCGCGCTGTTGGCCATCGCCGACGATTTGCGCGAGGTGCGCACCATCTGCCGCTGCGGCCGCAAGGCTACGATGGTGGTGCGCCTCGGCCCCGACGGCAAGGTGGCACGTCAGGGCGAGCAGGTGGCGATCGGCAAGGACGTCTATGTCTCGCTCTGCCGCCGTCACTGGGAGGAAGAGATGGGCCGCGCCGCGCCCGACGACTTCATCGGCTTCACCCAGGCCTGACGTGCCAGCGGCCCGGTGCATGTCGCCCAAAAGTGCGCAGCGGTTTGGGACAACAACATGCATAAAAGACAAACGCCTCTGCCCGGTGCCGCCGGATCTGGCAACTTCCCAATCCCGCGACGATGCAGCGTTTGTTAAGGCCTCGGTCCTATAAGACCGCCAGCCAGAGCTCTCCGGGGTCAGCCATGTTTCGAGCCGCTTCGTCTGCCAGCATTGTTCTCCTAGCCACATCGCTTGCCGCTCATGCCGGCGGCGACCCGGCACTGGGCAAGCATGTCTTCAACCGGTGTATCTCCTGCCATGAAGCGGCCACCGACCGTGACAAGGTCGGCCCGCATCTGCTGGGCGTCGTTGGACGCACCGCCGGCAGTGCCGAGAGCTTCCTTGGTCACTACTCCGAGGCGATGAAGGGTGCCGGTGCTGGCGGCCTGGTCTGGGATGAAGCCAACCTCGCCGAATATCTCAAGGCGCCTCGGCTCAAGGTGCCTGGCAACAAGATGGCCTTTGCCGGCCTGACCAACGACGACGACGTCGCCAATGTCATTGCCTATCTGAAGGCCGATCCCAAGCCCTGAGCAACAGCCGGGTGAATCGCACGACGACGCCGGCTTGGCCGGATATGTTACGCCGCAACTGGCATTCCAGAGCGTCCGCGCCAGCGGAGATTGACTGCTTTGCCGGCACAGAAGTTCAATGACAGTTGAACTATGCTTGACTGTAAGCTAATCACGCCATGACCACGCCTTCACTACCTTTCAAGACCGTGGCCAATTCTTTTGTTTTCGGGGCGGGTCTTGTCTTGCGTCTTTCAATCCCCGGATGCCCCACATATATTCGCCGCTGTTCGCGACCAGCGACGTGATGCCGAAGCGGGAGGCCCCAATGGCGACATTGCAGAATTTCGATGCCGAAATTGCCAAGACCAAGCAGGTCGTGCAGGACATGCGCACCAAGATCGAGCAGTCCGGCACCGTGCTTGATACGCTGGCCACCGCCGACAAGAAGATCGGCGACGCCAATTTCGACATCGAGAACGCCCGCATCGAGGACGTGCTGAAACAGCAGAAGGTGATGGAAGGCAATATCGCCGACCTGATCATCGGTCTGGAGGACGCCACCAACGTCTTCGGCGCCGAATTCGAAAGCATGAAGAACTACACCGGCTGGGAAAACTTCGTCGGCATGTTCTCCAGCCAGAGCAAGCAACGCATGCGCACCGATCGCGTCCGCAACATGTCGCTGGCCGGCAACCTGCAGGAACTGTTGGCCAAGTCCGACACCATTGTCGGCATCCTGAAGGCGCAGAAGGAAGTCCTCGACCAGCGCTACAAGACCTCCGAGGCCAGCCTGTCGCAGGTCATCGAGCGCCGCAAGACCACCATGTCCAACCTCGAAGCCGTGCAGAAGCGCATCGAGGAACTCAACCCGATGCTGCTCGACATCGAAAACAAGATCGCCGCGTCCACCAGCCAGAAGGACCGCACGCAACTCGAAGGCGAACGCTCCAAGCTGGCGACAGAATACAATGAAAAGCAGGCCAAGGAGCAGGAGTTGCTGGCCGAGAGCCAGACGCTGGAACGCTACACCTCAATGTTCCAGACCTTCGTCGATTCGCTCAACAACCAGATCGCCGCGCAGTCGACGCTGATCAACAAGCTGACCATCGATACCGAACAACGCATCGTGCTCTACAAGGCGCTGGAGGATTCGCTGAAGACTGCCGCCCAGCAGGACGTCGCCCACAAGATCAACACGCTTGGCAGCCAGGTCGACAACACCGCCGAGGAAACCATGGCCGGCATCGGCGCCGCCTCGCAGAAACACATCGGCGACCTGCTTGAAATGCACGAGAAGAACATGGTCGCCAGCTCCGACATCCAGCGCCGCAAGAAGCTGGCCGACGATGCCTTTGCCCGCCGCTTCGACGAGGTGCTGAAGAAGCACAACGCATCAAACTACGTGCAGTCTTAGGGGTGACTGGACTGCCCGCGAGCGCACAGGCATGACCCCCGAAAACGAAGCGGCCGCACGATATTTCTCGGCCATCACGGCCGCACTGAGCGGCCTTGAAGTGTTCATGCGCGACGATCGCTCGCCGCTCTATCGGCATGGCATCGTCGCCAAGATCGTCGCCGAGTACATCGCCCGGCTCGACAAGTCATTTGCCTGCTGGCGCAACCGGCTGGGCTTCATGGACACGTTCCGCATTTCGCGTGCCGAAAGTGGCTTCCCGGTCTTCCAGAACCTGCTCGAACTGGAAAACGACCGTCGCCAGGCTGACGCGCGGCTTGCCAACATTCCGCTGGCCGGCGAGTTGCGCGAGGAAATGGCCGACTTCATCCTGCGCCACAAGGAATTCCCCGAGGCGCTGCAGAAGTCGATGGCCGAACGGCTCTATCTCGAGGACGTGAAAAGCGAGAATACGTTCGGCCCGTTCACGCTGGCGCAGACGGCCAAGGTCTCGGTCAATCCAAAGACGGCGCGGCCGTATTACCTCGTCCACTGGGCGACGTTCGACGGCAGCGCCAACCTGCCGCTGGTCTACATGGTGACGGTGGAAGATTCTTCCGACGCGATGGTGCGTCAGCTCGTCGACAGCAACGGCAAGCTCAATGACAAGGTCGACATTCCGCTGCCGGTCGATGGTCTGCTCAACCCGGAGCTAGCCCACCGTTTCGACGATTTCACCGAGAAGAACTCGGCCTACACGCTGTCGCCGGCGACCATCGCGGTCAACCTCGACAAGGATTTCGAGCCGCTGCATCCCAAGCAGTTGCGCCGCGTCGTGCTCGGCCCGTTCTATTCGGCGGGGATCACCGACAACAATTCGACGGTCACCGAAGTGCTGGCCAAGGTGCGCAAGCCGGAAAATGCCTGGCTGCTGACCTGGACCATCCAGGAGGTCTATTCCAAGAGCGAGAAACCCGGCCGCAAGGGGCTGTTTTCGAGCGAGAAGACGACGCAGGAATTCTTCATCAACACCGATGATCTGGAAGCCGCGCGCCAGGGCGTGTCCAGCTACGAAAATCATGCGCTGATCCCGCACGAGGCCTACCAGGCACTCTACGCCGCCGGCGAGGCGCAGAAGACCTTTGCCGGCTACAAGGTCCACATCCTGTCCAACGGACAGGTCATCTCAGACGTCTGACCGTCACACCACGGAGCACTCTTCATGGATACCGGCCTGACCACCATTCCGGAAGCTTCGATCGAAAAGCACCGGGCCACCGCGCAGAGCTTCATCACCCGCATCGTCGTGCTGGAAGACCCTTCACGCGAGTCCGGCACGGCACTGGCCGGCACCAACCGGCGCTTCGTCTCCACCGTTTCGGTCGGCTCGGTGCGGCGCACGCGCGAGGTCGAGCTGTCGAAGACCGTCGGCGCCGTCCATCCCGACGACCAGCTGCTGACCATCCCCCAGCACACATTGTTGTATCGCGCCCGGCGCGGTACGGCCATCGCGTTGGCCATATCGGACGTCTTTGCCGAAGGCTCGGACCTCGAAAGCCTGCAAGCGAAAAACACCCGCGCGCCGCTCGAGGGCGACGAGGCCTCGGCTTTCAAGAAGCTTCTGTCGGCCTCGGCCTATATCTCCGCCTTCAGCCTCGCTTCCTATCTGTTCCAGCTGATCGACAGCGATGGCGAAGCGCCCAACGACATCCCCGAGCCCGACTTCCTGTTCGACACGCCGCAGGATGCGGTTAAGTCGATCCTGGCCGGCCTCGACAAGGCGATATCGGGCTCGTCCGACGATGCCGACCTGATGACCAGGGCACGCGCCTTTGCCCGCGTCGCCATCGACGGGCTGTTGGCGCGCAAGGGTCGCTTCGACGGCATTGGCCCGTTCGAGAACGCGCATATCCGCATCGATGCCGATAACTTCACCCTCGACGGTTTCGACGTCGCGCCGGGCAAGCGCTCGAAGCCGCTGGTCATGACCTTCAAGACGCCGGAAGAGGTGGTCGGCAACCACATCGCCAAATACCAGTCGGTCAAGCTCGCCAAGATGCTGATGGCCTACGACTTCGAGCGTGAGCTCAATCCCTTCGTCGAACTCGGCGGCTTCCTGTTCACCTTCATCGGCGACGGCGCCCCCGGCACCGGCAAGACGACGCTGATCCAGATGATCGCCGGCCTCGTCAACGGTTACTGCCAGGTTGCCGGCTATCCCTTCGCCTATGAGAATTTCGGCGTCGACCAGATTTCGTCCTACCAAGGCAAGTCGGGCCAGAACTGCCGCCAGTTCATCAACAATGTGCTCAATCCGCGCGTCATCGGCTTCGGCACCATCGACGACATCGACCAGGTGGCGGCGCGCCGCTCAGACGACCGCGCATCGGCCGGCCAGCAGGAGATCACCGGCGTGCTGATGGATGCCTTCGCCGGTGCCGGCACGGTGGTGCGCGGCAACTGCTCCTTCGGCATGTTCTCCAACTATCCCGAAAATGTCGACGATGCGCTGCGCCAGCGCGCCGGCGCCCGCTGGCTGGTCGACGGTCCGCAGACGCGCGATGACTACATCGACATCTTCGTGCTGCTTGCCGGCAAGAACCACAAGATCCCGCTCGGCGACCACGATCTCTACGCCGCGCAGGAGATCCAGCGCGCTGTGACCGAGGCCTACGAGGAGCATGAGAAGCCGCAGGAAGACGGGCTGATGAAGGTCTACGAGCGCTACATGAAGGAGAACGGCGCGCCGAAATCGATGGCCGATATCGGCACCTATCTGCACCTGATCAAGGATGCCGAACCGCGCTTCACCGGCCGCGCCATCAAGAACGTCACCGACGCCATCAAGATGCGCGCCATGGACATCGAGCTTCCCGACGACTGGTTCGAAAAGCCGGAAGCCTTCATGCACAAGGGCTACGACGAGAAGAAAGCGATGATCGAGGAACTGCGCGGGCCGTTCTCGATGGACATGGTCATGCAGGAGATCAACCGCTACGCCGACAGCGAGTTCCGCTATTCCGACAAGTCGGACGATGCCGCGGTCGAAAAACTGCTGCGCGACGCACGCCTGCGCGAACGAGCCGCACGCGAGATGGAGGGAATGAAGAAAAAGGGTCTGTGGAATGCGTGAAGGTACGCAATGACCGCCAAGAAACCCGACCTGCTGCGCGACAATGAGCTGATCTATGGCCGGCTGCTGACGGTCGACGAGCCGCATTTGATCCAGCGCTACAACAAAGCGCTGGCGGCGTTCGGTCTGAAGCCGACGAAGTTGAAGAGCTTCCAGATCGACCGCACCGGGTTCTCGCCAGAAGTGGCCGAGGAATGCGGCGACTATGATTATCTCGACCCCAACGAGGTCAATCGCCGCTTCATCATCCTGACGCCGTCGCAGATCGACCTGCCGGTGGTGCACACCGCCTTCTCCAACACCTCGCAGTTGATGTTCGAGTTCATGTCCAAGAACCAGCGCGCCATCGACGCGCTGACCATCAAGGACGTCATCTACGGCGAGATCGAGGATTCCGTTCCCAAGGTCAACGACATCGAGGACCTGCTGTCGATAAGCCAGGTCGAGTTCAAGGTGCTGTCGGCCGAGGATGTGCTGGGCAAGGCCGCCGAGCTCGGCAAGCTCGTCGACCGGCTGAAGCAGGAGCCCGACGCCTGGCGCGACAACGCCATGCTGACCCGCATGGTGGAACTGGCCAAGATCTGCGGCGACATCCGCGAGAACGCGCTGGTGCCCGACCAGGTGATCTTCCGCCACAATGCCTACTGGACCAGCCATTTCGGCGGTCTCTACGTGTTCGTCGATCCGGACATGACGACGGTGATCGGCGATCCGGCCGCACCTGGCTTCCGCCGCTCGCGGCCGTGGCAGGTCAGCTATCTCTCGATCAACGATGCCGACAAGGTGTTCAAGTTCCTCGCCACCACTGGCCGCATCGAGCTGCCGCGCGCCTCCTGGATCGAGGCCTCGAGCTATCTCGAGCACCGCGCCGAGATGGTGGTGCGCGCGCTGATCCGCGACGCCGAGCCGGACCGCAACCTGACCGACGTCGACAAGGTCTGGCTGCAGACCTGGATCCAGAGCCATGCCGATCTGATCACCAGGGACGGCAATTTTCCCTTCCTCAACGCCGCCAAGCGCGAGATCGCCCAGCTCGGCCACCTCAAGATCGAGGATGTCTTCCCGCAGCAGCGCTTCCTGGTGATCCGCGCCAAACCGGACCATCCCGACGCCTGGCTGACCAACCGGCTGATCTCGGATTTCGTGCCGTCGGATTTCGTCTCGCGCTACATCTTCAACAAGCAGGGCTTCTACAAGGACTATGACGGCTTCAGCGACGCCTGGCGATCGCATGTTGTGGACGTTCTCAAAACCACATATTTGAAGGACAAGGTGGCGTTTCGCACACGCCTCTACGGCCTGACTGACTAGAACGAAATGAACAGTCATTTCGTTCTAACTTATTGTTTTGGCGCATGATGCTATCCAAAAGTCCGCAACTTTTTGGCATTATGCTTTGAGGGGGGTGACATCGCCATGCTCGATCCGATCGTGAACTTCTTCACCCGGATTTTCCAGTGGATCGGCCGTGGCATTGGCCTCCTGATCGGCGTCATCCTGTGGCCGTTCATGTGGGCTGGGCGCTGGTACACGCAGCGTGGCTGGATCCTCAAGGCGGTGGTCGGCGTCGCCTTGCTGGTGCTGATCGGCCTCTATGCCAACTTCTTCTACGCCACCCAGTGGTGGAACAATTTCAACCCGAATTACCCCGACACCTACACTTTCGAGAAGCGCAACGTGTCCGCCGGCGAACAGGTTGCCGCCGGCTCCGGCACGGATACCGCCAAGACCTGCGGCAACTCCGGTATCGCCCAGATCGCCGCCGACCTGACCGACTTCAACGTCAACCAGAATGCCTGGATCTCGTCGATGATCCTCTACAAGCTCGGCCTGTTCGGCATCGACTGGGACCACACGCCCTGGATGGACAACAAGGCCTCGTTCCAGCGCGGCATCAACCAGGCGGTGCGGCGCACGGCGACGGAACTCGCCGACAATCTCGGCCGTGTCCGCACCACATCGCAGATCGATGCCGATCTGCAGGACGCGCGCGGCAATCTGCAGTTCGACGAATACACCTGGTATTTCGGCCTGAGCCCGTTCGGCCCGAAGACGCCGACACCGAGCTACTACCGTGACGCGGTGCGCAAGCTGCGCTCCTTCAACGCCCGGCTCGCCACCTGCCAGGCGACCTTCGATGCCCGCGCCGACAATTTGAAACAATATATCGATCGCATCGCTTCGGACATCGGCTCGACCTCGGCCATTCTCAAGGAACGTGCCGAAAACCACAACAATGGCTGGTTCGATTTCCGTGCCGACGATCGCTACTGGTTCGCCTATGGCCAGCTCTACGCCTATTACGGCCTGATGAAGGGCGCCCAGGCCGACTTCGATGACGTCATCAAGGAAAAGCACCTGCAGAGCCTGTGGGACACGATGGACGCGCAGTTCGTCTCGGCGCTGCGCATCCAGCCCTTCATCATCGCCAATGGCCGCGAAGACGGCTGGCTGCTGCCGACGCATCTGACGACGATGGGCTTCTACGTGCTCAGGGTGCGCTCCAACATGGTCGAAATCAGCAACGTGCTGACGCAGTAAGGCTTGCCGGCCGCAGCCGGAGCGATGGCGAATTTGCGCCGTCGCCTCTGTCGCATTCGGTGCATTGTGCGGCTGTTTTGAGACGGCGGAACGGCGCGTCCTCTGGCTTCTATACGGCGCGGCAACGGAGCCGGGAAGAACCGATGATAGGTCGGCCGGTCCGCAGATGAATTTTCTTCATAGGAAACATAGTTGCATGCAAGTTGACGCCGCGGCAGCGACAGGGTTAAAACATGCCCGCGCCCCGGTTCCGGCCCGCATGCGAGTGAGATCAAACCCCGTCCCCTCCACCGACCAATCCAGAGGAAAGCCGTCATGGCCGAAGTGAAGTCCGACATCGAGATCGCGCGCGGCGCCAAGAAGAAGCAGATCCAGGAGATCGGCGCCAAGATCGGCATTCCGACCGAACACCTTTTGCCCTATGGCCACGACAAGGCCAAGATTTCCGCCGAGTTCATCAAGTCGGTGAAGGGCAACAAGGACGGCAGGCTGATCCTCGTCACCGCCATCAACCCGACGCCGGCCGGCGAAGGCAAGACGACGACCACCGTCGGCCTCGGCGACGGCCTCAACCGCATCGGCAAGAAGGCGATCGTCTGCATCCGCGAGGCTTCGCTCGGCCCGAACTTCGGCGTCAAGGGCGGTGCCGCCGGCGGCGGCTACGCACAGGTCGTGCCGATGGAGGACATGAACCTCCACTTCACCGGCGACTTCCACGCCATCACCACGGCGCACAACCTTCTGTCGGCGCTGATCGACAACCACATCTACTGGGGCAATGAGCTCGGCATCGACACCCGCCGCGTCGTCTGGCGCCGCGTCATGGACATGAACGACCGCGCGCTGCGCGAGATGATCTGTTCGCTCGGCGGCGTCGCCAACGGCTTTCCGCGCGAGGGCGGCTTCGACATCACCGTCGCCTCGGAGGTCATGGCCATCCTGTGCCTGTCCACCGACCTCAAGGACCTCGAGAAACGCCTCGGCGACATCATCGTCGCCTATCGCCGCGACAAGTCGCCGGTCTATGCCCGCGACCTCAAGGCCGACGGCGCCATGGCCGTGCTCTTGAAGGACGCCATGCAGCCGAACCTGGTGCAGACGCTGGAGAACAACCCGGCCTTCGTGCATGGCGGCCCGTTCGCCAACATCGCGCATGGCTGCAACTCGGTCGTCGCCACCACGACGGCGCTCAAGCTTGCCGACTATGTCGTCACCGAAGCCGGCTTCGGCGCTGACCTCGGCGCGGAAAAGTTCTTCGACATCAAGTGCCGCAAGGCTGGCCTGAAGCCGGCCGCTGCCGTCATCGTCGCCACCGTGCGCGCCATGAAGATGAATGGCGGCGTCAAGAAGGAAGACCTCGGCAAAGAAAACATCGAGGCGGTGAAGAAGGGCTGCGCCAACCTTGGCCGCCACATCGAGAACATCCGCCAGTTCGGCGTGCCGGCGGTGGTTGCCATCAACCACTTCTATTCCGACACCGACGCCGAAATCCAGGCGATGAAGGACTATGTCGCCTCGATGGGCGAAGAGGCGATCCTGTGCAAGCACTGGGCCAAGGGTTCAGCCGGCATCGAGGAGCTCGCCAACAAGGTGGTGGCGCTGGCCGAATCCGGCGCCTCGCAGTTCGCGCCGCTCTACCCCGATGCGATGCCGCTGTTCGAGAAGATCAACACCATCGTCCAGCGCATCTATCGCGGCTCGGAAGCGATCGCCGACAAGTCGGTGCGCGACCAGCTGCACGCCTGGGAGCAAGCCGGCTACGGCCACCTGCCGGTCTGCATGGCCAAGACGCAGTATTCCTTCTCGACCGACCCGAACCTGCGCGGCGCGCCGACCGGCCACACCGTGCCGGTGCGCGAGGTCAGGCTGTCAGCCGGTGCCGGCTTCGTCGTCATCATCTGCGGCGAGGTCATGACCATGCCCGGCCTGCCCAAGGCGCCATCCTCGGAGAAGATCTTCCTCAACGAGGCCGGACAGATCGAAGGCCTGTTCTGAGAATTTCGAGATCGTTGCGAGATTTGAAAGGGCGGCCACTGGCCGCCCTTTCTGCTTTCCGAGGACAAACCTGGCTACGCGGCGCTGCGCGCTAGCGCCCGTTGGTTGGAGGCATAGATCGTATCGCGCTCGGGCAGCGTGCCGGTCTTCAGGCATTCGATCCATTCGGCGGTCTTGAGCACCGCCGCGAAGCGCGACTGCAGGATGATCGTCACCACGCGGTGGATCTCTTCGGCCGAGGCATAGCCGGCGCTGTTGGCGTAGGGCAGCGATCCGGTCGCGTCGGACAGGAACTCGACGGCGAAGCCCATATGCACGGCGTGGATGATGGTCGACAGATCGCAATTGTGCGTCATGTAGCCGACGACAGTAATCGTATCGATGGCGTTGGCGCGCAGCCAGTCTTCGAGATCGGTGCCGGTGAAAGCGCTTGGCATGGTCTTTTCGACGTAGTGGTCGCGGCTTCGCCTCGCTATCTCGGGATGCAGTTCGGCGCCATGGCTGCCCTTGGCGAAAACTGGCGATGTCTCGGGAGCCAGTTGCTTGATTACCACCACCTTGACGCCAGCCGCGGCGGCCGCGTCCATGGCGCGTGCCACATTGACGACGCTGTCGCGGAACGGCGGATGCTGGATGGCGAGATTGCCGCCATCATAATCGTTCTGGACGTCGACGACGACAAGCGCGCGACGTGGCGTGGCGTTGGCTGGGTCAGACATGGTGTTTTCCTTTCCGGCTTTAATGCGATGGGTCGAAAATAGGCGACACACCAAGCGGTTGAAAGTGTCCCGATTGACATCATTCGAAAGAATTGGGACAATCCGCATCCACTCGCCGGAAGCCCCCATGACCGACCCGATCATCGCCGTCCTTGCCTTCGACGGCATCAGCCCGTTCCATCTCTCCGTGCCATGCCTGGTGTTCGGCGAGGACAGGACATCTCTTGGCCTGCCGCGCTTCGAGTTCCGCATCTGCGCGGTCAAGGCCGGCCCGATCCACACCGAAGCCGGACTGACGGTTGCCGTGCCGCATGGGCTCGAAGGGCTCGACGGCGCCGACATCGTCATCATCCCGAGCTGGCATCGTCTTGGCGAGGCGCCAGCGCCAGTGTTGATGGAGGCGCTGCGCAGAGCACACGAGCATGGCGCATTGATTGTCGGCCTGTGTCTGGGGACCTTCGCCATCGCTGCGGCCGGACTGCTTTCAGGCCGCCGTGCCGCGACGCACTGGGCCTATTCCGAGCGGCTGCAAAAACTCCATCCCGACATCGCGGTCGATGCCACGGTGCTCTATGTCGACAATGGCGATGTCGTGACCTCGGCCGGCGTCGCGGCTGGCCTCGACTGCTGTCTCCACATCGTGCGCGCCCGCTATGGGGCGGAAGCCGCACTCCGGCTCGCCCGCCAGATTGTGCTTTCGCCGCACCGGCAAGGCGGGCAGGCGCAATTCATCGAGCATCCAGTCGCAAAAGGCGCTGACGCCGATCGGTTCACCCAGGCGCTTGACGCGGTTCGCGCGACGGTTGGCGAGACGCACAACCTAGACCGCGTCGCCGAGGCCGCCGGCCTGACCCGCCGCACCTTCACCCGCCGCTTTCAGAAATCGATCGGCACCAGTTTCGGCGAATGGCTGACCAGCCAGCGGATCGAACTGGCGCAGCGGTTGCTGGAAGCGACGGAGAAATCGATGGACATGGTGGCCTTCGAGGTCGGCTTCGGCAGCGCCACGTCGCTGCGCCAGCATTTTTCGGCACGGCTCAAGACGTCACCGGCGCAATACCGTCGCGAGTTCTCGAGGCGAGCCGATCAGGACGAACCAGTGCCGCACGCGCCGCCTTCCTGAAAAAGAACGGCCAAAGGCGCCGCATCACTGCGGCGCCTTTGGTATTCCCTGATCCAGGCCGTCAGGCGACGTCTCCCGGCGATGGCGCGCGCTTGCGGCCGGTGAGCATGGCGCGAACCAGATTCTCACGATGGCGCAGGCTGGCCAGCAGCACGCCGCCGACATGAAGCCCGACGAGCACGAGAATTCCATTGCCTAGGATCTTGTGCGTGTCCTCCACCCAGGCCACGCCCCACCAGGTATCAGTGGTCTGCATCCAGCCGGTAAGCGCAATTCCCGCCACGCAGGTCAGAAGCGCCAGCACCATGGCGCCGCCGGCAGGGTTGTGGCCGAGATGACGCTTTTCGCGACCCTGCGCCACATCGGCTATGTACAGGCTCACCGTGCGCGGCCCACGCACGAACTGACGGAAGCGTGTGTGACCCGATCCCGCCAGCCCTGCGATCAGCCGCGAGGCTATCAAGACCCCCGCGCTGTAACCGGCCAGTTCATGCAGCTTCATGACTTCTCCCGAGGAAAGCCAGGCCACCGCAACGCACAGGACCAGCGACCAATGAAAGAGGCGGACGTAGGAACTCCAGACCCTGACCGAGCCTTCTCGTGTCGACTCGACCGAGGCTTCTCGTGTCGATGCGGTGGCGTTCATGGCGATCAACCGTCGTCGGAATCGGCGCCGACCGACTCGAGCGTCTTGGGATTGAACACGGCTTCCAGCTTCTTGCCATTGGCATCGAGTGCCTTGGCTTCGTAGCAGCCGTTCTCGGTCTTGATGCTGCGCACCTTCCAGCCTTCGCTTTCAAGCTTCTTCTGCAGCGCCTCGCGTGGTTGCCACTGGTCGGTCGGCACATCGCATTTGTCGGCGGCGAAAGCCGGTCCGGCAACAGCCATCACCAGCGCGGTCATGATCAAGGTCTTCATCTTGTTTTCTCCATCGGCCAATTCCGATGTCGCGAAACCTGACCGTGAAACCTGACAGCAGCCTGAACGCGTATCGTATCGCTCAAAAGCCGCAGTTGGCTTTCGTTCAGGTTCCTGTCAGCCTTGTTCCGCATGGAGGTGGCGTGTTGCTGAACACGGAGGCAAGGTGCGCGTTCTACTGATCGAAGACGACCCCGTGCTGGGCGAGGCGGTGCGCGATCATATCGCCGCCGACGGTCATGCCGTGGACTGGAGCACGACACTTGGCGATGCCGGCGATCACCTTCATGTCGTCTCCTATGAACTCGTCCTGCTCGATCTCCATCTGCCGGACGGCAGGGGGCTCGAATTCCTGAAGACGCTGCGCCGCGAAGGCACCGATACGCCGGTCATCATCCTGACCGCGCGCGACCAGCTCTCCGACCGGATAGAGGGGCTGAATTCCGGGGCAGACGACTATCTGGTCAAGCCGTTCGATCTCGGCGAGTTGTCCGCGCGCCTCGCCGCGGTCGCGCGGCGCTATGCGGGAAACCCAAATCCCCTGGTTCGGCTCGGGCCAGTCGAAATCGACCAAGCCGCCCGCCGGGTTGTCGTGGACGGCAGGGAGGCCATGCTGACGTCCCGCGAATGGGCGGTGCTCGAGCAGTTCTTGCGCCGGCCCGGCATGACCGTGGGCAAGAACCAGATCGAGGATGCGCTCTATGCCTTCGGGGCGGAGATCGAAAGCAACACGGTCGAAGTCTATGTCAGCCGCCTGCGCAAGAAGATCGGGCGCGAGGCCCTCACGACCGTAAGGGGGCTGGGCTACCGTCTGGCGTTCCCATGAGGCTCTTCGACAGCCTTGCCGGTCGTCTCGTTGCCTCGCTGATCCTGGTCACGGTCGCCTTCGGCCTGGTCGCCGCGGTCACGGGAAGCATCACTCTGCATCGTGAAATCAACGAAGCCATGGACAATTCGATGCAGGAAGCGGCCCGCCGGCTGCTGCCGCTGGTCATCGACGATCTTTTCGGGCGCGAGGTTTCGCAATCGCCCCGCAGGCTGGCAGAGGCCGTCTCGGACGATATAGGCGGTCGCCTCATCTTCCAGGTGCGGGACGGCAGTGGCCGTGTTCTCCTGCACTCCTACAATGCTCCCGCGGAGCCGCTCACGGCTGAACTCGCGCAGGGCTTTTCGGAGGCCGCCGGATGGCGCATCTACACCGAGCCCGCGGTTGGCGGCACGATCTTCATCCAGGTCGCCGAGCTCGATGCACGGCGCAACGAGGAAACCTTCGAAGCAGCCACCGGTTTCCTGATACCGATGGTCATCCTGATCCCGCTGAGCGCACTTGTCGCGTGGCTGACCCTGGCGCGTTTCCTGAGGCCGATTGCAACATTGCGCGGCGAGATCAGCGCCCGTCACGGCGACAACCTCGCTGCGATCCGAACCACCGAACTGCCTTCCGAACTCGCCGCCATTGCCAAGTCGGTCAACAGCCTGATGCGGCGCCTGCACATGGCGCTTGAGGCGGAAAAAGAATTCACCGCGAATGCCGCGCATGAATTGCGCACGCCGATTGCCGGCGCACTGGCACAGACGGAGCGGCTGATCGCGGAAGCTCCGGACGACGCGGCAAGAAAACGTCCACGCCAGATCAAGGCAGCGCTGTCCAATCTCGCCGGCCTGTCCGAAAAGTTGATGCAGCTGGCGCGCGCCGACGCCGGAGTGGCCGCCGCCGGCAAGCCTGCCGACCTTGCCGCGGTCGCGGCACTGGTGGTCGAAGACTTCGAACAGCACAGCGAAAACAAGGGCCGCCTTCGCCTCGAAACGCCGGTGAAAGGCAAGGCGCTGGCCGCGATCGACACGGATGCGCTGGCCATCGTCCTGCGCAACCTTATCGAGAATGCCTTGCGGCATGGTCCCGAAGGCGGAGAGGTTGTCGTGCGGATCGACGAAGACGCCCGACTTAGCGTGATCAACCAAGGTCCGGTGGTTCCAGCCCCAGGCAGCCTGATCAAACGGTTCGAGCGCGGCGCAACGCGCGCCGAGGGATCGGGCCTCGGGTTGGCGATCGTCAGCCGGATCCTGCAACAGATCGATGCGACGCTGGTTCTGAACTCACCGGCATCCGGGCGGCAAGACGGGTTCGAAGCGACGATCCGGTTTCCAGGCTTAGAGCACAACTCGAAGAGATAGAGCATGATGTCGTCCGAAAACCGCTTCACACATTTCGGCATCATTCCAGGAAAAGTGTGAAACGGTTTTCCGTCCGGAATTGCGTCAAAACAAAGAGATAGAGCGGTTCGGCGTTTCCATGAAACGGTGAACCGCTCTAGCGTCAGCCGCGCTTGACCGCCCGCGCCGGATTGCCGACAACCGTGGTGTTCGCGGCGACGTCGCGCGTCACCACCGTGCCGGCGCCGACGATGGCGCCCTCGCCGATGCTGACTCCGCCAAGGATGATCGCGCTGCCGCCGATCCATGCATTGGCGCCGATCTCGACAGGCCTCGCGATTTCCAGCCCCGCTTGCCGTCCGGCGGTCTCCTTGTGGTGCTCGGCGCAATAGATCTGCACATTGGGGCCGAGCAGCGTTCCTCTGCCGATGCGCACGCTTGCCGTGTCGAGAATGGTGCAGCCAGCGTTGAGAAAGGCGGCATCGCCGAGAAAGATGTTGAAGCCGTAGGCGCAGTGGAACGGCGCCTCGATGCGGGCGCCTTCGCCCACGCCGCCGAGCAATGCCTTCAAGCCCGGCCCGAGGTTTCCGCGCTGCCGGGGTGGCAGGCAATTGTGCTCGAACACCGCGTCGCGCGCCATGACGCGCAAGGCCTCCAGTTCGTCATCCAGGCAGGTGTACCATTCGCCGGCCGCCATCTTGGCGCGCTCGCTTCCAGCCATGACGGTGTCCTCCCTTTGGCATCCCCGCCAAAGCACAAATGCCGCGGACGGAAAAGTCCCAGCTTCTGCCAATTCCGGGCGCAAAATCCATTCCGATTTTTCGAAGTCATGTCTGGTCAAAGGCCAAGCCTATGCTAGCCTGCTCTTGCTGGGCTGTCCTGGCCCGGCCATGAGGGGATCAATCATGCTGTATATTCTCGCACTTCTGATCGGCGTCATTGCCGGCCTTCGCGCGATGACCGCGCCGGCCGCCGTCGCCTGGGGGGCTTATCTCGGCTGGCTGCCGGTCGCCGCCACCTGGGCCAGCTTCATGAGCCACTGGGCGGCTGTCGGCATCTTCACCATCCTGGCCATCGTCGAACTGGTGACTGACCAGCTCCCATCGACGCCGAGCCGTAAAGTGCCGCAGCAATTCGGCGCCCGCATCGTCATGGGCGCCTTTACCGGCGCTGTCATCGGCGCCACCGGCGGTTCCACCATCGGCGGCCTGATCGCCGGCGCCATCGGCGCCGTCATCGGCACGCTGGGCGGCGCCGAAGTGCGCGGCCGGCTGGCAGCCGCCTTCGGCAAGGACCCGCCCGCCGCCTTCGTCGAGGACGCGGTGGCGATCATCGGCGGCCTGCTGATCGTGGCGGCGGTGGCATGACGGCAAAGACCTTCGACGCCATTATCATCGGCGCCGGACAGGCCGGCCCGTCGCTGGCCAGCCGGCTGAATGCCGCCGGCATGAGCGTGGCGCTGATCGAGCGCAAGCTGGTCGGCGGCACCTGCGTCAACACCGGCTGCATGCCGACCAAGACCATGGTCGCCAGCGCCTATGCCGCGCATCTGGCGCGGCGGGCCGCCGATTACGGCGTCACGCTCAGCGGCCCCGTCGGCGTCGATTACAAGGCGATCAAGACGCGCAAGGACAAGGTGTCGAACGACGCCCGCATCGGGCTCGAAACCTGGATCGCCGGCATGGACAAATGCACGCTCTATCGCGGCCATGCGCGTTTCGAATCCGCCAACACCGTGCGCGTCGGGGACGACCTTTTGACCGCCGAAAAAATCTTCCTCAACACCGGTGGCCGCGCCTCGGTGCCCGACCTGCCCGGCATCCACGATATCGACTATCTGACCAACTCCTCGATGATGGATCTCGACGTGCTGCCGCGCCATCTCGTCGTCGTCGGCGGCAGCTACATCTCGCTCGAATTCGCACAGATGTTCCGACGCTTCGGCAGCGACGTCACGGTGATCGAGAAGTCTCCCAGGCTGACCGGCCGCGAGGACGAGGATGTTTCCGACGCCATCCTTTCCATCCTCGAAAACGAAGGCATTACGGTCCATCTCGGTGCCGACGACATCGCCTTCGCCAAACAAGGCAACGACACTGCCGTGACCTTCTCCGCCGGCAAACCGCCGGCGGTCGGCTCGCATGTGCTGCTGGCTCTGGGACGCGTGCCCAACACCGACGATCTCGGCCTCGACAGAGCAGGCGTCGAGGTGGACAAGCGCGGCTTCGTCACCGTCGACGACCAGCTGCGCACCAGCGTGCCCGGCATCTGGGCGATGGGCGATTGCAACGGCAAGGGCGCCTTCACTCACACGTCCTACAACGACTACGAGATCGTCGCCGCCAACCTGCTCGACAATGATCCGCGCAAAGTCAGCGACCGCATCGAGGCCTATGCGCTCTACATCGACCCGCCGCTCGGCCGCTGCGGCATGACCGAGGCCGCGGTGAAGAAATCCGGTCGCCGGGCGCTGGTCGGCCAGCGGCCGATGACCCGCGTCGGACGCGCTGTCGAAAAGGGCGAGACGCAGGGCTTCATGAAGATCCTCGTCGATGCCGACACCAGGGAGATCCTCGGCTGTTCGGTGCTTGGTCCCGGCGGCGACGAGGCGGTGCATTGCGTGCTCGACCTGATGTACGCCAAGGCGCCCGTCGACACGCTGGCGCGCGCGGTGCACATCCACCCGAATGTCTCGGAACTGCTGCCCACCATCGCCCAGGAGCTGAAGCCGCTGGTGTGAGACACTCACGCTCACGCTCAGCTCTGGACTTTATGCATTGCTGCGTTGCAGCAATGCATATTGCGCGGAACAGGGCTACGCGTTCAATCTGAATTTGAACCGATTCAGTCTGGACGCCCCATGCCGTTGCCGATCCTTGCGCTTGCCATTGCGTCCTTCTGCATCGGCACCACCGAATTCGTCATCATGGGCCTGCTGCCGGAGGTCGCCGCCGACCTCGGCGTGTCCATCCCTTCGGCTGGCCTGCTGGTCACCGGCTATGCGCTGGGCGTCGTCTTCGGCGCGCCAATCGTGGCGATGGCCACCGCGCATTTGCCGCGCAAGCCGGTGCTGGTTGGCCTCGCCGCGCTGTTCGTCGTCGGCAATCTGTTCTGCGCCATCGCGCCCAACTACTGGATGCTGATGGCCGCGCGCGTCTTCACCGCCTTCGGCCACGGCGCCTTCTTCGGTATCGGTTCGGTCGTTGCTGCGAGCCTTGTGCCGCGCAACAAGCGCGCCAGCGCCATCGCGCTGATGTTCGCCGGGCTGACGCTGGCCAACATCCTTGGCGTTCCCGCCGGCACCGCCCTGGGCGAAGCCTTCGGCTGGCGCGCCACCTTCCTCGCCGTGGTCGGCATCGGCCTGATCTCGGTCGCTTGCATCGCCTGGCTGGTGCCATCCGACGTCGCTGAACCGAGCGGTGGCGGCCTGCGCGGCGAGCTACGCGTGCTGGGCAAGCTGCAGGTCTGGCTGGCGATGCTGATCGCCGCCCTTGCCTCGGCCAGCCTGTTTGCCGTCTTCACCTACATAAAACCCTTTCTGACCGACGTGTCAGGCCTATCCACTTCCGCCGTCACCTGGGTGCTGCTGCTGTTCGGCGCCGGCATGACCATCGGCAACATCATCGGCGGCCGGCTCGCCGACTGGAAATTGATGCCGACGGTCATCGGCACGCTGCTGTTGCTGGCGTTGCTGTTTGTCGGCTTCATGCAGTTCGGCGCCATAGCCGGCGTTGCCATCGGCATCGTTTTCCTGTGGGGCCTGCTCATCTTCGTCGTCGTGCCGCCGCTGCAGATCCGCGTCGTCGAGGCGGCCTCCGAAGGGCCGAACCTTGCCGCCACGCTGAACCAGGGCGCCTTCAATGTCGGCAATGCCAGCGGCGCCTGGATCGGCGGCGTGGCCCTTTCCGCAGGTGTTTCCTATGCCAATCTGCCGCTGGTCGGCGCGGCATTGGCGCTGCTGGCGGTCATCGTCGCGGTGCTGTCGCAGACACTGGACAGGCGTGCGCCTGCCGTCCCGCTTCAGGCTGCCGCGGAATAACCGCTTGCGCCCATAGCGCGGCAAGCTGGACCAATCGACATCGGCGCCTTCAAATGGGCATGTCTTGTCGCTCTTGATGGAGGAAAGTCATGCAGAAATCGATCGAGCGCATCGCCGGCGAAAGCGAAGGTGTTACCTACGAATTTCCGCTGTTCCGGTTTGCTGGAACCGGCAAGGCCGCTCCGTCAGCCTATCTGCAGGCGGCACTCCACGCCGGCGAGTTGCCGGGCGTCGTCGCCATCGACGCGCTGATGCCGATGCTGGCCAAGGCCGAGGCCGAAGGCCGCATCAAGGGCAACATCACCGTCGTGCCCTGGGCCAACCCGATCGGCCGCGCCCAATATCATTTCGGCGAGCATCAAGGCCGCTTCCATCTCGGCACCCGCACCAACTTCAATCGCGGCTTTCCGTTGCTTGCCGCGCCCAACGCAGCACTCTTGCCCAACACCACGCTTGGCTCCGTCGACCAGCGATTGAAGACCCGGCTGGTGCAGCTTTCGCTTGGCCACGACATCGTGCTCGACCTCCATTGCGACGACGAGGGCCTCGCCTATCTCTATGTCCATACCAGCCTGTGGCCGGCGATGGCCGACTGTGCCGCCGCCATGGGCGTCGATGCGGTGATGCTGTGGAGCGAAGACACAGACGGTACGTTCGAGGGCGCCTCGATCATGCCCTACCAGAACGTTCCCGATGACATGGCCAAACTCGACCGTCGCGTCGCCACCACGGTCGAATATCGCGGCATCCTCGACGTCGACGGCACGTTGGCCGCCGCCGACGCCGAAGGTCTCTACCGGCTGCTGGTGGCGCGCGGCGTGATCTCCGACACCGCCCTGCCCGCACCCGGTCCTTTCACCGGTGTCGTCGCACCGCTGGAAAATATCGAGATGATGCCCGCGCCCCGGGCGGGCGCCGTGCTTTATGACGTGAAGCCCGGCGACCGCGTCGCCAAGGGCGCTCGCCTCGCCACCATCGTCCATGCACCGGGTGAAACCGATGGCCGCACCGAAGTTTTGGCACCGCAGGATGGCATCATCCTCACCCGCCGCTCGCGCCGCATCATCCGTGCCGGCGAAGACTTGTTGAAGCTGGTCGGCGACAGCAAGAGCGCCGACGCCAGGTCGGGGACACTGGAGGACTGAATTAGCCCGAAATAGCCAGCCGCGCCTTCGCCTCCAGCCATTCGGCCATCTGCCGGTAAGGCACCGGCCCGTGGCTGATGCGGGCGACGCCGAGTTCCGCCAGCCGCTGGCGCGGCGGCACATGCGCCAGCGCAATGATGTTGACCGGCAACGCGATTGCCTTGCAGAGCGCCTCGATCAGGCTCTCATCGCCAAGGCCCGGCGCAAAGAAGCCGTTCGCTCCGGCCCTTTCATAGGCGTGTGCTCGTTCGATCGCCTGGTCGAGCAGCGCCTTGTCGTGCGTATCCGGTTTGGCCTTGAGGAAGATGTCGGTTCGGGCGTTGAGGAATGCCGGGATACCCGAGGCCTTGACCGCAGCGGCGGCGGCTTCGATCCGCTTCACCTGTAGCGCGATGTCGTGCAGGCCGGTGCCGCCGACGATCTGGTCCTCGAAATTGAAGCCGATGGCGCCGGCCTGCACGGCACGCGTCACGGTGCGGGCGACGGTTTCCGGTTCAATGCCGTAGCCGCCCTCGAGATCCATGGTCACCGGCAGGTCGACCGCCCCTACGATGCGCCTGATGTTGTCGAGCGCCAGCTCCAGCGGGATCTTCTCGCCATCGGCATACCCGAACGCGGCCGCCACCGGCCAGCTTCCCGTGGCGATCGCCTTGGCCCCTGCTTTCTCGACAATCTTGGCCGAGCCCGGGTCCCAGGCATTGTAGAGGACGATCGGGTTTCCCCTGGCGTGGAGGGAATGGAATGCGCGCGCACGCTCAATCTGCTCGGTCATTGCTGTTTTCCCATGTTTCTGCGGTTGGACATCCAGCCTAAGCAGGACCGCCGGCTCTGGCGATGTGCCATGAGCCGCAGAAGCGGCGGCCACCGAGCAGAATTTTCAAACCTGTTGCGCATCCGGTTTTTCGCAGCTATGGATTTCGCCATGAACATGCGTTCGACCAAGACCATTTGGTGGTGGGCCTGCTGACAGCGGCCTGTTCGAACGCGTGCGCGTGAAAATAGAGGGTGGCCGCAACGGAATGTCCGGGCGGCCATTTGTTTTTTCAAGCCATTCCCGGGTCCGTTGCCCCAAGAAGCTGATGGAGACGGCAATGACGATGAAGGTTCTGGAAAACGGGGCGGAAAGTTTCGTGACCGCGGGTGGCATCACCATCACCCGCGAGCGCCACGACCAGCCCTATGCGGGCGCCATCGACGCCTACGTCGACGGGCTGAACGCTCGCCGCGGCGCGGTGTTTTCCTCGAATTACGAATATCCCGGCCGCTACACGCGCTGGGACACCGCCATCATCGATCCGCCGCTTGTCATTTCGGCGCGTGGCCGCACTGTCCGCATCGAGGCGCTGAACGGTCGTGGCGAGGCGCTGTTGCCGGTCATCGGCAAGACGCTTGGCAGCCTGACCGATGTCGCCATCGCCGAGAACTCGAAGAAACTGATCCGCCTCGACGTCGCCAAACCCGGCCGTGTCTTCACCGAGGAGGAGCGCAGCCGCGTCCCCTCGGTGTTCACCGTGCTGCGCGCCATCACCGCTCTGTTCAAGACCGAGGAAGACGCCAATCTCGGCCTCTACGGCGCCTTCGGCTACGACCTCGCCTTCCAGTTCGACCCGGTCGACTACAAGCTCGAGCGCAAGCAGAGCCAGCGCGACCTCGTCCTGTTCCTGCCCGACGAGATCCTGGTCGTCGACCATTACTCGGCCAAGGCCTGGACTGACCGCTACGACTATTCGGGCGATGGGTTTTCGACGGAAGGCCTGCCGCGCGATGAAATCGCCGAGCCGTTCAAGACCGCCGACCGCATCCCGCCGCGCGGTGACCATGAACCGGGCGAATACGCCAATCTGGTTCGCAAGGCCATGGATTCGTTCAAGCGCGGCGATCTGTTCGAGGTCGTGCCCGGCCAGATGTTCTACGAGCGCTGCGAGACGCAGCCGTCCGAGATTTCGCGCAAGCTGAAGTCGATCAACCCCTCGCCCTATTCCTTCTTCATCAATCTGGGCGAAGGCGAATATCTGATCGGCGCCTCCCCGGAAATGTTCGTGCGTGTCAACGGCCGCCGTGTCGAGACCTGCCCGATCTCGGGCACCATCAAGCGCGGCGACGACGCCATTTCCGACTCAGAGCAGATCCTGAAGCTGCTCAACTCCAAGAAGGACGAATCCGAACTCACCATGTGCTCGGACGTCGACCGCAACGACAAGTCACGGGTCTGCGAGCCGGGCTCGGTGCGCGTCATCGGCCGCCGCCAGATCGAGATGTATTCGCGCCTTATCCACACCGTGGATCACATCGAGGGACGGCTGCGCGAAGGCATGGATGCCTTCGACGCCTTCCTGTCGCATGCCTGGGCGGTCACCGTCACCGGCGCGCCGAAACTGTGGGCCATGCGCTTCATCGAGCAGAACGAGAAGAGCCCGCGCGCCTGGTATGGCGGCGCGATCGGCATGGTCAATTTCAACGGCGACATGAACACCGGCCTCACCCTGCGTACCATCCGCATCAAGGACGGCATTGCCGAGGTCCGCGCCGGTGCCACATTGCTCTTCGACAGCATTCCCGAGGAAGAAGAAGCCGAAACCGAACTGAAGGCATCCGCCATGCTCTCCGCCATCCGCGACGCCAAGACAGGCAACTCCGCCAGCACCGAACGCACCACCGCCCGCGTCGGCGACGGCGTCAACATCCTGCTCGTCGACCACGAGGACAGCTTCGTCCACACGCTGGCCAATTATTTCCGCCAGACCGGCGCCAACGTCTCGACCGTACGCACGCCGGTGCCGGAGGAAGTCTTCGACCGGCTGAAGCCCGACCTCGTCGTGCTGTCGCCCGGCCCCGGCACGCCGAAGGATTTCGACTGCGCCGCCACCATCAAGAAGGCGCGCGCCCGCGAATTGCCGATTTTCGGCGTCTGCCTTGGCCTGCAGGCACTGGCCGAAGCCTATGGCGGCGAGCTCAGGCAACTGCATGTCCCGATGCACGGCAAGCCGTCGCGCATCCGCGTCTCGAAGCCGGGCATCATCTTCTCCGGCCTGCCCAAGGAAGTCACCGTCGGCCGCTATCACTCGATCTTCGCCGATCCGGTGCGCCTGCCCGATGACTTCATCGTCACGGCCGAGACCGAGGACGGCGTCATCATGGCCTTCGAACATCGCAAGGAACCAATCGCCGCGGTGCAGTTCCACCCGGAATCGATCATGACGCTCGGCCACAATGCCGGCATGCGGATCATCGAGAACATCGTTGCCCACCTGCCGCGCAAGGCCAAGGAAAAGGCCGCCTGACGACCATGGCCGAAACCGAGAACACGATGGCGATCGCGGCCAAAGCCGCGGCGAAGCGCAAGGTCGCCAACCTTGCGTTCTGGTCGATCATCATTGCCGCAGTCGTGCTCGGTCTGAAGCTCGTCGCCTGGTACATCACCGGCTCGGTGGCGCTCTACTCGGACGCGCTGGAATCGATCGTCAACGTCATCGCCTCGATGGCCGCCTTCTGGGCGATCCAGGTCAGCTACAAGCCTGCCGACCAAGACCATCCCTTCGGCCACCACAAGGCCGAGTATTTCTCGGCTGTGCTCGAAGGCGTGCTGATCGTTCTCGCCGCGCTTTTGATCCTCAACGAGGTCTGGCGAGCCTGGCAGGTGCCAGCGCCCATCGAAAAGCCCTGGAACGGGCTGGCGGTCAACGGCATCGCGACGGTGATCAATGCCTTCTGGGCCTGGACGCTGATCCGCGCCGGCAGGGCCGAGAAATCGCCGGCGCTGGTCGCCGACGGCAATCACATCATGACCGATGTGGTGACCTCGATCGGCGTCTTCGGCGGCCTGGTCGGGGCAATCCTCACCGGCTGGCACATCCTCGACCCGGCACTGGCCGTCATCGTCGCGCTGAACATCCTGTGGCAGGGCTGGCACGTCATCGGCTCGTCGATGAACGGCCTGATGGACCGTGCCGTCGACACGCAGGCGCACATGCGCATCCGCGACGTCATCTCGGCCAACTGCAAGGGCGCGCTGGAAGTGCATGACCTGAAGACGCGCATCGCCGGCCGCGCCACCTTCATCGAGTTCCATCTGGTCGTCGACGCCGACATGTCGGTCGGCGCCAGCCATGTCATCTGCGACCGTATCGAGGACGCGTTGAAGGCCGAAATCCCCTCGGTGCGCGTCACCATCCATGTCGAGCCCGACGACGAAGCCAAGTTGCCGAAAGGCACGACTGCCGTGCCGTTCGCCTGAGGTCAGCTCAAGGCGCGCAGGCCGATTGCGGCATCGGCTGCAGCCGGTAGACCTTGTCGTCGGATTTGGTCTTGCCGTCGGCGGCCTTCGAACACAGATCGACGATCGCCACGCTGCTGTTGGGATTGGCCAGCATCATCGTGCCGTTGACGCCGCGCTTGAGGAAAATCTCCTTCTGCGCGATGTCGCAGGAAAAATCGCTCATCTTCGAACTTGCCGCGCAGCGCCACTGGTCGGCCTCGCCCTGGCAGGAATAGGTCTGCGTGACCTTGGCCGATTTCTGCCGCGTAGTGACGGTGACGGCAATGTCGGCGCCATCGGGCCAGTTGGCTGCGTCGCCCCCTGAAGCAAAAGATGCCAGCTCCACCGAGCCGCGGAAAACCCGGATCGACTGCGTCAGCTGATCGGGGTGCGAGGCCAGGTGCGACGCGTCATAGTCGCGCCCATAGCAGAAGGCCTGGTCCGGCTTCAGCCGTTCGCGCAGCGGGGCCCCGAGCGCCGGGTCGATCGGATCGATGCGCGCGAATTCCGCCTTGCAGGTCGCGGCCGGCATCGGGTCGAGGCGGAAATTGTCATCCTCCTTGCCCAGCGCCTGCCTGTCGTATTCCGCTGCACCCAGTTCCTCTTCCGACCCGGCATCCAGATAAAGATCGGGTTGCACGTCGGTGAGGATCAGGCTTCCTTTGTTATCGACTTTCAGCGATGCGAGCGTCCGGTCGCAGTCCATGCCGCAATGGATCGGGCCCGATTTGCCGTCCTCGGACTCGTGATTGCACCAGCCGCCGGCCCATTCAGGCGCCTTGGCGCCGCGCACGGTGGTGGCAACGAAGGCATTGTACGATGAGTCAGAATTCGCGGCCGGCTCCTCGTTCGGCCGGCTGACCGGATCATGGCCATAGTAGAAGAAGATTCGCGCCACCTTCTGCTTCGGATGCGCCTTGAGGTGTGCTGCGTCATAGACGCGGCCGAAACAGGCGTCGGCACCGTTGGGGCTGAGTTCGGTGAGCTTCTGCACATCATCGGCCAAGGCCGAGCCGGCCAGCAGGCCGAGCAGCGCGAAACCCCAAGCGCCACCCGCCAATACCCTACAAAGCGTCATGTGACCCCTCCTCCGCATCGACAGGACGTAATGTCAATTTATGCTAGTATTGCGGCCGCAGCCATGCATTTTGCGGTGCGCCGTCAAACGGAGGAGAATGCGATGCGCCGGCGCGATATGTTCCGCGCGGTTCTTGCCGGGACCGGAACGTTTCTTGGCCTGCGGGTGGAGCGGGCAGCCGCCACGGAGCCCGCCAGGCAGAAGGTCGCCTATCATCTCAGCGATCTCGACAAGGTCAATTTCGTTCTCGGCAACATCAAGAACCACTATGACGGCACCGGCGGCAATGTCGACATCGTGCTGGTCGTGCACGGTCCGGCCCTTGCCGCCTTCAAGTCCAAAGGCATATCGGCCGCGATTTCCGGCCGCTTCGCCGGCCTGGTGCAGCAGGGGCTCAATCCGCATGCCTGCGCCAACACCATGCAAGGCATGGATATTTCATTGACCGACCTGCTCGACGGTTTCCACGCCGCCGACAAGGGCGGCGTCGTCAAACTCGCGGAATTGCAGGGGCAGGGCTACGTCTATCTGCGCCCGTGAGGCTTGAACATCTGGGCACCAAAGGCCTACGAAGGACCGGCAGAAACCCCGGAGGACACGCGTGCCAGCCACCACCACACTCAGCATTCCCGATCTCGCCGGCAAGGCGGTACTGGTTACCGGCGCATCGACCGGCATAGGCGCGGCCCTGGCGTCGGCCTACGCCGCACAGAAATGCCGCGTAGCACTGCACTACAATTCGAGCCGCGACGCCGCCGAGGCTATGGCCAAGACCATTGCCGACAAGGGCGGCGAGGTGTTCCTCGTCCAGGGCGATTTCTCGGTTCCCGCCGATGTCGAACGCGTCGTCGAGGACAGCGCGCAGCATTTCGGCCGCCTCGACGGGCTGGTCAACAATGCCGGCGGCATGCTCGGCCGCGTGCCCTATGCCGAGCAGACCGAAGCGCATTACGACGCGGTGATGGACCTCAATGCGCGTTCCGTGCTGACCGCCTCGCGCAAGGCGATCCCGTGGCTGAAGAAACAGGGCGGCTTCATTGTCAACACCTCGTCGATCGCCGCGCGCAACGGCGCCGGCGGGGGCGCCGGCCTCTACGGTTCGGCCAAGGCCTTCGTCTCCAACGTGACGCGCGGCATGGCCAAGGAACTGATCGGCTTCGGCGTCCGCGTCAACGCGGTGGCGCCCGGCACCATTCTCACGCCGTTCCACGAGCGGTATTCGACCGACGAGCAGATAAAGGGCATGGTCGCCACCATTCCACAGGGGCGCGCCGGCACCGCGCAAGACTGCGTCGGCGCCTACCTGTTCCTCTCTTCCGACCTTCTGAGCGGCTACATCACCGGCCAGGTGATCGAGGTGAATGGCGGCCAGTTGATGCCTTGACCGGCTATCTGCATACTGACGATCTGCATATCTTGTCGAAAACCTCGAAGGGAGACAAAGGAATGTATGGACTGATCGGCAAGATGCGGGCATCGCGCGGCCAGCGCGACGCGGTCATGGAGGTCCTGCGCGCCAGCACCAGCACCGGCGCCCTGCCGGGTTGCTTGAGCTACATCATTGCCCGCGACCCCGCGGATGCCGATGCGATCTGGGTCACCGAAGTGTGGACCGACGCCGAAAGCCACAAAGCCTCGCTGCAGCTTCCCGAAGTCCAGGCGGCGATCGCCAAGGCGCGGCCGTTCATCGCCGGCTTTGAATTCCAGGTCGAAACGCACCCTGTCGGCGGCTTTGGCCTGGCCGACGGCAAAAAAGCCTAAGCTCACGCGAGGCATCCTTTTTCGGCGCAGCGGGGTTCGCATCGCCCCGCTTCAAGTCTAAGACCAAGACATGGATTCCCCGGACCAGCCCGTTGTCGAGCGCATGGCGCGGATGCCTAAGGCCTGGCAATGGCTGGCGATCCTGACCGTCTCCGCCCTATTTGCCGGCGCGCTGGAGCTCGCTGCCCTGCCGGCCGCCCTGCTGATCGGACCGATGCTGGCGGCCATTGTCGCCGGCACCAATGGCGCCACGGTGCGCGTGCCGCGTCTTATGTTCGGCGCCGCCCAGGCAATTGTCGGCTGCCTCGTCGCCAGTTCGATCTCGGCCGACATCTTTCCGGTCTTCTATCGGGAATGGCCGCTGTTTCTAGGCGTCGTGGTGGCCACAGTCACGGCCTCCAGCCTGCTAGGCTGGCTGATCAGCCGCTGGCGCATCCTGCCCGGCACCACCGCCGTCTGGGGCTCCTCGCCAGGTGCCGCCACCGCCATGGTGCTGATGGCCGGTGCCTTCGGCGCCGACCAGCGGCTCGTCGCCTTCATGCAATATCTGCGCGTCATCTTCGTCTCGATGACGGCGGCTCTCGTTGCAAAGATGTGGGTCGACACGTCTGGGGTCGAAATCCCGCCCATCATCTGGTTTCCGCTGATCAATCCGCAAGCCTTCGCTGCCACCATCGGCATCGCGCTTGTCGGCGGCCTGGCGGGAAAGCTTTGCCGGCTGCCTTCGCCCTTCTTTCTCGGCACCTTCATCTTTGGCACCGTCATCCATCTTGGCCTTGGCGTGGAGATGCAGTTGCCGCAGTGGCTGCTGGCGGTCAGCTATGCGATGGTCGGCTGGTCGATCGGCCTGAACTTCACCCGGCCGATCCTGCGCCATGCGACGCGCGCCTTGCCGCAGATCATCGCCTCGATCGTGGCGTTGATCGCCTTTTGCGGCGGCCTGGCCTTCATGATCAGCCATCTCTTGGGCATCGATCCTTTGACCGCCTACCTGGCGACCAGCCCAGGCGGCATGGACAGCATCGCCATCATTGCCGCCGCCGCGCAGAACGTCGACATCTCCTTCGTCATGGCGCTGCAATCGGCGCGCTTCCTGATCGTGCTGCTGGTCGGCCCGAGCGTGGCGCGGCTGGTGGCGAGAAGCGTCAGGGGGTAGCCAACGTTCTGAAATCACAACCAGGTTGCGATTTCACAGCCAGGAAGCCCGTCAGCGGTGCTGCCGTGCAACGGCCCACCGACGTTTCCCGGCCGGCATCACCCGAATATCAATGCGCCCTAATCCAGCCTGTGCATCAGGTCCTCATCCAGCCAGCGGCCGAAGAAATAGACCAGTTGCTTGTGCCACCACGGCCAGTCATGGCTGACATCGCCGCCCCAATAGTCGACCCAGGCGGGAATGGACCTGTCGCGCAGGATCTGTTCCAGCTTGCGCGTCTCGACCAGCATCCGTTCCTCCCAGGCGCCCTGTCCGCAGCAGAAGATCAGCCTGAGCGCCTTCAGGCGGGCAAGCAGTTTAGGGTCGACGATGCCGGGCAGATAGTCGAGCGGTGAGTTGTAGAAGATGTCGCCTTCAAGCGCCTTGCCGAAGAAGTCACGGGCCGAATAGACGCCCGACAGCGAGATGACGCCGCTGGCGAGTTCGGGAAAGCGGAACACGAAGTTCGACGAATGATAGCCGCCCATCGAACAGCCTGTGAACAGCGGCTTCAGCTTGCGCCCGCCATTGGCCTGCGCGGCCGTGGACAGGAATTCCGGCAGCGCCTCCTCGCGCACATAGCGGAAATAGGCCTCGTGCCGGCCGATGCGGTGTGGGGCGTCGGCATGCTTGTCGAAGAAGGATTCCGAATCGATGCCGTCGACCGTGAACAGCTGGATGCGGCCGGTGTCGATGAACTCGGCCAATGCCCCTACCCCGCCGGAATCCTCGAACTGGTAGAACCGCCCTTGCGAGGTCGGGAACACCACCACCGGCCGGCCGGCATGGCCGTAGCGCTTGTATTCCATGTCGCGGCCGAGATTGCGGGCGAAAGTCTTGTGATAGGAAACGTCCATCGCCTCACGCCTTTTCCGCGTGGATGTAGGCGACCGCTTCGCGCAGCGCCGCTTCGTCCTTCGAGCGCATCTGGTAGGCGTAATTTCCCATGGCGCGGCTGAAAACCTCTTCGATGGCCTGATGGTGGACGATCTTGTCGCGATGGGCGGCTAGCACGTCCTCATGGCTGTGCAAATAGCTGAGGCGCCGCTTGCGGCTGGCATAGGCGGTAAAATACTTGCCCTCATAGGGGCCGCCGGCGGCATCTTTGACCACCATGTCGGCCCACGCCGCGTAGACGTCGATGTCGAAGGTGTAGTTGATCGCATCGGTCATCCAGGCGCCAGGCGGACGCATGTTGACCTCCAGCGCGATGACGCGGTCGTCCTTGGTCTCGAACAGCTCGATGTGGAAGAAGCGCTCGCGCACGTCGAACGCCTTCAGGATCTTGCGGCCGGCCTCCTCGACCGCAGGGCTGATCCGCGGAAAACAGGTGTAACTCATGTGGCGGTCCTTGTTGACCACCTCCATGACGCTCTGGTCGTAGCGGTGGCTGGCGGCCAGCACCACCTCGCCATCGCGGTTGACCAGCCCGTCGAAAGTCACCACCAGCCCCTCGATGAACTGCTCCATGACGAAGGTCACATCCTCGGGCTTGTCCCTGAAGAACTGGTCGAGCTCGCCAGTGTTGGAGATCTTGAAGGTGTTCGAGGCGCCCGAGCCGCTGTCGGGCTTGACCACCACCGGATAGCCGACGCGGCGGATGAAGGTCATGGCGCCGGCCCTGTCGGAGCATTTGCGTTGCGCGATGGTGTCGACGCCGCTTTTGCGGAAGAAGGCGCGCATGCGGCTCTTGCGCTTCAAATTCTTCACGAAATCGAGCTTGGTGCCGTAGATGTTGAAGTCGGTGCGGATGTTGGCTTCCAGCTCCAGCCAGTGTTCGTTGAGCGATTCAAAACGGTCGATGCGGCCCCATTTGTGGATGAAATGCCCCATAGCCCGGAACACCGGATCGTAGTCCTCCATGTCGGCAACACGGTAATATTCGCTGAGCGCCGCCTTCAGCTTGCCGTCGAGCGCCTCGTAGGGTGCGTCGCCGATACCCAGCACCCTGGCCCCGGCCTTCTTCAACCGGTCGCAGAAATCCGCGCCATTGACGGGAAAGTGCGGCGAGAAGAACACGAAATTCATGGATGACCCCCCTGCCGATAGTGACCCGACAAGGCCAAGTCTGGCGCATTTGCAGCGCGTGGGGAAGAGCGCACAGTTTAGGGATGATTTCCAACAGAAGCTCGGCCCGCCATGCGGCCCCACTTGCCTCCCACAAGCCGCTCCTGTATGAGAACCGCCATGAACACGCGCGCCACCAACGCTTCCCGTCCGACCGGTTTTTCCGGCGAGACCGTGCGTGCACTGGCTTCGACCCTGCTTCTTCTCGGCCTTATCGGCGATCGCCGGGTTCGCTGAAGGAGCGCCCGGCGGTCGAACCGCCGCGCAAGCGCATGCTCCTTGGCCAGTCACAAATTGGCACGTCACATCAAGCGAACGAAATTCTGGTAAAGGCGCCGCTCGCCATCAATCCATCTGAGGGTGGATCCGTGAGCCGCCGGGAGAAACGACGATGAACGCACGAGAAGAAATCCGCCCCGATGCCGCGGTAGCCGGCAAGGATGCGGCAAAGGGCACGCCCGAGGCAGCCCGGGGCATGCCGGACGCGGCGCGCAAATATCAACCCTACCCCACAGTAGGCCTCACCGACCGCACCTGGCCCTCGAAAGTCATCGACAAGGCGCCGATCTGGTGCTCGGTCGACCTGCGCGACGGCAATCAGGCGCTGATCGATCCGATGGGCCATGAGCGCAAGGCGCGCATGTTCGGCCTGCTGCTCGACATGGGCTTCAAGGAGATCGAGATCGGCTTCCCGTCGGCCTCGCAGACCGACTTCGACTTCGCCCGCTGGTGCATCGAGGAAGGCAACGTACCCGCCGATGTCTCGCTGCAGGTGCTCGTGCAGTGCCGGCCGGAACTGATCGCCCGCACCTTCGAGGCGCTCAAGGGCGCCACCAACCCGATCGTCCATTTCTACAACTCGACCAGCGAGTTGCAGCGTCGCGTCGTCTTCGAAAAGGACGTCGGCGGCATCAAGCGCATCGCCACCGACGCCGCCAAGATGATCACCGACATGGCGGCCAAGGCCGGCGGCGGCTACCGCTTCGAGTATTCGCCGGAGAGCTTTACCGGCACCGAACTCGAAGTGGCGCTGGAGATCTGCAACGCCGTCACCGAGATCGTCAGGCCGACACCCGACAACAAGCTGATCATCAACCTGCCGTCGACGGTCGAGATGTCGACTCCCAACATCTACGCCGACCGCATCGAATGGATGTGCCGCAACCTCGACAACCGCGAGAACCTGCTGGTCTCGCTGCATCCCCACAATGACCGCGGCACCGGCATCGCCACCACCGAGCTCGGCCTGATGGCCGGCGCCGACCGCGTCGAAGGCACGCTGTTCGGCAATGGCGAGCGCACCGGCAATGTCGACATCGTCACGCTAGCGCTCAACATGTACACGCAAGGCGTCGATCCGGGGATCGACTGCTCCGACATCAACCGGATGAAGGATGTCTACGAATATTCGAACCAGTTGAAGATCCCCGAGCGCCATCCCTATGTCGGCGAGCTCGTCTACACTGCCTTTTCCGGCTCGCACCAGGATGCCATCAACAAGGGCATGAAGGCGCTGAAGAAGGCCAACACGAGCCTGTGGGAAGTGCCCTATCTGCCGATCGATCCGGCCGATGTCGGCCGCAGCTACGAAGCGATCATCCGTATCAACTCGCAGTCTGGCAAAGGCGGCATCGCCTATGTGCTGCAGGCCGACCACGGCCTCAACCTGCCACGCAATTTGCAGATCGAGTTCAGCCAGGAAATCCAGGCGATCACCGATGCCGAGGGCAAGGAAGTGCCGGTCAGGCGCATCTACGAGCGCTTTCTGGAGACCTATATCGACCAGCCGCGCGCGCGGCTGAAATTCCTCGACCACCACACCTATCCCAGCACCGAGACCAAGGGCCGGCGCGTCGTCGAGGCGGTCATCGTCGACAACGGCAAGGAGGTGACGATTACCGGCACCGGCACCGGTCCGATCGACGGCTTCGTCGATGCACTCTCGCGTCACCTCGGCATCGAGATGTCGGTGCTCGATTATTCCGAGCACTCGATGCAGCGCGGCTCGAACGCCTCGGCCATCTCCTATGTCGAGATGGAACATCCTGATGGCAAGCTGTTCGGCGCCGGCATCAACACCAACATCGTCGCCGCCTCGCTGGAAGCGGTGATGTCGGCGGCGAACCGCATCGTCGTCAAAAAGGCCGGTTGACGCACAACCAGAACGAAGATCGGAACCCTCCCCATTCGGCGATCGGTTCCGATCCTTCGTATCATTAACCACCGAAGAATTATCCGGTGGGGTACGTGATCGCATAATGGGTGAATACTTGTGTGGCGGTGCGGGAACTATATGATCGCACCTCAACCTGTGCCGACTTCGAGAGGATCGACACTTGCAGCATGCCACGCCTGCCGCCCCCGCAGTGCGCGAGACACTGGAGCGACTTCTTGCCAGCCAGACGTTCGGGCGATCCGAACGCGCGCGCAAGTTGCTCCGCTACCTTGTCGAACGCGAACAAGCCGGCGAAGCCGACAGGCTCAAGGGCTTCTCCATCGCCATGGATGTTTTCGGCAAGGACGGCGATTTCGATCCGGCCACCGACGCCGTGGTGCGGGTTCAGGCGGGCAGGTTGCGCGAGCTTCTGCAGCATTATTTTGCCAATGAAGGCGTTGCCGAGCCGGTCCGCATAGCCATTCCGCGCGGCGGCTATGTTCCCGCCTATGAATTGAACGCGATCCGGCTGCCGGCTGAGGCTGTTCCCGAACTCAGGCTGGATGGCGCCACGTCCGCCGATCGGGCCAACGACGCCAGCACGGGCATGCCGGATGCGGTGTCGCCGGCTCTCGCGAAGCCCACCCCCTCGGTGGTGCGCCAACTCCGCTTCTTCTGGATGGCGATCGCCCTGGTCATCGCCATGCTGGGCCTGCTGATCCTTCGTCAGGGCAGCAGCGCCTTGCTGAGCGGTGGCGGCGACATGTCGGCGACCCTCGAGACCGCTGGCGCAACCAGCAGCATCGCGCCGTCGGCAACGGCCGACGCCCTGCCGCTCGTCTATATCGACCTCAAGGCCGAAGGCGCCGATGCCAGCCGCGTCGCCGCCTCGCTCCGCGCCGGCCTGAGTGGCTTCGATACGATCGACTTCATCGGTCGCGACACACCCACCGATCCGGCTGACGACGCCACCAGCTTCATATTCGCCATGCTGCCCGGGCCGAACGCGGGCGATATCACGATCGAACTGCAAAGTATGGCGTCCGGACGGGTGCTTCTGTCGCGCAATCTGACCCCTGCCGACAGCGCACCGGCCGTGGTCGAAGACCGGATCGCCGACATGCTGAGTTCGGCGCTTCCCGCCTCGGGCACGATCTACAACTATATCGAGCAGACCGGTGCCCCAAACGGCCTGACGCAATGCTTGCTGCTCAACGACAAATATTATCTCGACCAGAACGCCAGAACCCATGAAGCTGCCTATCGCTGCCTCGAAAAATTGGCCGATGGCGGAACGAAGTCCTCGCTGGTCTATTCGGAGCTTGCGTCTCTGCAACTCGAGGCGGTCTCCGATCATTATGCCTACCCGCCCAATGCAACGATTGAAAAGGCTGTGGAGTTTGCCCATCGCGGCGTCCAGATGGGGCCGACCAGCCCTTATGCGCATCGCTCCTACGGCTATGTCAGTTCGCGTCTCGGCAATACGGACGAAGCGATCCGCTGGATGCGCAAGGCCTATGAACTCAATCCCTACGATCTCGGCATGGCTGCCGCCTACGGCTACGGGCTGATCTTCGCCGGTCGATACGCGGAGGGAACGCCGATCCTGGCGCATGCGGCGGAGACCTTCAGCGGCCACTCGACATGGTGGGACTACGGGCTGTTCGTCGGCGAATTCATGCTCGGCAACACGAACAAGGCGGTCGCGGCCAGCATGGCACTGAGAACGACGGCAACGAAATCGCACTATCTTGCGGCGCGGCTGATCGGTGCGAAGGCTGCCGGACAGGACCATCTGGTCAGCACGCTGCTGGGCGAACTGAACACCCAGTTCCCTAGATTTGCCGCCGATCCGCGCGCGACCTTCGTCGAGCGGAAATATCCGGCCGACCTGACCGACCGGCTGGTCCAGGCTCTGCGCGCCGCAGGGCTCGGCAACGCAAGCTGACACAATCGACATCCACAGATTAGGCGCGCCGGGACTGTCCGCAACCGCGCAAATCGCGAAGATTTTACTGGTCATCACGCTAGACTGGGGGCAATTCAGCCACAGTTGGTGTCGCGCATCCTGCAATAACAAAAAAATCAGCCTTCATGACCGCATCGCTTTTTGTCGCCGAACAGGGTGTTGGCTCGAAGGCCATCGTCCTGCTGCATGGTTTCGGCGGCTGCCACGATGTCTGGCGCGAGGTGATTTCTTCCCTGGCGCCCGCCACGCGCACGCTGGCCTATGATCTGCCGGGGCATGGGCTGTCGCTCGATTTTCCCGGAGCCGGTCCGGCCAAGGTGGCGGCCAGGGCCGTGCTCGCCGATCTGTCGGAACGCAGGCTGAAGCGTGTTCATCTCGTGGGCCACTCGATGGGCGGTGCGGTGGCAATGCTGATGGCGCTGGCCGAGCCTGGAAAAGTCGCCTCGCTGACGCTTCTGGCGCCAGGCGGTCTTGGCCCCGAGATCAATGGACCGTTGTTGCGCCGCTATGGCGGCGCCGCGAACCGGTCCGAAATCCGCGCCTGCCTTGCCGCCATGTCCGGGCCCCACAGCCCGCCCCAGAAGCGTGTCATGGACGCGCTTTGCCGAATGCGCGGACGTCCAGGCCAAGTGCCGAAGCTGGTCGAGATCGCCACCGCCATGACCATGGACGATCGGCAAGGCGTCATCCCGCACGATCGTCTCGACGGATTGAACATGCCGGTGATGGTGGCGTGGGGAACCGACGACGCAGTGTTGCCCTTTACCCAGGCGGATGATCTGCCGGCGCATTTTCATGTCCACCATGTGCTTGAGGTCGGCCATATGCTGGCCGAGGAAGCACCCGACCTCGTCGCCGAGATCATTCGCCGCAACACCAACCGGCGCGCCAGGCCGCTGCGCCAGAAATTCGCTGCTGCTGCCAGCTGACCTTTTTCGCGCACAGCCGCCTGCTGAACGCGCCTCGATCCCGTTGCTCTCGCCAGTGCATTTTACAGGCGGCTGTGTTAACCCCGTGTTAACCAAACCCGCGAGGCGAACGCCGATGAAGGAAGCAGGCGAGAAGACCATCGATCAGTCGAGGCAACTGTCGGATGCCGTCCGTGATGTGAAGAATGCCTTCGCCGACCGCGACGACGTCGTCGTCGACATGCGCGAAGCCCATCGCATGCGCCTCGAGCTGCTTGCTGCCGAACTGGCGCCGGTTTTTGCCGATGTTCCCGCCGACATGGACAATTTCGACTTTGTCGTCTCGTCCGGCTTGCAGCCACGCCTGTGGATCGATGCCGTCAGCCATGTCGCCATGGGGCGCGATCGCCGCACCTATCGCTTTCTCAGGGACACCCGCATCGGCCGGGTGGTGCTTGCCGAATCGACCGACATGAAGCCCGTTGCTGATCAGGTGACGCGCTATGTTGCCGAGCGGATCGTCGAGCGCCAGAAGATGATGGAAGGCGGGGTCGAGCCGGCCTTCGCCGGCTTGACACGCGCCGATGTGCCGGAAGCCGAACCGCCACTGCGCTCGAAGACGCGCGGCAAGGCCTGGTCGGCGTTTCTGTCGGGCCTTGGCCTGGTCGCCGCCGGCGCTCTGGTCGGACTGGTGGTGTCGGTCATCCTGTTGTGGGACCGCATCGTGGCCATGGTTCTCAACGTGCGGCCATAGCCGCACCGGCCTCCGCGCCAAGCTCCAGCGTCTGCAGATCGGACGGCGGTATGGACGGCCCGGTCAGGCCGCGCCGCGTCAGCCGGATCCGCCAATTGCCCTTTTCGCCATCGATGTCGAACAGATTGTACTGCGCCGCCGGGTGCTTGCCGCCCGGCGCCTGGCCGGCGGCGGCAACCCCGACCACCGGAACCTTGGCGCTCCGGTTGCCGATGAAGAACAGCGACGGCAGATGCGAATGGCCGTGCAGGACAAGTTCGGCGCCATGGCGGCGAATGATCTTGTGGAAGCGGGCAATGCCGAAGAGCCGCTTGTGCTGCGAGACGGCGCCGCGCACCGGCGGATGATGGATCATGATCGCGCGAAACAGCCCTTGCCCGGCCGTGGCGTCGAGCAGCTTGCCAAGTCGTTTCGCCTGACCCTCCATGAAGAAGCCATTGGCCATGAACGGCGCCGTGGCACGCGCTGTCGAGATGCCGATCAGCGCGACATCGCCGCGCACGCGCAGATAGGGGAATGCGTTGCGGTCGACCGGCGTGTTGACACCGTCGCCACTCATCCAGGCCGCCCAGGACCGGCAGACCTTGTCGAAGGCGCCGGGCACATAGGCATCGTGGTTTCCAGGAACGACCGAGACATCCTGCGGCGATCCCAGCGTCTCCAGCCAGTGCCTGGCCATCTCGATCTCGCCGTCGAGCGCCAGATTGACCAGGTCACCGGTGACGGCGAGGTGGTCAGGCGTGTTCGCCTTGATGTCGGCGACGATCGCGTCGATGACGGCATCATGCATATGGCGGCGGCGGTTGCGCTGCCAGTTGACGTAGCCGAGCACGCGCTTGGAGGCGAGATCGCGATAGGATACATCGGGGAGCGGCCCCAGATGGACATCGGAAATATGCGCGAGCCTGAACATCCATCCTTCATATGCGACGCGCCCCCCGCTTTCCACCACGGTTTCGCACCTGATGCAGACTGATCCGGAGAAGACCTTCCGTCAGACCGGTTGGGCGGGCCTCCGGGCCCGCTTGTTCCATCTCTATTTCGTGTTGCGGCGGCCGATGACGCTCGGCGTGCGCGGTCTGGTTCACGACACGGCATCCAATTCCGTCTTCCTCATTCGCCACACTTATGTGCCGGGCTGGCAGCTTCCTGGCGGCGGCGTCGAAGTTGGCGAGACGCTTGGTGAGGCACTGGCGCGCGAACTGGCCGAGGAAGGCAACATCACACTGACCTCATCGCCGGCGCTGAGGTCGATGCATTTCAACCGTCGGGCCAGCCAGCGCGACCATGTCGGTCTCTATCTGATCGAGCATTTCAGTCAGACGGCGCCGAAGCTGCCGGACCACGAGATCGCCGAGTCCGGCTTCTTTCCCCTGGACCGTTTGCCGGAAGGCACGACACCAGCGACGCTACGGCGGATCGCCGAGGTTTTTGGCGGCGAGCAGGCATCGCCCTACTGGTGATCACGCCGCCTTCTTGAACCTTCCCCGGTCATGCCGCGCGTCATAGTCCAGTTCCGGCCCAACCGGCACGATCCGTGTCGGGTTGATCGTCTCGTGGCTGCCGTAATAATGCGCCTTGATGTGATTGAGGTTCACGGTCCCGGCGACGCCCGGCACCTGATAGAGGTCGCGCAGATAGTTGGACAGGTTCGGGTAGTCGGCGATGCGGCGCAGATTGCATTTGAAATGGCCGACATAGACCGGGTCGAAGCGCACCAGCGTGGTGAACAGCCGCCAGTCGGCTTCGGTGATGTGGTCGCCCACCAGATAGCGTTGCTTTGAGAGGCGGTCTTCCAACGTGTCGAGTGCCGCGAACAGCTCGCCGAACGCTTCCTCATAGGCGCCTTGCGTGGTGGCGAAGCCGGCGCGATAGACGCCGTTGTTGAGGGCGGGATAGACCAGCGCGTTGATCGCATCGATCTCGCCGCGCAGCGCCTTGGGATAGAAATCGAGGCTGGCATCGCCCCATTCGTCGAAGGCCGAATTCAGCATCCGGATGATCTCGGAGGATTCGTTGGAGACGATGGTCTGCTCCTTTTTGTCCCATAGCACCGGCACCGTCACGCGGCCGGAATAGGCAGGATCGGCCTTGGTGTAGATCTGGTGCAGAAAATCGAGGCCGTAGAGCGTGTCGCCGGTCGCGCCATCCTGCGCCACGAACGTCCAGCCATTGGCGCCCATGAAATGATGCACCACCGACACCGAAATGATGCCTTCCAGCTTCTTCAGCGCGCGAAAGATCAGCGTCCGGTGCGCCCACGGGCAAGCGAGCGAGACATAGAGATGGTAGCGGCCGGGCTCCGCCTTGAAGCCGCGGCTGCGGCCCGCAGGCGGCGTCCCGTCGCGAGTGATCCAGTCGCGCCACTGCGATTGCGTGCGCACGAACTTGCCTCCGCTGTCCTTGGTGTCATACCAGCGGTCCTGCCATTTACCTTCGACCAGCAATCCCATCGCATGTCCTTTCCTGCTTGCTTCCCATGTAGGGCACGAAGGCACGCCGTGGAATCACCTGGTGCTGAACAGACCGTCAAGCGGTCGGGTGGACCATCAAGCCGCCGATTGCAGCGGCAGGAAATTGATGCTAGCGGACAATCCGCATGTTCGACTTTGCTTTGATCCGGTTTGACCGACGACGAAAGGGCGCCCGCGCTTGATGAAGCGCTGACTGGCGAATGCTGCCGTTTGCAGCAAACCTTTCCTCCCTATCGGAACGCAAAGACCATGAGCCTTGCCGACGTGAAATACCTGCCGGAAACCCCGGCGCATGACCTCCAGATCGAAGCGATCAACGACGAAGCCTTCGGGCCCGGCCGTTTCGTGCTGGCCGCCTACAAGATCCGCGAGGCCGGCGGGCACGAACGCTCGCTGTCGTTCGTCGCCGTCGACGGCGACCTCGTCGTCGCCTCGGTGCGCATGACCCGCATCGCCGCCGGTGCCGGCCGCGCATTGATGCTTGGGCCGCTTGCGGTGCGGCCAGCCTTCAAGAACCTCGGCATCGGCCGTCGGCTGGTTGCGATCGCGCTGGAGGCGGCCGCCAAGGCCGGCGCGCCCGCCGTGATGCTGGTTGGTGACGAGCCCTACTACGGACCGCTCGGTTTCAAGCGCATTCCGCGCGGCCAGATATCGATGCCGCGCCCCGTCGATCTTGACCGGCTGCTGTCGCACGAGATCGCGCCGGGCGCGGTCGCCAGGCTTTCGGGCGAGGTCTGCCACGCCGATCAGGCCAGGGTTGGCGACCATATCGCAGCGATGGCTTGACCTTCCCGGTCGATCTGGCGCCTGATCCGTCCCACTGTCCCTAAGATTAAAAGGATGTCGGCATGAACCCGAATGGCCAGATCGCGATCATTACCGGCGGCGGCTCCGGTCTTGGCGAGGCTACGGCGCGCGCGCTGGCCGCCAAAGGCGCCCGCGTCGCCATCTTCGATGTCGGTATCGATCGCGCGGCGAAGGTCGCGGCCGAGATCGGCGGTATTGCCGTCCAGTGCGACGTTAGCAACGCCCATAGTGGGACTGCCGCTCTTGCCGAGGTCGCGGCCAAGCTTGGCGAGCCGCGTATCCTGATCAATTGCGCCGGCATCGCCATCGGCGTGAAGACGATCGGCAAGGATGGTCCGCATCCGCTCGATCAGTACCGCAAGGTGATCGAGGTCAATCTGATCGGCACGTTCAACATGATCCGCCTCGTCGCGGACCGCGCCGCGAAGCTCGACCCGCTGCAAGGCGGCGAGCGTGGCGTCATCGTCAACACCGCCTCTGTCGCCGCCTATGACGGCCAGATCGGCCAGGCCGCCTATGCAGCCTCCAAGGGCGGCGTCGTCGGCATGACACTGCCGGTGGCGCGCGATCTCGCCCGTTCCGGCATCCGCGTCTGCACCATCGCGCCCGGCATCTTCAAGACGCCGATGATGGCCGGCATGCCGCAAGATGTGCAGGATTCGTTGGGCGCCGCCGTGCCCTTCCCGTCCCGCTTGGGCGAGCCATCCGAATATGCGGCGCTTGCGCTGCATATCATCGAAAACCAGATGTTGAATGGCGAGACCATTCGTCTCGACGGCGCCATTCGCATGGCTCCGAAATAGCCGGTCGTGAGCGCCGGTCTGTCAACTGCCGGGAAGACCGGTCCACTTGCCGGACTGAAGGTGATCGAGATGGCCGGGCTTGGTCCCGTGCCGCTGGCCGGCCTGATGCTGTCGGAGATGGGCGCCGAAGTGCTGCGCGTCGAACGGGCGGGGACGACCCGGCCTCTCCCGTCGATGTCGGATGAATACAACATCGACCGTCACGGCCGCGCCATCCTGCACCTCGACTTGAAACGCCGGGAAGGCACCGATCTGATGCTGCGCCTTGCCGAAAGGGCGGACATGTTGCTCGAAGGGTTTCGCCCCGGTGTCATGGAGCGGCTGGCGCTCGGTCCGGAAGCGGTACTGGCGCACAATCCGGCGCTGATCTACGGCCGCATGACCGGCTTCGGCCAGGACGGGCCGCTCGCGGGCCGCGCCGGCCATGACATCACCTACCTTGCTTATTCGGGCCTGCTGCACGCAGTTGGCCACGCCGGCGGCCGTCCTGTCCCGCCGCTCAACCTCGTCGCCGACTACGCTGGCGGCGCCATGATGCTGGTTGCCGGCGTGCTCGCCGCCCTTTTCCAACGTTCGCGCACGGGCAAGGGCGAGGTCATCGACGCCGCGATGGTCGAAGGCGCCTCGATGCTGGCGGCACCCCTGCATGCGCTCATGGCGGCCGGCTTGTGGAGCGACAGGCGCGGCGCGAACCTGCTCGATTCCGGCGCCCCTTTCTACGACACCTATGAGACATCAGACGGACACCATGTCGCCATCGGCTGCCTCGAGCCGCAATTCTTCGCCGAATTCGCCAGGCTGCTGCCGCTCGACGAGCGCTTTTCACGCGGCCAGTACGACAAGGCACTGTGGCCACCGATGCGCGCCGCCATTGCCGACCGGGTCCGGCAGAAATCGCGTGACGACTGGGACCGGCTGTTTGCCGAAACCGATGCCTGCGTTGCCCCCGTCCTGTCGCTGCAGGAGGCGAAGCATCACCCACACAATCGGGCGCGCAATGCCTTTGTAGCGGCGGATGGATTTGAGCGCCCGGCCCCGGCGCCGCGTTTCTCCGGCTCGCGGCCGACAGTTGCGACCAAGCCCGCCGACAATGATCTCGTCCCGTCGACAGTGCTTGAACGTTTCGGGTTTTCGAAAAACGAGATTGACGACCTTGTCGAATCCGGTTTGTTTGACAGATAAGCGGACAAGGAAGATCAACTTATTGTGGTGATGCCTTTGGACGAGCCGAAGAAGGACGTAATCCGCGAGACGGATGCCGAGGCGGTCCGACTGGCCAAGACACTTTTGCGCAGCGCCCGCTTTGGTGCGCTGGCGGTGATCGAACCACAGACAGGTGCGCCGCTGGCCAGCAGGGTCGGCGTGGCCACCGACATCGACGGCGCGCCGCTGATCCTGGTGTCGATGCTCTCGGCGCACACCGGCGCGCTGCTTGCCGATGCGCGCTGTTGCCTGTTGCTTGGCGAACCCGGCAAGGGCGACCCGCTGGCGCACCCGCGCCTGTCACTGGTCTGCCAGGCGAAACGGCGTGAGCGCGGATCGAGCGAGCACGCCCGTTGCGAGCGTCGTTATCTCAACCGCAATCCCAAGGCGAAACTCTACGCCGGTCTCGGCGACTTTTCGATCTTCCGCCTCGAGCCGCAACGCGCCAGCCTCAACGGCGGCTTCGGCAAGGCCTATCAGCTCGATCGACCGGGTCTGCTCACCAGCGGACCGATCGTCGAGGAACTTGCGGCGACTGAACAATCCGCCATCGACCATATGAACGCCGACCATCTCGACGCGATTGCCGTTTATGCACAGCATTTCGCGAAAGTGTCCGGCAACGGCTGGATTATTGCCGGATTCGATGCCGATGGTATGGATCTGGTGTCGGGTGACGATGTTTCCCGGGTTTTCTTCCCGAAAACTTTGCAGGCGGCACGCGAATTGCGGCCTGTTCTGGTCGAAATGGCCAGAAACGGACGGGCCGCGGCCGACACGGAGACTGGGCTTAATTACATTAGATAAAAAGCAACACTTGAGATTTGAACGAAATGCTCTACCTTTTGTCAGTGACGCTGAATCGCAGCGGCTATACGCAACTGAGTTTATGGAATCAGATGCCATTGCCCCCATGGCGTCAGGATGATCAAAAAGCATGGGGGATCGATGGTCTCGTCTAAGCTAATCGCAAATGCCGGATTGGCAGCCGAATTTCTCATGCTGATGGGCAATGAGAAACGGCTGTTGATCATGAGCCATCTGATCGACGGTGAAATGTCGGTCGGCTCCATCGCCGAAAAGGTGATGCTCAGCCAATCCGCCCTGTCGCAGCATCTGGCCAAGTTGCGGGCGCTGGACCTCGTCGACACCCGTCGCGATCGGCAGATGATCTACTACTCCTGCAAATCCGATGCCGTGCGCGAACTGCTCGGCATGCTGGACGGCATTTTCGGCAGCGGCAAGGAGGACCTCTCCCAGATGGCGCACCGTTTGCGCCGCGCCGGAACCTGACCGTCCTGTAGCCACTTACCTCGCAACGCTTTCAGGGCGATGTGCGTCCATCCGGGCGCACAGAGGTGGCTGATCGTCCTGAATTGTCGCATCGTGGTTCCCAGCCGACGGTGAGCGCCGGCAATCCGTGCGGATTTTCGGGCGGCTGCGGTGACCACGAGGAACGCATGGATCCCATTCGCATCGTCGACCCGCAAGACCTGCGCGTTGCCGCCTACCTCGATATCCGCGAGCGAGACCTCGCCGGCCGGCAAGGTCGCTTCGTCGCCGAAGGCAAGGTGGTGCTCGACCTGCTGCTCTCGTCTGGGCGTTTTGGCGCCGAATCGGTGCTTGTCCTGGAAAACCGGCTGGCCGGCCTCGTAGGCATCCTGAGCAAGGCGCCGGCGGACCTGCCGGTCTATGTCGCCACCGGTGCGGTGATGGATGCAATCGCCGGGTTTCATATGCATCGCGGCATCCTGGCCATCGGTCGCAAGGGGACACCGCAATCCGCCGAGGCCTTGCTCGATGCCTTGCCGGCCCAGAGGCTGATCGTGGTGCTTGTCGGCATCGCCAACCACGACAATATGGGTTCAATCTTTCGCAACGCCGCCGCCTTTGGCGCCGATGCGGTCCTCATGGATGCGACATGCTGCGATCCGCTCTACCGCAAGGCGATCCGGGTTTCCGTCGGTGCCGCGCTCAAAATTCCCTTCGCGTCGTTCACCGACGCCGCCGGCTTCACGGCAACGCTTGACCGCCGCGGCTATGGCCAGTTTGCGCTGTCGCCGAGCGGGCAGACCGACATTCGCGATGCGCCGCGGCGCGAGCGCCTTGCGCTTTATCTCGGCACCGAGGGTGAAGGCCTGCCCGCAAGCCTGCTCGCGCGCTTGCAGACGGTACGGATCACCATGTCGGAGGGCTTCGACAGCCTGAACGTCGCGGCGGCGTCAGCCATCGCGCTGCATCATTTCTCGGCAAACAGGAACTGATTTCAGCTTGCTGCGTCCGCGTCCTGCAGCGCCCGCACGCGATCTGCAAGGCTGCGCTCACCATTGCCGGAGCGTGCATCCGAGGGTACTGCCAATGCCTTGGCGATCGGCGAATCAGGTCCCTCGAGCTTGGCCGTCAGATGGACGACCTCCGCTGCCAGTTCGTTCATCTGCTCGCGCAAGGCGGAGCTGCCATCCGCGGGATTGGACACGACCAGCGCGGTCAAATCCGCCTTCAGCTGCTTGTTCTCGCGCGCCAGCACCGTCAGCCTCGCCTCGAGCCGCTCACGGTCGCTGTCGAGCTTGGCGATAGCCTTGTCGACGTCATCGCTCTTGGCGACATCGCCGCCCCTGCCGACCAGGCGCAGAGCCGGCGTGGTATCCTCGGCTTTCGACTTTTCTCGCAGCCGCGCCAGTTCCTTTTCGCGGCGGTCGAGCTTGTCCTCGCGATCGGCAAGAGTGGCCAGCAGCCGTTCGACCTTCCTGTCGAGGTCGGCGGTCTTTTTCTTCTCGGCTTTCACGGCATCGCGTGCAGCCTTGCTTTCGGCCGCGATCTCCTGGCCGCGCCTGTCCGCCTCCTTGCGCTGGCCGCGCAGCAACGCAATGTCGCTCGCAAGTTTCTGCATCTCGGATTCGCGCGCCACGAGTTCGATCTGTCGGCTGCTGGAGGAGAAGCTGGCGTCGTCATACATGCTCTCCAGCTTTTCAAGCTCGAGCGCGCGCTTCTCCAGCTTGCGTTCAGTTTCCTTGAGCCGGTCCGACAGATGGTGCAACTCGTCCTCGCGCTGCCGCAGCATTTCGCTCGTGGCCCCCAGTTCGCTCAGTACCTGGTTCTTCTCCATGCGCTCGAGCGCCAGGCCCTTCATCGCCTCGTGGCCGCGACTGATCTCGACGAGCTGTTCGGCCACCTTCTCGCGCAACGCCTTGACGCTGATTTCGAGGCGGCGCGTCGACATGGCGTACTCGGCGCGAACGCGATCCTTGTCCGCCAGGATCTCGGTTTGCGTCAGAGGTATCGAGGCTTCGATGCGCTTGCGCGTCAGGGCGACGGCGCGGCGCCATATGGCTGGAGCAATCATAAGCGCCAGGAAGCCGGCGCAGAGAAAGCCGAGGACGAAGAACAGGACCGATTGGACCAAGTGACTACCCGTTGTGGACGGCAACCGCTAATGCTGGACTGTGCCACGTTGACATGGCGGAAATCCAGCGTTGCGGCAAGGCTTTGCCGCAACGGAACGGGATTAGCTCAGAACGGATTCCACGTGGCGCGTTCGGTGAGCTTCAGATAGCCGAGATTGACGCCGAGCCGGGCACCGACGCCGGTGCGGATCGGCACCAAAAGCACATTGTTGTTCTTCAGCACGTTGAAGCCAACGCCGGCCACCACATAGGCCGAACCGGCGACGCCGCCATAGCGGTTGTAGAGGTTGCTCACATCGTCGAGATTGTAGACCAGCATCATCACCCGCGACCCCTCGCCGCCGAAGTCCCAGCCGAGCGACGGGCCTTGCCAGAACACTTTGTGATCGCCGGCATTCTTGGTGTAGAGCGTGCCTTCGCCATAGGTCAGGCCGCCGATCAGCGCGCCCGAGCCCTCTTCGCCCAGCAGATAGCCGTTGGGCAGTCCGTAGGAAGCAAAAATCTTCTCGATAACCGTGGCCAGCCCGCCCGATGTCGCGCCGAAGAACTTGTGCCCGGAATCGACAATCTCCTGGGCGGTGTATTCCTGGGCCCGCAGGGCCGAAGTCGAGAAGACGAGAACGCCCATGAGCGCTATCGCCATTGAGATGACACGGAGAAAGCTCCGGTGTTGGACGACACGGACAAAAGTCCGGTCTGGGATGACACGGAAAAAAGTCCGGTCGCAGAATCGGGAAAACATGCTTCCAATCTCCGTCAGGGAGCACTTTCGCCGACGCCTCACACCCCGTACGGCTCTTTTAGCCGGCCGTTAAGGGTAACTGTTACGGGCAAACTATGCCGTAATCCTTTTTCAACCATTAAGCTCCCACATGAACATGGCGGTTCAAAGGCTGTTTGGGACGCTCAGGTGGGTCGGCAGCCTGTGTGCACACGCCATTTGCCACCACAATTTCGGATTTGTTGCCGCACGCACGGGCGCTGTGTATTCAGGATGCCCGAGGAGAGTGCGTGATTCGTGTGGGCAGGCGACGAATCGATCGCTCGGCCATGAGTTATGAAATTTTGCAGGGATTTTCGCCGATGGCCGATCTGTTTGCCCTTTCCGCACCCGATCTGGCGGCACTTTTGTGCAGCCGAGTGTGCCACGACATCATCTCGCCGGTCGGCGCGATCAACAACGGGCTCGAACTGCTCGACGAAGGCGGCGCCGACGAGGACGCCATGAAGCTGATCCGCCAGAGCGCCCGTAACGCTTCTGCCCGCCTGCAGTTCGCCCGCATCGCTTTCGGCGCCGCCGGGTCGGCCGGCATGCTGATCGATACCGGCGATGCCGAAGCCGTCGCCATCTCCTTCCTGAAGAACGAGAAGCCGGAACTGAGCTGGAACGGGACCCGCGCGCTGCTACCCAAGAACAAGGTCAAGCTGCTGCTCAACCTGCTCCTCGTCGCCAACGCCGCCATTCCGCGCGGCGGCAAGCTTTCCGTGACGCTGGAAAACCTCGAAACCGAGCCGCGTTTCGCGCTTGCTGCGAGCGGCCCGATGCTGCGCGTGCCACCGAAATTCCTCGAACTGCATTCCGGCCACAAGCCGGAGGAACCGATCGACGCGCATTCCGTGCAGCCCTATTACACGCTGCTCCTGGCGCGCGAAGCCAACATGACGATCTCGATCCACGCGACGCCGGAAGAAATCGTGCTTTCAGCCACCTGAATCCACGCCAACTTCCTAAAGAAGCGAAGTATTTCGATTCGCAATAGCTACGGCGGCGCTTCGATCGAGTCGGATGAGCTTCACCGGGCTGGTCGTGCCGAAGCATTGCGAAGAACAGCCCGCAAACGGCATCTTTGCAAAAATTTTACCTAAACGCTTTTCGGCTTCTTTACCAGATCGGCCTATGGTGCCTTTCAGATGCCCCGACGCCACCGGATTGCCAACAGGCAAGAGGACCCGGAAATGAAACGCTGCATGTTCGTCGACGATTCAAGCGTCATCAGGAAGGTTGCAAAACGCATCCTGGGCGGCTCCGACATGGTTGTCATCGAGGCAGCCAGCGGACTTGACGCGCTGGAGATGTGCGCGGCCGACATGCCCGACATCATCGTCGTCGACGGCGCCTTGCCGGACGTGGCGGCGGTCGATCTCATCCGCCGCGTGCGCGCCATGGAGAGCCCGATAAGGCCGCAGATCCTGATTTCGCTGGTCGAGCTCGATATCGCTTCGATTATGCGGGCCAAGCGCGCCGGCGCCCAGGGCTATCTCCTGAAGCCGTTCAATCGGCCGCAACTGCTCGAGCGTTTTCGCACCTTGAAAATCGCCGCCTGATTCGGGCGGCATGGCGCAATCTTCGAGGAAAAATGTGTGACGGTTTTCCGTCCAAAATTGCGTCAAAACAAATAGTTATCAGCCCATCACGAAAAAACCCGGCCGGAGCCGGGTTTTTTTGTCGAAGAAAAGTTCGGACGCTGCTCGCTGCTCAGGCGCTGACGCGGATGTCTTCCGGTTCGCGCAGCACATAGCCGCGACCCCAGACCGTCTCGATGTAGTTCTGACCGCCGGATGCCGCGTCGAGCTTCTTGCGCAGCTTGCAGATGAAGACGTCGATGATCTTCAGCTCGGGCTCGTCCATGCCCCCATAGAGGTGATTGAGGAACATTTCCTTGGTCAGTGTGGTGCCCTTGCGCAGCGAGAGCAGCTCCAGCATCTGATATTCCTTGCCGGTGAGGTGCACGCGCTGGCCGCCGACTTCAACGGTCTTGGCGTCGAGGTTGACGACCAGGTCGCCGGTTGTGATGACCGACTGGGCATGGCCCTTGGAGCGCCGCACGATGGCATGAATGCGGGCGACCAGCTCATCCTTATGGAACGGCTTGGTCATGTAGTCGTCGGCGCCGAAGCCGAGGCCGCGTACCTTGTCCTCGATGCCGGCCATGCCAGAGAGGATGAGGATCGGGGTTTTCACCTTGGACAGGCGAAGCGTTCTCAAGACTTCATAGCCCGACATGTCAGGCAGGTTGAGATCGAGAAGGATGATGTCGTAGTCGTAGAGCTTGCCTAGATCGACACCCTCTTCACCGAGATCGGTCGTGTAGACATTGAAACTTTCCGATTTCAGCATCAGTTCGATGCTTTGTGCGGTTGCACTGTCATCTTCTATCAGCAGAACACGCATTTCATTCCCCTTTTCTGCTGCCGGACCATTTCACGACCCGTCCGGACCCGGAGCAGTGGTTGCCTTGTGCAGAGGCTGCCATTAAATGGTTAACAAAACCTAATTTCCCGTCGACTACGGTACCAGATTTTTTAACCTCTTTCTACACCCTCTTGAATCTAATAACGAATCCCAGAACCAAATTCCTAATGCAACACATTAACAACCTGGACTAAGCGACTCCAGAGACTCATTGACGCGGCTCCCGCATCGGCGGCCGGAATTTTTACCCGGCCTTAAGTCCTGAGCCGTATGATTAACAATGCCCGTAAACGAATGGTTACCGCCGGCAAAAAACTTTAGGGTTTTGTTTCCTATAGTTCGGGGAAAGCCGGTGGACACGGGCAAGGCCTGGGCCTTTCCAGGCGGTTTGGACGATATGTGCGGGTGTGCGTTTCCGGGAGTACCGAATCATGAAGTCACGTGAAAACCTCGTTCGGCTGAAACAGTTTCAGGTGAATGAGAAGCGGCGGCAGCTGCTGCAGCTCGACATGATGATCGCCGAGTTCGAACGCATGGCCGTCGAACTGGAGCTTCAGATCACCGCCGAAGAAAAGAAAGCCGGCATCACCGACATCAACCATTTTGCCTATCCGACCTTTGCCAAGGCGGCGCGTTTACGTCGCGACAACCTTAGAAATTCGCAAAGCGACCTCGCCCACCAGCGAAGCACTGCCGAATCATTACTCGGCGAAGCTGAAGCGGAGCTTTCCAAGGCTGAGATGCTCGAATCACGCGACACCAAGATTCGCGAGGCCGAGGTCGGCGGCCGCAGCGCCATGATCGGCTGAAGTCCGGCCTGTCCGCGACGTCGGCGCTTGCCGGCGAGCGCAAAATCCCGCTTCCGGCCTTTGCCGGACGGCTACGAAAGACTCGGATCGAAGCTAGGCGGCCCAGTCGCCCTCATTTACAGCAGTCGCCCGCGCCCTGGCCTCCTTGATGTCCGGCGCATGCTGTTCCGACCACGACCTGATCTGGTTGAGCAGTCCCGCCAGGTTCTGGCCAAGCTCAGTCAATTCATATTCGACGCGCGGCGGAATGACCGGGAAGATCTCGCGCCGCACCAGACCGTCGCGCTCAAGCACGCGCAATGTCTGCGTCAGCATCTTCGGCGTGATGCCATCGAGCTTGCGGGCAAGCTCGCCATTGCGCAACCGGCCTTTGCGCAGCGCACAAACCACCAGATAGACCCATTTGCTGGCCAGCATCTCGAGCACGGTGTGCGAAGCACACGTACGCCGGTACGCATCATAGCCGAAATGAGACACATCTTCACTATCCATGGGGTACCTATATATCATTCAGGTACATACTGGACAAGGGACTATTACTATCCAAATGATAGTGGCACCAACCAAGCAGGAGAACATCCATGCGTGCCGTTATCCAGAATTCCGTCGGCGGACCCGACGTCCTTGTCATTGCAAACCAGCCCGACCCTACGCCAAAGGCCGGCGAGGTGCGGGTCCGTGTCAAGGCAGCCGGCATCAATCCGGTCGATGGCTCCGTCCGCGCCGGCTTTTACCCCCTGCTCGGCGAGCCACCCTTCATCCTGGGCTGGGATATCTCGGGAACCATCGGGGCGCTGGGCGCCGGCGTCACCGGCTTCAAGGTCGGCGACGAGGTGTTCGGCATGCCGCGCTTCCCCAAGCAGGCCGCCGCTTACGCCGAACTGGCGGCTGTGCCAGCCGATGAAATCGCGCTGAAGCCGAAAGGCGCCGACCACATCGAGGCAGGCGCATTGCCGCTGGCCGGCCTCACCGCCTGGCAAGGCTTGGTCCGCCATGGCGGGCTGAAATCAGGCCAGCGCGTGCTGATCCACGCGGCAGCCGGCGGCGTTGGCCATCTGGCGGTGCAGATCGCCAAGGCGCGCGGCGCCTACGTCATAGCCACAGCCAGCCCGCAAAAGCTCGATTTCGTCCGCTCGCTCGGCGCCGATGAGGTTCTCGATTATACCAAGGGCGATTTCGCCGACACGGTTGGCGACATTGATCTCGTGCTGGAGCCGATTGGCGGCGACCATGCCGATCGTTCGCTGAAGGTGGTCAGGAACGGCGGCGTGCTGGTGTCTTTGCTGAACGTGAATGACGCCACCAGGTCGCAGGCCAGCGCGCGCGACATAAGGGTCGAGCGCATGTCGGTGGTGCCCGACCGCCAAGGCCTGCTGGAACTTGCCCGGTTGATCGATGCCAAAAAGCTCGCCGTCCATGTGGCGAAAAGCTTCCCGCTCGAGCAGGCAAGTGCGGCTCACGCCTTTCTCGCCACCAAGCCGATCGGCAAAGTGGTGCTGACGGCCTGAGCGCCAAAAGACGCGCTTCGAAAACAAAAGGGCGCGGAGTACCGCGCCCTTTGATCTTTGTTCTGACCGGCTCGATCTCAGTGTTTGAGCAGGATCTTTTCCGAAAACCGGATTCCACTTTTCGGGATGATGCCCTAATGCCGGTATTGCTGGATGCGCGTGGTGCGCAGACCGGCAAGCCCATATTCGTCGATCGACGCCTGCCAGGACAGGAATTCCTCGGTGGTGAGCTTGTAGCGCTGGCATGCCTCTTCAAGGCTCAAAAGCCCGCCGCGCACCGCCGCAACCACTTCCGCCTTACGCCGGATAACCCAGCGACGTGTATTCGTCGGCGGCAGATCGGCAATCGTAAGAGGGCTGCCGTCAGGCCCGATAACATACTTGACTCTCGGTCTAACCAGATCGGTCATCGTACTCTCTACAAAAAACTCAAAGACCCAATCCCCGCCACGTTACCGCCACAGCTTTAAAAATTGCCTAAGCAGACCCTAATGACTAGGTAAGGATCATGAACGCCGCGTTAGTCTTTTCGCCGGCATTTGAAACATCAGCAGGGAAGCGCAGCAGCGGCGCGGAAAAATCTCTCAATTCGCCGGAACCGGTCGCTGCCTGTCGATCGGCCCTGCAAGCTGGCGTAGCCGGAAAGCTTGACCTATATTCGCGTCATTGGCATTCAGGCGCCGCGCAGAACGAAAGAACCATGAACAGCCTCGATCTTCCCGGACGTCCCGAAAACACCCGCATCGTCGTCGCCATGTCGGGCGGTGTTGATTCATCGGTCGTCGCCGGCCTGTTGAAGCGCGAGGGCTATGACGTCGTCGGCGTCACCTTGCAGCTCTACGATCATGGCGCGGCAACGCACCGGGCCGGCTCATGCTGCGCCGGGCAGGACATCGACGATGCGCGCCGAGTGTCGGAGACTCTCGGCATTCCCCACTATGTGCTCGACTACGAGGAACGCTTCCGCAAGGCGGTGATCGATCCCTTTGCTGAAAGCTACGTCGCCGGCGAGACGCCGATCCCGTGCGTTTCCTGCAACCAGACGGTGAAGTTCGCCGATCTTCTGGCCACCGCCAAGGAGCTTGGCGCCGACGCGCTGGCCACCGGCCATTATATCCGCTCCGGCGCCAATGGCGCCCACCGCGCGCTTTTCCGGCCGGTCGACGCCGACCGCGACCAGAGCTATTTCCTGTTCGCCACCACACAGGCGCAGATCGACTATCTGCGCTTCCCGCTCGGTGGCCTGTCGAAGCCGCAGGTTCGCGCCATCGCCGAGGAGATGGGGCTGACGGTTGCCGCCAAGCAGGACAGCCAGGACATCTGCTTCGTGCCGCAGGGCAAATATTCCGACATCATCGCCAAGCTGAAGCCGGCTGCTGCCAATCCGGGTGACATCGTCCACATCGACGGCCGCGTGCTCGGCCGCCACGAGGGCATCCTGCGTTACACGATCGGCCAGCGCCGCGGCATCGGCATCGCTTCCGGCGAGCCGCTTTACGTCGTCCATCTCGACGCCGACCGCGCCCGCGTTGTGGTCGGCCCGCGCGAGGCGCTTGAGACGCACAAGATCTATCTGCGCAACATGAACTGGCTGGGCGACGGGCCGCTGGCCGATGTCCCCGCCGGTGGCCTGGAGCTGTTCGCCAAGGTCCGTTCGACCCGCCCGCCCCGCCCTGCCGTACTGCATCACCGCGCTGGCGCCACATGGGTGGAACTGGTCGACGGCGAGTCCGGCATCGCGCCCGGACAGGCCTGTGTGCTCTATTCCGATGACGGCAACGAGGCGCGTGTATTCGGCGGCGGCTTCATCGAGCGTTCGGAGCGTGGCGCCGAGGCCGAGGCCATGCTGACGCGGCTTTCCGCCAGGCCGGCGCAGATCCCCGCCGAGTAATCCGCTACCCGCTCAGAGACTGTTTCGAAATTCGCGCCGGCGAGTGACAGAGTCCAAACGGTCTCTCAGGAATTGGGCGTGGTATGCGTGACCGTCCCCGCGGTCAGGATGCGCAGCACCCTGATCGCTTCCTCGCCGCTGGTGCGCGGCTCGGCCCGTGTCTCGATGCACTGGATGAAATGCTCCAGCTCACGCGTCAGCGGCATGCCTTGTGCGACCGCGACATAGGACGGCTCATTGGTGGTGAAGGCCCATTGGCCGCTGTCCTGCCACACAGCGTGGCGGTAGACGGCAAGCTTGCGTTCCCATGGTTCGACGTCGTCGAACACCGCCATCGCCTTGGTGCCGACCACGGTCAGCCGCCGCTCGCGGTAGGGATTGAGCCGCGAGGTGAAGAGATGGCTGCGCAGGCCGTTGGGAAAGCGCATGTGCAGATGCGCGAAGTCGCTGAGATTGTCGAGCAGTGCGGCGCCCTCGCCGCGCACCTCGATCGGCTCGGTGCCGGTGATCGCCAGGATCATCGACAAATCGTGCGGCGCCAAGTCCCACAGCGCGTCGTTCTCGGTGTGGAACTTGCCGAGGCCGAGCCGATGCGAATGGATGTAGCGGACTTCGCCGAGTTCGCCCTTGTCGATCAGCCCCTTCAGCGTCTCGAAGGCGGGATGAAAACGCAAGACATGGCCGACCATGAAGACGCGGCCATTGTCCTTGGCCGCCTGCACCGCGCGCTCGGCGTCCGGCACCGTCAGCGCGATCGGCTTCTCCACCAGCACGTCCTTGCCGCTCTCGGAGGCGCGCACCGCGAGGTCGGCATGGAATTGCGGCGGCAACGCCATGACGATGGCGTCGATATCGTCACGGACGAACAGCTGGTCGGGCTCGATCGCCAGGCAATCCTGCTCGCTGGCGAAGCCTTCGGCGCGAGCCCGGTTGGCGTCGGAGACCGCGTGCAGCGCGCCGAGCGCCTTGAGGGTGCGGATGTGGTTGCTGCCCCAGTATCCGCAACCGAGGACTGCAATGCGCGGTTTCATCTGTTTCAACTCTTAAAGCTCGTGGCCGAGACATAGCGACGTGCCCCAACGAACTCAACCCCGGTGGCGGCAACCAAATGTCTGCGCGGCAAAGCTTTTCGACAATGACAATAAGCCGGCGCGCCGGTTGCTTCGAAGCTTGACAGGCTCGCCCTCCCAACCTTATATCCGCGCGACCTTGGCGAACGCCCCCGACATGCCTTTCGATTTAAGGCGCATTTCGGGCCTTTCGCCGCCCTGGCGGGGTAGCTCAGTTGGTTAGAGCACGGGAATCATAATCCTGGGGTCGGGGGTTCAAGTCCCTCTCCCGCTACCACATTTCTCCCAATCAAATCAGCCGCTTAGGTGCCATCGAATACACCTGGGCGGCTGATTTCATGTCGCATTATGTTGCAAGCGGCTTCCATTGATTTCCAAGGGTTTCCTGCGACTATCGGCAGGTCCGTGCGACATGGACGCGACATGGAGAGGGGCAATCGTTTGCAATACGCTATCGTAGTGAAGGCGACGCCCGGCGGATATACGCCCGGCGATAAGCTGTATGGAGTTGGACGCTGCCCGCACTGCGCGATCGCAAGTCCAAATCTAAATCGGCTATGGTCGGACAGGTGGAACTCGATTGGCGAAGAACGATGGGCAGCCTATCGCTGCAATACATGCGACGGTGTTGCCGTCGTAAAAATGCTCTTTGATAGGGGTGGCGCCCGGATGGATGCCATCGCTCTATATCCGGACGCCAGAGAGGCTCACGCTGACATTCCAGAGCCGGCTAGAACATTCCTTCAGCAGGCTTTCGAGACCCTTCACGCGCCTGATGCGGCAGCAGTGATGGCTGGCAGCGCCATAGATGCGATGTTAAAGAAACACGGGCTTACCGATGGCAGCCTATATGCCCGCATTGATGAAGCCTTGAAGCTGAACCTGCTCACAGACGGCATGGCGAAGTGGGCACATTCGGTCAGGCTTGGCTCCAATCGCCCCAGACACGCCGACGAAAATCGGCCTCACGTTTCGCCCGACGAAGCGAAGCAGGCTGTCGAGTTTGCCGAGGCGCTTGGAAACTTCCTCTTCGTCCTGACAGCCAAAATTGACCGAGGGATAAAAGCGGCTGAGGAGGCAGAGAAAAGCCCGCCACCGTGAGGCAGCGGGCCAAATGTAGCAGCGTGTTACTTTTCAGTAGCTGTCGGGCTGCTCCCGCTCGTCGTCGCCTTCGCGATCGTCTGCCGGTTCCCCAAGCATGACGCCTTTGCCATGGTTCTCGCACCAGCCAAGCAGCGGCTCGCCCTCGGGATGGTTCCAGCTATTCCGATCGACGATCCCCGCCTTGCGCTGGTCGACATGCTCCGTCCAGCCCAATTCGTATTCGTCATCGTCTCCGCTGTCGTGCGGTTCGTCCAGCACGTCGCCGCCGTGCTCATTCTCGGCCTCGCAATCGTCATGGCCTGGGAGCGTGGCGCGGGAGCCCGCCCAATCCTCTTGCGAGTTGCTGCCGTAGCGCGACACGGTCAACTCGCCACTGCGGCCCCATGGGCTTTCCCGTGAGGTCGGATGACGCTCTATGGCCCCGTGCATGGGCTCTCCCTCGCTGTCCGGTTCGTCGTCGCTGTCGTCCTTCTCCAAGTCGCACGTCTCGCCCTGTCGCCCGGCGAGCGTCCAGCCTAGAGACGGTTCATCGTCGCCGGTCTCTTCAAGGTCGACGTCGGGGCTGATCTCGTCGAGCATATCGATCAGAGCTTCAATGGACGTTGCCAGAGCCTTCCGGCTGGTCCGGTCGATCTGCAGCGTCAGGAGGTCAACCGGGGTTGACTGCTGGCCGGTGTCAACCGTGGTTGTCATGTCCAGAGATGTGGACTCGTAACCTCGGGTCGCCGGTGACCCGAAGTCAAACGCGTTTGACATTTCGGAGACGTAGCGCTCGGCCTTTTTGGTCAGTGCGAGGTCATCCATGGAGGTCGGCCTCCAGGTTGTCGATGACGTGGGCGCCAGCGGCGTGCAGGACGTTCGACGTCTTCAGGAGCAAGTAGGCGAGGCTCCCACGCCCCACGCGCGTCCGCAGGGCTCCCGCGGCCAGCAGCAAGGCTATTGCGAGGTAGGTCATGACGACCTCCGCTGCACGATGAGGATTCGGCCGGAAAATCGTCCGATGATCGCTACCACCTGGGCAGCAGACGGATTCGTGATATCAGGTCGGTTGGTCATGATCGAAGGTTCCTTCTTCGGTTAATGGCAAGTGCCGGTCGGAAGTTGGCGCTTCCGGCCGGTGCGCATATCTAAAATGGTTGCCCGAATAAACGCAAGGTGTATATTGGTGCCTTAGCTATTCATAAAGGGCGCCTACCACACATGATCACCGCACAACAGATTCGCGCCGCGCGCGCGATGGTCGGTTTAACGCAGAAGCAGCTAGCCGACGCCTCCGGTGTTTCCGAGATGAGCGTCAAGAACATCGAGCGCGGCACAACGCCTGATCCACGCGTCAGCACGATCATGGCGCTTCGCAAGGCGCTCGAAGCGGCCGGCGTCGAGTTCATCCCCGAGAACGGCGGCGGGGCAGGCGTGAGGTTGCGAAAATGATTGTGTCGGTTATGAAAACCCGTCAGCCCTCATACGCCGTCTATAGCCCGCCAGTGCTCGGGCTCCCGTACCTGGCTGTCATTCTAGGCACGGATGGAGTAGTCACAGCCCGCCCCTTCGATACTGCCCAAGATGCCGCCGCCTTCAACAGGCTGATGGCCGAAAGGGAACACACCGGCAAGGTCAGGAATTGACTCGCTAACGGACTGTCGGAAGCGTACAGTCCTTTTGTCGCTCGATCTAGCAAGGCAACGAGCGCTTGAAAGAGTCGATCACGCTTTCGCCCTTGTAAGGGAGTTACGCGCGATGACCAATCGTGGCACGGCTGACGAAGTACAGTTGGCGACACTCACCAGAATTCTAGACGAGTATTGCGAGCAAGCCGGAATTGAGGGCTCTCACCCGGCGCGGGAGCATTTGGCGCGTCGCCTTATCGCCCTGTTCAGCGGCGGCATCGACAGTCAAGACGAGATATGGATGGCTCTAGACCTTGCCTCAAAGGATTGGCACGGCTCGTCTGGAGCCAGCCGTGCCCAGCCGTAGCGGAATGGCGCGGCTTTCCCATTGTTCAAATAGGACGTATGACTAACTCCGCTTGGAGGGGCGCAAATGCTGGACCGCGCTTTCCACCGGCTTTCCGCAGCCTTCTTGGCGATCTCGGCGCGCCGCTCTGGCGTCATGTTCTCGGCGCGCTTCTTTCCGCCTTTCGAACCAAGCTCTTTGGCGGCGGCGCTCTTGCCGTCGTCCGGCACGTCGTCGGCTTCCTCGCCTGTCGCAATGCGCATGACGCGGACAGCATTACCGATCACGTCGGCGGGGCGTTTCTGGCCTTTAGGTCCGGTCGGCATTACTTGCTCCTCCACGACGATAGACGACCGAGCCGTCCTCCTTTTTGCGAACTTCGGCACAGACAACCCCATCGTATCTGCGCCTTGCTGAGAACTTATCGGCGACGTGGCTTTTGGCGGCACTTTCATCATTGAACGGCGTCGTCCCCAGAACGCCGATCTTGGTGTACCAAATGACGGTATAGGCCATGACGCCGCTCCATGCTTTCCGCTAAGCATATAGGCGTTTGCGCAACTCCGATGCGAGACGTGGTCGACTAAGCGAGAACGGCGTATAATTCGCCAGCCGGCGAGTGCAGTGCCCCCAACCCGCGCCGGTCAGGCCCGGTGATCTTACCCCAGCCCGCCCACGACCACCGGGCCGCCATCGCGAGAAAGCCCCCGCTGGTGATAAGTCTATATTACATTAGCAATCGCGCAATTGAGACTGAAGTCCTTGGCTGCCGGCCCTAAAGACCCACGTCGTGAGCTAACCGAAAGTCGGTTTCCAGTCGCGGTTACGCTTCGCATTGATTCCTTCGTAATCAGGAACAACAGTGAAGAACACCGGCCGGCGTTCGCGGCCGGCAGCCTTGCAAGCCGTGCAGCCGAAGAGCCCGACCAGATCCCAATGCATGGAACCATGGTCCGGCCCGAGCTTGTCTATCAGCGCCTGGATATCGAGCTTGGCCGACTTGCAGCACATAGGGTGCTCGCAATTGACGTACATCGTTTCGCGAGCGGCAAGGGTGTCGGCGAGGGTTTTGGACATGGCGAACTCCGTTGAAGGGGTCGCCGCAACGAGAGGATTATATTCCTGATCTCGATGGCGCTGGTAAGGGCTATTCTGGCAAGCCCGCATCGAAATGCACAATCGCGTCGAGGATCGCTCGATAGAGGCTGTCGACCTCTTCACCGATCTCGATCCCCCGAATTCCGACCACCGACGCGTCAGCAATCAGCTTGTGCGTGAGTTCGTTGACTGAAATGACATGGGCCTTCGTCGTCTCGGGGATGTTGTTGGCAATCCATTGATGCAGGAAGTTGATTCCGCGAGTGCTCATCCTCAAAGAAGCTGCTTAGCCATTTTAGGTTCCCCTAACCTTTAAGAACCCGCCGCTCCATTCACGGCAGCGGCGGGCCGTCCCTTAGGGATGATGGGGACTTGCCGGGGATGTTGGTAGCCCCTGCTAACCAAACAACTATTAGAATGCTCTAATGTTCCATTGCTCGCGTGCCATGCAGTTAGCGCAACCCTTGCTCATACTTCGCCCCGCAGATGCTTCACGCGCCCGAAGGGATGGACGACTTCAGGCTCATTCATGGCGGGACCAAGGTCTTGCGCTCCTTACGCAAAGGTCCCATGGGGGCTTTTAAGCTTTGATTGTCCGTTGGCGTTGGAGCAATCATCTTTGTATCGACTGTGGAGAGAAGTAGAAGGGCGCGGACTGGGGTGGTTCTCGTTTTGCGCAAATTCTGGAACGATCAACGCGGCGTAGCGATGATCTTCGTCGCCATCATGTTTCCGGTTCTGATCGGTTTCGCGCTTCTTGCCATCGACATGAGCCGGGCCAACAGCCTCCACAACGATCTACAGAAGGGCATCGATGCGCTTGCGCTTGCCGCCGCGGCGGAACTTGATGGCAGGGCGGATTCGATCGACCGAGCGAACCGGGCGGCGACGAATCTTCTCAGCAACACAACCAAATTTTCCACGGCGGACAATCACACGCTCGCCCTGTCTGACGTGACAATCACCTATCTGACCGGAATACCTGCCAGCGACGACACCACGTTGACCATTGCCGGCGTCGACGCCAATGGCGTCAACTGGGCAAGCACCGATCCCAAGGCGGTACAATTCGCCGAGGTGACGGTGAACGCTTCCGGCGTGGCTGATGGTGCCGGCGCCTTCGCAACGATCTTTCCGGCAAGCATGATTGGCAGCGCCGACACCATCGACATTCAGCCACAGGCCGTGGCCGGGTTCGTTCAGTCGATCTGCGAAACCGTGCCGATCTTCATGTGCAACCCGTTCGAGACAAGCGACCCCCTGACCAGCAAGACGATCCAACAGGCGTTCGCCTCGGGCGATACCTACAGTCGGGAATTCCGCATTCTGAAAGTGGACTCCAACCCTGGTCCCGGCAATTTCGGATTGATCGACAACAACCTGAGTTCGCTGCGTGACGCCATAGCGATGGGCACCTCAGGCACCTGCTACAATCGCGATGCGCTCACCACTAAAACCGGCGTCACCTTGGGCCAGGTCAATAGCGGACTGAATACCCGGTTCGATCTCTATAGCGGCTCATTGAGTTCGCAGAACAAGAACTGGGCTTATCGCCCGGCGAGCAATGTTCGCAAGGGCCAGAAGACCGGCTGCAACAAATACGACCCCGTTACGGATGGAACGGCGCTGCCTCTCCCTCCCGGAAGCAACTATGTCGACTCAAAAGGAATGTCCGATCAGATTGCTGCGCAAGGCTTTTGGTCCAGTTATTGGTCGACCAATCACGGCACGACATACCCCAACGTCCCTGCCGCCACCAACCCCACCGGCACCACCACTGTCCCGGCTTCCAGATATGACGTCTATAAATACGAGATCGCGAACGGGCTTGTCGGGGACAAGTCTCAGGCGCCGACAAAAGAAAGCGGGACGCCGTCTTGCTTCAAGGGTGACAACCCAACGCCGGATCCTGATCGCCGTCTGCTCAACATGGCGATCGTCGACTGCATCGCCAACCAGGCCAAGATCAACGGTCACACCCAACTAAAACCCGATGGCTATGCGAGCGTGTTCGTTAACAGTCCGGTTCAAAAGCAGGACAACACCAAAGACCCTGATGACCCTTCGGCCGGCGAGAAGCCCATCAGCCTAGAGATTGTCGACGTCGATGGAGGGTTTGCCAATAACACCCTTGTAGACAAAGCATTCCGAAACGAGGCGCAGCTCTACAGATAGGCGGGACGGTTTCTATGGCCACCAGAGAGCGCCCGTTTCCCTTGGCCGCTGTCCTGCTCTCCATTCCTGCCAAGCGCTCTCTGCCGCCGCCCTGTAGCCGGCAGGCATGGGCTGCCAATCGGACGGCGGTAGTCGCATGGTCCATTTCGGCTCGCGGAAGCCCCAGTGCTCGATCCCGACCATTTCGGACCCGTCGAACCATACCGACACGTTGAGCTTGGGGAAGTGCAAGGCCTTGGCCTGCCACCAGATGCGCTCGATCTCGTATTCGCCGACGCCCTCGGCCCATCGTGTCCAGCCCTTGCCCGGTCGCTCTACGAGTTCGTGGTCGCGCAAGAATGGCTCCTCCGGCTAAATTAGCAGTCGCTAAGCACTGGTGCGATAACGCCATCATGGATTTAGCCAAATCCGATCTAGAATCTTGGCATGGACTCGGTGTTTGACGACCTTTCCAGCGCCCTCAGAGAGCCCCGCAGCGACGTGTGGATCCCCATCCGTATCTTCGCCATGGAGTTGGCCGTGAAGATCGTCATGGGCCTCGCTATCGGCCTAGGAATAGCCGTCGGTCTGGCAATCGCCGGTTAGCAAACTATCACAAAATTGCACGGTTTTTTTGTGCCCCGCAACGCCTTGCTATCTATGGCGTTGAGAGCGATTTTCCCGACAACCCTCCTTCCGGAATTTCAGGGGTTTGGCTAGGCCGATTCCACAAGGCTCCCCGGAGTGGAGCCGGCTTGCGTTTGCGCTCAACTGGCGCGATTGTTTTGTCAGGATGCTAAAAACAATCGCCACTCTGGGCATACTGATACTGCTGGCGGCGGCGGTGGCGATTGGTACGATGCTCGCGACATCGAGCGGCATTCTCATCTATCAGGAGAAGGTCGGAAACGGATATTTTTGCCGCTATTTCACCGGAACCGGGACGTTCGCGACGCCGAGCTATGCGGTGACCGGATGCCCGCCATTTATCAGCGTAGGATAATAGTGCCACCGCCGAGCCGTGCGCTTCCAACGAAGCGTGTCCCTGTGGCCGCGCGCCACCGCATTTCACACGAAGGATTCGACCTTGCTGAGGCAGTAGGTTGAGGAGCCCAATGAATAGCCCGTCACGTCCACGGTTGCCGCCTCGCTAACACCGCTCTTGATGTGGCTTCGCCAATTTATGTCGGTGCCAATTCCAACGGCAGACGTTGCGCTGAAGTGCATCGAAACGATCAAACGCTTGGTGATGTCGACCGAATACGCGATCTCGTCTGACACGATCGAATTGCCAGTCGTCACGGTGACGCCAGCGCTGCCGCCATTGAACGTCAATTGCGTTGGCGTCGTCTCGAAGTCTTCTACATCACCCGTCGACGCGCCGGCGCCGATATAGCATCCATCGATGGTGAAGCCGGCCGAGCTGCCCGCTTGCAGTGTGACACGGACTTTCGATCCGCCACCGTTGGCAAGGCCGGCGGCGTTTATTCTCATGCGCAGCGTGTAGCCGTTCCAGCCGGCGTTGTTACCGGACGGGCTTGTGCTTGGCTGGGCGTTCGTCTGCCAGGCCGCGATATGCGACGGCCGATGCGCGCCGAAGCCGATGAATTGATTGAGCCTAAGCGGCATCAGCTTCCTCCCTCATGGCCGCGTCCAAAGCCGCGATATCGTCCGGGTGAATTTCGAAGGTCTCGGCCGGTGACGGTCCTGCTTTCAGCCAGGCTCGTAGGCCATCCCTACGAGTCAGGTCGAAGTGGCCAGCGCCGACGGAGACGGCATGTATCCGCGGGATAAAGCCGATCTCTGGAACGGGCATCAGGCCGCCTCGCACATCGCGGAAAGGTACGGATCGATCTTCTCGCCAACCCGGTCTGGCCAACGGTGCAGAATTCGTGTCGAGACGGTGCCGCGCTTTACAACGGTCATGTCCAAAATCCCGCCGATCAGGTGCTGCCGGTCGGTGGCGGGGTCGGTCGGGTCGATCGGAACACGCATGCGCCGGTGGAAATCGAAAATGTTCAAACCGTATCGGGTCAGCCAGGCTTGCACTGTCTGGCCTTCAGCCGGCGCCGGGATGCCGATGTCGTTCAAACTGATCGGGTTGAGAGTCTCGCTGGCGAGGCCCCAATGAACCGGGCCGGGATCGATCAAGGTGAAAGCCGGAGACTTGGAACCGATGAGTTGCTTGTTCGCGAAAGTCCGGTGCATCAGCCCAGAGGTCTCCGAGAGGCCTGCGATCAGGATTTCGAGGTCTGGCGACTTGGCGAACATGGGCAGCACCTCGGCGAGATCAGCCAGCATGCCGTCGAAACCAAGCTCCTCGGCCGCGCTGATGATCTGCTGGGAGACAAGCACCCCAAAGGGAAGATTGCCGCGGAAGGCAACAGCCAGGGGCAGGCGTTCCGAAACGGCAACTTTTCGCCGGATGTCCAGAAGCACGCCGTCATCGTCGTAGCAGCTACCATCGGTCATCATGATGATGGCTTCGGGGTCGGTGCGCGACGACAAAAACGATAAAACGCCAGACATTTTTCAGGCTCCCATGATTTCGTGGGTGAGATGTGAAACGTCGCAGGCTAGGCCGGCCAGCGCGCATTCTTCTTCAAGCACGTCGGCAAGCGGCACAGGCGTACGGGCCGCCCGTGGGAGGAACAGGAGGTAGCCCTCAAGCGGCTGCCAGATGACGCTAAAATCGGCTGACACACCGGAGAAATGGCCGCTTGTGTCGACGCCCCAGGTGCTGGACGTAGACAGGCTTTCATACTCGTTCAGCTTGGTGAGATCGGAAATCCGATACTCGACGATCCGGTTGTCCTCCGGGGCTGCGAAGGTGAGCGTGTTCGACGCGCCGCGCGCGCGGCGCGAAAGCAACTGATCCGGCTGCCCGTTCGAGCTCCAGCCACCATCGGTGATGGAGCGCAGCAGCGTCCCCATGTCCGCCGAATAGACCAGGATATGGCCCGCGTTCGAGAACACGATGACGCTGTCGGACTCGTCGTCGTAGAAGATGGCGCGGACGATCGTCGTGCCGGTAAATCCAGGTGGTGTCAGCGTATTGTCGACCGCGGGGCCTGCCAGGCTATCCCATGACGAATAGTGAAGATCGTTCGAATCGCCCGCGCTCCAGTAAAATCGATCAGGTCCGCAGGTCAGCATTTCTGGCTCTGCGCTCAGCGTGTTCGTCCATATCGCCGATGTCCAGCCGCTGCCGATGTTGCTGAGCAGCGAGAGCTTGTTTTCCCTCGCCATCAAAACATAGGAGGCGCCACCGAAGGATATTTCAGCAGAGCAATTGGAACTGGAGTGCGGCAGTCCACGCGGTACGGTGATAACCTGCCGCTGCGAGCCGGTCGCAACGTCGTACACGTAGACCTCATCGGCAGAAACATTGCCGACCAGCATGTCATTGCGCGACGAGATGAAAACGCCGCTTGGCCCAAAGCCGAGATCAACCGTCTTGCGAAGCGTCCCGGCCGGCATTGCGTAGATGAACAACTGCTCGCCTGCATAATCACCGATCGCCACGACATCGCTGGCGATATCGGTGAGAAACGTTGCGTTGCCGTCCGGTTCAAGGCTTGTGCTGAGGAAAGCCCGGTTCGCACCCTTGAGGATTTCGGCCTCGATGTTGGGGATGCGGATGCCGAACTCGTCGAGCGGCAGGTTCTTGATGACAACATAGACGATACCTGGCCACGCCGGCACCATGCCCGCGCCACGGTCGGCTTCGATGTCTGGATCTGATTCCTGATCGTCGGTGCCAAGGTAGACCGTGACCGTGGCGCCTTGGGCGACACCCACGCCCTTGCCGCCATGATCGATGGCGTACTGCAGCGCATCGGCGGAGACGTCATAGATAAGCTTGTCGTCAGCCCAGATGCGCGTCACGCCGGTTGCCGGGCCATTCCACGCAAAGGCAACGGCAAAGGTCGCGGTGTAGCTGTAGGTCGTCACCTCCGGGCCGAGAGCCTTGCCCTGCCTCTCCGTCTTGACGTGCTCGTCGACGTGATCGCCCTTCAGCCAGATGACAGCGCCGGCGGTGCGGATCGCACCATGCCAGCGCGCAAGCTGTTCGCCATAGCGAGAGGTCTGCGCCTTCAGGCTTTCGGCGCGCGGCCCCTTGATCTTCTGCGGGAAGAAATAGGCGATCGCCAGATTGATGCCTATACCAACGGCGGTCGATGCAATGGAACCGAGCAGGCCACCGCCGACCGCGGCGCCGACGAGTGGGGCTATGAAGGCCATTTTGCCTCCAGCAGCACGTCGCGGGGCACCGGACCCTGTTCGTGAGGCCCGCGGCCGGGCTCCAGGAGCGAGCCGAAATGCGTTGGTGAGCGCCAATACTGTGAGTCGAGCGAGCCGACGCAGGCAGTAATGTAGGCCATGTCGAACAGAGGCCTCGACCTCCTGTCCTCAGCAGCAAGCTGATGCCGTGCCTTCAGTTTTGCCGCGGCAAGCAACCGGCTTTCTGGTGACCATGTAGGATCGGCGCAAATCTCGACCAGCAAGGTGATGTCGTGAAGGTCGAACACGCTGTCGATCTCTCGCCGCACCAGGGCAAGCCTCGTCTCGTCCTGGCAATCGTGGAGGCCGACACCCTTGTGCTCGGCAACGATCGGAATCTTGGCGTTCTCGCCGCCCGTTCTCATCGCTTGCCGCCCCTCAAAAGTGTCAACGCGCGCTCGGAGATCCGATCATTTTCGGACCCGTCGCCGCCGTCTTTCTTGCGGCCGCCCTGTGCCAGCAAGGCCTTTGCGGCCGCCAAACGTGCCGACGCCGGTGCTGACGTGTCGCTTGCGATCTGCTTAAGCACGATCAACGGGTCGACAGCATCGATGTCCACGCCCTTAAGCGCCCTTGCCGATGCAGTCGCTCGTGTTGGTCGGCCCCGTTTTGCCATTGAAAATTCACCCTTCCTGATTTTCTAGACATTCACCGGCGCGCGCACGTGGAGTCTCCGTGACCCCGAGGCGGTTCCGGGGTCCGTTCGGGTCTGGCGTCTCGACCTCCCCCGGAGGGGTCTTGATGTGATGGTCATTGCCGACGCATCTCCTCCGGCATGAGGCTCTGCTCGGGGACACCGTGCCACCGCTGCACCGCTGCCCAGAGCAACAGGGTCTCTCGATCATCGGGAAGGCGATCTTCCGATTTGTAGAAGAGCAGCATGCTTTCGCGCATGGTCGCCCGCAGCACGTCGTTGCTGAAGTTCCAGTGCGGACCCTTGCCGGTGAGGTGGAAGCTCTCGATGCTGTTCGGATCGATGCTTGGTCTGTTGTTGTCGCTGGCTGCTTCGGTCATGGTCTTCCGTCCTTGCCCTTCTTCACACAGAGCTTCCATGCTGCTGTTCCGTCGCCAGGTATCAGGCCGTTGGAAACGATCTCCGCGTGCCACATCGAGCCGTCATGAGTGACCAAATTTCCGCGCCGGTATTCCTCGTTGGACCTCCAAACGCCTCGATATTCGACTGATGGCTTGCTCTCGAGTTCGGCGACGCGGGCTTCGAGAGCCTGGCATCGGTCCGAATACCAGCGGAAGTTCGCCATGACTTCGCCCTGCAGAGACGTCACGAAGTCAAAGGGGACTCGGTTGTCGGGATGGAAGCCATCCTTCCGGAAATAGTCCATTACCAGAGCTTCGTAGTAGACCTTGATGGCAAGGTAGGCTTGGGAGAAAACGTCGTCCTTGTCGGCCGAACTGCCTCTTACGAGAGCCGGATATTTTGGCTCGCTGCTTCGAAGGATATTCTCGTCGATGTCCCAGGCGCGATGATCGACCGGTGCCGCCGTCTTCTTCGGCGCGGCCAAGGTTTCGCCGATCTCGGTCTTGAAGCGCCTGTCTTGCTGCTCCGCGATCAAGTTCTCGATCTTGCGGATCTCGCCTTTGGTGCGCTTCTGTAGCTCACAGTCTTGGTCCAGCGCGTGCAGGCGTTCGTCGGCCGCGATAGCTTCCCGCTTGTGCGCCACCAATTCCTTGAGGCGCGCGATCTCGGCGTCCATTTTGTGCATCTCGGCCTGCCGCGGGTCGACGATGACAGGCTTGCGGGTTGCCATGGCGTCAGATCTTCTCGCCATAGGTGCGGAAATAGGCCCGCTTCATCTTGGCTACCATGGGGCTGTTGTGCTCGTTGAAGCCGGCGCGATCGAAATTGCGAATCTTTTGGCGGGCTGCGTATTTCTCTCCCCAGTCGATGACCGGCTTTCGTGCCTGCTGACCGTTGAGCCGCACAACGCGAACCTGCTTTGGCTTGTGTCCGATCATGCTCTGGCTCCTTTGCCGGCGGTCATTTTGGCGATGGTGGTGACGGCGACCGATTCGATCAGCCGCTTGGCGGCCGCTGCGTCGCTGATCAGCCCGGGCATCTCGACGCGTTGTTCGCGGGCTTCGGCGCTGAGGGCGCCGGCGATGTCGAGCAATTCAAAAACCTGGTCGATGTGGCGATTGATGAGTGCGCCAAGGCCCTCGATGTCGGCGGCTAGGCTCATTCGAACGTGCTCTCGAAACGCGGTCTTCTGCATGTCGAATTCGGCGCGTGCTTCGCGGTCATGAACCTGGGCTGCGGTGATCTTGGCTTCCAGATCGTCGAGCATGGCGCGCAAGGTGTGATCTGAAAGCTTTTCGCGGCCAGGATTCTCGACGCCGGCTTCGAGCTTCAGCGTTTCACGACGTTCAGTCAGGTGACGCAGATCGGACGACGCCCTGCGGGAAACCTGTTCGGCGGCGAGGTATTCAGCACTCGGGCGCGGAAGCTTCAGCGCTCGCCTAAAATGGGACACGTCAGGTTCGGCTACTTTCAGGCGGGCAAGCATTCGGCGCTCCGGTGTGAGGAAATTTCGATCTGCAAGCATTCTAACCCACACGCTGGAAGCGTAACCGGACGCGCTGTAACGCTTAGGCGAACTTGTCTGCGAACTGCCGGCACATCTCGGCGAAGGCGGCGCGAACCTTTGCGGCGTCGTGTTCGTCTTGTGGGCTCAATCGGTCGGACTCGATCAGGGCTTCGCGCATCGCCTTGTCGATGACGAAACCCGAGCTGACCGCATCGACGCGACCGACCTCCTGGCGATGAGAATTCACCCTGCAGGCAGCCGAGCAGAAGCGAGCGTCGGCCCGCTTGCCCTCAAGGCTTCGGCTGCAATGCTCGCACAGACGGTCGGGCGTGCTCATGCGTCACCGCCACGCCGTGGCAGGCGGAACCAAAGCGGTCGCGCCATGTTTACCCCGTGAGGGCAACACATGGAGTATTCGAAATGAAACTCATGATTCTGAGTGCGTTGGCGCTTTGCTTGGCCGCGCCTGCCGTAGCTTCGGCAGATGAAGCCATCGTCATCCAGACCCACCGACATCACCGCCATCATTGGAACGACTATGGCGACGGTATGTATCGGGACGGACAGCGTCTCCATCACCGCCACCATGGCGAGCAGGCCTTTTACGACAATGGCCAGCGTGCCTGGGGCCATCGTGCCTGGCAGCGCCGGCATCACGGCGGCCGCGATGCAGTCATCATCACGGGCTCGATCGACCGTCCGATGCATCGGCATCGCCACGTCATCATCCAGCAGGACGACAACAACAACGACTACTGATCTTAGCCCTATGGCCCGGCTGCTCGATCGCGAGAGCCGGGCCGATTGGCTGAGGGAGTTTGCGCTATGACCCCGAACATGAACCCCGAAACTGCCAGAAGTGCCCCGGTTTACCGCGCCGCAAGACTCGACTTGCTGCGGCAGAATTTGTTGCGCACGTTCGAGAGCACCGACGCTGCGGCCGAGAAGGTCGAGAACGCGCTGGCCACGTTCGCGGAAGCAAGCGCGACTACGGACAAGCTTGATCGCCAGCCGATCGTCAACAACTGGCCGACACGCAAAATCCGTCCGCATACGCCGCGACCGCCAGAGCCGCGGTGTAGCAACATGTAGGACGGTCATTCGTCTCGACCTTCCGACCATGTCACGCAGCTCAAACCAGCACAGCGAGGTTGTTTCGTGATCCCGAACCAGACTGAACTGATCGATTTCGCCAATCCGCCTGCTTCGAGAGCCTTTGAAAGAGGCGTCGTCGCCGCTCGCATGGGGATGGAAAGGGACGACAACCCCTATCCGTTCGGGACGGATGGCCACATCGAATGGATCGACGGTTATAAGTCCTCGGTCGAAGTAGGTCAGACGATGGATCTCGACTGAGCAGGCGGCGGCGGGGTCGAGGCGCCGGGCTGTCATTCGCGGCCATCCGGGTAGCGCCGCCACCATTCACGCTCAAGCACCGCGGAAACGAGGTCACCCGACGGCGAGCGAGGCGCGTCGTGCGCAGCTTGGTGCTCTGCCAGGAAGCGCTCTTCCGGCATGCGCTCGGCTGCTTCAGCCCAGCACCCGAGCGCCTGATCAATCCATGCGGCTGCGGCGGCGAATGCCCTCGCGCGCACGGCGTTAGCGCCAACAGAAGGAAGACGTGGGGCCTGAGGCCCCACACCCCCGCACCGTTCCGCTTCGCGGACGGGCACGCTCGCTCCCTCGTTCATGCGGCACTATCCGGCGTCGAGCCATATTGCTTTTGAAGATGAAGGATGCGGCTGATCGCGGTGGCGTAGCGACTGATCTCGGCGTCAATCTCTTGCGGATTGAAACCTTGCCGCTCGAGCTTCTTCCGCTCCTGCGCCACATGCAGCGACCAGTAGCGCTGACCCGCCTGGTATGAGCGAGCATTCAATGCAGTTGCGATCTTACGCACCATGTCGGCGCGGCGGTGCAACGGGAACGAAATCACGGTCGCGGTCGGCTGCGCGTCGAAGATCATTTCAAGCTGCATGATCACCTCCGGTGAAAAGCGCGGTATGGTCTCTTCTATGGTGAACAGACCACATGTGGTCCGTATGTTTTGGACCACAGTGGTCCGTATGGAACGGGTTCATTCCCAACCTCCATCTGGACCACAGTGGTCCGTATCGGAAGCTCTATCCGGGATGATGGTGACAGGCGGCAATGTCTCGGGAGCGGCCAGCCGAATGGTCCTCGTTCTCACCCGCCGGCCATCAACAACACGCCACCCGTGGTCGATCTTGATGATGCCGAGATCCTCATAGATTCCGACAATGCGGCTGACTGTTTTTTCGGAGCAGCCGCCGCAATATCGGGTGAACCTGGCGTCGGTCGCGATGATGTCGCCGGTCTTCCAATTGAATAGGATTTTGAAAGCCGCGATGACCTGGAAACTGGCTCTTTCGTCGTGCAGCACCTGGGCTGCCATGGCATGCCAGGCATCGAATGCGTCAAACCGCTGCTTACCAGACGCGGGCATATCCCAAAGCAACGACGACGCGTGGCGCGTAAACTTCCGGCGCTGGCCCGACCAGCCTTCCGTCTCTTCGACCTCGATCACTTCGCCGGTGGATGGGTTGAAAGCGGTCTCGCTGTTCTTGCGTTTCGCTGCGGAGATCATGCGGCGCGCGCCCTCATCAACGTGACCTGGCGGATAGCGCAAATCGCCTGATGATTGCTCATCCCGAACCGTTGCCGAAGCGCCGGCACGATAGGTCGCTCACAAGTGCGGAAGTTCTCGAAGTACCAAGCGGCTGCCTCGTCGACGATGGCACTGGTCTCGTGCTCTGGCGGGCTGAGGTCGGTCATTTGCCGCCCTCCTGTAGCCAGCGCTCGGCTTCTGCGATGTCCCAGAATGCTCTGGTTTGCTCACCGTTGGTGAAGCTGAGGTAGGAGAGAAAGACTCTCCGGTCGCCGCCGTTGCGGGCATCGAAACGAAAACCAGCCTTGATGGCGGCAGCCTGTAAAGCCTTGAGCCGTTCGAGACGATCCGCCGGCCAAAACCGTTTGAACGAAGCGCTGATCATGCCGCGCCTCCCATATCCTCATCATCATCCGGGTCCATGTTCATGTCGGATATCCGGCGGGTCATATCGATCTGCATCAGCGCCAGCGCTTGGACGATAGCGATCTGGGTCTCGATGTTGGTCAGTCCGTTATGATAGGCGTTGCTTCTGTGCAGACTGCCGACGAGGAAGTCGCTGCCAGGGTTCAGCACCTCTCGCAATCCAGCGTGGATATGCGTGGCCGCATCGGCTGTGCGCTTGTGATTGCAGAGGTCGCCTTCAGGGTCTCTTCCGAGGATATAGGCCGGGCGAGCGCCTTTGTTGTCGTTGGCGTTCATGCGGCTTCCTTTCCCAGAAAGAACGCCCTCAACTTGCCGCGTTCGGCGACCCACTGATTGCCGACCTTGCGGGCAGGGAGCAGGCCCTGTTCCAGCATGTGAAATGTTTGCCGGGGTTTTCGGTTGATCTCCTTGCCGATCTCGGCGGCGCCCCACACGAGGTCTATTGCAATCTCACCATCATCCATATTGCCGGCTCCGTGTCCGTAACTTATGGGAAAGAACGTAACATAGCGGAAGTGGATTGCGCTATGCTGTAACTCACCATATAACGGTCTTTCAGAAAAGTGCGTAACAACAGGGCGACGTTCAATGATTCCAGTTCGGCTGAAATGGCGGCGGTGCCTGGATGGGGTCGACACCAAGTACGGGGTCTATGGAGAGGTTACCGACACACTGCCAAACGGCCAGGTGCATGTCTACGTTTCCGGAGATACCCTGTTTGTTGAAAGATCAGATCGGTTCGACGATGTGACCTATCGCGTTGCGAATCTTGAAAACCCGATCGTCTTACACTTCATCAATTGCTTCGAAAGCGGCAATGAGCCAGCCGCCTATGGCGCCTTTCTATCTCGCTTTGGAATGCCAATCAGAAAGGCGGAAGTTCATATCGCCGAAATGGACCATCTGGCCAATCAGTTCACCGTCGGCCTTGCGCTCTCAACGAACATCGAAAATACATCGGACAAGGCCCTCAGCACCAATGACTTTCTTAAGAATGTGCATCTGATCCCGACCTTTGAATTCGATGGTCCGGATGCGGCCGGCCGATTGGTGCTGCAGCCTGATTCTCTCTTGGGCTTCATGGCGATGGAAGTAGCGCTCGCGCATGAATCTGGGGCGGCGCTTACCTCATGCTCGCATTGCAAAAAGTTCTACCTCACCGGCCCACTGACAGGTCGCAGATCGCACTCCCGTTACTGCTCCGACCGATGCCGGGTCGCCGCGATGCGGAAGAGAAACAAGCAGGAGGACAGGGTATGAGCATCCGCAAGCGCACCTGGACGAACGGCAAGGGCGAAGAGAAAACCGCCTGGGTGGTCGACTATGCCGATGGCAAAGGCGTGCGCCGGCTGAAAACCTTCGCGAAGAAAAAGGACGCCGACACCTTCGCCGCGACTGCCAAGGTCGAGGTCCGCGATGGCTCGCACGTCGCTGACAGCGCCAGCATATCGGTCAAACAGGCCGGAGCTTTCTGGATTGCAACTGGTGAGCAGGAAGGCCTCGAGCGATCCTCCATCGACCAGCGCAAGCGCCATCTGACGCTTCACATCGAACCTTTCATCGGTGCAGCCCTGCTCTCGCATCTCACCGTGCCAGCGGTACGCGAATTCGCCGACAAGCTCCGCGAGAACGGTCGCTCGCCGGCCATGGTTCGGAAGGTGCTGGGCTCGCTCGGATCGATCTTCTCGGACGCGCAAGAACGCGGCCTCGCTACCCGGAACCCAGTAAGAGATCTGCGCGGTGCTCGTCGCCGAGGCAAAGAGCGTCAAGCCGACAAGCGCCAGAAAGGCAAGCTCAAGATCGGGATCGACATACCGACACGCGAGGAGATCAAGGCCATCGTCGGCGGGGCAACAGGCCGGTGGCGTCCGCTTCTCATCACTGCGGTCTTTACCGGTATGCGGTCATCCGAGTTGCGTGGCCTGCGGTGGCAGGACGTCGATTTCGAACGTGCGCAGATCAGCGTGCACCAGCGGGCGGATGACTATGGTGAGATCGGCCGACCGAAGTCCGAGGCGGGAGAAAGAACGATTCCGGTCCCGCCGGCTGTGATCAATGCGTTGCGAGAGTGGAAGCTCGCCTGCCCGCGTCGTCTCACCGGCAACGATGCCGCGGGCAATCCGGTCAGGGAATTGCACTATGTCTTCCCGACAGGAAGCGGCAATATCGAAAGCCGCTCGAATATCACCAAGCGCGGTTTCCTCCCGACCCAGGTTGCGGCCGGGGTGACGGTTGCGGGCGATGGGACCGACGAAGACCGGAACATTGTCATGCTGGCCAAGTATGGCGGCATGCATGCGCTCCGCCACTTCTACGCATCATGGTTGATCAATCGGCCGCAAGACGGCGGGCTCGGGCGTCCACCAAAGGTCATTCAGGAACGGCTTGGCCATAGCTCGATTGTGATGACCATGGACGTCTACGGGCACCTGTTCCCGCGCGGTGATGACGCTGACGAAATGGCTGCAGCCGAACGCGCGCTTTTGGGTTGAGTGCGACATAGGCGCGACAAACAGGCGATTTCATCAACAAAATCAAAGTCACGCCCAAGCATCATAATCCTGGGGTCGGGGGTTCAAGTCCCTCTCCCGCTACCAGTCCTCAAAGACAAACAATCCGCATATTGTACTTCGCGTACCCAAGGGCTACGCTGATAGGAGTGGAATATGATTCCCGCCTTTTCCTCTAGCTACCAGTTCCGGCGGCTGATATAAGGATTATATTCCTTGTCTCTGTCGCTATTTCAAGGGTCCAAGCTATTGTGATCGACCTCTCCGCGAAAACAGTTCGGCAGTGATTTCGTCTCTGTCTCCACCATGGCTAGCGATCAAAGCCAGCGCTTCCTGGCGGCTGATGTTGCCGAGCTTCATGAGGTACGGAACCTCAAACGTCCTCTTCTTGAAGCGCCATTCTGGCACGCGCCGTATTGCCCTTTTTGGCGCTGCTGTTGTTCCATCTTGACGCATCATTTTTCACTCCTCCCTGATATGATGATGCCGCCGCAATTTCCGTGCCACGTCCCGCTTGGCCTGGTGCCGCCGATAGTCTTAGTTGCGCAGCTGCTAATATGCTCATAACTTAGGCAGCGCGGGGGAAGATCCCAAAAAAACGCCCGATCCCGCAGTGGCCGGTGTGGCCGCCAGCATCTCAAAATAGCCCAGCCGCACCGGCCATTCTTCAATACGTGAAACGCGCCGGAGCGGCGCTTCTAACGCCCCAACGGCTGCTTTGAAAGCGATACCAACTCCGTCTCGTCAGTCACGCCGGCCATGTAATTCGCGATGATCCGAGACGCGAGTGCGTCCCTCGCAGGAGTCGGCTGGTCGGCGACCTTGAGCTGCTCGAAAACTCGTCCTAACAAGGCCAATTCGGACGGGTCAAAAATACCGGCTTCCGTAGCTCTTTGTCGAATAGGCGATCATGCTCCCCACTCACCATTAAATAAGCTTTAGCTAAAATAGTTCCGGAACCTTTACCGTGGTCGGTGGTTCGAGCGTCCATGACGAAGCTTTCGGAACTCGGGCCGCCCATCGTTGGCCGACGCCATGGCGATCAGCCAAAGGATGATATTGACCCCTTTCACATGTGCCCGGTATGTGGGCAAACGGTCGACCGGCGCGATTTAAGGCAAGTCATCTGGCACGATCAGCCACGGCACGAACCATTGGAAATGGACGCGTAAAGCCCTGGAAGAGGCCTTCGAATGACGACCGATAGCCAAGCCTTCCCGGCTTTTACCATGGAAGAACTCGCGCCACCCGGAACGAGCCGTGTCGGCCGCGGTCGAGATCGTAGTCCGATCTTTCATTCCGTCGGTGACGGCATCAGATCGAGCCGCGGGACAAATTCCTCCAGCGAGTCGTCAAGCAGCGGGGGTTCCTCTTCAGCCTCCTGCTTGGGCTCGACCATCAGGAGACCAACGACGACCAGTGCCAGAGAGGCCCATGTCACAGCCGGTATCGCCTCTCCAAGCAAAAGCATACTCCAGCCTATGCCGGCTGCTGTCCCCGCATAGGCGTTCTGGCTGGCAAAGACAGCACCTGTGCTGGAGATCAACAGGATGAAGAGCAGCATCGCCAAATTGCCGGCGGCAGCCATCAGCACGACGATGACGCCAAGCCGACCGGTCAAGAGATCGAACGGTATGAAGTCCTGATAAAAGACGGCAAGCGGAATCAGCATCAAAACCGAGACAACGAGCGTGATGCCGAAAAGCGCGACGTTATCGATATTGGCGGGTTTGGACTCCGAGAGGTAGATATCCTCGGTCGCGTAAGTGACGGGGATTACAAGGGCAATGACAAGCCACAGCCAACTGGTGGCCATTTCCCCGGGCTCTCCGTAGAGAAGTATGATGCAGATGCCGACGAGACCCAAACCAAGCCCTAAAAAACGCTTCAAATTCGGCGCTTCGGTCCGCATCAGGGCGGCGAACAAAAAGACTGCAAATCCCTCGAGTACGATGACAATGGAGACGATAGAAGCTGGAAGCTTGCTTGCCACCCAATACACAAGGACCTGGTTGATCACGGAGCTGATAAACGCAAAACCAAGGATGAACTTCCACTCCGCCCGCGTGAGACCCTTGAGATTCGGCATTGTCCTACGCTTCACGCTTATCCCAATGCAGAACACAGCTCCAATAATGTCAATAAGGATTGCCAGTCCGACCGGATGAGCCTCGACGAGCGAAGCCATCTTGGAAAGCGGCACAACCACGCCCCATAACCCGCCACATGCCAGCAGCAGTAAAGCGCCACGAAAAGTGCGGATGTTCTGCCGCATCTTTCGTTCGCGCTCGTAGACCTTCTGAGCCATTGTCGCGAACACCGTGGCGAGCTTGCCGAGACCATCTGTACGGCCTGCGACATCGCGGATGCCGAGCTTCGAAGGATTGAACCGCCCGGTCTCCAGGGTGGCGGCCGCCCTGGTCAGCTTGGCCACCTGCCGCAGATATTCCGTTTCAACGTCGCGGAGTCTTTTCTTCTCAATGCAGGTCGCAACGCGTGCCTTGAGGAGAGCGAGTTCAAAGTTCTTGGGCAGAAAGTCCTCGGCACCAAGCTCAATCGCCTTGACGACGCTGCTCATCTCATCATCGAGCGCTGAGATCACGATGACCGGCACATCCCGCGTCCTGGACGACGCCTTGAGGCTCTTGAGCACCTCGAAGCCGTCCATCACGGGCATGATAATGTCGAGAAGAATGAGATCGAAGCTTTCGCCAGCAAGCCGGTCGAGAGCCTCGCGGCCACTCTCAACCGCCTCGGCTTGATGTCCGAGTGCTTCGACCGACTTCTTGAGCTTGATTCTTATGGTCCGGGAGTCGTCTACTATGAGGATCTTGCCAGGGTTACGCACGACGTCCTCCCAGACCGAAAATCTCTCGAAGCTCCGTGACAGCCAAGTCGAAGGCGTCCTGCGCGCTGTCGATCTGCTGCAAATCCGGCTGTTCCCGACTTTCGCAGCGCCGCTCCAGTCGAGCGCAGATTTCGGCGAGGTCGATAGCCCCCATGTCCCTGGCATTGGATTTGAGAGAATGCGCGGCCCTGCGGGTGGCAGCCAAATCCGAGGCCGCAACAGAAGCCTGCAGGTCTTGCATGATGGAAGGCCCTTCTTCGAGGAAGGACTCCACCAGTTCTACCAGATCGGCTTCCTCGCCACCTACAAGCTCGCGAAGCTTTGCAAGCGCCTCTCTTTCGATAGCCAAAACGACCCCCAAATGCGCCGCTATCTCCTGGCTCCTCAGCCCGTGACCGCGAACTTTTCCCGTTTGTTATTGAAGTGATATCGAAAATCGAACCGCTTCCCGAGATTATCAATGTCCCCTTGTGCTCAAGAAGCTAAATGTCGCAGCAATTCTAATTTAGTGATAGCTCATAATTCGAAAACAATGCCGCCACGGAGCCGGGGGTTGTTGCGCCAGCCGCCTAATTTGCCTCTTCACCGCTTGGTGTGCCGGGCACCGCGAAATCCTTTGCTGCGCCAGCGGGTCTGCGCCCACCAGACACTACCGCCTTGTTCAACGAGGCGATGAGGTCCTCGACGCGTAGCGGCTTGCTGAGATAGTCGTCCATGCCGGCGTCCAGATACCTTTCCCTATCGCCGGCCATGGCGTTGGCGGTGAGGGCCACGATAAACGGCTGACGCGCATCCTGGATACCAGACGCCCGGATCAATCTTGTCGCCGCAAGACCGTCCATGTCCGGCATTTCGATATCCATCAAAATGACGTCGTGGCTGCCTTGCGTGTATGTAGATACCGCCGACCGGCCGTCGATTGCCAGGTCCGGTCGGTAACCAAGGCGCTCCAACACTTTGAAGCCAAGCTTTCTATTGGTGTTGTTGTCATCGACAAGCAGTATGCGAAGCGGAAACTTTTCCGCCATCGAACTATCTAGGGCCGGTCCCTTCGGCTGATCGGTCCGGGCGGGTCGCACAGGAGCCTCCGCAAAGACTGACATGAAAGCATTGAGGAGTGGCGAGGGCTTGATCGGCTTGGGAAGCATGGCCGCGAATTTGATGCTTTCGATGTCCGCCTTGTTCCTCTCATCAAGGGGTACGAGGGAACTCAACAATATCAATGGCAGATCACCGCTTTGACCAAGCCCACGTAATCGTTTGGCCAGTTCAATACCGTCCATCTCTGGCATGTTCATGTCGAGCACGACGGCGTCATAATGTTGGCCGCTTGCAATCCTGTCGAATGCGTTAAGCGGCGATTCGGTTGTATGTGGCACCATGGCCCAGGATTGGGCCTGCAGAGATAGGATTCGCCGGTTGGTTGCGTTGTCGTCCACGATCAGCAACCGTTTGCCCGCGAGTTCAACTTTGGCCACGGACATTTGCGCCTGCCTAGGAGCGGGCGCAGCGGCGGCGCGGATCGTGAAGAAGAATGTTGTACCCGCCCCTTCAACACTTTCCACCCATACTTGCCCACCCATCAGTTCTGCCAGGCGTTTGCTAATCGCCAACCCTAGCCCCGTCCCGCCGTAGCGCCGCGTCGTCGAGGCATCTACCTGGCTGAATGACTTGAACAAGCGATCCAATCGGTCCTCGGGAATACCGATGCCGGTATCGCGTACTGAAAACTGCAGGGTGGACAACCCCTCCGCGCTTCCGCTGTGGGCTGCGCCCGCACCCTCAGTTGCGTGCGGAACTTTCATCACCGATAGTACGATTTCACCTCGTTCGGTGAATTTCACGGCATTGTTGAGGATGTTAAGCAAGATCTGTCGCAGCCTCGTGCTGTCTGCGACAATCCCGTCGGGAGTACCGGGCTCCACCAGGTAGGCAAGGTCGAGCCCCTTCTCCGCGGTCTTGGAGGCTACGAGGTCAATCGCGCTCTCAAGGCATTCCCGCAGTTCGAAGGGTCTTGGATCGAGCTCCAGCTTGCCAGCCTCAACTTTGGAAAAATCAAGTATATCATTGATGATCGTTAGCAGCGCCTCCCCGCTGTGGCTGATCGTCTCGCTGATCTCGCGTTGTTCGGGGTCAAGGTTTGTACCGAGCAGCAAGTTGCTCATTCCGATCACGCCGTTCATTGGTGTGCGGATTTCGTGGCTCATGGTCGCCAGAAAAGAACTCTTCGCCTCATTTGCCGCCTCGGCCGCCTCCTTTGCTTGCTGCAGCGCAAGGGATAGCTGTTTGAGCTCAGTAAATAGCTGCGCGTTATGCAGGGCAGCACCGGCATTGGCGGCAATGGTGGAAAGCAAGCGGAGCGAGTCGTCGGTAAATATGCCCTCCCGGGTAGTGCTCTGCACGCTGATCACTCCTAGCGTGCCTTGCGCCGTCTTGATCGGAACTCCCAGATAGGACAAGGCATCCTTGCCGACGGGGGTGGCCCCGATCTGAGCACCGCGTTCTGCAACATCCTGATTGATAAGCAGCGGGTGGCCAGTTTCTATGATCTTGCTTGTCAGCCCTTCACCGAGGGTTAGCGTATTGAAGGCCTCGCCAAACTGATAGGGGAAATGGATTAGCTTGGTTTCCGGGTCGAGCAGAGCGACATAGACGATATCTGCATCGAAGATTTCCTGCATCTGGTCGCCGATCAGCTGGATCGTGCTTTCGAGTTCGGATTCCGCAATCAGCGCCTGGCTGACCGTGCTGATAGCACCAAGCTCGGCGGCGCGGGCCTCGGTCACTCGTAGCAGGCGCTGTGTTTCGTTAAATAGGCGGGCATTGGCAATGGCGACCCCCATGTTGGAGGCGACCGTCTGCAGAAGGCGTACGTCATTTTCGTCAAACGCATTCTCCAGGTAGCTCTGTACACTGATAACCCCCAGCGTTTTTTCGCCAGACTTGATGGGTACACCTATGTAAGATGCAGTCCTGTCTCCTTCGTTTGGAAAGTACGCGCCAATCTCTCTTCCTTTCGCGAGGGTCTGAAAGACCAACGGCCGCCCTGTTTCTATAATTTTGGACGCTACACCGATGCCGAATGGAAATGGATCAATTACTCTATATTGCCTGAAGTACGCATAAGGGACATGGATCAGGCCGGATTCGCTGTCGTGCAACAAGATTTCGCTGACCTCGGTGCCGAAGGCCTCCCGCACCTTGTCGCCTACGAGGCGAATGACCGTGTCCAGATCCAGCGACTGCGTCATGGCCTCGCCGACGTTATTGAGAATGGCTAGTTCTGCTGCGCGGTCCTCTGTTACTTTCAGCAAGCGCCGCGTCTCGGTGAAGAGCCTCGCCTTTTCAATTGCAATTGACGTCGCATTGCCGATCGTCGTGAGCAGGTTCACGTCCGATTCATTGAAGGCGTGCTCACGATCAAGGTTTTGCAGCGAGATGACGCCCTTGGCCTGTCCTTCGATGATCATCGGTACGAACAGGATCGACTTCGGCGCCTTTCCCTGCGCCACGCTCGGGTTGCCGTATTTCTCGGTCGCGGCGATGATCCCCTCATTGAGCAGCAATGGCTGCCCCGTCTCTAAGACATGCTTGCGAAAGCCAACGAGCGGGATCGGCTCATCGGGGAAGCGAACGTTCCGCTCGATCGCGTAGGGGAAATGCAGGAGGTTGTCGTCCGGGTTGAAAAGTCCGATATCCACCACCTGGGCGTCGAATATCTCATGGATCTTATCGCCGATCTGGTCATATATCGCCTGCATTTGCACATTGGAGACGAGCACCTCCTGAACGCCATTCACGAAGGCCAGTTCAGCGTTGCGGGCCTCCATCATTTTCAACAGGCGCTGGGTCTCATCGAACAGGTGGGCGTTGGCGATGGCGATGCCCATGCTGGATGACAGCCCCTGCAACAGACGCACATGATCTTCATTGAAGACATTCTTCTCGTAGCTCTGCACGCTGACTACACCCAGAATTCTGTCACCGGCGATGATCGGCACGCCCAGGTAGGATTCGGTCCTGTCCTCCTCGGTAGGTATGAGCGCGCCCAGAGCAACGTGTTGCTCAGTCGTACCCAATACCAATGGTTTGCCTGACGATATGACCTTTGACGTAAGCCCTTCGCCCATCGCAAATGGCTCGGGATCCTGATAGCCCTTGTAAAATGCATAGGGTACGGTGATCAGGTCAGACCTATCACTACGCAACAAGATTTCAGTAACGTCCGTTCCGAATATTTCGCGGACCTTATCGCCGACGATGCGAGTGACGGTCTTGACGTTCAGCGTCTTGGCCATTGCTTCGCCGACGCTGTTGAGGATCGCGAGTTCTTTTGCGCGCTCCTCCGAAACTTTCAGCAGGCGCTGCGTCTCATCGAAAAGACGAGCATTGGCGATGGCCACGCCCATGCTCGATGAGAGCCCCTGCAACAGACGGACATGATCTTCGTTGAACGCGTTTTTTTTGTAGCTCTGCACGCTCACAACGCCCAGAGTTTTGTCTCCGGCGATGATCGGCACGCCGATGTAGGATTCGGACCGCTCATCTTCGGTGAGGACAATGACACCCAGTTCAACCGCTTGCTCGAAGGTGTTGAGAATCTTCGGTTTACCCGAGAGGATAATTTGGGAAGTCAATCCTGCACCCAAAGGGAACGGTTCGACCTCCACATAGTCTCGATAAAACGAATAGGGGACACTGATCAAACCAGAGGCTTCATCGTGCAATAGGATTTCAGTGACGTCGGTTCCGAATATTTCTCGCACCTTATCACCGACAATACGAGTCACCGTCTTTGCCGTCAATGTCTTCGACATTGCTTCGCCGACACTACCGAGGATTGCGAGTTCCTTTGTGCGCTCCTCACCTATTCTGAGTAGGCGCTGGTTTTCGGCTAAAAGTTTATCAAGTTCAGTCGCTGCAGTGGCCTTTGCGATTTCCAGTTCGACTATTTTGCGGTTGGCGTCCCCTAGACGGCTCACGAGGTCCATTTCGACTAAGCTTGGCATTCGGCCTCTTCCCCAACAGACATCCCGCCGTTTGAGGGGAGCCTTGCTTACCGCCTGAAGGATATTAGCAGATACTGTTACACGCCAATCGCCCGATTGACAGTGCCTTGCGTTCTGCCCCCCAATGATCTGCCTAAAGAGCACAGCGGCCATAACAGTTGAGCCGCGCCGATAATGCCTGTTCCGCTACAAGATAGCTTCCAGCCGGATGAGGATTACCTGCGCATCGACCTACGCATCGAAGCTGCCAATATCTGGTCCTGGGGCACTTCAACTTGGTCGTCGACGATGACTGCTTTCGGGAATCGACAAAAGTCGTCTCTGCGTCCGATTTGCGGCGCAAAGCGGATGTTGATCATGCAGAGAAGGTTGGTTCTGGGTTCGTGTCCCTCTACCACATTTCAGCAAATTCAATCAGTGGCTTAAGTCCCATCAAGGTATAAGGGCGCGAGTAGCCGGGTCGTCACAGGGAAGCCCGCCAGTGCGTTTCCTGAACAGGGTCCGGTCCGACACCGGTTAACCGGGCCGTCGAGTCCAGGCGCCCGTCGGCTAGGCTTCATTTAATCTTCTGCTACATCTTGGCGACCGCCTCTAACGCGCTCGCCACCGTGGCGTCGGGGTGCTTCTTGCAATAAGCAGCGATCTTCTCTGCATTGGCATCTGTCTTGTCAGTGTCGATTTTGGCGTTGCCAGCTTTGCCATGGACATAGCCGTTCACCCACATGGCAACGCGAGCAATCTTGGCGGGCCGCATAGCAGTCACCTCCTTGCAGGTGAGCTTCGACATGTCCACTTCCTCCGCCATTGCGTGGCCGGTCAAACCGATAATCGCAACTGCGAGTGCAATCGGAAAATAGCGTTTCATGGTCAGAGTCTCCTCCCAAAAGCCCCACCTTTGGCTGGCTACCAAGAAACAGTAGTATTCTGTTGGAAGTATGACATTCACGCCCCGTTGCTCTTCGGCGATAGGTCAGCCCGATGCCTTGCATACGCACTCGGAACACTTTCAAGCGCGGTTTCAGGTCGATCGTATCGACTGGTAGCCGGCCACCAGTGATCAACCAGTCGCGCAGGATGGTCTGTAGCACTTCTGACCGTGGCAGGTTCAGTTCGCCAGCAACCAAGCCGATCGATTCGGCCACATCCGGATCGAGGTCTATGCCTTCTACGTTTCGCAGCAGCAGAGCTGCCCGCCGGAGCAATATCTGCAGGTCGTATGGCCAAAACCTGAGCCCGCCATGCCGGGCGGCCGAACAAGATCGCGCACGACGCTTTGCTATCTCGTCGAGCGCTGGTATCATCGAGGGCGTCAAATGCGGCTATGGTGTGAGTTTCGGTTATCCGCCGGCGGATCTTATAATCGCTACCCGTAGCCAGGTGCATTGTCAGGGCAAACACCGATCCGTCTGGGCGACCGAACAGGAGTGAACAGTTGAGCCCCCTTCTGACGGAGATTCGCCAAAGCCCCATGCTTTGGTTGCTGGTCGCTGTGCCGGTGGTGTTCGCCGCCGCGAAGTTCACTCCCGAAGCCCACACGGCGCTCTTTGTCTTGTCGGTGCTTGCCATCGTACCGCTGGCGGGGTTGCTCAGTCACGCTACCGAATCCGTAGCCGCCGAGACAGGTGATGCCGCCGGTGGGCTACTCAATGCCACCTTGGGAAATCTGACCGAGCTGGTCATCGCACTGGCCGCCCTGCGCGCCGGAGAGTACACGTTGGTAAAGGCATCCATTGCCGGCGCGATCGTCACCAACACGCTGTTCATGCTGGGGGCCTCGTTTCTGCTCGGCGGACTCAGATACCATTTCCAGGAATTCAATAGAGCCAGCGCGCGTCTTCAGTCGGGTCTGCTTTTCTTGGCAACAATCGCCCTCCTCATGCCTTCGGCTGTCGCAGAAGTGGACTCGACCTCAACTGCAGCGGTCACCCAAAAGCTCAGCCTTGGCCTGGCCGTTCTGCTGATCGTCGGATATGGACTAGGCCTGTTGTTCTCGCTCCGTACACATCGTGAGGTCTTTGCCGCGGCGGAGCATGCCGAAGCAGGTGAAGCACCGTGGCCGATTAGACTGGCCCTGGCCACGCTGGTCGGTGTCACAGTACTCGTGGCCCTGGTCAGCGAGATCTTCGTCGAGTCAGTTCAAAAGGCAGCCGAAGCTTTGGGGATGACCCCTGCTTTTGTCGGCTTTATCGTCGTCGCACTGGTTGGTGGCGCCGCCGAAATGGCCTCGGCGTTTTCCGGCGCGCGCAAGAACCGGCTCGACTTGAGCGTGGGGATCGCGCTGGGAAGCGCTTCCCAGATCGCTTTGTTCGTTGCACCCGTACTGGTGCTGCTGAGTTACCTGGTCGGCCCGTCGCCGATGGACCTGCAGTTCTGGCCGGGTGCCGTGGTGATGGTGCTAATCGCGACCCTAACCGCGATGTTCGTCACGAACAGCGGACGGTCGGCATGGTTCGTCGGCGTCCTCGTGTTGATGGTATACATAATCTTCGCCATGACGCTGTACATCCTGCCGCCGGCTATACCGTGAAGTCAACGTGACCATCGGCGGCGTTCCTGACCGTGAACAGCAGAAAGGTCGGAGATCATGTCGGCAAAGACACGCGACAAGCCGCAAGCAAGGCAAATGAGGCGTCTGTTCTTCTTGGCGCTCGTCCAGCAACTTCGTGTGGTCTGGCCCATCCTGTCGGGGATTCTCCTGGTCATGGTTGGGTCCGGGCTTATGATCTGGCGCATAGAGAGTTGGCGGATCGACGAGGCCCTCTACTTCACCTTCGTGACAGGGCTCACTATCGGCTATGGCGACTTTACGCCCAAACATGTTTCGGCGCGGTTGCTGTCATTGGTGATCGGTTTCGCAGGGATTGTGCTGACTGGGCTCGTTGCGGCTGTCAGCGTGCAGGCTCTGAGGGTGACGGACCGCGATAGCTCAGGATCGGATTAGCCCAGCCATACCTCAAAACCATGCCCTTGAGGTGGCGCGAGGTTCAGGCTGCGTGCTTCTCATAAGACAATAACGTGCCCTCTTTGCGCACTTATGTATAGCTCATGTGTTGACTTTGGGCGGCCGGCGGCCAGTTAGTGTGGGTGCCAAGTCTGTTGAGCCCGATCGGAAGATGCTGGGTTACCTCTTACCTATCGGCTACCGCCCGATCCTGTCGCTTCTTCGCGGCACTGGATTCCTGCTTGCAGCGACAGGGTTGCATGGCTTGCTCTTGCCGTTGCGTGGGCAGGCGGAGGGCTTTTCGACAGCGTCGCTTGGCCTGCTCGGAACTGCCTGGGCGGGCGGCTTCGTCGCCGGCTGCATCTTCGCACCTAGGCTTGTCCGTCGGATCGGGCACGTCCGTGCGTTCGGCACCTTTGCAGCGGCTGGTGCAATCATCGCGCTGCTGACGGGTTTGATAATCGAGCAGTATGTGTGGATCGCTCTGCGCGCCTTCACAGGCTTCGCCATGGCCGGCGCCTATATGGTCATCGAGAGTTGGTTGAACGAGAAGGCGACCAATGACAACCGCGGCCGCGTCTTCGGCCTCTATATGATCGTGTCCTATGTCTCGATCATGGCCGGCCAGATGATTGTCGCCATAGGCAACATCGGGGACGCGTCATTGTTCATGGTCGCGGGGATCTTCTTCTGCCTCGCGTTGATCCCGACGGCGGTATCATCGGCAGTGACACCGCAACCGCTTGAGGATGTCACTCTCGATCTGAAAGGTCTTTATGCTACTTCCCCGATCGCTCTGGTCGGCTGCCTCATGACAGGTATTGCCAACGGAGCCTGGGGGACGCTCGGAGCCGTCTATGGTGCCCGCATCGGAATTGGCAACGCGGGTATTGCACTGATGGCAAGCGTAGTTGTGCTCGCCGGTGCCGCTCTCCAGTTTCCCGCGGGTCGGCTGTCCGACATCACCGACCGCCGCTTTGTGCTGGCGGGCGCGGCGGTCGGAGCGGCCGCATTCGGACTTCTCATCTTCGTACTCCAGCCACGATCGGCGGCACTCGTGATTGTCACCACCGCAGCCTACGGGGGCCTGGCCTACACCCTCTATTCGGTCGCAGTGGCGCATGCAAACGACCACGCCCGCCCGGACGAGTTCGTCAAGGTGTCGAGCGGTCTGCTGTTATTCTATGGGTTCGGCACAATTGTCGGGCCGATGCTGGGAGCCGCGGTGATGACCAAGATGCGACCGGAGAGCCTGTTCCTCGCAACGGCCCTCCCTCACGCAGTGCTCGCCGCATATGCTCTCCTGCGTATCAGCCGCCGCGCTCCGGTATCGCAGGCTGCAAAGGGGGCGTTCAGGACACTGCCGGCCGAACGGGCTGTCACGCCCGAGTCGCTGCGGCTCGATCCACGCACCGTCCCGGCCGCAGAGTGAAACAAAGCATGCGCGGCAGCATAGTTCGGGTCGAGCAGACGCACTGAGCCCGTTTCGCGGACTACGATCAGACTGGCTGTCCGCCTCCTTCAGGCACCAGATGTGGTGGCGGCCTTGCTTGCGTACGGCACCCTCGACCTCCTGTCATCGGGCGATGACAACACGGCGTAGGCGATCAGTGGGGCGATGCTGGCATAGATGCCGGTCTCGGGGGGGCAGTCCGGCGATAGCGGGATAGGCGCGACCGCCAGCCCGCGCGAGCGCGAGATTGTTGGCTGGACTCTTGCGGCTCCTCGGTTGCCGGTGTTTACGAGCCTCTCAGGCTATCGACTGGGCTGGTTGCGTAGCGACGTGTCGGCCGGACTCGCTATGGCAGCCGTGGGGCCTCCTTGTCGTTTCCGAGCAAGTGACATTGGTGGCCGATAAGATGCTGGCAATCGGCGCCATCGGCATCGGGCCAGTTCGGCGCGCTGGTCGCGAAGGTGCAGTGGATGTGCCACCAGCGAGCGGGTAAGGACAGGAGGAAGAACTCATCGCCGCGACGGCGACGAACTCCGAGCCGCAAGGATGTCGTTCGAATGCCGCCGATCCGCGCCCTCGTCACACGGTTCAGTGGCGTGTGACCTCCGTCGAAAGCCCGGCTTCTCGCAATGCTGCCAAGACCTTGTCGGCCAGGTCGGGATTGGCGTTGACGCCGGCCAAGTCGGCCAGAATGCCGCCGCCGCGACAAGGAGCGAGTTCAACAATCCTCTGGACAGCCCGGGCGGCCTCTTCCTTCCGCCCTAGGCGAACGAGGGAGATCGCTCGGGCCACAAAGCCATGCGTCACGTCCGGCATGTCCACATCACGCGCTTCGGCCAGCGCCTCTTCGTAGCGTCCGTTCACGAAATGATAGAGGGACAATCCCACGCAGTTGGCGCCGAGCCGCGACAGTTGTTGTGCGGAGGCCTTCTCGAGCAGTGGAACTCCTTTGCCCCATTCACCCAGCAAGGACCAGATCAGACCCAGATCGGTCATGATGTCTGTCGCGTTGGGGTTGAAGGCGAGGGCCATCTGCATGGCCTTCAGGCTGGCGGGCACGTCCTGAGCAAACCAATAAGCCAGTCCCCGAGCATGATGGCCGCGGCTGGAATCGGGAGCCAGTTGGACCGCCCTATCCGCAAGCTCTATGGCCTGCCGGCGCAGTCCAGAGGGGGACTCCGTGGGTGCGAACCCAAACCGATGCCCATCGGTGTACAGTTGAGACAGGCAGGCGAACGCCTCGGCATAATCCGGGTTGGTGATTGCGGTTCGTTCGAGACACTGACGCACACCTGAAAAGAGGTCCCTCCGGTAGGTCCGCTTGTACTCGTAAAACCTGATGACGCACTCGACAGGACTTAGGGACCGCGGTTCCTTCGCTTGGGCAGCGGCATTGGCTATGCTGCTGATGACGCCGTAGGGTTGTGCCAACGCGCGCACGAGCGAATTCGCCACCTCGTCGCGGATGCTCAGCACGTTCCCGCATTGGAGGTCTCGTTCGAAGCTCTGCCCCCAGAGCACCCGCCCGGTCCGCGCTTGAACTAGAACGGCTTTCACGTTGAGAGAGCCGGCGAAGAGTGCGGTGCTGCCGCTCAGGACAAACTCCCCATTCGCATTGCGGCGTTGCTCACCGGCTGCCGCCGATGCGTAATGCGCGTCCGAAGGCCGTTCAAAGACGGCGATTTCGGGGAAACGAGCTAGACCGATTGTGACCTGTTCGGCAAATCCGCGATTGAAATGCAGGAACATAGATTGATCGCCTTCGGCATCAAATGGCGCCACAAGGATCGTCGACGCGCGCTCCGTTCCAGCCGGTTCGCTGGGGGCATTCGCCTGTGCGTCACCAGCTGACGGTGACCAGAGGGCAGCAGTCTGAAACTCGGGCACATAGCCGCCTTTCGGCATGGCAATCCTGATCGAGCTGTTGTCGCCGCAGGTGAGATAGAAGCGCTCAAGCGATCTGCGCAACCGGCGGGCTTCCATCCGTACCACCGGATCAAGCTGGGGATCGAAGTTGACGTCGCGGCCAAACACTTCGGTCGCGATGTTGTATGCCTTGATGCGCCCTCCCCTGCCTGCCAGCGCTTCTTCGACCACATATGCAAGGAACCGCCGATTGCGCTCTGACGCGTCGAACCGAACGGAATCCACCACGCGGTCCAACTCGCGGTGGATTTCATCGGAGCGCGATGTTGCAGGATCAGCAGTCGCTGCGCCGTCATAGCGGTCCAACGCAGCGGCGGGAGAAGGGGTAGTCAGGCAGCGTATCTCGTCCGCGTCAATCATTTCGACCCTCCACGAAGGCAGAGACCTGCTCATCGACTCTCGACCGTTGACATTCGCGCGAATGGGAGCAAGCTCTAAACTTAGAGCGGGGAGATTGGAATTGTACCGGCGATCAGTGGCCGTCAAGACATTGTCCCTAGGGACAAGTTACAACCAGATAACGCACCGCCGAAAAGAAAGAATGCTTTTCACGTTAATACAAAGTTAGGTAGTGCAATTCTGCCTAAGATAACGGCAAATGGCAATTTTGGCATGGGCACCTTTCGATGAAGCCCTGAGCGACCAAGTTCATGCTGAGAACGCGAGCTGGGCGCTGGTTGTGGGGTTGTCGCTCTTGACTAAGCAGGATCGCGGCGCGGCGTTCTACATCACGCTGCTCGCGAATGCCGGTGCGATGTGAATCCGATGGGCAGCCTAGTTCATATTGTAGACGACGATAGCCTGTTCCGTCATGCAACCGCGCGGCTGCTGCGCCTGCACGGCTACGAGGTTGCCGAATACCCCAGCGCAGACCAGTTTCTGGCGCAGGTTTGCGCCGGGGCGGAAGTTGGCTGCATTCTCCTCGATGTCAGCCTGCCCGGCTTGAGCGGGCCTGCCCTGCAGCGGCGACTGGTCGAGATTGGTTCGCCGTTCCCGATCGTCTTCCTCACGGGTCACGGCGACATTCCGACCACGGTCACGGCGATCAAGTCCGGCGCCGAGGACTTTCTGACCAAGCCGGTGGCGGGTCAGGCCTTGCTCGAAAGCATCGGACGCGCAATCGCGCGGCACGATACAGAGTCCAAGCACCAGCAACGGATGCGAGATGCGCACGCACTGCTGGAAACGTTGACACCGCGCGAGCGCCAGGTGTTCGACTTCATCGTGCGGGGGCGCATGAACAAGCAAACGGCTTACGCTCTCGGCATTACCGAACGGACGATAAAAGCACATCGGCACAGGATATTCGAAAAACTGGGCGCCCGGACGATTACCGACCTCGTCTCGCTCGCCGAACGCTTGGGAATTCTGTCAGAGCAGGCCGACGCCGACCTGAGCTCGTCCGCGAAGTCGCCTGCCTGACGTTTTTGCATTTGCTGTAAGATTTGCGTCCAACATGTCCGACTGGACAATAGCAGCGATCGCGTTCGCCTTGCTATTCTGGATCGAGATCAACCCCGACAACCGAGTTGAGCAGCTACTCTGGATGTCCAATCTGGATGAATAGGGTCCATGCGCATACTGGTCGTCGATGACGATCCCGGTTTTCTCAAGGGAATCGCGAGGCTGCTGAGAGCAAAGGGCTTCGAGGTTACCGGGTATTCCTCCGCCGAGGAATTTCAAGCGTATGCAGACCTGCGCGATGCGGCCTGCCTCATCCTAGACATCCATCTTAGCGGCATCTCGGGAATAGAACTCGCGCTTCAGCAGCGCAGATCAGGTTCCGATGTCCCGGTCATCTTTATCACCGGCAATGGGCATAAGGCGACCCAAGACGCCGCCATGGCTGCAGGCTGCGCAGCCTATCTCGAGAAGCCGTGTCCGGCAAAAGCATTGATGGACGCCTTGTCTGCCGCCCTGCAACCTCGCTGAGCCACGCTTGCCTCCCTAGCGCGGTTATGAATGAAGGCATGTGATGAGGCGCGCCCCAGGATGTATGGCATCCGACATCGCCGCTACTCCTTGTTAACCGTCGGCCGTTCTTCGTCACCCAGCAAGCGGCGGATGATCTCGTCTTCGAGTTCGGACACCAGGGTCGTGTATTCGGAAATCTCTGCCGGCCGCCTTGGCTTCGCTTTCTTCAGTCTGGTGAGCGTCGTGCGAGCCAGCCGGTAGTCTTCACACATATCCCGCAAGACCTCGTCCGAGATGCTGCGGGCCTTGATCAACTCCGCCACATCAACGAACCGGACCATCGCGGCCGTCAGCGGCATTGACCTGTTGCTCGGGTCTTTCATTGGTACTTCGCAGACAGTCGCATTAGTTTGCCCCTTCGCCTGCAGGATGCACAGCGGCGACAAGTAAGTTACAGTTGCCGGCGCAACGGCCGTGAGGCAGTTGCGCCTTCCATTTCGAAACTCCTGGCGGCTCACCGGAAATACCGCTGCCCGAGCCGCCGGATCACGCGGTTGATGGCACAATCCAACCGCCCATTTTCGCGAGGGCAGCGGCAGAGATCATCTTCTGTTCGGCAACCGTGCCTCCGTGACGGCGCGTCACATCGTAGAACCGCGACTCCCAACGGTTCTCCAACAGAACGACGACTTCGGAATGCCCAGGACGCAGTCGCTCCGCGCGCCGGCGAAGGTCGTCAGCAGACAGACCAAAGTCACCGGCACCAGCCGCTCGCGCCGCCGCCTTTGCGCTCGTCCGGATTTCTGCCGTGTCGCCGCGCGCTTGGGCTGCAAGCGCTGCGATCAAGGCATTGACCTCGACGACGTCCTCGCCGTCCTCCAGGCGCCCACCTTGCATTCCCGATATCCTGCCCTCGCTGTCCTTTCTCGTAATCGCGAATGCATCCGGGCGAACCAACCCGCCCTCGAACAGCTGTTTCAGTTCAGCGAGGAAATCGAACGGCAGCAGATATCGCGGGAAATGGATGCTTATCAGATCTATGGAACCTAGCTGGCTCAAATCGAGCTTTGACAAGTCGAATTGATCGGTGCCTGGGCGTATCGTCGACTCGTTTCCCTTTATGAATATTGCGACGCGATGCATTTCGGCAGACCTGGCATGCGCGATGCCTCCCATGATCTGATGCCAATGCTCGTCGAATGCCGATCTGGGCACGAAGCCCTTGCCCATCCGTATGTACGGGTCCTGGAAGTAGACGTAGTCGGCGTCGACCGAGAGAACCACAATGTAGTGCCCGCAATCCCACTCGTCGGCCGCCGATTCCGGCGTGTCCTTCTCGCTCCTCCAGACCTGCCCCAACGCGATCACCGGATGACCGGCGGACGTGAACCGCTCCAGATCGTCGAGACTAGAGTTCTCTTTCATCTCGGCATCGAAACCCAGCGCACGAGCACCACGAACCAGATCTTGAGGAAAGGTGCCAACCTCGGGGTTAGTGCCGAGGAGCCTCATCAGAGCCTCCTCTTCCATCTCCTGGCCCCAATAGCTGAACACCGACTGCAAGGCCGATGCGCCGCAGGAGTACTCGGTCATCTGTCGGGTCTGTTTCAAAAGGCGGAAATGCGACATGACCCGTTCCCATGTGGGGTGGGCTGCGGCCGTCGCCGGATTATGCGGGCGCTGTAGCCGAGCGCTGAAAGAGCCTGCAGTTTGCTCTGCTATATTGATCGCGGTGTCACCCGCCACGATCAAGAAGCAGAAGGTAAGTTACGGTAGCACAAGGCACAGCTGCTGGCCGTCGTTCGGCGGCTCAGATGTTGTCCTCCTCGGTCGAGGCTCCGCTCGCTGCCGGCATCTCCCGTCAGGCCCCCGTTTCCATCCGCTGATCTCCCGCGGACGTGCAGGTTGTTGACGAAGACGCTTCTTGCTACATCGCCGCGCTATCGGCGTATCACTGCCTCGCCACGACAGGCGTCGGATCTTCCTGCATCCAGGCGTTCAGCAGGGTATAGGCCACGGCTAGGACGGTAGGGCCTATGAAGATGCCGAGGATGCCGAACGCAATCAGCCCGCCAACCACCCCGGCAAGGATCAGAAGCAAGGGCAAGTCGGCCCCTCTCCGGATCAGGATCGGTCGAATGAACTGGTCGATCGTCATGGCGACAATTGCGAAGAGCAGCAGAACGGTCGCGCCGAGAGTGCTGCCTGAATAGTACATCCAGATTACTGCCGGGATAAGCACCAAGCCTGGACCGAGTTGTATCAGGCAGAGCACGAACATCAGCGCTGTGAGCAGCACCGCGAATGGCAGGCCGACCAGCCGCAGGCCGATGCCGGCTATGATGCTCTGTGCCAAGGCCGTCACAACTACCCCCAGCGCCACACTGCGAATCGCCTGACCCGCCAAATAAATGGCCTTCTCTCCACGATCGCCGGCCAATCGTCGGCCGAAGAGTATCATCGCAGCCGCCGCCTGTTCCCCCTTGGCGTACATTACCGCCGCGATGGCGGCAGTCAGCAGGAATTGCAGGAGCATGCTGCCGAGGCCTCCGGCAGCCGATGCGATCCACTGTGTCAGCGCGCCAGCATAGGGAGTAAGCTTGGGTGCCAGTTCATCCAGGCCAGCCGAAGACAACCTGCCCCATGCCTCGGCGGCCCGAGCCCCAACCACGGGAATTCCGGCCAGCCAATCCGGGGGGGGCGGTACCCGCAGGGACAGCAGCGTGCGCGCCATGTCGCCGATTACATCTATGTTGGTGACGACTGTGCTCACCGCCGCCCAAAGCGGCACGATAAGAACCAGCAGCACCGCCAAGGTCATCACTAATACCGCAATGCCACGGCGGTTGCCGGCGTAGTGCTGTACGCGAAGCAACAATGGCCAGGTCGCGAGAACCAGCGTCGTAGCCCAAAGGAGCGCCGGCAGGAACGGCCGCATGATCCAGATGCTGGTAACAAGCAGACCGCCGATGAACAGCACGGTCAACGTGATCCGCCCAAGGTCCTGATGCCGCGAGGTCACCGCTGGAACGCTGGGCAGCGGCGTAGGGTTGTCCGATTCCAGGAGAGGACCACCGATCGGCATGACTGGAGCCCCTATCAGGCCATCGTGATGGCGCGTCGCCGCTGCCAGACGTACACCGGAATACCGAGCAGCAACAGGACCAAGCCATAGAGGACCGGCTCTGCTCCACAACCATAGAGCGTGAACATGGCGAATACGAACGCCACAAGTTCGACGGCGGTCACGCGCGGGATACGCGCGCCGCCGCTGACACGTGCCGAGACAAGGCTGCCTGCCAAGGCGCAGAAGGCGTAAGGGATGACCGCTGCCATCGTGCTCAAGCCAACGACCAGTGTGTAGAACGCCGAGAAGCCTCCTGACCCGGCAGCCTGAACGAGAACGAGCAGGGTCGCCAACACAGCCGAGACCACGATTCCGATCGCCGGGACATTTCGCGTCGACAGGCTGCCGAAAAGCGGTGGGAACAGCCCGTCGCGCGCCGCCGCCATCGGCACCTGCCCCATCAGCAAGGTCCAGCCATTCAGCGCACCGATCGATGACAGGATCACCGCGATCGCAATCGAGATCGCGCCTGCGCGCCCCCACATCACACGAGCTGCGTCGGAGAACGGAGCGATCGAATGGACGAGTTCCTGCCGCGGCAAGACGCCCATGACCACGATCGTTCCTAACACATAGAGGGTCGCTGCGATTGTGATCCCCAGCACCGTTGAGCGGGGAATCGTGCGCTCCGGGTCGCGGACATCGCCGGCAGGGACAGTGGCCGACTCGAGCCCCAGGAAAGCGAACATTGTCAGCGGCGCAAGCGCCGCGCCTGCTTGCAGGATTGGCAGGCCGCTCGGATTGAACTCGCTGAAGTGCGAGGTGTCGACGTAGAGCAGGCCCACCACCGCGACGGCTCCGAACGGCACTAGCTTGGCGTAGGTTGTGACCTGCGACATGAGGCCGGCGGCGCCTACCCCTCGCAGGTTGACGAACACGACAACCCAGATCGCGCTCAAGGTAAGGGCGACGACCATCCCACGACCCCGCAGCATCGGGAACAGGTCGACCACAGCCCCAGCAAGGGCGACGGCGATTACCGGCAGCGAAGCCCAGATCGATATCCAGTAGCCCCACGCGATGAGAAAGCCGGGAAAGTCGCCATAGGCCAGGCGGGTATAGGCGTAAGGTCCGCCCGTCGCCGGAGCCAAACGCGCCAGTCTGGCGAAGGTCAGCCCCAGACAGATTGCCCCTGCGCCCATTACAATCCAGGTCAGGATCGCAAGGTTGCCATAGGGGGCGACGGCAGCGGGCGACAGGTAGAAACCCGACCCGACCATGTTACCGACCACAATCGCCGTGCACGCCGCTATCCCGAGGCTTTTGCGGCTTTCCGAATGCGGTGGCAGGCCCTGTTCGGGTGCGGAAACGACTCGCCCGGTGGCGGTTTCGCTTTTGGTCGGATCCAAGGCTTGCATTACCAAGAATTCCAATCTGTTGGGCGGGAGATGCCTAGTGGTAGCTAAGGCCCGTGAAGCCCCCACCGATAATTGTGCCCTTCTCGCCCCGCACGATCGCCTCGATGTCGGCAAGTGCGCCGATGGCTGCCATGTGACCCGTCGCCCTCGCAAATTGACAGGCAGCATCGACCTTCGGACCCATCGAGCCGGCGGGGAACGTGTGCTCCGAAATTGCTTCTGGACTGGCCCTGTGGATCGCCTTGGCCTGCGGCGTGCCCCACCCCAGGAATACCGCCTCCGCGTCGGTCGCCATCACGAGCAGGTCGGCATCAAGCTCGCGGGCAAGGAGCTCCGTACAGAGGTCCTTGTCGATGACCGCCTCGACGCCAACGAGCTTGCGGTCGGAATCGGGCGCGTACATCGTAGGAATGCCGCCACCACCGGCGCAAATGACGACCGTACCTTGATCCAGCAGCCAGCGTATCGGCCGCATCTCGAAGATGCGCTTCGGTTGCGGCGATGGAACGACGCGGCGCCACATTGTGCCGTCGAGCTTGAACGTCCATCCCTTTTCGGCCTTGATCTGTTGCGCTTGCGCCTCGTCGTAGACAGGGCCGACAAACTTGGTTGGATTCTTGAACCCTGGGTCGTTACCGTCGACCTCGACCATGGTCAGCAGTGTGGCGAATGGTACCTCGAACGGCAGCAGATTGCCGAGCTCCTGTTCGATCATGTAGCCGATCATGCCTTCCGTCTCAGCACCCAAGACATCCAGCGGGTAGGCCTCGTCCGCCTTATAGGCTGCCCCTTGCAATGCGAGCAGGCCAACCTGCGGACCATTGCCATGGCTGATGACCAGCTGGTGTGCGGAGGCAACCGGCGCCATAGCTATAGCCGCGGTACGGATGTTCCTGCGCTGGACTTCCGCCGTCATCGGTTCGCCGCGTTTCAAAAGCGCGTTGCCGCCAAGCGCGATCACGACCCGCATTCGGTCAGTCCCCCAAAGTCGCGACGAGAAGTGCCTTGATCGTGTGCATTCGGTTCTCCGCTTGCTCGAACGCGACGTTGGCTTCCGACTCGAACACGTCGTTGGTAACCTCGAGTCCGTCAGCCATGCCGTAGTTCTCGGCGATTTGCTTGCCAAGGACGGTTTCCGTGTCGTGGAACGCAGGGAGGCAGTGCATGAACTTCACCTGCGGGTTGCCGCTGGCTTTCATCATGGCAGAGTTCACTTGGTAGGGCTTGAGCAGCTTGATACGCTCGCCCCAGACCTCCTTGGACTCGCCCATCGAGACCCAAACGTCCGTATGGATGAAATGCACGTCCTTCACCGCGGCCTTGACGTCCGCAGTGATCGTCAATCTCGCGCCGGATTTCTCAGCCAGCTTCTTGGCGATGCTCGTATATTCATCGGACGGCCAGAGTTCCTTGGGACCGCAGATACGCACATCCATTCCCATCAGGCATCCGACAATCATGAGCGAGTGCCCCATGTTGGAGCGGGTGTCTCCGACGTAAGCGTATTTGATGTCGGTGATCGGCCTGTCGCCATTCTCGCGCATGGTCATGACGTCGGCGAGCATCTGAGTCGGGTGGTATTCGTCGGTCAGCCCGTTGTAGACCGGAACTCCGGCATATCTTGCGAGGTCCTCCACCCCCTTTTGCGCCGATCCCCGATACTCGATCGCGTCGAACATGCGTCCCAACACGCGCGCTGTGTCCTTGAAGGACTCCTTGTGCCCGATCTGGGAGCCGGCCGGATCGAGATAGGTGACGTTGGCGCCCTGATCGTAGCAGGCGACCTCGAAAGAGCAGCGCGTGCGCGTCGAGGTCTTCTCGAAGATCAGGCAGATCTCCTTGCCTCGAAGATGCATCTGCTCGGTGCGGGCATATTTGGCGCGCTTCAGGTCGCGGGCGAGGTCGAGCAGATGCTGAAACTCGCGCGGCGTATAGTCCTGTACCGTCAACAGCGAGCGGTTGCGGAGGTTGAAGCTCATGCGTTCTCTCCCTTGAGAAGTGGTGACCGGTTCAGTCGACAGGGTCACGCCAGACAGGACAGGTCATGCAGTGCCCGCCGCCACGGCCTCGTCCAAGCTCGGCGCCCCGGATGGTGATGACTTCCACGCCGGCCTTTCTCAGAAGCGTGTTGGTGTAGGTGTTGCGGTCGTAGGCAACGACCACCCCAGGCTCGAGGGCGACGACATTATTGCCATCGTCCCATTGCTCGCGTTCGGCCTCAAATGCGTTGCCGCCGGTCGGCACGGAGCGGAGCCGTTTCAAGCCAAGTGCCTCTTGTACGACCGCGAGAAGCGGCTGCTCGTCGCGACGGACTTCGAAATGCCCTTCGTCGTCCAGGGGGTGTATGCTGAAGCACCTGACCTGATTGACGACTTCCTCGAAGATCGTGACCAGATCGCGGTCGCAGAACGTGAACACGGTGTCGAGATGCATCGCTGCCCGGCTCTTGGGCATGAGGCACCCGACGACGCGCGTGGCGGCCTTGTTGCGAAAGAGCTCGAGAGCCAACTGGCCCACGGCCTCATGGGTCGTCCGTTCGCCCAGGCCGACGAGGACGACGCCGTTACCGATCGGCATGACGTCTCCGCCCTCTATCGACGCGCTGGCGAACGACTCGTCGGAGTCGCCCCACCAGATCTTGAAGTCAGCCTCTCGGAACGACGGATGGAATTTGTAGATCGCACGCTGAAGCAGCGTTTCCGGCTTGCGCGCGGGCCAGTACATGGGGTTGCAGGTGACGCCGTTATAAATCCAGCACGACGGGTCGCGCTGGAACAAGGTGTTGGGTATCGGCGGCAGGATGAATTCAACTCCTCCGAAGGCCTCGACCATCATCGCCTTGCCGATCCCGTCAGGCAGGTCGGAGATCGTAATCCCGCCGATGAGGTGCTTGCCAAGTCGCGTCGCCTCAAGCTCGTCCAGCCAAGGCCGCATAAACGAAGCGTTCTGGAAGCCGACCGAATTCGGCGTGATCAGCCTGTCGAGCACGAACCGACGCCCGTCGGCCTGCTCCAGGGTCTCGGCAAGGAGGTCATGCAGTTCAAGGACTTCGATCCCCCGCTGCTGCATTTTGAGCACGAAGTCGAAATGATCCTTCTGGGCCTCGTGGACCCAGAGCACGTCATCGAAAAGCAGATCATGGCAGTTTCCCGGCGTCAGGCGTTGATGAGCGAGAGAAGGTTTGCAGACCATGACCGTCCGCAGCTTGCCTACCTCCGAATGCACCCCAACTGTCCTCATGCCCCTCGTCCTTCAAGGTACTGGCGTGGCCCAGCCCGCGATCACGTATGAAGTCCTGCGCCGCGAGACGGCACACGCCACCGGATACTCGTTCTCCCGAACGGCTCGCTGTGTCTGACATCGGACCAAGGAGAACTGGCGCTTGAAGCATTGATTGTCGTCGGCGACGTCGCAATCAAGGATCAGGGAGTAAGTTACCGTAGCGTTCCCTGCCCCTTGCCGGGAGCTCCGGCACCAGGTGAGCAGGGGCGAATGATCGCACGCGGGCGATTGGCCACGGATTGCGCTCTGCAGCTGCGCTGCAAGCTATGAAATGCGCAGGTGTCTTACTCCTCGGACATCCAGCTCTTCACGTCCGACAGTCGGGAGTTCGACACTTGGTTCAACGTAGCCCTGTATTGCCGGTCTGCTGTTAGAATTGGTGATGCCGCGCGACACGTAGTCGGTCGTAAGGCAGCCCCAAAAGAGACGTTGAATGGAACGATATCCTGGGGCATCGGCGCCGGCGGCGTCTCAGGCCCAAGCTCCTCGTCATGAGCGCAGGCTCGCCCTGCAATCAGGATGGCGGTTGCTTTGACTCCGCTATCTCATTTTTTGGCTGGCGACGTGCCGATATGCACCACCTGCTCATCTAGCGTGGTAATATATATTCTACGTGAGAACTATTCTGGCAATGCGCTCTGACGGAAAAAGGCTGTTACCTCGTCATCTGGTGCCCCGAACCATTTCGTGTACAGATCGCGAAACTCCTTTGATGAGAATTGCAGGCTAAGGGATCGATCCACGACCAAGCGAAAATCATCGTCGTTTCGCGCCATCGTCAGCGCAATCGGCTGAGAGGTGAACTGCCTGTCGAGAACCATCAAGTCGGCACCTGACGGGTTGCCGGCAGCGGCTTCAACGAGGATCGACCGATCCCCGAAGAACACGTCGCTCGTGCGGTCCAGCACTCGCATCGTGCCGGCATCGTAGCTGTCCACAGGAACTACCTCTGCCGTCAGTTGGAATTCGTTCAACCGCTTCTCAAGCCATGACTGCCCAGTAGTGCCGGAAACGACCGAGAAGGTCTTGTCCTCGAGGATCTGCGCCGGCGAACCACGCCAGATGGGGCCGGATGCCGGCCGGCCAGCGAGGACATCCTGCAGCGCCCGCGGAGCATCCGACCTGAGCATCGCAGCGATGCCACCGGGAAAGATGGGTATGGAAAACGACACCTGCTTCCGTCTTTCCAGCGTGACCTCTGCACCGCATAGGAGATCGATCTTGCCCTGCTCGAGCGTAGCAAAGCGATCTTCGACAGCGACCGGAACCCATTCAACTTTCAGGTCGGCAATGCCAAGCTCTGTTTTGACTTCGTCTGCCACGTTTTGGCAAAGCGTAATCGAATACCCGGTGGGCTTGCCCCCGTCGTCGAACGAGAACGGCCGGGCGTCGGCGCGATAGCCGAATACAAGTTTCCCGGCTTGGCGAACCCGATCGAGGGTAGCGGCTGAAGCCGGGATCGCGTCAAGGAGCGCAAGGGCAACGCCGATGCCCACGGCAAGGAGGCCAAGGGCACCGATACCATGCCGGCGAGCGGCTTTCTGCTGTGCGGCTTGCATGTGTTGTCCTCCTGTCGAGCGCATTGCCATGCCCCAGTTCAGGCTGCCGCTGCACGCGCCGGCGTGCCTGCCTGCCCGCTGAAACGAGGCGCAAGGAAACCCCAAATGATGAAAGCGAGCGCCGTCACCAGCATGCCGCCCATCACCGCCGAGTGGCCCGAGGCGTAGAGTGCATAGGTGCTGTAGAGCATCGCCACCGTCACGATGAACACGTTGAATGCGTACTTCGATCCGGACACGCCTGCCGACTTCATCATGATCACGAGAGCCGATAGCGCTATGATGTATGGCAGCACGTTGGTGACGACCGCCAGGTTCACCAACGCTGCGAACTGTTCGCTTAGTGTCGGTGAGATCGTCATCAGTGCGAGCAGCGATTGCACGACAGCCATCACGATCATGCCGGTAACCGGCGCCCCCATGCGGTTCACCTTGGTGAAGAATGCTGGGAACATCCTTTCGTCGGCCGCCGCCTTGCCGGTCTGGGCGATCGTGAATTGCCAGCCGAGCAGCGAGCCCAGACATGCCATGACGGCCAGAGCCATGATGATCGATCCCACGAACGGGTTGAACATATGCGCATAGGCCAGGCCGAACGGCCCGGTCGACTTGGCTAGTTCCTCGTTCGGCACGATGCCCTGAATCACAGTGGTCGACAAAATGTAGATCGCTGCGGCCCCAAGCGTTCCGAACAGGCATGCCAAAGGCACGTCGCGTTTTGGGTTCTCGACCGCGGCGGAGTTCTGGGCGGCAGATTCCATCCCCAGGAAAGCCCAAAGCGTCAGCGCGATGCTGGAGCCCATACCCCCACCCAGGCTCAGCCCGTGCGGATTCCAGGCCGCGCCGAAAGTGCTGGGGCTAAACCAGAACCAGCCGAAGACAGACAGCAGGCCCACCGGGATAATGACGCCCCAAACCGTGATCGACCCGATACGCCCGGTTATGCTTGGGCCGCCGAAGTTGGCAACTGTCGTAAGCCAAAGCAGGAAGATCAGGCTGACACATGTCGCCACCGGCGTCGCCGAAAGCGCGGGCAAGAACGACGACAGGTATCCGACAGCCGATATGCCGATGGCGACGTTTCCGATCGCAAGGGACAGGAAATACAGGATGAAGACGAGGAAGTACCCCGACTTGCCATATGCATCCTCGGCGTATGCCGACATGCCGCCCGGACGCTGATTGAAAAGGCCGGCCTGGGCAAAGCCGTACGCGATTGCCATTGAACCGAGCGCCGTGACAATCCACGACAGCAGGGATATCGCACCGACCTTTGCCATATTGGTTGGCAGCATGATAATGCCGGAGCCCATCATGTTGACCGCCACGATGAAGGTCAGCTGCATCAAATTCATGCGTTTCGGCTGCGGTTCTTGTGGCATGGTGCTCCTCCTCCGGTGTGGATCCGGCCCTCACTCTTTGACCACGTAGGTGTGGAACTTGATGCGGCCGTCGATCCTCTCCTGGTAGACGCCCTGCACTTCGTAATTGAATCCGGGAAAGCGATTGAACGACTCCTCGAATGCAAGGAAGTAATCGAGCATCGGCCGGGCTTTCTCATCCCAGCGCTCGCCCGGGACCACCACGCCGATGCCTGGCGGGTAGATCAGCGCAAGCGTGGCCGAGATGCGGCCCTTGATGGCATCCAGCGGGACGTAGTCGACGTCGTTCGCGACCAGCGCCTCGTATGCCTTCTCGGAAGACATCGCGAGCTCGGGGAAGCTGGACGCCCTGAAGCTCTGCCGCTGCAGGTCCTTGACGTTCGCCGCACGGTAGAAATCGTGCATCTCCTTGCAGATCTTGCGGATCGTATACCCGGCATAGCGCTGGCTGTGCGCCGCGCTCACGGTCGGCAGGATCTCGGGCAATGGCGCATCGCGATCCCACAGGTTCTTGAACTTGACCAGCTTCGCGATCAGCGTGTTGAGCTTGCTCTCGTCTTCGGCCGGAGTCATCAGGAACAGCAAACTGTTCAGGTCGCACTTCTCCGGCACGACCCGCTGCTCGCGCAGATAGTTGGCGACCACCGTCGCGGGAACGCCGAAGTCGAGATAGTCGCCGGTCTTGCGGTTGATCCCGGGGGTCAGTAGCGCCAGCTTGTTGGGATCGACCATCGCGTAGCCGTCGACGTAGCCGGAATAGCCGTGCCACTTGGCTTGCGGATGGAAATTCCAGCACTGCTGCTCCCGTTTGAGCACATCCGTCGGCAGGCTTTCCCAGGGCACGTCTTCGACGTCCGGGGAAAAGGCCGAGTTGCGGATTGTCACCCTGTCCGGCACGAATGGGTCGAAGAACCACTTCTCTTCGTCACCCTCTCCATTCTCCTCATAGAAGCGGCTGAATTCGCGCAGTTTCTTGCGGCATTCGATTCCAAGCGCGATGCAGCGGTCCCACAGCATCTCGCCGGCCTTGCCCTCATGCATCTTGGCGTTCACCTCCAGCGAGGCGAACAAGGGATAGAAGGGCGAGGTAGAGGCATTCATCAGGAACGATTCGTTGAAGCGCTTGTGCTCGACGAACCGACGCTGGCCGCTGATATGCTCGTCGCGCTTGTGGATCTGCGAGGCCTGCGAAAAACCGGCGCCCTGCTTGTGGACGGACTGGGTCGAGAACAGCCCCGGCATCTCTGGCCCCAGATCCTCGACACGCATGGGACTGTGGTCTTCGAACAGCGGGTGGAAAGCGTTGTAGCCGATCCAGGCTTCATCCCACAGTACGTAGTCGCAGAGGTGTCCGATTTTCTCCATCACCTTGCGAACGTTGTAGACGGTGCCGTCATAGGTAGCGAGTTGGATGCAGGCGAGGCGGAACGGCCGCTTGGCCTTGTACCTCTCCGGGTCATCGACCAGCGGATTGTTGCGGATTTGCTCGCGCAGATAGTCCTCGTCCCAGGCACTCCAGTCGACGGCGCCGATCATGCCGAACGAGTTGCGCGCGGTCGGCAGGAAGGTCGGTATCGCGCCGGCTTGCACCAGGGCGCCCTGATGCAACGATTTGTGGTTGTTGCGGTCGAACAGTACCAGGTCGCCGCGCTTCAGCACGGCGTTGGCAACGATCTTGTTGGAGGAGCTGGTGCCGTTCAGGACGAAGTATGTCTTGTCGGCGCCGAACACGCGAGCGGCGTAGCGCTGTGCCTCGACCGCCGGACCTTCGTGGATGAGGAGGTCTCCGAGATCGACATCGGCGTTGCAAAGATCGTTGCGGAAGATGTTCTCGCCGAAGTGTTTGAAGAACAGCTGACCGGTTGGCGACTTTCGGTAGAACTGGCCGCCCTGGTGGCCGGGGCAGTCGAAAGCGATGTTGGCCTCCCCGTCATAAGCCATCAGCCCCCCGAAAAATGGAGGCAAAAGGGTCTTTCCGTACATCAGTAGGCTGGCAACGACCTGCTTCGCATAGAAGGCAGGGGTCTGCTGGCCAAGGTAGATATAGCCGTCGACCTCGCCGGTCTGGGCGAGCACCGCCATGTCGGCGAGTTGCCTTGTGTCGGCCAGCGCCCAAAGCGGCGTACGGAACCCGATGCCCCGCACCGCCCTGCCCAGGCTGCGTGCGCCTTCGAGGCGATCCCCGTCGATCGATGCGATGTAGGCGCCCACCGAGGCATCCTCCGAGACGTCACGATCGGGACTGTCGGCAATCTCGATCTCGAAGCCTTCGGCCGCAATCTGGTCGAGCAGAACTTTTGTCTGGGGATTGGTGTCGTCGACAATCGCGACGATCTTGAGCAGTTTGTGGAAGGGAACCGCAGTGGTCGGTGATTTGACGTCACGCGGGATCATCTGTCACCCCTCCACTATGCAGTCGATCAGGTAGCGGCGTCCGGTCGGCGTCGGCTCGAAGCGCAGTCCGTGAATATCCGTTTCGAAACCGGGGAATTTCGTGTCGAAATCGCGCGCGTAGAGCAGGTAGTCGTGAATCGACTTGGTAGCTTTGGTGAGGCGTTCGCCAGGCATGATCAGCGGAATGCCCGGCGGATATGGCACCACCATCACCCCGAGCGTGCGCCCCATCAGCCCGTCGATCTCAACGCTTTCCACACGGCCACGCACGAGGTTCTCATAGGCATCGCACGGCTTCATCGCCATCTCCGGCAATGTCGTGTACATCTCCCGCTGCGCCCTCGGCAGATTGTCCTGGCGATAGACCTTGTGCACCTGCTCACATAGGTCCTTGAGGCCCATTTCGCCGTAGTCTGCGGGATGCGCGTCGACCAGCGCAGGCAGCACATTCTTCAGCGGCGCGTTCTGATCGTACAGCTCCTTGAAATTGAGGAGCTCGGTTACCAGCGTGCTCCACTTGCCCTTGGTTATGCCCATTGAGAACAGGACAAGGAAGGAATAGAGCCCGGTCTTTTCAATCTCGATGCGGCGCGCCGACAGGAATTTGACGACCACCGCTGCCGGGATGCCATGTTCCTGCATGTCACCGTTTGCCGATAACCCCGGGCTAAGGATCGTGACCTTGATCGGATCCACCAGCACATGGTTCTCGGCCAGACCCTCGAAGCCATGCCATCGACCGCCGGGCTTCAAGACCCACTCCGCCTTGCTCTCGGCTGGCCGTTTGGCGATGGCGTCCGGCTGCCACACGTCGAACCACCAGGAGTCCTTGACTTGATTTCTGACCGCCGTCATGGCGCGACGAAAGCTCAGCGCCTCTTCTATCGTCTCCTGAACGAGAGCACGGCCCGCCGGTTGCTCCATCATTGCCGCGGCGACGTCGCAGGACGCGATGATGCCGTATTGCGGAGATGTCGACGTGTGCATCATGAAGGCATCATTGAAGCGGGCCATGTCCAGCCGCTTGTTCTCGCCATGCTGGACGTGGATCATCGACGCCTGTGACCAGGCAGCGAGAAGCTTGTGCGTCGAATGCGTGGCGAAAGTGATCGCGTTGGGCGATCGGGTCGGATCAGCGGACGAGATGCCGTGATAGCCGTCGTAGAATTCATGGAAATTGGCGTAGGCGTACCAGGCCTCATCGAAGTGGAGCACTTCGACCGAACTACCGATCGTTTTCTTTATCGCATCAACATTGTAGCAGAGGCCGTCATAGGTCGAGTTCGTGATCACCATTAGGCGGACCTTGCCATTGCTCCCCTTGGCGAACGGATTTGCCGCGATCTTTTTCTTGATGGATTGCTGCGTGAACTGGTCCCTCGATATCGGGCCGATGATGCCAAGACCATTGCGCGACGGGATGAGATAGATCGGTACGGCGCCCGTCATGATCAGCGAGTGCAGGATCGACTTGTGGCAATTGCGGTCGCACAGGACCAGGTCACCGCGGCTCACGGTCCCGTGCCAGACGATCTTGTTGGCCGTCGACGTGCCGCCAACGACGAACAGTGTCTCGTCCGCCCCGAAAATGCGGGCGGCGTTGCGCTCGCCTTCGGCGATCGGACCGGTGTGGTCGAGAAGCGAGCCTAGCTTACCGACCGATACGGAGATATCGGACCGCAAGGTGTTCTCGCCGAAGAATTGATAGAAGAGTTGCCCGACCGGGCTCTTGCGGAACGCGACGCCGCCGCCGTGACCGGGCGTGTGCCAGGAGTAGCTGGCCTGCAATGTATACTCCATCAGCGCCTTGAACATCGGCGGGGGAAGTCCCTCGAGATAGAGCTGCGCCGCGCGCACGATCGCTCGTGCCATGAACTCGGGCGAGTCCTCGAAGAGCCGCATAAAGGCGTTGGCGTGCTTCAGCACGCTGATCGGGACCATCTCCGCGGTGAGTTCGTCGCCGAAGAGGAAGATCGGCAAGCGTTCGTTGCGGCTGCGCTTGGCCGCCAGCACTTCCTCAAGCACCTGCCATCGCGTCGCGACGTCTTCCGATCCGTCGACGGAGATCAGCCAGCAGGATTCGTTGTTGAAGATTTTGACAAGTCGCCGGGCATCCTCGTAGTTAAGGCCGCCGACGACGCGGAAGCCTTCTTTCTCGATTGCGGCAGCGAGCTGCTGCATGCCCCGTCCAGCAGCGTTCTTGCCTTCGTAATCTTCATCGATGATCGCAATTGGGAACCCTTCAACCTCGTGCACCGTCCACTCCCAATGCCTGGCGTTCGCAGCATCTTGCTGGACGCCGTTCGATGGCGGCGCCGGCAAAGGTTGTTGCGCAGGTCAGACGACCTAAACAAGGAACGGGGTGTATGTTACTGTACTACATCTGCGCTCGGTCCCGACGCACTGTTCACGGCAAGATCGCGGCGCCCGGCCCTCATCCGCCCAGCGCGATAGTCAGGGCGACCAGCAAGCAGCCGAGCAGAACCATGGCAGCGGCAGTCAGCCATGGTCTGTACCCAGTCAGTTGTCCAAACGCGTAGCCGGCAAACAACATCATCGCCACAGCGATGGCGTTGGAGATTCGAAGCGCGGTCCAAGCGTCCTGCAGGAACAGGAAAGGCACTACGATCGGGATCGTCGAGGCGAAAACGAGAAGGAAGACGGCGACCGCACCCAGCAAGTCTTCGCGCTTGAGTCCCATCGGCTCGCCTGGCATCCGCTCCTTCAACAGTGCTGCATGCATTCTGTCGAGATCGGCGTCCGTCAACGCCGACGCTACCGCGGAAGGCAGGTTCTGCAGGATAGCGGTCCTCGCCTCTTCGGCGGTGGCGGCTTGCTGCACTTTGGCAACTATGCGCCGCTGTGTGGCCCGGTCGGCGAGGCATCCCATCAGATACATGATGGCATCTACGAGGCCCCAGGCGAGATTGCAGCCGAGCGCGCCGACCAGCGTGGTGCGCACCTCAGATTCGTCACTTACAACACTCAAAGTCCCGGTAAAGGCCAATGCCATGATTAATCCGAAAAGCACTTCGGATATGCGCTCGATGGGTTCGAGCACCCGCCTGGAGGACACTGCATGTCCAGAGGACATCGGTTACCTCGCTCGAAGATTTGGCTGCGGCTGGCTGGAGCCTGCGGGTATCGCGGCCATCGCTGCGCGCCCGCATTTCAGTTTCGCGCCAGTCGATACCGGGTGACGTGGCAGTCCGAGCGTCTCAGAGTTTGGGATTGTCATGACCTGAACGTCAACCTTGCAGCAAATTTCCGCAAGATTGGTCTTCCCTGCACGCGGACCATATCGACGTAAGTTACAGTAGCATTTCAGCCCAGACCCTTGCTGCACTGGCCGATCGGCAGTAGTGCCCAGTCGAATCGAAGCTCGACACGTCATGGCGTCGCAAGTTCGACAGGAGGCGGTCCATGTTGATTTCCAGGGATCCGCACGTTCAGAGCGTAGTGCGGATAGACTGCGACGCGGCTGGCCCGCGGGTCGTCATGTTCTGCGGCATTCATGGAGACGAGGTCAGTGGCATTCATGCCATCGAGAAAGTCCTCTATGACCTTTTAGGGGGCACGAGACTTTTGCTGCGCGGCTCCCTGACACTTGCCCGCGCGAACGAGCGCGCGATCGCTGCGGAGTGCCGCTATGTCAAACACAACATGAACCGCATGTTTCGCGAGGACTATGGACCAGAGATCGACCGCGGCTCCTACGAATTCCAACGGACGCAGGAGCTTAAGCCGTTGCTGGAGAGCTGCGACTATTTTCTGGATTTCCATTCCGCGCCGATCGCAAACGAACCGTTTCTGGTCGCCGAGCAAGACGCCGTCGAGTTTTATCGGCATCTCGGAATACCAAAGATGATGACCGGCTGGAGCAAGTTCTCGAGCGGGACCATCGGCGGCGATACCGAGAATTACGCCAATGCGCGAGGCGCAATGTCAGCGACTCTGGAATCCGGTAGCCACTTCGACAAATCTTCAAACGATGTCGCCTATCGGGCTGCCATTTCTCTGCTGTCCCTCCTGGGCATGATCGGGCACGATCCTCGTCCGGCGGCCGTCGATGCGGAGATCGTCGAGATGTATTCCGTCGTCACGAAGGAATTCGACGACTTCCGGTATGCGGGTGAGGCAAGCAATTTTAAGCTGTTGCCAAAAGGACAGGCGTTCGCCCATCAGAATGGACAGGCAATGACGGTGTCCGAGGATAGCTACCTGCTGATACCGATGAAGCCGAGCGACACGAAGCTTCACGAGGAGGTTTGCTACCTGGGCCGGAAGGTGCGGGGCTGACCTGGCACAACGCGATGCCCGACATCGGTCTGGCGCGCCATCCGGCTTTCACTCCGCCCAGTTGACGTCAGCGGTAAAGGCGATGGTCAGCCACCGATTGCGGCCTTCGTCCCCGATGGCCGCGCCGATCTGGTCGCGGGTGCGGTCCCACTCCTCGATGGTCCTCGGGGGCAAGTCCTTCGGCACGATGAAGTAAAGCTCTATCTGCGTGGCCCGCCCGACCTTGGCGACGTATGCCCGATAGGACAGGAACCCCTCGCGCTGCATTATTTCGGCGGCCACCCGATCGACGTGGGCCTTGAGATCCACGGGGGTGATGAGCAGGATCTCGGACAGGGCCTTGCGCACCGCCCCGACGGGAATAGGAATGATCACGAGGCAGACCAGCGCCAGTACGACAGGGTCCACGTATGGAGAGATCCAGCCAAGCGGCGTTCCGCCCGCCGCCTGTCCGATCAGGAATGCGATCAGAAGTGCCGAGGTTATTCCCGCCGACATCGTCCAGGCTTTAACGTCCAGGGCAACGAAGTCTGACCGCAGTCTCCTGTTTGCCCGCGCACCGGCCATAGCCATGGCTATACAGACCACCAACGTGATTGCGGCGTAGACGATGGCGACACCGAAGCGCAGCTCGTTGCCGCCGTACACAATGGTGATCACGGCGTTGATGAGGGCGTAGGTAGCGACCGTCATCAGCAAGGTGCCGTTAAGGCCCAACACAATAGGCTCCAGGTGCCAGAACCCCATCGTGAATCGATTGCGCAGCCTGCCCGACAGCGCGTCGGCCTTTGCCGATCGTACGATCAGGCTCGATACCCAAAGCGCCAAAATCGTCATTCCGGCATCGACAAGAGAATAGGCGCCATCAAAAGCGATGGAGAACGACCCGGACAGCAGGCCGAAGACGATTCCGAACGCCGCGACGCCTACCGTCGCGACAATCGAGGCTCGGAGGAAGCCCTGCTCGGTCAACATCTTGCCCTCTGAAAGCCTCAGCAACATCGTACATGCAACCGGCGCTATCGCAATAGTACCTGCAGTGGCCGTGGCCTGACCGCAAACTGGCGGTCGTTTCCCAAGCTGCCAAGCAGATCAACCCCCCGGGACAGCGCCTCGCCCAGTGCAAGCATCGCTGTTGCGGCCTCATCCACCAGATCACTTCGGGCATGTGTGGACGGCTCCTCGCTGGCAAGGGATTTCTTGACCTACTGCGGTCTCGGTTGGTGCGGCCAGCCCACATGGCCAGGCTCATCTTGCTAATCCCCACCAATAACGGCAGTCTAGGCTCTACTGGCTCGTCATCGGGTGGATGTCAGGCACCTTGGATGCTCCAATCGGGCGCCCGCAAACCATGGATGGACTGATCGCCACCGATGGAGGCCGTGTAGTCGCATCGGGCTCATTGATGATGAATTGGCTGGTCAATAGGTGGATCGCCACCGCCGTCATTCTTTTGGTCTCGATTGGCGAGCCTGCCGCTCAGCCTAGGTCTGGCGAGCCTTCCGTTCAGCCGAAGCAAATCCTGTTCCTATATTCGTATGGCCGGGGTTTCCAGCCGTGGGCCACATGGGCCAGGGAAATCCGCAATGAACTGAACCAACAGTCGCCTTGGCCGCTGGACATCCAAGAAGATTCCCTCGTCACGGCTCGGGATGGCGACGACGCTGCTGAGGCCAAATTTGGTGAATATCTCAAGGCGCTCTACGCAACACGACGGCTCGATTTGATCGTCGCAATAGGTGCACCCGCGGCTCGCTTCGTCCAGAAACGGAGAATAGACCTATTTCCGACAACGCCGATGCTGCTTGCGGCTGTCGAAGTGCGCCGGGTTGGACAATCCATGTTGTCCGAGCGGGACGCCGTGGTTGGCACGCGCGTCGATCACGTCGCCCTTGTCGAAAACATTCTACGGCTGTTGCCGGAGACGAAGGCCATCGCGATGATAATCGGGAACTCGCCCCCTGAGCGATTTTGGATCGGCGACGTGCAACGGGAACTGAAGCCACTGCTAGACAACAAGGTTGAATTGATCTTTTACAACGAGCGGCCGTTCGAGGAGATCCTGAAGAAGGTTGCGAGTTTGCCGCCCCACAGTGCAATCTTTTACCAGCAGATGATGGTGGACGGCGCAGGTGCCGTCTATGGAGACAAGGATCCATTGAAGCGCATCTATGAGGTCGCCAACGCTCCCATTTTCACGTTCGACGAGTCTCTTTTCAACGGTCAAGCTGTTGGCGGCCCGATGTCATCACCGACCGAGGGTGCCCGAGCGACGGCGGATGCCGCGGTCCGGATATTGGGAGGTGAGAAGGCAGGTGACATCAAGGTTCCTCCAATCGAGTTCTCAGCACCGAAATACGATTGGCGACAGCTGCAGCGCTGGAACATTAGCGAGAGCCGCCTGCCACCCGGGGGCGAAGTCTTGTTTCGGGAGCCAACGGCGTGGGAACGGTATTCCTGGCAAATTTCCCTTATTACTGCGGCTATTCTGCTACAGGCCGGGCTTATCCTGATCCTGTTGAATGAACATCGTCGGCGTCAAGCAGCCGAAGTGCAGTCGCGGCAGCGCATGGCAGAGCTTGCTCATGTCAATCGCTTCTCGACCGCTGGCGAGCTGACCATGTTAATTGCCCACGAAATAAACCAGCCTCTCGGCGCTATAATGAGCCACGCCGAATCCGCAGAACTTATCCTGCAATCATCGAGCCCCGATATCGCTGCACTCGGGGAAATCGTGAGCGATATTTTGGAGAATGACCAGCGTGCCAGCGAAGTCATCCAGAGGATGCGGAGCCTCCTGAAGAAGGTACCTTTTGAACTGAAAAGTCTCGATCTCAACGACCTTGCGCGGGAAACCGTCGAATTTCTTTCGACGTTGGCTCGCGGGCGAAAAGTCGAACTTCTTGGCGTGATCACGCCGGATGCGCTTCCGATACTCGGCGACCGCATTCAACTTCAACAAGTCATTCTGAACCTTGTGGTGAACGGGATCGACGCGATGAAGGAGACGCCGAGCGAAAATCGCATCATCAGCATCCGGACTTCGCGCGACCAAGAGTTTGCCGAGCTGTCCGTGTCTGATAGCGGACCGGGCATTCCCGACGACAAATTAGAACAGGTCTTCGAACCGTTTTTCACCACTAAGGCGGAAGGCATGGGCATGGGGCTATCCATCGCGCGCAACATTGTCGAGGCGCACGGTGGGCTGATGCGTGCGAAAAATCAGGATCACGGTGGTGCGTCGTTCCGGATTAGACTTCCTCTTGTTCGATAGTTGGCAATCTAATTTCTGCCAAGCGTTTAGCTGGGTGCAACTACATAGCCAAGCCACGACTCTGACGTCGCGTTTTGGGCCGGAAGCCGGCCGTCCGCTATCACGATGAAACGATCCAAAAGCGGCCGTTCCGCCCGAGCGCCGCGGCTCAGGCAGGTTAGATGTGCACAGTTGGGAGACGATGGGATGTTATTGACAGCCAGCAGCGTTCAAAATCGATTTCGCGACCGAGCGCGTTGTCGAGCGGACTGGTGAAGCTGTACGGCCTGCCGATCACCGAATCGATGAGCGCACGATCCTTGTCGACATTGGCCTGCAGGGCCTTCTTCACGGTTTCAAGCGGGCCGGTCATGGCTGGAGGTCAATTGGCCGTCTTATTGGCCAGTTGTCTCACTGCGTCTATCAAGTCTCGTGTCGCTTGAGCAACCTTGGCAACTGGTAGTCGATGAACGCAGTAGACGCCGCCCGGGTTGTCGGGTTTGCACAATCCGGGCGCAACACACTGGCAAGGCAACGGCGGCTCAACGGTGCGGTGAAGCACCCCAAAAGGCCCCCAGATGTCGGGGGGCGTCAGGCCATACAGGCCCACAACCGGAGTTCCGACTGACGCAGCCAGGTGCATTGGGCCGCTCTCGTTTCCCAGAAAGATAAATGCATCCGAAAGCAATGCTGTGAGTGTCTCAAGCGAGGCTTTGCCAACAACGCTCACCAATGGCGACACTGCCGCATTCAAGATAGCTTGCGCGGTTGCACTCTCATCAGGTCCACCAATCAGCAATGACCGCAGGCCTTTGGTTGCATAAACCTCGTCGATTACTGCAGCGAACCGTTCAGGTTGCCAACACCGCCCTTCGAACCTTGCTCCAGCGTGTACTGCGACGAAAGCCTTTACGGCCAGATTGCTTTGCGCCAGAATCTGGGTAGATGCGCTTCGCCCGACTGGTGTGGGTTCAAGCCTCGGTGTCACTTCTCGCAATTCTATCCCAAGCGCTTCAAGCGGGGACAGATATCGGTACAAGTAGTGCGCGCCTCCATGGCCGAACGTTTCAGCAAATATATTAGCAGGCTGAACTTCCCAAAATTTCATGGGCTTTTCCGGGGGATTGTATCCAACGCGCAGGGGGGCGCCGATTGACCTGTGTACTATCCGTGATGTCTTCGAGTCGGTTACGTCAATGGTGAGATCGAATTTTCGGCGGCGCAGGTCAGCGACCAAGCCTGAATATTCCTTCACTCGCTGAGGCAGACTTCTACCAGCACCTCGACGGTCGAATCCGATGGCCACGTCTGCGATATTCTGGCTGACTACAAAGTCTCGCAGGCCAGAAGCGCAAAGCATGGCTATCGCAGCGTTTGGGTAAGCGAGGCGCAGATTTCGCACGAGCGCCGAGGTCAGAATGACATCCCCGATGAACTTCGTCTGAATAACGAGAATGGACTTGATAGCCAGCCGATCAGCCATCGAGATATTCAGCACATCGACCTCACGAAGGGCGGGTCAAATTGGTCATTGGTGGGCGCCCAACGTCCAATCGAGCTCACGGTTCCGGCTAATGGATATCCCTCTTTTCAACAGCGAAGCAAGGTCGTCTGTCGTCGTCATGGCATCTGTCCCTGCCACAAGGGCAATCCACTTTCTGCAGCGAAGTCTCTATCCTCTGCGTAGATTGGCTCGCCTCTTTTCACCACCCGTCGAAGCAAATCCGCATCTTCGTCGGCATGATATCGAAAGGCATTTCGGGTGTCGTATCCATGCCCGGCTTGGGACAGGGAAAACCCGCTGACGACAACAGGAGCGAAACCGGCGAAACGCGCCAGCATGATCGCGAAGGCTCCGGTTGAGATTTTCCGGTGCCAGCCGCGCGACATGTGATATTTGCCGCTAAGCCGCCAGACGATGTTGGCAAGCTGCCATCTTGTAAGCGCCTGCAAGGTGTCATGGCGATAATCAAAGGTGCGACAACCGGCTATCAGCTTGTCTTCAACGTCCGGCCAAATCGGGATGATAAGATGCTTTGCCTGCCGTCCTTTCAATAAATCGCGCTTGTAAAAATCCTGCTCGTCCTGGCCGACCAAAATGCCGCGGCGGAGCACGGCGATGTCGGGAACTGGGAGACCGAAGGTTTCCGCCAAAAGCTGGGAAGCATTGACCGTCACCAGTCCCCAATCGGCATCATGCCCCTGCGGGAGGCGAAAATTCGGCGCTGCCCCCATCACCAAGGCGGGACCGGTGACACTGGGCAAGCGAAGAATTGGCTTTGAGAAGGTTGGCAAGAGGTCCGAAAGCGGAGTTTTCATGCGGGAATCTGAACCGCATGTTCCTCAAACGCGCGCAGAATGCTCTCTTCTCGGCTCCATAATTCGTCCCATTGCGTGGCGCCGGACCAGCCCGCAAACCAAGGACCGCCGAGCGTGTAGTGCGCCAGCGAGACATCGGCGGGGTCGAGTTCGGTAGCCGAAGCCCCTACGAGGTAGTTCCATGCCAGAGGCAATTCCCCAATCTCATGGTCCTCAAGCCATTTGAAGGCGTGGAGGTCACGTCCGGGCCACGTATTGAGCATCTCGTTGGTCAGCCGTTTGTTGGCCGGATGATCCAGATTCCACAAAACGACCGACGACCAGTTTTTGCGGCGATAGAACGTCTGCGTTTGCCCGTCCATCTTGACCGCTTCGGATTCGCGTTGCTGGTGCTTGACCGCCATAATCGCGTAGGAAGGATCGACCAGGTCGAGCAGCTTGACTGGATCCTTCAGAAACAGGACGTCGCAATCGCAGAACATGGCCCAGCCGCCTTGCCTCATGAACGGAACGGCAAAGCGCGATATGGCAAACTCGGTCGACATCGGTGCCTCGGAAATCGGGCACCAGAGCTTGCCATCACGTACCACCATCGGTCGCTTCATGATTCCTTGCGCTTCAAGGTCTTTGAGCACGAGTGGCTGTATCTGCAACGGCGTGCTTGTCCGCCGGTAGGCGCTCCATCGCGCTACGTCCAGAACTCGGGATTCGCGTGGGTCATACCCAATGTAGATTGGTATCACGTGGCAACTCTATAATTTGATGTGAATTTACTCGAATTAAGCATGGCAGCACTGCAAGCGGAAGACCGAAGTACAGTGCCACAAGTCACTCCCACCCCACGCCTGCCGATGAACCGCCGGCGGCGCCCCTCGGGCGCGCCTTCGCGGCGCGCCGGCTGGACGAGCCCGGCCCGATGAACAACCGGGCTTGGTGATGATTTCGTCGCCGCGGATGGCGGCGAAGTCGGAGATGTCCTGCTGGTCAAGCCGGTCCAGCCACTCGCGGCTTCCCGTTGTCGGTTCAGGCATCAGTCGGCGATCCTCGGTCTTCGACATAAAACGCGGCTACCAACTCATGTGCCCGGTATGAACCAGCCCAAATTCCGGATCTCGTTGCCGATAAAGTTGCCCACCCGTTTCCCCCGGTTACGCAGGATGCGCAGCAACCCGCTATCCACAAAATACGTCAGGAGGATGCTGTCCCGTGTTGTCACTTCCGGCCCCACTATGTCCGCCGAGTGCCACGTGTCCTTGTCTACCGCGAAAGCATAGCCCGTGTTCGGCGCGAAACGCATCTGCATCTTTTTCGCCAGCCCGCCGCCCGGCAGCTCCTCGTGAAAGATCGTCCCGATGTTGGTGTGCGCCTCGTCTGGTGGCAGGTAAAGCTGCACCGTGATGCCCTTCCAATGTGTATCCGTGTGCGGCGGAATTTCGTAGCCCGGAATGTCACGCGTTAGGATGGGGATTGGAAACATGCCCACCTCGGCCAAGCCGGGCCCGAACCGTCGCCCCATCGCCGGTGCCAGTCGGCGACGGAAAGCGTTCTTCACCGGCTCGGAACAAAGCGCTTTGCCAACCACGTTCCACACCGTCCGCTTCGCCGACGGCAGATGTCGGATGTTTTCCGGAAAGAGATCGATCTTCACCCGCGTGGACGCACCCATCGCATCCCGCTGTTTGGACCGGCCGTGCATCGGTCGGTAATCCGCATACACCGGCAGCGCCGCCAGCATGGATTTATAAACATCCTCCGGAAAGACCCGGTCGAACTCGAGATGGTAAAATGGCCCTTCCACCGCGCGCGCGGCCTCTACGGACTTCGCTACAAATTCCGCCAGCTTTCCTGCGGTTATAGTTTGATCAGCATTTGGAACACTCATATCGTCTCCTATTGAAGCCATACATAAAACAGCCCAAATCCGCCCACAAGCACATTTGGAAATGCTGCCGCTTGCTGCGAAATCCGGCGCATCGGTCTCCGACCCGGCATCGGCCGTGGTCAACTCAGGATCGCCTTGCCGCAATAGCTGCGGTTGAAGTCATGGGAGTCCTTATCTACTCGGTCGTAGCTCGCATAGAATACGGTGAGGCCGCCGCTATGATAACGGCGACCTTGTTGGGAGGTGGGCTAAACGGCCTTGCTTAACCGCAGACGAGCAAGCGATTAACTCACCGGCGGCGCTTGGCTGTCGAGTATGCGGGCAATCTGCTCACAGGTCCTAATTCGCTGGCTGCGCGCGTTACACTCCTTTCACGCATCATCACATCGAACACTCTGAGCAAATTGAGGTCGATATCATCGAAATTCATGAGACCTTCCTCGTTTTCACTATGCCTCGCTCGCACACTAACATCGTTTTCAACGCGCCGGACGAACGATGCCATTGCAGGCACAGGGGTGACTTGAACGCGACCTTTGGCCTGTAGGAGCAAATCGCGAACAGCTCTGATATTCGCCGGCAGGTCCCGGGCGGCCTTATTTGACGGCCGAGAACTCAAAACGATCGAAACGGAAGACTGCCGTATACTCGTTGCGTCGCTCCGGCGTCCCGGCAGGATTGCGGAAGATCGCGCCGCAGGTTGTCTGAGTTTTCGGAATGGCATCGCACAGGAAGTTCTGCTGCACCCAACTGGTTCCTTTGTCTATCCATGCGCCTCCCCCGCGCAGGTCACGACCGAGGATGAGCGACTTGATCTCCGAACCGGTAAGCCGGTCCTTCGCATCCAGATCGACCGCTTCCGGCAACTCCGGCAGACCGGCCTTGTCCAGGCCGTCCAGCAGACGCCCGATGTCAGCCGGATTCTTGAACACGAAATACCTCTGCGTGACCAGTTGATTTGCCCCACCATCCTTTCGTTCCAGCATGACGTTCCTTAGCCTGTCACTATAGGCCGCGACCTGGTCACTGCGCCCCAGATGCGCGTAGGCCGAAACCAACACCTGCAGGCCGTAGAATTTCGGCCATGGATCGGGCGATTGGAGATCGATCCTTTCAAGGTAGTCGACGGCTTCCTCGAAACGACCCTGGCCAAATTCAGCCAGCCCGGCCTGGTAGTGCCGATGGTCATTGCCGCCTGGATCGACACGGTTGGCCGCGACGAGATAGTCGCGCGCCTCGTCCGGCCTGCCATTGAAATTCAGGGCTTCCGCCAGCCCGACATAGTTCAGGGGATCGCTCGGGTCGAGCGCCACTGCCTTGAACATAACCGCGACTGCCTCGTCGGACCGGTGCTCGCGAACCAGCAAACTGGCGACGAGCTGATAGTAGGACGGCGAAGGATGCTTGGCCGCCTCCCCCAGGTACTTGTAGACGTTGTACAGCGCACTGATGTCCGAAGCGGCCAAAGCTTGGACCCGCGGCCCGTCCGTGTCCCAATAGGCCCATGCGAGCGAGGCTGCCGCCGCGCCGAAATTCGGATCGAGTTCCAGCGCCTGCTGGAAAAACCTCACCGCCTGCGCAAACTCGTCTGGAGTATTGCGACGATTGTAGATTTCCATGCCCTGGAGGTAAGCTTCGTAGGCTGCAGGATTGCGCGTGCCCCCCGCGACATCTGCCTTGCCTTGGGCGCTGACGAGACGCAGCTTGAGCGCGCCTGCGATGCTGACGACGACCTTGTCCTGCAGTGCAAACACATCCGTCCACTGGCCGTCGAAACGTTCTGCCCAGAGATGACCGGTGGTCGAGCCGTCGATCAATTGCGCGTTGATACGCATGTCGTCGCCGACCCGACGTATCGAGCCCTCCAGTATGTACCGGACACCAAGCGCTGCGGCGACCTCGGCGGGTTTTGTCTCCGTGCCCTTGTAGGTGGAAGCCGCGTTCCTCGATACGACGAACAGGCCGGGCACGCGTGCAAGTTCTGTGGTCAGGTCCTCGGTGAAACCGTCAACCAGATAACCTTGCGCCTTGTCGTCGCTGAGATTGTCAAATGGAAGCACGACGAGGGATGGCCGGGTGTCGGCTTTCGCATTGGCCGTCAGAGCGGTGGGCCGAAGCGGTGGCTCCCACGGTCGCCACCACGCTGCTGCAAGGCCAACTGCGACGACAAGGGCCCCAACAGCGGTGGCCAGATTGCGCCTGAAGCGTGGGTGTCGATTGACGGCCATGGGCTTTCCCGCCACCGCGGGATCGAGCAGCACCCGGTACGCCTGCACCGGTTCGGCGATGTTCTTCAGCTTCTGTTGGCCCATCGGCTCAAAGCCGAAAGCCAATTTCTTCTCAACCTCTTTTGCGACCTTTTCCGAGACACAGATGCCGCCAGGTTCCGCTAGTTGTTGGAGCCTGGCAGCGACGTTGACGCCCTCGCCATATCGGTCCTCGCCCTCGACAATCACCTCGCCGAGATTGATCCCGATCCTGACGCGAATCCGATGATCCTCGGAAACGGCGGCGTTGCGTTCGGCCAGGGCTTGCTGCAACGACACGGCACATTCGACCGCGTCCACGACGCTGCCGAATTCGGCCAGCAGTCCATCGCCCATCAGCTTGAAGATATGGCCGTGATGGCGGGCAATCTCAGGCTCGAACAGGTCCTTGCGTTGAGCACGGAGGCGCTCGAACGTGCCGGCCTCGTCGCGTTCCATCTGGGCGGAATAGCCCACGACATCGGCAGCGAGAATGGCGGAAAGCTTACGGTCCATCGATCTGGCCTGTCCCCCGTGAAGTATAGACCTGGTCATACTGAAATGAAACGACCGACCTCTCCGGCGTCCGTTGCCGGTGTCTCGGGATCATCCAGCAAAAGCCGTCGATGGCCCTGCTCCGTACCGTCGCGGGGCCGAGAGAGGCGATGCTCTATCCAAAATGTTCGATCAGCAATTCGGTGGGGACGCGGATCTTCCGCGCAGGGTGCTGTCCAGGTGGGCGGACGACGAATATGCCGGCCTCGGGGAGCGGATAGCGTGTCATCACCGGGACCAGGGCGCCGGAAGCAACATGGCTCTCGGTTACGAAATCCGGCAGCGAGGCGATGCCGAGCCCCGCGACTGCGGCGGCGGCAAGGGCGGTGCCGCTATCCGCCTTGAACCGCCCCTGTGGGTGAACGGTGATCGTTTTGTCGCCGTCCATGAATTGCCAGGTTTCCGTCCCTTGCATGACGGTCTGGTGGGTCAGGAGTTCGTCCGGCGTCTCGGGTGCCCCATGCGCCTTGATATAGTCCGGGCTGGCGACGAGCTTACCGCGGATCGGTTCGATGCGACGCGCGATCAGGTGTTCCCGCGGCCGTCCTTGGGGCCGATCCGGCGGTGCCCGGCGGCCGCCGTGTCCTGTTTGCCTCAGGGGACGAGCCATCGGCACGGGCCACCATTATCGACCTGATCGAGCGCCTCGGCTTCGCCGCAGTCGATCTAGGTGGTATCACCGAAGGCGGCCGTGCCCAGCAATTCGGCGGCGGCGTTGCCGCAAAGCAATTTGTTCAACTCGGATGACCAGCACTCGCCGATGATGGCAAGGAACGGTTGAGGAAGGCATCGACCGAATGACATCGGGCATCCACCACATCACGCTGGTTACACGCAAGGTCCAGGCCAACGTCGATTTCTATGTTGGCTTTCTCGGACTGCGTCTGGTCAAGCGGACCGGTGGTTTCGAAGACGCCGAGCAACTCCATCTGTGCTACGGCGACAGCATCGGTTCGCCAGGATCTCTGATCACCTTCCTCGTATGGGAGGACGGATCACCCGGCCGGGTTGGCCTCGGCCAGGTCGCCGAAATTGCGCTTTCCGTCGAGCCCCGCAGCATCGGCTTCTGGCTGACGAGGTCACTGCAGTTCGGACTGAATGCGAGCGGGCCAACGCAGGAATTCGGCGAGCCAGTGCTGCGCCTGACCGATCCGGACGGTGTAGCAGTCAAGATCGTGGGAAGCGCACTGCCCGCACGTGCGTCACCGGCCGACAGCCGAGGAATCGAGCCGGCCGATGCAATCCGCCGCGTCCGTGGCGCGACGATTTTCTCGGCGGTTGCCGAGCAGACGTCGGCATTCCTGCAGGACTATTTCGGCTATCGCCCGCTCAAGCACGCCGGGGCCGTGCAGCGCCTTGTCTCGGACAGCGGGGATGTTGTCGATGTCCGTGATGCCGTCGGTTTCTGGCCAGGCGCGCCCGGAACCGGCGTGGTCGACCATATCGCCTTCCGCACGCCGGACATTGCTGCCCTGGAGACGGTGGAGCGCCGACTTGCAAGCCGCAACTCCAGCGTCACCAATGTTCACGACCGCAAGTATTTCGTATCTCTCTATGTCCGTGAGCCGGGAGAGACCCTGTTCGAACTCGCAACAGACGGACCCGGGATGACGGTCGATGAACCCATCGAAACCCTCGGCTCGGTGCTCTTCGTTCCGCCTTCCGACGCCGAGCGGGCCGACGCCATCCGCACGCGGCTGCCGCAATTTTCGATGCCTGGCGAGGATCGCATCCGGTATCTCGACCTGCCCTTCGTGCACCGGTTCCATGTGCCATCCGACCCTGACGGCACAACGCTCGTCCTGTTGCATGGGACCGGCGGTAATGAAGCCGACCTGATGCCGTTCGCGGCAAGCCTGGCGCCGCGCGCTACCTTTCTGGGGGTGCGCGGGCGCAGCGTCGAGGAGGGCACCTTGCGCTGGTTCCGCCGATTTTCGGCTACCTCGTTCGATCAAGCCGACATAAGGGCCGAGGCAGCTGCCTTTGCCGCCTTCATGGATGGCGCAATCAGCGGCTATCGGCTTGTCCCGGAGAAGCTGGCGTTCCTCGGATATTCCAACGGCGCCAACTTTCTGGCGGCGGCCATGCTGCTCCATCCGCCCCTGGCCCAGCGCGCGATCCTGCTTCGCCCCTCCTTGGTCCTCGAGGCCCGACCGGACGCGGATCTGTCCGGCTGCCGGATAGTGATGATCGAGGGGCGCGATGACCCCTATGCATCGCTTCTCCCGGGTCTTGCGGCGTTGCTGAGCGCGCATCATGCCACAGTGTCCGCCCTGACAGTGCCTGCTGGCCACGAACTGAGCGATGCCGATCTGCACGTCCTGGGATCGTTGATAGAAAACTGGCTTGCCTGATGCATGAACTGCGCTGCGAACTCATGGGGAGTTGTGGCAGCGGTTGCGAGCATAGCGTCCACGACCTCGGCCCCCCATCGTCGTCGGAATGCACTGCCGCACAATCCGGCGGCGTCAGCCTGGTCTACAGCCCTGCGGCCGTGTCCGCTCGGGTATGCTCGACAGCCTCGGGTCGATATTATAGCATTAACTATATTAGTGATTGCTTGACAAAATGCCTAACCTCTGGTTTCCTGACTTGCCGGGTATTGAAACAAAGTTTGTTGCGTTTCCGGACGGTGTTCGCATGTCGACCTTGGTTGTCGCGGACCCGCGGGGGGTGTATCTCGCCGGTCTGGAATGGGTTCTGCGGAAGGCTGGGCACGATGTCGTCGCTCAGTGCCGCCGTCCTGTCGACATTGTCCCCAATGTGGAGCGCCATCGGCCCGATATCGTGATCGTCGGCCTGGATATCGCGGACCCGCGCATGGCCGGTATTTCCTCCCGGCTGAAGGCCTGCGACAGCGCTCTCGGCATCATCTTCATCGTGCAGCCGAACGGCAGGCTCGACATCAAGGAAATACAGGCGCTCGACGGCGACGGCCTGCTTCTGGACGGCATCAGCCATCGCTATCTTCTCGAATGCGTGAATGCGGTGGCGGCAGGCAAGAAATGGATCGACAACAAGATCGTCCAGCAACTGCTGATGCCAGAACCGCAGCACCAGCCGACGTCTAGGCTGACCGGGCGGGAGACCGAGATCGCCGATCTCGTCTCGCGCGGGTTGCGCAACAAGACCATCGCGCAGCGGCTGCATGTATCCGAAGGCACGGTGAAGATGCACCTGCATCATGTCTACGAGAAGCTGCATCTCGATGGCCGGGCCGAACTGGCCTGGGTGTCGCATGGCAAGGGCGCCGAGCGTCCAGGAACCGGCCCGCTCTGATCATCGCTTTCCGCTGGCATCGACAGGGTGCAGCTACAAAACGAAAAGCCGCCTGACGGCATCGACCTCGATGCCGTCGCGATCGCCGGCGGCGCCCGCGCCGGCCTGATCTATCGAACGATATATATCGTTCGATCAGGTATGGGCATTCACCCCAATACTATCGAACCGAGAATGGACGCGCCCACTTCATTGGCGGCAAATTGACGGATTGAAGGCCGCAGATTCAGTGGGCCAGGGGATGCGCTGGGGTGGGTGCATCGGCATCTGGGGGCTGGGCCCCCGTCACGTGATAGGGGAGCACAGCAATGACCATCAGCTTTATTCTCAACGACGAGGCCGTCAACGACCAGACCACCGGGCTGCAAACCGGCGACAACGTCGACGATGCCTTTACGGACACCGATGTCGCGTACTCCGCTTTGCCGGCCTCGTTCCGGACCTATCTCGAATCAACTCTCGGGCTGAATTCCGCGTTCCCGGCCAGCATCGGCGTCGCGACCAAGACGAACTCGGTCACCGTCAACGCCACCGCCGGCTCCCAGCTCGTCGGCACTACGTTCACCGACGGCAATGGCGGCACCCTCAATGGCGATGATAGCGGGCTCAACACCCTCGGCGGCAAGGATATCCTGCTCTTCGCCGATGGGAACAACACCGTGATCGGTCGCTATGACAGCGATGGCAACGGTATTGTCAACAATCTGGACGCGATCGCCTTCGTCGTCTTCAAGCAGGACGTGATCAACGCCGGCGCGACCAGCGACCAGGTGACCTTCAACATTGTCACCTATGTTCCGATCTTCCATGGCGGCAACCCCAACCCGGACGACGCGGTCGATCTCGGGAACACCCTCAAGCTCGCGGCGAGCGAGACGCTCAACTTCGGCTTTGCCGGAGCGCCCTCCGGCAGCAACCTGTTCATGACCTTCGGCGATCCAAACTCCACCCAGATCGTGGTGATAGGGAAAGATCCATTGAACCAGTCCGAGGGCGGAAACATCTCGACCAAGGATGTGCTCAATATCAGCCAGGCCGGCAGCACCACCTCGTTCGGCGTCAACGGCAACGCGATCAACCCTACCGAGGGGGCGTACATCACCTACGTCTCGGGCACGAACACGAACTTCCTCGTGCCGAATCTGGACCAGAACGAGGCCGATGTCGAAGCCAACATCGACTTCCAGAATGTCGTCAGTGCGACGGGAGCATCCTTCACCGTCAACCAGACCAATCCGGGCATCGGACCCGTGACCGTCAAGATCTCTGCCTTCACCACCGTCGCGGAGTCGGGAGTGAACTTCGTCGACGGGCTCACCAACGACACGCACGTCGCCATCACGTCGTTCTCGCTGACAAACGTCGTCGTCAAGACAGGCAATACGCAATATACTCCGGCCGCCTCGATCGACGCCAACGGCGACTTGATCATCACGGGCCTAAGCAGCGGCGACACGGTGCAGTGGACGACAAGCGGAACCCATAATCGGGTGCTGATCGAGAACGTCAGCAACGCGGATAGCGATCCCAGCAACGACAACAACACTTTCGACATAGGCGGCTTCGGCATCGTGACATCCAACTCCGCCTCGGAGTTCGTCGGCCAGCAGATCGTGATCGAAGATGACGGCCCGACGGCGGGCATCGTCCAGGGCGCTCCCACGGTGGCGCATGACGAGACCGCGGGCATCCAGGCAGATGCCGACGACACCACGGCACCCGCGGTTGTTGCCCTGTTTGCGGGCGTCAGCAATGTCAGCTCCGATCTGAGCCCGACCGGCTACGCGCAGGACCCAGGCGCGGTGGTGTCCTCCACCGGAAGCTCGTTCGGCACCGATCAGGCAGGTGGCACGACGGCATTCTCGCTGGCGGTGTCCGCCGCCGGCGTGGATTCCGGCCTCGACACGACCGCCGGCACCAGCATCTTCCTGTTCAAGGAAGGCGATCTGGTGGTCGGCCGCATCGGCGGGGCCGGTGGGGCGGCGGCGTTCGCTGTCGCCATCAACAGCACGACCGGCGTCGTCAGCGTGGCGCAGTATGCCTCGATCCATCATCCGACCCCGGGAGCCAGCCACGACGAGTCGGTGAACATCACC